>CAVOIH010000017.1:0-19712 GCA_963695885.1 uncultured Solirubrobacterales bacterium | reverse complement strand
CGCGGCGATCAGCGCGTCGTGCTCGATGAGCTCGGCGCGCGAGGTGTTCACGAGCAGCGAGGTCGGCTTGATCCGCCCAGGTCCTCCAGCGTGACGACGCCGGCCGTTTCATCCGCCAGGCGCAAGTGCAGGCTCAGCACGTCGCTCGCCGCCAGCAGTTCCTCGCGCGAGCTCGCCATCTGGTAGCCATCGTTCGCGGCCTTTTCGCGCGCCTCCTGGCTGCCCCAGACCATCACTTGCATGCCGAAGGCACTGCCGTAGCCGGCGACCAGCTGGCCGACCTTGCCGTAACCCCAGATGCCCAGCGTGCGGCCACGCAGCACCACGCCCAGCCCGAAGTTGGGCGGCATCGACGCCGCTTTCATGCCGGACTGCTGCCAGCCGCCGTGCTTGAGCGTGCCGATGTACTGCGGCAGGCGGCGCATCGCTGCCATGACGAGCGCCCAGGTCAGTTCGGCGGGCGCGATGGGCGAGGACACCTTCGGCGACGGCGATGCCGCGTTCGGTACAGGCCTGGACGTCGATGTGGGCGCCGACACGGCCGGTCTGGGCGATGAGCCTCGTCGGGGGAGTTTTTCCAGCAGTTGCCGCGTGATGTGGGTGCGTTCGCGAATCAGGACGATGACATCCGCGTCTCGCAGGCGCACCGAGAGCTGGCCGATGCCCTTGACGGTGTTGGTGTAGACCTTGGCGGGATAGGCTTCGAGCTTGGACGCGCTAAAAGAGCAGGGCGGCCAGCCCGCAGACCACGGCGAAAAGGACTGTGAAGCCGTTGCCGGCAACGACGTGGAAGGGATCCCCGCCGAAGAAGAGCAGAGCGAGCGCCGGGGCGAGGGCAACCAGCTCGGTCACCCGGCGGCGGGCGTAGATGAAAATCAGCAGGGAGGCGAGCAGAACGGTGAGGGCGGTGAGGATCCGGAAGGTCAGGTAGTTCACCCCGATCGTTTCGAGAACGACCTTGTAGAGGACCTTGCTGACGAAGACGAGATGGCCGGCGTGCGGGTCGAAAGCATTGCCCAGGGTGCGGTCCGGCGACTGCATCAACCAGGTTAGCTCGTCTGCCGAGAAGGTGGTGCCGCGGCCGAACCAGAGGAAGACGACGAAGGCGAACGCCATCGAAAACGCCAGCACGAGCCGTGGGAAGGCCGGCGCCCCCACGATATGCCTCATCTTTTCCCCCAAATCACCCGAGCGCATTGCGAGCGAGGCTACAGCGAACCTGGGTGACCTGCCCGGTGCTCAGGCCGGTGCCACCATCGGCCATGTACGCTGCGCTCGTGTCCGCGCCGATCTGGGTCGTCAGTCCCGTGGCGATCAATTCAGCCTCGGAAGAGGCGATCGAGAAGCACCACGCCAAAGGCAAGCTGACCGCCCGGGAACGCCTCGAGGTCCTGCTCGGTCCCCGCTCCTTCGAGGAACTGGACACTTTCGTCCGGCACCGCACCACCGATTTCAGGCTCCGGCGCACCTAGGATCGCGAGTCCGTTACCAATCCACTGTCAACGCCGGATCCGATACCGGTAGCGGAGGGGGGATACGAACCTTCGACGCCGGATGAGGTCGGCAAAGCCCGGGGGGTCTTGATGTGGGCTGGGCGCTACAGCATTGGCGGGTCCAATCTGCTGGCCGAAACTTCGTGGTGCCTTGGCGGTTTCGTATATGAGGTCAATCGACAGAATGAGGGATGCGAAGTGACTACCAAGGCAGCACCCGTTCTCGCTTCGCGCACCTTTTGTCTCTTGTTGATCGGCATAGTTTGCGCCCTGCTGCCGATCGCCGCGAGCACAGCTGATGCTGCCCCTCAAGGTCCCTGGAGCACCTCGGGGAGGATTGATGGAGCTATTGGTGGGCCGGCCATTGCGACAGAAGGTGGCTCGGCCACCGTCGTCTGGCCTACGACTGATGAAGGCGTGCTCGCCGCCACCCAGAGTGCCGGCGAGTCTGAATTCTCTCCGATCGAGCAGGTGTCGACTGGCTTGCCGCCGGGTGTCAACTCTGGCATCGCGTCGCTGGGTGACGGTCGTCTTCAGGCTGCCTGGGTTTCTGATGACGGTTCAATTCGGACTGCCACTCAAACAATCGGGGTGGGGTGAGGAGCTGTCGCCACGATTTCCGGACCCAGCGAGACGGAGCCGTTTGCTTTCGAAGTGAACGAAAGCACTCGCGGTGAAGTTTGCGTCACCTGGAACTCGGATGGTCATTTCGGCGGCAGTGCCATGATTTCCTGCGGAGGCCCCGGTGGCTTCGAGATACCGAAGTCCGTGTCACCTGCCGGTGAGAGAATTGGGGAACTTGACGTCGCCTCGGGTCCTGACGGGACTTTCGCTGTCGCTTGGCGCAACGTGGATGAGCAGATCAAAGTCGCAGTGAGGAAACCTGGCAGAAAGTTCAGCGCGCCGTACGTGATCAAGTCATCTGGCACATATCTACAGGTATCGGCCGGTTCGAAAGGAGACGCAGGCGTCGCCTGGACCGACTACAGCGACGAAGACACCACCTACGCCAGGTTGATGATCAGGTCGGGCGAGGAAAACAAATGGGCCAAGGTCCGGATCCCCGAATCGCTACACAAGGAAACCCTCGCGGTGTTTTCCTTGCCGGGCGGCGTGACCTCTTTGGCCGTCATGCGTTCGGATGAGAGAAATCCCCTGCTCGGCACCGTCAGAGGTGGAAAGATCAGGACCTTTTCTCGGATCTCACCCGAGACTGGGGAGCTTTCCCAGTTCCCGGACTCTTCCGTTGCCGATAACGGCACCATCAACCTGATCTGGGACACCGACTCCTACCAGGTCATCGTGGCAACGAAGCTGCCGGGCCGGCCGTCCTGGTCTTCTCAGGTGCTAGAGGATGAGTTCAACGGGTTCCCTGTCGTGGCATCTGGGGACAGTGGTTATGCCTACGCCACCTGGATCACTGGAGGAGAACACATAGGCGATCCGACCTTCATCGAAACAGCCTACGCTCGGCCGGACACCGCCTACTGCCGAAAACGACCCTTTAAGATCCTCCGAAAACAGCAAAAGGCGACCGGGCAAATCAAGCTCAAGATGAGGGGCGTCCAGGCCGGCAGCCTGAACTCAAGAGCAAACCGTCTCCTTGAAGCTTCAAGGATCAAGTTGATCGAGGGAAGAACCAGCGTCTTGAAGGTTTCCCTCAAGGCAAGAGCGAAGAGCCGCCTCTTGAGCGCGGAACCTGTCAAGTCAAATGAGACACTCGGCCTTCGGAGTTTAGTGAGCAACCTCCTCTTCCTCGGGCTTGTTGATCCAGGCTGCCGCAGGCAGCTTCGGCGGGGTGGGTGCTTTCCTCACGAACCGACCGGGATTGGCCGCGTAGGCGGCATCGAGCACTGCCTGACGGGCTGAGTAAGTCTCCTCGGCCCTTCCGTAGTGGACGGTCGCCGGGCTCATCAGAGCGATCCCCGAGTGGCGATGGGCGTGGTTATACCAGGCGAAGAACTCACGGCAAAACTCGCGAGCATGGTCGATCGAATCAAAGCGGGCCGGAAAGCCGGGCCGGTACTTGAGCGTCTTGAACTGCGCCTCCGAGTAGGGGTTGTCGCTCGAGGTGTAGGGGCGTGAGTGGGTCTTTGTGACCCCGAGATCCGCGAGCAACATCGCCACCGGCTTGGACCTCATCGAAGAGCCCCGATCGGCGTGCACGGTCAGCTGACCTCTTTTGATTTGCTGCTGTTCGGCCGACTGGCCGATCAGCGCCTTGGCCAACGACGCCGACTCGCGCTCCTTGACCGTCCAGCCGACCGCGTAGCGGCTATAGACATCGATGATCGCGTAAAGGTAGAAGTAGGTCCACTTGGCCGGGCCCTTGAGCTTCGAGATATCCCAGGACCAGACTTCGTTCGGCCGCTCGGCCAACAGCTCGGGGCGCTGATAGGCGGGATGGGTCAGCTGATCGCGCCGTTCGCCGTTTTCCCCGGCCGCCTCCAGTAGCCGGTACATGGTCCGCTCCGAACACAGGTAGCGGCCCTCGTCGATCAGACTCGCCCAGACCTCGGCCGGGGAGGCGTCGCGGAAGCGCTCGGAGTGGAGCTCGGCGAGCACTTCGGTGCGCTCGGTCTCGCTCAGCGATCGGGCCGGCTTTACCCGCGGACGGCCCGGCTTCGGCTCGGGTGGGCGCCGGCGGCGATAGATCGTCGCCGGGGCCGCGCCGAGACTGCGGCAGGCCGGGCGGGTACCGATCAGTGGAGCGAGCTCCTCGACCGTGGCCTCGATCATTGCCGCACCTTGGCGGCCGCGCCCTTGGGCTCGAGCAGATCGCCCAAGAGCGCTGAGACGTTTCCCTGCACCTCGATCACTCGCTGGGCGGTGGCCAGCCGACTCTCGGCCCGCTCGGCCCGGCGCGTGAGCTTTGCGATCCGCTCCTCGCGTGGATCGGGGGACTTCGGCCCTCGCTTTCGCCCGAGTGCCCGCAGCGCTCCCTCGTCGCGCTGGCGGCGCCAGGTCGAAAGCAGCGAGGAGTAAAGGCCCTCGCGGCGTAGCAGCGCTCCGATCTCGCCGGGCTCGGTGGCCGCGTCGACCTCGGCCAGGATCTTCAACTTGTAATCGGCGGTGAACGTTCTGCGCTTGGGGAGCTCGGCCAGCTCGGGGTCAGGGACCGTCGGCGCGGTGGGGCGGCCACCGGCCCCTTCACTGCGCTCGCCTACGGCTCGCTTCGCTTCGGGGCCGGTGGCTCCGTTGTTGTTGGTGGTGGTTGACATCTCGTGCTCCATCTCTGCCCTCTAATTGTCGAGTCATCGGTGTCTCACGTTACGTTGGCAGAGAGGGGCGGGCAAGGGATAAAGACTAGACTGCGGACGCGGTTCAGATCGACCCTCGGCTGCAAGTCGAGGTCGATTACGATGAGGGTTCGGCTGAACGCGCTCTAGCGAAGGCCTTAGGGGAGAATTGATGACCAACGATGAAGCGACGGGTACGTGGTCGCGCCGGAAGCTTCTCGCGAGCGCTGGTGCCGCTGCGCTCGCTAGTTCGGCGATTGCGCTCCCGACGAGAGCGTCCGCCGAACCAGCTCCGGCCGTCTACGAGGACGACATCACCGACGAGATCCTGGTCGAGGCGATCAGGCAAACCTTTATGGCCGTGGCGGCAATTCAGGTTTTGAACCAGTCTTCTGGGCCAGATCACGCCAAACAACAGGTAACCCTGCCGGTATCGATCAACCTGAAGGATCCGGACCTCACTGTGACGCTAGAGCTGAACCAAGGTGGTTACGAGAACGTCAACTTTCCAGGCAACCCCGTTAAGTCACTGCCTAGCGCAACGCTCGAAGCAAGGTTGCTCCACCTGATCCTCGGCGGTGAGTACTCCATGACCAGGGCTGTGGGCCTCAAAGAGATCATTCTGACCGGCGACCGAGACGTCCTTCGCGGCCTTTCTTCGTTGCCGCTCCTCCTGAAGGAGCAATACAAGATGAGCCATACCACTCTGCTCTACAAAGATGAGGTTTAGCTGTGTCCTATCCCAAACACGGCCACCAGACATACATTTGCGGCTTGCTACCGAAACGGATGCGGCCAAGAAGGCAGCAGAGCTTGGCTCGAACGTGCTCAGGACGAGAATCAACTGGAGCGAAATCGAGCCACAGAAAGGCAATTGGGACCCCATTCTCACGCCGGGCGTTCCCTCCGACACGAGACTGGCGCGATACCGAGCTATGTGTCAGGCGGCCAGAGACATGAGGCATGAGGGTCCCGGAAGCGAGGCTTCGGACAAGGTTTGGGAGCGGTACAACAAAATCAGGGCGGTAGCAGGGAACCGCAAGCTCTGGATCACTGAAGTTGGGGCTTCAAGCTACCACCTCAACCCAGGCAATCAGATTATCGGGATGCCGAACAACGGCTTCGCGCGCCAGGTCGGTTTCATCGAACATCTCATGGACGAAGCTTCCACACGCCACAACATCCAGGACCGCCCCCTTGAGGGAGTGGTCCTGTGGCCGATGAAGGATGACGCAGCACTTGACGGTACGGCCCCAGATTGGGGACAATGGAGAGACGCCGGGTACTATCACAAGAACGGGAACATCAAACCGGCTGGCACGACTCTCACCAACAAGTGGAATACTTGGAATTAACTCGCATTCGGGACCGACGTGCGACATGGGGACCGTGGTCAAGCTCAAGTCGTCGAACTGCAAGGTGAAGGTTCGCAAGAAGATCAAGCTGGGCCTCTTTGTGAATCCCGTGGCACCACCACTCAAGGAGTGTTCCAGCTTGGCTCCTGGTACCCGCTCCCGCGCACTCGGCGAATTCACGAGAGTCGTGAACCGGGGCCAGGAATCTGCCAGCATTTCGATTTCGCGCTTCGGCGATGAGCCCGGCACCAGGATCGGATTGCTCGCACCAGGAAGAGCGGGAGGAATCCAAATCCCACCTGACCGTTCCGACCGGCCCTGGCGGATAGCCAGCGACAGCTCTCAGCCTTTGCTCGTCTGTCGCTGAACAAGTTCGGGAGGCGGGCTCAGGCGGTATCCAAATAGACTGGTCGCTCCATGCGCGAGAAGAGTCCCGAGACCCACGAAGAGAAGCTCGAATATCTGCGAGAGCTTCGTGACCAGGCGGTCAATTCAGCCTCGGAAGAGGCGATCGAGAAGCACCACGCCAAAGGCAAGTTGACCGCCCGGGAGCGCCTCGAGGTCCTGCTCGATCCCGGCTCCTTCGAGGAGCTCGACACCTTCGTCCGCCACCGGACCACCGATTTCGACATGGCCAAGCGCCGTCCCTGGGGCGACGCGGTGGTCACCGGCCACGGGACGATCGACGGCCGCAAGGTCTTCGTCTTCTCCCAGGACTTCACCGTCTTCGGCGGCTCGCTCGGCGAGGTCATGGCCGAGAAGATGTGCAAGGTGATGGATCTCGCGGCCAAGGTCGGCGCGCCCGTCATCGGGCTGAACGACTCCGGCGGCGCCCGGATCCAGGAGGGCGTCGTTTCGCTCGGCGCCTACGGCGACGTCTTCGCCCGGAACGTCTCGAGCTCCGGCGTGATCCCCCAGATCAGCGTGATCATGGGCCCCTGTGCCGGCGGTGCCGTCTACTCGCCGGCGATGACCGACTTCATCTTCATGGTCAAGGAGACCTCGCACATGTTCATCACCGGCCCCGAGGTGATCAAGACGGTCACCGGCGAGGAGGTCGAGTTCGAGGAACTTGGTGGAGCGATGACCCACAACTCGAAGTCGGGTGTCGCGCACTTCGCGGCCGAAGACGAGGTGAGCTGCCTCGAGGACGTGCGTTACCTGATGAGCTTCCTGCCGCTGAACAACCTCGAGCAGCCGCCGCACTACCCCACCGGGGACGACCCGGACCGCGAGGACCCGGAGCTCGACACCTTCGTGCCGGACGACCCGAACAAGCCGTACGACATGCGAAAGGTCGTCGCCAAGGTCGTCGACGACGAAGAATTCTTCGAGGTCCATGAGCACTTCGCGAAGAACATCGTCTGCGGCTTCTCCCGCCTCGACGGCCATCCGGTCGGGATCGTCGGCAACCAGCCCGCCTTCAAGGCCGGGGTGCTCGACATCGAGTCATCGGAGAAGGCCGCCCGGTTCGTGCGGACCTGTGACGCGTTCAACATCCCGATCATCACCTTCACCGACGTGCCCGGCTTCATGCCCGGCACCGACCAGGAGTGGAACGGGATCATCCGCCACGGGGCCAAGCTGCTCTACGCCTACACCGAGGCGACCGTGCCGAAACTGACCGTCGTCACCCGGAAGGCGTACGGCGGCGCCTACGACGTCATGGCCTCCAAGCACATGCTCGCCGACTTCAACTTCGCCTGGCCGACCGCGGAGATCGCCGTGATGGGCCCCGAAGGCGCGGTCAACATCATCTACCGGCGCGACATCCAGACCTCGCCGACCCCGGAAGACCGCAAGGCGAAGCTGATCGCCGACTACAAGGCCCACTTCGCCAACCCGTACGCGGCGGCCGAGCGCGGCTACATCGACGACGTCATCGAGCCCCGCCAGACCCGCCCGAAGCTGATCAAGGCGCTCCACACGCTGCAGACGAAGCGTGTCGCCCAGCCGAAGCGCAAGCACGGCAACATCCCGCTTTGAGTGCTCCGGTGACAGTGATCACCAGCGCGGCCACGCCGGCCGAAGCCGCCGCGATCGCCGCTGCGATCCAGCGTTTCGAGGGCGACACCGCGGTTGCTCCCCCGGCCGGGGACACCGGGTTGAACCCGTGGCTCCGGGCCGCGCTGGTCGAAGGGGTCAGTGCCAAGGACGAGTTCGGCCGGCACGATCCGCGCGAACTTTTCTGACGCAGGCTTCCCTTCACTCGGCCGAGGCGTAAGAATGGACGCAGAGGAAACTTTCACTGGCTTCATACCGAGGAGGAGCAATGGCCGTAGTCAAGATCATCGAGTTGGTCGGAAGTTCGAGAGTATCGACGGACGATGCCGCACAGCAGGCTCTCAAGCAGGCTCGGGATTCGCTGCGGAACATCCGCGCCGTCGACATCGTCTCGACCGGGATCAGGGGCGAGCACCTCGACGAATACCGCGCCCACGTGCGGGTCGCGTTCCTGATCGAAGGCGCCGACATCACTTGAGTCACGGGGCGGGCGGGGCGCTGCTAGCTTTCCGAGCCCATGGAAGCCTCTGACACACCTGAAGCCGGACACCAGAAGAGTCCGGCCGAGATCGAACAGCTGATCAAGGATGAAGGCGGGACCCGCCTGATCGACGTCCGGCAGGAATACGAGTTCGACGCCGCGCACCTCGCCGGCGCCGAGCGCATCGGCCTCGAGGAACTTGCCGATCGCCGCGGCGAGCTCGACAAGTCGGTACCGGTCATCTTCTACTGCCGGGTCGGAGCCCGGTCGGACATGGCGGCCGAGGCCTTCATGGCCGCCGGGTACGATGTGAGCACGATCAAGGGCGGCATCACCGCCTGGGTGGTAGAAGGCAAAGAGATTGAGCCGGAAGACGGGTATGTCTCAGAGCCGGGCGAGGCCGCCGCGATCCTCGAAGCACGAGCCCGCTCCAACTCCTGAAAATCTAAATACCTGATTTCCAGTCAGGTTTCGGTGCTTTGCTACTATCGCTTCCATTCCTTGATAGCCACGCAGGAGGAGTTCCAGATGGAGCCCAGTTCGGCCCCCGTCAAACCGAAACCGAAGCCACTCGCCAAACCCGGCGACAAAGGCGTCGAGCAGGAAGAGGGCAAGGTCCAGAAGGGCAAGGGCAAGCTCGGATCGCTGAACAACCCGGAGACGTACGACAACGTCCCCGGCCACGTGATCCCGATCCTCGAGCACGAATTCGACGACTTCGAGGGTGAAGCGAACGAATTCCTGGACGGCAACACGCCGGAACCGGAGTTCATCGGCTTCCGCCTGAAGCAGGGTGTCTACGGCCAGCGCCAGCCCGGCGTCCAGATGGTGCGCGTGAAGCTGCCGATGGGTGGCATCACACCGGAACAGATGGACGCGTTCGCCGACGTGGTCGAGACTTACGCGCCGCTGGGCAAGGGTCACATCACGACCCGCCAGAACATCCAGATCCATCACGTGCCGCTCGACCAGATGGTCCACATGCTGCGCGACATGGCCCCGAGCGGCCTCTCCTCGCGTGAGGGCTGCGGCAACACGGTCCGCAACGTGACCGGTGACCCGTGGGCCGGCGTCGCCGAGGACGAGATCTTCGACCCCACCGCCTACGCCAGTGCCTACGTGCGTTATTTCGTGCGCCACCCCACCAC
Organism: uncultured Solirubrobacterales bacterium; assembly: GCA_963695885.1. Classification (GTDB taxonomy): domain Bacteria; phylum Actinomycetota; class Thermoleophilia; order Solirubrobacterales; family 70-9; genus 67-14. Next base: position 9,992 of record CAVOIH010000017.1, on the reverse strand, counting down.
CCAGCTGATGCCACGGAAGATCAAGACGGCCTTCTCGCCGTCCGACGCCGACCGCGCGATCACCGGCATCCACGACATCGGTTTCATCAGCCGCGTGAAGGACGGCAAGAAGGGCTTCGAGATGCGGGTCGGCGGCGGCACGTCGATCATGGCCCGGGTCGCCCCCACCCTCTACGACTTCGTCGAGGCCGACAACGGCGACTTCCTCAAGGTCTCCGAGGCCGTCTTCCGGATCTTCGACCGCCAGGAATGGCTGCGAGCCAACCGGGCCCGCGCCCGCATCAAGGTGCTGGTCAACAAGGTCGGCATCGACGAGGTCCGGCGAATGGTCGACCAGGAGCTCGAGGGCGACTGGGTCGACGAGCGCGACTTCACTGTTGACCACCTCCTGTTCGACCTCGACGAAGAGGCGCTGCTTCCCGACGCTCCCCCGGCCGGCTCGCCGAACGGTGACCGCGGCGATTTCGAGATCTTCTCCGAGGCAAACGTCCAGCCGCAGAGGCAGGACGGGTTCAACACGGTCGAGGTGCGGATCATCCGCGGCGACCTGACCCCCGCGCAGTTTCGCGGCCTCGGCCAGATCATGCGTGACTTCACCGGGGGCTTCGCCCGGACCACCGTCCAGCAGAACCTGGTCCTCCGCTGGGTCCGCGACGAGAACCTCTACGACGTGTGGAAGCGGCTCGGGGAGCTCGGGCTCGACGACGTCGGCCCGCGCCGCATCACCGACGTGGTCAGCTGCCCCGGCACCGACAGCTGCAAGATGGGCATTACCAGCTCGATGGGCCTGAACAAAGCGGTTCAGGAGCGGCTAGAGTCGATGGAGATCACCGATCCCCTGACCCGCCAGATCCACGTCAAGATGAGCGGCTGCCCGAACGGCTGCAGCCAGCACCACATCGCCGACATCGGCTTCTACGGCGCCTCGCTGAAGGTCGGTGGCCGCACCCTTCCCGCGTACGTCCCGCATCTCGGCGGCAAGTACGTCGACGGCGAGGTCATCTTCGGCACCAGGCTCAAGTCCCGGCTCCCCTCCCGCCGGGTCCCGGACGCGGTCGAGCGGTGGGTCCGGATGTACGAATCCGAGCGCGAGGACGGCGAGGTCTTCAACGACTACGTCGAACGGGTCGGCACCACCCACATGGAGGAATCGGTCAAGGAACTGACCCTGCCGGTCGACTTCAACCTCGACACCATGCAGGAGTTCATCGACTGGAACCGCTCCGATCCGTACAAGGTCGAGCGTGGCGAAGGGGAGTGCGCGATCTAGCCCCGGCTGGCCCGCGCACCACCAGTGGAACCGACAACCGCCATCAGCCCCCCGGTCGAGGACCAGGAGAAGCTGCACGCGCGCTTCGACGAGGAGGCGGTCGCCGAGGAGCTCGAATCAAAGACGGCGTCCGAGGTGCTCGACTGGGCCTTCGACCAGTTCGGCAAGGAGATGTACATCGCCTGCTCGTTCCAGAAGACGAGCTCGGTGGTCATGCAGCTCGCCACGGAGATCAACCCCGAGGCCCGATTCTTCTACCTCGACACCGACGTGCTCTTCCCCGAGACCTACGAGACCCGCAACCGGCTGGCGGAGCACTTCAACGTCGAGTTCGAGCGCTGGCACAACCTGACACTCGAGGAGCAGGCCGCCGGGTACGGCGACAAGCTCTGGAACCGCGACCCCGACGCCTGCTGCGGCATCCGCAAGGTCGAGCCGATGCGCCGGGCGCTGTCCACCGTCAACGCGTGGGTCGCCGGCGTGAGGCGGGCCGACTCGGCCACCCGCGCCAAGACCCGCAAGTTCGCGTGGGACAAGAAGTTCAACATCTGGAAGCTCAATCCGATCGCCGACTGGTCCGAGCGCGACGTCTGGAACCACCTGAACCTCCACAACGTCCCCTACAATCCCCTGCACGACCAGGGCTACCCGTCGATCGGCTGCACCCACTGCACCCGTCCGGTCGTTCCCGGCCAGTCCGCCCGGGACGGGCGCTGGTCCGGATCCGGCAAGACCGAATGCGGGATCAATTAGCACCGATCTTCACGGTTGCCGCCCGGCGGGACCGCTCCCCGGCTCGATAACGGTTACCCTGCTCGCCTAACTTTTCGAACTTTCCCTGTCAACAAACACTTCATACGGAAGCGTGAACATGAGCGAATTAGCATTGACTCTCTCGGAGCGGCAGACCGCTGACTTCGAAATGATCGGAAACGGTGGCTTTGCCCCGTTGACCGGATTCCAGGGCTCCGCCGACTGGAACAGCGTCTGCTCCGACATGCGTACCGCGGACGGCGACTACTGGCCGATCCCGATCACCCTCCCGACCGGCCTCGAATGCTCGATCGGCGACGTGGTCGCCCTCTCCTCCGACGAAGGCAAGCCCCTCGGTTCGATCACCGTCGAGGAGATCTTCGAGCGTGACCTGGCCAGGGAGGCCAGGGAGGTCTACCGCACCGAGGACACCGAGCATCCGGGTGTCGCCGCGATCTACGAAGAGGGCACCCGCTGCGTCGCCGGCCCGATCCAGGTCGACGCGCTCCCCGACCACGAAGAAGCCTTCATGCGCCGCTACCAGACCCCGGCGGAGACGAAGAAGGACTTCGCCGACCGCGGCTGGAAGAAGATCGTCGCGTTCCAGACCCGCAACCCGATCCACCGGGCCCACGAATACCTGACCAAGGCCGCGCTCGAGACCTGTGACGGGCTGTTCATCCACCCGCTGATCGGCAAGACGAAGGCCGGAGACATCCCGGCCGACGTTCGCATGCGCTGTTACGAAGTCCTGATGGAGGACTACTACCCGAGCGACCGTGTGGTCCTCGGGGTCAAGCCGGCGAAGATGCACTACGCCGGCCCCCGCGAAGCCGTCCTCCACGCGATCGTCCGCCGCAACTACGGCGCGACCCACTTCATCGTCGGTCGTGACCACGCCGGTGCCGGTGACTACTACGGCACCTACGACGCGCAGAAGATCTTCGACGACATCGACATCGACGAGCTCGGCATCGAGCCGCTGATGTTCGAGCACACCTTCTGGTGCCATGAGTGCGAAGGTCTTGCTTCCGGCAAGACCTGCCCTCATGACGCTGATTCACATCTGTTCCTTTCGGGAACCAAGGTCCGGGAGATGCTGGGTGAAGGCGAGATGCCCCCGCCCGAGTTCTCACGGCCCGAGGTCGCCCAGATCCTGATCGACGCTTACAAGGAGGACAAATAGACATGTCAGAAGAAAAGGGATTCACCCTCTGGTTCACCGGGCTTTCGGGCGCCGGCAAGACCACCATCTCCGAACTGCTCGCCACCGAGCTGAAGGCCCGCGGTTCACGCCTCGAGATCCTCGACGGCGACATCGTCCGCGAGAACCTCTCGAAGGGTCTCGGCTTCTCGAAGGAAGACCGCGACACCAATGTGCGCCGCATCGCCTTCGTGGCGGACCTGCTCTCCCGCAACGGCACCCCGGTGATCACCGCCGCGATCTCGCCCTACAAGCAGATCCGCGACGAAGCCCGCGACACGATGGGCGACCGGTTCATCGAGGTCTACATCGAGGCTTCGGTCGACGCCTGCGCCGAGCGCGACGTCAAGGGCCTCTACGCCAAGGCGTTCTCCGGCGAGATCAAGGAGTTCACCGGCGTCTCCGACCCGTACGAGGCCCCGGAGAATGCCGAGGTCACGATCAAGACCGAAGAAGAAGAGCCGGAGGAATCCGCCGCTCGTCTGATCACGTACCTGGAAGAGCGGGAGCTGATCCCGGCCGCGGTCGCCTCCTAGCTCAAGCGCACGGCGCAAAGCGCCGAGCAGTGAAAGGGCGGCCAAGTGCCGCCCTTTTGCGTTAACCCGACCAAAAACGGGACTGGGTGCACTTTCGACACCTATGGGGTCCGGAATGCACCCAGTGTCAGGTGATTGACCGTCGAGTCACGTTGCGGTCACGCATTCGTGACCTCCGGCTCACATCCGTCTGCCTCACCTCGGGAGTGTTGGGCGATGGAATCGCCAAGGAAGCCCGACCGTGGAAAGTCAGGCGAAGTTTCCTCCAGGAGCCTGGAGGTCACCGGTATCGCGTTGGGGATGGCGCGGCGGCAGCACGGGTTGCTGACTCGCCGACAGTTACTTTCGGCCGACGTGTCGAACTCAGGCATCACCAAGCGCATCAGGGCCCGAAAGTTGCTTCAGGTCTGCACTGGGGTCTTCGCGGTTGGGCGGCCCGTCGAATCGGAACTGGCCGTCAGCATGGCTGGCGTTCTCGCATCGGGACACGGCTCGGCACTCGCCCGTCGAAGCGCGGCAGCGCTCTGGGGATTCTTCGACTGGCATGGTGCGGTGGAAACCACGCGTCCGCACAGCCGCCGTTCGTCAATGCGCAACCTTTCACCACCGGGCACCACGAACCGACGGTCTCTCAGAACCATCCGGACGAGATACCTGCCAGACAGACACGTCAGACGAGAGTTCGGCATACCCGTGACATCGCCGGCCCGAACCTTGCTCGATCTCGCCGCCGTCCTTCCGCCCGACCGGCTTCGATCCGCTTTCAACAGAGCGGATCGCAAAGGATTGCTCAAGAAGGAGGACCTCCTCGACTGCATTCGCTGCGGACCGGGTCGAAGAGGCTTCGCCGTGTTCAGAGATCTGGTCGCGATTCGTCACCCGGAGATTGCGATGTCGAGGTCGGACCTGGAAATTCTCTTCAACGAGGAGTGTCAGAAGCGCGGCTTTGGAAAGCCCCGGATCAACTCGATCGTTCACGGTGAAGAAGTTGACTTCTTCTGGCCCGACGGAAAACTGATAATCGAGGTGGATGGCTACGAATTCCATCAGGGGCGCATGACACGCGACCGAGACATCCGCAAGGAAAACCGTCTGAAGCGAGCCGGCTTTGCCGTTCACCGCTTCTCACACCGGATGATCACCCGAGAGATCGAAGAGGTCATGGACCTGGTCAGGTTCTCCTTTGAATCCAGCAATGGTCGCTGAGACCGGGTGCAGTCCGGACCCCATGGGTGTCCGAAACGCACCCGGTCCAGGGATCGAACCCGCGATCAGGGCTTTGGCGGTACTTCTGGCTCTCCCAGATCGTAGGTCTGGTAGGCGCCGAACCGGCTGAACGTCTTGTGGGTCGGCCCGTGGTAGTCCGATGACGCCGTGGCACTGATGCCCAGCTCCTGAGCCAGGCTGAGCAGGTGTTCGGTCTGCTTCTTCGTGTGGCTCGGGTAGTAGACCTCGATGCCCCCGATGTCGAGCGAGCGGATCAGGGACTCGACCTGCTCCGGGTCCTTGACGTCCCAGTACGGGTGCGCGATCACGGCGACCCCTCCGGCCTCCTGGATGATCTCGCAGGCCTGGTGGGCCGTCGGCCACTTGCGCGAGACGAAGGCCTTGGCCCCGGGCACGAGGTATTCCTCGAAGAACGGGCCCATGTTGTTCGCCGCACCGGCCGCGTGGGCGATGTGGGGACGGCCGATCGAGTCGGCCGAACCGGCCTCGCGGATCGCGTCGTCGATCGTGATGTCGAAACCGAACCCGCGGAGCTTCTCGATGATCTCCTTCGCCCGGTCGACCCGCTCCTGCTGGGCGCGGTCACAGGCCGGCTTGATCTTCTCGAGGTCCACCCAGTAACCGCAGATGTGGAGGTCCTCGGCGAATTCGTGGACCGAGGACATCTCGATCGCCGGGACGATCTCCACCCCGAGCCGCTCGCCGGCCTCGATCGCCTCGGGTACGCCGGCGACACCGTCATGGTCGGTCAGGGCGAGGATTTCGACCCCGGCCTCGGCTGCCTTCTCGACGACACCCGCCGGTTCAAGCTGGCCATCGGAGACAACGGAGTGGGACTGAAGTTCGATCATGAGCGGAGGAGCATAAGGCAAGTGGAAGTGGCGCCCGGGAACTGCCTGAGCGGCGCCTGGCTTCGTCGACGGCCGGGAATGTCAGCTCAGGTACGTGAGTACGATCGCGGACATTCACGGCCTTCACTCCTTGCCAGCCGCTCGCAGGCAGCCGCCGGACACCACTTGCGAAACGTTTTCGGACAGATTGGGTCTACGCCTGTTCAATGTTTCGTAAGCGGGTGGTGCTCAGGGACGTCCTGGGTGCTCCTGCCGAGGAGTAAGCGAAGGTGGTGAAGGGGGCGTACTCACGTACGTTCCCGAACCTCCGAGCGTCGACGAAGGTCAGGAGTGCACAGGTCGTCCCTGAGTGCCGCCCGCCACCTCAGGCCAACAACCGCGTTCCCGTCCACACAAATAGACTGCGCCGAATGTTCGAGAAGATCCTCATCGCCAACCGGGGCGAAATCGCAATCCGGGTCGCCAGGGCCTGCAGGGAGATGGGAATCAATTCCGTCGCCGTGTACTCGGAGATCGACCGGGATGCTCCTCACGTCCATGCCTGTGACGAGGCGTACCTGATCGGCCCCGCCGTCCCCGCCGAGAGCTACCTCTCGATCGAGAAGATCCTCGGGGCCTGCAAGGACTCCGGCGCCGACGCGGTCCACCCCGGCTACGGCTTCCTCGCCGAGAACGCCGACTTCGCCCGCGCCCTCGACGAGGCCGGCATCACCTTCATCGGCCCGCCCGCTTCCGCGATCGACGCGATGGGTTCGAAGACCCAGGCCCGCGAGATCATGGAGAAGGCCGGCGTGCCGATCGTCCCCGGCGCCACCGAGCCCGCGAAGGATCTCGAAGAGGCCCGCGCCCAGGCCGATGCCGCCGGCTACCCGGTCGCCTGCAAGGCGGTCGGTGGCGGTGGCGGCAAAGGCTTCCGCGTCGCCCTGACCCCGGACGACCTCGAAGAGGCGTTCGAGGGTTCCGGCCGGGAAGGCATGAAGTTCTTCAACGACGATCGCGTCTACGTCGAGCGGTACCTGGAGGACCCCCGGCACGTCGAAGTCCAGGTCCTGGCCGACAGGCAGGGCAACGTGATCCACCTCGGCGAGCGCGACTGCTCGATCCAGCGGCGTCACCAGAAGGTGATCGAAGAGGCCCCCGGCCCGCACGTCGACGAGCAGATGCGCGAACGCATCGGCAAGATCGCGACCGATGCCGCCAAGGCGGTCGGCTACTTCTCCGCCGGCACGATCGAAGGCATGCAGCACGGCGACGAGTACTTCTTCCTCGAGATGAACACCCGGGTCCAGGTCGAGCACTGCGTGACCGAGATGGTCACCGGCGTCGACATCGTTCGCGAGCAGATCAAGATCGCCGCCGGCGAGGAGCTCTCCCTCAAGCAGGAGGACGTGAAGATGGACGGCTGGGCGATCGAGTGCCGGATCAACGCCGAGAAGGCCGACAACAACTTCGCCCCCGCCCCCGGCAAGATCACCAGCTACAAGGAGCCTTCCGGTCCGGGCATCCGGGTGGACACGGGCGTGATCAACGGTTCCGAGGTCACCCCGATGTACGACCCGATGGTCGGCAAGCTGATCGTCTGGGACAACGACCGCGAGGCCGCCACCCGACGCATGCTGCGCGCCCTCGACGAGTACGAGATCGGCGGGCTTTCGACCCTGATCCCCTTCCACGAAGCGATCCTCCAGACCGAGCAGTGGGCGAAAGGTGAGACCTGCCGCGACCTGATGGAGGACAGGAAGTGGCTGAAGACCACCGCCCCCGGGAAGACCGACCCGACGAAGGCTGAAGAGGGCGAAGCCGGGAAGGTCGCCCGCGACTACCTGGTCGAGGTCTCCGGAAAGCGGTTCGACGTCAAGGTGATCGGCGAGGCCACCGGGCTCGCCGCCGCGGCCGCCCCCGCAGGCAAGCCGCCGAAGCGCGAGAAGAAGCCGGGTGGAGGAAGCGGCTCGTCCTCCGAGGTCCTCGAGTCACCGCTCCAGGGTTCGATCTTCAAGCTCAACGTCGAAGAGGGAGCCGAAGTCGAGGAAGGCGACCTGATCTGCGTGATCGAGGCGATGAAGATGGAGAATGAAATCACCGCCCACCGCAAAGGCAAGGTGACGGCCCTTTCGATCAAGGTCGGCGACGCCGTGGCCAGCGGAGACCCGCTGGCCACCATCAAGTAGCCGTCTTGTTCACAATCGAGTAACATCTCGCGGTCTACCGTCGCCCTGCGGGCGGCCACAGAGAGGACTCGTAACCATTATGGAACTACTTGCATACTTGGATCCGGGCAGTGCTTCGGCTCTGCTGGCTGCCGTACTCGCCGGAATCGCCGGTGCCGGCGCCGCCATCCGGACCTACGGAAGAAAGCTCATGTTTTGGAAGAAGGACGAACCGGCCGCTGATGGCCCCAAGGCCACCACGGCAAACGCTGAAGCCGCCGCGTCAACCGCTTCAACCACGCCGGCCGACCACGCAGACGACAGCGCCAACAAGTAAGACTTTGACAAAGGCAGAACCTGGTTCCTTCCGGGACCGAGACAGCCGTGTCGTAATCACGGACGACGCCATCCTCCGGGCCCTCAGCCCGGAAGGTGCCGGTGACTGGGACGCCCTGGTGGCGAGTCCATTGCTGGAGACCCTGGTCAACAAGGGAGAACTGATCCCGACCAAGGAAGTCGACGTCTCGGTGCTCAACGGGTCCACCGACCTGTTGCCGACCGGCGTCACCCGCGTCCTCGAGCACCAGCGCGTCCCGTTCATCTCGTACCCCTACGAGTGGACCTTCAGCATGCTGCGTGACGCGGCGCTGCTCCAGCTCGATCTCGGCATCGCCGCGGTCGACGAAGGACTGATGCTGAAGGATGCGACCCCGTACAACGTCCAGTTCCAGGGATCGAGCCCGGTCTTCATCGACGTCGGCTCGTTCGAGGAGATCCCGGAAGGGCTTCCCTGGGTGGGCTACCGCCAGTTCTGCATGCTCTACCTCTACCCGCTGCTCTTCCAGGCCCACAAAGACATCCCGTTCCACCCCTGGATGCGCGGCTCGATCGACGGCATCCAGCCGATCGACGCAATCAAGGTCTTTTCGCTGAGGGACCGCCTGCGCAGGGGCGTCTTCCTGCACACCTCGCTCCACGCCCGCCTCGACCGCCGGGCGAACAAGTCCGGCCCGGCCAGCGCGGACAAGAACAAGAACAAGCGGACCGTCAAGCCCGAGCAGGTCAAGGCCCACATGGCCAGCATGCGCCGGCTGGTCGACAAGCTCCGCTGGAAGACCGGCGAGACCTCATGGAGCGGCTACCGCCAGTCGAACACCTACAGCGACGACGACGACCAGCGCAAACAGGCCTTCGTCGCGGAGGTGGCGGCGAACCGCCAGCCGACCCTTACCTGGGACATGGGATGCAACGACGGCGCCTACTCGCGGATCGCCGCCGAGAACTCGCAGCGTGTGGTCGCCTTCGACTTCGACCACGCCACCGTGGAAGCGCTTTACCGCTCGCTCAAGCAGGAAGGCAACACCAGGATCCTGCCGCTGGTCGGCAACCTGGCCGACCCGTCACCGGGCCTCGGCTGGCGCGGCCTGGAACGGCGGACCCTCGCCGACCGTGGCGCCCCGGACCTGATGCTGGCCCTTGCCCTGATCCACCACGTGTCGATCACGGCGAACATCCCGATCAGTGAGTTCCTCGAGTGGGTCAAGGACCTGGGTTCCACGCTCCTGATCGAGTTCCCGAAGCGCACCGACCCGATGGTCACGGCGCTGCTGGCAAACAAACAGGAGGGCGCCAACCTCGACTACGACCTCGAGAACTTCGAGGCCGAGCTGAGGCGCCGCTTCAACATCGAGAAGCGCGAGGAGCTGCCCTCAGGCGACCGGGTCCTCTACCTGGCGTCGCCCCTGCGGTGAAGCTCGCCTGGATGAACGAAGCGCCGACCCGGCGCCAATGGCTTCTGGGCGGCGGCCACCTGGCCGCCATCTGGGCCATCACGTTCGTCCAGCCACTGCTCGACCTGCTGGGCAACAACCCCGATTTTTTCGTAGCGCGGGGCAACACCCCTGGCGACGTCCTGATCCTCGCGATCGGCATCACCGTCGTTCCCCCACTGGTCATGCTCGGGATCGACTGGATCGCCAAGCTGATCGGCCCCCGGGTCTACTG
>CAVOIH010000016.1:0-65835 GCA_963695885.1 uncultured Solirubrobacterales bacterium | reverse complement strand
GGACCCCATTTGTCGGTCCACCCCAAGTGAGAGTCACGGGGTTGGTGTAGCTGTAGTTGTACCTGTTCGCCGCCAATTGGCGGCGAATTCGTCCGGGCTGAGCATCCCGAGTGCCGAATGTGGGTGGTGCTGGTTGTGGTCTGTTCGCCAGTCTTCGGCGAGGACCTGGGCTTCGAGCAGGGTGTGGAAGAGCTCCTGGTGAGCAATTCGATGTAGGCGTTTTGCCAGGGCGATCCCGGTTCGATAAAGCTGGCCCCGGTGCCGGAGAACCTGCACCAGTCCTTGAGGGCGTGGGAGGTGAGCTCCGGGCCGTTGTCGGAACGGATGAAGGCCGGGGGAGCCCCACGCGCTTCGAGAAGCTCATCGAGGACCTCAACGGTCTCATCGGCGGTGATCGATCGGGCAACGTGGGTGGCCAGAACCTCCCGGGTGAACTCGTTGACGACGTTCAGGATCCGGAGCCGGCGGCCGTCAGAGGTCTGATCGTCCTGGTAATCGAGCGCCCAGACATGGTTCGGGTATTCGGCTTCCAGGTGCCTTGCCTCGGTTGCCGAGTTGCCAAGACGGCTTCTCTTCTTCGCTTCGTGGGTCACTTTCAGGCCTTCTTCCCTCCAGATCCTCTGGATCTTCTTGCGGTTCACCCTGAACCCGTTCTTCTTCGCGATCGCGTGGGCGCGACGGTAGCCGAACCGGGGCCGCTTCCTCGAGAACTCGACCAGCCACCTTCGAAGCTCCTTCTCCTCGTCGGCCATGACCGGTTTCCTCCTCTGGGTGGAGCGGGTCTGGCCGGTTATCCGGCAAGCCCGGCGCTCGGAGATGTCAAGGCGGTCGATCAGCATCTGGGTCGCCTTTCGTCTCCGGACCGGGCCTAGAAGTTTCCTGGCATGAAGATGGGTGTCGAGGTGATCCCGGCGTCCGGTGAGGTACCTACCTTGAACCCACCGGGCAATGGGGCATCTCACGGAGAACAACGCAAAAAGCGGGCAGGCCGCGCTGAAAGGGATGAGCTTTGAGCTCGACAGTTTCCTTGGCCGCCCCTGCGACTGGCCCGGGTGTACCAGAAAGAGCACGTATCCGTCTGTGTCATTGAGTCCGCTTGTCTCCGAACCGATCTAGTGTCAACGAGTTAGGAGCAGATATGCGAAAACGGTATGTGGGGCTCGATGTCCATCGCGATTTCTGCCAGGTCGCAATCGCCGAAGACGGCAAGGTTCGCCCCGCGGGCCGGGTCGCCTCCAGGCCCGATGATCTATTGGCCTTTGCGAAGGCTCTCCTGCCGGGTGATGAGGTGGCGCTTGAAGCAACCTCCGGAGCAAGACGGGTAGCCGAGATTCTCGGCCCCCATGTTCAGCGGGTGGTGATCGCCAACACCCACCGCCTCGAGGCGATCTCCAGGGCCAAAGCAAAGACCGACCGAAACGACGCCAAGATGCTGGCTCAGCTGCTCTCGGCCGGAGTGCTTGAAGGCTCATGGCTGCCTGACGAACCAACCAAGGCACTGCGCCGCCGGGTCTCGCGCCGGCATAACCTGGTCACCTCCCGAACCAGAGCCAAGAACGAGGTCGCGGCGGTCCTTCACCGAAATCTCAGCGAGCGTCCACCGGTGTCTGATGTATTCGGAGTCGAGGGGCGCCGGTGGCTGGGTGGGCTCGATCTGCCCGGCGACGAGGTCGAAACGCTTTCCGGAGCGCTTCGCCAGGTCGATTTCTTCAGCTCTGAAATTACGACGATCGAGCGTGAGCTGGCCCGTTTCGTGGTGGGCTCCGAGGCGGCCCGGCGACTGATGACCGTGCCGGGGGTGGCGATGGTGACCGCGGCGACCTTCATCGCCCAGGTCGGCGAGATCTCGCGTTTTCCGTCACCAAAGAGCCTGGTCGGCTACCTCGGGCTTGACCCGAGGGTCCGCCAGTCGGGAAACGGGGCAGCCTTCACCGGCCGGATCTCGAAGGAAGGTTCGGTTCTGGTTCGTCACGTGATGGTCGAGTCGGCCCATACCGCGATTCGCACCCCCGGCCCGCTCAGGGCCTTTTACGAGCGGACCAGGTCAAGACGCGGTCACGGTATAGCGATCGTCGCAACCGCCAGGAAGATGGTCTCGCTCTTTTGGTGCTTGCTCACCCGCAAGGAGGACTACCGCTACCCGATCGCCCTCGCCACGAAGAAAAAGATCCGTAAGGTCGAACTCTTGGCCGGCGGTCCCAGGAGGCAGGGAGGCGGTCCGAGCAAAGGCCCGAATCGTGAGGAGCGCCAGAGAATCGATCGCGAACAGGCCGAAGTGGCCGAGCGCGAGTACCGCCAAGTCGCGGCTCGTAGCCTGGCGAGTCAATCAAAGGCGGCAAAGAGGGAGAAAATAAATCGCTAACTTAACTTGACTTTCATCCGTCCTTTCGAGATCTCCTTGAGCGCAAGGTTCTCGAGCTGCTGGTCGGCAACGATGCGCTTGAGCTGGGAGTTCTCCTTGCGAAGCTCCCTGAGTTCCTTGGCGTCATCGGCCTTCATGCCGCCGAACTGGTTGCGCCAGCGGTGGAGGGTGGCTTCAGAGACCTCGAGGTGCTTCGCGATCTCAGCTTTCTCCTTGCCTTCAGCCTGGAGCTGGTCGGCGATCCGGAGCTTCCGGACGATCTGATCGGGGGTGTGGCGGCGCTTCTTCACTTGCGGGGTTCCTTTCGTGCCCGTTCTCTCGGGCATTCTGAACTCTCACAAGAGGTGGATCAACCTCAGGGGGTCAGGTCACACCGACCATGACGGCCACCGCTTCACCTCGTTTCTCACCGACACCGAAGGCGCAGAGATCGCCGAGCTCGAACTTCGCCACCGCCGCCGCGCCCGGATCGAGGACTCGATCAGGTGCGGCAAGGAGACCGGCATGCGGAACCTTCCCTTCCATGACTTCACCGCCAACGAGGCCTGGCTTGAGCTCTCCTTGATGGCTCAGGACCTGCTCACCTGGGCCAGATCACTGGTTCTATGCGGCGAGCTCGCCCTGGCCGAGCCGAAGCGGCTTCGCCAGAGGCTCTTTCATGTAGCCGGCAGGATTGTTCGCTCCGGACGGCGCACGATCCTGCGTCTGCCGAGGAGCTGGCCCTGGGCGGCGGCCCTCGAAGCCGCCTTTGCCCGGCTCCGGGCCTTGCCTGCTCCGCTTCTTGCCTGAGCGGCGGAGCCGCTCAGCTCACCAGCGACCAAGATCGACACCCGGCTTCGCCCGTTGATTGCTGCTGCTCGGAAACTGGCCCTTCAACGGCAGATGACCAGACTGACCGGCCCGGATGGCGCACTTTTCAGCCGGCAGAGACCCGACACGACCTCACGGGTATTCCCAGGCCGGAAATCACACTCACCGGCGGCTTACTGGGAGATCGAGGCTAGACACGAATCGTTCTGCCGACATTCTGTGTTGTCCTCCCCTTCTCCCTAGGTCCGGTGGACCTTCGCACAAGCAGCTGATCGCTGATATGTCCTAGTTTGTTGACTTCACTACACGTTTTATGCTGAATGTCGACCAACGCTCGCCGATATTTTGGACCGAGATCTTCATACGAATCGCAATCCGCCCCTTTGATCGCAGGGTTCGCTGAGCCCGAGGTTTCAGCTTCAACGCGATTCGGTGTAGGCCACCCTTGTTGAATTCTCGATTCAAAAGCCGGACTGACTTGCCGCTGACCCGGATCCGTCCGCGGGCGAATGTTCCCAGGGTGAGCACTCGCGATCGTGGTTTCCACGACCTGGGGATCGCAACCGCGGTTCGCTGCCAGTCCGAGGGGGTCTGGGGCTCGTCTCCGAAGGTCAAGGACGTAACTCGATTGTCGCTGAGCCGAACGCGATAGACATTTGAATCCCCCTCGAAGACCTCTCCGTTGAAGGCGACAAACTTGCCGTCGGGCGAGTAGATGGGATTAGACGCAGACAACTGATTGCCGATATCAATCTGCGCCGGAGGCTCACTAGAGCCGAGCTCTTTTTCGTAGAGGTAGTCCGGGGCGGGATACGGTCCCGAAGAGGCGCTAAAAATGATCCGCTTCCCGTCGGGAGAAAAATCGCTAATGCCGCCTCCAAGCCCTCCCGTGTCTACGAATCGCTGATTTGTGCCGTCAGCGTTCATAAACAGAACACTCGACTCACCCCCATCGGCCGAAATTGCGATCGTGGAACCGTCTGGCGAAACAACGGGGAACGTTCCAATGGCACCTTCTTTGACGAGCCTGAGGCCTCTGTTCTTGATGTTTAGAGCCCAGAGGGCATGTGTCACGCTGTTCGGGTCCGAGACTCCAAAGTAAATCTCATTTCCTGAAGGACTGACCACCGGATTGTTAATACTGCAGCAGCCCCAACCTGAAGATGAGTCCAGCAACGTTTCTTGACCGCGACCGCTTAGATAATCTGCGGTCTCGATCTCAGTTTGATCTTTCACGTAAACAACCCGTCGGCCATTGGGGAAGAATGAAATATTCGACTCCGAGCCAGTCACGTCCATCAATTCCACTGATTGCGTGATGGGATTGACGAAACCGGCTTGGTCCCAAGGGGTTCCCCGCTGATCAAACGCGATCACTCCATTTGTACCGGGTCGAGCTGCATCCGCCATAGCGGATGTCGCGGCGAACAGTGCGAAGATCGCAATCGCCATCGACCATGTCGATCGCTTCTTACTCCCTCCCATACTTGGAGAATAGCGCATATTTGTCTTGGTGACCGGACCCCATTTGCGGATCCACCTGGTCTGCACCCCAGGCGGTGGAGCAAGCATGTGAGAGTGTCAGGCTGCTCAACCAAGAGGAGCCTCATGGCAAAGTCTTATCCATCGGAGTACCGGATGCGCATCGTCGAGCTCTTTCGAGGGGGCCGATCGGCCCCCTCGATCTCCGCTGATTTTGAGGTGTCCGAGGCCACGATCTACCGGTGGGTCCTTCAGGACCGGATTGACCATGGTGAGATGCCTGTGACCGGACCCCATTTGTCGGTCCACCCCAAGTGAGAGTCACGGGGTTGGTGTAACTGTAGTTGTACCTGTTCGCCGCCAATTGGCGGCGAATTCGTCCGGGCTGAGCATCCCGAGTGCCGAATGTGGGTGGTGCTGGTTGTGGTCTGTTCGCCAGTCCTCGGCGAGGACCTGGGCTTCGAGCAGGGTGTGGAAGAGCTCCTGGTTTAGTTCAATGCTTCGATTGTCTGTCGAGCGATTTCCAGTTCTTCGTTTGTGGGGATGATGATCACGGAGATTCGCGACTGGGCCGACGAAATCTCCCGGGCATGGTTTCCCGATGCCGCGTTTAACTCGGGGTCGATCTGGATGCCCAGCCCCTCTAACCCGGCCAGCGCGCCCGCTCGTGTGTGGGGGCTGTTTTCTCCGACTCCGGCGGTGAAGACGATCGCGTCTGCTCCCCCCAGTTGAGCCAGATAGGCACCGAGATAATGGCGGAGGCGGTGCTGATAGATGTCCAGCGCGGTCTGTGCCCCTGCGTCCCCAGCCGCCGCGGCCGACTGAACGTCACGCATGTCCTCGGAGCCCGCCAAACCGATCAGACCGCTTTGCTGGGTGAGCAGTCGGTCCAGAGCCCCGAGGGGAAACCCCTTGCGCATGAGGTGCAGTACTACCCCGGGATCGATGTCGCCGGCGCGGCTCCCCATAACCAGACCTTCCAAGGGGGTCATCCCCATTGAAGTCTCCACGGAACGGCCGCCGGAAATCGCACACGCCGAGGCACCGTTGCCGAGGTGGAATGCGATGAGCTTGACCTCGGAAAGGGGTTTGTCCAAGAGCTCTGCCGCCCGGGAAGAAACGTGTTGATACGAAATACCGTGGAAGCCGAATCGGCGGATTCCGAATCGGTGGGCGACCTCTGCGTTCAGTGCGTAGGAAGCGGAGGCCGGCGACAGCGTGCTGTGAAACGCGGTGTCGAAGACGGCGACGTTGGGCACTTCTGGGAAGGCGTCACGGGCAGCTCGAATGCCCATGAGACTTACCGGATTATGAAGTGGCGCGAGGGGGGAGAGGCCGTCTATCTGTGCTTCTACCGAGTCGTTCGACGATTGTCGCCTCTGTGAGGCGATCACCACCATGTACGACGCGATGACCAACCGCTGCCAGGTCTTCGTGAGCCAGATCTTCAAGAATGGAGTCGATGGCTGACTGGTGATCGGAGACATCACCTCCTGGAATCTCGAGATTCTCGCGGATGCCACCACGGATCTCATCGCCAGAATCGGCGTGAAAGAGCTTCCACTTCACGGAGGAAGAACCAGCATTGATGACGAGAATGACTCTCACCTCGACTGGTCCCCGGTGCTGGCTCTGGTAGCAATCCTCGGAACTGCGAGTAAACGCATGCTCTCCATACTAGCCTCGAAACCCCAGTGAGGATCTGAAAAACACCCCCGGGAACGTCCGCTTCGCTAGTGATAATGCGGTTTGCGAAGACCCATTGCCACTCATTGAAAGGACACCCCGAGGGTGAATCAGAAACAACCTGCCAGGAGAGTAGACAGGATGGAGCAGTAACCACGCCGCGCCATCCGAAGGCATCGAGAAAGTGGTCGGTGCCTGCGGGAACCAGGCTGATCTGTCGCAGGGAAAGAGCCCATCCCGGGGCCCAGTTCAAGTTCACCGACCATGACGGCCACCGCTTCACGAGCTTTCTCACCGACACCGAAGGTGAAGGGATCGCCGGGCTTGAGCTCCGCCACCGCCAAAGGGCCCGGATAGAGGACTCGATCAGGTGCGGCAAGGAGACCGGCATGCGGAACCTGCCTTTCCACGACTACACCGCCAATCGAGTCTGGCTTGAACTCTCGCTGATGGCCCAGGACCTCTTGAGCTGGACCAAGGCTCTGGTTCTATGCGGCGAGCTTGCCCTGGCCGAGCCGAAGCGGCTTCGCCAGAGGCTCCTTCATGTTGCCGGCCGGATTGTTCGCCCGGGGCGGCGAGTGACTCTTCGCTTGCCACGGAGCTGGCCCTGGGCTCGGGCTCTCGAAGCCGCCTTTGCGCGGCTCCGGGCCTTGCCTGCTCCACTTCCTGCTAGGACTGGATGCTGCAATTGTTTCGAAGGGTGCCACGTCGCTACGCCGATGCCCGTTGCCGTTCCTTCAGGCAATGCCATCATCCGAGCCGGAATGCCCGGTTCGTTCAGATGGCATGTCAAGGCCGGTTGAAAAGTGGGGTCTTGCAAAACAAGCGGGGAGACGCCGGGTCAACCAGATCGCCAGGGGCTGGAGCGGCAAGCGCAGCCACAGCAGCCAGTAGGCGATGCCGGCGAACCCGCACCCGGCGCTTGTTAAGGTGAGCGGGTGCCGGAATTCGAATTGAACTCCACCTATTCCCCGATGGCCGACCAGCCGGCGGCGATCGCGGCCCTGACCGACGGGATCCAGTCGGGCGAGCGAATCCAGACCCTGCTCGGCGCCACCGGAACGGGCAAGACTTTCACCATGGCCGGCGTGATCAACGAAACCAAGCGGCCGGCCCTGGTCATCGCCCACAACAAGACCCTGGCCGCACAGCTCTGCAACGAGTTCCGGGCGTACTTCCCGGACAACG
This sequence comes from uncultured Solirubrobacterales bacterium, assembly GCA_963695885.1. Lineage (GTDB taxonomy): Bacteria > Actinomycetota > Thermoleophilia > Solirubrobacterales > 70-9 > 67-14. The sequence continues at coordinate 58,307 of CAVOIH010000016.1, read as the reverse complement.
TGGTCGAGTACTTCGTCTCTTACTACGACTACTACCAGCCGGAGGCGTACGTCCCGGCGCAGGACCTCTACATCGAGAAGGACTCTTCGATCAACGACGAGATCGACCGGCTGCGCCATGCCGCGACCGCCTCGCTGATCGCGCGTCGCGACGTGATCATCGTCGCCTCGGTCTCCTGCATATACGGCATCGGCTCCCCGGCTCTCTACAGGCAGAAGATGGAGCTCTTCAAGGCCGGCGAGACGATCGACCGCGACGCGGTCCTTCGCAAGCTCATCCGGCTCCAGTACGAGCGGAACGACAACACCCTGACCCGCGGAAGCTTCCGGGTTCGCGGAGAAGTGCTCGAGATCCAGCCGTCCTGGGCCGAGACCGCCTTCCGGATCACTCTGTTCGGCGACGAGATCGAGAGCATCCAGCACTTCGACGTGCTCACCGGCGAGATCCTCGACGTGATGGACCACGCCTCGATCTGGCCGGCCACCCACTTCGTCACCGAAGAGGACTCGATGGACCAGACCCTCGAGCGGATCCGGACCGAACTCGACCAGCGGCTCGAGGAGCTCGAAGCCGAGGGCAAGGAACTGGAAGCCCACCGCCTTCGCCAGCGCACCCTCTACGACCTCGAGATGCTGAAGGAGACCGGTTTCACCTCCGGCATCGAGAACTACTCGCGGCTGATCGAAGGCCGCCCGGCCGGATCGCCCCCGCACACGCTGATCGACTACTTCCCCGAAGACTTCATCACCTTCATCGACGAGTCGCACCAGACGATTCCCCAGATCGGCGGCATGTACCTCGGCGACAAGTCGCGCAAGACGACGCTGGTCGACTACGGCTTCCGGCTGCCGTCGGCGATCGACAACCGCCCGCTGCGCTTCGACGAGTTCCTCGACCGGACCAACCAGCTGATCCTGGTCTCGGCGACGCCGGGCGAGTACGAGCGGACCGAGGCGACCAAGGTCGTGGAGCAGATCGTCCGCCCGACGGGCATCGTCGATCCCGAGGTCGAGCTGCGCCCGACCCGCAACCAGATCGATGACCTGATGAACGAGATCAGGAAACGCTCCGACGTCGAGGAACGGACCCTGGTCACCACGCTGACCAAGAAGATGGCCGAGGACCTGACCAACTACCTGCTCGAGCACGGGGTGCGGGTGCGGTACCTGCACTCGGACATCGACACGCTCGAGCGGATCCGGATCATCCGCGAACTGAGGCTGGGTGAGTACGACGTCCTGGTCGGCGTCAACCTGCTCCGGGAAGGCCTCGACATGCCGGAGGTCTCGCTGGTGGCGATCCTCGACGCTGACAAGGAAGGCTTCCTCCGGGGCGAGACCAGCCTGATCCAGACGATCGGGCGCGCTGCCCGGAACACCGAGGGCCGGGTCCTGATGTACGCCGACAACGAGACCGACTCGATGAAGGCCGCGATCCGCGAGACCGACCGCCGCCGCGCGATCCAGATCGCCTACAACGAGCGCCACGGCGTCACGCCGACGACCATCCGCAAGGCGATCGCCGACTCCGACAGCCTCCTGGCGGTCGAGGACCGGGCCCCGGCCAAACGTCGCCGGCGCGGCGACGATGGCGACTTCGACGGCCCCGAAGAGCTCGAGAAGACGATCGTGTCGCTCGAAGAGGAGATGAACGAGGCGGCCGAAGACCTCCGGTTCGAGCAGGCGGCGCGGATCCGCGACGAGCTCAGGGAACTCAAGCGCGACCTCGAAGGAATGAAGGCAAATATCTAAGCCGACTCCGGTCGGCTGTATTGTTTTCTTGAAGCTAGGAGACGGAGGGGATGGTTTGAGAGGGAAAGCTGGACTGCTGCTTGCCGCGTTGCTGATCGCCGGAGGTTTCACGACCCAGGCCGACGCCGCGCCGAAGAAGGCGCCGAAGATCACAGCGCTTGCTGACTTCAAGGCCAGGGGAAGCATCGGGCAGGCGTACGTCGAGGACGTGGACAACAGCGGGAAACTGCTCCTGGTCGATTCAAGGGGAGTGGTGGTGGGCCAGGGCTCACCCGACCGCTTCGGCAGCAAGATCTTCCGTTACCTCAAGCCCGGTCCGGGCTACACCGTCCGGCAGCGTTGGGGCGGCAAGGTCTCCGGCACGAAGAAGTTCAGTGTGCTGAGGGCGGGGGCCAACCCGAAGCAGTCCTTCTACGACAGAAAGGAACTCCACGAAGGACTCAACTACGTGACCATGCGGGACGGCGTGGAGCTCGCGATGACTGTCCGGCTGCCCGCCGACAAGACCATGGCCGACGGCCCGTTCCCCACCATGATCGAGCATTCGGGCTATCAGACGGCGGCTCCCCACGACCTGTTCCAGTCCATCCTGTCCGGTGGCAACGACCCGCTCGCCCCGTCCTTCTCGACCGTGGTCGGTTCCCTGCTCGGCCCGCAACTGGGCTTCGCCGTGGTCAGCGTCCAGATGCGTGGCAGCGGCTGTTCCGGTGGCGCTTTCGACCTGTTCGGCCTGGCGACGACGTTCGACGGCTACGACATGGTCGAGTCCGTCGCCACCCAGCCCTGGGTCAAGGGCAAGGTCGGCATGATCGGCATCTCGTTCTCGGGCATCTCGCAGCTGTTCGCTGGGGGCACCCAGCCGCCGCACCTGGCGGCGATCGCCCCGATGTCGGTAACCGACGACATCTACACGGCGACCGGTTACCCGGGCGGCATCTTCAACTCCGGATTCGCCCTCTCGTGGATCACGGAGCGGGTGGACGACGCCAAGGCGGCCCCCGAAGGCGGGCAGACCTGGGCGAGGGAGCTCACGACGAACGGCGATCCGTTCACCGTCCCGCCGAACGTTCCTGACCAGCACTGCATCGACAACCAGAAGCTGCACAACCAGGCACTGCCCGCGCTGGACATCGTCGAGAAGAACAAGTTCCGCACGCCGAAACTGTTCCGTGAGCGCGCGCCGGGAGCCTGGATGAAGAAGATCGACGTGCCTGTATTCCTGACCGGCCAGTACCAGGACGAGCAGACCGGCGGGCACTTCCCGAGGAGCCTGCCCGGCCTCGACGGCAACAAGAACGTCTGGGTGATGATGCAGAACGGAGTCCACACCGACTCGCTCGGCCCGAAGCAGATGACCCCGTGGATCGAATTCATCAACCTCTTCGTCGCCGACCGGATCCCCGTGGTACCCGACCTCTTGATGGGGCCGATCTACGGGACCCTGGCCGGACCGTCGATGCCGATCGAACAGTCGAAGTACGCGGAGATGACCGATCTCGCGGCCGCGAGGGCGGCCTTCAGGAAGGACTACCCGCGCTACCGGCTTTTGATGGACAACGGCGCCGGCGGACCGCAGATCGGATCCCAGGGAGCGACCTGGGAGCTGAAGTCTTCGACCTGGCCCCCGGAGAACACCAGGCCGAAGGTCTACGCCCTCGGCAGAGGTGGCAAGCTCGGCGGCAAGGGGCCCGGCGACCGGAGTTCCCTCTCGTACGTGTCCGACCCGGGCGCCCGGCCGATGACGAACCTGCCTGACGGCAGCGTCTCGGATCCGCAGCCGCCCCTCGAATGGGCCCCGATCGCCGACGGCAAGGGTGTCGGCTTCACCAGCAGCGCCGTTTCGAAGGACCTGGTCATCGCCGGGCCATCGAGCCTCGACCTGTGGGTCAAGTCGAACAAGCGGGACACAGACTTCCAGGCCAGCCTCTCCGAGGTCAGGCCCGACGGCAACGAGACGTATGTCCAGAGCGGCTGGCTGCGGGCTTCGCACCGCAAGCTGGACCCGAAGCGCTCGAGCGCGATCGATCCGTTCCCGACCCACCTGAAGCGTGACGCCGCGCCGATGCCGAAGGGCAAATTCGTGAAGGTCCGGATCCCGATCTACCCGGTGACCCACGCCTTCCGCAAGGGCTCCAAGATCAGGGTCACCGTTTCGGCAGTGGGCGGAGACCGCTCCGAGTGGGAATTCGACACCGTCGACAAGGGCAAGACCAGGAACACGATCTCCATCGGTGGCAAGAAGGCCTCGAAGCTGGTTCTGCCGGTGCTCCGCGGCGCGAATGCCAAAGGCACGCCGCTGCCGCCTCCGACCGCCCTGCGCGCCGAGCCGAACAGGACTTACGCGCCTGCTTCGAACGGCGGTTGATCCATTTATAGAAGTGGCGCCCGGTCGGAACAAGGAACGGGTCCTGACGTCTTGATCCATAGTTTCCGCGCGAAACACCAGGCGGCGAGAAGAACAAGGATCGGGTCCTGACGTCTTGATCCACGCTTCGCGGGGATCAAGCCGGCGAGAAACATAAGGATCGGGTCCTGACGTCTTGATCCACGCTTCGCGGGGATCAAGCCGGCGAGACCCTTAGTAGGCTGACCGGGTGAACCACGATCAGGTAGTCCGAGACGATTTCCCGACCGACGACGGCGGTTACGACCGCGCGTCGGTCGATGCCCACCTCGCCGCCGTGGCAGCCGCGATGAACGCCCTCGAGATACAGGTCGCCGGTTTCGAAGTCGAGCGCGACGCCCTGCGGCGCCAGGCAGCGGCAAGCTCGCGGCCGGCCGAGAACGAAGTGATCTCGAAGCGGGCAGCTGCCGAGTCTCCGGTCCACTACGAGACCGCGGAGCACGAAATAGTCGAAGGCACGGAGAACAAGGGTGAGGTGTCGGCCCGTCTTATCGCCACGAAGATGGCGATGGACGGAGAGGAACGCGAAGCGATCCGGGCCCGCCTCGAGGCCTACGAACTCGAAGACCCGGACGGCCTCGTCGACGACATCATCGAGCGGGTTGGTTGAGAGCAGGTTGCTTTCGGGTGAAGCCCGAGCTGTTTCGCTGTGCGACTTGGATCGTGACTTCTGCGGGCCTGTGTCATTTCGAACGTATGTTCGCTTCAGTAGAGTAACGGGGAGTGACTCGTTCTGAGCGAATAGTTATCTCCGGTGCCCGCGAGCACAACCTCAAGGGCATCGATCTCGACCTGCCGCGCGATGCGCTCATCGTGGTCACCGGGCTGTCCGGATCGGGCAAGTCGAGCCTCGCTTTCGACACGATCTACGCCGAAGGCCAGCGCCGTTACGTCGAGTCGCTCTCGGCCTACGCGCGCCAGTTCCTCGGCCTGATGGAGAAACCCGACGTCAACTCGATCGAGGGTCTGTCCCCGGCGATCTCGATCGACCAGAAGACGACTTCCCGCAACCCGCGGTCGACCGTCGGCACGGTCACCGAGATCTACGACTACCTGCGCCTGATGTGGGCCCGGATCGGACATCCGCACTGCCCGAAATGCGGGGCGGAGATCACCGGCCAGACCCAGGAACAGATCACCGACCGCATCATGACCCTCGATGAAGGAACCCGGTTCATGGTCATGGCGCCGGTGATCCGCGACCGCAAGGGCGAGTACGGGAAGCTGTTCGAGCAGATGCGGGCCGAAGGCTACTCTCGGGTCGAGGTAAACGGCGAGATGCGCATGCTGGACGAGGAAGTAGTCCTCGACAAGAAGTACAAGCACGACATCTCGGTGGTCATCGACCGCCTCGTGATGAAGAGCGACCTGCGCCGCCGGCTCTCGGAATCGGTGGAAGCCGCGGTGGACATGGCCGACGGGCTGGTCGAGTTCCAGGTGGTCGACGGTGATCGCATGCTCTTCTCGGAGAACTTCGCCTGCCTCGAGTGCGGCACTTCGATGCCCGAGCTCGAGCCGCGTATTTTCTCCTTCAATGCCCCTCACGGCGCCTGCCCGACCTGCACCGGCCTCGGTTTCAAACGGGTGATCGATCCGCAGCTGGTCGTGCCGGACCCGACCCTCTCGCTTTCCGAAGGCGCCCTGCAGCCGTGGCGGATGGGCTACTCCGGTTACTGGCGCCGCCTGATCAAGTCGGTCGCGACCACCTACGACGTCGATCTCGAGAAGCCCTGGCAGGAGCTGAGCCAGGAGGACCAGGACCTGTTCCTCCACGGAACCGGAACCGAGCGGCACACGATCAGCGGCAACAGCCGTTCCGGGCGCCGCCGCAGTTACTCGGCCAGATTCGAGGGCCTGGTCAACAACCTCGAGCGCCGCTACGCCGAGTCGGACTCGGAGTCGGTGCGCGACAAGATCGAGGATTACATGGCCGAGCAGCCGTGCCCGACCTGCCGCGGCGCGCGGCTCCGCCCGGAGAGCCTGGGGGTCACGGTCGGCGGCATCTCGATCAATGACTTCACGGAACTTTCGGCCGACGCGGCCCACGAATGGATCACGTCGCTCGACTTGAACAGGACCGAGCTGGCGATCGCCCGCCTGATCATCAAGGAGATCGCCGAAAGGCTCTCGTTCCTGATCAACGTCGGTATCGGTTACCTCTCGCTGGCGCGTTCTGCCCGGACCCTTTCCGGCGGCGAGGCCCAGCGGATCCGGCTGGCGACGCAGATCGGCTCGAGCCTGGTCGGGGTCATGTACGTGCTCGACGAGCCGTCGATCGGGCTGCACCAGCGGGACAACGAAAAGCTGATCGCGACGCTCCAGCGACTGCGCGACCTCGGCAACACGGTCATCGTCGTCGAACACGACGAAGGCACGATGAAGGCCGCCGACCACCTGGTCGACCTCGGTCCCGGCGGCGGCGAGCACGGCGGGTACATCGTCGCCGACGGCACTCCGGCCGAAGTCGAAGCGAACCCCTCGTCGCTCACGGGCCGGTACCTCTCCGGATCCGAATCGATCCGCATCCCGGAGGTGCGCCGGAAAGCCCGGGGCGAACTCGCGGTGCGTGGCGCCCGCCAGCACAATCTGACGGGCATCGACGTCGAGTTCCCGCTCGGCGTGTTCACCTGCGTAACCGGGGTCTCCGGCTCGGGCAAGTCGACCCTGGTCAACGAAACGCTCTATCCGGCGGTGGCAAACCGGCTCCACAAATCGAGGCTGCGACCGGGGCCGCACGACGGTATCGACGGCATCGAGCAGATCGACAAGATCATCAACATCGACCAGTCCCCGATCGGCCGCACCCCGCGTTCGAACCCGGCGACCTACACCGGGGTCTTCGACCATGTCCGGCAGCTCTTCACGGCGACCCAGGAAGCGCGGGCCCGCGGATACAAGCCGGGGCGCTTCAGCTTCAACGTCAAGGGGGGCCGCTGCGAGGTCTGCAAGGGCGACGGCCAGATCAAGATCGAGATGCACTTCCTGCCCGACGTCTACGTGCCTTGCGAGCAGTGCCACGGTCACCGGTACAACCGCGAGACGCTCGAGGTCAAGTTCAAGGGCAAGAGCATCAGTGACGTGCTCGAGATGTCGATCGAAGAGGCGTACCCGTTCTTCGACAGCATCCCGAAGATCGCCCGCCGCCTGAAGACGCTGAACGACGTCGGCCTCGGCTATGTACGTCTGGGGCAGCCGGCGACCACGCTTTCCGGCGGCGAGGCACAGCGGATCAAGCTGGCTTCGGAACTCTCCAAGGTCGCCACCGGCCGCACTCTCTACATCCTCGACGAGCCGACGACCGGGCTCCACTTCGGCGACGTGCGCCGCCTGCTCGAGGTGCTTGACCGCCTGGTCGATGCCGGCAACTCGGTCGTCGTGATCGAACACGACCTCGATGTCATCAAGAGCGCCGACTGGGTCATCGACCTCGGCCCCGAGGGCGGCGACGCCGGCGGTGAAGTGATCGCGGCGGGAACCCCGGAGCAGATCGCCGGCACTCCGGGTTCCTACACGGGCGACTTCCTGCGGGGGGCGCTCGGCGCGGCCCTGCCGATGGCGGCCTGATCATGAAGGCCGCGGTTGTCACCGGGTACGGGGACCCTCCGGAATACCGGGACTTCGACCCGCCGGAGGGGGCCGACGACACCGAGCTGATCGACGTCGAACTGGCCGGCATCAATCCGGTCGACATCGCGATCGCATCCGGCCTGTTCGATGCCGGTGCTCCTCCGCTGCCGTATGTCGCCGGCCTCGAAGGAATCGGCACCGGTGCCGGCGGCCGGCGGGTCTGGCTCGATGGCGCGAACTTCCCCTGGGGCTCCTATGCGCCGCAGACGGTGATCGCCCGGGACAAGGGAATCGAAGTTCCGGAAGACATCTCCTCCGAGCAGGCGATCGCTTTCGGGGTGGCCGGAACGGCCGCGTGGCTCGCCCTCGACTGGCGCGGCGAACTGAAGCCGGGCGAGACCGTGCTCATCAACGGCGCGAGCGGGTCGGTCGGACAAATCGCGATCCAGGCTGCCCGAATCCTCGGTGCCGGACGGGTGGTCGGAACCGCCCGGTCCGAATCGGGGCTCGCCAAGGTGAAAGAACTCGGTGCCGATGCCGCCGTAAGTACGGAGTCGGAGTCATTCGGTGAAGACCTGAAAGAAGCGACCGGGGGAGGGGCCGACCTGGTCCTCGACAACCTCTGGGGTGCACCCGTGGTCGCGGCAATCGACGCCATGTCCCACAACGGGCGCCTGGTCCAGGTCGGCAATTCGGCCGGCCGGCACGCGGAGCTGCTGGCCGGGCGCCTGCGCGGCGGCAACCTGGACCTCCGCGGCCATCGCAATTTCGCGGCACCGCGCGAGACCCAGGCGGACGCCTTCCGCGAGATGTGCCGGCTGTCGGTCGCGGGGGAGCTCAGGATCGACGTCGAAGTCGTCCCGCTGGCCGGCGTGGCGGACGCCTGGGAACGCCAGAAAGCGGGCCCAGGGCACAAACTGGCCCTGAGCCCGCCCTGACAACGGTCTGAATCGAGCTTGCCTTTCCGCGGCAGCGCAGTCGGATGTCAGCCGGTGAAGTCGATCGCATTCCCGTTGAACAGACACACATTGCCCGCGCCGTAGACTCCATCCCCTCCGGTGAGTGTCCCGTTCTTGGCTGCGGCCCCCAGGCCGGCGACGAAGCTGGCACCGCTCGGAGTCATGAAATTCGCCCCGTTGTGGTAGTCGAGGTCGGTATCTGTGTTGTTGATCCCCGCGGAGGCTTCAAGTAGTTCGCTGTCCTCCTCGAGAGTAGTCGTGTCGAAGAACGGATCCCCCTCAGAATAGTCCTCGTTAGAATCAAAGATCACTCCGTTCTCGGAGGTCCTGGCGTAGATCGTCGCGTACGTGACCGGGCCTGAATCGTCGGTGTAGCACTTGGCGTAAATCGTGATCGGATCGACCGTGAACATCAGATGCTCGGGGGCGGCTGCCTCTGCCGCGGCGGCGGTGGCACCACCCGTAGCCGTGAATTTGGTCTGCTTGAAGGTCATGTAACCGTTGACGTTTTCCGCGTTGGTGGCCAGGTCGGCGAGTGCTGACCTGGCGGCATCCGCGGCATTCGGCACCGTGCCCAGGCTGCTTTCCTTGACCTTGGCCCCGGTCACGGCGTCATTGGTGATCTTGCCGGTGAGAATCGCGTTGGCCTTGATCTTCGAGCTCGTAATCGAGTTCATCTTGATTTTCGACGAGGTCACCGCGTTCTTCTTGATCTTCTTGGTGACGACCGCGTTGGTCTTCAGCTGTTTGCTGCCGACGCTGTTCTTGCCGAGTGCGGCGTAGGAAGCGCCTCCGAGAGCGACGAACAGCGCGAGCGAACTGATCAGGATGCTTGGAGTGATTCGGTCCTTCAGAAACTTCATGTTGTTCCCCCTGCCTGTTGGTCGGTTTGTGGGCAGAACCTAGCGCATTGAAAGGGGCGCGTCTATCCTTTTTCCGGGTCTGCTCAGGAAACGAGCAGCGAGGCGCCGATTACGCCGCCTTCGTCACCGAGACCGGCCACTTTGACGGCTGGCGGATCGTCCTTGTTCAGCAGGTACTGGGGCATGCCTTCGATGATCTCCGGAACCAGCGAATCGGCGAACCGCACTCCCATCCCTCCGCCGATGACGACCGCTTCGACATCGAGCAGGTTGACCGCCGACGCGATGCCGGCCGAGAGCGACTTCACCGCGCGGTCGAGCAGTTCGATCGCCAGTTCGTCGCCATGATCACGGGCCTGGGCCCAGATTGCACTGGTCAGGTTCGGTTTGCCGTGCCTCTCCATGATCTTGAACAGGTCGGTCTTGGTGCCCTTCTTGACCTCGCGCTCGGCCTTCGCCTGCATGGCCTTCCGGCCGGCGTAGGCTTCGACGGTCCCGTCGAGCCCGTTGCTGTTCGGAGCACCACCGCGGCGGATGATGGTGTGGCCGATTTCGCCTGCGCGTCCGCGGCCACGCCACGGCTTGCCGTCGAGCACGATCCCACCGCCGACGCCCGTTCCCCAGAAAACGCCGAGGATGCTGCGAAAGCCGGCTCCGGCACCGAGCAGGTACTCCGCGTTGGTGCCGACCTGGACGTCGTTGCCGACCACCACGGAAGTGCCGATTGCCTCCCGGAGGGCCGCGGCCATCGGATAGGAGCCGGACCAGCCGGGCAGGTTGCCGGCACCCGAGACCGAACCGGTCGCGGCGTCGACCGAGCCGGGGGACCCGACCCCGACCGCCCGCAGCAGATGGGCCTGGACGCCCGCGTCCTGCGCGGCTTCCTGGAGGGTCTGGGCCATTGCCCTGATCACGTCGGTCGGCCCTCCGGTGCCGGGCGTCGGGCGACGGCGGTAAGCGAGGATCTCGTGGCTCGGCCCGATGATCGCCGCGGCGATCTTGGTCCCGCCGAGGTCGATGCCGCCGACGAGTGTCGCGGCCCGTGCCTCAGTCCGGAGCTGGTCCGGCGCCGGTGGCGGAACTGCTCCCGGCGGGGTCTCGAGGGGACTCGAGATCGCGGCAATCCCGGGCGGAACCTCCGGCGGAACCGGCGGCGGTGGCGGCGGCGGAACCGCAAACCTGGCCGGTGGGGGCTGGGGCGGCGACGCGGCTTTCCGGGTGTCCTCGGGCAGGACCGGAGGCCGGTGGATCCCACCAGGGGCTTCGGTCTCCGGCTGGGTCGCAGTTTCGGGCCCGATCGGGATTTCGGGCCCGGGCGCGGGAACGGTTTCGGACGTTTCGGTTGCGGCCGGTCCCGAACCCCCCGGGGAGGCTTCTTCGGCCTCCTTGATCTCCTCCGGGGTTTCGATGTCCCCGGGGGCGGCTTCGGGCATCGGAATTTCCGCCGGCACCCCAGTTGCCGGCCCGGCATCCATGGGCACGCCTTCACCTTCGGCGATTCCCTTTTCCGAGGGCGAGTCCGAAGGCAGGGGCAGGTTGGGAACCAGATCCCGCACCTTCGAGCTGATCGTCTCCTCGGGCGGGGACCCTCCCGCGTCAGGAACGGTCGAGGGATCTTTCGGTCCCGGGGTTACCGGAGCGTTCTTGTTCTTCTTCGGAGTCCTTCGCCTGAGCAATTTCTGTCTCCCGGTTGGCCTTTGATGGTCGAACCCTACCCGCCTCTGCCAAGGTAGTCACGTGGACGATCAAACCGGCTGGAAGAACTGGTGGCGAAAACGCCGGTGGTACGAGCGCAATCGCCGGCTGGGTCACCGCCTGCGGATCAACCGCCACATGGCGAGGACCGGAGCATATATCCGGTTTCCGGTGGAGGGCGAGGTGTTGGAGGGACTCGATTCCGGACGCCTCGTGCTGGGTCCGGGTACCATGCTCGAGCCGGGATGCTGGATCACGATGGCACCTGAGGCCCGGATCCGGATCGGGGAAGGCTGCTTCCTGAACCGCAACGTGATGATCGCCGCACACCGGGAGGTCACGATCGGGGACCACGTCATGTTCGCCAACGGCTGTTTCGTCGGCGACGCCAGCCACCGCTTCGACGATCCCGACGTCCCGATCACCTGGCAGGGCTTCACCTCGAAGGGGCCGGTCCGGATCGGGTCGAACTGCTGGTTCGGGGTGAACTGCGTGGTCACCGAAGGCGTGACGATCGGCGACCACTGCGTCATCGGTTCGAATTCGGTGGTCAACTCGGACCTGCCGGACGGAATGATCGCCGCGGGCGCTCCCGCCCGCGTCATCAAGGAGATCGAGTTCAGGCCGGGCGCCTCACCGTGACCCGCAGAGACCGGGTGCGTCAACTGCCTCACAGGCGCTATGAGTGCACCCGATCGGCCCTGGGCTAGGGAAGCGGCTCCCAGTCCCAGGAATAGCTCGACTCGATGTCCTCGCGGTTGAGCCGCTGCCGCAGGCGCTCGAGCTCGGCCGGGTTGACGCTGTAAACGTGCTCGGACCCGGGGAAGGCACCCGAGCGCACCTCGGCGGCGTACTCGGAGACTCCCTTCCTCATCTCGGCGCGCACGTCGGCGTACCGCTTGACGAACTTCGCCATGTGGCCATCGTTGATGCCCGCGAGGTCGTGGAGGACCAGCACCTGGCCGGCGGTGACGTTTCCGGCGCCGATTCCGATGGTCGGAGCTTCGATCTGCTTGACGATCATCTCGGCGACCGCCTGGGGAACGGCTTCGATCACGATCGCGAAACAGCCCGCGTGGTCGAGTGCAATCGCGTCTTCGGCGACTTTGATCGCCACGTCCGCGGTGCGACCCTGTGCCCGCATGCCACCGAGGGCCGTGGCCGTCTGGGGAGTCAGACCGACATGCCCCATGACCGGGATACCGGCCCCGATGATCGCCGCGGCGCGTTCGACCGACGCGCCGCCGCCCTCGAGCTTGACGGCATCGCAGCCGGCCTCCTTCACCAGCCGCTGGGCGCTGGCGATCGCGAGCTCGTTCGAAGCCTCGTACGAGCCGAACGGCAGGTCACCGACCAGCAACGGGGTCTCGAGGCCGCGCCGGACCGCCTTCGAGAGGATCGTCATCTCGTCCATGCCGACCGGCACCGTGCTGTCGTAGCCGAACACGCAGTTGGCGGCAGAGTCGCCGACCAGGACGACGTTGACGCCTACCTCCTCGACCACCTGGGCCGACGGGAAGTCATAGGCGGTGATCATCGTGATCGGCTCGCCGGCTTCCTTCATCTCGGCGAGACGGGTGATGGTCATCGGGGTACGGTCTTCGTGACCTTTTTCGCTCCTGGGCGCAGAACTCATGGGGTGCTCCTGTTCTTTCCGGGCTCAATGAGAATGTTGTCGATGAGGCGGGTGCCATCAACCTGGGCGGCCACCGCCACGAGAATCGGTTCCTCGCTGTCGTCGATCGCCGGGTCGAGGGTCCCCGGATAACGCGCTTCGAAGTACTCGGGTTCGATCCCGGCCGTCTCGAGGTGCCGGACGCCGGCGTCGAGGGCGGCATCGAGGCCTTCCTGCGGATAGGCACGCTCGGTTTCGAGGAGTGCCGCCCAGATCGCCGTGGCTCTCTCCCGGGACTCGGGCGAGAGGTAGGCGTTGCGGGAACTCATGGCCAGCCCGTCGCGCTCGCGTACGGTGGGCAGCACGACGATCTCCGTGCGGAATTCGAGGTCCTCCGCCATGCGCTTGATGACCGATGCCTGTTGGGCGTCCTTCTGCCCGAAGTAGGCGAAGTCCGGGTCGACCGCGTTCAGCAGCTTGGCCACGATCGTCGTCACACCGGAGAAGTGCCCCGGTCCGCGGCTGTCCTCGCTCCCGCACAGTACCTCGGTCAGCCCGGTGACCTCGACCTTGGTCGCGAAGCCCGAGGGATAGACGTCGTCGGGCTCCGGAGCATAGACCAGGTTGACCCCGGCGCTCCCGGCGATCGCGAAATCCCTTTCCTCGTCACGCGGATACGTGCTCAGGTCTTCTCCCGCACGGAACTGGGTGGGGTTGACGAACAGGCTCATCACGACCACTTCGGTCTGTTCGCGGGCAGCCTTGAGCAGCGAGTCGTGGCCCTCGTGCAGGTACCCCATGGTCGGGACCAGCCCGACGGTGACGCCGCGGGCGCGGTGCTCTTCCCGGACTTCACGCAACTCGGCGGGTGTTCGAACGACCCTCATCCCGCTGCCGCTCCCGACTGCTTGCGGGCCAGCTCCCGGGTACGCTCGGCCATCGCGTCGTAGAGGGCGACGAGGTCCGGGCGGCGTTCGCGCAGAGCGGCACGGTGGCGGCCCACGGTCGCCTCGTCACCGCGGCTGATCGGCCCGGTCAGCGCCTCGGCACCGCGTTCCCGCCAGTTGTCTAGCGACCTCTGGACCAGGGGGGAGAGGACCTCCCGGGAACGTTCTACTCCGAGGCCGTCGAGCAGGCCGGTAGCGGTCTGCTCCAGCGTGATGAGGAAGTTGGAGGCGATGCTGGCGGCGGCGTGGTAGAGCGCCCGGTCGCCCTCGGCGATCGCGAAGGGCTCCATGCCGAGGCGGAGGCCGAGGTCGCGGGCCAGGGCGGCTGCCTCAACGGTGGACCCGGCGGTGGCACAGGGGCAGCCGTTGAGGACGGAGTCGCGGTCCGCAACGGTCTGCAGGGGGTGGATCGAGAAGGCACCTTCGCTCCCGGCCGGGGCGAGTGGCTCGAGGGTGGTCGCGCCGCTGGTGTGTCCGGTGAACCGCGGCAGGGCGCCGGCCGCGGCGATCGATTCGGCCACTTCGCCGATCGCGCCGTCGGGGACGCAGATCAGGACTACCTTTCCGGCGAGGTCCCGGTCCGGTTCACGTCCGATCAGATCGACCTCGATGCCGGCTATGGTGGCCGCCTTCGCGATCGAACTGCCGACCCTTCCGGGCCCGATGATTGTCAGCGCCTTCGGCGCAGTCGTGTCGTGGTTCATATTCGGCCGTTCCAGTTCCCTTGTAAGGCGATACCAGACGGATCGAGTTGGTTGTCGTTCGTTCTACATGGCCCTTGCCGGGGCCCGGTCCATCCCCTTGGCGGGTGACAGCCACCTACGATTATAGGCTGAACGCATGGTCGGCTCCCCGGACATGAGACGCAGCAAGCTCGTCGACGTGTTCCGCGAGGCGCGGGCCTGTGTCAAATGCCCGCTCAGCCAGTCCAGGACCCAGGTGGTTTTCGGTGCCGGGAACGCGGATGCGGACCTGATGTTCGTCGGTGAGGCTCCCGGTGCCGAGGAGGACCGTCAGGGCCTTCCTTTCGTCGGCCGCTCCGGCGCCCTGCTCACGTCGATGCTCGAGGGGGCCGGGCTCAGCCGCGAAGACGTCTTCATCGCCAATACCCTGAAATGCCGGCCGCCCGCGAACCGCGATCCGACCGCCGTCGAGATCGAGACCTGCCGGCCCTGGCTCTTCGAGCAGATCCGGCTGGTCGAGCCGCGGGTCGTCGCTACGCTCGGCAACTTCGCGACCAAGCTGCTGACCGGTGACCAGGCCGGGATCACGAGGGTCCACGGCCAACCGCAGGTGAAGACGCTCGGTTCCCGCACCGTCTATTTGATGCCGTTGTTCCATCCGGCTGCCGGCCTGCGCGCCAGCGGCACGGCCGAGCTGCTGGCCGCCGACATCAAAGCACTACCCGGGTTGCTTGACCGTGAGCTGCCGGAGCAGGAAACGGAGGGGCAGGGGCCTTGAGCGGAAGAGGGGCGCCGGTCGAGACCCGCTCTGCCGCTGAGACCGAGGAGCTCGGCCGCTATCTGGCCCGGGTCCTAGAGCCCGGCGACCTCGTCCTGCTCAGGGGCGAGGTCGGTACCGGCAAGTCCACGCTCGCCCGGGCGGCGATGCGGGAACTCGGAGTCGAAGGGGCGATCCCGTCACCGACCTTCACGATCGGGCGGAGCTACCGGGGACGGGTCCCGGTTTCACATCTCGACCTGCACCGGGTGGGCTCGATCGGTGCCGAAGACCCGGGACTCCTGAACGAGTACTTCGGCCGGGAGAAGGTCGTCTTCGTGGAGTGGCCCGGTGAGTCCGAAGCCGATCTGGCCGCATCGGCGATGCGGGTCAGGTCGGTCCGGCTGTCACACGCAGGAGGTGATCGTCGCTACGTCGAAATCAGCAACGCAACATAGGGTCTCGCCGGCCCGATCCTCGTTCTCTATTGGCCGGCCTGCTGCATCGCTTCGTCGATCTGCTTCTGGACCTCTTCCTGGGCGTTGTCGATCTGCTCCTGGGCGCTTTTGGTCTGGTCCTGGATTTCGTCGTCGGTCGGCACGTCGCCGTTCTGCTGGGCTTCGTCGACCTGGTTCTGAACGTCTTCCTGGATCTGGTCGGCCTGGTCCTGCGCGTCCTCCTGGGCCTGGTCGATCTGCTCGTTGATGTCACCCTGGGTATCTTCGATCGCGTCGTTGACCTTGTCCTCGTTGCTGTCGCCGCAGCCGGCCGCGAAGACTCCGGTTGCTCCTACTGCGAGAATGGCGACTGACATGCGCCAGCGATTCATCTCAATCACGTGTGACCCCCGTTGTTCTCGTTCTTTTGGCTGGAAATGCGAATGGCCTTTCGCAGCCTATCGCCGTGGCCCGTCTTGAGAATCATCGGTTTCGACACCGCCACCGACGACACCGTCGTCGGAGCCTCGGTTGACGGGGAGACCGTGGCGGAAACGCTGGTCCCGCCGAGCCCGGGGGGGCGGCCGGCTCACAGCGAGGACCTGCTGCCGGCCGTCACCGAGGCGGCCGCGGCCGCCGGTGGGTGGGCGCGAATCGACCGGATCGCGGCCGGGACCGGACCCGGGACCTTCACCGGCATCCGGATCGGCCTGGCCACGGCAAACGGCATCGGCCTGTCCACCGGCATCGGCCTGGTCGGGGTTTCCACCCTCGCGGCGCTCGCCCGGCCGATGCTCGGCACCGGCCACCACACGCTGCCGCTGCTGGACGCCCGGCGTGGCGAGGTCTTCGCAGCGGTCTACGGACCGGAAGGTGAACTCGTCGAACCGCCGTTCGTCTGCGGTCCCGGCGACCTGGCGTCCCGAGTCGCCGGATACGGCCCGGGTCTCGTGGCCGGCGGACCGGGGGCGGTACGATTCAGGAAAATCCTGGACCGGGACGGCATCGCAACCACGGACCCGGAGGCGGGTTGGAACCATTTGAGCGCAGGCGCGATCTGCGACCTTGGGTCCGCCGCCGACAGGCACGAACTTTCCCATCCCCTCGAACCCACCTACCTGAGAGTCCCCGATGCACAACTCTGGCTTGAACGAGACGGTCGAAAGGCCGGCAGCTGAACCGACACCGGTCAATCTGCGGACGCTGACCTACGCCGACCTGCCGGTCGTGGTCTCGATCGAGCGGCGTTCCTTCGCCAGTCCGTGGTCGCCGGGCATGTTCGTGCTCGAGATGTCGAAGGGGTCGACCATCGCACTGGCCGCCGTCCAAGGGGACGACGAACGCCTGATCGGCTATGCCGTCTTCTCGCGTTACGACGCCGCCTGGCACCTGATGAACGTCGCCGTGGCACCCGAGCACCGCCGCCGAGGGATCGGCTCGGCCCTGATCGAAGGAGCCCTGGCCCGGATCGAGCCGGGCGCCCCGGTCACCCTCGAGGTCCGGCCCTCCAACGAATCCGCGATAGCGCTTTACGAGACCTTCGGCTTCCGCGGCGTCGGCTTCCGCAAGGGCTATTACGCGAATGGCGAAGACGCCATGATCATGTGGCGCGGCGATCCGGCCCGGGCGGGCGTCCCCGCCGACGCCGCGGGGAGCTGACCCTGCCGGCCCTGGCGATCGAGACGTCCTGCGACGACACCTGCGCCGCGGTTCTGGACGGCCCGGCGATCCTCTCGAACGTCATTTCGTCGCAGGCGGTCCACGGCAAGTACGGGGGAGTGGTGCCCGAAGTCGCCTCCAGGCACCACCTCGAACTCGCCGGACCCGTGATCCGGGCGGCGCTCTCCGAGGCCGAAGTCGAGCTTTCCGGCCTCGACTCGATCGCGGTCACCGCGGGCCCCGGGCTGATCGGCGCGCTGCTGATTGGCCTGAGCACGGCGAAGGCGATGGCCGCGCCGCTGCAACTGCCGCTGATTCCCACCGACCACCTCCAGGGTCACGTGGCCGCCAACTTCCTCGAACCGGACCCGATCGAGCCGCCTTTCGTCTGCCTGATTGCCAGCGGCGGCCACACGCTGCTCGCCGGCGTCCGGGAATTCGATGGGTTCGAGATCCTCGGTGAGACGCTCGACGACGCCGCCGGGGAAGCGATCGACAAGGCGGCACGGATGCTGGGGCTGGGCTACCCCGGTGGACCCGCTCTCGAGACGCTTGCCGCCCAAGGCGACACCCGCAGGTTCAGTTTCCCGGTCGCGATGAGCCGGGACCCCGGTCTCGGCTTCAGCTTCAGCGGGCTGAAGACGGCGCTGGTCTACCGGTGCCGCGATCTCGGTGAGGAAAACCTCGAGGAGCACCGGGCCGATCTCGCTGCCGGGTTTCAGGCGGCGGTCGTCGAACAGCTCGTCAGCAAGCTCCGGCGGGCGATCGACCGGGACGGCTGGCCGGCGGTCGCGCTTGGCGGCGGCGTTGCCGCGAACGGTTCCCTCCGGCGGGCGGTCGAGGACCTGTGCGACGAACGCGGGATCCCCCTGAAGCTCGTGTCACGGGAGCTCTGTACGGACAACGCCGCGATGATCGGCTCGGCCGCCCGCTTCGCCCCGGCCCTGAGGTATCCGGACTACCTCGGTTTCGACGCTTTCGCCACGGGCGGGGGACGGTGAAGGCCACGGTCTACTCCCGCCCGGATTGCCATTTGTGCCGGGAGGCGATAGTGGAGCTCGCCGGTCTTGCCGCAGAGTTTCCGGGACTGGAGGTCGAGGAGATCGACATCGAGAGCGATGACGAGCTCCTCCGCCGGTACCTCGAACGGATCCCCGTGGTCATGATCGAGGGGGAAATCGCGAGTGAGCTGGTTTTCGATGCCGAGCCGGTCAGAGCCCGGTTACGGATACGCTGAAGTCCCGATGACGCCCCCGCCGAAACCCCGAACCGACGCCGGATCCCTGGTTGCAGCGGACGGCGAGCGGCTTTCACTCGGTGTCGCGGCCCGGCTTTCGCGTTATCTGCAGGTCCTGACGCAGGCCCGGAAGATGGGCCGCGAGACGATCTCCTCCCAGGAGCTTTCGGAATACACGCACATCAACCCGACCCAGATCCGGCGTGACCTGTCGGGCTTCGGCAAGTTCGGCAAGCGCGGGGTCGGATACCGGATCGAATACCTGGTCGACGAGATCCGGAAGATCCTGAGAACGGCCGGTCATCACAACATCGCTCTGTTCGGTGCCGGCAAGCTGGGCCAGGCGATCGCCGGCTCGGACATCTTCGCCGACCACGGTTTCCAGATCGTGTCACTGTTCGATGTCGATCCGGGCCGGATCGGCAAGAAGGTCGGGAACCTGACCGTGCGTGACTTCTCCGAGCTCGGCGACGCGGTCAAGGACGAAGCGATCGTGGTCGGGGTGCTCGCCGTCCCGTCCGACGCCGCCCAGGCGGTCACCGACGGCCTGGTCGAAGCCGGGGTCACTGTGATCTTCAACTACACGGAGCAGCTGCTCCAGGTCCCGCCCGAAGTCACGGTCCACACCTCCAGTCCCGCGGTCGACCTGCTCTACGCTCTCTACTTCTACCTTTCTTGACCGACGTTGGCTGATCCCGACCTGCTTGACCTCGGAGCCGCGCGGGAGGTTTTCGAGGCTTCCGCTGACTTCACCATCGGTCTCGAGGAGGAGTTCGCGATCCTCGATCCCGCGACCCTCGACCTCGCCGACCGGTTCGCGGAGCTCTACGAAGCGGCCCAGGCCGACCCGGTCCTCGGGGATTCCGCCGCCGGCGAGCTGATCGCCTCGGAGATCGAGATCCGGTCGGGGCGCGCCGAGTCGATGCGAGAGGCGACCGGGCGCATGGTGGAGCGCCGCCGGAAGCTCTTCGGGCTGGCCGATGACCTGTGCGCGGGCCTCGCTTCGATGGGGACGCACCCGTGGGCGAACTACCTCGACCAGGAGATCATCGACACGCCGCACTACCGGCGGCTGAAGGAGGACCTCGGCTGGGTCGCGCAGCGGAACAACACCTGGAGCCTGCACGCCCACGTCGGGATCAAGGGGGCGGACCGCGCCATCGAGGTGTGCGACTGGCTTCGCGAGCAGCTGCCGATCCTGCTGGCCGTGTCCGCCAACTCGCCCTTCCTCGACCGGAATGACAGCGGGCTGGCCTCGGTGCGGACCGAGATCTTCACCCGGACCTTCCCGCGCTGCGGGGTTCCGGGGCGGTTCCGGAGCTGGGACCGGTACGCGGAGTTCATCGAGACCCTGAAGCGGGTCGGGTCGGTCGTCGAGTCGACCCAGCTCTGGTGGAGCGTCCGCCCGCATCACACCTTCGGCACGGTCGAGGTCCGCATCTGCGATGCCCAGTCCGGCGCGGGTGAATCGACGGCATTGGCCGGCCTGATCACGGCCGTGGTCGCCCAGACCGCGCTCGACCTTGACTCCGGCGCAAAAGGGGACGACGAGCCCCTGCCCGACCGCGAGATCGAAGAGAATTTCTGGCGCGCGATCCGTTACGGCATGGACGGCAAGCTGGTCGACTTCCGCAAGGGCAGGGAGGTCGAGGCCCGCCAGGTCGTCGAAGAGATCCTCGAGTGGACGTCCCCGGCAAGGGAAAGCCTGAACATCGAGGTGGAACTTCCGGAAAGGAACGGATCCCAGAGGGCCCAGGAGAAGTTCAAGGCCGGAATGACGATCGAAGACATCTACCGCGCTTCGGTCGAGGAAACACGACAAACTTTCAGTTGACCGACCGTTCCGTGGGTAGGTAGAGGTTTGCATGTCTTGGCGCGGGGTGGGGGTGTCCCGTGTCGCGGCCCCGGCCGGGTTACGTTTGCCTGTTGTGACGTGGGGCGGGGGTGTCCCGTCCTCACCGCGGGAGCTCCGGGCGGGACACCCCCACCCCACGTATCGACAGTGGACGGCACACCGGCCCACAGGCAAAGCCGGGGACAGCCGAAGAGGGTTCGACGCCGCACGAGGCCAGAGGTAACGAGATCCGAGTTATCAGTGGCCCCGTCAGGCGGTCAACGCAACAGCAGTTCGTTCATCTTCTCAGCTGGAGTCTTCCAGTCAAGAGTTTCCCGGGGCCTTGTGTTCATCAGCCGGGCAACACGGTCCAGCTCGGCTGGGCCGTGCACGGAGAGATCGGTCCCTTTCGGAAAGAACTGGCGGAGCAGGCCGTTGGTGTTCTCGTTGGAGCCCCGCTGCCAGGGCGAGTGCGGGTCGCAGAAGAAGACCGGGACCCCGGTCTTCACCGAGAAGGAGGCGTGGCCCGCCATCTCCTTGCCCTGGTCCCAGGTGAGCGAGCGCTTCAGGTGCTCGGGAAGCTCGGTGATCTTCTCGGCGACCGCCGCGCAGACCGTCTCGGTCTTTGAATCTTTGCCGAGGTAGGTCAGCATCACGAAGCGGGTGTGGCGCTCAACCAGGGTGCCGATGAAGGAACGGTTTCCCTTGCCAACGATCAGGTCGCCTTCCCAGTGGCCGGGAACGGCCCGGTTCTCGGCTTCGGCCGGGCGCTCGGAGATCATGATCATGTCCTTGATCTTTCCCCGGGTATCGGTCTTTCCCCGGGGCTTTCGCCGCTTCCTCTGGGTCCGGAGATATGCGGTCAGGTCCTTGCGAAACCGGCCTCTGGTCTGAACGTAGAGCGATTGATAGATCGTCTCGGGGCTGATTCTCATCTCCGGGTCGTTCGGGTATTCGAGCTCGAGCTTCTTCGAGATCTGCCTGGGTGAAAGGTAACCCTCGAGCATCGTCTGGACCTGCCGGCGGAGTCTTCGGTTCTTCGCGAGCTTCGATGGCTTCGGCCGGAGTGAGCGAAGACTCGCCAGGTCCTCCGCCTTCGTGGCTTTGTAACGGCCGCGGCCGCCGGCGCGGCCGATCTCGCGGCTCACCGTCGAGGGTGCCCGGCCGATCCGCCGGGCGATCATTCGGAAGCTGTCGCCGGCGGCGATTCCGGCCCGGATCTCCTCCCGCTCAGGCAGCGAAAGGTGGTGAGGCGACCTCGGTCTCCTTCTCGACCTTCTCGACGGCATGCCGCCGGAGGCGGCGATCACCCGCCCAACGGTCGCGATGCCCCAGCCGGTCTCGGCGGCCGCATCGATCGGGTTCACACCCCTCGAAATCAGGTCAAGGATCTCCAGGCGATGCTGGTGCCCGAGCTCTGCGGCCACCGGGGAGCGGCGCTTCTTCATCTTCACTTTTCATCTCCAATCGGTTCAACTCAACAGGGTCAGTGTTGCGTTGACCGGTGGAGACCACCAGTCGTATGCGCTGAAAACTTCAATCTCGAAGAATCACCGCGACTCCACGGTTCACCACATCGCCGCCGTCGGGTAGCTGACATGGACATGGTCAGCTGGTCGAGACATCCAAGTTGGTTTTACTCGCGTGGCCGGAACTGTGACCCAGACCAGAAACACCAACTTGGATGCAGTTATCCAGAACTCAGCGAGACTCGCACAGGGCGCAACCATTCTTTGATTCAAATGCGCCCGCCAACGCGGTAGACCGATACCGGACTGCCTGCTACCCCGAGATATCGCCGAGCCCGCCAACGCGGTAGACCGATACACGGCTACCCGAGCCCCGCGGTAGACCGATCCCCATGGGCCGATTGCCTATGCTGATTCCATGAGCGAAGAACCCGCCTCTCCCGAGCCCGAACCTCAGCCCGATTCCCAGGGGGGCCCTCCGCCCCTCACTCCTGAAGAACAGGAGATGCTCGAACAGCAGATGAGCCAGCTGCGGGTCGAGGACCTGCTCACCCAGACCGTGGCCAGCGTGCTCAACCTGAGTGCCCGCCGCATCGTCAAGGAGGATGAAGTCGACCTCGATCAGGCCCGGATCGGGATCGAGGCGGTGCGTGCCCTGATCGCCCTGCTCCCGCAAGAGGTGGCCGACGCCGTGAAGGACCCGCTCAGCCAGGTCCAGATGCTCTACGCCGAGCGGGCCGGCGAAGGAGGCCCGGGCGGTGCACCCGCCCCCGAATCGCCCGGAGCGGGCGAAGCACCGCCGGCCCCGCCGGAGCCCGAACCGGGTCCGCCGAAGGGCCCGGGCCTGTGGACTCCACGCGGTAGCTGACCACTCCGGCGGCGTCTCCGCCGGGTAGGTCCCGTCGTCGCACCTGCCGGTCGTAATAGGCTGACGCCGCTAGAAGAGGACTCAAACAAGTGGAGGAGAACATCCGTTGACCGATTTTCTAACCGACTACGGCGTAGTCATCGCACTTTTCTGTGCGGCGGTAGCGGTTCTTTACGGCATCATCATCACCCAGCGCCTGTTGGCCAAGCCGGCCGGCAACGACCGCATGGTGGAGATTTCCGGCGCGATCCAGGAAGGCGCCTCGGCGTATCTGAAGCGGCAATACATGATCATCTCGGTCGTCGCCGTTCCGCTGATCATCCTGCTCGCGATACTTCAGAACTGGCAGACGGCCGTCGGCTTCATCGTCGGTGGCGCGCTCTCGGGCGCGACCGGTTTCATCGGCATGAACGTCTCGGTCCGCGCCAACAGCCGGGTCGCTGAAGCCGCCCGTGGTGGTGTGCCGCCTGCCTTGGACGTCGCCTTCAAGGGCGGCTCGGTCACCGGCATGCTCGTTGTCGGCCTGGCCCTGCTCGGCGTCGCCGGATACTTCGGCATCCTGATCGCGACCGGCGCGGCCGACACCGACAAGGAAGCCGTCGACGCACTGATCGGCCTCGGATTCGGTGGTTCGCTGATCTCCGTGTTCGCCCGTCTCGGCGGCGGCATCTTCACCAAGGCAGCCGACGTCGGCGCCGACCTGGTCGGCAAGGTCGAAGCCGGGATTCCCGAGGACGACCCGCGGAACCCCGCCGTCATCGCCGACAACGTCGGGGACAACGTCGGCGACTGCGCCGGAATGGCGGCCGACCTCTTCGAGACGTACGCGGTGACCTCGGTCGCCGTGATGCTCCTCGGAGTCCTCTACTTCGCCCCCGAGTTCAGCCGGGAGGTCGCGATCTACCCGCTGGTCCTGGGTGGCGCGGCGATCATCGCCTCGATCATCGGCGCGCTGATCGTCAAGACCGGCACCGACAAGGTTGAAGGCGCGCTCTACCGGGGACTGATCGTCTCGGGCGTGCTGTCGATCGCGGCGTTCTACCCGATCACCGAGTGGCTCATGTCCGAGCCCCTGCGCGTCGGGTTCGAGCAGGCGACGGGCAGCGTGGTCAGCGTCACCGACCTCTGGCTCTGCGCGGTGGTCGGGATCGCGGTGACCGCATTCCTGTTCGTGATCACCGACTACTACACATCGACCCGCTTCCGTCCGGTCAAGAACATCGCCAAGGCGTCCGAGACCGGTCACGCGACGAACATCATCCAGGGTCTGGCCCAGGGCATGCAGGCGACCGCGGCCCCGGCGATCGTGCTGGCTCTCGCGATCCTCGCGGCCAACGAACTCGCCGGGATCTACGGCATCGGCATCGCGGTCGTGGCACAGCTCTCGCTGACCGGCCTGATCGTTGCCCTCGACGCCTTCGGGCCGATCACCGACAACGCGGGTGGCATCGCCGAGATGGCGGAATTGCCGGAAGACGTCCGCAACGTGACCGATCCTCTGGACGCGGTCGGCAACACGACCAAGGCCGTGACCAAGGGTTACGCGATCGGTTCGGCCGCTCTGGCCGCTCTGGTCCTGTTCGCGGCGTTCAAGGAAGAATTGGTCGAGGAGGCGCCGGTCGGATTCAAGCTCGACGCACTCTTCAACATGTCGAGTCCGGAGGCCCTGGTCGGACTGATAATCGGCGGCATGATGGTCTACCTGTTCTCGTCGTTCGCGATCGAGTCGGTCGGCCGGGCCGGCGGCCAGGTCGTGGAGGAAGTACGGCGCCAGTTCAAGGAGAAGCCGGGCATCATGGACGGCACCGAGAAGCCCGACTACCGTCAGGCCGTGGCCCTCGTGACCGCGGCGGCGCAGAAGGAGATGATCCTGCCGTCCCTGATCCCGATCGTGATTCCGGTGATCGTCGGGCTTTTCAGCGTGGACGCCCTCGGCGGCCTGCTGATCGGCGTGATCATCGTCGGACTGTTCTCGGCGATCTCGATGACCGCCGGTGGCGGCGCCTGGGACAACGCCAAGAAGCTGATCGAGGACGGCGAGTACGGGGGCAAGGGCTCGGATGCCCACGCCGCTTCCGTTACCGGCGACACGGTCGGCGATCCCTACAAGGACACCGCCGGACCGGCGATCAACCCCATGATCAAGGTCGCGAACATCGTCGCGATCCTGATCATCCCGATCGTCCACTTCTAGGGCTATCCGATCGCAGGGCGACCGCGGAAGCGCGGCCGCCCTGCCGAAAGCCGCGGCTACCGGTCCCCGCCCGGCCCTGGCCAGTCGCTTGACGATTTCGAGGTCGTTGACCTATAGTGACCAACCTCAGTGAGTCAGGCAGCCTTCGGGTGATTCGCACAGCGCGTGACACTCGAGACTGTACTACGATCAGTAAGCCTTTGGCCAAGACCAAAAAACAAGACATTCTCAGGGAGATCAGGGAACTGCGGCGGGAACTGTCGGGGCGGCTCGACGCGCTCGAGGAGCACCTGTACTCGGGTTCGAAGCGGCCTTCCCCAACAGATACCCGTTCGCCGTCGCCGGCTCCTTACCTTCCGGTGAGGCCGCCCGCTGCCGCGAGCGCCGACCCGGTCACGACCGCCGGCTTCCAGCTCCCGACCGATCGCGACATCAAAGTCGTCATCCAGCCCCTTCTCGATCTCAGCATGGCGCGCATCGTCGAGCAGGCCCTGGCCGAGACCGAAGGCGTCGAGAGTTCCAACCTGCGCGAACTCCGGGGGGATTCAGCAACCATCGACGCCCGGGTCGATGAAGGCGTCTCCCTTATCACTTCCTTGCGGCGCAAGCTGCCAGTGGCCTTTGACGTGACGGATTCCGACAAGGGCTCATTCACCATCGCCCTCGCTCAACCCGTGAGCGAAGGTTCGGACGGCGTGGCCGGCCAAGACCGTCCGTGAACGGCGGCGGGGCCATCGGGGCGCTTTTCTTCGCCATCGGCGCGCTGATCCTGTTCGCCCTGGTGTTCAGCCTGTTCCTGATCCTCCCGTTCTTCCTGTTCCTGGCCGGCATCGTCGCGATGATGGTCAGCGATCGCCGCCGTAGCCGGAAGGAGCCCGATGAGCCCGAGGCCGAGCCCGTGGGCGCTGCCGAACTGCTCGAACGCGACCAGGCCCGCCGGCGGGGGGTCGTCCGATGACGCCGGTCACCGGAGAGAGGATGCTGGTCCGCGACGACATGCATGGCGTCAGTGAGCGCATGGTTACCCTGACGCCGGCGGTGGCCCAGCTGCTGCCGGCAGAAGTCTGCCGTGAACACCACGTGATCCCGGTCCAGTACGGCGACGGCTTCCTGACGGTCGTCTCCACCTCCGACAGCAACTTCGCCGCCGCCGACGCGATCCGTGCCGAGACCGGATACGAGCCCGACTGGGTGATCGCCGAACAGTCCGAGATCGACGGCGCGATCGAACGCCTTTTCGCCTCCAGTGGATTCACCGATCCCGAGTCGGGCGCCAGGTTCTCTGCCGGCGACCTGGTCAGCCACGGTCTAGCAATCCCGCCGCGGCTCGGCGAGCAGCTCGCCGGTCGTGGCCTGGTCAGCGAGGAGCAGCTGGGCGAGGCCGTTGCCGAACAGGA
This sequence comes from uncultured Solirubrobacterales bacterium, assembly GCA_963695885.1. Classification (GTDB taxonomy): domain Bacteria; phylum Actinomycetota; class Thermoleophilia; order Solirubrobacterales; family 70-9; genus 67-14. The sequence goes on along the minus strand of CAVOIH010000016.1, from coordinate 31,971 downwards.
GCGTTCCGGCGGCCGCATCGGCGAAGTACTCGTCCACGGCGGCGCGCTCGAAGAGAAAGCCCTGCTGCGGGTGCTTTCCGAGACCCTTCGGCTGCCCACCATCGACCTTTCCGAGTTCGACGCGACCGAGGCCCCGAGGGAGATCCTGCCCGAGCCGGTCGCACGGCGCCTGCACGTGGTGCCGATCGCCGCCGACAGTCGCAACCTGTTCCTCGCCGTCCCCGACGCGCTGGGAAACGAGGCCCGCCGTGAGATCGGCCACTATTCCGATCTCGAGATCCAGGAGTTCCTCGCACCGCGGAACGACATCGACGAACTGCTCCGGCGGATCCACGGCGCCGCCTATACCCAGACGGCGCGCTCGAACCTTCGTGACCGTTTCCCCGGCAGCTCGGCCCACCTCGTCCTGAGCGGTGGCCAGAAGGCGTTCCTCACCGTCGCCGCGCTGGTCCTGATCGGATTCCTGATCTGGCAGACAGTCGAGACGCTGGTCGTGATCTTCGCCCTGGCCAGTCTCTTCTACACCTTCACTTCGCTCTACAAGCTGATGGCGGGCTTCTCCGCCCTCGAGCACCGGTACCTCCTGGAGACGACCCCGCAATCGCTCGCGGCGATGGACGAACGGAACCTGCCCGTCTACACCGTGCTGGTCCCGCTCTACCGCGAAGCCTCCGTCATTCCGTACCTGGTCGAGGGCATCAACTCACTGGACTACCCGAAGACCAAGCTCGACGTCCGGCTGCTCTGCGAGGAGGACGACGACGAGACGATCGCCGCCATCCTCGCGATGGATCTGCCGCCGCACTTCCGGCCGATCGTCGTCCCGCCGTCGCAGCCACAGACCAAGCCGAAAGCCTGCAACTACGGCCTGCTCGGCGCCAGGGGCGAATACGTCGTCATCTATGACGCAGAGGACCGTCCCGATCCGACGCAACTGAAGAAGGCAGTGCTGATGTTCGAGAACATCGACGAGTCGATCGTCTGCATCCAGGCCAAGCTCAACTTCTTCAACCAGGAAACGAACATGCTGACGCGCTGGTTCTCGATCGAATACGCGATGCTCTTCGACCTCGTCCTTCCCGGCCTCGATGCCCGCAAGGACCCGATCCCGCTCGGCGGCACCTCGAACCACATCAAGCTCGACCAGCTCGTGGAAGTCGGCGGCTGGGATCCCTACAACGTGACCGAGGACGCCGACCTGGGCATCCGGCTGCACCAGGCCGGCTACCGCACGACGATGATGGACTCGACCACGTACGAAGAGGCGAACACCGAGATCGGCAGCTGGGTCCGCCAGCGTTCGCGCTGGATCAAGGGTTACATCCAGACCTGGCTCGTCTACATGCGCAACCCGTTCCGCCTGGTCGGCAATCTCGGGTTCAAGGGCTTCATGTCCTTCCAGCTGCTGATCGGCGGCACCTTCATCTTCCTGATCAACCCGTTCTTCTGGTTCCTGACCACGCTGTTCGCGCTGACCCAGGCCGGATTCATCGAAGAGTTGTTCCCGGGCTGGGTCTACTACCTGGCGGCGGCACAGCTGTTCCTGGGCAACTTCGTCTTCATGTACCTCGGCCTCGCGGCTTCGGTCCGGCGCGGCGACGACTCGCTCGCGCCCTACGCCCTCTTCCTTCCCTTCTACTGGGGCCTGATGTCGATCGCGGCCTGGAAGGGCTTCACCCAGCTCTTCACGAACCCGTTCTACTGGGAGAAGACAGAGCACGGCATCGACGTCGGTGGCAGCGCGTCAAACACCGGCGGCACCCCGCGAAGGGCTGACGCCTGATGGCCACCGAACGCAGGGTGACGACCACCACCGTCACCGGGGTCGACGTCGACGAGTCGCAGCGGGCCCAGGAGCTCGCCCGCGCCCGCCAGGACTTCGCCGGGGCGGACCCGGACCACCCCCCGATCATCTACGACGAAGCCGTCGAGCGCCGCGGTGCCCCGCGCGCCAGCCTCGAGGGCTGGCTGGTCGCGATCTTCTTCGCCGTCGCCTACGGGCTGGTCGGCTACTTCATGCTGACCGACGGCCGCATCGTCAACTTCGATGCGCTCCATCGCCTCAACGAGGCGTACATGACCTGGTGGAACTCGCCGCCGAAGCTGGCCGCCCTCGGACTGACGGCCGCGCCGCTCGGAGCCGTCTCCTACATGCCGTTGGCCCTGATCAAGCCGCTGGCCACGTCGCTGACGGCGATCCCCGTCCTCACCGCGCTGGCCGCCGGCTTCCTGATGGCGATGATCAACTCGATCCTCCGCCGCTGCGAGGTCCCCGGAGCGTTCCGCATCGTCATGCTGCTGCTCTTCGGCCTGAATCCGATGTTCGTCTTCTACGCCGCCAACGGTGACATCACCGTGCTCGGCATGGTGCTCGCGGCGATCTCGCTGCTGGCGGTCATCTCGTGGCAGATCACCGACGAGACCAGGCACCTGGTCGCGGCCGGCCTCGCGATCGCCCTGGCGATCATGGTCGACTACGGATACGCGCTCTGGGCGGTCGGCCTGGCGGTCGCGGTCATGTCGATCGGTTCGGCCCACAACGACGGCCAGGACCGCCGCCGGTCCTCGCTCATCCTGTTCCTGGCCCCGATCGTCTACGCGCTCTGCGTCTGGATCCTTCTCAACGCGATCATCCTCGAGAGTCCGTTCGGGTGGATTTCCGCCCAGACGGGTCTGATCCAGGTGAACACGACCGGTGTCCTCCAGGCCGTAACGTCAAGCCCGTGGGACGCGCTCAAGGACCTCTTTGAAGTCGTGCTGGGAGTCGCGCCCCTCGGGTTCGCCACCGTCCTGTTGTTGCTCTTCTCGGGAATCCTCGGGCGCGCCAGACTCTCCTGGGGTCTGTTCGTACTGGTCCTCTTCGCGATCGCGGTACCGCTCTCCAGGGTCCTGGTGGCCGACCAGGCCGACTTGATGACCCTTTCGGTCGGCCTGCCGCTGGCTCTGCTGGCCCTGGCTGGTGCCGCCTGGGTCTTCTGGGCCGAAGAAGCCTGGAGGATCGGCGTCGGGATAATCATGCTCATCGGCCTGGTTGCGGCGATTCCGCTCGGCTGGGACGCGATGAAGGACTACGAGTACCAGGACCAGGCCCAGGCGTTCACCCGCTGGGTCGAGGATCAGGACTCGCAGGAGGGCTCCGAATCCGTCGGCGGCTACCAGGTCGGCATCGACCCGGAGCTCAGCATGGCGGAGTACATCGACAACGAGCTGCCCCAGGCCGACGATTCGATCCTCGTGGACGAGAACTTCAGCTATGGCCCGATGATTACGAGCGGTCGCCCCTACCTCTTCTTCGACCGGGCCGACAGCGGCGAAGGCGAATGGGAAGAAGCACGGGACGATCCCTTCGGAAGGGTCGACTACATGCTGATCACGATCAGCCGCGCCGGTGACCAGTTGCGCAAGGCGTTCCCGCAGGCAGTCGCCGGCGGCGACGCCGGACTGACCCCGATCTTCAGGACGGACCGCTACGTGCTGGTCGAGGTCGCACCGACACAACCGCAGACCGACGAGGAGCAGCAAACTGGTGGCAGCTCCGGCATCGGCGGCCAGCCGCAGAGCACTCCGCGCCCGATCACCCCGGCTCGCCCGCCGTCAGTCGAAGATGACGGTCCGACCGAATCCACTTCCGCCACCGGCAGCACCACCGAATCTGCGGGTGAGAGCACGACGCCGAGTACCTCCACGGGTACTCCGTCGAGCGAGTCCGGCTCGTCAGATCCTCAGCTGGAAGGCGAATGATGGGCAGGTCCAGCGAATCCTCCCGCTGGCTGGCGATCCTCTCGCTGGTCGCCGCACTTTCGATCGGGATCGCCGCCTGTGGTGACGACGACGGCAGCGGAAATTCGGACAGCTCGAACAACTCCAGCCAGGAGCAGAACGGCTCCGGCAGCAACGCCCAGAGCAATCCGAACGCCGACGGCTCCGGCTCTTTGCCTTCCGATGAGGACACGGGCTCCGGTCTTTCCGCCGGCTCCGGCAACGTCGACGGGTCGAGCAGCTCTGAGGGCGTGGCCGGCGGCAGGTTCTTCGCCGCGAACAGCCCCTGGAACACCGAAGTCGACGGCTTGCCGGTCGACTCTTCGTCCGCCCGGATGCTCGACCTCGCGAGCGAGCGGCGCGCGGTCCGCGAGGATCCCGGCCAGGAGGGAATCGAGACGATCGTCCGCAGGGTCACCAAGGGCCTCTACGTCAATACCGAGGCCTGGGCGCCGTTGATCGTCGAAGCCGGTGCCGACGGCTCCGTGACCACCAGGTTCGTCTGCCGCCAGTCGCAGTGCGGCTCCAAGGACCCCGCCGTGCCCGGCGAGATCTCGATCCCATCCAACACCACGCCGGACCCGCGTTATGACGGCTGGCTCAGCGTGATCGACACCGAGGCCGGCATGGGCTACGACTTCTGGCGCGCCCGCCGCCAGTCCGACGACTCGATCTCGTTCCAGTACGCGAAGGCCTGGACCCTCGATGGCCCCGGCTTCTCCAAGCCGATCATCGAAGATCCGATCCGGGCGCCGGGCGCCCGCGGCTCCGGCCTGCCGCTCTTCGCCGGCGTCATCGGTTCGGAAGAAGCCTCTCAGGGCCGCATCAACCACGCCCTCGCGATCGCCGTGCCTGGCCTCGCCCGGCGCAACTTCGTCCAGCCCGCTTCGGTCACCGACGGCATCGGCGACGGCAAGTCGCTGCCGGCCGGCGCGCGGATCCGGCTCCGCGCCAACGTCACCGCCGAGGACCGCGACCTGGCTGACGCAGACCGTGACGGCAAGCGGGACGTGCCGCTCCGGGGCGCCAACCGGCGCTCCGCCGAATCGATTCTCGTGGCACTCCGCCAGTACGGCGCGATCGTGGTCGACCGCGCCGCCGTGCCCACGCTGTACGCCCCGCGGGGCACATCCCCCACGATCATCCAGGGCCCGGAACTGAGCTGGCTCACGCTCGACGACTTCGAAGTAATCGACCTGCCCGAGCTCTACCAGGACCCACCGCTCGGTGACGTCGCCCTCGAAGGGCCGGCTGGATCCTCGGTGGACGAAACCTCCGGCGGCGCACCCGCGGACGGACAGGGCTGATGGACGATCTCAAGCGTAAACTCGCCGCGCTGCTGGCCGGAGCCGCTCTGGTCGCAGCCGTGGCCGGCTGCGGCGTCGACAACGACGAGGCGCCCGAGAGCGCCGGCAAGTCCGGAAGCGACGCGGTCTTCATCGAGCAGACCGACGAGGGCGAATCGACCCAGACGCAGAATCGCGCCACGCCGCGGACCGAAGGCACGATCCGGATCGCCGGCAAGGCGCAGGGCTCGCTCACTGAACGGCTGGTCAACACGTACGAGCTCCAGGGCGGGACCGCGACGGTCACGACCACGGGCGGCAACGAACAGGCTGCCTTCGACGCGTTCTGCGCGGGTAAGGTCGACATTGTCGACTCGGCCCGGCCGATCTCGCCCAAGGAGTACCGCGCCTGCATGAACCGGGGCATCCAGCCGGTCCAGTTCCAGGTGGCGTCGGATGCGGCCGTGCTGGCGATCAAGAACGAGACCGACGTCGGAGTCGACTGCCTGAGCTTCGACGAGGTACGCAACATCTTCCAGGCCGGGTCGGACATCAACAGCTGGTCCCAGGTCGGCTACGACCACAACGTCACCCTCGACGACAGCGCGCCCCGCATGCAGGTCGCCGGCCCGGACGAGGATTCGAATGTATTCGGCTTCTTCGGCCAGTACGTACTCGGCGACGACGAGCCGACCCTTTTGTCGGTCCGGGGGGACTACGAGGCCTACCCGACCGACGCGGGGGTCAGGCGCGCAGTGGTCGGCACCAACCGTGACTTCCTCGCCGCGCAGGAGCTCGCTCCGTCGCAAGAGGTGCTCGAGCAGATCATCGCCTCGATCGCCGACGCCGAGCAGGCCGTGAAGGACGCGAAGGACGAGAAGGCCAAGGGCATCCGCGACCAGCGCAGCGAGGCGGCCAAGGCGCGCGACCAGCGCATCCTCGACGACGCCCGGCAGACCCTCAAGGACCTGAAGGCCGACACCAAGGAGTCGCGCCGGTACGTCGAGTCGAACCGCGAGGCCGCCCGTCGTATCGAATCAGTCCGCGGCACGATGGGCCTCTTCCGCTTCTCCTACTATGAGGCCTTCGAAGAGCAGCTGCGGCCGATGGAAGTCAGCTCGAGCAACGACTTCCGTGAGCCGGAGTGCATCTTCCCGTCACAGGCCACGGTCACCAATGCGACGTACCCGCTGTCGCGCCAGCTGCTGCTGACCGTGAACCTGAAGAACATGAACGACTCGGACATCAACGACTTCCTGACGACTGCCCTGTCGAACTCCCAGGTCCAGGCCGAAGAGGCCGCCCTGGTGCCGCTGCCGGACGAAGTCCGGGACACGGAGCAGTCGTGGCTCGACGGTACCGAACAGCCGGACATCATCTTCTACGACGTTTCGGCCATACCGGCCAAGAAGAACAACGATCAGCCCGCGGAAGGCGAATAGCGACTCCCGCTGCTTTCGCATTGACTAGCGGTTTATGAGGCAATGCCATCATGATCAACGTGCCTCGTACAGTTTCCCTCGCAACATCAGCCGCGTTCGCCGCTCTCCTGTGCGTGGCGGTGTTCGCCGCGCCCGCTTCAGCCGGCAACAAGTGCGGCAAGCTTCCGCTGTCGGTCAAGCTGAGCTCGCATGATCCGACGGCCTTGCTCGAAAAGGCGCAGGCGTGGGTGTACGTGCGCACCAACGGCAATGTCAACAACGCCCGGGTCAAGGTCATCCGCGGGGGCAACGTGTACCTCAAGGGCAGGATCAGCGGACGCCTCGCCGGCGGCCGTACGTCGATCGTCCACCTGAAGCGCGTCCGCCCGGTCAAGGCCGGAAAGTACCGGGTCGAGGTGCTGGCCCGCAAGGGCGGATGCAGGAAGGCGCGCGTCCGGAACAGCGCCTGGGGCTTCAAGGCTCCGTCCCTGCGGCTGAAGGCCCTGCCCTACAGCACCAAGGTCCGGGACAACGCCGGAGTGGTCCGTTTCACCTTGATTCCGATCCATCGGGCCAAGATCGGCCGCGTCACCGTGACCCTCAAGAACTCGAAGGGCGCAACCGTCGCCCAGCAGGTCATCCCGAGCCTCGACGGCAGGCAGATCGTCGCCGAACTGCCGATCAACGGCGTCCTGAACCCCGGTGAATACAAGGTCCGCCTGTACGGCAGGCAGATCGGTGACAACACCTTCCTCAGCGCCGTCCAGAAGTTCCGCTTCACCCGCGGTGGCGGTGGTGCCAAGCCGATAAGTACGACCGGCGAGCAGATCCAGCGGGTCACCATCGACTGGAGCGGCGGATCGTCGGCCGGACGCTCGACCGGCGGTTTCGTCGCGCCCGGGATCGGCTACGGCGAGATCGTCTGCAACCAGAACCAGCAGTGGATCCGGTTCTACCCGGCCAACGGCGGCCGTGAAGCGGCCATGATGAACTGGACCTACAAGAACTGGGGCACCTACAGCGAGAAGGCCCTGCGAGAGGCGAAATACGCCCGTGGCACCGGCCCCGACTTCCGCGAGGGCCTGAACAAGTTCGGCCCGCCGGAGAAGTTTTCGACCGGTGCCTTCCAGGGGATCATCTCCGACCGTGGTCCGATCGAAGGCCCCGGCGGCACCGGCCTGGCCCCGCCGACGACGCTCGACATGGACTGGGAGTGGAACTTCAGCGATCCGAAGAATGCCCGATGCCACGTCAACGCGACTTTCCGGACAGAGACCGGCCTCGAGACCGAGCCGTTGGCGCGTTCGGTCCAGATCGTCTGGCGGCGCGAGCGGAACGCGACCGGGAAGAACACGGTGAGCACGGTCGACTTCCCCGGGCTCGGAAAGGTCCAGGCCGTGTGCGAGGCCGGTCCGACCGGCGCCCGCCGTCTGGCGGTCGACAGCCCGACCGGCGGCAAGCTCATCACCCGGGAGGGTTCGGATGATTTCGCCGTGACCCAGAAGTCCGGTCCGCTGACGCCGAGGCTTCCGAACAACGGGATGCTCTTCCTGCAGCTGAACAGCGGCGAAAGGGTCCTCGTGTCTTCGCGCTGGAAGGTCAACGACCCCGACCCCGACGAGAACTGGTGCGTAATTTCCGCCCAGATCTATTCGCCCTGATTCCGGGCGGCGGCGGTTGCGATCCCTCGCCGCTCCACTAGTATGTCTCAGGAGATGAGCAGTCCGGAGGATGGGATCAGGGTGCCGGAGCAAGGAAAGCCCGCGATGAATCAGGAGCAGGTGGAGTCTTTGCGGGCTTCCTTGGCTGCGATCAGCCGCGAGCTCAAGGCTATGGGTGACCAGGTCGCTTCTCTGGTGGCCGCGGTCGAGTCGCTGCGTCCGCCGCCACCACCGGGCGTCAAGCCTGTGCCCGAGCCGCCGCCTCCACAGTCCAAATGGACCGATGACGGACTCGAGATGTCGGTCACCGTTTCACCGCTGCCGGAACTGGCGATGGCCGCCGTCGCCGAAACGACCCTCCGCGGACTCTCGGGGGTGAGGCAGGTGAAAGGCGTCAAGCGGGAAGCCGACTGGGCGAAGTTCACCCTCGAGGTCGATCCCGGGACCGATCTGGTCACGCAGATGAAGGCCGCGATGCCGGTCGCGTTCGAGGTCAGCGATTCGACGCCGGAAGCCATTTCGCTGAACCTCCGGTGGGCTTGGGGAGCTCCCTGATCGTTCCTTCACCGGGTTGACGCGCAGCGCGTAATCCGCGCCGCCGCTCCCGGCACATCAGCGGAGTAGAGTCGCCGCCGTGCAATCGCGTAATTCACCGGGCCGGCATGGCTGAACGGATCCCGCGCGATCAGAGCCTCAGCCGCGTCTACGGGGCGGGCGCTCTCTTCTCGGCAGGCTACGGCAACGTCGGCTCGTCGATCTACTATGCCCTCGGCGTCACTGCGGCCTTCGCGCTCGGTCTCACGCCCCTCGCCTTCCTGATCGCCGGGGTCATCTTCGTCTGTACCGCCGCGACCTATGCCGAAGCGACGGTCATGTACCCGGAGGCCGGGGGCTCGTCGAGCTTCGCCCGGCACGCCTTCAACGAGGTCGTGAGTTTCATCGCGGCCTGGGGGCAGATGCTGAACTACACGATCACGGTCGCGATCTCGGCCTACTTCGTGCCCCACTACCTGGCCGTGTTCTGGCCGGCGCTCGGCCATGCGCCCGGGGACATCATCGGTGGCGCGGTCCTGATCGTCTCCCTCGCCTGGCTGAATATCCGCGGAGGGCAGGAGTCCGCCAAGCTCAACATCGTCCTCGCCGTGGCGGACCTCGCCACACAGATCGTCCTGGTCGGCATCGGGCTGTTCCTCGTTCTCGACCCCGACATCCTGGTCTCCAACGTCCATCTCGGAGTCGCGCCGAGCTGGCCGGACTTCGCCCTCGGCATCGCGGTCGGCATGATCGCCTACACGGGGATCGAGACGATCTCGAACATGTCCGAGGAGGCCCGGGACGCGGCCAAGTCGGTGCCCCAGGGGGTTGCGCTCGTCGTCATCGCGGTGATGGCGCTCTACCTTCTTATCCCCATCGTCGCGCTGTCGGCGATGCCCGTGGTCCAGGACTCCGCCGGCAACTACGTCACCGAACTGGGGACGACCTTCGCCGACGACCCGATCCTCGGGATCGTCGAGAACCTCGGCCTCGGCCACAGCCTCACCGAGATCCTGAGGGTCTACGTCGGCGTGCTCGCGGCCGTCATCCTGATCATCGCGACCAACGCCGGCCTGATCGGTGTCTCCCGGCTGAGCTATTCGATGGGCCAGTACCGCCAGCTGCCGGAGGTGGTGCGGCAGATCCACCCGACCTACCGGACCCCGTACATCGCGATCATCCTGTTCGCGGTCCTCGCGATCATCACGCTGATCCCCGGCCAAGCCGAGTTCCTGGCGACCATGTACTCCTTCGGGGCGATGCTCTCGTTCACGATCGCGCACGTCGCGGTCATACAGTTGAGACGCAAGCTCCCCGACCGGGAACGTCTCTGGAAACCGAAGCTCAACTTCCGCGCGTTCGGCGCTTCGGTCCCGCTTTCGGCCGTGGCCGGAGGCCTGGGCACCTTCACCGCCTGGCTGGTCGTGATGGCGCTCAATCCGGCGACTCTCGCAGTGGGCATCGCCTGGCTGGTCGCCGGCGGCGCGATCTACTACCTGTACAGACGGCACCACCAGCTGCCCCTGTCGGAAACTGTCAAGGTCCTCCTGCCGGAGCCGCTCGGCGTCGAGGAGCTCGAGTACAAGAGCGTCATGATCGCCTTCCCGGCCGACGAGCCCTTCTCCGAGGAGATGATGGCGACCGCAGTGAAGCTCGCGTCGAACCGCCGCCGCGGGATCCACATCGTCGCCCTGCTCACGGTTCCGCGGCACCTTCCGCTCCAGGAGGCCATGCGGGAGGAAGAGAAGGACGCCCAGAGCAAGATCGAGCGGGCCAAGCTGGTCGCCGGCACCCGGGTCACCGGCAAGGTCGAGCGCGTGCGGCCAGGCCAGGAAGGCTATGCGCTGGCGCGCCAGGCCAAGGCGATCGAGGCAGCCGCCCTGGTCATCGGGCTCCATTTTCGCCGCGGCGTACCGCTCTACGGCAAGACCCTGGAAACGGTCCTCCGCGAACGCCCCTGCCGCGTGATCGTCGTTTCCGACGGGCCCGGCGTGACCGAGGTGCCGATCCTTTGAAGTCCGATCAGGCATACAACTTCATCGTCAAGGCGATGTCGGTGGTGTTCGTCGTCATCGGCGCCGTGATCCTCGTCCTGACCCTGGCCCGGGGCGGCGGCCCGCTCTCCACCGGGGTGGTCCTCGGGGTCGTCTTCATCGGGATCGGAGTGCTCCGGTACCGGTTCCAGAACGGTTTCGGGAGCAGGTCATGAATCGGAACGGCCGCGGGTCCGCCGCGATCTGGCTGGTTGCGATCACCTACTCGTCGGTCGGTTTCTCGATCTATTTCGCGCTCGGCGTGGTCGCCAAGCGCGGCCTCGGCCTGACCCCGGTCATCTTTCTGATCGCCGGATTTCTGTTCGTCCTGACGATGCTCACCTACGTCGAGGGCGGCGCCATGCTCCGCGAGCGCGGGGGTTCCTCAGCGCTGGCCCGGCACGCCTTCAACGAGCTCGTCGCCTTCGTCGCCGGCTGGGTCATCCTGCTCGACTACCTCATCGTGATCGCCTTGGCGGTGCTCACGGTGCCGCACTACCTCGAACCGGTCACCGGAGATCTGAACGCGTACTGGACGACCGCGATCACCGCCGGGGTCGTCCTCTACATCACGGCCCTGAACGTGCTCGACATCCCGGCCCGGCGCCGCCCGCGCGCGCTGATCGGCCTCGCTCTGGCCGACCTCGTCCTCCAGCTGATGGTGATCGCGGTGGGCCTGACAGTGGTCTTCAACCCCGAGCGGCTCACCGACAGCATCCATCTGTTCACCACGCCGAGTGTTTCCGACGCGGTCTACGCCACGGTCCTCGCGATGCTCGCGTACGCCGGGATCGAGGCCGTCTCGAACCTTGCCCCCGACCTCAACCTGAAGACCAAGGACTTCGGACGGATAGTGGTGCGGTCGGTCTGGCTTGTCCCCGTGATCTACGCGGGCATGGCCGTGGTCGCGCTGATGGCGGTCCCCGTCGTCAATGGGCCTTCCGGGCCCGAAACGGCGCTCGGCGAGCAGTTCATCGAAGCGCCGGTTCTCGGGGTCGTTTCGGCCTACGATCCGGCATGGGTCGCGGACGGGATGCGGTGGCTGGTGGCGCTGATCGCAACCCCGCTGCTCGTATTCGCCGCCAACACGGCCATGCTCGGGGTCTCCAGGCACACCTACACGCTGGCCGTCAACCGTCAGATCCCCAGCTGGCTCGGCCAGCTGGACCGGCGCTACGAGGTCCCGTACAAGGCGATCCTGATCTGCGCGGCAGGCGTCTTCGCCCTGGCGATGCTCGGCGACGTCGAGCTGCTGGCCGGAATCTACGCCTTCGGCGCAACCCTGGCGATCACGATCGCCCACGTCTCGGTGATCAAGCTGAGGAGAGACGACCCCGACCGCCTGCGCCCGTACCGAATCCCGGGCAACTTCAACTTGCACGGCACCTGGATCCCCCTGCCCGCCGTGGCCGGAGCACTGCTGAGCGGCCTGGCGCTGGTCTCGGTCGTGCTGCTCCACGACGCCGCCCGCTGGGTCGGACTCGGCTGGCTGTTGTTCGGCCTGGTCGCGTACGTGATCTACCGCCGGGGGATCGAGCAGACCAGCCTGACGAAACAGGTGACGGTGGACCCCCGGGCATTGACCCGGCCGAAGGTGTCGATCTCACTCCACAACATCATCGTGCCGATCTTCGGCACGAAACTCGACGACGACATCGTCAGCACCGCCGGCCGGCTCGCTGCCGACGAAGACGCGGATGCCGAGGACGGGCACGCCCGGCTCACGGTCCTCTACCTGATCGAGGTGCCGATGTCGCTCGAGCTGGAAGGCCCGATCGACGACGAATACGAAGCCGAGGCCGTCCGGGCTTCCGAACGGGCCCGGGAGATCGCTGAGGAATACGCCGATGTCCAGGTAGGGGTCGAGATCGTCCGGACCCGCAAGATCGGCAGCGGGATCATCGACGCCGCGAGGCGATGGGACGCCGACGCGATCGTCCTCGGGGCGGAGCCTCCGAGCCCGATCAAGGGAGGCTGGATGCTGGGTGGCACGGGCGACTCCCGGCCTGACGAGATCGGGCCGATCACCGCCTATGTGCTGAAACGCTCGCCGTGCCGGGTCCTGCTCACTGCACCTCCCACCTGATGCTTCCTGACAGGGGCTTGTCCTGACGTCTTGATCCACGCCTTCGCGCGGATCAAGGCGGCGAGAAGAACAAGGATCGGGTCCTGACGTCTTGATCCACGCCTTCGCGCGGATCAAGGCGGCGAGAAGAACAAGGATCGGGTCCTGACGCCTTGATCCACGCTGCGCGGCGATCAAGGCGGCGAGACCCTAAGATGGCCGAATGTTCGTATTGATCGTTGGCTGTGGCAGGGTCGGGTCGTCTTTGGCCCGGGACATGCTCGATGACGGCCACACCGTGTCCGTACTCGACCAGGACCCCGAATCCCACGCCCGGCTCGAGGTCGGGCTCGAAGGAGGCTGGGAAGTCGCCGGCGGGCTGTTCGCGGTCGGTACGGGGCTCGAGGTCGACGCGCTCGAAGCGGCGGGGATCGACAGGGCCGACGCCTTCGTCGCCGCCACGAACGGGGACAACACCAACATCGTGATTTCCCAGATCGCCCAGCGGCGGTACGGGGTCGAGACGGTGATCGCCCGGATCCTCGACCCGCTCAGGGCTGAGTGGTACAGCACCCAGGGGCTGCGTACGGTCTGCCCGACCCGGGTCGCCGTCGACATGCTCGCGACCGAACTGCGCCAGACCACCGGCGGGGGTGACTGATGTACCTGATCGTCGTCGGCGCGGGCAAGGTGGGGGTCAACCTCACCCGGGAGCTACTGGGCCAGGGCCACGAGGTGACCTTGGTCGAGAACTCGCGCAGCCGCTACCTGCTGGTCGAGCAGGAACTCGAGCACAACGTCCAGTACGGCGACGCTTCCGAGCTCTGGGTCCTCGAGCGTGCGGGGATCGAACGGGCCGAGATGGTGATCGCGGTCACCGGTGACGACGAGGACAACATCCTCATCTGCCAGGTGGCCAAGGACAAGTACGGCGTCGACCGCATCATCGCCCGCGTCAACAACCCGAGGAACCGGGCGCATTTCGACCTGCTGGGCATCAAGCCGGTGGTGTCGGCCACCGACCTCATCCTGAAGTTGCTCGAGCACGAGGTCCCGCACAACAAGCTGGTCCACCTGCTCGACCTGGAAGCCGAGAAGATCGAGATCATCGAGGTCCGCCTGCGCGAGAACTCACCGATCGCCGGAAGGAAGGTGGGGGAGATTGAAACCCCCGACAGAACCCTCCTGATCTCGATCCTGAGAGAAGGAACGGGATTCGTACCGACAGCCGAATCAGAGCTGAAGGTAGGAGACGACATCCTCGCAGTCCTGGACCCGGTCCAGGAACAAGAACTGAAAAGGGTCCTGGGCGCCTAATTGGGAGATACAAGACGAGTTGGCAAGTAATCTTCACTTACGTCTCCGGAAGGAACAGCCGCACGAGATCAGGGAGAAAAGTTGGAGAGCGGATTTCCAGACGTGGAGTTCACATCGAAAGAGCTGATCGGCATGCTCGAAGATGGCCGGGATGATCCAAGCTTGACCATGGCAGTAGCAACTGAGCTTGGCGCGCTCGGTGACCCCGGTTCGATCCCGGCTCTGAGGGATCTCCTCGAAGAAGAATCCGGTTTCATTCGTGCGGGCTGCTGCACTGGCACTGGGGAGTATCGACACCCCGGAGGCGATTTGCCACTGGATGGCTGGTTCGCGGTCCACTACGCCGAGTACGGCTGACGCCTGCCAACGTCTACCTCGTGCGGGAGCCACTGCGGGAGGAGCCGAGGTGCCGACGATAACCGCGCACTCCGCACCAATATTGCCGGCACCTCCCACAACAAGCCTCCGAGACTCGGCCGTTCATCCCGCGTAAGCGGGTGGTGCCCAGGACGTTCCTGAGTGCCGCGCGCCACCTCAGATCAAAGCTGCGGGACAGGGACTCGAACCCCGATTTCACGGACCAGAACCGCACGAATTACCATTATTCTATCCCGCAGGGATGGGTTGAAGATTACCGTTGCGCCCCTTTCCATGCACCTTGCAGGGGTGGAGAATGGCCGGGGTCGACCGCCTGTTCTGTTACCTTGAGGCCGTGCTCGATCTGAAGAAACCAGCCGCTTTGCTCATGTTTTCCGCTGTGGTTTCGATCGGCGCCGCGGGCTGCGGCGGGAGCGACGACAGTGAAGATCCGGTACCGGCGCCGGTCGAGACCACGACCGATACCGCCGGCGACCTCACCCGGGACGAGTTGATCGAGGAGGGCGACGCCATCTGCACCGAGGTGAACGCTGCCGTCGGCACGATCAACTCTTCCACCACGGCCGATCCTTCGATCCAGGAAACCCAGATCTCCGACATCTACTCAGGCCTGGCCCAGAGTCTCTCGGAGCTTGGCACCCCGACGGACGGCGAAGCCCCGACCGAGGTGATCGACGCCGCAGAGGCCCTCGCCGAATCGGGCGCCACGGACGGCGAGACTGCGCTGACCGACTTTCAGACCGCGGCCACCGACTACGGCTTCACCGAATGTGGCGATGCGCCCGTGGCACCCTCGTCATCGGACGTGCCGTTGACCGGCACCGATCCTTCGGCCGTACCGGCCGACCCGGGCTACGTCCCGCCGGTCACGACTCCGGAACCGGTGCCTGCGCCGCCGGCCACGGCTCCGCCGACCTCGGGCGGCGGTGTCGCACCGGCTCCTCCACCGAGCACCGGCGGATCGTCCGGCGGCAGCTCCAGCGGGGGTGGGGGAATCAGCCCCGGCTAGCTCTCAAAGCGCGCTGTGGTGGTCCAGGCGTTGTACAGGTTTTCGTAGTGGCCGCCCGACGAAATCAGCTCGTCGTGGCTGCCGGTCTCGACGATCTCTCCGTGGTCGAGGACGACGATGCGATCGGCGTGCCGGATCGTCGAGAGCCGGTGGGCGATCACGATCGCGGTGCGGCCGGCCAGCAGCCGGTCCATGGCCGCTTCGATCGTGCGTTCGGTCCGGGTGTTGACCGAAGAGGTGGCTTCGTCGAGGATCAGGATTCGTGGTTCGGTGAGGATGATGCGCGCGAAGGCGACCAGCTGGCGCTGCCCCGAAGACAGCTGGACGCCGCGTTCGCCGACCTGCGTCTCGAGCCCGTCCGGGAGCCGCTCGATGAACCCGGTGGCACCGACTGCGTCGGCCGCTTCGGCGATCTCGTCGATCATCGCATCGGGACGGCCGAAGCTGATGTTCTCGGCGATCGTGCCGGAGAAGAGGAACCCTTCCTGCGGGACGATACCCATCTGGCGCCTGAGCGAACGTTGTTTGTAGTGGGCGAGCGGTTTGCCGTCGATCAGGATCGCGCCTTCCTGTGGGTCGTAGAACCGGGTGACCAGTTTGGCGAGGGTCGATTTGCCGGCGCCGGTGCTTCCGACCAGGGCAATGGTCTCCCCGGCCGGGATGTCGAGGTCGATGCCCCTGACCGCCCAGCTGTATTCGCCGCTGGCGCTCTCGTCCCGCTCACCTGGCGTCGCATAGCTGAACCCGACTCCGGCGAACGAGAGGGCACCGTCGATCCGGCCCGGATCGACCGCATCGGGCGCGTCGACGATCTCGACGTCGGTGTCGAGCAGGCCGAAGATCTTGTCGAGAGCCGCCATGCCCTGCTGGTAGGTGGCGTAGAGCTGGGCCAGCTGCTGGATCGGGTCGAAGAAGAGCTGGAGGTAGCCGATGAACGACACGACGATGCCGACCTCGATGTTGCCGTTGACCACCTGGTAGCCGCCGTAGAGCAGGATCACCGCGGTACCGATCGCGGTCATGAGCTCGGTCGCCGGGAAGTAGGCCGCGTTCAGGTAGACCGTCTTCATGTTGGCCTGGCGGTTCAGGACGTTCAGCTCGGTCATGCGGCTGATGTGGCGCTGCTCCTGGCCGAAGCTGCGGACCACCCTGACCCCGCTGAGGGTCTCCTGCAGGTGCGAGGTGATCGCGGAGATCCGCTCCCGGGTCTCCTTGAAGGCCCCGGCCGAGTAGCGCCGGAACACCAGGCTGGTGAGCAGGAGCAGCGGCAGCACGCAGAAGGTGATCAGGGCGAGGCGCCAGTCCAGGAGGAGCAGGATCGCCACGACCCCGAACAGGGTGAGGATGTTCGAGAACAGGGTGACGATGCCGTCGCTGATCAGCTGGTTGAGGGCTTCGATGTCATTGGTCATCCGCGAGATCAGGGCTCCGGGGCGATTGCGGGTGAAGAAGCCGATCGACATCTTCTGAATGTGCTTGAAGACTTCTTCGCGCAGGTCCTGGAGAACGCGCACCCCGACCCACCCGACCAGGTACGTCTGGAGGTAGCTGGTCGCCGCGTAGGCGACGGTCAGGATCGCGAAGGCGGCGACGATCAGGGCCAATGCCCGTTCGTCGTCGGCGAGGATGCCCTGGTCGATCGCGCGGCCGGCGAGGTACGGCGGAGCGAGGGAGGTCGCGCTCGCCGCCACGACCGCGAAGAGCATTACGGCCAGGCGCTTGCGGTACGGGCGCAGCAGGCCGAGGACCCAGCGCACCTTGCGCAGGCGGTCCTCGCCCCGGTACCGCCCGGCACTCTTCGGGTTCTCGCTCACCTGAGGACCTCGACTTCTTCGTCGATGAAGACCGGTTCGGCTTCGCGGTCGTCGGTGATCAGCGACCCGTAGAGGGTCGATCGTGCCAGCAGCTCGTCGTGGGTTCCCCGGTCGGCGATCCGGCCGGCTTCCATGAGGATGATCTCGTCGGCGAGCGAGATCGTCGAGAGGCGGTGGCCGATCACGAACGTGGTCCTGTCCTTCATGACCTCGAAGAGTCCACTCCGGATCGCCCGTTCGGTGGTCGCGTCGAGTGAGGAGGTCGCGTCGTCGAGGATCAGGATGCGTGGGTCGGCGAGCAGGGCACGGGCGATCGCCACCCGCTGGCGCTGGCCGCCGGACAGGGTCAGTCCGCGTTCGCCGACCACCGTGTCGTAGCCGTCGGGCAGATCTTCGATGAACCCGGACGCCTGGGCGAGTTCAGCCGCCCGGTGGACCTCTTCGTCGGTGGCCACTCCCTTCGCGTAGGCGATGTTGCTGGCGACCGTGTCGCCGAACAGGAAGCTGTCCTCGGAGACGTACGCGGTGTGGCGCCGGAGCGAAGTGACGTCGATCGAACGCAGGTCGGCCCCGTCGATCGATACCGAGCCTTCGGTCGGGTCGTAGAGACGGGCGATCAGGGCGACCAGACTGGTCTTGCCAGAGCCGGAGGATCCGACGATTCCGAGTCGCGTGCCGGGGGCCACTTCGAGGTCGATGTCGCTGAGCGCTTCGGGCGTGCCGGCCGTATAACGCAGGCTGACCGACTTCATGCTCACGGCGCCACCGCCGGAGGGCAGCGGAGGCGCATCTGGGGGCGAGACGATCTCGGGGTCCCGGTCGAGGATCTCGAAGTACCGGTTGCCGGCGGCCACGGCCCGCTGGGCCATGCCGAGAGCCATGCCGACCATCCTGAGGGGCGAGGCCAGAAGGATCATGTAGGTGTAGAAGGCGGTGAATTCGCCGATGTTCATCGAGCCGTTGAGGACGGCGTGACCGCCGAGCAGCAGGACGAGCGCGGTGCCGATCTGGGGCAGGGCACCGATCAGCGGTGAGAAGAAGGCCTGGATCCGGGTCAACTTGATGCTCTGGTCGAAGAGGCGGGAGACGGCGCCCTGGAAGCGCAGCAACTGGTAGTCCTCCTGGCCGAACGCCTTGACCACCCGGATGCCGGTCACGTTCTCCTCCGCTTCGGCGGTGAGTTCGGCGATCCGCTGCTGGACCTCCTGCATCGCTGGGCGAGATTGCCGCGAGTACCGCACCGCGGTGAGGACGACGAGGGGAGCGGGGAGCAGGGCTACCAGTGCCAGCCAGGGGCTGATGAAGAACATCACCGTGCCGGCCAGCAGCACCGTCAGCAGGCTCTGTGAGAAGAAGATCAGCCCATAGCCGAGGAAGAACCGGATCGCACCGAGGTCGACCGTCGCCCGCGACATGAGCTGGCCGGTCTGCTGGGTGTCGAAGAAGCCGAGCTCGAGACGCATCAGGTGGCCGTAGATCTGCTGGCGCAGGTCGAACTCGACCGCCAGCGAGACCTTGCCGGCGACGATGCGCCGCACCATGGTCAGGGCGAGCCGCAGGACCGCGGCTCCGAGGATGAAACCGACGAGTGGCAGTATGCCCGCCTTGTCGCCGTCCTCGATCGCGTTGACCGTCTCACCGATCAGCCAGGGAATGAGCACCGTCATGCCCATCGCCGCCCACGCGAAGATCAGGGATCCCCAGAGTCCACGCCGGTGCGGGCGCAGGAATCCGAGCAATCGGCGGAAAGTGGGCATCAGACTAACTATACAAAGTGAAGTATTGGAGCCGGAACGCCACCGGCTACTGTGCCCCTGTGCTCGCCGGCGTCGTCAACATCCTGATCTGTCCCCATTGCGGGGGTGATCTGCGGGAGAACGGGGCGTCGCTCATCTGCAGCAGGGGCCACACAGCCAACGTCGCGCGCCAGGGGTACGCCAGCCTGCTCGGCAGCCGCTCCGGTACCCACACGGCAGACTCGGCCGAGATGCTGGCTGCGCGGGACCGGGTGCTGTCCGGGGGACTGTTCCAGCCGGTAGCCGACGCGATCGGGGAGGAGGTCCGCGAGGCCGCGCTGGACCGGGTGGAAGGGGTGGTGGTCGACCTCGGCACCGGGACCGGCTGGTACCTCGCCAGTGTCCTCGAGGCGCTTCCGGGCCGGGTCGGGCTCGGAATCGACAACTCGAAGTACGCCGCGCGGCGGGCGGCGAAGGCCCATCCCCGTGCGGGGGCGGTCGTGGCCGACATCTGGGACGGGATCCCGGTCAAGTCCGGCGCGGCCGCGCTGGTCCTCGACGTCTTCTCTCCGCGGAACGGTGAGGAGATCGAGCGGATCCGCGCCAAGGGCGGGAACCTGATCGTAGTAACCCCGACGAACGATCACCTGAAAGAGCTGACCGAGCCGTTCGGGCTGATCTCGGTCGATCCCGACAAGGAGGAGCGGCTGGAGAGAACCCTCGGCGACACCGGCACCTCCGGTGAGGCCCGGCTCGTCGAATGGAAGATGCGGCTTTCTCCCGGAGAGGTGCTCGACCTGATCGGCATGGGCCCGAACGCGGGGCGGATCGGCCAGGAGAAGCTCGATGCTCTCGCCGGCGGACTGCCAGACCTCTCGGAAGTGACCGGTTCGGTCCGGGTCTGGCCTAGATGACGAAGATCAGGGTGGCCCAGACGACCAGCGAGACCAGCGAGACGATGATTATGCGATCGGCGAACGGGATTCTCTCGCTGCGCAGGTAGAGCCCGAAGAGGAGGCCGATGACGGGAACCACGATGGCCAGGATCAGAGCCACGTACTGGTTGGTGTCGATCGTCGACCCGTCGCGTTTCTTCTGCGGTTGCATGTCGGCCATTCCGCAACCCTAGCCGGGTGGAGCGTTTCCGGCACTCTCCCTGGCGTTATTGTGCGGTCGTCAAGAACCGCGGCGACCGGCCGTGGACCGAGCACCGAGGAGACCATGGACGATCCGAGAAGAGACGCGACGGCAGTCACCCATGACCTCAACGCCGCGGTGATCGACCGGCTCCCGTTCGAGGACAAGCGCGACTTCGAGGAGGCGACGCGGGGATTCATCGCCCCCCTCGCCGAGGGTCCGGTCCTCAAGGAGGATGGCGACTGGGTCTTCGATCCGCACCGGCTGAACTTCATCGGAGAGGACTCGGCCGCTCCGGACACGGTCAATCCCAGTCTCTGGCGCCAGGGCGCGCTGGTCGGCAAGGGCGGCCTCTTCAAGGTCGTCGACCGGCTTTACCAGGTGCGCAACCTCGACGTTTCCAACCTGACGATCGTCGAAGGCGACACCGGTCTGATCGTGGTCGATCCGCTGGTCTCCGCCGAGACCGCAAAAGCGGCGATGGACCTGTACTTCGAGCACCGGCCGAAGAAGCCCGTGGTGGCGGTCATCCACTCGCACAGCCACCTCGACCACTATGGCGGCGTACGCGGGGTGGTCGACGAGGAAGAAGTGCTCGCCGGCCGCACGAAGATCATCGCGCCGGAGGGCTTCCTCGAAGCCGCGGTTGCAGAGAACGTGATGGCTGGCACCGTGATGACCCGCCGCGCCATGTTCCAGTTCGGTGGCCTCCTGGCCCCGGATCCAAAGGGGACGGTCGGTGTCGGTCTCGGAACCGCCGTCTCCCTCGGCACGGTGACGCTGCTTGCTCCTACCGATGACATCACCGAGGCGGGTCAGCGCATGGTGATCGACGGGCTCACCTTCGAGTTCATGCCGACGCCGGACACCGAGGCCCCGGCCGAGATGCATTGGTACATCGAGGAGTTGAAGGCGGTCACCGCCGCCGAGAACTGCACCCATACCCTCCACAACACCTATGCCATCCGCGGTGCCCAGATCCGTGATCCACAGGCCTGGTCGCACTACCTGAATGAGACGATCGACCGCTGGTGTGACGGCGCCGAGGTCATGTACGGCATGCACCACTGGCCGGTGTGGGGCCGGGAGCGCATCGTCGAGATGCTCAGCAAGGGCCGTGACGCCTTTCGTTACATCAACGACGAGACCCTCCGCCTGGCGAACCTCGGTCACGTGCCCGAGGAAATCGGAGAGATGGTCCAGCTGCCAGAGTCGCTGGCGACTCACTGGGCGCTCCGCGAGTACTACGGCACGATCAACCACAACGTCAAGGCGACCTATGCCAAGTACCTCGGTGCCTACGACGGGAACCCGTCCCACCTCCACATGCTCCCGCCGGTGGAAAGCGGGACCAGATACGTGGAATTCATGGGCGGCGCCGACGAAGTCATCCGCAAGGCGCGTGAGTCCTTCGAAGCGGGTGAGTACCGCTGGGTCGCCGAAGTGATGAACCACGTGGTCTTCGCCGACCCCGGGAACCAGGAAGCACGGGAGCTGACCGCCGACGCTCTCGAACAGATGGGATACCAGACCGAATCCTCGACCTGGCGGAACGCGTTCCTGAACGGCGCCCAGGAGCTGCGTTTCGGAACCGTGTCACTTCCGTTCGAAGGCACGGCCGGCCGGGACTCGATCCGCGCGCTGACCTTGCCGATGATCCTCAACTACCTCGGCATCCGCCTGAACGGCCCGGAGGCGGCCGGCCGCGAGATCACGCTGAACCTGGTTGTCACCGACGCCCGGGAGGAGGCGGTCCTCCGGCTGGTCAACGGCACACTCAGCCATTCGTACGAACGCCGGACCGATGATGCGGACGGCGAGGTGACGACGACCCGCGAGACCCTGAACAGGATCGTTGCCGGCGAAATCACGGTCGAGGAGGCCGTGGACTCCGGTGAGATCGCAGTCGATCCCGATCCGGCACCTTTGATCGAGATCTTCTCGCTGCTCGACGAGTTCACCATATGGTTCCCGGTGATCGAGCCCTGAGCGAGAGTCGGATCCGAACCGGGAGACGACCCTCCACGTCACGCCTCCCGGCACCGCGCCGATTCGGACCATGTCCCGATCGGGTCACTGGACCCGGTGAGGCGTCCGGCCGCGGTTTTATCCAAACGGATATGGGTATTTGTTCGGTATGTCAGATCAATCGACTTCCCGCGCCGAAGACGAGACCCGTACGGATTCACTTAAAGTGCTGCTCGTCGCGGACGAGGCATTCCGCGGCTCTGAATTCATGGACGAACTGCGGCGGCACATCGAAGGGAGATCTGCCGAAGTCTCGGTCTTCGTGATCGCGCCTGCCCTCGCCGCTTCGGGGCTGGACCATGAGATGGCTTCTTTCGACGAACCGATCAAGGAAGCCAACCAGCGCCTGAAGGCCGTCGTGACGGAACTGAAGGATGTCGGCATCGAGGCGGTCGGGGAAGTCGGCGACGGCGATCCGGTCGTCGCGATCGGCGACGGGCTGCGTGAATTCGAAGCTGACGAGATCATCGTGGTCGGCCATCAGGCCGAACACCAGACCTACGGGGAGAAGGACCTCTGGAAACGCATCGAGCACGAGTTCCACCAGCCGGTGGTCGAACTGGTGGTTGCGACCCCGGCCGGCGACGGCACGGCTCCGGGCGTGATCGACGTCAACCGTGACGGTGGCCGGGCAGAAACCGAAGAAGAGAAGATCGAACGCACCAGGAACGTGCCTCCGCTTACCCGGCGCGACGTGATCGGCATTCTGGTCGGCTTCTTCGGGACCGTCGCCCTGGGCCTGATCTCGGTTGCGGCAGGTCTCAATGATGGAAGCGGCATCGACGGGGCCGCGGCGGCCATCCTGCTGCTCGCCATCGGGTCGTTCCTTCTCAATGCCGCCCACATCGTCGGCCTGCTGTTCTTCCAGAGCGTCCACTACACGGGGATCTGGGAGAGGCTCATGGCCCGGCTCTCGATGGGCTACACGATCGGCGCCCTCGCCGTGTCGCTGATCCTCTGGCTGCTGGTCTGAACCGCTTTCGGTTGGTGTTGGGCGACCATGACGGTTGCCGTGCTCTGTGGCGGCTTCGGCAGCCCGAACTCGAAGGCGCCGGTGCGATCACCGTGGTCGAGACGGTCGAACAGGTTGCCGGCGAGATCCTGCCGGGCTGATCAGTCCTCGTCCGCGGCACCCCGACGCCCGTTGAGCGGCAGCAGCATCCAGAAGAATATGAACATGGTCATCACGAGGGTCCCGGTGACGGCCGCCGCCTTGCCGTCGTAGAGCACGTCGGTGATCAGCACCACGGCACCGGTCATCGCCAGTCCGAGACAGACCACACCGCCGATCGCCGAGCGGTTGCCGAAGCGCACCAGCCGTTCCTTCTGCTGGAGCCGGAAGGTCATGCGGTGGTACGCCGTTGGCGCAATGAACAGAGCGGTCGAGACAGCCGTGAGAAGGAGGGTGATGAAATAGACCGACTTCTGGAACGGCGTGACCGAAGCGAAATGCTGCTGAAACGGGACCGCCAGAAGGAAAGCGAACAGCACCTGAACGCCGGGGAGGGCTACCCGCAACTCCTGGAGCATCTCGTTGAGATTGCGGTCCAGCCTCTCCTCTTCGCTCTCGTTCCTCGGCGAATGCGTCACTCTCGTGCCCCCGTCAGTGATTGCGTAGTGCCTCGATCGGTTCGTCCTCGTACTTTACGGTCGGTCCGTGGTCCTTGGCCATGTCGCTTCCTTCCGTTTTGGTTTTCGGGACGGACTTACCCCGGCTCGGGGGTAGTAAACCGGAAGGCCACCCCACGGCAGTGCGCGGACCCTTCTCTCGATCGTGGCGCGGGTCCGGGGCGACGAGCCGCCTGCCCGTCCCTCCGGCACGTCGATCCCGGACTTCGAGCAGAGCGGCTTTCGGCGCGCCGGTCAGCCGGGGGATGGCCCAGCTGGCCGGTTCAGCTCCGGTCCAGCGCCTCGATCAGATCCTTCTTCCTCATGGCCGAGCGCCCTGGCACTTTGCGTTTCTGAGCCCTGGCGTAGAGCTCGTCCCGGGAGAGCTGAGAGAGGTCGCCCCTGGCCGGTGCGGACTTCCTCGCCTTTCCGGCCGAGCGCTTCCGGCTGTCCCGGCGCTCGTCCAGTGTCTTCTTGAGGGCGGCCATCAGGTCGGGTGCCGGCTTCAGGTCCTCGTCCCTCTGGACCTCCGGAGCCTTGACCGTCCCACCCTTCAGCTTCGAATCGATCACCTGCTTCAGCCGCATCCGGTACGCGTCTTCGTACTTCTCCGGATCCCATTCGACGGTGAGTTCGTCGATCACCGACACGGCATCGTCGATCGCGGAAGCTTCGACGTCCGAGTCCCACTGGGGCAGGAGGTTGACGGAGCGCACCTCGTCGAAGTACCTCATGGTGCTGAGCGCCAGGACGCCGTCCCGCTCGCGCACCGCCGCCAGGTACTCCTTGGTGCGCATCACGAAACGGCCCAGCGCGACCCGGTTGCTCTTCTTCATGGCTTCCACCAGGAGCTTGTAGGCACGCAGCGTGCCGGCGCTCTTGTTGCCGGGGACCAGGAAGTACGGGTGGTCGAAGTAGATCGGGTCAATCTCGTCGAGATCGGCGAAGGATTCGATCTCGATGGTCTGGTTCTTGTCGGGTTGGACGCCTTCCAGTTCCTTCTCGGTCAGGACGACCATCTTGCCGTTGACCTCGATGCCCTTGGCGACCTCGTCCCAGGGGACCTCTTTGCCGCTCACCGACGAGAAGCGGCGGTGCTTTACCGGGGCGCCGTCCTTCTCGTGGAGTTCCCGGAAGTGGTAGTCGAGGTCACGCGAAGCCGTGACCAGCTCGATCGGCACGTTGACCAGTCCGAAACCGATCGATCCTTTCCACATCGGGCGCGGCATCAGGCCTTCGCCTTCGCTTTCGCCCTCGGCTTCGACGTGGGGCCCGATTTCCGGGCATCGAGGCTCGCCTCGAGAGCGGAACCGAGATCGTCCGGTTCCTTCCTGGTCTTGCGGCGGGCGGTCTTCGGCTTCTTGCCTTTCGCCTTGGCGTCGATCAGCTTTTGAACGGCGTCGCGATACTCGTCATGGTGTGCTTCCGGATCGAACGGCTCGTAGAGTCCGGTGATCAGCGCGTCGGCCATGGATATCTCTTTCCTGGTCGGGTTCTTCTTCGCCTTCGGGACTCTCAGGCCCTCGGTCGTGGCCACTTCGTCGTGGAAGCGCAGCGTGTGGAGGGCCAGCGCGCCCTGCCGGCTCCTGACCGCCACCAGGTACTCGCGGTTGTGGAAGCTGAAGCGGCCGATCCCGGCCTTGCCGCACTTCTCGAGGGCCCGCTCGAACAGGGCGTACGGCTCGGGGTCGTCCCGGAAGCCGGCGTAGTAGGTGCGGTCGAAGAAGACCGGGTCGATCTCCCGGGCATCGACGAACTCCTCGATCTCGACGACCTTGCCGCGGCCACCGGCGGCCGCCTTGACCTCGTCCGGCTCGAGCACCACGTATTCGTCTTCATCGACCTCGTAGCCCTTGACGATGTCCCGATAATCGACTTCTTCGTCCTCCGCGGTGCAGATGCGGCGGTGCTCGAGCGGGGCGCCGTCCTTGACGTGGACCTGGCGGAAACGGATCGAGTGCGACTCGGTGGCCGAGTACAGCTTGATCGGCACCTTCACGAGGCCGAACTTGATCGTGCCGTTCCAGATCGATCTGAGTGCCATGGAGTTTCGGTACCCCTCATGTCGTGTTCCAACCGGGACCGGGGAACCTGCCAGTTCCCGGTAGTTTTTCAACTGGTGAAAGGAATCTGTCACATTCTGAGTATTTTGCCGGGCGCGGGGTACTTCGCACTTGGATACCCATGTTCAAGCCTCATGGCCGGGACATGATCGAACCCCCGGCGACCGAGAGGACCCACCTGAATATGCCTGAAGTGATCGAGCCGATGAAGGCGAGACTCGCTGAGGCTCCTTCGACGTCCGAGAACTGGGCGACCGAGATCAAGTGGGACGGCGTCCGGGCGATCTCCTTCTGCGAAAACGGAGTCCTCCGGCTTCAGGGACGCAACCTGAACGACATCACCGACCTCTTTCCGGAGATCGCGCCACTTGCCGGGGCGCCGGGAGCCGAAGGCACGATCCTCGACGGCGAGCTGGTCGCCTTCGACGAGCACGGCGTTCCCGACTTCCAGCGGATCCAGAAGCGGCTCCGGCAGAACGGCGGCCGGGGGAGGGAACGCGCCGCCAAGAGCTACGCCGCCACCTTCGTGATCTTCGACCTGCTCCAGGCCGAAGGCGAGGACCTGAGGCCGTTGCCGTACAAGGAGCGCCGCGACCGCCTCGAAGCCCTGAATCTGAACGGTCGCAGCTGGCAGACGCCGGACTACCTCGTCGTCAACATCGAATCGACCCTCGAAGCCACCGCGCAGCAGGGACTCGAAGGTCTGGTCGTCAAGCGGCTCGACAGCCCCTACCGTGGAGGTCGGGCCAACCACGACTGGCTCAAGCTGAAGAACCGCCTCCGTCAGGAATTCGTGGTCGGCGGCTGGCTGCCCGGAAAGGGTTCCCGCGAAAACGAGATCGGCTCCCTGCTGATCGGCTACTGGAGCTACAGTCAAGACCGCGGAGAACACCTGCGGTACGCGGGAAGGGTCGGCTCCGGTTTCAGACAGGGCGACCTGGAAGCGATCCGGGACGACCTCTCGGGCTTCAGCCGTGACAATTCGCCCTTCGAGGACATGCCCGACACCCCCGGTGCGCAATTCGTCAATCCGCTGCGCGTGGTCGAGGTCGAGTTTTCCGAGTGGACCAGGGACTCGCGTCTCCGCCATCCCGTCTTCATCGGCATGCGGCGGGACAAGACCCCGGGGGAAGTGCGGCGGGAAATGCCGGCCGACGCGGGCTGATCGTGGGTCTGACTGCCGGCGCCGAGCCGGTCGCCAAGGGCAAGTTCAGGGTCGAGGTCGAAGGCAGGTCGCTCCGGCTGTCCAACCTTGACCGGGTCCTCTACCCCGAGACCGGTTTCACCAAGGGCGACCTGATCGACTACTACGCGGCGGTCGCGCCGGCGATCCTGCCCCATCTCGAGGGAAGGCCGCTGACCATGCGGCGATTCCCCGGAGGAGTCGACGGCAACAGCTTCTGGGAGAAGCGATGCCCGGCCTACCGCCCCGACTGGGTGAAGACCGAATCGGTGCGGAGCGAGTCGAACGGTGAAAACATCGACTTCTGCGTGGCCGGGGACGTGGCGACGCTGGTCTGGGCGGCCAATCTCGCGGACATCGAGATGCACACCTCGCTCGCCACCGCCAGGGAGCGGGGCACGCCGCGGGCGGTGGTGTTCGACCTCGACCCGGGTGAGCCCGCCGACATCATGGACTGCGCCGAGCTGGCCCTCACGATTCGCGGGATGCTGGGCGGCGCGGGCCTCACCACCTTCGTCAAGACCTCCGGTTCCAAGGGCATGCAGCTCTACCTCCCCTTGAACGACCCCGGTATCGACTACGAAAGGACCAAGACCTTCGCCCACCGGCTGGCGGGGATGCTCGAGAAGGAGATGCCCGGTCAGGTGGTCTCGCGGATGAAGAAGTCGCTCCGCGAAGGCAAGGTGTTCGTCGACTGGAGCCAGAACATGCGTCACAAGACCACGGTTTGCGCCTATTCGATGCGGGCGCGGCGGAAGCCTTCGGTGTCGACGCCGGTCACCTGGGAGGAAGTCGAGTCGGCGGTGGACGCCGGCGACGCGGAACGGCTCAGGTTCGGGCCGGACGAAGTGCTCGCCAGGATCGAAGCGCGAGGCGACCTGTTCGAGGAACTGCTGGTGCTCGAGCAGGAACTGCCTGATATCTAGACTTCGGCCGTTCTTGCTTCGAGTCGCTCGAGGCTTCGCCGGAGGAGCCGGGAAACGTGCATCTGCGAGTAGCCGATGCGCTCGGCGATCTCGGACTGGGTCATGTCTTCGATGAAACGCAGGCGGAGGACCCGCCGTTCGACCGAGGAGAGCTCCGTCATCGCTTCGCGGATCTCGTCCTTGTGCTCGACCAGGTCGAAGTTGGGATCGCGTACGCCCACGCGCTCTTCCGGGGTGTGGCCTTCGTCGTCGTCGGGATGGTCGAGGGAAACAGGCGTCCGTTCCTGCTTTGCGACAAGCACCTCGTCCACCTCGGACCGGTCCATGCCGGCGTGCTCGGCGATCTCGCCGGCGGTCGGGGTGCGGTGGAGTTCCGCGCCGAGGCCGCTCGAAGTGGATTCGACCGTGCGGATGTTGTCCTGGAGGCCGCGGGGAACCCGCACCATCCAGACCCGGTCCCGGAAGTAGCGCCTCAACTCACCGAGGATGGTGGGGGCGGCGAAGGCCACGAACGGCGTGCCCTTGTCGGGTTCGTAGCGGTTCACCGCGTTGACCAGGCCGACCGACGCGACCTGGACCAGGTCGTCGAAGGACTCGTTGACTCCCCGGTAACGGGAGGCGAGGCTGCGGGCGAACGGCAGATACCGCTGCATCAGTTCTTCCCGGGCTCTCGGGTCCATGTCCCTTGTTTCCCAGAGCACCTTCTCGGCGGACAGGTGCTGACCGACTCCACTGCGGTTCCGCTGTTCCGATGAAAAGCTCTTGGTCTTCATGGTGTCCAGCCCTCCTGAGGGTTGCTCTCCGACGATTTCTGACTGCCCTTGAGCCCGACGACGTTTTGGGCCGTGCAGTGTTTCTGGAAGAAAACGTATCACCTGAACACGGACGTTCGCAAATGCCTCGGCCACTTTTTCGTACTTTCCTGTTTATCCCACTATATAAAGCAAGTACCGGACGTTTATTGAAATCGGGAATCGCCGTTCACCCCGCTGGAGCGTCTGAAAACAGCCCTCGGGAGGCTAAGCGGTTTACCAAGAACCCCTTGTTTTCAGGTGAACGAGCAGGCGGCCCGGCGCCGGAAGGACTGCACAGGCGGCCGTCGCCGTATGGAAGCCGTCGGACATCACTTTCCAGCCAGCAGGAATAGGCTGAACGCATGGAACACGACCACGTTGAGACGGCGGATGAGATCAAGGAAGAGATGGAAGAGCTCGGGATCGACAACGAGGCCTCGGGTTCACCGGACCTCTTCATTTCCGGTCCGGCCGTGAAGGTGGGAGCCGGCGTCCTCGTCGCTCTCCTGGTGGCCGGAGCCCTGCTGCTCGTATTCTGAGCCGGGCCCGGCCGGCCTTGCTGATACAGTTGCGTAAGCAACTACTTTGGAAGAGGATGCCGGCATGACTCCCGATGCCTCAGAAAAGATCCGTCCCGCCGAGCAGGCGATCTGGAAACCCAACGAGACGGCCGCCCACGGTCCGGTTCACCTGGACGTGACCGAAGGCGAGCGGTCGCTGCTCTTCTGGCGCGACGTTCTGGGGCTCCAGGTGATCGGCCAGACCGGGGATGAGATCTCCGTCGGCACCGGCGGAAAGGTGCTGCTCGTCCTCCACCCCGGAGCCGACCGCCCCTCGTCCGCGGGGCACACGGGTCTTTATCACGTCGCGGTTCACGTGCCGGATGCCGCCGAGTTCGCCTATGTCCTCGCCCGGCTCTTCTCGGCGCGGTACCCGAACCAGCCGACCGAGCACGTCTTCTCGAAAGCCACCTACCTCGACGACCTCGACGGCAACGGGGTCGAGATCACCCTCGAGACCCCGGAGCGGGTCAGGGAGTTCGATCTCTCGGTACCCGGGCGGCCCGAGCTGATCGACCAGGAGGGCAACCGGTTGCCACCGGTCTCCCATCTCGACCTCGAAGAGACGATGAGCCACCTCGAGGAGAGGGACGACCGGCCGCTGAAACCTGGCACCTGGATCGGCCACTTCCACCTCCACGTCAACGACCTCGCCGAGGCAAGGCGTTTCTACAGCGACCTGCTCGGGTTCCCGATCGGGCTCGACACGCCGAAGGCCGGCATGCTCGACGTTCATTTCGAAGGCGACTTCAGGCACCGGCTCGCCTTCAACGTCTGGCAGGGACCGAACGCGGCACAGCGGCCGGAAGGGATGGCGGGGTTCCGCCACGGCACGCTTGTGTTCCCGGGTGCAGACGAACTGGCTGCCACGGTCGATCGCCTGAAGGCCGGTGGATACCCGCCCGAGGAGACCGAAGACGGCCTGATGGTTCATGACCCCTCGGGCAACGCTCTCTTGCTGGTCGCTCTGCCGAACAACTAGAAGAAGGCCGGGAAGACCGGCAGCCGGTCATCCCGGAGTTACCGGTTGAACGGAAGCGTCGTTCAGGGCTGTTCGGACTTCTCGCGCCCGGCCATGCGCAGCGCGCCGAGCTCGCTCTCGATCTCGCCGAGGCCGCGCTTCATGTCGCCGATCCGGTCAAGCAACGAGACCATCGGGTCCTCCAGCGAATCGTCAAGCTCGGCCATCGCGTGGCGCTCCCTGATTTCTTCTTTGCGCTCGGCTTCCCGCGCCTCTTCGACCGAAGTGATGATCACGGCGATCAGGATGTTGATCACCAGCAATGACGCGATCAGGACGAAGCTCACCAGGAATATCCAGGCGTACCGGGTCACCTCCTGGGCGGAGAAGAGGATGTCGTTCCAGCCCTCGAGAGTGAGGACGGTGAAGAGGGTCAGCATCGCGCTGCCGATGTTCCCCCAGCGCTCCGGCAGTTCGTCACCGAACAGCTGGACGCCGACCATGCCATAGACGAAGAGCAGCAGCACGGTCATCGCGGCCATTGCTCCGATCGGGCGGAGGGCCCTGGCCATGCCGCTGATCAGCACGCGCAGATCGGGCAGGATGCTGATGACCCTCACGATCCTGAGCAGCCGGACCAGGCGGAGGATCGTCGCGTTCTCGCGGACTCCCGGGATGAACACGGCGAAGACCACGATGAAGTCGAAGAGGTTCCAGCGGTCCTTGAAGTAGTCCTGGGGCCGGTTGCCGTAAGCGGTGATGCGGATCAGGATCTCGACGATGAAGATCCCGAGGAAGATCTCGTTGAGGAGGAAGAGCGTGTCGCCGTGTTCGTCCTCGATCGAGTCGTAGGTGGACGCGCCGAGGACGATCGCATTGAGCACGATCACCCCGAAGATGATCAGCTGAAAGCGCTGCGAGGCAGCGAGCCGGGCGCAGGCGACGGCGAACCTGTGCGTCTTCGTCCCCGGGGCTTCCATTGCGGGAGCATAGAAAGGATCGGGTGCCGACGCGAGTCCCATTTGCTGGAGCGCGGGTGTGGCGGTCAAGGCACTCTTCCAGCGCGGGTTCACGCCCCGGCAGATCGGCGAGCACTACGACGGGACCCCGGGAATCAGCTGGCGCACTCCTTCATGCCGTAGGCGTCGGAGAGCTGGTTGGCTTCGCCGAACGGATCGGATTCTTCGGTGGTCGCCGAAATCGGATCTGCCTTGACTTCCTCCACACCGGCGTCAGCCGCGTCGAGGATCTCGTTCACCGCGTCCTCTTCGCCTTCCGGGATGTCCAGTTCGCGGATCCCGTCAAGCTGTCCCTCGACCTCGGGAATCACCGTCGCCGTGATGAACTCTTCGGCCTCGGCCTGAGTCGGCTGCTTCCCGCTCGAGAAGGCTTCTTCCGACGCCGCCTCGATCGCTTCGTTGCTGCTCTTGCAGATCGCATTGGCCTGCGTCACGAATTCCTCCTTCGTGATGTCGGTGCTCGCGTCGC
Source organism: uncultured Solirubrobacterales bacterium (assembly GCA_963695885.1). GTDB lineage: Bacteria > Actinomycetota > Thermoleophilia > Solirubrobacterales > 70-9 > 67-14. The sequence goes on along the minus strand of CAVOIH010000016.1, from coordinate 210 downwards.
CACTGGAACCGTCGTCATCCGAACCACAACCGGCTACCGCCAGGGCGATCACCAGCGCGGCGGCGCAGCTCCCTACTTTGAAACCTCTCATCGTGCTCCTTCGACTGGGTGGGTTGAAATCCACCCTACTTCGGGAGGGGTTGCGTGTGTCCGTCCCGCTCCATGGCCTTTTGCAGAACTAGGTAGGAGGGGACTCATTTCCGCAAACAG
>CAVOIH010000015.1:0-100353 GCA_963695885.1 uncultured Solirubrobacterales bacterium | reverse complement strand
AGAGCAGCGCCTGGGTGAAGACGACGGCCGTCAGCAGCGAGACAAGGGTGCCGATGCCGAGGGTGAAGGCGAATCCCTTGATGCCGGAAGTGGCCAGGACGAAGAGGATGAATGCAGTGAGCAGGGTGACGACGTTGGCGTCGATGATCGTCCCGATGCCGCGGCGGTAGCCGATCGAGATGGCGGAGGTCACGGATCTCCCGAGTCTCATCTCCTCCTTTATTCGCTCGAAGATGACGATGTTCGAGTCGGCGGCCACGCCGATTGTCAACACGAGGCCGGCGATGCCCGGCAGCGTCATGGTGATCGGGATCACCTTGATCATCGCCAGGAAGATGATCGCGTAGACGATCAGCGCCAGCGAAGCGACGACTCCGAGGAACCGGTACATGACGATCAGGAAGATGATCACCAGGGAGAGGCCGACCAGGAGGGCGAGCACGCCCTGGTCGAGGGCCTCCTGGCCGAGGCTCGCCGAGACCTGGCTCTGGCTGGTCAGGGTGAGGTCGATCGGCAGGGCGCCACGCTGGAGGAACTCGGCCAGTTCCTGGGCGCCCGCGACGTCGAAGCCGCCCGAGATCTGGGCGCCGGTACGGCCGTCGATGCCGTCCGGGTTCTCGACGAAGTTGATGATCGGCCGCGAGACGACGTCGCCGTCGAGCACGATCGCGAAGTTGCCCGACAGCTGCGAGGCCTGATCCGCGGTGACCGGCCCGATGGCGCGCGCCTGGCCCTCTTGGGCGATCCTTCGTGTGATCTCCTGGAACGCCTCGCGGCCGTCGTCGGTGAAGTCGAAGGTGACGTTCGGCAGGCCGTTCTGGTCGGTTTCCTGCTGCGGGTCCTTGATGTCGTTGCCGGACAGGGCGGCGTTGTCCTCGAGCACGTAGTAGCCGGCGTTCTCTTCGCCATCGAGGTTGTCGCCATTGCCGTCGGTGGCCTGTTCGGTGACGACGACGGTACCCTGCGGCACCTCCTTGACGATCGTGTTCTTCTTCGGGATCGGAGTGCCCTCCTCGTCGAAGTAGAGGTCGGCCTTGTCGTTGACCGGGCCCGAAAGGTAGGTGTGCTCCTTGTCGTCGGAGAACAGGTAGTACTGGTCGGGCGCCGCGCAGTCGGGGCAGTCGGCGACCCGCTTCTGCTTCGACGCGAGATCGACCGCGCCGTAGATCGTCGGCTCGGCGCCCAGGTTCATCAGCTGGCGGTTGGAACCCTCGGTCGGCGGCCGGCCGGCGTCGATCCACTTCTGTCGCTGCTGCTCTGCCACCTGGTCGGGATCCGAGGTGCTGTCGAGATCGGTCTGGAGCGTCTTGGCGGGACCGACCAGGTTGTTCTGCCAGTCATAGAAGTAGAGCCGCGCGGGTTTGGTCGCGCATTCGGTGGCCTTGCCGACCGAGGTCGCACCGGGAATGCCGACGGAGATCTGGTCGGCGCCGAGGCGGGAGACCTCGATCTCCGAGATGCCGAGGCGGTCGCAGCCGGAACGGATGATGTCGACGGAGCGGTCCATCGCCTCGGTGGTGACTTCCGGAGCCTGCGGCGTCTCACGGCCCTGGAGGGTGAGTTCGATGCCGCCCTGGAGGTCCAGGCCGAGCTGAGTCGGCTTGTTGAGCGAAACGATGACCGATGCGATGACCAGTCCCGCCACGAACAGCAGCACGAATATATTGCGGCGCCTGCCTCCCATGCGGGGAGCTTATCCTTCCGGAGTGAGGACGATCATCAGGCCCCCGTCGTCGTCATAAGCAGGGAAGACGTCGGCGATGGCAGCAGCCGTCGATTCGTTCTCGGAACTGACCGCGACCCGCTTGCCGAGCGAGCGGACCCCCCATTCCAGCGACGTCTCGATCGGGTCGGTCTCGCCGTCGCCGTTGGTGTCGGCCGCCTCGCCGCCGTCGCCGGGATCGACCCAGCGCAGACCGAGGACGTCCTTGACCGGGCGCCCGATCACGTCTTCGTCGTTCAGTCCCGTCAGTTCGTAGCTGCCCCGCCCGGCATCGATCACGCGGCCTTCCTGGTCGCAGACGAAGAAGGCGGCGTTCGGAGCCGGGTAGTAGTCGTCGAGCAGCTCGAATACGAACCCGAAACCACACTTGGAGCACCCCTTCGGCCTGGTGCTGAAACCCGCGGTTCGGTCTCCGCTGGTCTCTCGGTTGCCGCAGTTGGGACAGATGAAGAAAGGCATCGGCGCCAAGGCTAGTGAAGCCGCCCCTTCGGCGCGCCTTGCCGCGAACATGGTGCTCGTCGGTTCGGCCCCGGGGGGGGACCATGTTGGTTCAGAAGAGCTGTTCGTTGCCGCGGGGGACCGGCAGTCCCAGGTGCTCGAAGGCTGCCGGGGTCAGCACGCGGCCGCGCGGGGTGCGCTTGAGCATTCCCTGCTGGAGAAGGTACGGCTCGAGCACGTCTTCGATCGTGTCTTCCTCCTCTCCGCTCGCCACGGCAATCGTCGAAAGACCGACCGGGCCACCGGAGAACTTGACCGCGATCAGTTCCAGCAGGGAGCGATCGGAACGGTCGAGGCCGGCCTGGTCGACCTCGAGCATCTCGAGGGCCGAGGCGGCGATCTCCGCGTCGACCACGCCTGAGTGCTTGACTTCGGCAAAGTCGCGGACCCGTTTGAGCAAGCGGTTGGCGACCCGTGGCGTCCCCCGGGAGCGCTCGGCGATCGCATGGGCGCCGGCATCGTCGATCCTGACCTTGAGGATCTCCGCCGATCGCAGCACGATCTTCGCCAAGTCGGCCGGCGTGTAGTACTCGAGCCGGTGGGAGACGCCGAACCGGTCCCGGAGCGGCGTGGTAAGCAGTCCGCTACGGGTGGTCGCGCCGATCAGCGTGAACGGCGGCAGCGGCAGGGTGACCGTCTGAGCACCTGCCCCCTGGCCAAGCACCACCGGCAGTTCCCCGTCTTCCATGGCCGGGTAGAGGGTCTCTTCGATCGCCCGGCCCAGCCGATGGATCTCGTCGATGAAGAAGACGCTGCCCGGTTCGAGCGAGGTCAGGAACGCGGCGACATCACCCTTGCGTTCGAGCGCAGGGCCGGCCGTCTGGACGAGGTTGACCCCCATCTCGGCGGCGACGATGTTGGCCAACGAGGTCTTGCCGAGTCCGGGCGGTCCGGCCAGCAGTACGTGGTCGAGTGGCTCGCCCCGGCGGCGTGCCGCTTCGATGAAGAGGGCGAGCTGGTCGGTGACCTGGGTCTGGTTGACGAAATCGGCGAGACTCGGCGGGCGGAGCGAAAGGTCCAGTTCCTGGTCGGGCACGTCGGCGCGGGCGTCATGGACCCGCGGCTCGGCCCCGTCCGGCAGGTCGGCGTCGATGCTCAGGTTGATCCGGCTGCCGCCGAATTCGGGCAACTCGGCCATCAGGCGCCCCTGCTGCCGGGAGCGGCCCGCCTCAGGGCCGCGCCGATCAGGGCCTCGGCGTCTTCGCCTTCTTCCAGCCCGTCCAGCATCTGCTCGGCTTCCAGCGGCGCGTAGCCGAGGTTGACCAGCCCGTCCCGGGCCAGGGAGCGGGCCGTGGACGCCTCGGGCGCGGCGATCGGGCCCCCGCTCTGGGCGACTTCTTCGGTTACGCGGTCCCTGAGCTCGAGGATGATCCGCTCCGCGGTCCGCTTGCCGATGCCTGGAACGGCCTGGAAGCGCTTGGCGTCGCCGGACACGATCGCGGCGACCAGTTCCCGGTGCGGTCCACCCGAGAGCGCGGCGACGGCCACCTTGGGACCGATGCCGCTGACGCCGATCAGCTGGACGAAGAGGTCGCGCTCTTCTTCCGAGGCGAAGCCGTAGAGCGAAAGCGAATCGTCCCGGCTGACCGTCTCGGTGTGGAGGAAGGTCTCCTGGCCGGCCGCCGGCACGCTCCGTAAGGTCTCGGCGCTGACAGTGAGCCGGTAACCGACGCCCGAAGCCTCGATCACGACGTGATCGGCACGCCTGACCAGGACCTCGCCGCGGACCGCGGCGATCAACCCGGCACCCGCTCAGCCCGCTCCGCCGGAGCCGGGTAACCCTTGATCCGGGCGGCCTCCTCGGCTTCGCGGCGACTGGCGGTACCGCCATGACAGATCGCCACCGCGAGCGCATCGGCAGCGTGATCCGGCCTGGGCATCTCCGTGAGGTTCAGCAGCGTTCCGACCATCCTCTGGACCTGCCGCTTGGCCGCCCCTCCCGAACCGCAGACGGCCACCTTGATGGCCTGTGGCGTGTAGGAGAAACAGTCGACGCCGCTCTGGGCGGCGGCGAGCATGATGACGCCGGACGACTGGCCGACCTTCATCGCCGAGGAGACGTTCGCGCCGAAGTAGATGTCCTCGATCGCGAGGGCGGAAGGCTGGTGCCAGTCGAGCAATTCGAGCAGGCTGCCGTGGAGGTGCGCGAGCCGGTGTTCCAGCGCCTGACCGGCGTTGGTCTCGATGACGCCACCGTCGAGCGCAACCATGTGTCCGTCCTCGATTCTCACGACGCCGAAGCCCAGGTTGGCCGTCCCGGGATCTATGCCCATCACAACTCGCATTTGTTCTTCATTCTGCACGTAGCGTCGGATGCCTTCCCACGCCTGCTGCCAGTGGGCGGATTGGAGGTGCCTTGTGCCCGGGTGGGGGTCGCGGTGAACCCTCTTCGGGTGTTCCCGGCTTTGCCTGTGGGCTGGTCTGCCGTCCACTGTTGACACGTGGGGTGGGGGTGTCCCGCCCGGAGCTCCTGCGGTGAGGACGGGACACCCCCACCCCACGCCAAAACAAGCAAACGTAACCCTGCCGGGGGCCGCGACGCGGGACACCCGACCCCGTGCCACAACAAGCAACCGAGAGCCGCGCCTGCGGCTAGCCCGCGATTCTCTCGAGGACCTCGTCGGGGATGTCGAAGTTCGCGTGAACCTCGTTCACGTCGTCCTGGTCCTCGATCGCTTCGAGGAGCTTGAGCAGGGTTCCGGCCTCGGATTCCTCGACCTCGACCGTGCTCGTGGGTTCCACCGCCAGTCCCACTGATTCGATTTCGATCCCTTCGGCCGCGATCGCCTCCTTGACGGCGGTCAGGTCGGAAGGCTCGGCCAGGACCCGCAGCTTCCCCTCTTCTTCGACGACGTCGCTCGCCCCGGCGTCGATCGCGACGATCAGGTCGTCCTCGCTGTACCTCTCGCAGTCGACGACCACTACCCCGTGGGTCTCGAACATCCAGGCCACGGAACCCGGTTCGCCCAGGTTGCCGCCGTGGCGGCTGAACGCGTGGCGCACCTCGGCCGAGGTGCGATTGCGGTTGTCGGTCAGCGCCTCGACCAGGATCGCGGCGCCGCCCGGCCCGTATCCCTCGAACTGGATCCGCTCGACGACCACCGCGTCGGCGCCTTCGCCGGTGCCACGGTCGATCGCCCGTTCGATGTTCGCCTTGGGCATCGATTCGTCGCGCGCCTTCTGGATCGCGGTGGCCAGCGCGGGGTTCGCATCCGGATCACCGCCGCCCTCTCCGGCGGCTACGGTGATCGCCTTGGCGAGCTTGGTGAACCGCTGGCCACGCTTGGCGTCGGCGGCGCCCTTCTTGTGTTTGATCGAAGACCACTTCGAGTGACCGGACATACTCTGATTCTATGGTGGAGCGATGACTGCGCAAATCCAGGCGAAGAAACCGCATCGCATCGCCGCCGGCTTCGTCGCCGGGGTCATGCTGTTGCTGGCGCTTTCGATCTGGACGATCATCCCGCTGGCCTGGCTCTGGATCGGTTCGCAGGTCGCCGCGACCCAGTTCCCCAGCATGGGCCCCTACGCGATCGTGCTTTTCGGCGTGATCGTCTCGATCCTCGCCGTGGCCTGGCTGCTCGGTCTGCTGAACGAGCTCTACATGAACCTGACCGGAACCCGGAGCGTAGCCCCGATCCGCATGGGCTGGATGAAGAGCCTGCGCGATTCGGAGAAGGCGCACCTGCCGCCGACCGTGCTCGAGATGACCATCGTCGGCTCGGTCGTAATCGCCTTCCTCTGCATGATGGTCTGGTTCTTCACCCTGGCCGGCTCGCCGCTATCTGGCGGTTGAGCAGGCCTTCACGAACCAGGCGTGGATGCGATCGTCGTCGGTCAGTTCCGGATGGAACGATACGGCAGTGACGGTCCCCTGGCGGACGGCGACCGGGTGGTCACGGACGCTCGCCAGCACTTCCACCCCGTCACCCGCCTCGGCGACCCAGGGGGCCCGGATGAAGATCGCCCGGACCGGGCCGTCCGCGACCTCGTCGATCTCGATGTCGTCCTCGAAGCTGGCGAGCTGCCGGCCGAACGCGTTCCGCTTCGCGGTGATGTCGATCAGCCCGAGATGGTCCCGGTCGCTGACGATCATCCCGGCGCAGGTGCCGAGGACCGGCTTGCCGGCCTCGTGATGTTCCGCGATCGGCCCGGCGAGGCCGGCGGCTTCGATCCCCATCGAGATGGTCGTGCTCTCACCGCCCGGCAGGATCAGGCCGTCCAGCCCTTCGAAGTCGCCGGGGGTCCGCACCTCGACGGCCTGGGCTCCGACCGAAGCCAGGTGCTTCGCGTGCGCGGCGAATCCGCCCTGGACCGCCAGGACGCCGATCTTCACCGGCGGGCCGGGATGACTCGAGGAACTACCAGCCGCGTCCGGCAAGGCGCCCGTCGTCGCCGAGTGCCGACATCTCGATGCCGGGCATCGCGTCGCCGAGCATCTCCGACGCGGCGGCGACCCGCTCGGGGTCGTTGAAGTGCGTCGTCGCTTCGACGATCGCCTTCGCGCGGCGTTCGGGGTCCTCCGACTTGAAGATGCCGGATCCGACGAAGTTGCCTTCGGCCCCAAGCTGCATCATCAGCGAAGCGTCGGCGGGGGTGGCGATGCCACCGGCGCAGAAGAGCGGAACGGGCAGCCAGCCCCGGGTCGCCACGTCGCGGACGATCTCGAGCGGTGCCTGGAGGTTCTTGGCGGCGGTCGGCAGTTCGATCGAGCTGAGCGTGCCGAGATGGCGGATGCCGGAGGTGATCTCGCGCATGTGGCGAACGGCTTCGACGATGTTTCCGGTGCCGGCCTCGCCCTTCGAGCGGATCATCGCGGCGCCCTCGCCGATGCGGCGCAGGGCCTCGCCGAGGTTCGTGGCGCCGCAGACGAAGGGCGCCTTGAACTCGAACTTGTCGACGTGGTTGAACTCGTCGGCCGGGGTCAGGACCTCGGACTCGTCGATGAAGTCGATGTTGAGCGACTCGAGAACCTGGGCCTCGGCGATGTGGCCGATCCGGACCTTCGCCATCACCGGGATCGAAACGGCTTCCTGGATCTCCTTGATCATCCGCGGGTTCGACATACGGGCGACCCCGCCGTCGCGGCGGATGTCGGACGGAACGCGTTCCAGGGCCATGACGGCGCAGGCGCCGGCATCCTCGGCGATCTTCGCCTGCCCGGCGTCGACCACGTCCATGATCACACCGCCCTTCAGCATCTCCGCCAGGCCGGTCTTTACCCGGAATGTCGCTTCTTCAGCCATCTCCGACCAGCATAAAGAGTCCGGCAGGCCGAGGTTCCGCACGATGTGGCAAAAACTCGGTTAGGAGCACGACAGATTGCGTGAGGTCGCGCCCCGAGCCGGGTGAAGCGTGGTCCAAGACGCCAGGACCCGGTCCTTGTCCGTTACTTCAATTTGTAAGCGCGGATCCGGTCCTTGTGGGCGTCTTCGTCCCGGGAATAGACCCCGTGGGCGAGTGCGTGGACCAGCGCCATCAGCGCGGTGTTCGAACGCAGGAACGAAGGACTGTTCGACGAGTAATAGAGGCTCATGTCGGCCTTCTTCACGGCGTCGGAAAGGGTCGCGTCGGCGATCGCAAGCGTGCGGGCTTCGCGATGCTCGGCGAGCTTCACGGCGCGGGCCAGAAGCGGGTGCGAGCGGCCGGCGGAAAGGGTGATCAGCAGGGTCTCGGGATCGATCCGCCCGAGGCGCTGAAGCGAAGGTCCGGCGGTCGAAGTGACGATCTCGGCACGGATGTCGAGCAGGCTGAGGGTATGACGCAAGTAGCTGGCGAAGAATGCCATCTGGTCGGTGCCGACGATCACGACCTGGTTCGCCGCGGCGAGGGCCGCAACCGCAGCGTCGATCTGCGCCTGGTCGAGTTTCCTCGCCGTCTCTTCGAGATTGGCGTGATCAGTGCCGAGCGAGGCTTCGAACTCGGAGTGATCGAAGGAGAAGAGCATGCGTCCTCCGGCTGCTTCATTGCCACCGCCCACCGTCGCACGGTATTCCTCGATCGCCGAGTTCTGAAGTTCGGGGTAGCCCTCGAATCCGAGGGCCTGTGAGAAGCGGACCACCGTCGACGACGAAGTCCCGGCCCGGCGGGCCAGTTCCTCTGCGGTCAGGAAGGCGGCTTCGTCGAGGTGGTCGACGATGTACCGGGCCACATCCTTCTGCGAACGGGAAAATTCGTCGATCCTGTCCTGGATGTAAGTTGACAGGGTCTTGGTATCGGCGGTGACTGTGCTCACGCCGATCCAATTCGCCCCCCCACCCCGTTTCCCTTCTAAGTGCAGGCTTTTATGAATTCCTTCTCAGGACTGCCGAATCGCCGCCAGAGCCTCACCGGTCACACCGAAGAGGGTGACGAGATCTGGATCATCCGCTCGATTTCGCAGAAGTTCTACAAGTGCCAGGGGTGCTACGACTCGATCGAAGTCGGCGACGAGCACGTGGTCGTCCAGTACATCGGCCGGATCGGCGGGACTGAGCACTCCCACTGGCACCGGCGCTGCGCGGAAGAGATCCTTTTCAGCCAGGCCCGCGGCCTGAGGACCGTCCCGGCCAAGGAGTCGAGCCGGGACCGGCTCGAAGCCCGCGGCCGGCGCCCCTCGGGCAAGAGGCGCCGTCCACGAAACTGACCTTCAGGACTGGCAGTGAAATTGCCTCTCAGGGAGGCAATTTCACTGCCGACCCTGTGACTTACTCCTTCGAACCGTTGCGCCTGACCCAGTAGAGGGCTCCGGCCAGGATCGCAATGCCGACCAGCGCGAAGACCGCGATGATCAGACCGTCGGCGAGGCCTTCGTCTTCTCCTTCGGACTCCTGCACGTCGCTGGTTGCCGTCTGCTCACCGTTGGTCCCGGAAGGCTGGCCTTCCCCCGCCCCTTCGGCGGGATCGGCGGCTGGCTGGGACGGCGCCTCCGCAGTTGAGGTCAGAGTGACCACGGGTGCCGGATTCTCGGGTTCGGGCGCTCCTTCGGGCACCTCCTGGATCCACGCGGTCTGTGCACCACCCTCACAGCCCTGGATCACCTTGAGGGGAATCCCCGAGCCCTTCTTGCCGTAGAAGGTCGCGGTGAACGGGTATTCCTGGACGTCGTGGTCGGGGAGCGGCCCGCCGGTCCACTTCATCTGGCCCTCCGGATTCTTCGCCTTCCAGCCTACGACCGATTTCGCCGAATACTTCCCGACCGTCTTCGGCACCTGCACGGTCAATGAGATGGTCGCTGCTCCGTCACAGCCGTGACCGACCGAGAAGTTGAGCTTCACCGGCTTGCCGGCGGGAGCTTCGGTCGGGACGACGTTGACGTGCGCCCCGGCCAAACCCGGCAGGGCCGGCATGATGAACCCGGCCATGACGGCGACGGCAATGATCAGTTTCGTTCTGAGATTCATTTGATTCCCTTCAGCGGCCGCTCTCCGGCCGCAGACGACTGGTTACGAAAAATGTTTCGCTACCGGTCGAACGGGGGCCCGCGGCCGGCGAGGGAACTGGCGATCAGTGATCCTCCGCGGATCGCGGGACGGAAGTCGGACAGGCATGGTCCCGGGACAGGTCCCCGGGGCTCACCGGCGCGAAGGATGCCGGCGAAGCGCCGAAGCTTCCCGATGGCCGCCTCGCCCGGATAAAGCCTGAAGTTGAGAGCGAGCACGAGGAGCAGCAGGGGTGCGATCGCGATCAGGAAGTTCGTGGCGCTCATCTGACCGGCACCTCGAAACCGGCGAGGACCTCGTTGAACTTCGAGAGGCGGATCGCTACCTGTGCCTCCCAGTCACCCTTCACCGCGAGCTGGGCCGCAGGGGCGACGTAATGGCCGGGCCCGGACTTGCGCACGTCCGCCTCGATCGGCGCGATGTCGGAGTCGGGCAAAGAGAACGAAAGCTCGAACGCCTCGATCTCGACCGGTGCCCCGGTCTCGTTGTCGAACAGGTAGACGTGGACTTCGTTGCTGCCGGTCCGGGCCGGATCGACCGTGTACTCGAGCAGGTCGGGGCCGGCCATGACCGACCCGCTGACCGGACCGGTGGTCCCGGTTGACGGTGGCGGATAACTGACGAGCGCGGCGGTCACGGCGAGGACGATCGTGACCAGCACCACCTCCAGCCGCAGGTTGTTCCGCACACGGACCCCCGCCCCGCCGGGGCTTTCCTTCCGGTCCCTGCGTCCGACGAGTGCCGGGATGATGCGCCGCCGGTTGATGGCTCCGAGGCCGACCAGGACGAGGAACAGGACGATCTTGATGAGCACTGCCCGGCCGAACGCGGTGTCGACGAAGGCCGTGAACGAATTCACCTCGATGATCGACTGGATCGTCCCTGTGGCCGCGATCAGTGCGACGCAGACGAGGGCTATCGCCGAGAACTTCAGGAGGGAGTCGGTGAGGATCGTGCTTCGATCTTCGTCCCGGTCCAGGCCACGAGTCGCAACCGGCAGCAGGAGGACCAGTGCGGCAAGGCCTCCCGCCCAGACCGACATCGCCGCCACGTGGAGCACGTCGGACGGGAAGAGCAGCCAGACCGGCTCCTGGGTGGACGCGTGCCCCGCCAGCCCCGGCGAAACGACCAGGAATCCCGCCGTCACGATCGAGAAGAGCACGCTCGGACCGAAGCGGCGGGAACCTGGACGGGTGACGCCGGTTGCCACGATCGCCAGGGGGACCAGGCAAGCCCAGGACAGGAGCCGCAGGACCATGACCAGGCCGAACCTGGTGTTGACGACCTCCCGGAAGACATCCGGCTTCAGCGCCGTCCAGAAATCGGTGCCGGCGGCGACCGCTCCCTGGAACGGGATCGCGAGAAGTGTCGCGACTAACCCGGCCGCGATCGTGCTCCCGAGGATCAGCCGGAACCGCCGGCCGGTCTCACCGGCGCGGAGCGCGAGAAGCTCGCGGTGCCGGGCCGCGATCGGACTCCACAGGAGCAGCAGGAAGGCGAGCAGGCCCGCGGCCAGGGCGATCGCCACGAACCCGGCCCACCGGTCGAACCAGAACGCGACTCCGGTCACCGGGCCCGAGTCGCTCAGCGCGATCAGCTCGGAGATCGTCTTTCCACTGACTCCGCTTCCTTCGCCGACGGTGAAGACCATTCCCCCGGAAACAGGATGGGCGTCCGCCGAAACCACCCGGTAGGTCGCGGTGTAGGTGCCCTCCGGCAGGTCGTCCGGGAGGGCCGCGGCGATCGTCGTGTCACCGTCCGCACGGAAGCTCTCCCCCGACTGGACTTCCTCGCCTTCGGTGTCGAAGACACGGAGTGCTCCGAAGCTGGCTTCGACCGGCTCGTTGAACTCGAAGCTGACCTCCGGCGGCGCCTTCTCGAGGACCTGTCCGCGCGTCGGGACCGAGGACTCGAGCACGGCATGGGCCGAGGCCGATCCCGCCAGGACCAAAACCGCGAGGAATGCCGCAACGAGCGGCAGCAGGATCGGCAGGGGCTTCCGTCTCACCAGGCTTCGGTTTGCTCCTTTCCGTCCCCGGCGTCGCCGGGGCCGGACTGGCCGTCGCCATCGCCGCGACGGCGGCGAATCACCGGGGTCAGGATCAGCCCGGCCACGATCAGAACCGCAAGCAGGATGAACGGGAGGACCGGGAAACCGGACTGGTCGCCGACCCAGGTGAGCGTCCCGTTGACCTCGACCGGATTGCCGTCCACCGATACCGGGATCGAATAGTCGAAGACCTTGGTCTCGGCCGATTCGTCGTCGACCTGTGGGGGCGTGTTCAGGCCCATGTAATGCGACCGGTGGTCGTGCCAGGAAAACAGGCCGGTGTCGTCCACCTGTTTCCACTCCGGGGGTGCCTTTGCGTCGGCGCGATCCGGAACCGCCACGTCGGCGAAGCGGTCCTGGTTCAGGTAATAGGCAGGCGAGTTCAGGTTGACCTCGACCGCACCGTCGGGGCTCATCCGCACATAGGGCTCACCGTCGTATCCACGGATCACCACCTCTTTCCCGGTCCGGTTGACGAGCTGGACGTTGTCGTCGAAGTTCTGGATCTCGACTTCGAGGCCATCGGCGTCCGCCTTCGGCGTGATCGACGTGATCTCTGATCTGAAGTTGGGGTTGCCCTGATGGGCAGTGGCCTGCGGAACGACCGCAAGCAATACGAGCACAGCGAGTGTGCCGATGTGACGCTTCATTTGGGCTCCTGGTTCCGACTTACACAAACCTGAAGAACGGGTCCTGCCGCCTCGATCCACGCTTCGCGGGGATCGAGGCGGCGAGGCCCCGGGACAGCTTCACCGGAAACACGCCAGGAAAGGCGAATTGACCGGTTAGACAGCTGCGGCCGGAGGGGCCCGGCCGGCGAGATTCGAAGCGATGAGGAGGGCGCCCGGAACCGAACGCCGGGTCAGCCGGTGAGCTGCTGGCATGGCGGCGACAATCCGCCTCGCCGGACGGGCCGCACGCGACAGGGCGACAACGGCTTCTTCACCAACGTACCGGCCGAGCGCGAGCGGCGCGGCCAGCAAAAAGACCGGTGCGGTGAAGAGCAGGATCTCCGGAGAACCGACCAGGGCGAGAAACAACGCCCAGCCGGTCGCCGCGAAGAGCAGTCCGGCAGTTCGGCCGTCGAGGGTCGGATTCACGATCCCCAGTGTACCCGGCCCGCCCGCGGCGGCCCCTCACTATTGTGGATTTCCCTCTTCCGTCAGGAGTTACCGAATGAACGAAACCCCCTCGAATCCCGGACCGATCATCGCGCGCCTGTTCACCGATCCGGCCTGTCCGATCGCCTATTCCGCAAGCCCCGCCCTCCGGACCATCGAGTGGAGGTACCGCGACCAGATCGAGTGGCAGCTCGTGACGATCACCCTCTCCGAGCCGGGTAGGCAGAACAGTCGATCCACACCCGCCCAGATGGCGGAGAACCATCTCAAATTCCGGGAGCGGTACGGCATGCCGTTCGCGGCCGAGCCGAAACTGCGCCGCACAACCACCTCCCGCGCCTGTCAGGCGATCGTCGCCGCCGGCCTCATCCAGCCCGGCAGCCAGTGGCGGGTACTGCGGGCGCTCCAGCTCCTCAACTTCAACACCCCTTTGCTGATAGACGACGACGAGCAGCTGCGGGCGGTGCTCAGTTCGGTCGAAGGTCTCCAGGCCGACCGGATCATCGACTCGCTCGACACCCCCGAAGTGCAGGGCGCCTGGCGGGCCGACTGGTCGGAGGCGCGCACCGCGGAGGGCGGCGCGACCCACTTTCAGGGAAAGCATGCCGAGACCCCCGAGGGGATCCGCTACACGGCACCCTCGATCGTCTTCCAGGCCGGCCCCGACGTTCTCGAGACCGGCGGACTCCAGCCGGTCGAGGTGTACGACGCGGCGATCGCCAACCTGAACCCGGGCCTCAAACGCCACGATCCGCCCGAGTCGCCGCTGGAGGCGCTCGTGCTCTACCCCGGCGGACTCTCGACCCAGGAGATCGCCCAGATAATGGCCAAAGGCTTTGAACCGCCGGATCGCCTGGAAGCCGAGCGCCGGCTGATCGGCCTCGCCGGCGAACGGAAGGTCAAACGCATCGCCATGGGCAACGACGCTATCTGGCTGGCCGCCTAGGGTCTCGCCGCCTCTTATCCGCACGAAGCGTGGATCAAGGCGCCAGGAGCCGTTCCTTGTTTCTCCTGGGCGGGTGAACGTAGCTTGACGAGGTGAGGGCGGTGCGGTTGGCCTCTCGGGTAGGCAACCGTCTTGAGGAATCTCATGAACTGGTTTGGAAACGCTCCGTGACCACGACTCAGGGCAACTTCCGCGACGTTGGTTCTCGTCCCAATCCTCGCGACGCCGGCATTCTCCACAGCGCCCGCATCGGCCGCGGACCATTGGTCGGGCATTTGGGACAAACGGTTCGCAGATGGGCCGGGAAGGACTCGAACCTTCGACCTACGGATTATGAGTCCGCTGCTCTAACCAGCTGAGCTACCGGCCCGCGGCGGCCGATTGTATGCCCCGTGGTCAGCGCTTCAGCGTAAGGCTCTTCGACGTCGTCACCCGGGCACCGGTGGCGTCGGTCATCGCCGTCTTCGCCTTAAGGGCCAGCTTCTTCGACCGGGACTTCTTGCCGGCCTTCGTCAGCTTCACCGTGACGGTCGAGGTGGCGCCGGACTTCACGGTGCCGGAGCCCTTCGCGAAGACCTTCTTGCCCTTCGCGGCAGAGATGCTGACCTTGCAGGCGATAGCTTCCGCCGCCGGACAAGCCACCTCGAGTTTTGCCTTGCCCTTCTTCAGCCTGGCACCGGAGGCTTGAAGTCTCGGACCGGTCGAACTGCTGTCGCAGGTCAGCGAGAAGTCGTCCAGGGAGTCGGCGAGGAGGGTGTCCGTGGCCGAGCCGCAGTCGACCTCGTCCGGGCTTCCGTCCCGGCTCCGGAGGCTGTCGTTTCCTCCGTCGCCGTCGAGCGAGTCGATGCCGGCGCCGCCGTCGAGGTTGTCGCCGCCGGGCCCGCCGATGAGTGAGTCCGCGCCCCCCAGTCCCGAGATCCGGTCGTTGCCCATGGCCCCGTCGATCTGGTTGGAGGAACCGTTACCGGTCAGTACATCGCCGGCGAAGCCCTGGAGGATCAGGTCTTCGATGTCGGCGCCGACGTTGTCGTTGGCCGGACCCCTCGGTGGGATCGTCGTAACCGTCGTCAGCGACACCGTCGAGGTCGATCCGGGCACCGAGTTCCGCCCCGTCCCGGTAGGAGTCCTGGCCCGCTCCACCCCTGATCTGGTCGGGGTCGCGGTCGGAGAATTCGAAAGCCAGCGAATCGCTTCCGTCGCCGCCGTCGACCGAATCGGCGCCGTCGTCTCCGCGGACCTGGTCGTCGCCGGCACCCCCGGTCAGGTTGTCCACCCCATCGCCTCCGCCCAAATCGTCGTCACCCCCGGTGCCGCTCACCATATCGTTTCCGGCGGCCGTGTCGATCTGGTTGTCGGATTCGCTCCCGGTCACCTGGTCGGCACCTCGCCCGGTCTCCACGTCTTCGATGTCCGCACCGACGCTGTCGTTCTCACCGGTGGCGCCGTCGTTGGCGGCCCCGTCGAGGATGACGGTCACCGGAGCAGCCCTGCTGTTATAGCTGACCGCATCCCGGCCGGGTCCGCCGTGGAAGGTGTCGGCCAGGTCGGGTGTCGAACCCGCGTCGAAGCTGTCACCTCCGGCCCCGCCGCTGATGGTGTCGATCCCTGCCCCGGGGGCGATCCGATCCCGGCCATCGTTCCCGGTGAGCGTGTCGTCCCCGTCTCCGCCACTGAGGTCGTCGGAGCCGGAGCCGCCGTTGAGAGTGTCGTTCTCGCTGCCACCGGATGCCCGCAGCGGATGGGCAGTGAGGTTGGTGACCGCATCGATTCCGCTGTCGGTATCCACATTCATGCTTTCGGGGAAAGCCGGAATCGACGGTTCGAGCAGGACCTGGTCACCGAGATCACCGGTCGAAACGGAGATACGACCATCGACCGAGGCCGTGGCACAGGTGACACGGTTCGCCGTCACAGACGTGCAGCCCGCCTGCGCGGTGATGGTCGATCCGGGGTCATCGATCACGATGTCGGGGCCTACGACGGAAACGGTGACGTCGTTTGCTTCCCCGGCCCCGGACAAGAATCGCATGTCCCCGGTGTTGGTGGTCGCTAGCGAAGCCACCGCTCCGGCAGGGGCGAGGAACCCCGCAGCCAGCACGATCCCGGCAGCGAACCCGGCGCAATTGCCTCTCCCCCTCATTGCTTCAGCACCAGCTTCGGGAGAGTTGTGGTCACCTTCGTACCGGCGGCATCATTGAACGAAACCTTCGCCTTGAGGGTCAATTTGCCCCTGGCCTTCCTGCCGGCCCTGGTCAGCTTCACCGTCACCCCGGAGGTGCTGCCCGGCTTCACCGAGCCGGAGCCTCTCGCGAGGACCTTCTTGCCTTTCGCCGCGGAGACGCTGACCCTGCAGGTGATTCCTTCCGCCGCCGGGCAGAGAACTCTGACCTCCGCCTTGCCTTTCTTCAATCTCGCTCTCGAAGTCTTCAGCGCCGCCCCGGTCGAACTGCTGTCGCAGGTCGGAGTGAACTCGTCGAAGGAATCGGCGAGCAGGACGTCGGATGCCGATCCGCAATCGACGTCGTCCGCTCCGGCGTCGCGACTCCTGATCAGGTCGCTGCCACCAGCACCCTCGAGCGAGTCGATGCCCGTGCCACCGTTCAGGGTGTCATCGCCCGGGCCGCTTTCGAGAGCGTCGGCCCCGCCGAGGCCCGAGATCCGGTCGTTGCCGGCTCCCCCGGAGATCTGGTTGGCCGAATCGTTCCCGGTGAGTACGTCGTCGAACGGACTGCCCTCGAGGTCTTCCAGGTCGGTGCCGGCGTTGTCTCCTTCGCCGGGGGGTCCGTCGTCAGCAGTTCCATCGAGGTCGACCGTGACCGGTTCACCGGTCAGGTAACGCAGCCTGTCCAGGCCGGAACCTCCCCCGTAACGATCGGCTCCACTCGGCTCGCTGCCCCTCGAATCATCGTAAATCGAGTCATCGCCGGCTCCTCCTTCGACGAAGTCGTTGCCGCTGCCGCCGTAGAACTGGTCTCCCCCGTCTCCGCCCCTGAGCGTGTCATTTCCTTCCCCGCTCAGGATCAGCTCGGCGGCGGCACCGCCCATGACCAGGTCGTTGCCATCCTGAGTGAGGTAAATCGTCGGTGCTCCGGTACCCGATACCACATCGCTGCCGTCGCCGCTTTCGATCTGGGTGAACTCTCCGTTCACGTTGTCCCCCTCCAGCAGCTCGCCGTCGTCGGCGATCCCGTTGAGGCTGAGGGTCACGTTGCCCCGGCGACTGCCGTACGAAATCTCATTCGACCCGGCTCCCCCGAACAGCTGATCGGCTCCGTTGGGAACGATGCCTTCGAGGATGCTGTCGTCTCCGCCCTGACCGCTCACCATGTCAACGCCACCTCCCCCTTCCAGGCGGTCGAAGCCATCGCCGCCGACGATCGTGTCATTGCCATCGCTGCCGTACAGCTCGTCTTTCCGGTTGCCGCCGGTCAGCTGATCGTCACCCGGACCATCATTTTGACCGCCACCCAAGTGCCCGCGGATCACGTTGAATTCGTTCGGTCCCCCGATCAGCGTGTCGCTGCCGAACTCACCTTCGATGTATACGCCGGATTCGAAACGGTCACCCAGTCCGGTGACGCTCGGCAGGATTTCGACACGATCGTCCTGATCTCCCGCACCGATGTCGATCAGCTGGACGCCCGCAGCCGTACAGCTGACCTGGGTGACGGTCACGTTCGCGCAACCCGCGCCCGGGGTGATCGCGTCTCCCGGATCGGTGATGACGATGCTGGGCCCGACCAGACCCACGGTCGTGTCGTTGACCTTACCTGCCCCCGCCGAGAAATAGAGCGTCGTCGAGGTGATCTGGGCGGTGGATCCCAACGACGATGCCGGCAGGACCGCGCACGGCGAGCACACCGCTACCAAGACCAGCAGTCCGAATTTCGACCAGGCCCTCATCGCCTCAGCACCAGCTTCGGGAGTGTGGTCGTGACCTGCGCCCCGGAGGCGTCCCTGAAAGTGGTCTTCGCCTTCAGGGTGAGCTTCTTCGACCGGGATTTCTTGCCGGCCTTCGTCAGCTTCAGCGTGACGTTCGCGGTCTCGCCCGTTTTCACCGGGCCGGTACCCTTCGCGAGCACCTTTTTTCCTTTCGCCGCGGACACGGTCACCTTGCAGATGATTCCTTCCGCCGCCGGGCAGAGAATTCTGACCTTCGCCTTGCCCTTCTTCAATCTCGCTCTCGGAGTCTTCAGCGCCGCCCCGGTCGAACTGCTGTCGCAGGTCACTGTGAAATCGTCGAGGGAGTCGGCCAGGAGTGTGTCCGTGGCGGACCCGCAGTCAACCTCGTCCGCTCCGGCGTCTCGGCTCCTGATGCGGTCGCTGCCGCCAGCTCCGTCGAGGCCGTCGATGCCCGTGCCGCCGTTCAGGTCGTCGTCGCCGGGTCCGCCCTCGAGGGCGTCGGCACCACCGAGACCCGAGATCCGGTCGTTGCCGGCGCCGCCCACGATCTCATTGGGCGAATCATTGCCGGTGAGGACGTCGGATGTCGCCAGGAACTCCTCCGAACCGCCTCCCCCCGCGACATCCATGGTCAGGTTCTCCATGTCGGAGCCGGCGTTGTCCTTCGGGATCTGGGGTTGAGGGACGGACGGGCCGTCGTCGGCCGCCCCGTCGAGGTCGATCGTCACCCCGCGCCCGAGGAAGTCGACGATCTCCGAGATCGAGTCGGTGCCGGAACCACCGGAGTACACGTCGGCGCCGTCGTCGAAGAACTCGCCGGAGAACTCATCGTCACCCGGACCACCTGATATCCGGTCGGCGCCAGAACTTCCATAGACGTAGTCCGCTCCGTCGCCGCCCTCCAGCTGATCGGTGCCGGAACCGGCCGTCAGATAATCGGGACCACCCCCACCCTCGAGAACATCGTTGCCGTCGTTCGAGTGGAGCGCGTTCGGCCCCGGCCCGCCGGTCAGTACGTCCGCCCCGGCGCCGCTGTCGAACCGCTCGATCCGTTTCAAGTTGTCCCCTTCACCCGGCTCGCCGTCGTTCGCGGCACCGTCGGAGCTCAAATTCAATGCATTGACACGGCTGCGCGAATCGAGCGAGTCGCCGATCCCGGGACCACCGTCGAGGACGTCGCCGGGGTCCGCCACGCTGGAATCGTTGAAGCGGTCGTTGCCGGGCCCGGCGTCGAAGTTGTCGGCCCCGAGGCCGGGGTCGAGGTGGTCGTTGCCGGCACCCGAATCGACGGTGTCGTTGTCGTCGCCGGTCCGGATGTCGTCGCCACCCTCACCGCCCACGACCTGATCCTCGCCCGCGTCCGTGAAGAAGCCGGCCGGGGTCGGTCCGGCTGCGGTCAATACGTCGTTGCCGATCCCGGAATTGACGGTGACCTGGGCGAGACCGGGCCCGGCGACGGAGGCGTCATACGAAGCAGTATCAGCCAGGTCGAGGAGCACGGCGTCGATATCGGTGATTCCTTCTGCGGGGCACCTCGCGTAGCCCGTGAGCACGTTCACGCACGGCGCCGTCGCCGCGATGGCAACGATCCCGGTCTCGGTGAACTCGTAGTTCGCTCCGACCTGTTTGATGGTCAGTTCGTTGATCTCGCCGGCGACCGCGTCGTAGTCGATCCGGCCGTTCGCGGTGCCGAGGTTGGCCGCGCCCGCCACCGGAGGGACCGTGAGCAAGGCAAGAGCGATACCGAGCAACACCGTGGTGCCCCGGAACTTCAGACGCTTGACCCCTGTGTCACGCCCTACCACACTCGGACCAACTGGTCCAAACAATTTCCCCACTCAGAGAGCGAACAACTGGGAAAGCGAGCGCCCGACGTCGGGCGGTTCCTCTTTGCCTTTCGCGGCTGCCTGGACCCCGGCGGCGAAAGCTTCTGCCGCATCGGAGATCTGGCTGGCCCGGTTCGGGCGGATCTCCCTCGCCTCGGCCGCTTCGGAGAGGTCCGACTCCATGAGTCCGGCGAGCTCGCCCAGGCGTCGCAGGCCGAGGGTCGAGGCGGTGCCATGGAGGGCTTGCGCTTCCTTGCGCAGAGCTTCGAAGTCTGTGGTACCCGTGTCGAGCCCGGCCGAGATCATGTCGCAGCGCTGCCGGGCCTCCTTCGCGAAGGCGCCGAGTAGTTCACCGCCGTCTGAATTCTCTTCGCTCATGCTCTCTATCTCCCATCAAATTCTGTGATGCCGGACGGACAGAACGGATGCTCCGCCCCCATTGTTGCCGTTCGGCCACGGACTTGCATACTGGCGGGGCAATTTCCTTGGCGGGTCGCATAGGCTCCGCCCAGTCTTACCCAATCGAACGGAGAGAACGTGGCAAAAAGAGCGGCATTGGTGACGGGTGGTTCCGGCGGCATCGGCCTGGCGATCGCGAGGCGGCTCGCCGAGAGCGGTTACGCCGTGACGATCTCCGGGAGGCAGGAAGAGAAGCTGATGGCCGCCGCCGAATCGCTCGCCGACGATGATCTCAAGGTCGAAGCCGTCGTCGCCGACATCACTTCCGAGGAGGCCGTCGTCGACCTGGTCGCGGAGCACAAGCGCCAGTGGGGCCGCCTCGACGTACTCGTCAACAACGCCGGGATCGGGATCGGGCAGGCAGTCGACCAGATCACCGTCAAGCACTTCGACCTCCAGGTCGCGATCAACCTGCGTGCCCTGATGGTCGCCACGCGCGAAGCCACGCCGATGCTGAAGAAGGCCGGCGAAGAACACGGCAAGGCGATGATCGTCAACCTCGCGTCGATCGCCGGCAAGCAGTACCCGGGCTGGCTCTCGGTCTACGCGGCCACCAAGGCCGCGGTCATCTCGTTCTCCGGTTCGACCCAGAAGGAACTGGGTGCCTCCGGCGTCTGCGCGACCGCGATCTGCCCCGGTTTCGTCGCTACCGGCATGAGCGAGTTCGCCACCGGAATGGTTCCGGCGGACCAGATGATGAAGACCTCCGACATCGCCGACGCAGTCAGTTTCCTGCTCTCGGTCTCACCGAACTGCGCGATTCCCGAGATCGTGATGAGCCGTCCGTTGTCCGGTCCCGACTCGGGCGGGATGTAACCGGCCCCGCCGGTCATCCCGCCTGGTTCGAGTCAGCCGATGAAGTGCCTGGTCGCCGCGTTCGGTGATCCCGGACACGTTTTCCCTGCGATCAGCCTGTCCCGGTCCCTCAAGGCGGCCGGGCACGAGGTCCTGGTCGAAACCTGGCCGCAATGGGAGGAGGCAGTCGAGGGCACCGGCCTCGGATTTGTCAGCGCCGACCAGTACCAGGTGTACCCGCCCCCGGCCTCCGGTTCCCCCGGCGGCGGCGGCGACGCCGCGGCCGCCCTGCTGCCGCTGCTCGAGGAGTACGACCCGGATGTGGTCGTCAACGACATCCTCACGGTCGCCCCAGCGCTCGCCGCCGAGAAGCACGGCTGCCACTGGGCCACCCTGATCCCCCACATCTACCCGGTCCAGGGCGAAGGGAAGCCGTTCTTCGCGATCGGCGCACTGCCGCCGCGCACCCGGGCCGGGACGAAGCTCTGGCAGATGACCGATTCGCTGATGATCCGCGGGCTCAAACGGGGACGGCAGGACCTCAATGCCCAGCGGGAGGTGGTGGGCCTGCCGCCGACCGACCGCTTCCACGGCGGGATCAGCCCCGATCTTGCGATGGTCGCCACCTACCCGCAGCTCGAATACCCGCGTGACTGGCCGGAGTCGGTCCACGTCACCGGCCCGATGCCGTTCGAGATGCCGCACGACGACATCGACCTCCCGCCCGGGGACGATCCCCTGATCCTGGTGGCACCCAGCACCTCGCAGGACCCGGACAACCACCTCGTCCGTTCGGCTCTCAAGGCATTCGAGAACGAACCGGTGCGGGTGGTGGCGACGACCAACAACGTGATCCCGTCCCACCCGGTCGGTGTACCGGCCAATGCCGTGCTCGTGAACTGGCTGAGCTACTCGCAGGTGATGCCGCGATCGGCGCTCGTCCTCTGTCACGGCGGCCACGGCACAGTCGCCCGCGCCCTTCACGAAGGGGTGCCGGTACTGACCTGCCCGGCAGCAGGTGACATGAACGAAACCGCGGCCCGAATCACCTGGGCGGGAGTCGGCCGGTCGGTCCGCTGGAGCATCACCGGTCCGAAATCGATCCGCTGGGCCGCGGCCGAAATACTGGGCGATCCCGCGTTCCGGGCGAAGGCGGAAGATATCGCCGCCTGGAGCAGGAACCACGACGGTGCCGCGAGAGGCGTCGAGTTGGTCGAAGCACTCCGGGGGACGGACTCGAACCGTCAACCTACGAGTTAACAGCTCGTCGCTCTACCGATTGAGCTACCCCGGAATAGGTCGAGGCAGCCTACCGAAACGACACCGCTGATCCCCCTGTCATACCTCGGCTTCGGCGCGACTGACTCTCTCCAGCAGCTGGGCCCGCCGTTTGCTCAGGGAGGCTCGCAGCCGGGGGTCCTCTCCGGCCGAAGCGGCCGCGATCTCGTCTTCCAGCGCCGCCAGTTCGAGCTCCATGAAGTTCCGGCGGATCGACCCGGCACCGACCTGCTCCGGGCTCGCCCTCATCACCAGCGCCGCGACCAGGCGGTGGAGGTCACGGTCCTCGGGGTCGAGGCCGTCGGCCGGGTCGTCGAGGTGCCCCTTCAGCCATTCGACGGTGCGCACCATCAGCGGCGAGGTCAGGTGCTTCGGTTCGAGCTTCTCGATGTAAGGACGTCCTTCGTCCGGCTTGGCCACGCACATCGCCAGCAGGTGCCGTTCCTGGCGCTCACGCTGGGACAGCAACGCGCCGGGCTGGATGGGAGCCGCCGGCGGAACCGCTGCGTCGGTCGTGGTCACCGGCCAAGTCCTGTTCCCCGTCTGCGGCGGCGGAGCGGACGTGACCCGGGCGACCACGACCGTCGGGTCGATGCCCAGCTTTTCGGCCGCCTTCCGGACCAGTTCGTCCCGCGTGGCCCCGGCGGGCACCTCGGCCAGCACCGGTGCCGCTTCGGCAAGCCCACGGTCGCGGTCCCGGGGGGATGACGGATCGACTCCGCCGATGATCAAGTCGAGATGGAACTCGGGCAGGTTGACGGCGCCTTCGACGAGGTTGCGGAAACGCTCTGCCCCGCCTTCGGCAACCACGAGTTCCGCCGGATCCTCCCCGGCCGGCATCGCCACCACCTTGATGGTCAGCTTGCGCCCGGCCGCGACCTGCTGCGCCCGCAGCATCGCCTTGCGGCCGGCGGCGTCGGCGTCGAGGGCGAGCACGATGTTCTCGACCGTGGCCGAGAGCAGCGCGAGTTGCTGTTCGGTGATCGCCGTTCCCATCACGCCGACCGCCTCGGTCAGGCCCGCCTGGTGGCAGGCGATCACGTCGGTGTAGCCCTCGACGACGATCGCCCGTCCGGCTTTCGCCATCGGCCCTCGGGCCCGGTCGATCCCGTAGAGGATCTCGCTCTTGTGGAAGATCTCGTTCTCGGCCGAGTTCAGGTACTTCGGCTTCTGGTTGTCGCGCATGGCGCGGGCGCCGAACCCGACCGCGCGGCCGCGGGCATCACGGATCGGGAAGGTGATGCGCTCGCGGAAGCGGTCATACATGCCGCCGTTCCGTCCCTTCTGGGCGAGACCGGTCTTCGCCAGCTCGGCGATCGAGAACCCCGCCTGCTGGCCGCGGACGATGAGCGTGTCCCAGGCACTCGGTGAATATCCGACGCCGAAGTCACGGAGGACCTCTTCGCCGAGACCGCGCCCGGCCAGGTACTCGCGGGCCTTGCCGGCCTCGGGCGAATCGTGGAAGTACGCGGTGTAATAGCCCGCCGCCCGCTCGAGCAGTTCGCTGAGCCTGGTCCTCGCCTGACGGCGCTGCTCGGCCTGCGGGTCCTCCTTCTCCCGGGTGATCTCGACTCCGTACCGGTCGGCGAGCATCTCGACCGCCCCGGGGAAGTCGACGTTCTCGGTGGCGATCACGAAGTCGAAGAGGTCACCGCCGGCCTGGCAGCCGAAGCAGTGGTAGAGCTTGTCCTCGGCCTGGATGCCGAACGAAGGCGAGCGTTCGTCGTGGAAGGGACAGAGGCCGGTCCAGCGGGTGCCCTGGCGGCGCAGCTCGGTGTGGGCGGAGACGATCTCGACCATGTCCGCGGCGGCGCGGACCCGGTCGATCGTGTCGGGAGTGAACCTGGACATCGACAACTAGCTTAGAGCCGTGCTCCGTAGAACAAGGATCGGGTCCTGACGCCTTGATACCCGCTTCGCGCGGATCAAGGGGGCGAGACCCTAAAGGCGGGATCCCTCTGGTACATACAGGTCGGTGAAGTGGGTGATGCAGTACCGGTCGGTCATGCCGGCGAGCAGGTCGGTCACCCTCTGGAGATCGTCTGCGTTCGGGTCGATTGCGGGAACCTCATCGATCCGCTTCATGTAGTGGTCGAACAGGATGTGGAGGGCGCGGGTGACGCGCTCGTGCTCCTTGCGGGCGGCCTCACCGAGGTAGACGTTCTGGAACATGAACTTCCGGAGTCGCAGCATCGCCGCGCCCATCTCTTCGCTCTGCCGGATCTCGTTCCCGGTCATGGACTGCTCGACGATGTCGGTCACCAGCGAATCGATCCGGCTGGACCCGGTCGGGCCGAGCATCGCGATCTCTTCGGTCGGCAGGTCCGCGGGGCTCAGGATCCCGGCCCGGAGGGCATCGTCGATGTCGTGGTTGATGTACGCGACCCGGTCGACCAGCCGGACGATCTGGCCTTCCAGTGACTCGCTCTTGACCGGACCGGTGTGCTTGAGGATGCCCTGCCGCACCGGTTCGTTCAGGTTGAGGCCACGGCCCTCCCGCTCGAGAACATCGACCACCCGGAGCGAATGCTCGTTGTGACGGAAGCCGGGCCCGCCACGGGCCTTGTTGGCCTCGTCGAGGGCCTGCTCGCCGATGTGGCCGAACGGAGGGTGGCCCAGGTCATGGCCCAGGCCGATCGCTTCGGTCAGGTCCTCGTTCAGGTCGAGGGCCCGAGCGACCGTCCGGGCGATACCGGTCGCTTCGAGAGTGTGAGTCAGCCGGGTCCGGTAGTGGTCGCCCTCGGGAGCGATGAAGACCTGCGTCTTGTGCATGAGGCGCCGGAACGACTTGCTGTGGACGATCCGGTCGCGGTCCCGCTGAAACGGCGTTCGGAGGTGGCTGTCTTCCTCGGGCACCGCCCGGGTCGCCGGCCAGGAGAGCACCGCCCTCCCCGAAAGGCTGGCCTTCTCTCGTTCGCTGAGCGTTTCGGCAAATTGTGAGGTCATGCTGCTGCGGTCTCTTCGGGTCTCGGCAGGCGCACGTGCGCGTGGTGTTCGAGAGTGTCGCCGATCGCGCGTCCCGCCTGTTTGACCGCTGCGGGAGAACTCGTCAGGCCTTCACTCATCGGTGATCCGAGTGCGGAAACCATGAACTCATGGGCCTCGCCCGAGAACGGGAACGAGTTGGCCTCGCAGGCCGGGCAGACCACGCCCCCGGCGGCACCGGAGAAGGCGGTCAGGTGATCGGTCGCCCCACACCGGGAGCATCCGGAAAGC
This sequence comes from uncultured Solirubrobacterales bacterium, assembly GCA_963695885.1. Lineage (GTDB taxonomy): Bacteria > Actinomycetota > Thermoleophilia > Solirubrobacterales > 70-9 > 67-14. The sequence continues at coordinate 75,117 of CAVOIH010000015.1, read as the reverse complement.
TCGGGTGCGAAGCCGGCTGCCAGGGCGAGCTTCAGGCGGAACGTGACCATGCCCCCGAGGTCCGCAGCATTCCCTTCGGGATTCGCATCGATCAGGGTCAGATACCGGCAGAGCAGGTTGTAGGCGGGCTGGTTCGGCTCGGCGCCGTCGAGCAGCTTCAGCACCGCGCCGCAGGCGTCTCCGGCAGCCCGGATCCCGCGGGCGGATGAGCGCAGGGCGCCGTACCCGTCGACCGTCTCGGCGGCCGTCACCATGTGCAGGTCACCGCGGCCGCGATGAAGCACCAGGCCGAGCCGGAAGAACGGCTCCAGCCGTCCGCCGAAACGCGACTTCGGCTTGCGCACCCCTTTGGCGATCGCACCGAGCCGTCCGTACTCGCGCGAGTACAGGTGGAGGATCCGGTCGGCCTCGCCGTAACGGATCGAGCGGAGGACCACCGCTTCGGTCTTGAAGTTTCCGGCCATGCCTTAAGGGTGCCGGATCCGCCGGACGGGCCTTCAGGCGCGGCGGCGGCGCGGCGGCTTTCGCAGCTTCACCTGACAGTGCGGGCAGAAGTACGTGGACCGGCCGCCGACCACGATCCGGACGATCGTCTCGCCGCAGCTCACGCAGTCCTCACCCTCCCGCCGGTGGACCAGGAACTCGTTCTGCATCGATCCGGCCTGCCCCTTGGCGTCGCGGTAGTCGTCGATCGAAGCACCGCCGAGGTCGAGGCCGCGCTCGAGAGCCTCAACGACTCCGTCGCGCAAGGCCTCGTGGTGCGCGGGCTTCAGCGACGCGCCGGTGGTCAACGGGTGGAGCCGCGCCCGGAACAGGGCTTCGTCGGCGTATATGTTGCCGACCCCTGCCACCCCCTTCTGGTTGAGCAGGAACGACTTGAGCGGGCCGGACCGGCCGGCGGTCATCGTGGCAATCGCCTCGACCGTGAACCCGGGCGAGAGCGGTTCGACCCCGAGCCGGGAGTCGAAGTACTCGTCGAGAGCCTTGTAGTCGGCGACGAATCCACGGCCGAACCGCCGCGGGTCGGTGAAGCGGAGCTCTCCTCCGTCGTCGAGCGAGAACCTCGCCTTGAGGTGCTTCTCGCCGGTTTCCGCCTCGTGGATCCGGGCGTCGCCCGGGTTCTCCACCCCTTCGGGATCGACCAGGATCAGGCTGCCGGTCATCCGCAGGTGGATGACGACGGTGTTGCCATCCCCGAGTTCGAGCATGAGGTACTTGCCGCGGCGACCGACGTCGACGATCTCCCTCCCTTCGACTGCCCTCTCGAAGACATGAGGCAGCTCGGGCTTCGAGAAGTACGGGTCCAGTACTTCAACGGATTCGATGGTCCGCCCGACCAGATCCGGTTCCAACTGGCGTCTGATCGTCTCTACTTCAGGCAGCTCGGGCACTACCCGGTTCTATCAACCGCGTCCACCGGGGGTCGGCTCGAGTGGGTGGCGCCAAATTCTCTCGGAATACCAGACCGAAGGGAGGATTCCCGAGGAAGATTTGGTGACAGGCCCCGCGAATAGAGGGTCAGCTCGAAACAGCGCGGGGGTGCGTCTTGAAGTACACGTCCTTCAGCTGCTCGCCCGAGAGGTGGGTGTACATCTGGGTCGTCGCCACGTCGGCGTGACCCAGCATCTCCTGGACCGCTCGCAGGTCGCAGCCGCCGGCCAGCAGATGGGTGGCGAAGGAATGGCGAAGCGTGTGGGGGCTCATGCGGTCCTCGAGTCCGACGGCCCGGGCGTGGCGCTGGACGATCTTGTAGAGCCCCTGCCGGGTGAGGGCCTTGCCGCGGAAGTTGACGAAGAGAGCCTTCTCGGTCCGGTCCTTGACCAGTTCGCGCCTGGCCGAGCGCTGATACATCTCGATCGCGCTGATCGCCTGGCGGCCGAGCGGCACGATGCGCTCCTTGCTGCCTTTGCCGCGGGCCTTGAGCATTCCGTGGTGTGTATCGACGTCGGTGGTCTCGAGGCCGGTGAGCTCCGAGGCACGGAGGCCGCAGGCGTACATCACTTCGAGGATCGCGCGGTCCCGGTAGGCCTGGGGAGAAGCACCCTTGGGTGCCGCGAGCAGCTTCGAGACTTCGGCCTGGTTCAGGACGTTCGGCAGTTTCTTGGCACGCCGGGGTGTGGTCAGGCCGACGGTGGGGTCCTCGGTGATCAGGTCCTCGCGGCGCAGGTGCTTGTAGAAGGAGCGGAGGGCCGCGGTCTTCCGGTGGACCGTGGAAGGCGCCAGCGGCTGCTCGCCGTCCGAGGTCAGGAAACCGACGAACCCGGACATCTGCGCCGCCGTGATCGCGAGCGGGTCGACCTCCCCCTCCCTCAGGTAGTCACCGAACTGGAGCAGATCGGTCCGGTAGGCGTTGAGCGTGTTCCGGGAGAGACCGCGTTCGAGCTCGAGATACGCCAGGAATTCGAGCAACAGGTGCTCGAACCGGGCAATCTGCGGTTCGACCTCCGGGGTGGCGACGGCAGGCGGCATGACGAACCTTTCTCCTCAGGACAAGCCGCCCCTTTTTCCGCAACGAATCAGCCGCTTAGGGTCTCGCCGCCTTGATCCCCGCGAAAGCGGTGATCAAGACGCCAGGACCCGGTCCTTATGAGCGAGGCCAGTCGAGAACCGGCCGCAAGGGGACCGCTGAAGAAGTCCGGGTCTTCTTCCAGATCCCGGCCCATCGTGTGGCGTGGAAGTCCGCTCGCTCCGTAGCCGTCGAGGTCCACCGCTTCGAAAGTGATGGTCTGCTCGCCCGTGCCCAGACCGGCGGCAACCCCGGCCAGGTCTTCCCGTCCCTCGGGCAAAGGCAGGTTCACCGGCCCGAGCGCGAGATCCAGAACGGCCTGGGAATGGTGGCTCAAGCCCCGGTGTCGGAGCCGCGGATCACCGCTCGAGATTCGCGGCGAGAGCACCACCGGCGCCTTCAGCGAGAGACCGGCGTGGATCACGTCGAGCGCGACCATCCCGCCGTGGCCGAAGACGGTCGCCGAGCCGAGGATCCCGGGCCCCGGTCCGCAGACGACCGCGTTCCACCCGAGCGATGCGGCGGCGTCGATCGCCCCGATCAGCGAGATGGCCTCGCCCTGTCCGCCATAGGCCGGTCCGGCGGTGACGTGACCCGCGAGCAATCCGCTACCCAAAAGGTTCCGGACGTCATTTGAGAGGCCACCGGGCAACGCGCCCCCACCGGTCTGGATGTAGCCGATTCGCGGCGTCTCGTCCAACCCGGCGTTCGCCGATGCCCAGGCGGCTGGAGCCAGATGGCCGTGAAGCCCGATCGCGAGGACCGGAACGGCTGTAGCCAACGTGGCGAGGTCATCGTCGACCGGTCGCTCGACCGTGTCCACGGGGTGCTGCAGCGAGCTGTAGTTCAGCTTCATGACATGTTTGGAATCCGAACCCGTGCCTTCCAGGCCCCGGGTCAGGTTCACGTGCACGATGTCGAAACCGCCCGATCCGAGCCCGAGGTCAAGCGCCTCGACGTTGACGATCAGTTCGTCCCCGACCTCGCAGACTCCGACCATGGCCTCGTCGGCCCAGGCCTTCCGCCGCTCACCTTCCACCTCCGTCTCCAGGGGGTCGGCCGATACGACTGTGGCTCGGCGGAGTTTCAGCACCGGGCGGCCACACTGGTCAGGATCTCTTCGCAGATCTCGAGCATCTCGACCAGATTGTCCCGCGGCACCGACTCCTCGTGGGTGTGGTTGCCGTAGGTGCCGTTGGCCAGTAGCAGCGTGTCGACCCCGGCCGCCATGAAGATGTTTGCGTCGCTGCCGCCACCGGTCGCCACCCTCTTCGGTTCGTGGCCCCGCGCACGCAGGGCCGTTTCCGCAGCGATCAGGGCCGGCGAGTCATCCGGGGTCCGATATCCCCGAAAGACCTCCTCGGTGACGATGTCCACCTCGCAGCCGTGCTCCGAGGCGGCCCACACCATCGAATCACTCATCGCGGCGATCACCTCGGTCACGCGATCCGGGTCGATCGAGCGGGCCTCGCCGGCGACCCGGCAGGCGCCAGGAATGATGTTGCCCGACGTGCCGCCTTCGATCAGGCCGATATTCGCTGTGGTCTCCGCGTCCACCCGGCCGAGCTTCATCTCTGCGATGGCCGCCGCAGCCGTGACGATCGCCGAGCGTCCCCCCTCCGGATCGAGCCCCGAGTGTGCCTCGACTCCCGTGAACTCGGCCCGGATCTGATGGTGGCTCGGGGAAGCGGTGATGACCTCACCGATGTCGGTGGCGTGATCGAGCACGAATCCGGCTTTTGATTCGAGGCGGGAAACATCGAACGCGGCGGCACCGCGCAACCCCTGCTCCTCGGCGACCGTCAGGAGTATCTCGATCCCCACCGGCGGCTTCTTCGTCGAGTACCGGCTGGCGAGCTCCATCAGGACGGCAACAGCCGCCTTGTTGTCGGCGCCGAGGATCGTGGCTCCCTTGCTCCGGTAGACGCCCTCGTCGTCGAGCACGACCTCGATCGGTCCGTCATGAGGGACCGTGTCGAGGTGGGCACAGAAGAAGACGAAGCCCGGCCTTTCACCCTCGATCCGGAGCAACAGGTTGCCGGCGCCCGCCTCGGCCGGGCCGGCCGCATCGTCCTCGGAGACTCCGAGCCCGAAAGACTCGAGCTCGGCCTTGACCGCGGCGGCGACCGCAGCCTCTTCACCGGTGGGGCTGGAGATCTCGCAGAGCCGGACGAAACGACTCAAGGCGATCAGGTCCGGTTCGGAGGAGCGTTCCGGCGCATCAGCGCGAAGAGGATGATCGCCACCGTGGGCACGATGATGTCGGACCAGAGGACGGCGCCCGTGTTGTCGGTGCAGTGGTTGTCGTACTCGACCATCTGGTAGATGTGCCCGTAGGCGTCACCGTAGTACTGGATGGCGAAGATCAGGATGACCGCGGCCCACCAAATCGGATTGCGAATCCAGATGCAGAGAAGTGCCGCAACGGCGATCGAAAGGTCGCCCATCGCGTTCTCGAACTGGAATCCGCCGTCGCCACGGGTGAAACAGATCTCTTTCGCCGTCTGCGCGCCATCGAAGATGTGGAATCCGGCGCCGACCAGACCGCCCACGCCGACCGCGATGATCAGCCACCAGCGCAGGAAGATCGCGGTTGTTTCCCCGGCGGTTCTGCCTTCCCTGTGTCGTGAGGCGTGGAAAGCGCCGACCGCGAGGGCGAGGACCATCCAGAAGACGAAGATCATGAACTGACCCGGTCCTCCTCGGACTCGGATTCAGATTCTGTCTCGCGCTCGCGGGCCTGCCTGGCCGCTGCCTTCATGAACTCGCGGAACAGGGGTTCCGGGCGATTCGGCCGTGAATGGAATTCCGGGTGGAACTGGGCGGCGACGTAGAACGGATGATCGGGGACCTCCACCATCTCGACCAGGCGCTCGTCCGGTGAGGTGCCACCGGCGACCAGGCCTTCGTCTTCGAGGCGGGTACGGAGCAGGTTGTTGACTTCGTAACGGTGGCGGTGCCGCTTGTAGATGACCGGTTCGCCATAGATCTCGACCGCGCGGGTGCCTTCATGCAGCTTCACCGGGTCGGCCCCGAGTCGCATGGTGCCGCCCATGTCGGAGACTTCTTTCTGCTCGGGCAGGAGGTTGACCACCGGGAACGGAGTTTCAGGATCGAACTCGGCTGAGTTGGCACCTTCCATCCCGGCGATCGAGCGGGCGAATTCGATCACCGCGATCTGCATGCCGAGGCAGATCCCGAGGTACGGGATCCCGTTCTCGCGGGCGTACCTGGCAGCCTCGACCTTGCCTTCGATGCCACGCTCGCCGAAGCCACCGGGAATCAGAACGCCGTCGGCCCCCTCGAGCTCGGTCACGTCGAAGTTCTCGGAGTCGATCAGGTCACACTGCACCTTCACCCCGTTGTGGATCCCGCCGTGTTCGAGAGCCTCCATCACCGACTTGTAGGAATCGGCGAGCTGGACGTACTTCCCGACCAGGGCGATCCGCACGGTCCCTTCGGCGCGGTCGGCCATCCTGAGCATCTCTTCCCATTCGCTCAGGTCGGGTGCCGGGGCGTCCATCCGGAAGTGGTCGAGGATGAGGTCGTCGAGGCCTTCCACGCGGTACATCAGCGGGATCTTGAAGACGTTGTCGACGTCCTGCCCGGAGATCACAGCGTCAATCGGGAGGCTGGCGAAGTGCGCGATCTTGGTGCGGATGTCACGGTCGAGCCCGGTCACGGAGCGGCAGATCAGCGCGTGGGGCTGGATGCCGATGCGCCGGAGCTCCTGGACCGAATGCTGGGTCGGCTTGGTCTTCATCTCGCCGGCGTGGCTGATGAAGGGCACGAGAGTCAGGTGGATGAACATCGCCCGCCTGGGGGTGAGATCGGTGTAGAGCTGGCGGATCGCCTCGAGGAACGGCAGCGACTCGATGTCGCCGACCGTGCCGCCGATCTCGGTGATGACGAAATCGACCTGCTTGGTCTCGGCGACGATCAGGATGCGGTTCTTGATCTCATCGGTGATGTGCGGGATGACCTGGACCGTGCCCCCGAGGTAGTCGCCGCGGCGCTCGCGGCGGATCACCGAGTTGTAGACGGAGCCGGCCGTCACGTTCGAGGCCCGTGAGGTGTTCTCGTCGGTGAAGCGCTCGTAATGGCCGAGGTCGAGGTCGGTCTCGGCGCCGTCCTCGGTCACGAACACCTCTCCGTGCTGGAACGGGCTCATCGTGCCCGGATCGACGTTCAGATACGGATCGAACTTCTGGATCTGGACGCGGAAGCCGCGGGCCTTGAGCAACCGTCCGATCGAAGCCGAGGCGATGCCCTTTCCGAGAGCCGAAAGCACGCCGCCCGTGACGAAGATGAAGCACGTATCTCGCTCGGTGGGTTTGCTCACTTGACTCTCCCGAGGGAGTCTATAAACCGAAGAGGCGGAACCCGGTCGATGATCCCGGAAATTGAGCGAAATTCCCCGAGGACCGTTATCGACATGACAACACCTAGAGCGATCAGGCTGCCCGTCTCGCCGAGTTCGGTGAGGAGCCACACCCCGGCCATGGCTCCGGCCAGGTTGGAGCCCGTGTCGCCGAGCATCGCCCGGTTCCTCAGGGTGAAGGCCATGCCGATGACGAACGGACCGACGAAGATGCCGAGCAGTTGGACCGGCTGGATGGTCCAGCCGGTCAGGCAGATCGCGGCGAGCACGATCAACATCGACTTCTCCACCCGTCCGCCACGCAGGTCGAGCAGGTTGAAGAGGTTCGTCACGAGGATCAGCAGAGCCACGTCGGCGATGTAGCCGAGCCACTCGTTGCCGGTCCCGGTAACGACGTAGGCGGCCAGCGCCAACGCCCCGATCGCCTTGACCGCGCCGGTCGAGAGCTCGCCTCGAGCGACAGCCGAAGCGTGGCCGCGCCAGCCTCGGGGTGTGTCCGGGGCGTGACCGAGGCCCAGAGAGTCGTCGAGCAACCCGAGGAAGGCGATTCCGATCAGGTAGACGATCCACCGTCGCAAGTCGGGCTCGAGCAGGTCGAGCCCCGCCCTTTCGTCGAGCACGGCCAGCGGCGCGAGCGCGACGAGTGCGGCGGTCACCAGGACGGCCCCCAGGGGAAACGCGAGTACTTCGCCGCGGTAGTTCTTCCTGACGAGGCCCGAACTGATCAGGCCCCGGCAACCGGCCGGGACGACCAGCAGCGCAACCGCGATTGCGACGGGCAGTCCCAGCCAGGTGACGCGTCAGCCCTGCTTCCGCTTCGGCCGCTGCGCCGGCACGGGCTGGAGCAACTCCGGCAGGAGGCGGTCCGAGCCTTCTTTCACGCCGAACGACCCTTCGGCGCCGCCGAGCGCGTAGATCAGGCTGACCTTCCCCGCGGACTGGTCGAGGTTGTCGACGCTCGACAGGTCGTTGCCGTCGAAGTACGAGACCGAAGACGGGTCGGTGTCGACCTCCTCAACCCCGACGACCGCGGCCGCCGTGGATTCGGTACCGTCGAGCAACCCGGTTTCGAGGGCGTCCCGCTGGTCGGCCTGCCGGGGTTCGAGATCATCGGGCCCCGCCCGGTAGACCACCAGTCCGTCGAGGTCACCGAACTCGCCGCTGGATTGTGACATCAGCTCGGACCTAGACGCCTCCAGCAGTGCCCCGCCGACGATCAGCTGCCGGCCGGTGACCCGTCCGTATCGTTCCAGCACTTCGACGTTCAGGCTCAGACCCCGGAACTTGAAGCCCCCCGGCAGAGCGTCGGCAATCGCTTCGGTGTCGGGCGGCTCACGGACCACCCCGACCGCCACGAGATCTGCCCCCGTCGGCTCGATGGCCCGTTCGACCGATTCGGTGATGCCGCTCGGCAGCGAGCCGAAGCCGATCAACCCGATGCGGTCGCCCTGGATCTGGTTCCGGGTCAGCGGAGGAAGAACGCCTACGCCGAATTCGCCGGCCCATCCCAATTCGGTCTCGAGCTCGTCGATCTGGCTGCGGGCTTCGTCGAGGTCCCCGGTCAGGCTCGTTTCGAGGTCCTTGCGCGTGTCGTTCAGCACGTCGCCACCGACCTGGGAGCCGATCAGGATCCCGATCGCCAGAGCGAGAAAGACGGCTGCGAGTGAAGCCGCGTGGTAGCGAGCGCTGTAACCCATGGGGCAGAGCCTGTCAGAAACCGAACAGGATCTTGAGCTTCAGCCAGACCAGGTCGGCAAGATCCGCGAGCGCCGGGGAGGTCAGGATCACCACGAGGACCAGAACGAGAAACGCTCCGAGGAAGTAGAGGAGTGGCCCGGTGCCGAGGCCGGGGCTGTAGAGGCTGCTCACACCCTTGGCGTCGACGAGCACTTCACCGATGCGCAACCTTGTGAGGAAGGTTGAGGACATTCCCGGGCGGTCCTTGTCGAGGAACTCCGTGAGGTTGAAGTGCGCCCCTACCGTGACGATGAGGGAGGCACCCTTCTCGAAGGCCATCAGCATCGCCACGTCCTGGCTGGTGCCGACCGCAGGCAGGACGATCGGTTCGAGTCCCAGGTCGAGCAGACGCCGCTGTCCCGGCGCCCTGCCGTTCGCGTATGCATGGACGACCAGCTCGGCCCCGCATTTCAGGATCTTGTCGGTTGCCGAGTCCATGTCGCCGAGGATCATGTCCGGCTTGTAGCCGGCGTCGCGGATCGCGTCAGCGCCGCCGTCGACCCCGACGAGCAGGGGGCGCACGTCCCCGATGTACGCACGTAGTGCGCGGAGATCGCGCTTGTAGTTCGGCCCCCGGACCACGATCAGCACCTGCCGGTCGCGGAAGTCGGTCCTGGTGTCGGGCAGGTCGATGCTGCCGGTCAGCATCTCCCCCTCCTCCCGGATGTGGGTGACGGTGTTCTCGGCGAAGTCGGCCAGGGCGAGGTGGATCTGCTCCTGCTGCCGGTCGAGCTGGCGCTCGAGATCGGGCTTCAGCTGCTCTTCACCTGTGGCGATCAGTTCGCCATCACGCCGCAGGTGCGCTCCGTCGAGCTCGATCAGGTCTCCGGCCTCCAGCAGTTCGAAGAGGTCGGCGTCCGGGAAGTCGATCAGGCGGACACCGGCATCGACCAGGATCAGCGGGCCGCGGTTCGGGTACCGGTCGTCCGAGGACGGGTCGTCGTTGAGCACGACCTCGATGCCACTCGCAGCAAGGTCTTCGGCCGCGATTCGATCGATGTTCCGGTGCCCGATCACGGCGATGTCGCCCGCCCTCAGTTGCTTGACCAGGTCCTTGGTCTTGCGTCCCGGCCGGGCAATGCCGCTGCTGACGACCGGGGACGCGGCCACCGGTGCGTCACCGTTTTCGGCCCGGGAACGCAGCCGTTTCGTGATCGGGTTCACCCAAGCAGGGTAAAGCCTCGGGGCCTCAGTGCTGCGAGGCGACCAGCTCGCGGGCGTGGCGCGTTGCGGCCTCGTCGCCACTGTCCGCTCCCATCATCCGCCGAATCTCTTCGACCAGGCCGTCACCCCTGAGCAGGGCCACCGTGGCAGTGGCGGTGCCGGAAGCCACGTCCTTGGCGATCATGAAGTGCGTGTCGGCGCGGGAAGCGACCTGCGGCAGATGGGTGACCGCAAGAACCTGGCGCTCCGTGGCCACCTTGCGCAGGCGCTCACCGACCGCGGTGGCCGTATTGCCACCGATGCCGGCGTCGATCTCGTCGAAGATCAGGGCCCGCGGGTCGTCTCCCGTCCCGAGGCCGGCGAGCGCCAGCATCACACGAGAGAGTTCGCCGCCCGACGCCGAGTCCCTGAGGGGCTGGGCGTCCATGCCGGGATTCGGGGCGAGCATGAACTCGACGGTTTCGGCGCCGGAGGATCCCGCGCCGTCCGGGACCCCACGCAGTTCGATCTCGAGGGTCGCGCCGTTCATCGCCAGTTCCTTCAGGTCGGCGGTCACCGCGTCCGCGAGCTGCCGGGACGCGACGATGCGGCCTTCGGTCAGATCCGCGCCCGCCGAAATCAGAACCTCTTCGAGGGACCCGAGCTCGGCGCGGAGCTCCTCCTCGAGCTTCTCGCCGCCTTCGAGTCGGCCGATTTCCGCGCGGCACCATTCGGCGTGCTCGAGCACCGTTTCGATCGACCCGCCGTGCTTCCGCTCGAGCCGGTCCAGCTGGTCGAGGCGGGTTTCGACCTCACCGAGCCGTTCCGGGTCGGCGGCGATGCCCGCGAGGTACGAACGCAGGTCCGCGCCGGCGTCCTCGGCTTCGAGCACGAGGCTCTCGACCCGGGCCGCGAGCCGGTCGAGCTCCGGGTCGACACCGGCCTCGGCAGCGAGCCTGGCGGAAGCCGCCGCGAGTTCGCTCGTCGCGCCCCCGCCGGCCTCGTCGCCCTTCAGCCGGGTGGCCGCGGTGTCGGCAGCGATCCTCAGTCCTTCCGCGTGCCGGAGGCGGCCACGCTCCGCCTCGAGGTCCGGCTTCTCGTCGGCCCTGGGTCCCGCGGCCTCGATCTCCTCGAGCTCGAAGCGGTGCAGGTCGAGCTCACGCTCGCGCGCCTGGTCCCGGCCGAGCAGCTCGTCCAGTTCGGACCGGGCGCGGCGCCGCTTCTCCCAGGCTCCGCGATACGCCTCGAGCCGGCGGGCCTGCGGCTCGCCGCCGGCACCATCGACCATCGCGAGCTGGGCAGAGGAAATCGTCAGGCGGCGATGCTCGTGCTGGCCATAGAAGACGAGGAGGCGCTCGGTGAGGATCCGGAGGTCCGCCGCGGTCGCCGCGCGGCCGCCGACGAAGGCCGAGGTCCGGCCGCCGGCCGAAACGCGCCGCCCCAGTACCAGTTCTTCGGCACCCGCTGGGAGCCGTTCGAGGATCTCGGCGAGTCCGGGCTCGGCTGCCCAGCCCCCGGGCAGGTCGAAGACGCCTTCGACCCAGGCCTCGTCGGAGCCCGGCCGCACGATGCCCCGTTTCGGCTTCCCGCCCATCAGCAGGTCGAGGGAATGGGTGAGCACCGTCTTGCCGGCGCCCGTCTCCCCGGTGAGCACGTTCAGGCCCGGCCCGAGCTGGAGTTCGGCCCGCTCGATGAGTAGGAGATTTTCTATCCGGAGTTCGCGCAGCATGGACACCACTTGTAGCAGCGGTGCCGGACAATCAATGGAGCTATACCGCCAGGTGCCCGAACTTTTCCCTGATGCGATGGTAGAAGTTCGACCCGGGCAGTTGCGCGAGGCGGGCCGCGTCGCTGTGGTAGGTGACCTCGGCTTCGGCACCCGGGGCCAGCTCCCCCACCAGGACCCCGTCCACCGCGGTGTCGACGCTGTCGCGGCTGCGGTGATTGACCACATGGAGCACGTCGCCGGGAGCGACGACCAGCGCGCGGGCGGTGAGCGTGTGCGGCGCGATGTAGCTCACCACGTACCCGTCGACTCCCCACGCGAGGATCGGCCCGTTGTTGGCGAGGTTGTATCCGGTCGACCCGGTCGAGGTGGCAGCGACGAGGCCGTCGCAGCGCACGTGGCCTACCTCCTCGTCGGCGATCCGGTAGCTGAGCTCGGCCACTCCGCTGCGTGGCCGGCGGCTGAAGCTGACGTCGTTCAGGCCGGTCAACACGGTGCCGTCCATCTTCACGCTGAGGCCGGGCAGGTCGATCTGTTCGGTGTCCCCGGCGAAGGCCCGGTCCAGCCCGAGCTCGATCTGGTCGGCCTCGACCGCGGCGAGGAAGCCGACCCGGCCGAAGTTGATGCCGAAGACCGGGGTCCTCGTGCCGTTTGTGGCGCGCAGCGCGTTCAGGATCATGCCGTCGCCGCCGAGCACGATGCAGAGTTCCGGCACCAGGTCGCCGCGATCGGCATTCGAAACGAGCCTCCAGCCATGACGCTCGGCGGCCGCCTGGCACACCCCGATAGCCCGGTCGATCCCCAGGGCGTGACCGTGCGTGAAAAGTAGTGCGACCGGCTCCTTCATAATTCCACACCTTCGCAGAGAGCAGCCCCACTTTCAGCCCCTGCACCCGATCTCCCCAGATGGACGAACGTCTCCAGGTTCCCTTTCGGGCCCGGCAGCCCGGTCGGCGCGACACCGAGCAGCGACAAACCGAGATCCCGCGCGAAATCGGCGACGCCGGTCACGGCCTCCCTCCGGTCCTCCGGCTTCCGTACCACTCCCCCGCGCCCGACCCGCCGGCGGCCCAGTTCGAACTGCGGCTTGACCATGGCGAGGATCTCCGCGTCCGGTGCGGTGGCTTCGACCACCGGTTCGAGCACCTTGGTCAGGGAGATGAAAGAGACGTCGATCACCGCCAGGCCGGGCCGGTAGCCGAGGTCCGCCGGGATCAGGTCCCGGGCATTCAGGCGCTCGATCACAGTCACCTGCTCGTGGCGGCGAATCGAATCGTCGATCTGACCGTAGGCGACGTCGAGGGAGATCACGTGGGCCGCCCCGCGCTGGAGCAGGCAATCGGTGAAACCCCCGGTCGAAGCACCGACGTCGAGGCACTCGAGTCCGGTCACGTCGAGTTCGAGCCGGTCGAGGGCATTGGCCAGCTTGATTCCGCCTCTGGACACGAACCGCTTCACCTCGAGGATTTCTATCTCCTGGCCGGGAGCCACGTCCTGGCTGGGCCTCAGGGCGACCGGGCCGTCCTTCCCGAGCTTGACCTGCCCTGCACGGATCGCCCGCGCGGCAACCGTCCTTGAAGGAAAGAAACCACGCTCGGTGAGCACGGTATCGAGACGAGATCGCTTCCTGGCCATCCGTGGAAGGTATATGGCAGCAGGACACCACCATCCAAGTCGCACAGCGAAACCATTTTTCATTCGACTGAGCGAAGCGACTTGGATCCCTTGTTCCAAGTCGCACAGCGAAACCATTTTTCATTCGACTGAGCGAAGCGACTTGGATCCCTTGTTCCAAGTCGCACAGCGAAACCATTTTTCATTCGGCTGAGCGAAGCCACTTGGATTCCATATTCCCTTCCGTGACTTCCTGCACATGTCTCGGTTCTGTGATCGCTCACACACACAGGACCGGTTCCTGCCCGTAAGTTGTCGCCCAGGAAACCATGATGATCGAACGAACCATCCCACTCGAAGCCCACAACGCACTCGTTCTGGCAACGGCTCCGCTCCTGATGATCGGCCCCTACGTGCTGACCTTCAGTCCGGCCGTCGGTCTCGTCTCTTTCTTTCTCGGTGTCCTGCTTATGGGAGTGGCCCTGAGCGGAACCACCCGCTCCCTCTCCGTCTCGGCCCACGCCGGATTCGACGTGGCCCTCGGAGTGACGATCTTCGCGATCGGAATCGCCGCCGGAGTCCTCGGCGAGCCCTCGATCGCAGCAATCTTCCTGGTTGGATTCGGCGCCGCTCACTTGGCACTTACCGCGGCAACGCGGTATAGCGCCCGCAGCGCATGAAGAGTCCACCTACCTCCCACTGATCAAAACATATAGGAGTCGAAAGACTCTCTCCTCCCAAGTAACACCGAGAGTCCCGCCTTCCCAGCGGGGCTCTCATCCTTTTAAGGGCCCTGTGACGAAAGACTGAAACTGCGCGGAAGGCACTGCGTTTCGTCCTGTCCCGTCTCTACATTGACCTGGTGAATTCGTTTTCCGACCAGGCCGGTTTGCTCGTCTCCCGACTCGAGGTCGAGGCTGCTTCCGGTATTCGTAATTCTTCGATCGACTCCGGCCTGAGTGCTCTTCGGCGGGCCTGGTCCGGACTCGACGCCGATGACCGGGAATCGGTGGCTGAATACACCTCCCGGATCGCTTCGCTAGTTTCCTCCCGGCCGGCCCCTGGCGCACGGCCACCCACTCTGCTCGACGACGAGACCAAGGCTACCCTGGCCCTTCAGGGGCTCGCTGGGATCGAGCGCGACGAGCACGTCCCGGTCCGGCTTTACGGCGGTTCCCGGGATCCTGCCCAGCTGCTGAGCCACATGGGCTACGACGAGTTCCGCCCCGGACAGGCCGAAGCGGTCCAGGCGGCGCTCGACGGCCGCGATTCGCTGATCGTCATGCCCACAGGCGGCGGTAAGAGCCTCTGCTATCAGCTCCCCGGACTCGCGGGGACGGACTTGACCCTGGTGGTGAGCCCGCTGATCGCGCTGATGGCCGACCAGGTCCGACGTCTGAAGAAAGAGGGACACCCCGCGGTGATGTTCGCGTCCGGCCTTTCCGACGAGGTTTCGCGCGCATCTTACGAAGGTGTGCGGGACGGGTCCGCCCGGATCGCGTACTGCTCCCCGGAGCGTTTCGGCAATTCCGGGTTCCTCGACCTGATCGCCACCCGGAACGTCAACCTCCTGGCGATCGACGAAGCCCACTGCCTGTCCGAATGGGGCCACGACTTCCGGCCCGACTACCTGCGGCTGCCCAAAGTGGCTGAGCGGCTCGGACGCCCGCCGGTGATGGCCTGCACGGCAACCGCGACCCGGCAGGTGGCCGACGAGATCGCCCTGCGCATGGGCATGGACGACCCCGAGCAGATCCGTTCGGGATTCGACCGCCCCAATCTCAGCTTCGACACCGTCGCGCTCGAGGGCACAGGCTCCAAAGCACGCAAGCAGGCGCTTCTCGAGCACTGCCTCAAGGACCCTGAGAACCGCCCGGCGATCGTCTACGCGGGAACCCGGAAGGACACCGAGGAGCTCGGCGACGATCTGCGGGCCCTGGGGCTCGCGGCCGTCTCGTACCACGCTGGTATGCCGGCGGACGACCGCGCCTCGGCCCAGCACCGGTTCATGGAGGGTGACGCCGATGTCGTCGTCGCCACCAACGCCTTCGGCATGGGCATCGACAAGGCCAACGTTCGCTCGGTCTGGCACTGGGCGATCCCGTCGAGCGTCGAGGCCTATTACCAGGAGGCCGGCCGTGCCGGCCGTGACGGGCTGCCCGCCAGGGCGGTCCTGCTGGCGATGCGCTCGGACCTCGGCCGGCTGGTGCGGTTCAACGAGCGGCGCAAGGTGGACCCTGCCGATGTCCTCGAATACGTGGAGATGGTCCGCAGTTTGACCGACAGCGACGGCACAGTGGTCATGGACGCGCCGCGGAATGACGAGCAGCGGATCCGGCTGGCGGTCGCGGAACGCTCGGGAGTCTTCTCGGTCGATCCGGCACCCGGCGGCCGCCTGCTGGTCCGGCTCGAGCAGGATTTCGACCCGGGCGCCATCCCTGCCGCCTGCCGGGTCGCACAGGACCGGGGATGGCGCGCCTACCGGGCGGTCGAAGCGTTCAGCTTCTCCGATGCCTGCCGGCGCCGGCAACTGCTCGACCACTTCGGCGACAGCTCCCCGACCGCGCCCACCGGCCGCTGCTGCGACGTTTGCGATCCCGACGGCTGGATGCCCGCGCCCGAGTCCCTCGCCGTGCGTAAATCCCGGTCGAGCCCGAAGAAGGGCTCGGGCCCGCCTCACGAGCTCGCCCCCGAGGACGAAGAGATCTACGAGATCCTCCGCCAGTGGCGGCTCCAGGCGGCCGGTGACAAGCCTGCGTTCCACGTCGCCAGCAACCGGACGCTGACGGCGATCGCGACGGTCAAGCCGACGGACGAGGACTCACTCCTGGAGATCTCCGGAGTCGGGCCGAGCTTCATGAAGAACCACGGTGCAGACGTCTTGAGATTGGTTGGCGACAACGCCTGAGGAAAACACAATCCAAGTCGCACGGCGAAACCATTCTTGACTGCTATTGAGCGAAGTGCCTGGATTCCTTGTTCTAGGCCGGGACCAGGCAGTCAGGCTCGTAGCGCCGCAGCTGCCAGGTCGGGAAGGCCTCGGTGACCGCGTTGGCGATCGCCTGGGCGCGTGCTTCGTATCCCTCAGAGGTGAAATGGATGCCGTCTTCGATGAACCATTCGTCCTTGACCTTGTTCCGCCAGTCGTAGACCCGCATGTTCGAGTACGACGGGCATGCCTCCAGGAGGGCGTCGTCCCATTCCTTCATGTTGACGTCAGCGTAAGGACCCGACGGGACCAGTGATTTCACGTTGATCCACAGGGCGGGCTCGTCGCCGATCACCGACATCATCCGCTCGATGCGGTCGGCCGAGTCGACGGTCGATCCGACGGCCTGGTTGGCGGTATCGTTGGTTCCCATGCCGAGGACCCAGCAGCCGTCGAAACCGCCGTCCTTGATCGCCTGCGCGGCATCCTCGGCGTTCGGCTGGCCGTCGACCGTTTCGTAGATCGAACGGGCGCCCGAGATGTCGATGTGCTGGTCGGTCGCGCCGATCTCGTCGAACCTGGCACCGAGCCGGTCTAAAGGATCCGGCAGGTAGTCCGGGGAGATCAGCCCGACCGAAGTCGAATCCCCGATGTAGGCGATCGAAGTGCAGGTGGTGTCGGTCGGCGCGGTCGGCGTCGAGCTCCCGGTCGTCTTGGTGACCACCGGCGGGGCCTCGGTAAGTAGCGCCTCAGGCGGGTCGGCCGAGGTCGAGTCGTAGGCGAGCGGCGCCACGGGTTTGGAGGGCGAGAGCCCGAACAATCCCGCCAGGGTGATCAGGAGGAACAGGGCGACGAAGCCGCCGACCGCGGTGGTCCGGGATTGCCACTCGGGCCGCCAGCCGTCCTTCCACTTCTGGATCAGCCTGCCGATCGCACCCTGCCTGACCGGGTTCTCGAGGAAGGTCCAGGAAACAGCCGAGATGCCGAAGATCGCCGCGACCTGGATCGTGGCTCGCACGGGGCTGAAGCCGTCCTGGAGTGGCGGTGTCGTCAGGGCTATGACCGGCAGCTGCCAGAGATAGATCGCGTACGAACGCACTCCGATCCAGCGGAGCGGCGCACAGCCGATGATCGGGCCGAGCCGGGCCGCCGGGTGGGCCAGCACCGCGACCAGGGCGACGGTCGACAGGGAAAGCAGGACCAGACCGCCCCGGTAGAGGAACGAGGAGTACTGGTCGGTCTGCCAGACCAGGAGCGCGATGATGACCAGGGACCCGGCCCCGACCAGGTCGAGCTGGTTCCTCAGCTTGCTGGTGACCCGGGTGTCGAACCGGCGGCTCGGCCAGACCATCGCGAGGGCGGCGCCGAACAACAGGCCGAAGGCCCTCGTATCGGTGCCTTCGTAGATCCGGGTCATGTCGAAGCCCGGCTTGTAGATCACCGCCATCAGGGCGGCGGATATGAGTGCGAGCCCGAGCGTGACCGCGGCGAGCCGCGGGCGGATCCGCAGGCGTTTCGTCCTGGCGTCACCGGCTCCCGGAGGGACGAACTTCAGCCCGATCAGCAGGATGAATGGCCAGATTATGTAGAACTGCTCCTCGATCGCCAGGGACCAGAGGTGGCCGAGCGGCGAAACCGGCCCGAAGCGGTCGAAGTACGAGGCATCCTGGAAGATCACCCACCAGTTGCTGGTGAAGAAGGTTGAACGAGACGACCATGCCCCGCAGGTCGTCCATCTGCCCGGGGTCCCCGATCCAGACCCAGACGCTGACGATCAGCAGCATCGAGAACAGAGCCGGCAGGAGACGCCGCGCGCGGGCCATCCAGAACTTGCCCAGCTTGAGCCGTCGCCCGGTCCAAGCCTCGAGCAGGATGTCCGTGATCAGGTACCCGCTCAGCGTGAAGAAGATCCCGACACCGAGCAGTCCTCCCGGTGCCCAGCTGACATTCAGGTGGTAGAGGATCACGGCGATCACCGCGATTGCCCGGAGGCCGTCGAGGCCGGGCATGTAGCGCTGCCGCGTTCTCCCGACTGGTTCAGGCACGAGCCGTCAGCGAGTCAGCTCGGCGGATGTGTCGATCGCGCTGAGGACCCGGACGGCGACCTCTTCGGCCGTCAGTCCGACTTCCTCGAGTAGCAGGTTCGGCTTGCCGTGGGTGACGTAACGGTCGGGCAAGCCGATCCGGAGCACCCGGGCCCGACCGCCGGGATTGGGGAAGTTGTCTTCGAGGTGTTCGAGCACCGCCGAGCCGAAGCCGCCCTGCAGCACACCTTCTTCGACGGTGACGATCAGGTCGTGGCCGATCGCCATCCGCTCGATCATCTCGGTGTCGAGGGGCTTCACGAAGCGGGCGTCGGCGACGGTCGGCTTGATGCCATGCGCCTCCAGCAGGTCGGCCGCCCCGAGGGCCATGCCGACGCCGCTGCCATAGCCGATCAGGGCGATTCGCTCGCCGTTCCTGAGGATCTCGCCGGTGCCGATCCGAATCGACTCGGGGTCGGCCGGGAGCTCGGCCCCCTCGGCGGCACCGCGCGGATAACGCAGCGCGGCGGGGCCGTCGTGCGCGATCGCCGTGTGCAGCATGTGGACCAGCATCGCCTCGTCGCGCGGGGCCATCACGACGACGTTCGGCAGCGGCCGGAAGTAGGCGATGTCGAAGACCCCGTGGTGGGTCGGACCGTCGTCGCCGACAAGTCCTGCCCGGTCCAATGCGAAGGTCACATCGAGCTGCTGCAGGCAGACGTCGTGGACGATCTGGTCGTAGGCCCGCTGGAGGAACGTCGAATAGATGGCGCAAACCGGCTTGCCACCCTGGAGCGCGATGCCGCTCGCCATCAACACGGCATTCTGCTCGGCGATGCCGACGTCGTAGTACTGCTCCGGTCGCTCGTCGGCGAGCTGTTGGAGTCCCGCGCCGCCGGCCATCGCCGCGGTGATCCCGATCACCCGGGAGTCGGCTTCCGCTTCCCGGACCATGGCGTCGGAGAAGACCTGCGTGTACTGCGGCGGCGCCGACTTCGGCTTGGGCTTCTCGAGGATCTCGGGGGCGATCGACTCCGGGGCGTCGGACTCCTGGATCGGCACGAGCTTGGTTCTTTCGGCTGGGGCTCCGTCGACGATCGAGCCGGGCTTCGCCGCATGCCACGCTTCCATGCCGGAGAGACCGCCTTCTTCGGCCGGCGCGAATCCGCGGCCCTTGACCGTGTGGACATGGACCACGACCGGGCGGTCGGCGGCGAAAGCTTCGTTCAGGGCCCGTCGCACGGCGCCGACGTCGTGCCCGTCGATGATGCCCATGTAGGCAAGGCCGAGTTCTTCGAACAGCAGACCGGGCGCCCAGTAGGCCTTGATCGCCGACTTCAGCTCCGGTCCGAGCCGTTCGATGCGCTTGCCGAGCCCGAGGGGCAGCTTCGTCAGCCGGTCTTCGACGCCTTCTCGTGCGTGGAAGAGGCCGGGCTTCAACCGCGCCCGCTGGAAATAGCTGGACAGTGCGCCGACGTTGGGGGAGATCGACATGCCGTTGTCGTTCAACAGGATCACGATCGGGGTCTCGAGTCCGCCTGCAGCGTGCATCGCTTCGTAGGCGACGCCGCCGGTCAAGGCCCCGTCGCCGATGACGGCGACGACCTTGCCGTCCTCGCCGATGCCCTTGCGCATGGCTTCCTTCAGGCCGACCCCGTAGGAGATGGACGTGGAAGCGTGGCCGGCGCCCATGATGTCGTGCTCGGACTCGGGGATCGAGCAGAACGGGGCGAGGCCTTCGTACTGGCGGATCGTGCGCAGCTGGTCGCGGCGGCCGGTGAGGATCTTGTGCGGGTACGACTGATGTCCGACGTCCCAGAGGATCTTGTCGCGCGGCGAGTCGAGGACGCTGTGGAGGGCGACGGCGATCTCGCACGTTCCGAGGTTGGCTCCGAAGTGCCCGCCGATCTCCCCGATCACGTCAATTATGTAGGTGCGGATCTCCTCCGCCACACGGGCGAGTTCCTCGTCGGAAAGCCCGTGGAGGTCGGCCGGGCCGTCGATTCCCGGCAGCAGCGGGGGGGGATTGATTTGTGGTTCCGGACTCACTGTTCTCTCAAGTAGATGTAGTCGGCAACGCGTCTCAGATAGTCGGTTTCACCGTCGACGGCGGCCAGTGCCGAAAGGGCCTGCTCGTGGGACTGGCTGGAAAGTCTCTTCGCCTCCTGCAAACCATAAAGGCTCACGTACGTGATCTTGCCGTGCCGTTCGTCACTCCCCTGTGGCTTGCCGAGTTCGACGTCGGTCCCGGTGACGTCGAGGATGTCGTCGACGATCTGGAAAAGAATCCCGAGTTCGGCCGCGAACCGCTCGTACGGCTCGCGATCGGCGGTGGGCACACCGCCGTAGGCGAGCGCCGTTTCCACGCTGGCGCGGATCAGCCGGCCGGTCTTCAGCGAGTGCATGTGGCGTAGACCTTCGCGGTCGTGGTCCGTCGCGGTCACGTTGACGAACTGTCCTCCGACCATGCCTTCGACGCCCGTGGCGCCGGCCAGCAGTTGTACCGCTTCGAGCACCCGGACCGGGTCGCCCTCGACCGAAGCCATCAGCCGCACTGCTTCGGCGAAGAGGCCGTCCCCGGCCAGGATCGCGACCGCCTCCCCGTACTTGACGTGCGAGGTGGGTTGGCCCCGGCGGAGGTCGTCGTCGTCCATCGGCGGCAGGTCGTCGTGGACCAGCGAGTACGTGTGAACCATCTCGATTGAAGTGGCGAGACCCAGGTACGGCTCGATCTCTTGGCCGAGTGAGCACGCGGTCGCCAGGCAGAGGACCGGCCGGATCCGCTTGCCACCGGCAAGGAGCGAGTACCGCATTGACTCGTCTAGCCCCGCGGTGGCCGGTTCGGTCGAGAAGTGGATCGTTGCCAGGTGCTGGTCCACCGCTTCCCGGAGATCGTCGGGATAGCTCACCTGTCCTGCTCCAGGCGGTCAACCGCCTCGGCCGCGGCCCTGGCAGCCTCGGCCGTCAGCTCAGCCGCCTCGGCCACCAGCCGCCCGGCGTCGGTGTCCGACACTTCCGGGTCCTCGAGGTTCACCGTGATCTGGCGGAGCCGGTCGCGGATCTCTTCCAGCCGGCTCACGTTACGTCGGCCTCCATCGCCCTGGCCGCTGACCCGAGGATGCCGTTCACGAACCCCGGCGCCTCGGCGCCGCTGTACTTCTTCGCCGTCTCCACCGCTTCGTCGATCGCCACCTCGAACGGTACTTCGTCGACGTAGTTCATCTCGTAGAGCGCGACCCGCATGATGTTCTTCTCGAGCGGCGCGATCCGGTTGATGTCCCAGCCCTGCGCGTACTCACTGATCACTCCGTCGAGATCAGCCCGGTGAGCCTCCACTCCTTCGGCCAGCTCCTTCGTGAAAGGACGGGCCTCGGCCAGAAGGGTTGAAAGGGGGCGATCGGTCACGTCCTGCTGGTAACAGGCAAAAACCGCATCCCGACGCTGCTGAGAACGACGCATCCGCCAAGGATAAAGATGCGAAACCGAACCAGTAACCACCCAACCCCGGTTTCTGGGTCGGTAACGACCAGCATTGGAGACCTTCTCCGACCCAGAACCCAGCCTGGCCCAATCACCACCCCGTACCCCGCGCCCGTTCTGGGTCGGTGAAGCATCGAGCTTTGATGGTGCTCTCCAGCGGTCAACGCGACACTGACCATGTTGGGTTGAACGAAATGGAGACCGCAAGTGAAAGAGAACGAATTCGCCTCGGGCAAGATGCTCCGCCATAAAAGACGGCTGAAGGTTCTCGATCTGGCTTCGGCCGGCCTGACCCGGAAGGAGATCGCCAAGGAGTGTTCCTGCTCGATCAACTCGGTCAGCCGGGTGATCGTCGCGGCCGGTGGCAGGCCCTCCCGGAGGTCGAGGAGGAGATCGAGATCGCCCCGGCAGCTCTCTCTGCTCGATCGCGAAGAGATCCGGGTTGCCGTCAGTCAGGGCAAGAGCGAAGGTGATCTCATCCTCGGCAAGAACGGCAAGTCATTCATCGGCACCCTGGTCGAGCGCCAGACCCGGTTTGTGATGCTGCTCGACCTTCAAGGTGACCGCCGGGCCGAGAACCTGGCCGAAGTCATGGCCCGCCAGATCACCACCTTGCCGAAGAAGTTTCGAAAGACCCTCACCTGGGATCAGGGCAAAGCGACCTGGCCGTGCACGGCCAGGTCGAGCTCGACGAGGTCGCGGCCAAGCTCAACCGAAGGCCGAGGCAAACCCTCGGCTTCCTCACCCCGGCCGAGAAGATGAGGGAGTTGCTGTTGCGTTGATTGCCTGAGGTCGCCGACGGAGAAGCAGGAACTGAAGACCCACATCTTCGAGTACATCGAATCGTTTCACAACCGGCGCCGCAGACACTCGTACTTGGGGTATCTTGCGCCGGCAGAGTTTGAGGGGGAGGCGCGCCTCCCCCTCAAGAAAGCAGCCTGAGTTCCATGCTCAGGATTCAATCCCAAGAGGTGTCCGTGAAAGCGGGGGAGTTCCACCCGGCGCCCAGGCCTTGGCTGAATTCTTTTCGTCGTTGACGTGGCGTATTCAGCCTCCGTTCGAAGCGGGTTCGTAGTCGCGACTCGGTTGGCCCCGCAGCTCGGTCGGGCCCGGCAGCGGGTGACCTTCGGCGGTTTCGCCCGGGATCACTGGCAGCACCAGCTTCGACGGCGTGACGTCACCGAAGCCGATCGTGTTGGCGGTGTCTCCGGTCTCGATCGTGTCGAAGTCCCAGATCGTCCGATCACCGCCCGGAGCCTGGAGGTTGATCCTGATCTTCGATCCCGCCCGGAACACGTGGGCGACCGGGAAGATCTGGACTCGGGTCAGGTTGAACTGGCCCGCTTCCAGGTCCTGGGCGTCCTCCGCCAGATGCGTCTGGACCGGATCGTTCGGGGTCGAGAGCTCCGGGTCGAGCTTGCGGTGCGAGGCCCTGAGCCATCCGTTCTGGACGTAGGTTTCCTTGCCGTCGGGCCGGACCTCGGTCAAGGTGACCTGCAGGTCCGTGTCCGCCCTGCTCGACTTGAGATACAGGTCGAGACTGGACGGCCCGGCGATGAACATGTCCTGGGTCAGGGCGTCGCTGGTCCAGCCGAGTCCCTTGCCGTCAGCCACCGGCTGCCAGTTGTAGGGCGGCTGGGCCAGCCAGGAATCACCCTGGGCGTTCGCCCCAAGCGTCCTGGCCGGACGCGCCGACGGATCGGAGTTGTAGGTCGACTCACCGTCGGCCGTCTCCGAGTCGCTCAGCTCCCCGTTCGGGCCGAGGTAGTACGTCGTGGGCGTCAGCGACGGGATCGGCCAGTCGGTGAAGTCCTTCTCCCACGCCGCGCCGATCGCCCCGGGGTCACCGGGGATCGCGGCACCGTTGTCCATCAGGACCCGAACCCTCGGGTTCTCCCGATACTCGGCCAGGGCAGTTGCCACGTCCGGGCTGTCGGACAGCTCCGACGGCACGATCGGCAAGGCACCAGCGTCGGCCAACTCCTGGTAGAGCAGTGGGGCTATGCCGACCAGCGCATCTGGCATCTCCGGCACCTTGTTCGCGACGAAGAGATCCATGAACTCGAGCCATTGCGTCACCGTGCTGGGACCGAGCGAGTCCACGTGCACTCCGTTTTGGAGGTTGATCCAGACGTCCGGCTTCCCTTGCAGGTCCTTCAGGGCCTCGGGAAAGTGGGCGCCGGTCTGCTCGTCCTGGAACTGGCCGATCCACCAAACCGGAACGTTGATCTTCTTGACCCAGTAACCCGGTGCCCGGTACTTGAACAACTGCGGAGTCCGGAACGGATTGTCCTCGATCTCCTGATCGTAGTCCCGGGTCTGCAGCCGCAGATCCTGGTTGTCCAGGCAATGCTTCTGCTGCGACTCGCGCAGGGCCGGGTCGGTGACGTCGGGGTCACCGTTGAGGATCATCTCCTTTGCCCAGGGCTGACCGAACTCGGGAGCCGGCTTGGCGTCGTTCGTCCGCTCGGTGATCCAGCTGTAGGCGAAACCGTCGTTGAAGATGCCACCCGGGAAACCGGTCCCCTGATAGACGTCATCGGTCACCGACATCGGTGAGATCGCCGCCAGATGCGGAGGCTGGGTACCAGCCGCGAACAGCTGACTGATCCCCGAGAACGAGATGCCACCCATGCCGACCTCGCCGCCCTTCGCCCAGTCCTGGGCGGCAACCGCTTCGACCATGTCGTAGCCGTCATAGGTGGTCGGCAGGCCGAACAGGTCGAACGCGCCACCGGAACAGCCGGAACCGCGCATCTGCACGCTGACCACGGCGAAATCAGCCATCGGGCCGATCAAACCACCGACCGCGGTTGTGGATACCGGCGCGAGCGGGTCGCCCGCTACCAACCCACTCAACAGATCATGCGGCGCGGCCGTCTGGTAGCCGGAGTGCTCGATGTAGGTCGGGAACGGACCGTCGGCCAGCGTCGTGCCCGGGGGCAGACGCACCGTCATCGCGAGCTCGATCCCGTCACGCATCGTCACGTAGTTGAGACCCTGCTTCAGCTCAATCGCATCGTAAAAGGACTGTCCCGGATTGTCGTCCGGCTTCAGCACCGGGAATTTCTCGGTGCTGAGCACCTTCCCGCCGATGCTCGCTCGCACCGTGTAACCCGGTCCGGGAGTAACGTCATAGAAGATCTCCGAACCGAAGTCGTCCGCCACACCGGTCGCGACCGGCTTCGCCGCACTGTTGACAAGGGTCAGATCGGTCCCCGGGGCCGCATCGGTCACGTAGGCATCGCCGACACTCCCCCTGGCGTCGAACGGGACCTTGGGAATGGGAGGCGGCGGCACGACGAACTTCTGAAGCTCCTGCTGGTACCAGGCCTCGACTCCCTTGACGCAGGATTGTTTCTTGCCCTTGGCCTTTTGAAGTTGTTGCTGCGCCTTACGGAACCGTTGCTTGACATTGCGAACCCGCGTCTTGGCCTTGCGGTGCTGCTTCTTGGCCTTGCGAACCCGCGTCTTGGCCTTGCGGATCCTGCTCGGGTTGCGGGTCGTCCTAGCCCTGCGAATCGACTTGCTCGCCCTGCGAACCTGCTTCTTCGCCTTGCGGACCCGTTTGTTCGCCTTGCCGATCGGCTGCTTCGCCTTGCGGACCCGCTTGGTCGCGTTGCTGACCGGCACCTGGCACTGCTCGATCTTCTCGGCGCGCTGCTGCTTGAGCTGCGCCATCTGGTCCTCGACGGTCGCCGCGCCAGCCATCGACGCCGGTGCTCCCAGCACCCCCAGCCCGACCATCGCGACCAGCGCCACCAGCACCGCCACGAGCCTAGATTTCACCCTGTCCATATCTCTCTCCATTCCCTCTCAAGTTCCTTTCGACAGTCCCGGTCCCGCTCGATCTTTATAAAGGTCTCCCCCCGGCCCTCATTCCTTGGGGCCGGGGGTCAAGTTCCTCCATGACCAACTCAGCGCCCCAACCCGGCAAGACCGGCGCGGCGCAAGATCACTTGACCCTTACCGTCGCCTTGCCGGACTTTTTGCCGGCATTCTTCGACGTCGCCTTGAACTTCAAGGCAGCCTTGCCCTTCTTGCGCTTGGCCTTCACCTTGAATTTCGCGGCCTTGGTCTTACCCGCCGCGATCTGGCCGAGGTTCACGCACTTCCTGACCTTGACCAGCTTCTTCGGGGCCTTCACACACACTTTCACCCCGGTAGCCGCAGAACCACCAACGTTTTTGACCTTGACCTTGATCACGGCCTTCCTGCCACGCTCAACGGTCTTCTTCTTCGGCTGGACCTTCAGCGCGGCCAGCTTCGCCTTACCTTCGGACTTCACACAGTTCGGCGGGGTGCCGGTCGTGCCCTCCGGGCACTTCTGCTTGGCCTCGGTGACGGTCCAGCTGTGAGTGGCGGACGGGCCGCTACCGGCGGAGTTCGTCGCCTTGACCGAGAAGCTGTGGCTGCCGACGCTCAGGCCGGTGTACTCCTTGGAGCCGGACTCCCCGGAACCGCACGGCTCGGGGGCACCGTTGTCCAAGCTGCACTCAAACCCCTCAACCGGTTGGTTCTCACCATTCCCCTTTCCGAAAGTGAAGGTCGCGGTGATCTGATCAGTCGAGCTGGCCGGCGCCGAGTTCAGCATCGGCGCGACCGTGGGCGGCTCGACCACCGGTTCAACGTCACAACGCGGATTGGATGGATCCGTCTCACAGGTCTTGAAATCGTGGACACCATGGGACATGGCGATGCCGCCCGGACCGGCGATCAATCCCGCGATCGTGCCGCAGAAGCCACCGCCCGTCACCGGGGGTAGACCAGTCCAGCTGGCGCTGATCACGCCTACGCCGTCGATACCGTCCGTGAACGCCTGACCCAAATACGGATTGGCATTCTCGGAAGAAAGCGTGAGCGCGATCGGCGAGATCACGCAGGTCGCGCCGAGCGCCTGGACGGTCGCCTTGAGGCTGCCGTCTAGAACGAGCTTGCCGGTCGCGGAGTCGAAAGTACCCGTGATGTCCTCGTTGGCTTCCATGTCGATGGTGATCGGGACACCGCTCGCCTCTGTGTCCTTGGTCGGGAACACGAAACCGGCCTTCGGCACGTTCACTTCACTGCCGGTCACATCACCGGTCAAAGTCGCCGGCTCGTCCGGTGGATCCAGCTCGGATTCGATCGCCCGAACGCCATCCAGCGCGCCGAGATTCAGGATCGCGTTGTCGATCGACATCGTGAACGGATCCGCTTGCGCGGACGCCGCCGGCAACACCATAATCGCCAACGCGGCGACCAATACTCCGATGATCCTTCTTGAAGTTCTCACTGTCTTGTCTGCCTTTCTTTCGTGTCCCTGACTTGAAAATCGAAACGAGAACGGCACCGACCCGACGCAGGGAAACCGGGCCGGAACCGCCTCGCTAGTCCGCGTGGCTGCAGCTACCTGACGGTGAACCTCACCTTTGCGGTTCTGTTGTTACTTACTCCCTTGCCTGAGGCAATGAGCTTGACTTTGACCTTGGCTCCCTTGCGAGCCTTGGCCTTGATCTTGAACTTGACCTTGGCCGTCTTACCGGGCTCAAGGCTCCCGACCGTCCGACAGCGCTTCCCGGCAACCTTCGCCTTGCGCTTCGGAACGTTGGCGCAAACCTTCACACCGTCCGCTCTCGCAGTACCCGTGCTGGTGATCCAAGCCCAGACCACCGCCTTCTTCCCACGCCGCACCTTCGCGGAACGGGAGTTCGCGATCAGATCGCTCAGACCGGGCGCTGTCTTGTCCGGCTGACAGATCGGATCAGCTGGATGCGCCTCACAGAACTCCATACCCGTCGAGGGACCCTTCGAACAGCCCGGGGCCGTCGGGTCCGCATCACACGGATTCACAGGCTTGGCCGCCGTCTTGAAGGTACGGTCCTGACCGTAGGACTTGATCCCGAGGTCATTCTCGATAACTGCCCTGTAGTGGTACTCCGTGTTGGCCTGCAGACCGCCCGCCTTGGCGTCAAACGCACGACCCACACTGGCATGGCCGACCGCCTGGGGGGCAGTCTCCTCACCGTAATCGGTGGTGGTGCCGTACTCAAAATGAGCATTCGACTCACGCCGGTTGGCATTTGCCACGCCACCCAGATCAGCCGACGTCATATCGACCGAACCAGCGACACCGGTTGCGGCCCCTGGGTAGAACTGAGCCGAGGACAGGATTCCGACCATTCCGGCGTTGCTGACCGGCGAGGGACTGGTCAGGGCGAAGCCCGAACCGCCGATAGCGAGGTCCGACGCTCCGTCGCCGTCGATATCTCCGGCCGGAGCCAACCCAGTGCCCAACCTCAGGCTCGCAGTGTCGCCGCCCAGCATCAGAACCTTGTCGGGCATGGTCGTCCCATCCACCGTGACCAGATTCTGATCGGCGGGAACCCCGCCTTGGAAGATGCTCACTCGGCCGGCATTGGACTTCCCGTCGATCTGGGCATTGGGTGCGGTGGCACCGAACTCGTCCGCGCCGTCGCCGTTCAGGTCGCCGAGCGAAACGGGCAGATTGCCACTGGTGCTGCCCTGAATTGGGGCTGGCGTAAAGCCTGAATCCCAATCGAACTGAACCCCCTCGCCAACCGCCGGGGGATCCGTTGCCGGATTCCGCTCGGGTGTACCCGTCTGCCCGTAGATGACCGTGAAAGAGGTCGCCAGCGCCGGAACGACCTCGGCGGCCTGAACGCCGATGTCGGGCAATCCGTCGCCATTCACGTCGCCCGGCGAGAACGCAAACGAGATCAGGGCGCTGAACGGCAGACCGATCTTGAAGCCGTTGACGCTGGTCAGGTCACTGAGGTTGACCGGACTTGTGGTCCAGCCCTGACCGTAAAGAACCCACCCCGTCGGCTGGGCCGAACCGTCTGTTCCGCTGGTCAGCACCACGTCGTCATGACCATCACCGTTGACATCGCCAGGAGCGTCAACGCTGTTCCCGACCGGTATCGAAGCCGGCAGTCCGCCGATCTCGACCACGTCAGGCGCGGAAAGAGTCGAAAGATCGAGAGTGCAGAGACCCGGCGTCGCCGCGCACTTGCTGCCCAGGTCGTGGGCGAGCACTAGCGCCTTTACACCATCGTTGCCTGTCTTGCCTGTGGGGGCTAAGAGCTCGTCCTTGCCATCGCCGTCAAAGTCTCCGGACGCCCAAAGTCCGGCACTCGAGACCAGGCTCACCGAGTCGGTAACTCTGAAGCCGAGGCGTTCGTCACTGACGTCAACAGGATCCGCAGTTGCAACGCACCGGGTGGAGTCCGGCGCGTTACATTGCGCAAGATCTGTTCCGGGATCGCTTACGCCGTAGACGACCGTGACGATGCCGCTGAGACCGGTAGAGCCTTCGGCGAGCACCATGTCCGGCACATCGTCGTCGTTCTGGTCGCCAACGGGGGCAACCCATACCGCATCGCTCGCGGTCTGGATGCGATACCCATCGGAGGGATCTAGGTTGGCCAGGTCGGGGCTGTCGGGCCGACCCGGCCCGAAGAGGACGAAGACCCCTCGGTTGGCAGCACCATCGACCTTGGTCAGATAGTCGTCGACTCCATCGCCATTTACATCCCCTGCATTGGCAACGATGTCACCCATCCGTTCGCTGGAGTTGCTTCCGTGCCAGACGGTGGCGAAATTGCCCGCGCTTACGACTTCGTCGGCCGCGGTAGCCTTCGATGCGCCCGCTAGGCACACCAGCCAAACTGCGATGCCAGCCAATAATGCCAAGACGACCCGCCCGTTGCCCTCGGCTAGAAAACTAGTACCTGCATTCATCGATGCTTCCTTTCCCTGCTTCCCTAGATTTGCCAATCAGATAAGTGCAAATGTGAACGCGATTCGTAGGTGAGTTCCCCGGCTCTCGCCGGGGACTCTCCACCCACGCGAACATCAGCTTCTATGTCCGCTTGCTTCTCTCACGTCTCCCGCCAGCGCTACAGATCGATGAAGGTGACGTCGGCCCCGGAGTTGATCACCGAGACTGGGTCGGGACAGAGGATCCCGGCGTAGTTGTCGATGTCCTGACCCGAGGGGTCCAGATCAAACCTACCCGAGCTGTAGGTGCCAACAAGCGATCCCGCATAGGAGCAATCACCGAACAGTCCATCGGCTGTGATGTCACCGGTGGCCGTAGGCGTGCCGGACCAGTCAACGTCGAGGCTCCCACTGAAGCCGCTGACGCCACAGGTGCCGCTCGGGTCCGGCGCAAGGCCCGTGACCGTCGCGCTAGTCGGACCTGTGCTCGTGGTGGTACCAATGAAATCACAGCCACCGATGTCGGTTTCGATGTGACCAGATGCCGCCGAGGCAGCACTCGCACCCACCGCGCCGATCGCAAAGACCGCAACCATTGCCATGAGCATCATCTTGATTTGCTTCAAGAGACTCCTCTCTTTTGTGGCTCATTTGGGCCAGTTTTTGAGAAACGCACCGCCATGCGGGCTTTCTCCTCTCTCCTCCCCCTCTCTCTGGGGGTGCTTCCACGTCGTGCCGGCTACCCGATAGATCCAAGCTCGCTCGATTTGAAAGTCCATAGACGAGGCTTACGGAGCCAATCGGGAAACCGACCGTTCACGGACGCTCGAGCATCAGATCACATCGAGAAGGGTTTGTCAACCGTGTAAGGAATAGTTTTCGAGATGTGTACTGTTTTTCGCTTGTTTACGTTGTTTTTGGCTGCATTATCGTTTCTAGGGACGACGATTGAGGAATCCTTTTCGTGCGGGAACAACGTCGGAAAGCTCCTCCAGGATCAGGGACAGCCCGGTCCGGGAACCCCTCGACGGGCGGCAACGCTTCCTCATGAAGGGGAATCCGGCGCTTCATCGAGCAACATCGCTTCCAGCCTTCTGCGGGCCCGGCTGAGACGCACCTTCGCGGCGCTTTCACCGATCCCGAGCCGCTCGGATACCTGCGGTTGAGTGAGATCCTCCTCGTAGCGAAGCTTCAGGATCTGACGGTCGCTCTCGCTAAGCGCGGCGACCGCGGCTGCGACTTCGGTGCTCTCGACCAGGTCCATGAGCCGCTGATCCTCGTCGGCGTGATCCTCCACCTCGCCGACCGGGATCGGCACCTTGCGCTCCAGAGCCCGCCGTGCCTCGTTCCGGGCGATCTGCGCCACCCATTCCTCCCACCTCTCCGGATCACGAAGCTTCTCCCGGTTCTGCCAGGCACGGATCAACGCGTCCTGAGCCAGGTCCTCCACATCCGAAAAATTCTTGGCATGGCGATTTACCACTCGTAGAGCCAAATTCCGTGCTTTCTCCCAATTCCATGAATCGCTCGATGTAACGATTCCGGAACCTCAACGGGTCTTTCTCGATATGCGACCTTCTAACGAAAAAGAATATTTCGTGACCCGAGAGGCATATGACCTCATGGCTCCCCACTACGACGAGCTGACCGAGCACCACCGGTACGACGAATGGTTCGACCGGCTCATGCCCGCCCTCGAACGGAAGGGCCTGACCGGCAACCGATTGCTGGACCTCGGCTGCGGCACCGGCAAGAGCACCTTGCCCCTGGTGGACCGGGGATGGGAGGCGACCGCGGTCAACCTCTCACCCGGGATGCTCCGGCGACTGAAGAGCAAGGCCGGCGATCAGGTGTCGGTGCAGCAGGCCGACGTCGCGGCCCTCCCCAAGCTGGGTGAGTTCGATCTGGTACTCAGCCTCGGAGACGTGATGAACTACACCGCCGCACAAGGCGGATTCGAGGAGGCCCTCGAAGGGATCGCCCAGAACCTCGCGCGCACTGGACTGGCTCTGTTTGACCTGAACACCCTCCACAGCTACGGAACGCTCTTCGCGCAAAAGGACGTGAAGCCCGTCAATGGAGTGACCACCACCTGGATCGGACAGGTAGCGGGCCAAGCGACGGCCGGGAAGTCGGCTGCGGCAACCATGGAGTTCGCGACCTCCGACGGCCGGAAGTTCAGCTCAACCCACCGCCAACGGCATGTGAGCGAGACCGAGGCGATCAGCTCTATGGCCGAGGCCGGCCTGGAATGCGTAGCGGTCTATGGGCACGACTACTCGGGGGCTCTCGAACAACCCCTCGACCAGCACCGGCACACCAAGGGGATTTTTATCGCAAAGCCTTGCAACCGATCAGAGGAGAGGAGGTGAAAACAAATGAAGATCCGCAAAGTCGAGAAGCCGATCGCGCCGCGCCCCTCATACCAGAAGGGCACCTGATGAAGGGGAGTGACCGTCCGGGAATTCCCGGACGGTCACTTGACCGCCTGCGGTTGAAGCGCTCGGTCGATTGCCTCCCCATCGGCAACGGCAACGTCCAGCTACTCCACGACGGCCTGGAGAAACGCTACGAGATCGACCGGCCCGAAGCCCAGGATCTGCTGGTCCTGGACCTGTTGAGGTCGGGCTTCGTAGGTGAACAAGAGATCTGCGACCGGCTCCAGCGCGAAGGCCTCCCCACCGAAACGGTCGCCCAGTCGCTGATCGACCTGGAACAGCTGGGTGTCCTGGAACGTGACCATGGAAAGGAGCTACTTACCGACGAGGAGGCGGAACGCTTCGACCGGCAACTGATCTATCTCGCGGACATCTCCCCCCAAGGCCAAAGTGCCTGGCAACTCCAGCACCGGCTCCGGCAATCCCATGTCGTGATACTCGGCTGCGGCGGACTCGGTTCCTGGGCCGCCACCGGCCTCGTGCTGGCCGGGGTGGGAAAACTGACCCTGGTCGACGACGATACCGTCGAGCTCAGCAACCTCAACCGCCAACTGCTCTTTCGCACCAGCGATGTGGGACGCAGGAAGATCGACGCAGCAAGGGGCTCTTTGACTGCACTCAATCCCCACCTCGAGGTCACCACCGTGCACAAACGGATCCAGTCGACCGCCGAGGTAGTGGAACTGACCGCAGAGGCAGACTTCCTGGTGATGACCGCAGACCATCCCCCCTATGAGGGACTGATAACGGTGAATCGCGCTTGCCTCGAGACCGGGACCCCTTGGATCAGTGCCGGTCAGATCCCACCCACGATCCGGATCGGACCAGTGGTCATCCCCGGACAGACGCCCTGCCACGAATGTCAGGAGCATGCCTTCAGAAGGGACTATCCCCACTACGAGGACCTCATCCGCCACCGGACAGACAGGCCAGCTGACGCCGCCACCCTCGGCGCCGCATCAGGAACGATCGGATCGCTGATCGCCATGGAGGCCATCCACCACCTGACCGGTGCCGTCGATGCGGCCACCATCGGCCAAGCCATGATCATGGACCTCAGAACTCTCCAGGTCGAGTTCGAACCGGTCGAGCCAAACCCACAATGCGACTGCCAAAACTCGCTCTAGGGAGTTGGATCTTCAAGGATCGGATAGAGCATCAGGTCCAGCTCCACCAGCCGAGTCTGGGCGTCGCGCTCCTCTTCGTCGAGGGCCTCCAGCTGAATCTCGGAACCCTTCTCCAAGGCCTTTGCCTTGCCCATAAAGTCTTCTATCATCCGGCCCAGCTCGGTGAACGCATCGTCGGTCAGCCTGAAGGCAGACCATGCAGCCGAGGTGCGCACGTCATCCATGCCTCCACCCTCGGATACCCCTCGGGCGCTGTTCTGCCAGATCTGCTGGAAGGTCTGACCCAGCAGCGATTCTCGGACCTTCTCAAGGATGCGTGACCAGCTTTCCTCATCGAGCACCGGCCGGACCTTCGCCCGGTAAAAGTGTTCGAGCGATTTGCCGCCCGGCTCGATTCGGACCAACTCGATCGCATCAAGCTTGGCCAAAAACCGGACGTGGTAACCGACGTTGGGCAGCGGCTCGCCCATCTTCTCAGCGATCTGCTTCGGACTCGCCTCCACGCCACGATCGAGCACCTGAAGTATCCGCTGCCTCAGGGGGTGCCCCAACGCCTTCATCAGCTTCACATCGAGGGCGGCTTCATCAGTGGGCTTGGTGGCTTTGCTCATCTTCAGTCCAGACTTTCCGGGGAGAATTGCTGTCAACAACTTGGAACGGACTCTAGTCTCCCCCCTCTCGCATAGCGTTGGGCTAACCCGTCCGATCAAGGTGCGACTCTCGGTCCATGCCAAAGATCACCAAAACGAGGGTGAAGTGCCCAAAGTCCGAGCACACGGACACGCGGGTAAAGCTCGACGGAACCTACGGTAAGCCGGGCCACCGCCGCCAGCGCTACAAGTGCACGCCGGATGAGGGCAAACCTCACGTCTTCACCGAGCTTCTGCCGCGTGAGGAGGCATGGCACGGAGACTGCGATCAGTGTGAGCGCCACCTCGAGCGCCGTGAGGGTCCGAAAGCCCCTCGCCACTACCAGTTCGTCGCCCGCGGGATCGCCGAAGCACTCGTGGCCGTCGGCGCAGGCGACACCTACATGCAAGCCTCGCGGGTGGCCCGCGATCGGGCCCGGCGCTTCCGCTTTGATCCGCAAACCGGGGAAGTGCGTGAGTCGGCCCACGGCCAACTCGTCGCCGACTGGGTTGAGCTGTTTGCCCCGGTGCTCTACGAGCCTTACGGGGCCACCGCCTGGCCCGCTGAAGGTTCCCTGTTGCTCGATCACCTGCCATTCCGGGTCCGGGCCGAAGAAAACGAGAGTCTCTGCAGACGCATAGCGCGACAACGAGCAAATATGCTTCACGCAAAGGGAAAGTTCTTCCATCGGAAGTGCCTGAACGAAAAAGGCGCTATCGACGTACCCTCGGGTCGACGGCGGCGTGGACCAGCTCGATCACGACCGTGGCCACTACAACGATCACGACGCCGGCAAGCACGATCCCCTGGGTCAGCGGCAGGTCGGAATGCTCGATCGATTCGGTCAGGAGGCGTCCAACCCCTGGCAAGTTGAACACCGTCTCGATCAGCACCACGTTACCCGCCAGGATCAAACCGAGATCGAGCCCGGCCATCGCCAAGAGCGGCGCCATGCCGGCCCGAAGCGCGTAGCGCCAACGGATCCGTGATTCCGGGATCCCGCGGGCACGCGCCGCAGTCAGGTATGACTTCTCAAGTTCCTCAGCGACCACCATCCGAGTGAAAAGAAAGTAAACCGCGGCCGAGGAAAATCCAAGTACCAGCCACGGCAAGACCAGCGCGCCGAACCTGTCGAAGAATGTGTCGGCACCAATCCACGCACCCACGCCTGGCAACACAGGCAGGATCTTGCTGCCGCCCACCGAGAACAGGATCAGAGCCATGTATCCAAGCCAGAAGATCGGAGCTGAGATGAGGAGGACCGATCCAACACCGGCCGTTTGGTCCATCACCGAACCCGGCCGAGCGGCGCTCGCCACTCCCGCTCCCACCCCCACTCCGATCGCGATCACAGCGGCACCGGCGATCAACGCCAAGGTGACCGGCAATCGCTGCCAGATCACCTCTTTCACTGGCAGCAGGTACTGGTAGCTGTAACCGAGATCGAAGTGGGCGAAGAGGTTCCAGAGAAATTGCCCATACTGGGCATAGAGCGGCCGGTCGAGCCCGAGTCCATGACGGACGGCGGCGATCTGCTCGCCGCTCGCGCCGGGCCCCGCCTGTAGCGTCGCCGGGTCACCGGAAGGCAAGGCGTAGAAGATCAGGAACACGACCGCGCTGGCCGCGATCAGGATCACAACCCCCCAGAAGACGCGACGGAGGAGAAAGAGCCACACGTCAGCCTCCTTCCGCTGAGCCGTCGTCCTTCAACGAGGTCATCGGCAAAGAAGTCGTCCGAACCGCAGAGTCGACAACGTTGACCACGTTGGCTGACGCGATTGCCGGAATCTCGGACCATAGGCTGGGGATCGCCGGTGCCAGTCCAGTGACCATCCGGTCGATCCGCCCCCACGCCCGGGCGCGACGAGTCGGGTCGTAGATGCTTTCTGCCCTACGCATCGCCGCGTTTACTCTCGGCACGTCGAGCTGCGGCCAATTCGAGTTGTTTACGGGCCGGATCGCCGCTCCGCCGAAGGTTTGGCTCAGGACCGTCTGGGGATCGTCGAGCTCTTGCAGCCATCCGACGTCGGGGCATATCGCTACCGCTGCCGCCGGGACACCGCAAAAACGTGAATACATGATGTCGGAGGACACCGCCTGCACGGTCACTGGGATGCCAAGCGATTCGAGGGCCTGGCGGACCACTTCAGCCGTCCGCGTCCCGACCTCGGTAGTACTGGTCACCATTCTTACCTGGTCGTCACCCGTGTAGCTGCCGTTCTTGTAGCCGGCTTTGCGCATGTACCCGGCCGCCAGCTCATGGTCACCCGAGGGGTGCTCCAGAAAGTCAAAGCCAGGGCCGTCGAAGCCGCCCGCTTCCTCGAAGCCGGGTACCCCTGGCGGGATGAAGTGAGTCGCAAGCTCACCAGCGAGCTCACCACCGCGAACCAGCCGCATGGCTTCGCGGTCGGTCGCCGCGACGATTGCCCGGCGGACGTTCACATCATCGAGAGGCGGGATCGTCGTGTCGAGCGCCGCATAGAGCACCGCACCAGCAGGAACCATCATCAGTTGCCCCGGCTCGCCCTCCGCCGCCTGGAGCAGCATCGCCGAAGCCGGTGCGAAATCTCCTATAACCGACGATTCACCGGCGAGGATCTCCTGCGAGGCCAGATTCGTGTTCGTGTATCCGATCTCGACTCGAATCGAGTCAAGGAAAGCCGGACGAAAGTCGGATTCCGGATCCCATTCCGGATTTCGCACGAGCTGGATCTTCACGCCGGGCCGATATCCTGTCAGGTTCCCATCGGCGTCATTGGCAACCATGTAGGGGCCGGATGCGGCAACGTGGAGGCCATAGGTCGAGGGGACTTTGCGGTCGAACGGGATTGCGTATTCGCGAGGAACTGCCGCGGCAAACGGCAACGAGAGTGCTGCTACCGCCAGAGGCGGCACACGCCTGTCGAATCGCAGCCTGAGGTGCCTGGGCCCCAACGCTTCTACCCCGGCTATGTCGGGAGCACGGGTCGGGTCCGCCTCGACCGCACGTTCCGCTGAACTCATCCCCTTCAGTCCTGGCAGGAACACCTTGAGGTATCCGTTCGCGACGCCGGGCAGAAGGCCCCGTTCGAGGGCATACTTGAAGTCAGAGGCTCGGACCGGCCTCGAGACAGGCGGCGAGAACCGCGCGTTGTCGCGCAGCCAGAAATCGACGGTTCCGCCGAGGCGATTCACCCGCGGCATCCTCGCGGCGACATCAGGCCGTAGCCCTGAACCCGGACGATCGGTCGCCGCCACTAGAGATCTCTGGGTCGCAGCGCTCAGCATTCCGGCAAACTGGGCCTGCAACACACCAGGATCCAAAGAGTCAACGTCACCCGCTGCTATCACCCGCAGCTCGCCGCCACGACGAGCATGCGCCGGGGGCTCGTATCGGGGCGGGAAGTCGGAGACCGAGACAAGTTTGTCACTTTCCCCTCCGCAGCCGGCCAAGGCCACCGCCGCTAAGCCCACTATCCAAATGAGCAAACCGGCAGGAAACTTTCCGGGGTGCCCAAACCGTGCCATTCTCACGGAAGCCCTCAATGGGGTACCTCGAGACCGGAACCAGTTCGGCCGCGAAACCGGCCACCGATGACGACGACCGAGAAGACGGTAGCCAGCAAGCCCAACCCTGGGAACACCATCAGCCACCAAGCATCCGGGAAGGAGGCGGCTCCACTGGCGATCTGCCGACCCCAGCTAGGCGTCGTCGCCGGCACACCCACGCCGAGGAAGCTGAGCGCGGCCTCGGCAAGGATCGCCTGCGGCAGCAGGATCACAACGAACGTTGGGATCGATCCGGCCAGGTTGGGCAGAATCTCGCCGGTCAAGACACGAAAGGTGCTGAGACCCGAGACTCGTGCCTGCGCGATGTAATCGGACCCGGCGATCACCATCGTCTGGTTGCGCGTGAGCCTCGCGACCCAAGGCCACGAAGCGATCACGATCACGAAGATAACCAGTGGCATTCCGGGTCGCAGCGCACCGGCGAGGCAGCCTTCCGGGCCGGAGCAGCTGGTTGCTACCCCGACCGCGAGCAGCAGGTAGGGAATGACCAAGAAAACTTCGATCGCCCTCGAAAGGAGGGTATCGAGCCAGCCGCGCCGATATCCGGCGAGAAGACCCGCGAACATGCCGATCACAAGAGCCAGCCCGGTGGCCGGCAAAGAAACCGCGATCGCTGTCCGAGCCCCGTAAACGGTGCGGCCGAATGCGTCGCGACCCAACGGATCGACCCCGAACCAATGTGCGGCCGACGGCCCGTAGGGGGTGCCGTACTCCGCATTCAGACTGGATGAATCTATGGCGTTCGGGCCGGGGGCACCGGTGATCCCCACGATCTGGGGAGCAAACACCGCCGATAAAACCACCAGTGCAAGCACGCTCACCGCCAAGATGAGGCTCGTCCTCCCAGGCCTGGCCAACCAACCCCTTTGGCCCGTCCCTACTCCGTCAGAGGCAGGCGGCAACCCCAGCCTCCCAACCCCACGGCCCCTTCTTCCCTCATCCCAAGCACCCCCTTGTACAAGCACGTACACAAGCTAGTCGATGAATCTTAATTCCGGGGCCGCGCGTAGTGACGGGTTGTCTGCCGGTACCGTTCAGTCGATGCTGACCCGGCCGGCCGGAACCCTGGTGGTAGAGGACCTGCGGGTCTCCGCACGCCCCGGGAAGAGACAACCGGACCTCGTCCATGGTGTCTCGTTCGTCCTGGCCGAAAACGAGACGGTCGGTCTCCTCGGACCCTCGGGGGCCGGTAAAACCACCGCAGCGCTGGCGATCCTCGGCTTGCCTCCGGGCGGCAGAGCCACGATCACCGGCTCGATCCGCCTGGGAAAGACCGAGCTCACCACGCTGGACGAGGACGAATACCGTTCCATCCGGGGACCGGTCATCGGGATGGTGTTCCAGGATCCCACCGCCGCCCTGACCCCGGTCCACCGGGTCGGGAAGCTGCTCACCGACAGCCTGCTCGCCCATCGCCGGCTCACCAGCGATCAGGCCAACACGACGATCCACTCCCTACTCGGCGAGGTCGGTTTCGCGAACCCGGATCGCACCGCCCGGGCCTATCTCCACCAGTTGTCCGGCGGCATGCGACAGAGGGTCGCGATCGCCCTCGCGCTTGTCTCCGAGCCCTCGATCCTGATCGCGGATGAACCGACTTCCTCCCTCGATGCGGTCGCCACCGACGAGATCCTCGGTCTGATCGAGGAAACCCGCGCGCACCGCGACATCTCCGTGCTGTTGATCAGCCACGAACCACAAGTAATAGACCGCCTCGCGACCCGCACGGTCGAGATTCGCCAAGGAAGCACCAGCTTGCCTCCGCCGAGCAGCGGTTCCACCCCGCCTGCGACCGTCTTCCCCAGCGAACCTCCGTCTGGACTGAGAGCACCAACGCGGCGCGGCACCACGACAAATCCAACCAGTGAGTTTGCGATCGAGTTGAAAAACGTATCGGCCACATACCCGCGGCCAGAAAGCCGCGCGGAGGCGATCAGCGATGTCTCGCTTGCGATCCGTCCCGGCGAGACTCTAGGTCTCGTGGGAGAGACCGGCGCCGGCAAGACCACCGTCGCCAGGGCCGCGCTTCGCCTGATCGACCCAACCAGCGGTCAGATCCTCCTGGCCGGAGTCGACATCGCCAAGCTCAGCCAGCGGAGCCTCCGGCCGCTGAGACGACAGATATCGGCGGTGCTCCAGCATCCGGCCGCGTCCCTGAATCCGCGGCACCGGATTGCCCGGATCGTGTCGACACCACTGATCGGGCAAGGCATCGGCGACCGGCACGAGCGCGCACGATTGGCCCGCGAAGCACTCGCCGCCGTCGACCTGCCGACCGAGATAGATGATCGGCTGCCCCACGAGCTCTCGGGGGGGCAGCAACAACGGGTCGCCCTGGCCCGAGCCATCGTCAACCGTCCCCGAGTGCTCATCTGCGACGAACCCTTCACCGCGCTCGACCATCCCCTTCGAGACCAGCTCATCGACCTCCTGAGCCAGCTTCAGGACGACCTTGGCCTCGCCTGCCTCTTCATCGCCCACGACATCGAGATTGTCGGCCGCGTCTCAAACCGGATCGCCGTCATGAAAGACGGAAAGGTGATCGAGACCGGCAACACCGACGACGTTCTCAACCATCCCACTCAGAGCTTCACACGGCAACTGGTTGACCTCACCCCAGGCTTGACTGATCCATACCGGGAAAGTTGGAGACAGTTTTCATTGGGAAACTGACGCCCTCAGGTAGTTCTCCTCGAACTCTACGGGCGGCAGATACTTCAAGCCTTGATCGGTTGTACCAGTCAACCCAGGTCAGGGTCGCCAGTTCAACGTCTGAGCACTTTTTCCAGGGACCGTTCTGGCCGATCTCTTCGTTTTTGAAAGACGAGATCACCGACTCGGCCATGGCGTTGATGCTCCTATGTCAAGTTCAGGCTCCTCGCTTCTCGTAGGTCGGCTACCAGCAACGGGAAGATCCGGCGGGCGATGTGGCGCATCAGGCATCGCCTGATCTCGCGCCTTGTCTTGCCCTCCGCAGTCCTTCTGTCCACGTAGGTGCGCGTCTCAGGGTCGTGCATCATCCGACTCATGGCGATTCGATAGAGGGCGTTGTTGCCTTGACGATCACCACCGCGATTGAGACGATGGCGCTTCACTTTGCCGCTTGAGGCTTCTACCGGCGAGGCACCGCAAAGCGCCGCCAGAGCTCCGTCACTGCGGAGTCGATCCGGGTTTTCTCCGGCAACAACGAGCAACCGGGCCGCAGTCTCAGTCCCGATTCCGGTCTCGCTGAGTAGGCGGGGAGCTGCCATGGCGACCAGCCTGGTGATCTGCCCATCAAGCTCCGAAACCTCCTCATCGAGTCGCTGGTGGCGCTTGGCCAAGAGGCGCAGGGCATGCTTGGCCGCCGATCGGGGATCGAGGTCATCGCCGATTCGCAGCCCGGCGCAACGCTTGATCCGGTCACGGGATCGCAGGCCGGTCAGCTGATCGCGTAAATCATCCGAGGCGGTTACGAGCACCGTCCCGAGCTGGATTGCCGCCTGCGTCCTGGCTTTCACCGCGGTGGATCGGGCAAGCCGCAAGACCCGGATCGACTCAACGGCGCCGCTACGGAGTTTGGGACTTGCCGTGGCCTCTCCTGAGAGCAGGGCCCGAGCGGCGCCTTCGGCGTCACGCGGATCGCTCTTTCCGAGATGGCGCCGCGAGCGTCTGTTTGCCCGAACCACAACCGAGTGTCGTAGGCATCACCGACCGAGCCGATCGAAGGGGCGATTCCGGCTTCCTGGTGGACGTCCTATACCCATACGCACCTCCTGGATCAAGGTGTTGCGACGACCCCTTGAACCCAAGGCCACAGCATGATTCTTGAAGAACCATCTCAAACAGCGGCGGCAGTTCTCGATGAACTGCGAGCGCGGTCCCCGTAGAAACCCTTCGGGTCTCTAGACTGGAACGCGTGATTTCAACCAGCGAGTTCAAGAATGGATCCCACATCGAGGTCGAAGGCAAGATCATGCGGATCATCGAGTTCCAGCATGTGAAACCCGGCAAGGGAGGTGCTTTCGTGCGTACCAAGTTGCGTCGGATCGAGGACGGATCGGTGATCGACAAGACTTTCAGGGCCGGGGAGAAGTTCCGCCCGGTACGGACCGAATCCCGGAAGATGCAATACCTCTACGAGTCGGGTGACACGGTCGTCTTCATGGACAACCGAACCTATGACCAGCTCGAGCTTCCTTCCGACCTGGCGGAGAACGCCCTGCGATGGATCCAGCCGAACGACGAGGTGGAGATCCTGCTGGTAGACGAGCAGCCTTCCGAGGTCGCGGTCGCGAGTTCGATCGAAGCCAAAGTCGTAAGGACTGAACCTGGCCTCAAGGGTGACACCGCTTCCGGCGGCGGCAGCAAGCCGGCCACCCTGGAAACGGGCATCGAGATCCAGGTCCCTCTTTTCATCAACGAGGGCGAAGTGATCAAGGTCAACACAGAGAACGCTGAATACATGTCGCGGGCCTGACCGACCATGAAGATGCTCCAGCGAGATTTCTCCCTGGAGCCGCAGCCGCGCGGCTTTCATCTCGTGACCCGGGAGATCCGTTCGGCATTGCCTGAGATTTCGACGTACTCGGTCGGCCTGCTCCACCTCATGATCCGCCACACCTCGGCTTCGCTCACGCTGAACGAAAACGCGTCTCCTGATGTGAGACGGGATTTCCGCACCTGGATCGACCGCGCGGTTCCCCAGGACTTCTCGTGGACCCACACGCTCGAAGGACCGGATGACATGCCCGCCCACGTCAAGGGTTCAGTGACCGGATTCGACCTGACGCTGCCAGTGAGGAATGGAGACCTCCACCTCGGCACCTGGCAGGGCGTCTACCTGTGCGAACACCGTGATCGCGGTGGACCCCGTTCGATCACAGCAACCCTGTGGGGTGAATCCCCGGATTGAGGGCGTCGGCCCCCGTGGTGATGGTTCCAGCGGCAAGGCCACGTCGTGGGAGCGGCATAATCACTTCATGACCACTCCTCCGCTTCTCGACAAGCTCCTCAACACCCCCGGTCCCTCAGGTTACGAACTCGCCGCCGCCACAGTCTGGCGCGAGGCCGCCGACTTCGCCGAGGTGACCACCGACGGCCTCGGCGGCAGCATCGCCACGATCGGTGACGACGAAGACGCTCCCCTGGTCGCCGTAGTCGGGCACATCGACGAGATCGGCCTGGTGATCACCCACATCGACGACAAGGGCTTCCTCTATTTCGAGCCGATCGGCGGCTGGGATCCCCAGATCCTGGTCGGCCAGCGGGTCACGATCACCGGCAACGAAGGACCGGTACCCGGAGTCGCCGGTCGCCTGCCGATCCACCTGCTCGACCCCGAGCAGCGCAAGAAGGTCGTGAAGCTGAAGGAGATGCACATCGACATCGGCGCCGAGGACAAGGATGCGGCCGAGGAGATGGTGTCGGTCGGCGATCCGGTCGTCATCGAGACCGCTCCGATGGAGGTGGCCGGGGGACGCCTGGTTTCACGCTCGATGGACAACCGCCTCGGTTCCTACATCGCCCTGGAGGCCCTCCGCCGCGTCAACGAGAACAGGAAGGCGAAGGCCCGGTTCGCCGCGGTCGCCGCGGTCCAGGAGGAAATCGGCCTGTTCGGGTCCCGCACCGCGGCCTTCACCGTGCGACCCGACCTCGCGGTCGCCGTCGACGTGACCCACGCGACCGA
The DNA here is from genome assembly GCA_963695885.1 of uncultured Solirubrobacterales bacterium. Classification (GTDB taxonomy): domain Bacteria; phylum Actinomycetota; class Thermoleophilia; order Solirubrobacterales; family 70-9; genus 67-14. The sequence goes on along the minus strand of CAVOIH010000015.1, from coordinate 32,446 downwards.
CGCGCCCGGAGTCAACGAGAAAGAGGTCGGCAGCCATCCGTTCGGTTCCGGGCCCGTGATCGGCCGGGGCTCCACCCTCTCGCCCAAAGTCTACGAGCTCCTGCGGGACGCGGCCCGGAAGGCGGACATCCCTTATTCGGTAGGGGCCAGCGGCAATTCGACGCACACCGACGCGGACTCACTCCAGATCTCACGAAACGGTATCCCCGCCGGGCTGGTTTCCATTCCGCTGCGTTACATGCATTCGCCGGTCGAGATGGTCGACCTCACAGACGTGGAATCGACGGTCGAACTGATAGTTGCCTTCGTCGAATCGATCAAACCGGGAGTCGACCTGAGCCGCTGAATCATTCACTTTGGAGGGAGCAGAACTTCTTCAGCCGTTTCGGTCTAGTATTTGTGGGTCTTGTCACACATGACACAGCCGGTCTAGAAGGTAGGGGTCCGGCTGTAAACGAACCAGAGGGAGTAGTAACGGAGAATGAACCACCACTCGGGACTTCTGAACGTCCGCCGCATCGCGGTCATGGCATTCGCCCTGTTCATGGCAATGGCCATGACCACGGCGATTGCCGGTAGCGCCGACGCCAAGAAAAAGGCGAAGAAAGCTTCGGTATCGCTGACGGGCATCACGACAAAGAACCAGGCAGGATTGCTCAAGTCGGGCAAGCTCACGGTCAAAGTCAAGTCAACTGGCAAGGTAAAGGGCGTCAATCTCTCAGTCGTCAGCGGCGGCAAGAGCAATCGCTTCAAGACCAAAAAGGTCAGCTTCAGCAAGAAGGGCACGAAGACCGTGTCCCTCGCAATGACCAGTGGTGGACGTACCGCCCTCAAGACTTGTGGAGCCAAGACCGTCACGGTCAAGGCCAACTACAAGAAGGGCAAGAAGAGCGCCAAGGCAAGCAGGAAGAAGAAACTTGCAAAGGACCCGAGCAAGTGCGTCACTCCTCCGGAGCCCGTGGTTGTCAACCTCGGGGACGATCCCGAGAACTGTGACTTCCTCGATACCTCGGTCTGCCTCCAGCCCTTCCCGAACGATTACTACACGAAGGAAGATGCTTCGACCCCGACCGGCAAGCGCCTGGACCTGGCCCCGACTTCGACTCCGAGGAACACAGGCAACACCAGCCCGACGAACATCGCCGTAACGCAGATCAACCAGGCTGACGGTTTCAGCCCCGGTAGCATGATCTTCCTGAAGGTCAAGGGTGTCAGCACACCGGCCGCGTTCCAGAACTCGGGACTCGTGCCGCTCGATGACATTGCCGCTTACAAGGACCCCGATCAGGCGGTGATGCTGATCGACGCCGAGACTGGCGAACGTCAGCCGATCTGGGCCGAGCTCGACTCGAACCCGACCTCGGTCGACCCCGTCTATGAAGGCGGCGAGCTGGTCAAGGCCGGCGGAATCGGCAAGAACCCCGGTAACACCGGCCCGGTCAACCTGATCATCCGTCCCGCCAAGAACCTCGAGTTCGGGAAGCGCTACATCGTTGCCTTCCGGAACCTGAAGAACGGCGACAACGAGCCGGTGGAAGCACCACCCGGATTCCGCGTCTACAGGGACAACCTGACGACCGGACAGAACATCGTCGAAGAACGTCGTCCGCACATGGAATCGATCATCGACAAGCTCACGACGGATGCCGGCGTCGAGCGCAGCAGCCTCTACATGGCGTGGGACTTCACGGTCGCATCCGAGCGTAGCATCACCGGCCGGGCCACCGACATCCGTGATGACGCGTTCGCGCAGCTCGGTGACACCAACCTGGCCAACCGCACGATCGAAGGTGCTTCGCCTGACATCGTCGTGAGTGCCTTCTGCGACGCAGGCGACAACGCGACGCCGCAGTGCGGCAACAACTACCCGTTCAACAGCAGCTTCGACCCCGACAACCCGATTCAGTCGCCGGTGCCGAACAACACGACGACGCAGCGCACCGTGGTCGGCTACATCGACAACGTGCCCTGCTACCTCGACGAAAACGGATGCCCCTCGGGTTCCGAGTTCAAGATCAACCCGGATGGTTCGGTTGATACCAACACGACATTCACGACCAAGGTGCCGTTCCGGTGCCTGATTCCGAAGTCGATCGTCGCCGGCGGAGACGTGGTTCCGGGCGGAACCGGGACCTACGGTCACGGCCTGCTTGGAACGCTGAACCAGATCAACTCCACTGAACAGGTCGCCAATGACACCAACTCGAGTTGGTGTGCGGCGAACTGGGATGGCTTCTCCGAGCCAGACCTCGGACTGATCATCTCGTCCCTGCAGAACATGTCGAACTTCAACAAAGCGGCCGACAGGATGCAGCAGGGATTCCTCAATTTCATGATGCTCCAGAGGGCGCTGATCCACCCGGACGGCTTCGTTGACGAGCCGGCGTTCAACATGACCCACGATGGCCTCACGCCGCTGGCCAGTCCGGCCCCGGCGATTGACGTCAGTGCCGGAGTCAACACCCGCGGTTACTACTACGGAATCAGCCAGGGCGGCATCATGGGCGGAGCGCTCACCGCGCTCGATCCCGATGTCGACTACGGCGTGCTCGGAGTACCGGGAATCAACTACTCGACCCTCCTCCGCCGTTCGGTGGATTCGGACGAGTACTTCAAGCTCCCGGGCCTCGGTCTGTACGCGAACTACCCCGACCTCGCTTCCCGACCACTGCTGCTGTCGCTCATGCAGCTGCTTTGGGATCGCGGTGAAGGCAACGGCTATGCGCATAACCTGACCGACAACCCGCTGCCCAACACCAACGAACACGAGGTCCTGCTCCAGCTGGCCAATGGCGATCACCAGGTCACCAACTTCGCGGCTGAGGTCGAGGCCAGGACGATCGGCGCCGAGCGTTACTCGCCGACCCTCCTGCCCCAGCGTACGTGGGACCTGGACTACGAAGCACTGCCTCCGACGACCGGTTTCCCGACTGATTCGGACAAGAGCTTCATGGTCTACTACGACGGTGGTCCGCCGAGGTTCGACGGTATCCAGGGCAACGGCAGCGCCGTTGCTCCGCTCGAGAACGTGCCGCCGCGTCCCGAATGGGGCTACGGCTCGGACCCGCACGGGTACCCCCGCCGTTCAGCTGACGCGCTGAACCACATCGAGTCGTTCTACACAGACGGCACGATCGACGAGTGCGCAGCCGGTCCCCCGGTAGCGGGCTACTGCTTCGCCAACGGATGGAATGGCGAGGACGGGCTCCCGTAACGGGCAGGCGCAAAAGAAACTGGAGAAGGCCGGGCGATCGCCCGGCCTTCTCTTTTGCACGAACCCGCTGTCGGAAGTGGATGCCCGATGGCCCTCTCGCCCACCAGATTAACGGAGAAAACCGGCCCCCTCAGGCCGGTTCTCTCGGTTCGCACCCTCTCTCCTCATACAACTCCCTCGCCTATTCAGCGAAGCTACGGATTTCTCCCCGCCCGGCTGGCCTGTCGGCCGAAAGCCGGTGTCCGTCTTCGTCATCTCTGTGACGGTGATCACAGTATTGCACAGTTTGCGAATCTTTGTCGTGAAAGACACGACCTCAGTCGATGTAGGTCAGGGCCTTGGAAATCGTGCTCAGGTTCCGGGCGATTCCTTCCTCGCCGACCACGACGAGGTCTTCGATCCTGACCCCCGTGAATCCGGAGATGTAGATGCCCGGCTCGACGGTCACCACTTCGCCCGCGGCGAGCACGTCGTCGGACCGCTCACCGAGCCGTGGCCCTTCGTGGACCTCCAGACCGACTCCGTGCCCGAGCCCGTGACCGAAGTTCTCACCGTAACCCGCCTCCCCGATCAGATCCCTGGCGGCACCGTCGACATCGGATGCCACGGCACCCGAACGGATGGCCGAGAGCCCCGCCTCATTGGCGGTGAGCGTGAGCTCGTAGATCTCGGCGGCCTTGTCGTCGAGCATGCCCGTGGCGAAGGTCCGCGTGCAGTCGGAGCAGTACCCGTCGAGGGTCGCCCCCATGTCGATCGTCACCAGTTCGTGCCCGCCGATGACCCTGGGACCGGGCTCGGCATGCGGCGAGGCTCCGTTCGGTCCCGAAGCGACGATCGGCGGGAAGGAGGGTTCCGCCCCCTCTTCCCTCATCCGGGAGACGGCGAAGGCGCCGATCTCGGCCTCGGTCCGGTTGATCAGGCCACGCTCCATGAGCTCGCGATAGAGGGAATCGGTCAGTCCGGCGGCGGCGGCGATCCGGTCGATCTCGCCGGGTTCCTTGACCCGCCGCAGGGCTTCCACCTTGCCGCCGCAATGGACCAGCTCGACGCCGTCCCCCGCCGCCTCTTCCAGCCTTCCCGCGGTGCGGACGGTCAGGTGGTCGTCCTCGATCCCGACCATGCCCTCAAAGAACCCGGCGAGTCCGGCGAGCCAGTCCCCCGACACGATCTCGATGTCGAAACCCGGGACCTCGGCCGCGGCGCGGTCGGTGTAACGAAAATCGGTGAAAAACTTCCGGACCCCGGGCCCGATCAGGCAGGCGCCGTTGGTACCCGTGAACCCGGTGATGTACCGCAGGTTCACGGGCTCGGTCACAAGCAGCGAATCGACCCCTGCGTCGGCCGCCAGCCCTTCCAGCTTCTCCGCGCGTCCGTCAGGCACCGCTGATCCCGAGATGCTTCGTCATCAGCTCCAGGGCCATCCGGTATCCCTCGATTCCCTGGCCCGAGACCTTACCGGCCACCAGGCCGTCGAAGACTGAGACCTTGCGCCAGTCCTCGCGGTTCTCCACGTCGGAAAGATGGATCTCGATGGCGGGGATCGGGTCGACCGCAAACGCGTCGGCGATCGCCCGGCTGTAGTGGGTCCAGGCTCCGGCGTTGATCAAGGCGCCGTCGGCGCTCTCACTCAGCCGGTGCAGATAACCGCAGAACTCCGCCTCGGAGTTGGTCTGGAAGAAGAGGGGCTCGAGGCCCAGCTCCGCGGCCCAGTTCGTGATCCGGAGTTCGAGCTCGCCGAGGCTGACGCCGCCGTAGAGCTCGGGGTCACGGCGTTCGAGAACGTCGAAATTGACTCCGTGCAGGATCGCCACACGGTTCTGGGAACGGCTCATATGGTCAGCTCCTCCACGGCGTAGTGGACTCGATCTTCCGGCTGCGTGCGGTCGATCACGGGCTCTCCCGGCTTGGTGAGCAGTACGAAGCCGACTCCCCGGGAGGTTTTCTTCTTGTCGAACTGGATCGCTTCGATCACGTCGTTGACGGCAACGCCCGGGTCGAGCCGGACCGGCAGGCCGTGGAGTTCGCACCACCGGCTGACCGATTCGCGCAGTTCCGGAGCATCGGAAAGCCGCAGTGCCGCCAGCAGGCCCAGGGCGACGGCCTCGCCGTGCCGGTACCGCTCGTACCCGGTGGCCGACTCGATCGCGTGGCCGACCGTGTGGCCGAGGTTGAGAACGGCGCGAACGCCACTGTCCCGCTCGTCGGCGGCGACGATCCCGCATTTGTAACGGGCGCAGGCGTAGATCAGGTCGCTCCGGCTCAGGATCTCACGGGGGCGCAGATTCAGTACCTGCTGCCAAAGGTCGCCGCCGGCCAGGAGTGCCGTCTTCACGACCTCGGCCATGCCGGCGGTGAGCTCGGCCCGCGAAAGGGTCGCGAGCGTGTCGACGTCGGTGATGACCGCCGACGGCAGGTGGAACGCGCCGACGTAGTTCTTGCCTTCCGGCAGATCGACTCCGGTCTTGCCACCGTAGGCGGAGTCGACCTGGGCCACGAGCGTGGTCGGGACCTGGACCACCGGGATGCCCCGCTGGTAGGTGGCGGCGCAAAAGCCGGCGAGGTCGCCGACGACGCCGCCGCCGAGTGCGAGCACCCGGTCCTGGCGGGTCACCCCGAGCACTGCCATGCCACGGAGCGATTCTTCGGCCTGCGCGATGGTCTTGGCCGACTCACCGGGCGGGATCGAGATCGTTGCCTTCACGTTCCCGAGCCGCTTGGCGTACAGCGGTCCGACCACGTCGTCGGTGAACACGAACGAGTCGCCGCTACCTGGTATCACCTCCCCGGCACCAGCGAAGAGCTGTGAATCGAGCAGGCCGTTGCCGACGTAGACGGGGTACTCGCCGCCGGCGCTGGCCGCCCAGATCATCCTCGTACCCTCCGGCAGCCCCTCCAGCGCACGGAGCGGGCCGAGCGCGCGGTCCCACACCCGGCGGACGACCGCCGGAAGCACAGCGTCGGCGACCGCGTCGTACAGCGGCTGGCGAAACTCGTACAGGGCCTGGAAATCCGACTGATTCCGGGCGAGCGGCCTATTGCCTGCCCGGACCCGGCGCCAGGCCGTGTCGAGCTCGACGTCCAGCCAGACGACGGTGTGCTCGCGGCTCTTCAGGGCATCGGCGATGGCCGGGGTCGCGACAGCGCCACCCCCGAGCGCGACCGCATCGATCCCCGGGGCGCTCAACGCCGCGAGGATCACCCGCTGCTCGAGTTCGCGGAACTCGGCCTCGCCGTTCCGTTCGAAGTACACCGAGATCGGGCAGCCGGCCTCGGCTTCGATCAGCCGGTCGGCGTCGACGGTCTCCAGTCCGTGAGCGGACAGCTCCACGAGAGCAGAAGACTTGCCCGCCCCCATGAACCCGACCAGAACGATCATCGCCAGCCGATGCGTTCCTTGTAGGCATCGATCGCGGCGATCACGTCGTCGATGTGGTCGCCGCCGAACTTCTCGCGGTAACACTTGACAAGGGCGAGGCAGATCATCGCCTCGCCGACGACGGCGGCCGCCGGGACGACGGTCGAGTCGGTGCGCTCCTTGTGGGCGGCGGCCGGCTCGCGGGTCGCGGTGTCCACCGAGCGGAGCGGCTTGGTCATGGTCGAGATCGGTTTGAGCGCGGCCCGCACCGACAGGGGCATGCCGTTGGTCATGCCGCCCTCGAGGCCGCCGGCGTGATTCGTCTCGCGGTAATAGCCGCGTTCCTCGGAGTAGAAGATCTCGTCGTGGGCTTCGGAGCCAGGCCGGCCCGCGACGTCCCAGGCCCGGCCGATCGAAACGCCCTTGACCGACTGGATCGAACAGATGGCCTGGGCGAGCCGCCCGTCGAGGCGGTCCTCCCACGAAATGTGGCTACCGAGACCGGGGACCAGCCCGAAGACGCGGACTTCGAAGGTCCCGCCGAGGCTCTCGTTCTGCTTGCGGAGCACGTTGATCTCCTCGACCATCCTCGCCGAGGTGCCGGGATCGATGCAGCGGACGGGATCCTCATCCACGCCCTCGAAGTCCTCTACTCCCAAGTCTTCACGCTCTGGGAGCGACACCGAAGCGATTCGGGTCACGTGACTGCGCACGGTCACACCGACCGCGGTGAGGAAAGCCCTGGCGATCGCGCCGGCCGCCACCCGTGCCGCGGTCTCGCGGGCGCTGGCGCGCTCGAGGACGGGACGGAGGTCGTCGTGCTTGTACTTCCACATGCCGACCAGGTCGGCGTGTCCGGGGCGCGGCATCGTCACCGGGGGGATCTCGCCCTCGACCGGCCACGGGTTCATCCGCTCGTCCCAGTTCTCGTAGTCACGGTTGGCGACGAGTGCCGCGACCGGGCTGCCTATCGTCCTGCCGTGCCGTACGCCCGACCGGATCTCGACCGCATCCGTTTCGATCTTCATGCGGCCCCCCCGGCCGTGGCCGAGCTGGCGCCGGGCCATGTCGCTGTCGAGCGTTTCGCGGTCGAGCTCGAGTCCGGCTGGGAGGCCCTCGACGATCGCCACGAGACCGGGTCCGTGTGATTCACCTGCGGTTGTGAACCGGAAACTCATACTCGCTTAGGGTATTGGCAACCGCTCCTCGAACGCCTTCCCCTGCAAGAGAAAATGGCCGCCCGCCGACTGATAATCGTCATGCTCGTCCTTCTCGGGATCTCGACCGGGATCGCGATCGTCACCCCCGCGCCCCGTGACGACCCGCCGCCGGAAGAGGCGCCCCCACCAACCGGGACCACCGGAGCCACGGGCGACACCTCCCCCGGGGAACCGGACCCGGACGATCCGGGCCTGGTCGAAGCCACCGTTTCGTCCGGCAAAGAGCCGGAGATCGTAAAGGCGGCGCCCGGCGACCGCCTCGTGCTGGAAGTCGACCCGGGACGCGCCAGCGACCTCGAGATCACCGGACTCGGACTGACCGGAACCACGACGGCCTATGCGCCGGCGACATTCGACGTGCGCCTTCCGCCCGAGCCCGGGAAGTTCGAGGTGATCGAACTGGATGGAGAGAGGAAGCTGGCCGTCATCGAGACGACCACGGACTGACTCAGCCGCGCACGGCTTCGCGCATCACCGCCAGCGAGGGATCCATTCCCGTCCAGAGGCGGAGCGAACGGGCGCCCTGCCTGACCAGGACTTCGAGCCCGTCGATCGTCCGGGCACCGCCGTCCGCGGCAGCCGCGAGGATCGAGCTCGGGCTGTCGCCGTAGACCATGTCGACCACGACCTGGCCCGGTTTGAATCCGGCCGGGTCGATCGGCAGGTCCTCGATGCCGCCTTCGCCGCCGAGACCGGCGGCACTGGCGTTGACGACGATGTCCACGTCGTCGAGGCCCGGTTCCGTGGTGAACGATCCGCCCAGGGCCATGACCAGTTCCGCCGCCCGGGTCTCGGTGCGGTTCCAGACGGAAACCCGGGCGCCCGCGCCATTCAGGGCCCAGAGGACGGCGCGACCGGCACCTCCCGCCCCGAGCAGGAGCGCCGTCTTGCCGGTGACCGGCTCGTCGATCGCGTCGATCAGCCCCGGAGCGTCGGTGTTGTCCGCCGTGATCCGCGAGTCGGTGAAGCTGAGTGTGTTGGCGGCTCCGATCTCGCGGGCCGCGAGGGACGCCTCGGTGGCGACGATCAGGGCAGACTGCTTGTGCGGCACGGTCACGTTCGCGCCGACGAAGCCCTCGCTTTTCATCCCGAGCACCCGGTCCGCGAAGTCCTCGGGCGCCACGTCGACCGCTTCGTAGGACCACTCGGTGGCCAGGCCGAGATCGGCGAGTGCGGCATTCTGCATGGCGGGTGACCTCGAATGGGAAACCGGGTGGCCGAGGACCGCGAGGCGTTTCATCGGTTGCCGCTCAGCATGTGTCCGGGGAACCGCCCGCCGCTTCCTGGGCCTGCTGGTACTTCTCGACGTTCTGGTTGTGCTCCTCGAGGGACGACGAGAAGACATGCTCTCCACAGGTGCCGGGCTTGACCACATACAGCCAGACATCGGTCTTCTCGGGGTTGGCGGCCGCCTCGATCGAATCCGTGCCGGGATTGCCGATCGGGCCCGGAGGCAGGCCGGCGTTGGTGCGGGTGTTGTACGGCGAGTCGACGGCGAGGTCGGACTCGGTCAGCGGATCGGTCCAGTTGTCCACCGCGAACCGGATGGTCGCGTCGATGAAGAGCGGCTCGCCCATACGCAGGCGGTTGTAGATCACCGCGGCGACGGTCTTTCGCTCCTGCGGGACCTGGACCTCGCGCTCGACCATCGAAGCGATGGTCACCACGTCGTAGACGGTCAGGTTCTTCTTCCTGGCGTACTTCATGTTGACGCCCGCGATGTTGTCCTTGAAGGCCTCTAGCTGCTGGCCGACCAGGTCCCTGGTGTCCGAGCCGGGCTTCAGTTCGTAGGTCGCCGGGAAAAGGAACCCTTCGAGACTCTCCGCCTTGCCATCGGCGCCGTAGTCGTCGGGGTCGAGGATGTTCGACTTCACCGAGTCCGTCATGTAGTCCCCGGGCAGCTCCGCGGCAGCCACCACATCGGCCGTCTCCGAACGGCTGAGTCCTTCCGGGATCGTCACCGTGATCGTCACCTTGTCCGGTTTCTTGCCGAGCTCGTCGAGGGCCGCGGAATAACTCATGTTCTTCCGGAAGAAGTGGTTGCCGAAGAAGAGCTCGGAACGCTTGCCGGTCACGGTCGCCTTGATCTCGAACATCGTCGCGTTCGAGATCACGCCTTCGTCGGCGAGCTGGTCGCCGATGTCCCCGACGCTCGCGCCCTGCGGCACCTTCACGTTGAAGGGCTCCCCCTCGCCGTCGCCCTTGCCGGGCTGGAAGAAGGCGAACAGGAACCAGACGAACAGGACGACGACCACAGCCGCCCCACCCAGGGCGACCAGGCGCCCGCGTCGCGGGCCACCGCCACCGCTCCGCCAGGGGCGTGACGCACCCCTGCCCGGACCGCCCGAGCCGTGGCCGGGGCCACTCGAACGGGACGGCTTCGGCTTCTGACGACCCTTTCGCTTCGCGGCCCGTTGCTGGCGGCGAAGCGCCCTTTCGACCGCCTCCGGGTCGTCGGGGTCATGCATCGGCGTGTCTTCGAACCAGCGGTCAGGCACCCGAGGCATCCCTTCGTGCGCTGGCGGTCAGGTAGCTCTCGAGCAGGTGGGCGGCGGCGATCGAATCCTCGGCCGCCCCGGCGCCCGAAGTCCGCCGGGTCTGGGCAGCCATGCGCGTCGTGAAGCGTTCGTCGTAGGTCTCGACGGGCAGTTCGGTCGCGCCTTCGAGATCCTCGCAGAAGGCCCGGGTGATCTCGGCCTGTCCCCCTTCTTCGCCCGAAAGGGACACGGGCAGGCCGACCACTATGCAGTCGACTTCACGTTCCTTGGCCAGACGGAGGACGCGGCTGACCTCCGGCGGCTCGATCGCGGCGATCGGAGTGGCCAGGGTGCCGGTGGCGTCGGAGACCGCACAGCCGATCCGGGCCAGTCCGTAGTCGAGCGCGAGGACCCTCACGAACCCAGGGCCTCGAGGTGCTTTCGGGCGGCTTCGAGTGCCGTCTCGAGACCGTCGGGGTTCTTGCCTCCGGCCTGGGCCATTTCGTCGCTGCCACCGCCACCGCCACCGATCAGCGGGGCGACCTCGGCGATCAGGGCCGATGCGGAAACCTTCGAAGCGTCTTCGGCCGAGAAGAGGGCGACCAGACCGACCTTGCCGCTGTCGGCGTCGGCGCCGGCGAGCACCGCTCCGGCACCCGGCCTGGCGGCCTGGACCGACTTGGCCATCGCCAGGATCTGTTTCGGGTTGGCGACCGGGACCGGGGCGATCACGACCTCGACCGGTCCGACCGCCTCGACCTTTCCGGCGAGATCCGAGGCCGCCGAACCGAGTTCCTTGTCCCGGGCGGCCTTCGCGCCGCGGCTGGCCTCGGCCAGCTTCTCGCTTGCACGGCGGGCGGCGCCGACGGGGTCACGCCGCTCTCCGAGCAGCTCCCCCACTTCCGCGAGCTGGTTCGAGCGCTCCCGGTACCAGTCGATCGCGTCGGGTCCGGTGATCGCTTCGATGCGGCGCACGTTGGCCGCGCTCGAGCTCTCGGAAGTGATCTTGAAAATGCCGATCTCCGACGTGTTGCTCACGTGGGTGCCACCGCACAGTTCGCGGGACACGTTCTCGACCTCGACCATGCGGACCCAGTCGCCGTACTTCTCCCCGAACAGCGCCATCGCGCCCAGTTTCACGGCTTCGTCCTTCTCCATGGTCAGCCAGCGCACTTGGTCGGCGTCCTTGATCCAGCCGTTGACCCGGTCCTCGACCCAGGCGACATCCTCGGGCGAGAGCGACTCGCCGTGGCTGAAGTCGAAACGCAGCTTGTCCGGGCGCACGGCCGAGCCGGCTTGGTGGACGTGGGTGCCGAGCCGCTCGCGGAGCGCAGCGTGAAGGAGATGCGTGGCGGTGTGGTTGCGCATGGTGCGGAAGCGGGCGTCCCGGTTGACCAGGGCCTCGACGGTCACACCGACGCCAGGCAGCTCACCGCTCTCGGTTGGCTCGAGCTCGAGCACCTGGTCGTCGCCCACGCGGATCACGTCGGTAACCTTCGCTGAGCCGCCGTCCCAGATCAACTTGCCGGAGTCGGCTACCTGGCCGCCGCCCTCGGCGTAGAACGGGCTTTCTTCCAGCTTCAGCAGGGCGATTCCACCGTCCTGCTGAAGTGCTCCCACCCCGGTCTCCGACCGCAGATACTCGAAGCCCACGAACTCGGTGTCCGGGGCGTCTGACGCAAAGTCGAGGATGCGCTCGTGGCGTTCGCCCCGGCTGCCGTCCGATGCCCCGCTGCGGGCCCGGCGGCGCTGGGCGTCCATCAGTTCTTCGAAGCCCTCGTCGTCGACCTGGAGGCCGCGCTCGGCGATCATCTCCTTGGCCAGGTCGTACGGAAACCCGAAAGTGTCGTGGAGCCGGAAGGCGTCGGCGGCCGGGATCCAGGACTCCTTGTCGGCCGTCGCCTTTTCCACGAGCTGGTCGAGCAGGGCCGTTCCGCGGTCGAGGGTCCGTCCGAAGCTCTCTTCTTCGGCCCGCACCCAGCGGTCGATCCTTTCCTTCCCCGACTTCAGTTGCGGGTGGGCGTCGCCCATCATCTCGACGGTCCGGTCGGTGAAACCGGTGAGCCAGTCACCTTCGAAGCCGAGTACACGTCCCTGCTGGATCGCGCGGCGCATCACGCGCCGAAGCACGTATCCGCGGTCCTCGTTCGAGGGCACGACACCGGCCGCGATCAGGAAGCTCATTCCACGGGAATGGTCGGCGACGATGCGCATCGCACGGGTGGTCGCTTCGTCTTGTCCGTACTTGAAGCCGCTGCGCTCCTCGGCCAGGTCGATCAAGGGCTGGAACAGGTCGGTCTCGTAGACCGAGGGGACGTCCTGGAGCATGGCGCTGAGCCGTTCGAGACCCATGCCGGTGTCGATGTTCTTCTTGGGCAGCGGGGTGAGCACGCCGTGCTCGTCCTGGTCGTAGGTCATGAAAACGTGGTTCCAGAACTCGAGGAAGCGGTCGCTGTCGTCACCGGGCAGGTCGTCTCCGGATCCGAACGCGATGCCGCGGTCGAGGTACATCTCGGAGCAGGGTCCGCAGGGCCCGGTCGGGCCGGCCTGCCAGAAGTTCTCCGAGCGGGGCAGCTCCACGATGCGCTCGGCCGGGACGCCGGTCCTCTTCCAGATCTCGATCGCTTCTTCGTCGGGGCCGAGGCCGAGTTCCTCGTCTCCGCCGAAGACCGTGATCCAGATCTTGTCCGGGTCGAGGTTGAAACCCCCCACGGACAGCTCCCAGCCGAACCGAATGGCGTCTTCCTTGAAGTAGTCGCCGAAACTGAAGTTGCCGAGCATCTCGAAGAAGGTCAGGTGCCGGAGGGTCTTTCCGACCTCCTCGATGTCCGGTGTGCGAAAACAGGTCTGGCTCGTCGTCAGCCGCGGCGCCGGTGGGGTCTCGCGGCCGAGGAAGTACGGCTTGAACGGTTGCATGCCGGCCACGGTGAGCAGGGTTGACGTGTCGTCGGGCGCAGGAATGAGCGAACCGGAAGGAACCCGGCGGTGCCCGTTCTCCTCGAAGAAACGGAGGTACGTCTCACGTATGTCCGCGGACTTCATGAACGGCAGACCCTATTTATTGTTGCGGCTGATCGTGGCGTGCCCGACGACCGTGTCGCCGCTCATCAGGACGGCCGCCTGGCCGGGCGCAGGGCCGTCGAAGGGCTCCTCGAGTTCGAGTTCGAGTGTCGTGTGCTTTCCGGCACCGGCGACCACCTTCGCGCGGACCGGATCCGAGCGGTACCGGAGCCGGACGCGGTCGACCCTCGAACCGTCGCGGTGCATCACCGCACCGGTCACCTTGACCCGCTCTACGGTCAGTTCGTCACGGTCACCGACCGTCACCGTGTTCTCGCCGGAATCGGTCCCCGTCACGTAGAGGGGATGACCCACGGCGACACCGAGGCCGCGCCTCTGCCCGACCGTGAAGTTGTGGTGGCCGTCGTGCCGGCCGAGCGTGTCGCCCCGGCGGTTCACGACCCGGCCGGGACGCTCGCGCAATCCGCCGTGCCGTTCGAGGAAGTCACGCTTGTTCTGCCCCGCGAGGAAGCAGAGGTCCTGGCTCTCGGGTTTCTTCGCCACGGAGAGCGAGTTCCGCTCGGCGATCTCGCGCACCTCGGTCTTGGTGATGTCTGCCAGGGGGAAGCTCAGCCGTCCGATGACTTCGGGCGGCAACGCGGCGAGCATGTAGCTCTGGTCCTTGTCGGCATCGTGACCGGCGGCGAGCAGTGACCCCTCACCGTCTTCGACGATGCGTGCGTAGTGCCCGGTGACGAGGTGTGTGGCACCGAGGCGGTCGGCGAGATCGACCATCGCGTCAATCCTGACCTCGCCGTTGCAGAGGACGCACGGGTTCGGTGTGACGCCCTGGCCGTAGCCCTCGACGAACCGGCTGACCACCCGCTCGCGGAACTGGTCCTCGAGGTCGAGCGTGAAATGGGGAATGCCGAGCGAGTGCGTGACCGCCCGGGCTCCCAGCACGGCTTCAGGAGAGCAGCAGGCCTTGGTGCCGTCGGTGTCGGGGTCGGCCCAGAGCTTGACGGTCACCGCAACGACCTCCGCCCCGCGCTCGCGCTCACGGAGCGCGGCGACCGCGCTGTCCACTCCTCCCGAGACCGCGACAAGGACCCGCTCCGGGTTGATTTCGGCCAGCTTCATGCCGGACGAAGCAGCCGAGGAAAGGGCCCGGTGGAGCGCGTCGGCGGCCAGGACAACCGCATGGCGGCGAGCCGGGCTCAAGCCGCCGAGTTCGGCTTCGACGCCATCGGGACCAGTCACCGCGGCTTCGAGAACCGTCTGGCCGTCCACCATCTCGCAGAGGCAGGCACATGCGGCACGGGTGGCCGCACAGCCCTCGGCGTCGAAGGTGATCGAAGTAATTCGTCCGTCCTCGATGACCGGTGAAATACGTGCCAGGTCACCGCAGGCCGCCCCGCCGGCTGCACCGCTGAACGAACCTTCGGCCGGCGGGCCGAGGCAGGTGTCGTCTTCGACGTATTCCTGGAGCAGCGACTGCATCAGGTGAAGGGTAAAGGGATAGCCTGACCGGCATGAGCAAGGGCTGGAGCAAAGAAGACATTCCCGACCAGAGCGGCAAGACCGTGATCATCACCGGCGCCAACAGCGGCATCGGCCTGGTCGCCGCCCGGGAACTCGCCGGCAAGGGTGCAACCGTCGTCGTCGCCTGCCGCAGTGTCGAAAAGGGCGAGAAAGCCGTCGGGCAGATGCGCGGCGAGCTCGGCCCCAATGCAGGCGGTGCCCGGTTCGACGTTCAGGCACTCGATCTCGCCGACCTGTCTTCGGTCCGGGCCTTCGCCGGCCGCATCGAGGCCGCGTACCCGGACGGCATCGACATCCTGATCAACAACGCCGGGGTCATGGCGCCGCCGCGCCACGAGACGGCCGACGGATTCGAACTCCAGATCGGCACCAACCACTTCGGCCACTTCGCCCTGACCGGCCTGCTCTTCGACGAGCTCAAGAAGAAGCCGGGCGCCCGCATCGTCACCCTCAGCAGTAACGCCCACAAGATGGGGAAGATCGACTTCGACGACCTGAACCGAGAGAAGGGCTACCGGCGCTGGCAGGCGTACGGACAGTCGAAGCTGGCCAACCTGATCTTCGCGATCGACCTGAACAGCCGGATCGCCCGGGCCCACCTCGAGATGAAATCGATCGGCGCCCACCCTGGCGTGTCGAAAACGAACCTCACCGCTGCCGGCAACGGCCTCGGCAGCAGTGTGTTCAGCGTCATCTCGAAGCCGTTCCTCAAGCTCTCCGACCTGCTCATGGCCCAGGACGCCGAGCACGGTGCCCTGCCGACACTGTTCGCCGCGACGAGGGATGGCCTGGCCGGCGGTGAGTACATCGGTCCCGACGGCCTCGGCGAGGTCCGCGGCTCGCCGACGATCGTGGCGCCGCGAAAGGTCGCGCACAGCGTCGAGATCGCCGATCGGCTCTGGAAGACATCCGTGGAGCTGACCGGCGTCGACTACGACTTCGGCCGGCCGGCGGGCCCTGCCGACGCAGAATAAAAAGGCCCCAACCCGCCGTTGCCGTCTCTGGCATTGATCCCTGTATATACAGGTGGGTGCCTAGCTCATGTCCCGCGGGGGACGTGGAGACATCGGCTCCCGTGCCGTTGATGTTGGGTCAATTTATGAGACGGCTCACGAACGGGTTCGGGCCTCGGCTCAACCTACCACGCGGCGAGACCCTAAAGGTCGAGTCCCGAAACCAGCTCTTCGGCCTCGGACCATTTGCCCGGGGGCACCTGCAGGTTTATGTCGCCGCGGCCGTAGCGGTCGAGTTCCCAGTCGGAGGTAAGTTCGGCTTCGATGCCGTGCTCGCGCAGGACGTCCCGCCACGCGAGCCCGGTCTGGAGGTCTTCGAACTCGTGGACGATCTCCCAGTCGTCGAAACGGGGGTCGCCGATGTGGATGCGGCCGGAACCGTCCCCGATCGAGGCGAGCTTGCGCTTGGCCCGGTCGAAGAGGCTCACGCCGAAGCCGGCCTGGGTGGCTTTCTGAGGGCGATGCCCACGTCGCGCAGCTGAACGTCATCGACCTCGGAAGGCGCGCCGGTGAGCGGATCTCCTCCGGATGCGGTCTTCGGGAAGGCGATCACGTCGCGGATCGAATCGACGCCGGCGAGCAGGGCCGCGAACCGGTCCACGCCGTAGGCGATCCCGCCGTGCGGCGGAGCGCCGTACTTGAGCGCCTCGAGCAGGAAGCCGAACCGCTCCCCGGCATCCTCGTCGGAGATCCCGAGCGCACGAAATACCGCAGCCTGGACCCCGGGCTCGTGGATGCGGATCGAGCCACCGCCGATCTCGACCCCGTTCCAGACGAGGTCGTACGCCTCGGCGCGGGCCTCCCCCGGGTTCTCCGGGTCGAAC
This sequence comes from uncultured Solirubrobacterales bacterium, assembly GCA_963695885.1. Lineage (GTDB taxonomy): Bacteria > Actinomycetota > Thermoleophilia > Solirubrobacterales > 70-9 > 67-14. The sequence continues at coordinate 15,801 of CAVOIH010000015.1, read as the reverse complement.
TCGCCCTTGGGCGAGGTGAACGGATGGTGCAGCGCGTCCCACCTTCCCTCGTCATCGTTCCACTCGAAGAGCGGCCAGTTGACGATCCAGCAGAAGTTGTTGCCGGCGTCTGCCGGGACCAGTTCCCAGCGCTCGGCCAGACGGGTGCGGAGACCCCCGAGGATGCCCGCGACAACTGCCGGCTGGTCGGCGGCGACGAGCATCAGGTCGCCTTGTTCGGCGTTCATGGCCGAGTTGAGGCCGGAGAGCTCTTCGGCCGACAGGAACTTCGCGATCGGGGCACGCCAGCCGTCACCTTCGCGAAACGCCCAAACCAGACCCTTGGCACCGAGTTCCTTGGCGTCGTCGATCAGCCCGTCGAGCTGGGCCCGGGACGGCTCGCGCTGCCCGAAGTTGATGCCGCGCACCGCCCCGCCGGACTCGATCACCCCGCCGAACGCCTTGAACCCGGTGCCACGGAGGACGTCGGTGAGGTCGGTAATCTCGTACCCGTAACGCAGGTCGGGCTTGTCCGAGCCGAACCGGGCCATCGCCTCGTCGTGACCCAGGCGCTGGAACGGGGTTTCGACTTCGAGCCCCATCTCGCCGAGCAGGTACGAGATCAGCCTTTCGTTCAGCGCGATCACATCCTCGCGGTCGACGAATGACATCTCGAGGTCGAGCTGCGTGAAATCGGGCTGGCGGTCGGCGCGCAGGTCTTCGTCGCGGAAGCAGCGCGCGATCTGGAAGTAACGCTCGAAGCCGGACACCATCAGCAACTGCTTGAAGAGCTGCGGGGACTGCGGAAGCGCGTAGAACGAGTTTCGCTGGAGGCGGCTGGGCACGAGGAAGTCGCGCGCGCCCTCCGGGGTCGAGTTGGTGAGGATCGGCGTCTCGATCTCGAGGAAGCCCTCCCCGTCGAGGAACCTGCGCATCGCGGTGGTCAGCTTGTGCCGGAGCTTGATCGCCATCTGCATCTGATCGCGGCGGAGGTCCAGGTAACGGTGCTTCAAGCGGGCTTCTTCCCCCACTTCATTGTGGAAACCCTCGATCGCGAAGGGCGGGGTCTCCGAAGTGGCAAGGACCTCGATCCCGGCGACCTGGATCTCCAGCTGCCCGGTAGGGAGTTCGAGGTTCACCGTCTCGGGATCCCGGTTGACGATCTTGCCGGTCACGGAAACCACGTACTCGGAACGAAGCGAGTGTGCCAGTCCGTGGGCCTCGCCGGCCTCGTCGGGATGGAATACGAGCTGGACGATCCCGGTCCGGTCCCGCAGGTCGATGAAGATCAGCCCGCCGTGATCACGGCGCCGGTGGACCCAGCCGGCCAGCCGCACTTCCTGGCCGACGGCATCTTCGAGCACCTGGCCGCACCAGGTGTCGCGAAAGGAGTTCGGGCTGAGAGCCGGGGCGTCCACGTCCATGGACGCCCCATACTTTCAGGAATTCGGGCCGGCATCCCGCCCGGGGTTACCTGACCCTGATCTTGATCACGCCGGTCTTCTGCGCGGCGTTGGTCGAGGTCATGACGACCTTCAGCTTGAACAGCTTCTTCTTGGCCTTCTTCCTGGCCTTGAACTTGAACTTGACGGTCTTGCCGGCGCTCAGCGTACCCACCTTCTTGCAGAACCTGCCGACCTTCTTGATCGCCTTCCTGGCCTTCTTGCCCGGCCGGACGCAGACTTTCACGCCGGTGGCGGCAGCGGTGCCGGTCGAAGCGACCGTGACCGATACTGCCTTGGCTTGCTTGCCGCGCTTCAGCTTCAGCGCCTTCGGCTTGACCTTCGAGAACTTCACTCCGAAGGTGTCTACCGGCGGATCCGGCTCCTTGACGTACTGGACGGCGCCGATGTCACACTCGTCGGCCGGGCGGGGATTGCCGTTCTGATCGGTCGTCGGACAGATGTCAGGGGCGACCTTGCCCCCGGTACCTACCGCCGGGCTGCCTTCCAGCAGCGGGAACGTCGGGGTCTGGCCGCCATTGTTGTAACCGAAGGTGCCGAGTCCGGCGTTCGGGACGGCGATGTTCGATCCCGGGTCGAAGCCGACCAGGCAGCTACCCGCTCCGAGTGCCTGGACCGAGATGGTGAACCTCGGGAAGAACTTGGTGCTGTTGCTGTAACAGTCCGGCGTCTTGATGGCCGGAGACGAATCGACGTTCGAGGCGTCGATCACGTTGAAGAAATTGACTCCGTTCGACAGGTTGTCGTAGAAGCCCCCGCCTTCACCGTTGTCGTCCGCGTTCGAGTCAGCGGTGTTCCGGGTGATCGTGGAGCTCCGGACCGTCGCGAGCGATCCACCCGGCATGTAGAGGCCCCCGCCGTTCTGTACGGCACTGTTGCCGCTGATCGTACTGTTCAGTGCGGTCAGGTTGGAGTAGACGGCGATTCCACCACCGCTGTACGCCGTGGTGTTGCCGGATACGGTCACCCCTTCGAGCGAGAGGTTGCCAGCCGCGTTGCGGACGCCTCCACCGTCGTCACCGATCAGGGTCGTCTTGCCGTTCTCTGCCTGCAGGTTCTTCAGCGTCAGATTGTTGTTGTCCTGCTGGTCGAACGCCCGGTCGAGCTGATTGGCGTCGATCACGACCTTCGCGTCGGCGGATGCCGCTTCGATGATCAGGGAATTCAGTCCGGTCACATCGAAGTCACCGGTGACGTTCGCGTCATCATTGGCCCCGGCCCGGGTGATCTTGTAATTCCCGGCCGGGAGCCTGATCGTGTCCGTACCCAGGCCCGCCGGACAACCACCGAAAGCGGAGTTGGTCTGGGCAGAGGTGATCGCTTCGCGTAGTGAACAGCTCGTCGGCGGGTTGGCGTAGTCGTCGACGGTGGTGTTCACCGAGATGTCGACGGCACCGGCCACGGGCACGATAGTGAGAGTCGCTGCCATCACCGCCAGAGAAATCAGAAACCGTTTCATTGAACCCCAAACCTTTCGTATAGCGCCGAATACTTACGTCAACCCCCGAAATATTCTCGAGTTGCGACTCCGGGGCTACCAGGGGCTGGGCACGGTCGTGGCGGCCGGAAGGGCTTCACGAAGCCTTTCTGCGCGGGCAATCGCCCCCTGGAGCTCGGCATCGTCTTCGCCCAGCAGGGTCAGCAGCAGCTCTGCGGCCTCGAGGTCGTCGCGGCCGGAGGCGGTCGCGCACCACCGCGAGATGAGCACCGGGTCTTCGCTGGAAATCACGGCGGACCGGACGAGGCCGTCAAGGCGGACCCTCGCGTCCCGGATCATCGGTACTTCCGAATCGGGGATGAGGACGCCGCGATAGCGCTCCAGGGCAGAAGCGAGCCGGCCGTCACCGATCATCTCCTCGAGCTCGTCGAAATCGGTGCTGACGTTGACCGAGAACCGGTATGGACGGGAATCGATCACGGGGCCGAGCAGGTGCCGGAGCCGGCTGATCTCCGCACGGAGGCTGTCCGGCCGGCCGGTCTCGCCGTAGACCTCGAGGGTCAGCCGCTCGGCCGGCATTCCTTCAGGGGCCAGCGCGAGAACGGTGAGGATCTCCGCGTGGCGGCGGCTGAGTTCATGCTCGGCCCCGTCCGCGATCGCGCTCGCCTTCGGTCCGAGCATCCGCAGGCCGAGGTCCGGTGCCGGGGACTGCCGGGCCTCCGATGAACCCCAGAGCAGCCAGCCGGAGTCGCCGTCGATCGGTTCGAGCTCGGCCACGACGCCACTCCGCAACGCGACTTCGACTCCGTTCTCGGGGAGTTCGATGTCCCCTTCGATCCAGCCCTCGGGAACGGATGCGAGCACCTTGCCGGTGCGGCCCAGGATCGCGGCGGGACGCTCGGTTCCGGCCCGGCCGGCCAGATACTTGGTCTTCTGCCGGGCCACCTTCCGTTCGAGGTCCTGCTGGAGGAAGACCTCGGCCATCCCGGCGGCGGCACCAACCAGGGAAAGCGTGTGCGGGTGGGCGGACTTCACGTGTCCGGTCAGGTCGATGACGGCGATGATCTCGCCGGTCTCGGGATCGTGGATCGGAGCACCGGAGCACTGCCAGGGATGCACGATCCGGTTGAAGTGCTCGGCCGAGAAGATCTGGACCGGGTGGTCGACCGCGACGGCCGTCCCCATCGCGTTGGTGCCGGCCCCGCTCTCGCTCCAGTCGGCGCCCGCGACCAGGTGCATGTTCTCGGTGGCGTCGATCACGCGGCGGTGGCCTTCGATCCAGAGAAGGATCCCGTCGGCATCGGAGATGACCATCATGTGGCCGGACTGGGTGGTCGCGTCGCTCAGCAGCTGCCGCAGGATCGGCAGGACCGGGAAAAGCGGGTGGTCCTTCCACCGCTCCGAGACTTCGTCTTCATCGGCAACGACCTTCGGCAGGGCCGCGGGGTCGAGACCCGCCTCCTCGGAGCGCTTCCAGGACTGCGCGACCACGGCCCGGACCCGGTTGTCGATCTCCTGACCGTCGTGGAAAGCCTCGTAGAGGCGCCGCAGCCCACGCGCCTGGTTGATCCGGTCCGAAGTCGGATCGACGGCATGCCATGAACTTCCCGCCACAACGCCCATATCCAAACCATACGCCCCGGTCACCGTGGACGGGCAGATTCACCCTGAAGCTGCAGCGAGGATGCATCGTTTTTTCGATGCATCCCTTCTGCAACCCGTGACGCCTTGACTGGGAAGCAACGACCGATCTTGGTCGTGAGGGAATCACGAGACCGGGGTCAAGGCCCGACAAGGAGAGCAACATGACGACGATCATCGAAGAAGTGGAAACTGCGGTCCGCGTCCACGGCGAGCCGCGCAAGCTGCTGATCAACGGCGAGTGGCGTGACGCCGCGAGCGGCAAGACCTTTGAAACGCACGATCCGGGCACCGGCGACCTGCTGGCCGTCGTGGCCGAGGGCGACGCCGAGGACATCGATCTCGCGGTCGCCGCGGCACGGCACGCGCTGGAGCAGGGCCCGTGGGCGACCATGAGCCACTCGGAGCGAGGCCGGGTCATCCATCGGCTGGGCGACCTCATCATGGAGAACGCCGACGAACTGGCGACCCTCGACAGCCTCGACAATGGCAAGCCGAAGGCCGTCGCGCTGGCAGCGGATGTCCCGCTCGCGGCCGACCTCTTCTGGTACATGGCCGGCTGGGCGACGAAGCTGAACGGCGGCACGATCGCGCCTTCGGTTCCGTACATGCCGGAAGCCGAATTCCATTCGTACACGCTCAAGGAACCGGTCGGCGTGGTCGGGCAGATCATCCCCTGGAACTTTCCGCTGCTGATGGCCGCGTGGAAGCTGGGACCGGCCCTCACGACCGGCTGCACCGTCGTGCTGAAACCGGCCGAGCAGACGCCGCTGTCCGCGCTCCGGCTCGGCGAGCTCTGCCTCGAGGCGGGCATCCCCGAAGGCGTGGTCAACGTGGTACCCGGCTACGGTGAGACCGCGGGCGCCGCCCTCGCCGGCCACCCGGGTGTCGACAAGGTCGCGTTCACGGGTTCGACGGAGGTAGGCAAGATCATCGCCCGGGGCGCGACCGGAAACCTCAAGCGGGTTTCGCTCGAACTGGGCGGTAAGTCGCCGAACATCGTGTTCTCCGACTCGGACGTCGACGCCGCGATCGAAGGTGCCGCGCAGGGCATCTTCTTCAACCAGGGTGAGGTCTGCAGTGCCGGTTCACGCCTCTACATCCAGGACGACCAGTTCGACCGCGTCGTCAGCGGGATCTCCGATGCCGCCAAGGCGATCAAGGTCGGACACGGGCTCGATCCGGAAACCGACATGGGACCGCTCGTCTCCTCCGAGCAGTTCGACCGGGTCACCGGATACCTGGACCGCGGCAAGGAAGAAGGCAACCGCGCCGTCACCGGCGGTAACGCGATCGAAGGCCCCGGCTACTTCGTCGAGCCGACGGTCATCGTCGACGCCAAGGAATCGGACGCGATCGTGCGCGAAGAGGTCTTCGGGCCCGTGATCGCCGCGATGCCGTTCGCCGACATCGACGACCTGGCCCGCCAGGCGAACGATTCCCACTACGGGCTGGCCGCGGGGATCTGGACGCGGGACATCTCCAAGGCCCACCAGCTGGCGGCCCGGATCAAGTCGGGAACCGTCCACGTCAACACGTACCACGTGTTCGCCGCGGAGCTGCCGTTCGGCGGTTACAAGCAGAGCGGCTGGGGGCGGGAAATGGGCGAAGAGGTGCTCAACAACTACCTCGAGACCAAGTCGGTGATCGTCGGGCTCTAGCTCCCTCCCACACGACGAGCGACACGCCGCGAGCCGGCTCCCCTCAGGCCGGCTCGCGCCCTTCGCGCGGACCACCAGCAGACACGGATTGCGGTTCTAGCCGTCGTGCCGGACGATCTCCAGCACTTCGGTCGGTGTCACGTCCCGGTCTTCGTCCTCCCCGTGGCTCCGCATCCGGCTGGCGCCGTTCTCGCCGAGAGTCAGAACGTTCTTCGCCTTGACCCGGTTTGCCTGCTTCAGCTGGCCTTTCATGCTGCGCCCCGCCAGGTCGATCTCCACCGACAGTCCCTGATGGCGGAACTCCGAGGCGAGCGCGACCGCCTTGGCCCGTTGCTCCGGCCCGGCGACCGCAATGAACAGGTCGATGCCCGGGATTTCGACCGGCTCGTCGAGGGCGAGCAGGATCCGCTCGATACCCGCCGCCCAGCCGACCGCGGGGGTGTCCGGCCCGCCGAGCTGTGCGATCAGGCCGTCGTACCGCCCTCCGCCACCGATTTCGGACTGGGCGCCGAGGTGTTCGCAGACGAAGGAGAAGATCGTTCGTGTGTAGTAGTCGAGGCCGCGCACCAGGGTCGGGTCGATCACGTATTCGACCGATGCCGCCCCGAGCAGCTCCCGGACCTCGGCAAAGTGCTCCGCGTCTTCGGTGGAAAGGTGGTCCAGCAGGTGAGGCGCATCTCCCATGACGGCCTGCGTTCCGTCGTCGTCCGCGTCGAAGGCGCGGAGCGGGTTGACTTCGATCCGCTCGCGCACGTCCTCGGACAGTTCGTCCGATCGCGAGCGGAGGTGGGACTTGAGCTGGTCGAGGTAGGCCGCCCGGGCTTCCAGCGAACCGAGACTGCCGAGGTGGAGCTCCACCCCGGGCACGCCGAGTTCCTCGACCAGGTCGCTCAGCAGGCTGATCACCTCGACATCGGCCAGGGGCGAGTCGGAGCCGATCGCCTCGGCACCGATCTGGTGGAACTGCCGGTACCGCCCGGCCTGGGGCCGCTCGTGCCGGAAGAACGGGCCGGCGTAGGCGAGCTTCACGGGTTGCGGCAGCTTGTGCATGCCGTGTTCGACGTAGGCCCGGCAGATCGGCGCGGTCCCTTCGGGCCGGAGGGTCAGGCTGCGCCCGCCCTTGTCCTCGAAGGTGAACATCTCCTTGCGCACGATGTCGGTCGACTTGCCGACCCCGCGCTCGAACAGTGCCGTGTCCTCGAATACGGGCGTGGCGATGCCGCGGTAACCCGCCCGGGCGAAGATCTCACGGGCGGCGGAGAGCAGCACTTCGCGTTCGGCGGAAACCTGCGGCAGCAGGTCGAAGGTGCCGCGGGGGACTTTGAACTTCTCGGCCATTCAGCGGGGCAGCTCGGCGAGGAACGGGTTCGTCGCCAGTTCGGACGCGAGCGTGGTCGTGCCCATGTGGCCGGGATAGACGGCGGTCTCACCCGGATGGCTCTCGACCAGCATTGAGATCGACGCGAGCAGGGTCTCCCAGTCACCGCCGGGCAGGTCGACCCGGCCGACCGAGTTCTCGAAGAGCACGTCCCCCGAGAACATCGCGTCGTGTTCGCGGAGCGAAAACGTAACGTGGCCCGGGCTGTGGCCGGGCGTGAACAGGACGTCGATCTCGAGTCCACTGAAAGACAGGTGGTCGCCTCCCTTGATCAGGTGGTCGGCCTCGTAGCTCTCGTACGGGCCGATTCCGGGCCACGGGATGTAGGCCATGACGTCGGCCAGGATCTGGACCTCGAGCTCGGGGCAGTAGACCGGGGCGCCGGTGGCCCGCGCGACCGGTGCGACGGCACCGATGTGGTCGAAGTGGCAGTGGGTGAGGAGGATCGCCTCGAGGGTCAGGCCGCGCTCGGCGAGCGGCGCCATCAGGCGATCCGGCTCGTCACCGGGATCGATCATGACGGCCTTGTCCGAGCCCTCGGCCCAGACGAGATAGGAATTCTCGGCGACCGGCCCGACTGTCTGGCCGAGGACTTCGAGGCCGGCCACGGTCACTTCCCGCCCGCGCGGATGCGGGCCCGCTCGCGCCGGCGCCACAGGACGGTGTCCATGTAATAGCCGGCCGGGATGTAGAAGACGAGCAGGAAGGCGCCGATCGGCAGGGCCTCGGTGATCGAGCGGCTGAAAAGCAGGACGAGGAGCACGATGAAGACCAGCGAGGCGATGAGGCCGCGAAGCACCGCGCCGCCCCACGTGGGCGGAGCGTCACCCTTCTGGGCGCGGGGCTTGCCGGAAGACTTCGACCGCGCCTGGCCACGTGCCTCGGCGCGGTTCTTCGGCCGTGGCTTCTTGCGGGTGTTGATGCTCCCGGCCTGGGTACCCCGCCGCTTGCGGTTGCGCTTTCTCTTGGTCTGGGCCACGGGTGAAACTTACCGCTCGCCGGACACCCGGCGCTCGATCACGTGAAAGGCCGGGTCGAAATCGCGGATCGGCACGTCTTCCGGGTAGCCCTCGAGCGCCGCCTCGGGGATCAGCCCGACCAGCTCGGCTTCGACCGGAACGGCACCGAGGGCCGCCGCCCGCTCGCGAACCGCTTCGACCACCCGGGCCAGCGGCAGCGTGACGGGATCATGGATGTTCATCGACACCTGGGCCCGGCCGGTCGAGAGCAGCAGACCGATGGCCCGGACCCCCGGCAGCCCTCCCCCGGCTTCCCGGACCGCGGCCGCCACCGCTCTGGCGATCCCGACTTCACCGGTGTCGAGCTCGACGTTGAACGCCGCCAGCGGAGGCCGCGCCGTGACCATCCAGGCTCCCGCGGCCGGATGCGGCTGCTCCGGGCCGAAGTCGGGCTTCAGCTCGCCGCTCGTCATGCGCTGCCAGAGGGAGTCGAGCCCGCCCTCGCGGTAGTGGGAGCGCTCGCGGCGTTCGTCGGTGGTCGCCAGGTCGCCATAGAGAAAGACCGGCACGTCGAAGCCCGAGATCCGCTTGGCGACCATGAGCGCGGTCTCCTTCGCTGTCTCGCGTTCGTGCTCGCTCGTCCAGACGACGGGGCATACGTCGAGCGAGCCGATCGCCGGGTGGATCCCCCGCCAGGTGCTCATGTCGATCTCCCGGATCGCCGCGGCGGCGAGCGCGGTCAGCGCGGTGACCAGGTCGCCGGCCGGCCCGGCGATGGTGAAGACCGCACGGTGGTGGTCGACGTCGGTGTGGCGGTCGAGCAGGTCGACCTCGTTTCCCAGCGCGCTCTGGAGCCGGTCGAGCGCCGCGAAGTCCCGGCCCTCGGAGACGTTGGGGACGGCCAGCAGGGTCAAACGAGCAGCTTTCCTTCCAGCACGACCGGGGTGCCGTCGATCGTGACCTCCGGCCGCAGCGAGACCACGTCGAGGTGCACCGGGACCTGGACGTTCCCGCCGATCGCGGCCGAGGCCCCGAAGGCGACGTGCGCGGTACCGAAGATCTTCTCGTCCTCGAGGATGTTGCCGGTGAGCATCGCCTTCTCGTTGGTGCCGATGCCGAGCTCGGCGACGTTGGTCCCATCGGGCCCGTGAACGGTGAGGAGTTCCATCAGCTGTTCGCCTTCGGGACCGGTCGCATCGACGAGATGGCCGCCTTCGATCGTCAGCCGGACGGGTTCGGAGACGAGCCCGACCCCGGCGATCGACCCGTCTACGACCAGGGTTCCTTCGGCCGTGGCCGGACTGATGAACCCTTCCCCGCAGGGCAGGTTGCCGAAGGCGCCGGGGTGAGTGAGCTCGCCGGCGTCCGGGATCGCCTTGCGGCCTTCGAGGCCGAGGGTGAGGTCGCTGCCGTGGTCGCAGGTGATCCGCGCCTTGGTGCCGCGGTCGAGCAGTTCGGCGACCCTGCCGCCCCTCCTTCTTAATTCCTTCATATTCTCGCTCATCACCCGGGCGAGCATCTCCGTGGTCGCCCCGGGAAGGGTCGCGGCGCGGGTGCCGGACTCCGAGGCCCGTTTGCGGGCGGCGGTGTGCGAGAGCGACTGGACCGTCGGGGCTAGCAGCACGTCGGCGGCGGCCATCGCGTCACTGATCGTCCGCGGCGGCTCGCCCGCATGGGAGTCGCGCTCGGTCATCACCGCGAGCACCGCCTCGGCTCCGACATCCTCCGCTTCTGCCCGCATCGCTTCACCCAGTTCGAGGGTGGCGGGGTTGCAGACGATCAGGACTTCTTCGTTCGGCCGCACCCCGAGGCAGTCGCGGACGACGGTACGGACGGCTTTGCTCAGGTCTTCGCTCATGCGCCCACTATCTCACGCAGAGGCGGTTCCGGATCGCCTGGCCGACCGGTGAGTCGAGGCGTCGCGGCCGGTCTCAACGGGTAGATTGAAATCAAGCGAGCAGGAGGTGACGAATGAGTCTCAGTGACTACAGAATCGGCCCGTCGGTGGCGGTCGCGGACCTCGACCGAGCCCGGAAGTTCTACGAAGACAAGGTGGGCCTGCGGGTGCAGGAAGTCCTCGGCGAGCAGATGGTCCTCTACGAATGCGGAGGCGATTCCGGCCTGGCCATCTACAACTCGGAGGAGAACGCCGGCAAGGCGACGCACACCCAGGCCGGCTGGGAGGTCGACGACATCAAGAAGGAGATGGACGAGATGAAGTCACGCGGCGTCGAGTTCGAGCACTACGACGGGACGAACGGACCGCCGACCGACGACGACGGCGTCTTCACCCACGGTCAAACGAAGGTTTCCTGGTTCCGCGACCCGGAAGGCAACACCTTCGCGCTCAACCAGGGTTCGATGTAAGGCGAGCGGCGCCGGGCCGGCGGCCGGCCCCGGTGCGCGCCGTCACCGGCTACTTGTCGTACTTGCCCTGTGGTACTGGCCGGTCTCCTTGCCTTCCTTCTCGTACTTCTCCTGCTCGGCCCTCGACTCTCTCTTGCGCGGCCGTCGGCCACCTCACAAGTCGGGCCAGAGATAACGTACACCGTTCACAAACGGTGGTGGAGATCGACCGTCTGAGCACGAAACGCACCAAGCCGAAGCCAGAAGCGATCATTTAGACTCACCGTCCCTGCCGGGGTAGCTCAGCTGGTTAGAGCAGCGGAATCATAATCCGCGTGTCGGGGGTTCAAGTCCCTCCCCCGGTACTCAGTTTCTCCTCTCAGCCGCTCAGCAGGCGGGGTAACTTCAGTTTAGTTGTCTCCCTACTGTTGTTCGACGGGCGGTCTTGCCCACCAACCGTCCCATGCTCAAGAACCTAGCAATGTGTGGGAACCCAGCCCCTTCAGCAGGGCTCGGGCCACGCCCTCGATCGTCTCGGTTCCGTAGCGATGCGTCGGATTGCCCTGGGTGAGGATTGCCAGACCGAGCCGGTCCTTGCCCCTCCGAAGCAGGGCGACCTGGTGATTCACGGTGCCATCGAAGCCGACGCTGCCGATCCCCCAGCCACCTTTGAAATGGAGTGACCACCCCGGATGCGGCACACGAGCCAGACCCCAGCGCTGCCAGCCCACCACCCCGTGCAAATGGGCCAGGGCGGCCTTTCGGTGGCGCGGCGGCAACAGGGCCGGCAATCGCCTCATGAACCGCGCCTGATCGAGCGCGTCGGAGGTCGACAGACCCCAGGCATACTCGGGCTCGAAGCGAGCCATCCCGCCCGCCCGTGAGATCGCGGCGAGCTTCCCGATGCCCACGACATCGAAGATCCGGGTCGCGGCCTCATTGTCCGAGCGGCGGACCATCGCCTCGATCAGTTCCCCTTCCCCCGGGGACAGGTCATGGCCGCGAGCTTCCTTCAGCGCGGCGGCCATCAGAGGCACCTTGACCACACTGGCGAGCGGAGCCCGTCGGCGCCCATTCATCGAGAAGGTCGAGGCACCGGTGGTCACCGCGAAGGAGACGCTCCCCTCGCGTCGGGCGCCGAACCTGCGGGCGGCAGCGATGCCGGGGCGCCACGCATTCCGCCCGCCCCGGGGCGTCGCGTCCGAGAGCAGGTCCGCCCGGGCCACCGTCACTCCACGGACTCTCAGGTTCGAGTCGGTGCCGCCGGGCGCCAGGGCGATCCCCGAAACGACGATCATCGCGCCGATCGCGACGCAGCCGATTCCGCTCAGCCCGCGAATCCTGCGGTGGCGGGCCGACTCTCGGCGCCTGAGCTTGGCGATCTGTCGTGAGGTTTCAGGGCGACGCATCCGATCCGCGGGCCATGCTCGCCCGGCGGGAGAAGGCGGATGCTAAGAACCGGTTACCGCAAGCCCGAAGCCCGCAAATTGCGCCGGTGGATGGTCAAAGGCGCTGGATCAACGGCTTGAGATCGGCCCGTTCGAGCTCGTGGAGAGCGGAGGTCAGCAGGCGCGCTCCCGAGCAACCGAGCGGATAACCGAGCGCCATCGCGCCGCCGTTGACGTTGATCCTGTCTCGATCGGCCTCGAGCTCCTTCGCCCAGGCGGCGACCACCGGCGCGAAGGCCTCGTTCACCTCGTAGAGGTCGATGTCGTCGATCGACATCCCGGTCCGATGCAGCAGCAGCCGGGTGAACGACCCGCACTGGAAATCCATCGTCGTGCCGGCCGTCTCCAGTGGAAGGCCCGCTTGAAGCCAGGCTGTGCGCCCGATGTTCAGGCTCTGTTCGCCGAACTGCCGGACGCAGCCGGTTTATGGGAGCCAGTCGTTTCGGGTCGGGATTTAGATGCGCAGGAGTTTCCTCGGCTCACTGTCCTGATCGCCGTGATCATCACTTCGGTCGAAGAGGCGCGGGAAGCCGAGCGCGAAGAAGGAGATCAGGGAGCGCCACGCGATGGCCGAGCTTGACGATTCGCTGGAGGACCCGATGGTCTCGTTGCTTGACCGGATCGGCGACATGAAGCGCGGCCTCGGCGAGATCGAGAGCGAGCTCGGCGCGCTGCGCATGGCCGGGCGCGAGAAGTCCGAACAGCCCTGAACGACCTTTCGTTCGACCGGGAACTCCGCGATGGCCGGATGCCGGTCTTCCCGGCCTCGTTCTAGTTGTTCGGCAGAGCGACCAACAAGAGAGCGTTGCCCGAGGGGTCATGAACCATCAGGCCGTCTTCGGTCTCCTCGGGCGGGACTCGCCTCAGACGAGTGAGCGTCACCTTCCGCCCGCTACTCTCATCCCAACGTCATGGCCAAGACTCCGAAACTTTTTCGACCCGAACCCGGAGTCACCTACTCCAAGACTCGGGTCAACAAATCTGGTGAGACCCTTCGTGACTACTACTTCGTCAACCGGTACGGCGACAAGGTCTCCGAAGACGTGCCGCAGGAAGACTTCGACGCCGCTGTAGAAGCGATGCGCTGCCTCCATTGGTGGCGCAGCACGCACGCGGATCCCATGTCAAACGCCCGGGCGAGCCTTTGGTATCACGTCAGCAAGGCAACCTCCCTCGATCCGAAGGTCGCCCAGAGGCTGAAGCGTGTTCCGACGATCGTCGACAAGCTTGAGAGAGAACCCGAAATGAAGCTCGCCCGGATGGCGGATATCGCCGGAGTTCGTGCCCAACTCCCGAGCATCGACTCGGTCTACGCCGTGGCGAGACGCCTGAGGAAGAACTGGACGATCAAGAAGGAGCACGACTACATCAAGAACCCGAAGCCGTCGGGATATCGGGCCTACCATCTGATCGCCTCCAAGAGCGGTCGCCTTGTCGAGGTGCAGCTACGGACCTTCCGCCAGGGAGCTTGGGCCAACTCCGTGGAGAAGGACGGACGGATCGAAGGCGCCGGGTACAAGTTCGGCAAGGGTGAGGATCTGGTTCTCGCCTACTACGCGATGTTGGCCGCAGCATTCGCGGCGATGGACGCGGGAGAGCAGATCGACCCGGACCTCAGGGAAGAAATCAACGACCGCTATCATGACCTCCAGAAGTCAACCCCCGTCGAAGGAGAAGCTGCCGGTGAGCAAGGACACGGTTGAACACTTCCTGATCACCTACAACATCGCCAACGGGATCGCTCATGTCGATCCCTACGGCTCAGACTACGAGGCTGCGCTCTCGGCATACGACGCTGCCGAAGAGCTGGCCCGCAACAACGAGAACCTCGACATCGTGCTCGTCGGCGCAGAGAACCTCGAAGTCGTCAAGCGCACGCACTCCAGCTACTTCGAAACCAAAGAGTCACTTGAGTCTCTACTGCCCGAGGGGTTCATCTCCTAGCACAGGTCAGTCCGGCTGCCAGAAACAGCCGGTCATCCGCTGTTGAGGTTGTCCGAATCGTCGTAGAACTTGGTGGTGACGATCCATTGTTGGTTGGTCACACCGTAGCGTGAGTGGTCGCCTCCTTTCCGGCCGCCATGGCGGCCGGTTCGGTGGCCTGCCGATGTTCACGTTCGATTGCGGTGACGAGGTCGGCGAGGTGCCGGTAGCCGAAGATCCTTCGGAACTGTTGTTCGGCTTGGAGCATGCCGGCAGCGGTCCAGCGGCGGCGCATGTCACCGTCACGCCACCGTTTCACGTTGCGGCAGGTGGTGCGGGCGATCGAGATCATCGATTCGATCGGGTTCGTCGAGCCGAGCGAGGCGGCGAGAGTGCCGGTGATCCCGAGCCGGGTGAGGGTGAGTGTCTCTTCCATTCCTTCCCTGAGGGACCGTCCGGCATCGGGCCAGCTACGGTCCAGTTCCGAGGCAAGTAGCTGGAGCCGGTCCAGGGCAACCCGGTGATCGGCAATCTCCCAGGCCGACCGGAGTCGGCCGCGGATCCGATCACGGTCTTTTTCGGGCAGCAAGTCGGTGACGTTGCGTTCTTTGTGACGCCGGCAGCGTTGAATCACCGCGCTTTCACCGAACACATCCCTGATCGCCGCATTGAGGGCCTTGGAGCCATCGATCACGAACAGGATTGCCTGCCCGGGATCAAGGCCGCGGTCGACCAGGTCGGCAAGGAGAGCCCTGACCAGGGTGGTGTTTTCGGTTGAGCCCTCCCACAAGCCAAGCGGAACCTTGACGCCCTCGGTGGTGATACCGAGAGCAACCACATGGGTTCTCTCCGCGATTTGAAGGCCGTCGATCATCATTGCCGCCAGTCGAATGTCCTCGAGCCTGCGGCCCATCAGCTCGGCCAAGGCGGTGGCGGTCTGTTCGATGAACGCCTCCGACACCGACGATTTCGAGGTGGCCGTCGATCCGTTCTCGAGGTGGTCTCCGACCGGTTCACCCACCCCGGCATACCGGCGGGTCGAAACCCCGGCCAGCATCCGGTCCATCACCGCTCGGGTAAGTGGATCCCGGTCGGCGAAATGCTCGTAAGTGGGGAGTGCCAGCTCATGCTCATCGTCGGCGGAACGCACCCGAGGACGCTTCACCTTCACCCGCCGGCCACCCAGGGTCATCGACCCCTTCTCGTGGCCGTGACGTTTCGCGTCGCGGTCAGGGTCGTGTTTGCCTTTCGGGCCGACAAGCTCATCAACCTCGGCCTCCATCAGGCCGTGAACCACACCGAGCCCCACCCCGACACTCAGGGCAAGCAGCCCCTCCCGGGCGACCTCGGCCACCTCCCCAAGCGCCTCCAACACCCCCGGCGGCAGCCCGCTGACGACCACCTCGCTTTTCGATGCGACCTTCGGCCGCGATACCTTCTCCATGGCGGTTCCTCTCGTTCTCGTCCTATTCGGACTTGGGTTTAGATCGCCCCGAACGCTCCCACCGGGAGCGGACGGGACGGGAGGACCGCCAACTTCAAAGTTCTACGAGAAACCGGACAAC
>CAVOIH010000014.1:0-15904 GCA_963695885.1 uncultured Solirubrobacterales bacterium | reverse complement strand
GCGGTCGCCGGCGGCGCTGACCTCGGCGGCAAAGCCGTCGTCGTTCGAGACCAGGGCGGCGTAGGTCGAGCCGAGGCCGATCAGCACTGCTCCGGTCAGCGTGGCCAGGTCGACCATGCGGTCGGCCCCTTCGCGGGCACAATGGACCAGCGCGTCGGCGAGGATGAGCCGTCCCTCGGCGTCGGTGTTGGTGACCTCGACCGTCTTGCCGTTCAGCTGGGTGATGATGTCGCCGGGCTTGAGCGCTGTACCCGACGGCATGTTCTCGGTCGAGGGCAGCACGGCGATGATGTCGATCGGGAGATCGAGCCCGGCGACGGCGTTGACCGCTTCGAGCACGGCGGCTCCTCCGGACATGTCCATCTTCATCTCGTGCATGCCCGCCGCCGGCTTGATCGAGATCCCGCCCGTGTCGAAGGTGACCGACTTGCCGACGAGTCCGAGCGTCTCTCCGCCGGCCGCGCCCGTGTACTTCAGGGTGATCAGCCGCGGTTCGACGGCTTCGCCGCCCCTGGAAACGGCTTCGAGGCCACCCATGCCGGCCTTGACGATTCCGGCGCGGTCGAGGATCTCCACGCTGACCTTCTCGTTCGCGCCGGCAATTTCCCGGGCGCGCCCAGCGAGGTACTCGGGGGTGGCGACGTTGGCGGGCAGGCTCTGGAGGTACCGGGCGCGGTTGCCGGCGTTGCCGACCGCTTCCCCGATCCGGACTTCCCCGGAGACGTCGACGCCGGCCACGATCTCCACGGTCTTTAGTTCAGGAGGGGCGGGCTCCCCGTCGGAGCCGGTCTTGAAGTCGTCGAACGAGAAGGAGGCGAAGGCCGCCCCTTCGACCAGAGCGGCGGCGACCGGGCCGGGGTCGTCGACCACGGGCAGCATGAAGCCAAGCGCCTCGCCCTTCACTGCCTTGAGCGCTTCGTGTGCGACGGCGCCGATCACGCGGGCCCGCTCCGGAGTGAAGTCCTCTTTCCTGCCGAGCCCGACGATCACGACCCGTTCCGGCTTGCCGGGATACACGGTCACGGCGGACTTGAACTCGCCGGAAGCGTCGTCGGCTCCCGGAGTCCTGCCGAGCGGTTCGGTCGGCGCGTCCCCTTCGAAAAGCGGAACCGCCACCAGATCGGCGTCGACTTCGGACAGGGCGGAGTCACTCAGGTAGGCCTTCATGGACCGCAGTCTAAGTATCCGCGCAGGTCGCACGGGCGCTACAGTCCGATCCCATCTTTCTCACCACATCAACCCAGATCATGAAAGGCGGCAGATGCCCCGCACAGTGATTCTTTCGTCCGCACGCACACCCTTCGGCAAGATGGGTGGCGGTCTCGCCTCAGTCGACGCAGCCGAACTCGGCGGGATCGCGATCAGCGGCGCCCTCGAGCGTTCCGGAGTCGCTCCCGAGCAGGTCGAGCAGGTCTCGTTCGGCCAGGTCATCCAGGCCGGGCAGGGCCAGATCCCTTCGCGCCAGGCCCAGATCAAGGGCGGCATCCCGAAGGAAGTCCCGTCGGAAACGGTGAACAAAGTCTGCGCCTCCGGCATGCGCGCCGCGGGCCTGATCGACCAGGCCATCCGCGCCGGCGACATCGAAGTCGGCGTCGCCGGCGGCATGGAGTCGATGAGCAACGCCCCGTACCTGCTCCCAGGCGCGCGCTCGGGTTTCCGGATGGGTGACGTCAACGCGGTCGACTCGATGACCCACGACGGTCTGACCAACCCGTTCACGCACCTGCAGATGATCAACGAGGCGAGCGGCGTCGCCAACGAGCTGGGCATCACGCGTGACGAGATGGACCGCTTCGCCGCCCGTTCGCACGAGTTGGCCGAGGCAGCCCGCGCCAACGGCACCCTCGGCGAGGAGATCGTCCCGGTGACCGTCAAGGGGCGGAAGGGAGACACGGTAGTCGAGGAAGACGAAGCGATCCGCCCCGAGGTCAGCGCCGAGAGCCTGTCCAAGCTGCGTGCGATCGGTGGCGAAGACGCCAACCACACCGCCGGCAACGCTCCGGGCGTGAACGACGGCGCCGGCGCCCTCGTCCTCGCCTCCGAGGAATGGGCTGAAGCCAACGGCAAGGAAGTCCTGGGCACGATCATCGGCTACGGACAGATCGGCGACGAGTACGCCTGCCTCGCCAAGACCCCGGCGCTCGCCGCCGAGGCCGCGCTCGGGAAGCTGGGCAAGACCCCGGCCGACGTCAACCTCTGGGAGATCAACGAAGCCTTCGCTTCGGTGTCGCTGAACACGATCAAGATGCTCGGCCTCGACGAAGACAAGGTCAACGTCAACGGAGGGGCAGTGGCCCTCGGCCACCCGATCGGTGCCTCAGGTGCCCGGGTGATCGGGTCGCTGATCCGTGAGCTGAAGCGCCGTGGCGGCGGCCTGGGCTGTGCCGCGATCTGCTCAGGAGGCGGACAGGGAGACGCGATCCTGATTCAGGTCTGAATCAGGATCGCTGAACAAGGGATCCAAGTCGACTTCGCTCAATTGAAGTTGAGAATGGTTTCGCTGTGCGACTTGGATCACGTTGTCTGGGACCTGTCTCGGTAGCGTTTGGGCCGTGACTGAATCAATTGAAGCTGCTTTTTTTGATCTGGACAAGACCCTCATGGCCGGGTCTTCCGGCATGGAGTTCGCCCGGATCGCCCGCCGCCGCGGGCTGGTCTCGCGCATGCAGGTCCTCAAGTGGGGCCGTGACCACATGCGGTACCGGTTGAAGGGCGCGACCGACGAAGAGACGGCCCAGGTGATGCAGGTGGCCCAGGAGACGCTGGCCAACGTGACCGAGTCGGATATTTCGAGGATGTGGCCCGAAGTGCTCGCCGGCATCCTGCCGCGCGTCTACCCGGAGATGCTCGCCGAGGTCTACCGCCACCAGGATGCCGGCCGGAAGACGTACATCGTCAGCGCCGCCGGTTCCGACATGGTCTCCTCGCTGGCCACGGTACTCGGCATGGACGGCGGCATCGGCACCCGGTACGTGATCAGCGAAGACGGCGTCTTCACCGGCGACCTCGACGGCCCGTTCGTCTACGGGCCGGGCAAGGTGCCGGCGATGGAGCGCATCGCCGGGAAGGACGGCATCGACCTGGCCGGGTCCTGGGCCTACTCGGACTCGGCCTCGGACCTGCCGATGCTCCGCGCCGTCGGCAATGCCGTCGCCGTCAATCCCGACGCGCCGCTGCTCGAGGCGGCGAAGGAAGGCGGCTGGCAGGTGATGCGGTTCGACCGCCTCGGCCGGAACCTGGCCGTCGGCGGCACGGTCGGGGCGGCGGTCCTCATCGGCGGCCTCGGGAGATGGCATTCCAAATACCGGTAGGATCCAGTCGATGGAGCCTACGACGACACCCGCGCCCGACGCCGCGGTCAAGGCTGCCGAATCGGCGGAGCGGGAATTCAGGACGATGTCGGGCAAGCCGGTCAAGGCCAGCTACGGCCCCGGAGACCTGAAGGGCGACGCTGCCGTCAAGATCGGCGAGCCGGGGCAGTACCCCTTCACGCGCGGCCCTTACGAATCGATGTACCGCGGCCGCAACTGGACGATGCGCCAGTTCGCCGGCTTCGGCACGGTCGAGGAGACCAACGAGCGCTTCCATTACCTGCTCGGGCACGGGCAGACCGGCCTTTCCACCGCTTTCGACATGCCGACCCTGATGGGTTACGACTCCGACCATGCCCGCTCGCTCGGCGAGGTCGGCCGTGAGGGGGTGGCCGTCGACACGCTCGACGACATGGAGGTCCTGTTCCAGGGCATTCCGCTCGACGAGGTCAGCACCTCGATGACGATCAACGCGCCGGCCGCGATCCTCCTCGCCTTCTACGTGCTGGTCGCGGAACGCCAGGGCATCTCCCCGGAGAAGCTCAGCGGAACGATCCAGACCGACATCCTCAAGGAGTACATCGCCCAGAAGGAGTGGTGCTTCCCGGTCGAGCCGGCGATGCGCCTGGTCACCGACATGGTCGAGTACTGCACAAAGGAGATGCCGCGCTGGCATCCGATCTCGATCTCCGGGTACCACATCCGCGAGGCCGGATCGACCGCCGCGCAGGAGCTCGCCTTCACCCTCAAGGACGGCTTCACCTACGTCGAACGGGCGATCGAGCGCGGCATCGACGTCGACGATTTCGCTCCCCGGCTGTCCTTCTTCTTCAACGCGCACATCGACTTCTTCGAGGAGATCGCCAAGTATCGCGCCGCCCGCCGCATCTGGGCCCGCGAACTGAAGGAGACCTACGGCGCGAAGAAGCCCGAGTCGATGCGCCTCCGCTTCCATACCCAGACCGCCGGCGTGTCCCTGACCGCCCAGCAGCCGCTCAACAACATCGTACGTACCGCGATCGAGGCGCTGGCCGGCGTACTCGGCGGCACCCAGTCGCTCCATACCAACTCCTTCGACGAGGCGCTCGCGCTGCCGACCGAGGAGGCGGTCCGGGTGGCGCTAAGGACCCAGCAGATCATCAGCCACGAGACCGGCGTGACCAGCACCGCCGACCCGCTCGGCGGCTCCTACTTCGTCGAGGCGATGACCGACGAGCTCGAGGCCGAGGCCTACGACTACTTCCGCCGCATCGACGAGTTCGGCGGCATGGTCGAAGCGGTCCGCCAGAACTTCCCGCAGCGCGAGATCGGCGAAGCGGCCTTCATCTTCCAGCGTGAGCTCGACGAAGGCGAGCGCACGATCGTCGGCGTCAACCGGTTCCAGCACGAAGAAGAGGAAGTGCCGCTGCTCCACATCGACCCGGCCCTCGAGCAGCGCCAGGTCGACCGGCTCCGGAGGACCAAGGCCGACCGTGACTCCGCCGAGGTCGAATCGGCGCTGGCCGGGCTGAAGGAGGCGGCGGCCGGCGACGAGAACCTGATGTACCCGATCATCACCGCGGCGCGGGCCCGGGTCACCGAAGGGGAGATGATCGAGGCGATGCAGGAAGTATTCGGCACCTACACCGAGACGCCGGTCTTTTGAGCGCCACAGCCGTGCCGGAAACCGGACGGAAGATCAGGGTGGTGGTCGCGAAGCCCGGCCTCGACGGCCACGACCGCGGCGCGAAGATCATCGCCCGCGCGCTTCGTGACTCCGGCATGGAAGTCATCTACACCGGCCTCCACCAGACGCCCGAGCAGATCACCGAGACCGTGATCCAGGAGGACGCCGACGCGATCGGCGTCTCGATCCTGTCCGGGGCGCACATGACCCTCGTGCCGAAGATCGTCGAGCTTCTCGAAGCGCAGGGGGTCGACGACGTACTGGTCACCGTCGGCGGCACGATCCCGACCAAGGACATCGAGGCCCTGAAGGAGATGGGAGTCTCCGGCGTCTTCACGCCGGGCTCACCGACCGACGACATCGTCGAGTTCATCCGAAGCGGGGTCACGAAAGACCGCAAGCTTGATTGACGTCTTCGGCCTGACCGACTGCGGCAACTCGGGCCTCGGCAGGGCGGCGGCGCGAATCCCACCCGATTGACTGGTCAGTCAACTTTTTGCCGCAGTCGGTAAGATTGCGCACCTGCATTCGTATTTCGTCTCACCAACTCACCCCTAAGGAGACTTCTCTTGAAGATTTGCGTCCTGGTGAAAGAGGTGCCAGACGCCGCGGTACAAAAGCGCATCGACACCGGCACCATGCGGCTCGATCGCAGCGGCGAGAACAACCTCAATCCCTTCGATACCCACGCCATCGAGGCTGCCATGCAGCTCAAGGAAGGCGGCGAACTCCAGGTTGACGAAGTAGTTGCCGTCACCATGGGCCCCGGTTCCGCCCAGCGCGCCCTGCAGAAGGCCGTCGCTCTCGGCGCCGACCGCTCGGTCCATCTCTCCGATGACGTCCTGCTCGGCTCCGACGTCTGTGCCACGGGCCTCGCCCTGGCCAAGGTCCTCGAGTCCGAGAGCCCGGACATCGTCCTCCTCGGACAGCAGTCCGACGACGGCGAGTGCTACACGATCGGCGCCGTCGTGGCCGACCACCTCAAGATGCCCTCGCTGACCCAGGTCGTGAAGATGGACGTCGAGGACGGCAAGCTGCGCTGCGAGCGCCAGGCCGAGTACGGATACGACACGGTCGCTCTCTCGCTGCCCGCCGTCATCTCCGTCGGCGACGCGATCAACGAGCCGCGTTACCCCAGCCTCAAGGCGATCATGGGTGCCAAGAAGAAGCCGCTGGACACCAAGTCCGCCGGTGACATCGGCATCGAAGCCGGACAGGTCGGCGAAGCCGGCTCACAGACCACCGTCATCTCCCTGAACCCGCCGCCCGAGAAGCAGGCCGGCGAGATCATCGAAGATGAAGACACCGCCGAAACGGTCGAGAAGATCGTTGCCTGGCTCGACGAAAGGAAGCTGATCTGATGGCCGGCATCCTGGTTTACGCCCTGCATGACGACGGGGGCAACTTCAACAAGAACTCGCTCGGCGCCCTTTCCGAGGCCGCCAAGCTGGCCGGTGAGCTCGGTACCGAGGCCGCCGCGGTAATCGTCGGGGACGTTTCCGACGATGGCGCCGCCGCACTCGGCAACTACGGCGTCACCAAGGTCTACCGCGCGAAGAACGTGTCGGAGGGACTCGCCCAGCCGATCGTCAACGTGATGGCCAAGGTCATCAGCGAGAACGGCTTCAGCTACGCGCTGTTCGGCGGTGGTCTGCTCGGATTCGAGATCGGTGCCGGACTCACGGCCCGCCTCGGCGCCGGTGTGACCATGGAAGTCACGAAGGTCAAGGTCGACGGAGGCAAACTGATCTCCGAGCGTCCGATCCTCCAGGACTCCCAGATCGCCGATGTCGGTTACGTCAGCGAGCCCGGCATCATCATCGGCCGCCTCAACGCGTTCGACGTCAACGAGACCGGCGGGACCGCCGAAGTCATCGACGTCGACGTCGAGTTGTCCGAATGGTCGTCCAAGGCCGAGATGATCACCCGCGGCGAGCAACGTGGCGCCGACATCGACATCGAAGCCGCTGACATCCTCATCGGTGGCGGCCGCGGACTCGGTTCGGCCGAAGGCTTCGAGGGTGCCCAGGCTCTCGCCGACGCGTTCGACAACTCCGCCGTCGCCGCGACGCGCGCCGTCGTCAACGCCGGCTGGTGGCCCTACGCCGGACAGATCGGCCAGACCGGCAAGACCGTCGCGCCGAAGCTGTACCTGGCCGTCGGAGTCTCCGGCGCCATCCAGCACAAGGTGGGAATGCAGAACTCCGAGAACATCGTCGCGATCAACAAGGATCCGAACGCGCCGATCTTCGAGTTCTCCGACCTCGGCATCGTCGGTGACCTCAACAAGATCATGCCCAAGCTCACCGAGGCCATCAAGGCCAGGAAGGGCTGAGGCAGGCACTGACCGGAAGCCCGGAGGGCGGTGTGGATCTCCACATCGCCCTCCGAGGCCTCTGTCTAAGCTTTCCCCACAGTTCGCCTTCCCGAAAGGACCGTCCCAATGCCCCCCGTAGCGCCCTCCGAGTTTCCGCCCCCCTTCAGCTCCGAAAGCGTAATCGCCCGGCCGACCGACCCGGAAGACGAGCGCATCGAGGTGGGTGTGGCGGTCGTCGGTGCGGGACCCGCCGGCCTTGCGGCCGCGATCAAGACGCTGCAGCTGCTCGAGGACCGTCCCGAGCTCGCCGAGAAGCTCGGCGAAGTGCCGGTCGCCGTGGTTGAAAAGGGCAAGGTCGCCGGTGCCCACGCGATGTCCGGCGCCAACATGCGCCCGTCGGCCATGGAAGAACTGTTCCCCGACATGCCGCGTTCCGAGTGGCCGGTGTACCGCGAGGTCACCAAGGACGCGGTCTACCTCCTGACCGAGAAGCAGGCATTGCCGCTCAAGCCGATGCCGCCGAACTTCAGGAACCACGGCAACTACGTGACCTCCGTCGCCAAGCTTTCCCGTTTCCTCGCCGAGAAGGCCGAGGAGATGGGCGCCTACATCCTCACCGAGACCGCGGCCGACAAGCTGCTGGTCGAGGACCAGGTCGTCAAGGGCGTCCGTTCGGGCGACCGCGGCCGCGGTCGCGAAGGCCAGGAGCTCGGCAACTTCGAGCCCGGCTCGGATCTGATCGCCAGGGGGACCGTCCTCGCCGAAGGCGTGGTCGGCCACCTGACCTACGCCGCCCTCGACCACTTCGACATCAACGGCCTCGACCCGCAGCGCTTCGAGCTCGGCGTCAAGGAGATCTGGGAAGTGGAAGAGCCGCTCGACCAGGTGATTCACACCATGGGATGGCCCCTCCGCAAGTCGGCGAAGTACAAGGAGTTCGGCGGATCCTTCATCTATCCGATGGAGGACAACAAGGTTTCGATCGGCTTCGTCGCCGGCCTCGATTACACGGACGCGACCTTCTCGGTCCACGACGTGCTCCAGCAGTTCAAGCAGCATCCTTTCGTCAAGAAGATCCTGAAGGGCGGCAAGCGGGTCGGCTGGGGAGCCAAGACGATCCCGATGGGCGGCTACTGGTCGATGCCCAAGCGCCTCGCCGTGCCCGGCATGACGATCGCGGGCGACAATGCCGGCATGGTCAACGTCGCCGAGCTGAAGGGCGTCCACTACGCGATGCACGCCGGCATGTATGCCGCCGAGGCCATCGTCGACGCCCTCGAAAAGGATTCGGTCGATTTTTCGGCCTACGACGAGAAGGTGCACAAGTCGTTGATCGAGAAGGACCTCTACAAGTCGCGGAACGCCAGCCAGCCGTTCACCAAGGGCTTCTTCTTCGGCGGTGCCATGGCGTCGATGATGACGCTGACCCAGGGTCATTTCCCCGGTGGTCACTGGAAGAACCACGACGACGCGACCTACAAGATGGATATCGGCAAGGCCGCCGACAACTACCCGAAGCCCGATGGCGAGTACACCTTCGACAAGCTGTCGTCGGTATTCCTCTCCGGCAACGCGACCCGCGACGACGCACCGAACCACGTGCGCATCCAGACCGAGGTGCCGCGGGAGATCGCGCAGACCTGGGTTTCGATGTGCCCGGCGCAGGTCTACGAGATTCCGGAAGACCAGCTAGAGAGCGACGCCGCGATCGTCAACGTCAACGTCACCGCCTCGAACTGCGTCCAGTGCGGCGCGATCACGGCAAAGGGTGGACGCCTGACCCTGCCCGAGGGCGGCGACGGTCCGCTTTACACCGAGACCTGAATCTCTACAGAACATTTGACTCGCCAGAAAGGGTGCCGGAAAATCCGGCACCCTTTTTCGTGTACGCCCGGCATGGGCACCAACTCGGGGGTGAAAGTCCCCTGTGGATCAGATGGCAGAAACCACAAGTCAAAGGCAACTGCGTCGTCGCAAGGCGAGGTGGGAAGGAAGCCGGAGGCAAAACCGCGATCCGAGGAACACGAACCGCATACGAGGCGGCTCAGTCCGGGCGAGTCAGCATGAGATGACGAAGCCCGAGCCATCAAGAGACTGGGACGTAGATGCGGCGGGTGCGCGGGGAAAGCTGGTGCCCTTATCCGGGGAGATCTCGACGGAGGTCCCGGGATGCCCGTCCTGGCTCGAAGTGAGCCTGATCGTCGGGTGGCAAGGGACGGCCGCTTCCGAGAGGGAGAGACTCACCGCCGAGAAGTCAGCAGCGGCTGTAGTAGTGGCGAAATCGTGCGCCACGAAGGGCCAAACACAAAGCAGAGAACCGCATCGCGGTGCTCGCGTGAGTGGCAATCAAGGCAGCCAACCCCAAGGCCCACGGGCCAAGGGGCCTCGGCGCAAGGGGAGATACGGGTGAAGCCCCAAGACCCCCGCCGAGAGCCGAGCCATACACCGGCGCCCGTGAAGGACGGAACTCACCCCGTCGGGGCGAGTCTCTGGGAGAAGACCTTCTCTCGCGAGAACCTCGCCCGGGCACTGAAACGCATCGAGCAAAACAAGGGCGCCCCCGGCGTCGATGGGATAGCTGCCAGCGAGCTTCGCTCCTGGCTTTTTGCCCGTTGGCCCGAGGTTCGCTCCGCGCTCGAAGCGGGCACCTACAGACCCAATCCAACCCGCCGGGTCACGATCGAAAAGCCCGACGGTGGGGAGCGGGAGCTGGGGGTGCCAACGGCGCTGGATCGGATGATCCAGCAGGCCATATCGCAGACGCTCACACCCGTATTCGATCCGGCCTTCTCGGAGCGGAGCTTCGGCTTTCGCCCCGGTCGCTCGGCCCACCAGGCGATCAAGCGCGCAAGGCGCGACATCGCCGAGGGGTTCGAGTGGGCAGTCGATCTCGACCTCGATCGGTTCTTTGATCGGGTCAACCGGGACCGGCTGATGAGCAGGATCCAAGCCCGGGTTGATGACAAGCAAGTGCTGCGGCTGATCCGTAGATACCTCGATGCCGGGGTCATGGTTGACGAAGTGATCCAGCCAAGTAGGCAGGGAACCCCTCAAGGCTCCCCGCTTTCGCCGCTGCTCTCCAACGTCTACCTGGACGACCTCGACAAAGAGCTGGATCGCCGCGGCCACCGCTACGTTCGCTACGCCGACGACCTCGTGATCTACACGAGATCAAAGCGGGCGGCCGAGCGGGTCATGGCGAGCGTCTGCGAGTTCATCAAAGATCGTCTCAAGCTCAAGGTCAACCGGCGCAAGTCGGCAGTCGATCACGCAACGAGGCGGTTCCTGCTCTCGTTTGGGTTCTTCAAGCGAGACGACATGGTCAAGATCCGCATCGACCCCAAGGCCCGCCAGCGGGCCAAGGAGAAGCTGCGAAAGATCACCGCCCGAAACTGGGGCGTCTCGATGGGGCGGCGGATAAAAGCCATAAACGGCTTCATCCGTGGCTGGGTCGGCTACTTTCACATAGCCGACACGCTACGTCCCTTCGAGGACCTGGATGGATGGCTGCGCCGCCGGCTTCGGCAGGCACGTTGGAAGCAGTGGAAGCGCATCCCAACCAAGGTGCGCAACCTGCGGGCGCTCGGTATCCCGGACGGCAAGGCCTACGAGTGGGCCAACACCAGCAAGGGAACCTGGCGAATCGCGGGCTCCCCACCGCTCCAGCGGGCCATGACGAATGCCTATTGGCGCGGTCACGGTCTGGTTGGATTCACCGACTCATACCGTCGTTTCGGGGTCGCCGAGTGAGCCGCCAGGTGCGGACCCGCATGCCTGGTGGCGTGGGAGGGGCCGGGGTGAGCCCGGTCCCTACCCGATTTGAGGGAATGCGGGTAGATAAAAACTTGCGGCGACAGCGATCGTTTCGTTTCGTTAGCGGGTTATGAATGGACACATACGTGTTCACGAAACAGGAGGAACAACATGAGTCCAGTAAAGAAACCATGGTGGAGGCCGTCTCCGTCGATGGTGGTCGCTTTGTTCGCCGTATTCCTCGCTCTTGGTGGCACCGCCACCGCGCTGTCGGGCAAGTTCTCGGTGAAACGCGATGACATCGCGCCTAAGGCCGTCAACAGTTCGAAGCTGGCCGACCAAGCGGTGGCCACGCACAAGATCAAGCCGGCGGCGATCTACTCCAAGCAGATCAAGGACGGCGTGATCGGGTCGTACAAGCTGAACCTGAACGGAAATTCGACCGTGACGGCCGAAAACACGACTACGTCGAAGGTTCCGGTAGATCTCGGCGGACCGAACACGACGGTGAAGGTTCCGGATGGTGCGTTGGTGGCGATTCAGGCCACGGCCACGATGAGGGCCACGGGGAACGCCACGGCCAGGGTGGATCTCTACGAACCGTCCCTGTTGCCGAGTCCGGTACAGATTCTGTCGTCGGCCTCGAACGAGTTCCAGACCAGGTTCTCCGCCCCGGGTAGCGGTGAAGCCTCGGGTGTCACCGGCAAGGTCCGATCGGGGTGGATCGTGTTCCCGTCAACCCCCGGCACGAAGTACTTCTCGATGCGTTACAGCACGAGCGCAGGAACCGCGGTCTTCAAGGACCGCTCCCTCAATGTGACTGTTTTCCGTTAGGGGATCAGGCAGCTTCGCGGAAGTCGAGCTCGACATCCTGGAACCTGGGCGCATGCGCGTCGAACCGGGATCCGGGGGTCGGGCGGGGCTTCCGGGGCGGTACTACCCACTCGTCGATACCGCGGAAAGCTTCAGCGAACAACTGGGCCTTCACACTTTTCGGTCGAGCTTGATCGAATACCTCTTTAGCCATTGAAACAATCCTCTCCTACCACGGGGGTTATGGAAAGTCTGTTCGACCCATCGGACGGAAAACCTCCCCCATTTTCCGGGATTCTCCGGGCGCCTGGCTTCGTCAGTACCGCTGAAAACGCCAGCTCACGTGCGGATTTGGCACTATCGCTGGCGTTTCAGCGGAAATCCTTGCGAGATTGCCCGGAGAATCGCCGGAAAATGATCTTTGAAAATGCCTGCAAGAGAGGCTGATTCGGGGGTGTCGAGGCTGCCGGCTTGGCTGGTTCTCTAAACTTCATCGAATGAAGGCAGATATCCATCCCGAATACGCCTTGGCCAACGTCCATTGTTCGTGTGGCAACCAGTTCTACACGCGGTCGACCAAGTCGGATCTTCATGTGGAACTCTGCTCCGCCTGCCATCCGTTCTACACCGGTAAGCAGAAGCTCGTGGACACCGGTGGACGCGTCGAACGCTTCCAGCGCCGTGCTGCCAAGCGGGCCAAGGCTGCCGCGGGCCGGGAGTGATCCTCCGGCCGGGGAGTTCTCCGGCCACTCGAATGGTTTGAGCAGGAGCGCCGCGGACGCGGAGGCGATGCCTGACGGGGCACTCGTTGCGAAGCGTGATGCCCCGGTGGGGGGTCAGGCAGTGCTCGAAGGCGTGATGATGCGCGGAGTGACCACCTGGGCCGTTGCGGTGCGGAAGCCCGGTGGCGAGATCCAGGTGACGACCGGGAAGATCGAGGCCTGGGCCCGTCGGAACCGCCTGCTGCGGTGGCCGGTGATCCGGGGCATCGTCGCCTTGGGCGAATCTCTCATGATCGGTTTCAAGGCCCTCGGCATCTCGGCCGACGCCCAGATGCCGGAAGCAGAGAGCGAAAAGGACGAGATCGGCGGGTTCGCCTGGTCGATGACCGTTTTCGCTTCGCTAGCCCTGGCGATCGGGCTGTTCTTCGTGATCCCGGTCGGCCTGACCAGCCTCTTCCGGGACCAGCTCGATTCCGCCGTCCTCTTCTGGCTGGTCGAAGGGGTGGTACGCACAGCGATCTTCATCGGGTACATGGTCTTGATCAGCCGGGTCAGGGACTTGAGGCGGGTCTTCGAGTACCACGGCGCCGAGCACAAGACGATCTCCTGCTACGAAGCCGAGGACGAGCTGGTGCCCTCGCGGGCGAAGCTCTACTCGCGACTCCATCCGCGCTGCGGGACGAGCTTTCTCCTGATCGTCATGGTTCTCGCGATCTTCGTCTTCGCCCCACTCGGTCTGCCCGCCTGGTACTGGCTGCTGGCCTCGCGGATCCTCGGGGTGCCGCTGATCGCGGGCCTCTCGTACGAGGTAATCCGGTGGGCAGGGCGAAACCGGGCGAAGCGCTGGGTACGGGTCGTGATGTGGCCCGGGCTGATGCTTCAGAACCTGACCACCCGTGATCCGGACCAGGGCCAGCTCGAAGTCGCCATCGCTTCCCTGATCGCGGTGCTCGAAATCGAGAAGCCCGAGAACAACGCCTACCTGGAGCCAATCGAGATCGTCGCCTAGGGTCTCGCCGCCTTGTATCTGCGCGTAGCGCGGATCAAGACGTCAGGACCCGATCCTTGTTCTACCGTCACACTATTTTTTAGTGATACGGAAACTGGCTGAGCAGATCGAGCAGCGCTTCGCCGAGCTCGAGCGGGACATGAGCGATCCGGAGGTGATCAACGACCGCGAACGTTACGCGGAAGTCGGTCGCGAATACCGGCAGATCGCCCCTGCCTACAAGCTGGTCACCGAATACAACACCCTCGCCGACGACCTGGCGGGCGCCAAGGAGCTGATCGACGAGGCCGGGGACGACCAAGAGCTGCAGAAGGTCGTGAACGAGGCTCCGGCCCGCATGGCCGAGCTCGACGAGGCGATCCGGCTGGCGATGGTCGACACCGATCCGAACGACGACAAGAACGTGATCGTCGAGATCCGGGCGGGCACCGGCGGCGACGAAGCCGCCCTGTTCGCCGGCGACCTCTTCAAGATGCTCACGCGGTACGCCGGCGAGCGCGGCTACTCGTACGAGGTGCTCTCGCAGTCTGCCGCCGAGCAGGGCGGATTCAAGGACGTCACGATCGCGGTCAAGGGCGAAGGCGCCTATTCGGTCTTCAAGTACGAAGGTGGGACCCACCGGGTCCAGCGCGTGCCGGAGACCGAGTCCCAGGGGCGCATCCACACTTCGACCGCGACCGTCGCGGTGCTGCCGGAAGCCGAAGAGGTCGAAGTCCAGATCGACCAGGCAGACCTTCAGATCGACGTCTATCGCTCATCCGGGCCGGGTGGTCAGTCGGTCAACACCACTGATTCCGCGGTGCGGATCACCCACAGGCCGACGGGAGTCGTGGTGTCGATGCAGGACGAGAAGTCCCAGCTCCAGAACCGGGAGAAGGCGATGCGAGTCCTCCGGGCAAGGATCTACGAACGGCAGCTCGCGGAACAGCACGCCGAGATCGCCTCGGAGCGGAAGGCCCAGGTCGGAACGGGTCAGCGCTCGGAGAAGATCCGCACCTACAACTTTCCGCAGGGCCGGGTGACCGACCACCGCATCAAGTTCACCTCGCATGACCTCGACGGCGTCCTCAACGGGTCGCTGGGCGAATTCACCGACGCCCTCGCCGGCGAAGAGAAGCGCCAGCTCCTCGAAGCGCAGGCGGTCTGATGGCCGGTCCGCCGATCGGTGAAGGCGCCCCGCAGGGCGACGCGCTCATCTCTGCCATCGAGTCCTTCGAGGCGGCCGGCGTTCAGATGCCGCGGCTCGACGCCGAGGTCCTGCTGTCCGGTGTGACCGGGCGTGATCGCGCGAACCTGATCGCGGCACCCGAGACCGCCCTCACGCCGGCCCAGTCGAGGTCTTTCGCGACCGCGGTGCGCCGCCGGCTCCGCTGGGAGCCGGTCGCTTACATCCTCGGCACCAAGGGATTTCGGTACATCGACCTGAACGTGGACCCCCGGGTGCTGGTCCCGCGGCCCGAGTCCGAGATGCTGGTCGAGCTCGCGCTCGAGCTGAAACCGGAGACGGTCCTGGAGGTCGGCACCGGTTCCGGAGCCATCGCCCTCGCCGTCGCCGACGAGATCCCAGGATGCGAGTTGGTCGCCACCGATATCTCCCCAGACGCGATCGCCGTCGCCCGGGCCAACGCGGTGAACCTCGGGCTCGACGACCGGGTCGAGTTCGAACTCGGCTCCCTGCCGGACGGGGGCAGCTTCGACCTGATCCTGGCCAACCTCCCGTATGTCGCCGACGGAGCCGGGCTGCCACCCGAGATCAGGAGCTGGGAGCCCGAGGTCGCCGTCTTCGGCGGCAAGACCGGGTACAAAATCTTCGAGGAGGTCCTGGGCGAATTGCCGGCCAGCGGGATCGAGTGTGGGGTGATCGGCCTCGAGATCGGCCACGGTATGGGGAACGTCGTCAGCGAACTGGTCGAGAAGGCCGGATTCCCCGACGTGACCCTCTGGCCGGACCTCGCCGGCATCGGCCGGGTGGTCGTCGGCAAGGGCCGGACCTCACCGCCGGAGTCCCCGGATTGAGATGATCTGGTCGTGAAGGTCGTCGCGACCGACATCAATGCCGGGGACAATGCCCGGCAGGCGCTCGAGAGCTGCATCAGCAAGGGCGGAGTCGTCCTGTTCCCCTCCGACGGGATCTACGGCCTGGCCTGCGACCCCCAGGACGAAAGGGCGATCGAGCGGATCCACCGGATCAAGGGGCGCGACGACGGCAAGCCCTCTGCGGTCATGTACTTCTCCCCGCTGGCGATGCGCGAGTTGATCCGCGATCTCGGCCAGAAGGTGGGGGAGGCGGCCGGGAAGCTCCTGCCGGGCCCG
>CAVOIH010000013.1:0-180008 GCA_963695885.1 uncultured Solirubrobacterales bacterium | reverse complement strand
GATCGAACGGTGGGATCAAGATCGGGGTCACCACTTCGAGCAATCCATCCAGACGGTGGGTTGAAACTCTCAAGAGATCTCGATGGAAGCGCTCACGCAAGCTCCCGAAGCGCTTGGTCGGGGGCAGCATGACAAGTGGTCCAGTTCTTTCGGGGCGCTCAACCTTGTTTCCGGTGAACCAGGTTGAGTTCGACACGATCCAGGAATATCAAGCCTCCATCTATAGAAAGCCGAAAAATGGTCGCTGGTCAGAGGTCGGAGGACAACGGCTAAATACCGGTGCAGGCGATGCCCAGTGCGATATCTTCCCCGTGGGAGACCGGGTCTGGGCTATCTGGAGTGAGCTTGATTTCAGCGCCGCCAAGTTCGGTG
Organism: uncultured Solirubrobacterales bacterium; assembly: GCA_963695885.1. Taxonomy (GTDB): domain Bacteria; phylum Actinomycetota; class Thermoleophilia; order Solirubrobacterales; family 70-9; genus 67-14. The sequence goes on along the minus strand of CAVOIH010000013.1, from coordinate 179,636 downwards.
GATTGATCCCAACGTCCTATTTCGCCGCTCCGATTACATCGTCGGGGAGGGCCTACGGCAAGAGACGAAGGCTTTGGAAAGGCAAGACGGTTTTCCCCGTGCCCGGACAGGTCGTTCGATATCACGGCCGCCCCGCGTTCCTCTACATGCGCCAGTTCAGCAAGAAGGGCGGGATGCACGTTGCGGTAAGAGCTGCAACCAAGTAACGGGCAAGTCTTTGTGCCCATCCAAGTGGGCAGATGTCGGTGACGCTCCCGGCGACAAACCCTTCAGTCAAATTGAATTCAATCCGGCCGGATCGGGCCTAGATTGAGGTCTACCAGTTCGTTCTCGTTGACGCTCCGGCTGCCCTGCTCCGGCTCGCTTTTCCTTCCGGCTCGCTTTTCCGGGAGCCTCCCGAGCTAACGTTGGCCCGGCAATGCATAGTGTCTCGGCGCGGATGGGGTTGAGATGAATCCGGCTGGAGCCCGAATCATCCGTTGGACGGTGTATCTTCATTGGTACTTAAGCAAGCACCGGATCAAGGAGGTTTGGAACTTCGGCTCACTCGAAGAGCGCACCGATCGACTACTCGCCTTTCAGGCCCGCTACGCCGCGATCGCCCGACCCTTCGAGTGGACCTTCACCCGAACCGACTTGGAGCGGGTGATCGCACGGATCGACCGACAGGGTCGAGGACGCTTCGCCCTCGCCGCCCGACGCCTACGCGACGAGTCGCAAACCGGCCGGGGTTGAGGCGGCGCCGACCCTGATCGCGAGCGCCTCCAGCAGGGCGGCATGCAGGAGGTGACGCGAGCCGCTTCCCAGGTCGAAGAGGGCGGCGTTGGCCAGCTTCCCGTTTATCCTGCCTGCCTCGGCCTGGGCGAGCGCGGCGCGGGCGAGGCGGGCTCGCTCGATCGGCCCGTCGATCGAGCAGGCGGCTACCTCGAGCAGATCGGGGTCGGGTTCGTCCTCAGCGATGGCCTCGCCGAGGCGACCGAGGATGGGCGACAGGACCTTCGGCAACTCGACTTGAAGCGAGAGGTCGGCGCACGGCAGCTCCCACAGCTCCTCGAAGAGGTCGAGCAGCTCGCCGTCGGAGAGCCCGCGCATCTCCGAAGCCGCCATCCGCGAGCCATGGGCGAGGAAGGCGCGCGCCTGGTCCTCCTCGGAGGGGCCGCGCGGAACGCCGCAACAGCGCTTCGCCTTGCGGCCCGATCCGCAGGGGCATGGATCGTTGCGACCGATCTTCGACACGAACCAATCATCGCCGGAGCGTCGGACGCAACGACCGGACACCGTTACACGCAGAACTTACGGACGCGTCTAATAGAGTGTCAACCATGGAAACCGAGAGTGCTTTGAACGCAGAGGCCGCCGCCGGCAGTGGACTGTTCAAGGGGGTCGGCATCACGCTGATCATCCTCGGGGCCGTGGCCATCCTTTTCCCGTTGTTCGCGTCACTGGCCGTGGTCACTTTCGCCGGCTGGGTCCTCGTGATCGCGTCCCTCTTCATCTTCGGTTCGGCGTTCATGGTTCACGACACCGGCGGGACGATCGTTCGCATCCTCTGGGCCCTGGTTGCCCTGATCGCCGGCATCACCCTGCTCGTCAACACCGACGGCAGCGTCGGATTCCTGACCGCGGTCCTCGCGATCTACTTCATCTTCATGGGCGCCATGAAGATCACCGTCGGGCTGATTCGCCGCGGCGAGACCGGCGCTGGATGGGTCGCCGTCAACGGCATCCTGTCGCTGATCATCGGCCTGATCATCATCGCCGACCTTCAGAACACCAAGGACTGGGCGATCGGCCTGCTCCTCGGCATCGATTTCATCTTCGCCGGCTTCGTCCTGCTCAGCATCGGCTCGGCCGCGAAACGGCTTGACCAGTCTTCTCGACAATGAGGACCGGGTCCTGACGCCTTGATCCGCGCTTTGCGAGGATCAAGGCGGCGAAACCCCGAAGGAGCACCGTTTGACAGGCAGTCCCACCACCGCATTGATCATGGCCGCGGGCGAGGGTACGCGCATGCGCTCGAGCCTGCCCAAGGTCCTGCACCCGGTCTGCGGCCGGGCGATGATCACCTGGCCGATCCTCGCCGCGCGCTCGGCCGGGGTCGGGCGGGTCGCGGTGATCGTCTCGCCGAACCGTGATCTCGGGGACGCACTGCCCGAAGGTGTCGAGACCGTCGTCCAGCCGGAGCCCGACGGCACCGGCGGGGCCGTTCGTGCCGCCATCGCGATCGTCCGCGAATCGTCCGAAGTGCTGGTGCTCTCCGGCGACGTTCCCCTGGTTTCGGAAGCCGTCATCTCCGGACTGCTCTCGACCCACCGTGATGACGGTGCCTCCGCCACCGTCATGACCGCGATCCTCGAGGAGCCCGGGTCCTACGGCCGGGTGATCCGGGGCGAGGACGGCGCGGTCGAGAGGATCGTCGAAGCAAAGGAAGCGGGCGACGCCACCGAAGCCGAGCTCGAGGTCAAGGAGGTCAACTCGGGCACCTATGTCTTTGCCGGTGACTCGCTCGCGTCGGCCCTCGAACAGGTGAGCAACGACAACGCCCAGGGGGAGTACTACCTGCCCGACGTGCTCGCGATCATGCGCGGGCGTGGCGAGCGCGTGTCGGCACATGTCAGCGATGACACCGCGGTCAACCTCGGGGTCAACGACCGGGTCGACCTGGCGGCGGTGGAGGCCGAGGCACGCCGCCGCATCCTCGAAGGCCACATGCTGGCCGGCGTGACGATCGTCGATCCCGCCTCGACCTGGATCGACGCCGACGTCTCGATCGGGAGGGACGCCAGGATCGAGCCGGGGAGCTCGATCCGCGGAGCCTCCGAGGTCGGCGAGGAAGCCGTGATCGGTCCGCACTCGACCGTCGTGAACTCGGGGATCGGCGCCCGCAGCCAGGTCCTCCGGTCGCACCTGGTCCTCTGCGAGGTGATGGAGGACTGCCAGGTCGGGCCCTTCGCGTACCTCCGTCCGGGCGCGCGGCTGGAGGACGGTTCCAAGGCGGGAACGTTCGTCGAGGTCAAGAACTCGGTGATCGGGGCGGGTGCCAAGGTGCCCCACCTCTCATACGTAGGCGACGCCGAGGTCGGCGAAGGGGCGAATCTCGGCGCCGGGACGATCACCGCGAACTACGACGGCCGGGACAAGCACCGCACCGTCGTCGGCCCCGGGGTCCGGGTGGGAGTTGGCACGATGCTGGTCGCACCGGTGGAGATCGGTGCTGACGCTTACACTGGCGCCGGATCCGTAATCAGAGAGAATGTGCCCCCGAGGTCGCTCGCGGTCAGCCGCGGAGACCAGAGGACGATCGAAGAATACGCCGAGCGCCGCAAGGCCCGTGACCAAGAAGAGGAACCAGATTCGTGAGCATCACCGAACCGACAGCCGCTGACTCGACAACGATCCCGCACGACTATTCGAAGCGGGCGATGGTTTTCGGCGGACGCTGTTCCCGGGACCTCGCCGCCAAGATCGCGACCAAGCTCTCCCTGAGCCTCGGCGACGTGACCCTCAAGACCTTCTCCGACGGCGAGATCTACGGGCGTTACGAAGAATCGATCCGTGGCGCCGACGTCTTCCTGGTGCAGTCGACCTGCTCCAACGAAGAGACAGGCATGACCCCGAACGACGCGCTGATGGAACTGATGATCATGGCCGACGCCGCCCAGGGCGCCTCGGCCCACCGCATCATCGCCGTGATGCCGTGGTTCGGCTACGCGCGCCAGGACAAGAAGTCGGCCCCCCGCGAGCCGATCACCGCCCGCGTCGTCGCCCGCGCGCTCGAATCGGTGGGCATCGACCGCGTCCTGACCATGGACCTCCACGCCGGCCAGATCCAGGGCTTCTTCACGATCCCGGTCGACCACATGACCGCGATGCCGATGCTGACCCAGTGGTTCACCGACCAGTACAACGCCGAAGACCTGGTCGTCGTGTCACCGGACGCCGGCCGGGCCAAGGCCGCCCGTAACTTCGCCCGGAAGATCGGGACCGAGTGGGCGATCATGGAGAAGGAGCGTCCCGCCCAGCAGGTGGCCGAGATCGGTTACGTGGTCGGTGACGTCAAGGACAAGATCGCGATCATCTCCGACGACATGATCGACACCGCCGGCACGCTCTGTGCCGCGGCCCGCACCGTGCTCGACGAAGGCGCTTCGAGCGTCATCGCCTGCGCCACCCACGGTGTGTTCTCGGGGTCCGCCTTCGAGCGGCTCCCGTACGAGAAGTCGGGACTCGAGAAGATCGTCGTTACCGACACGATCCCGCTCCGCCGGGGAGCCCCGGACAACATCACGGTGCTGTCCACGGCAGGAACGCTCGGCGATTCGATCCGCCGCATCTTCACCGATGACTCTGTCTCTGAGATCTTTGCTGGTGAAAACCAGCTCTTTTAATTGGGAATCCAAGTCGGGTTCCCTCATGAGCGAAGCGACCCGGATCCCACATTCCTTCACGCGGATCGGTCATAAAGGGGCCGACAAACTGGTTCCCGGCAACACCGTCGCTTCTTTCGAGAAGGCGGTCGAGGTCGGGGTCGACGTAATCGAGCTCGACGTTCTGTGGCTCGAGAGCGGACATCCAGACATACCGCCCGACCAGCGTTCGAGGCTGGTGGTCGCGCACGACTGGCACGCCGCCGCGGCCAAGGAGGAACTGCTCCTCTACGACGCGCTCGAAGCGTTCACCCGGCCTCCCCTCGACAAGGTGATCGTCAACCTGGACATCAAGCTCCCGGGGCGCGAGGACGAGATCGTCCAAGCGGTCCGCGGGCACGGCATCGCCGACCGCATCGCCGTGTCGACCATGGAGGCCTCGACCGTCAAGGCGATCGGGGAGCTCGGCCCGGAGATCAGCCTCGGCTGGACCGTCCCCAGAGTGACGAAGGACTGGCTGTCGAAGCCGATGTGGATGCGGCCCGCCTTGCTGGTCGGTCTGGCGTCAGTCAGGCGGCGGATGCCGCGGCTGGTCCGCAAGGGCATCCGCGACCTCGGGGTCGAGATCGACGCGATCTGGGCCTTCTACGGCGTGGTCACTCCGGCCCTGGTCGAGGTGACCCGGGAAGCCGGCGTGAAACTGAACGTATGGACGATCGACGACCTCGGACTGATCGAAAAGATGCTCGCCCTGGGAGCAGACGGGATTTGTAGCAACGATCCCAGGCTTTTTCAAAGCCCGGGGATCTGAATGAGGCATCCAAGTCGCTTCGCTCATGTTGATGAAATGTCAGTTTCGCTGTGCGACTTGGATGCCTGTTCCCCTTCGGCTATCCCCGGAACCTGCTCAACACCCCGTGATTCGAAGTACTCCCACTCCTGCTTTCCGAGTTCGGTGGCGGGTTCGTCGGCGTAGACCCATTCGCGCATGATCCGGTACCAGTTGCGCTTCGCCCTGAGCTGGCCGAGCACGGCGAACACGCCGATCTCCATCCGCCTGCCCATCAGTTCGTCGGCGGGGATCGATTCGCGGCGCATCAGGTCGTAGTACTCGGACCGGGGGTCGTGGGTCGCCTCGATCATCCTCATGACCAGGTCAGGCGTGACCTCGATCTCCCTGTCCTCCATGTACCAGCCGCCGATCGCCTTGACGTGGTTCGTCAGGTGTTCTGCGTCGAGCTTCGACGGCTTCTTGATGAAACCGAGCTCGTGGAGAGCGTCAACCAGACCTCCCGGATCGTCCCGGACCACCGCGTCCACCGCGCGCTGTTCGAGCTCGATCTGTTCGCGGTCGAGCTTCTTGGTCATGCCGAAGTCGATGAAGGCGATGCGGCCATCGTCCATGAGGATGTAGTTGCCGGGGTGGGGGTCGGCGTTGAAGTGCTGCAGGTGGTAGATCGAGCCGAAGCTGCCGCGGAAGATGATTTCCCCAAAACGGCTCCGCTCCTCCTGGCTCAGCTCCTTGACTTCATCGAAGCCGATGCCTTCCACGAACTCGGTAACCAGAACCTTGCGCCGCGACAGCCGGGTGATGACGTCGGGGACGAAGATGAAGGGGTGGCCGCGGTAGGCGCGGGCGAACGAGCGCTGGTTCTGGGCTTCGTACTCGTAGTCGAGTTCCTCGAGGACCCGTTCGCGCAGTTCCTCGACCACTTCCCTGGCGTCGAGGCCGGGGGCGAGCGCGCGGGCAAGGTGGACCAGCATGCCGGCGTTCCGCAGGTCCGATTCGAGGGCTTCGGCCACCCCGGGGTACTGGATCTTCACCGCGACCTTCCGGCCGTCGAGCAGTTCGGCCCGGTGGACCTGCCCGATCGAGGCGGCGGCGACGGCTTCGCGCTCGATCGAAGCAAACATCTCGTTGAGCGGCGCCCCGTCGTATTCCTCCTCGAGCACCTCGACCACGTCCTCCCAGGGCATCGACGGCGCGTCGGTCCTCAGCTTCGCCAGTTGCTCCTGGTAGGTCTCGCGGTACTCCTCGGGAATGAACTCGGTGTCGATGAACGAGGCGAACTGGCCGATCTTCATCGCGGCGCCCTTCATCTGGCCGAGTGCCCCGACCATCTTCATGGCCGTCTCCATGTGCCTCTCGTCGAGCTTTTCCTGAGCGGAATCGCCGCCGCGAACGAGGTTCGAGGCCTTCGTTCCGGCGTAGCGGGCACCCTGCCCACCGATCACCGAACCGAGCTTCGCCGACCGGCGGACCCTGCCCTTCGGGATCTTCGAGTCATCCGCCATGCCTTAAGCGTACGGGCTTCTCTATGCTTTCCCGTCCCATGTCTTCAGAACGCGCAACACTCACCGCCTCGCCCCGCAACGAATTCGGCTCCCGGACGACGCGTCGCCTCCGCCGTGACGGAAAGATCCCCGGGGTCGTCTATTCGAAGGGCACCGAAGCCATCAGCTTTCAGGTGGAAAGCCGCGACGCCCGGGTCATCCTGGGTGGCCACGCGCTGTTCGATCTCCAGATCGAGGGCTCCGACGCCGTGCCGGTCGTCGTCAAGGAGCAGCAGCACCACCCGGTCCGCGGTGAACTCCAGCATCTCGACCTCCAGAAGGTTGACCTGAAGGTCAAGATCCAGTCCGACGTCGCGATCGTCCTCGAAGGGGAAGAAGACGCGCCCGGCAACAAGCAGGGAGGCGTCCTCGAGCACGTCACGCGTGAAGTCACCGTCGAAGCACTGCCGACCGACATCCCGGACAGCATCCCGCTCGACGTCTCCGCGATGGAGATCAACGACACGCTGACCCTCGATGACCTGGTCGTACCGTCTGAACTCGAAGTCATCAGCGACCTCGAGGACACTGAAGTCACCCTGGTGACCCTCTCACCGCCGCGGGTCGAGGAGGAGCCGGAAGAAGTCGAAGTCGATCCGGAACTGGTCGGCGAAGAAGGCGAAGAAGGAGCCGAGGGCGAAGCCGAAGGCGACTCCGGCGACGGCGACTCAGACGCCGAATAAGGCTGTGGGTGGGGATGCCCCGTTCCTCGTCATCGGTCTCGGCAACCCCGGGCGTGAATACGAGCGGAGCCGGCACAATGCCGGCTTCATGGTGGTCGAGGACCTCATCGGCCGCTGGGGCCTGCCACGGTCCAAGGAGAAGTACCGGGGCCTGGTCTCGGAAGGCCGGACCGGTCCGGGCGGGCCGCGCGTGGTGTTGCTCAGGCCACAGACCTACATGAACGAGTCCGGCAGGTCGGCCGGGCCCTTGCTCGGCAGCAGGAAGGTCCCGCTCGGGAAGGTGATCGTCGTCCACGACGAGATCGACCTTCCGTTCGGCGAGGTCCGCACCCGGCTGGGCGGCGGCCTCGCCGGCCACAACGGCCTGAAGAGCCTGAAGGCCGGATTCGGTAGCCCGGACTTCTGGCGGGTCCGGGTCGGGGTCGACCGTCCCGGCTCGACCGATCCCGAGCGGGTCGCCGGGTACGTGCTGGGGCGGTTCTCCGAGCCGAAGGACCAGGTCGAGGCGCTGATCCACGACGCCGCCACCGAGACCGGGAGATTGATCGAAGAACTGAATGCCGCCGAACCGGAGGACGGAGAAGCATGAGTCTCACCACCTATGAAGTCGACGACCGCGGGGTCGCCCTGATCCAGCTCGACCGCGCGAAGTCCCTGAACGCGATCAACGCCGAAATGCTCCATGAACTGAACCGGCACATCGCGTCGGCCCGCGACGACGACGCGGTCCGGGTGCTGGTCTTCTCCTCGACCGACTACATGGCCTTTTCTGCCGGCGCGGACCTCAAGGAGGACCTCGACGAAGCGGGCCGGATCGACCGCATGCAGCTCTTCGCCGACCTCTACGACGGCGTCGTCGGATTTCCCAAGCCGACGATCGCCGCCTGCCACGGCTACACCGTGGGCGGCGGGGCCGAGGTGGCGATCGCCTGCGACATTCGCATCGGCGGCTCGAACCTCCAGATGCGTTTCCCGGGCGCCGCCCTCGGCGTGCCGGTCGGCCCGGCCCGCCTGGTCACGCTGTGCGGCCTGTCCGCCGCCAAGTACCTGCTGCTCAGCTCGAACGTGATCAAGTGCGACGAAGCTTTCCGTCTCGGCCTGGTCAACCAGGTCGCACCGGGAGCCGCAACCGAAAGCGCGGCCCTGGACCTGGCGGGCCGGATCGCGGGCTATGACCCGGCGTCCGTGGCCAGGATCAAGTCCATGCTCCACAGGTGGGACGACATCGAAGGACGCTCGGCCGACGAAGGCCGCGGCCAGGTCGAAGCCCAGCGCGGCGGCGGCGGGCTTCAGCCCCCGGAATAGAGCTTGGCACGGGGACCCGTCCCTCAACTTGCGGAAGACCAAAGTCGAATAACGTAGAAGGTCGACTGTCACTTCGGCCGATAATTGACCTCGTCCTCGATGACCCCCGGGTGGAACGCCTGGCGGGGCGGGTTCGTTCGGCCGCGAACGGTGGTGAATGCGTGGTAGCCGGAGTTTCCGCGGCCCTTCGTCCGGCCCTGCTCGCCGGTCTGCTCGAGGACGACCGGGCTCTCGAGGCGAGCCCGGCGCTGATCGTCACCCCGGACGACCGATCGGCCCGCGACCTGGCGGTCTCACTGCGCGCGTACCTCGGGGACCGCAAGGTGCGCTCGTACCCCTCCCGTGGCACCGGGTACGCCTCGCAGGTGACCCCGCCGCCTCACTTGATCGGCCTGCGGATCGACGCGCTCGACTCCTACCAGAGGGATGAACCGACCCCGGCGGTCGTGGTGGCCAGCGCGATCGCCCTGGCCGAAGCGATCCCTGACGCCTCCCTCCGGCCGGCTGGATTCTCGATCGAGACCGGCGAGGAACACGAACCGGAGACGATCGCCCGCGACCTCGACGCAGCCGGTTACGAACGGGTCGACCAGGTCACCGAGCGCGGCCAGTTCGCGATTCGCGGGGGCATACTCGACGTCTTCGCCGCGACCGAGGACCGCGCGGCCCGGGTCGAGTTCTTCGGCGACGAGATCGACTCGATGCGATGGTTCTCCACCTTCACCCAGCGTTCCCTGGGCGACGCGACCAGGATCGAACTGGCTCCCGCGGCCGAACTCGACGTCGAGCACCGGGAGCTGGCTGAGCTGGAGATCAGCGGGGCGCTCGAGGACGGCACCCAGCCCGATCTGGCCGAGGTCCTGCCGATCGAGCACTTCCGGGCACCGCTCGACCTGATCCCGGAATCCGCGGCGGTGATCCTGGCCGCCGGGGAGGAGATCGAGCCCGCCCTGAGGGACCACTGGGAGGACGTCACCACCGCGATGCATGCGGCGGACGCGAAACACCTCTACGAAGACGTCGCCGGACCGCTGGCGGAGCGCGCTTCACTCGTCTTCTCGCGACCGGTCGACGGAGCTGCCGACGATGCCGGAGAACGGCCGTTCCGCGCGATGCTGGCCGAGACGCCAGCCCGCAACCTCAAGGAGGCCGAAGCCGAGATCGAGAAGCTGGTCGACTCGGGCTACCGCACCGTGATCGCCTTCGAGTCCCTGGGCGAAGCCGAGCGGACGCGTTACGGAATGGACCGGGTCGAGGCGAAGATCGTCGGCGACGGCCGGCTGCCGGCCGGTCCCGGGGTGTCTTTGGCCGAAGCGCGGATCAGCGAAGGCTTCGTCTCACCGGAGATGAAGATCGCGGTGGTGCCGTTCCGGAGGCTGCTCCACCGCAGGCGCCGGGCGGAGGAGCGCGCGCCGGAAGGGGTTCGCGGCCGCCTGGCCTTCTCCGATCTCCGGGTCGGTGACTACGTCGTCCACGAGGATCACGGCGTCGCCCGGTTCGCCGGGTTCGAGACCCGCGAGGTCGGCGGCATCACCCGCGATTACCTGTATCTCGAATACAAGGGCGAGGACCGGGTCTACGTCCCGACGGACCAGTTCGCCAAGCTCTCGCGTTACGCGGGCTCGGCCGGCACCCCCACACTGTCGGCCCTCGGCGGCAAGAAATGGCTGAACATGAAGGCGCGGGCCCAGCGTGCCGCCGCCGAGATCGCCGGCGACCTGGTCAACCTCTACGCCGAGCGCCGCACCCGGACCGGGCACGCCTTCGGTGCCGATTCCGAGTGGCAGATGCAGCTCGAGGCGGCCTTCCCCTACCGGGAGACGGCCGACCAGGTCGAAGCGATCGAGGCGGTCAAGTCCGACATGGAGGCGGACCGCCCGATGGACCGTCTGGTCTGCGGCGACGTCGGTTACGGCAAGACCGAGGTAGCGATCCGGGCGGCAGTCAAGGCGGCTTCCGACGGCAAGCAGGTGATGATCCTCGCGCCGACGACGATCCTCGCCCAGCAGCACCTCGGCACCTTTCGCGAGCGCCTGGCGGACCTGCCGTTCACGGTCGACGGGGTCAGCCGCCTGCGCAAGCCGGCCGAGATCAAGGCGGTCATCAAATCCTGGGGCGAAGGCGGGGTCGACATCCTGATCGGCACCCACCGCCTGCTGTCCCGGGACGTTCGGGCCAGTGACCTCGGGCTCATCGTGGTCGACGAAGAGCAGCGGTTCGGCGTCAAGCAGAAGGAACTGCTGCGCCAGCTGAAGCTGAAGGTCGACGTGCTTTCGATGTCGGCGACCCCGATCCCGCGGACCCTCCAGATGTCGATGGCGGGCCTGCGCGACATCTCGGTGATCGAGACGCCGCCCGAGGGCCGCCGGCCCGTGCGCACCTACGTCGGGCCGTGGGACGAAGCGCTGGTGGAAAGGGCGATCAAGCGAGAGGTCGCCCGCGACGGCCAGATCTTCTTCCTCCACAACCGGGTCGAGTCCCTCGATGAAGCCGCCGAGCGCCTGCGGGCACTGGTCCCGGGCCTTCGGGTCGGTGTGGCCCACGGCCAGATGGAAGAAGCAGAGCTCGAGCAGGCGATGCTCACCTTCATGCGCGGCGAGGCCGACTGCCTGGTCGCGACCACGATAATCGAGTCCGGAATCGACATCCCGGCGGCCAACACCCTGATCGTCGAGCGGGCGGACCACCTCGGGCTGGCCCAGGCGTACCAGATCCGCGGCCGGGTGGGGCGGTCGCGTGAGCGCGCCTTCGCCTACCTGCTCTACCCGTCGGAGGAATCGCTGACGTCCGAGGCCTCGACCCGGCTCGCCACGTTGGCCGACCACACCGAGCTCGGCTCCGGCTTCAAGATCGCGATGCGGGACCTCGACATCCGCGGCGCCGGCAATCTGCTCGGGGACGAGCAGTCGGGCCACGTCGCCGCGGTCGGATTCGAGCTCTACTGCCAGCTGATCGACGAGGCCGTCGCCGACATGTCGGACCGCGGGGAGGCCGAAGAGGCGGCCCAGCCGGTGCGGCTGGACATCGGCGTCAACGCCTACCTGCCGGTCTCCTACATCCCGTTCGAGGCCGCCAAGATCGACCTGCACCGCCGGATCGCCGGAGCCCGCCGGGCCGGCGAACTGCGCCAGATCCGCGACGAGCTGGCCGACCGCTTCGGCCCGACGCCTCCCGAGGTCGACAACCTGCTCACCCTGCAGACCGCCCGGATCAACCTCGGGGAGGCGGGCGCGGAGGCGGTCCGGTTCCGGGGCGGCAAACTGACCGTGAGCGGGCTCGAAGTCGACTCCGCATCGGCCGAGACGCTCCGCCAGTCGGTCGAAGGGGCGCTCTACGACTGGAAGGCGGAGGAAGTGTCGATCCGGGTCGACAACGACCCCGAGGTGCGGCTGGAGGTCATTTCCACTTTGGCCGAGGCGTGTAGAAACGTCCGGGTAGATATGCTCTCGGATTCGTAGTGGAGGCCTTACAAGACTTACCCTCAGGAGGGTTTACTGCATGAGCGGAGCACGGAAATTCGGGCTGGTACTTTTCGGAGCGATCTTTGTGGTCGTCTTTGCCGGAATCGCGATCGCCAACGGCGGCGTCACGCAGCCGGGTGTTCCCTCAGGAGACGTGGCCCTGGTCGAGGACGTTCCCGACGGCATCGGTGACATCAGCCAGGAGGACTACGACCGGACCTTCGCCCAGACCTGGAAGCGCGGCGGCCTTCAGGAGGCCCCCAAGCCGGGTGACGACCAGTACGAACAGGTCAAGGAAGCGGCGCTGAACGACCTGCTCGACCAGGCGTGGCTGACCGGCGAAGCCGACGAGCTCGGGAAATCCGCCACCGACCGCGAGATCGACAACGAGTTCGCGACGATCCGCAAGGACCAGTTCCCCGATGAAGCGGCCTTCCAGAAGTTCCTGAAGGACAGCGGATTCACCGAGGAAGAAGTGCTTTCCCGGGTGAAGCTCCAGGTCCTCAGCCGGAAGATCGAGGAATCGGTCACCAAGAACGTCACTTCGGTCCCCGAGGACGAGCTCGAGGACTACTACGAACAGCAGAAGGAATCCTTCGCCACGCCCGAGACCCGGGACATCAAGCTGATCGTCACCGACAACAAGAAGGACACCGACGCGGTAGAAGCGGCCCTTGAAAAGGACGATTCCGACGAGAACTTCACCAAGCTGGTCAAGGAGTACTCGGCCCACGGCAGCGCGGCTCAGGACGGCGAGACCATCGCCACCGAAGGAGCCTTCCCGGACCCCGCCGGCTCGGAGATCATGAGTGCGGAGACGGACACCGTCGTCGGTCCGATCGAGAATTCGCCGAAGGAGGTCTACTTCTTCAAGGTGACGGAGGTGACCCCCGAAGACCAGAAGGACTTCGACGAGGTGAAGAACCAGATCGAACAGCAGCTGCTGCCGACCGCGCAGCAGACGGCGATGAGCGACTTCGTCGCCGAGTACAACGACAAGTGGACCTCACGCACCTTCTGCGCGGAGGACTACCTGATCAACCGCTGCCACAACTTCGAGAGCGACGGAGCGATCGAAGGCGCCGATCCGGCTTGTTACGCCGACGACGCCGGCGATCCGGAGAAGCCGCTCTCCTGCCCGGCCCCGGTCAAGCTGAACGTCCCGCAGACCCCGGGTGGATCCACCGATCCGGCCGCGGTCGCCGCCGCTGCCAGCGGAGCCGCCGCAACCACCGGCAAGCCGCAGGGCCCGGTACCGCCCGGCACCGCTGACGATGCCGCCACCGCCGCACAGGCGCAGGCCGCCGCAGCCGCCGCAGCCGGCGGCCAGTAACCCGGATGCCCGAGCCGGCCTCCCTCGCGCAGGCGCTGGAGCGGCTGGATGAGGTGACTCGCCGGCTGCGGGCCGAATGCCCGTGGGACCGGGAGCAGGATGCACGCTCGATCGTGCCGCATACGGTCGAGGAGGCGTACGAGCTGGCCGAGGCCGCCCGGAGCGACGACGTGGAGGGGATGCGCGACGAGCTGGGCGACGTTCTCTTCCAGGTCGTCTTCCTCTCGCTCCTCCTCGAGGAGAGGGGTGAGGGCGATCTCGCCGCGGTCACCGGCCAGCTCACCGAGAAGCTGATCCGGCGCCATCCGCACGTCTATCCCCCCGAGGAAGCCGGGGAACGGGAAATCGAGACCGCGGACGACGTCCGTCGCCAGTGGGACGAGATCAAGTCGGGAGTCGAAGGCCGGAACGCCGAGAAGGACTGGAAGAAGCCCGGCATCCCGGCTCTGATCTACGCCGGCAAGGTCCAGTGGAAACTCGATCCGGCCGGGAAACCGGCCAACGCCGGGGCCGGTAACCCCGGCCGGGAAGCCGACGAGGGGGAAGTCGGACGTCTTTTGTGGGACGCGGTCGAGACCGCGCGGAGCCGCGGCATCGATCCGGAACTCGCCCTCCGGGCCGAGGCCGAAAGGCGCGCGTCGGTTCTGAACGACCGTCAATAAACTGCTCTTCACATGAGCACCATCGAAGCCGTTCACGCACGCCAGATCCTCGATTCACGGGGTAATCCCACGATCGAAGCCGAGGTCAGGCTCACCGAGGGCCAGATCGGCCGCGCGGCCGTCCCGTCCGGCGCCTCGACCGGCGAGTTCGAGGCGGTCGAGCTGCGTGACGGCGGCGACCTCTGGTCGGGCAAGGGCGTGGGCCGGGCGGTCGGCAACGTCAACGGCGAGCTGGGCGAGGCGCTTATCGGCTTCGACGTCACCGACCAGGACGGTCTCGACCGCCTGATGATCGGCCTCGACGGCACCGACAACAAGGGCCGGCTCGGCGCCAACGCCATACTCGGTGTCTCCCTCGCCGCCGCCAGGGCAGGCGCGCTGCTCGAAGACCGCCCGCTCTACGCCTACCTCGCCAACCTGTACGGGGAAGACGACCCCGGCCTGCTGCCGCTGCCGATGATGAACGTGCTGAACGGCGGCTCGCACGCCGACAATTCGGTCGACTTCCAGGAGTTCATGGTGATGCCGGCCGGCGCAGAGACCTTCTCGGATTGCCTGCGCATCGGCACCGAGGTATTCCACTCGCTGAAGAAGATCCTTTCCGGTCACGGGCTGGCCACGGCGGTCGGTGACGAAGGGGGTTTCGCCCCGGACCTTTCGTCCAACGAAGCCGCGCTCGAGATGCTGATGGAAGGCATCGAGGCGGCGGGATACACCCCCGGCAAGGACGTCTTCATCGCCCTCGACCCGGCGACCAGCGAGATCTACGAAAGCGGCGTCTACCGGCTCGAGCACGAGGATCGGTCGCTTTCCAGCGAAGAGATGGCCGAATACTGGGTGAGCGCCGCCGACCGCTTCCCGATCGTCTCGATCGAGGACGGGATGGACGAAGAGGACTGGGACGGATGGAAGCAGCTGACCGGGAAGCTGGGGGACAGGGTCCAGCTGGTCGGCGACGACCTGTTCGTGACCAACCCGGTCCGGCTGAAGCGTGGCATCGAATCCTCGACGGCGAATTCGATCCTGATCAAGGTCAACCAGATCGGCACCCTGACCGAGACCCTGGAGGCGATCCGCATGGCCTCCGACGCCGGGTACACCGCGATCATCTCCCATCGTTCGGGCGAGACCGAGGACACCACCATCGCCGACCTGGCGGTCGCCACGGGGGCGGGCCAGATCAAGACGGGCGCGCCTTCGCGCTCGGACCGGGTCGCCAAGTACAACCGCTTGCTGCGGATCGAAGAAGAACTGGGAGATTCCGCCCGTTTCGACGGAACGGTCGTCCTGAAGAACCGGGATTGAAGGATTTGACCGTCCGGCCGGGAAAGGCTGGACGTGTCAGTACCCGCTCAGGCAAACGGCAGGACGTCACGGCCGCCCCGCCGCCGCCCCGCCGCCCGGCGGAACCCGGGCGTCGATTCGGGCCGGATCCAGTGGGACCGGCTCGGCCGGGTCGCCTTCGTCGCACTCTTCTTCATTCTCGTCTTCTCCTACTTCAGTCCGCTGTACGACCTCGCCAGGACGTATCGCCAGGCCGGAGCGACCAAGGCGGAACTCCACCGGGTTCAGGCCGAGAACGACCTGCTGGAACGCCGTGTCAAGCACGTCAAGGGCGAATCGGTCCTGCGGCGGGAGGCGCGCCGGCAGGGGCTGATCGTCCCTGGCGAGCAGGCCTACGTGGTCAACGGCATCAAGCCCTGAGGCCGGCTCCGCGGCGGCGGTGTCGATGAGTCCCGCTTCTTTCTACTTCGGCCTCCTGGTCACCGCGGTGGTGGTCCTCTGTTTCGGCTACACGGCTTCCCGGATCCGCGCCCGGCTGATGCCCGGCTACGAGGGGGCACCGGCCCGTCTCGCCGAGGTCGTCGTCGGCATCGCGCTGCTCGTGACCGTCTCGGAGTTTCTGGGGCTCTTCGGCCTGATCCAGGGCTGGGCGCTGGTGGCGGCGGGTGTCCTCCTGGCGCTGGTGGCATGGTTCCGCTTCCATCCGGTGGAAGCGCCCCCGGAGACGCGGCCCCCGTTGCCGCGCATCTCCACGGCCGGGGCGGTACTCGCCCTGGTCGTGGCGGCCGTCGTGGTGGCCCAGTGGGGCGCGTTCACCTCCTACAGCCTCGACCACGGCGTCACCAACTTCGATTCCGTCTGGTACCACCTGCCGTTCTCGGCTTCGATGTTCCAGACCGGCTCGGTGCTCGAGTTCCACCACACCGAGACGGTTTTCCTCAACTGGTTCTATCCGCAGAACTCGGAGATCGTCCACGCCGCGGGGATGGCCCTGACCGGGCACGATTTCCTCACGACCTTCATCAACATGGGGTGGCTGGGAGTTGCCCTGCTGGCCGGATGGTGCGTCGGCCGGCCCTACGGTCGTCCTCACCTGACGATGATCGCGGCCGCCATCCTCCTGGCGACCCACACCCTGGTCGCGCGTGAGCCGGGAACGGGCAAGAACGACATCGTCGCGATCGCGCTGATCCTCGCCGTGGTCGCCCTGATGATTAACCGGGGTGCGACGCCGGAAGACGGCCGGGGCCGGATCAGCCCGGACTGGGTGATGGCGATCTCCGGCCTGGGCGCCGGCCTCGCCGCGGGCACCAAGGTGACGGCTCTCGCACCGGTCGCGATGATCACCTTCGCCGTGATCTACGCCACCGTCAAGGGCGAGCGCTGGAAGGCCACCGGGGTCTGGATCGGATCGGCTCTCGCCGGCGGCGGCTTCTGGTATCTGCGCAGCCTGGTCGCGTCCGGCAATCCCTTGCCCCAGATCGAGTCGATCGGCCCGCTGAACCTGCCGGGACCGGAACGGCTGCAGGTCGGTCGCCCGGACTTCAACGTGCTCCACTACATCACCGACTTCGACGTCTGGCGCGACTACTTCTTCCCCGGCCTCGAGCATGGCTTCGGCATTCTCTGGCCCCTGCTCCTCGCGGTGGCGATCCTGGGACTGGTGGCCCTGGTCTTCAAGGGGCCCGGCCGCCTGACCAAGGGGCACGCCATGGCGGCGCTGCTGGCGATCCTCGCCTATCTCGTGACTCCGCTCGGCGCCGCCGGCCCGGAGGGCGAGCCGACCGCGTTCGCGATCAACCTGCGCTTCCTGATCCCGGCGCTGATCATGGCCACGGTGCTCGTGCCACTGCTGCCCTGGTTCGACAAGAGGAAGCCGAGGTACGCGCTGACCGCCGTGCTCCTGCTCCTTTTCGCGGCCACCAGCCGGGAAGACGCGATCTACGAGATCTCCGGGCGGTACTTCGGCGTCGCCTTCGCATTGCTCGTGGTCGTCCTGCCGGGCCTCGCCTGGATCTTCCGCGACCGCCTGGGGGCGGACCTCAAAGGGCGATCCCCGGCACTCGTGGCGGCGGCACTGGTCGCCTTGGTGTCCGTGGCCGTGGCCTGGCCCCTCGCGAGCCACTACTTCGACCAGCGCTACCGGGACTTCGAGCCGGAATCGGGACTCGCCGGACCGTACCGCTGGGCGAACGGCCTGAGCGATTCCCACATCGGTCTCGGGGGAACGACCGCCGGGTTCAAGCAGTACGGCTTCTTCGGCGAGGACCTGTCGAACGAGGTCACCTACATCGGCCGGGACGTCGGGGCCGGCGGCTTCGAGGCGATCCCGGAATGCCGCGAGTTCATCGATGCGGTGAACGAGGCGGAAGTCGACTACCTGATCACTTCCCCCTACCTGAACTTCAACGACTACGAGCGGCCTGTCCGCTCACCCGAAAAGCACTGGGTCGAGAACGATCCGGCGCTGACCCGGACCGGCGGTCGGGGGCAGGTCGCCGTCTGGCGGGTCGAAGGCGAGCTCGATCCCGCCACGTGCGACAACATCGGCCCGGACGACGAGTTCATCCCGGGGCTGAAGGACAGTGGCTTGCAGTAGGGCGTCTGCCCGCGGACGTGTTCGCGCTCGACCGACCAGGAAGCGACCGCGTTCACCGAGGAGCAGGCAGCGACCGAAGTGATCGCGAACGCCGCGGGCGCCGCGATAGCATCATCCCTCCGCATTCCTCGAGTCTGACATGAGTGGCGGCCCGACCGATGACCTATCCCCTCGAAAACGCGCTCTTCCAATGGGAAGCCGGTATCGAGCGCCTGCGGCAGCTCGAGCGCGGTGGCATGCTCCGGGGTGACCAGGTCACGGTGCCTGTTCGCGAGGAATTGAGACGGCGCCTCGGAGCGACCTTCAGCGCCGCGGACCTGGCCGACCTGTACGGGGCGGGGACCGACTGGGCATCGCAGCTCGGCGGAGTGGATCCGGGAATGTCGGACCTGCAGGATCTGGTCGACGCCGCCTTCTGGCTGCATCTGCAGGCCGCGAGCGATTTCGCCGGCGGCCGCCGTATCGAAATCGACTGAGAACGCCAAGGCCCCAGGTGTAAATCCTAGGCGCGGCGGATGATGATCTGGTCTTCTTCGACCGTGACCGTGACTTCGCGCTTGCCGGCCCAGTTCTCGCTGTAGGCGGGCACATCCTGGATCGCGGGATCGAGCCACAGGCCGTACCCCTCTTCACCGTGGTCGAAGGTTCCTTCGAGTTCGTTGCTGCTGCGGCGTCCACGGCGACCACGCCGGCGGCGGCGCCGGGGGCGTCCTTCGGCTTCTCCGCCGTCTGATTCGGTGTCGCCGTCGTCGCTTTCCTGCGAGTCGGGTTCGTCCTCTTCCGGACCGCGCGCGGCCGCTTCGGCCGCTTCGGCTTCTTCGCGCTCTTTGGCCAGGGCTTCTTCTTCGGCCGCGGCCGCTTCGATCTCTGCTTCGATCTCGTCGCGCAAGTCGATCTCGCCGGTGCCCTCGCCTTCGCTGTCCGGCGCCAGATCGTGCTGGCGGCGGAACTCACGCAGCTCGGAAGCGCTGACCTCGAGCTGGTGGGCGATCCAGGCGTCGGTCCGCCCCTGGCGAACCCAGGCGCGAATCTGATTGAGCTGTGGACGTAGTGATCGGCGGGCCATGAACGATTGCGAGTGTATTGAAACCGCCCGCTCCGGTGTCGCTTGCCCCGGGCGGTGCAGGGTTTTTAGGTGCTCTTCGGGTTCAGCCAGTAGGTCACGGAAGTTGATCGGGTGCGTGAGTACCTATTGTTGGGCATAGAACATTTGTCAAGTCGTTTTGAACGGAGAGTTGATGCTGGTACTAACCCGCAAAAGAGAACAGAGCATCGTCATCGGCGACAACGTCGAGATCATGGTGCTGGGAGTGTCCGGCGACAAGGTCCGTCTCGGGATCACCGCCCCCCGCGAAGTCGAAGTGTTTCGCAAGGAGGTCATCGCTGACCGTCTCGGCCAGGCCGAAGGTGAGCCGGGCGAGATCATCGAAGTCGAAGCGGTGAGCGAACCCTGAGCATGAAAAACGGGCCCTTCGGGCCCGCGTGAATTCAGGCCCACTGCAGGGAGGGTCTAGGACATGAAGAAGGTCAGTGCCTCGAACATGGCTACGGTCACCACGACCACGGTCATGGTGAGGCACACGGCCAGCACGCTGAAACGCACCTTGCCCTGCTGCTGGCTCCTGGAGACACGCCGCTGGCGCGAGCGGTTGGCCGCGCGGTGGCGCAGCTGCTGCCGCCGCCGCTGCTCCAGCGCCTTCTGTTGCTCGAAGGCGGTTTCAAACTGATTTAGGCTCTGTCGCATTTTCATGATCGATTGGCCCGTTTTCCCAAACGGACCGTCCACCACGGTAGCAAGGCTACGGCCGGAAGCAACTTTCGTTTCGTAAACAAAGGTTCACGGCTGCACCCAGTCCGCTCACCGACCCTCACAATTCCCGATCGTCAAGGGATTTCAGGGGACCACTGTCCGAAAGGGGAACCCGGGAAGTGTGATCCAAGTCACACTTGGGCCCATGCCTAGGGGGTGCGCTTGACGTTCGCGAGCAGTGATTCCTTGATCTGGGCGATGATCTCGAGGGCCTCGGACCATTCGCGCTGCCAGACGTTCCGGCCGAAGATGACGCCCGAGCCTCCGGCGTCCATGACCGACTTGGTGTGGCCGAGCACGGTCTCGTCGTCGGTTTTTGAACCGCCCGAGAGCACGACCAGGGAACGGCCGGCTGATTCGACGCACTGGCGGATCGCTTCGTCCTGGGTCACCTCGAGCTCGTTGTACGGGGGCTGCGCGTCCTTGTCGGTGTCAAGGCCGACCTTCGGCATGTTCAGCTTGACGATGTCGGCGCCCATCTCCATCGCCAGGCGCGCGGCGTAGTCGATCGCGTAGAAGGAGTTGGGGCCGCCCTTGCTGTCGACCGCTTTACCGCGGGGGTAGGACCAGACGACCAGCGGCATGCCGAATCGGTCGCAGTCCTGGCGCACCTGGCGGAGCTGGGCGAGGTCCTCGTCCTGGCGCGGCGAGCCGACGTAGAGCGTGTAGCCGATCGCGTCGGCACCCAGTCGCACACCGTCTTCAACCGCCGAGTTGCAGGAGGAGAAGGACTTGGCGGACGACGGGATGTCGGTCTTGCCGTTGACCTTGAGGATCAGCGGGACGGAGCCGGCGTAGTCGGGGTAGTACTTCTCGGCCATGCCGATCTGGCAGGCGAGAGCCGAATAACCGGCTTCGGCGGCGAGCCGGAACTGGTAGTCGGGGTCCTTGGAAGCGGGGTTCGGAAAGAAGTCGCGCGGCCCGTGCTCGATGCCCTGGTCGATCGGCAGCAGCATGAGCGTGCCGTTCCCGGGACCGAACTCGAAGAGGAGGCGGTGCAGGCGGGCCTTCTTGCCGGGCGGCAGCGTCGCTAGAAGGGACTTCTGTTCGGTCAGGCTGTTTGCTTCCATTACTTCGTGGTCCTCCTCGGAGACGGTATGTACCGGCAAGTATGCCAATGCTCAGCGTGGATCAGGGGTCCGGTGCGGGGCGGCGAGCCAGTCCGGATATCCTCGCCATTAGAACGATGAGCGAGACCGAACTCAGAGTCGTCTGCAAGTCATGCGGGGCGGAGGTCAGCCCGTACGTGACCGAGTGCCCCTATTGCGGGGCGCGCGTCCGCAAGCGGGCGCCGAAGCTCGAGCGCACCGGCGACGGGCTCGAAGCCAAGAAGAGCCGCCGCGAGAAGCGCCGCGAGCGCCAGGCCGAACGGACGGTCAGCGCGCGGACGCGCCCCTGGGCGACCCTCACCGTGATCCTCGTGCCGGCGGTCGCGATGCTGGTCAGGATCGCGTCCGGCGGGGATCTGATCGACTACGGCGCGCTGCTCGTCCCTTTCGATTCCGAATGGTGGCGGTTCCTGACAGCGCCTTTCGCCTACACCAGCGTCGGCTACCTCTTCGCGGTGTCGCTCGCGATGGTCATGTTCGTGCCCGGCATCGAGCGGCGGCTCGGATCGGTCGCGGCCCTGATCCTCCTCGTCGCCTGCGGCTCCCTCGGCATGTTGGCGGCATACGGGGTCGAGGAGCAGCGCGGTGCGCTTGAATACATCGCCGGTGGCAACGGTGTCGCCCTCGGGGCGACCGCCGCCTGGTTCGTGACCGTGCGGAACGAGAGCAAGGCCCTCGGGGAGGAGGGTCCGGACGTGATCGGGGTCCTGGTCTGCGTCGCGGTGATACTCCTGCTGCCGGTCGTGGTGGAATCGGCCAACGTCTGGAGCGGACTGGCCGGCGGCGCCATCGGCGCGCTCGCCGGGCTGACCGCAACGCTGGTCCGGCGATGAGCGAGACCTACTCCGAGGATCAGCTCAAGGCCGCCGTCGAGAAGCTCTCGGACCCGGAGGCCTTCCGCGACGCCGAACGCGTGGTCGCGTCGGTGGCCCCCGATCTCCAGGCCGTGCTGGTCACGGCTCTCGGCGAGGGTGGCTGGTTCGGCCAGTCGCACGAGTCGGAGACGCTGAAAGC
Source organism: uncultured Solirubrobacterales bacterium (assembly GCA_963695885.1). GTDB lineage: Bacteria > Actinomycetota > Thermoleophilia > Solirubrobacterales > 70-9 > 67-14. The sequence goes on along the minus strand of CAVOIH010000013.1, from coordinate 157,675 downwards.
GGCCACCATGCCCGATCAGGACGCCCGGCTGGAAGCCATCCGGGCCCTGCTTTCGGAGGAGACCCACCTCGGCATGATGGTTGGTGTTGCCGTCGGCTGGGCATTGAAGACAGAACTTTCGAAGGAAACATAAATCGGGTCCTGACGTCATCCACGCTTCCGGCGGATACAAGGCGGCGAAACCCCAACAAGGAGATAGCTAAAAAATGGACATTCGATACCACGGCCATTCCTGCTTCGAGCTGATCGAGGACGACGCCACGCTGATCGTCAACCCCTTCCTCGCGCCGAACAACCCGCTCGCCGATGCTACGGCAGAAGACATCGACGCGACCCACCTCACGCTCACCCACGGGCACGCCGACCACGTCGCCGACGCTGTCCCGATCGCGAAGCGCACCAAGCCACAGTGCGTCGCCATGGTCGAGCTTGCCAACTGGCTCGAGGAGCAGGGCGTGGAGAACGTCAGCGACCCGAATCTCGGCGGCACCGTGAGCTTCGACTGGGGTTCGATCAAGCTCGTGCCCGCCTGGCATACCAACACGGTCCCCGGATCGGACGAACGCCCCTTCAGCGCCGGGCTGGGCACCTCGATGGGTGTCCCGGCCGGCCTGATCATCAAGATGGGCGGCCTGACCATCTACGACGCCGGCGACACCTGTCTGTTCGGCGACATGGAACTGATCGGGAAGCGCCACGAGGTCGACATCGCGATGCTGCCGATCGGTGGTCACTACACGATGGACCGCGAGGATGCCGCCCATGCCGCGAAGCTGATCGGCGCGAAGCGGGTCATCCCGATCCACTACGACACCTTTCCGGCGATCAAGGCCGACACCGGTGCCTTCCGCGAAGACGTCGCGGCCGCCGGCATGGAAGCCCTGATCCTCGAGCCGGGCCAGACGGTGACGCTCTAGGGCTTCTTCGGACCTACTGCTGCGGTGGTGCGGCGCTCTGCGGCGCCATCGGTACCGGCGGCGCCGGGGCCGGCGTCGACGGCAGGACCTCGACCGGCGGCGGGGGTGTCTCCGGGGTGGCCGGGATCTGCGGCGAGGTGACCGGCTCGCTCGGCTCCGGGACCGAAGGATCGGCCGAAGGTTCGGGCTGGTAGGGCACGTCCTCGACGGTTCCGACCAGTCCGTCATCGGTCTCGTGGGCCGGGGTGGCGGTGTGAGGTTCGGTTGCCGCCGGGGCCTCGGCCGGAACGGTCGCCTCGGCCGGAACGGTCGCCTCGGGGACCGGCTCGGTCACGGGTGGAGCGGCTTCGACGCTGGTCTTCTCGACTTGCGCGACTTCTACCGGCCCGGTGTCGGTGGGCGGAGCCGGGACGGGCTTGACCTCCGGCGGGGCGGCCGCAGCCGTCCTCGCCGGTGTGTTCGCGGTGTCTGCGACCGGGCTGTTGGTCGAAACGTTCTTCTGGACCTCGACCGCACCGGCGGTGAGGACCGCGGCGGTCACGACGCCGGCGAGGGCCTTGGCACCGACGGCGCTGCCGACCGCTCCGATTCCGGAAGCGGCGCTGCCGGCTCCGATCGCGGCACCCGAAGCAGCGGCGGCGCCACCGACTCCGGCTCCCGCTCCGACGGCGCCGCCGGCAGCGGTTCCTCCGGCGGCCCCTCCGGCTCCGGCGGCGCCTCCACCGAATCCGAGCTTGGCTCCGATAGCGGCCTTCAGCGCCAGCAGCGGGCCGACCGGAACGATCATGGCAAGGATCTTGGTGTCCGAGCGAAGCTGCTTCCTGAACTCCGAGCACTCCTCGCAGTCTCGGACGTGGCGGCGGACGGGGCCGGTGGCTTTGGCCAGGCCTTCGGCGGCTTCCGCGAGCTCGACCCGGACCTCGCCACAGGTGAGCATGCGGGCCTGGCTGGCCTCGGCCAGTGAGATGCGGGCCCGGACCAGCAGGGACTTGACCGAAGGTACGGTGGTGTCCATGGCTTCGGCGATTTCTTCGTAGGAGAGGGCGTCGATTTCCCGGAGCAGGAGTGCTGCACGCTGCGTTTCAGGGAGCTTGGTGACGTCTTTGAGGAGCTGGCGGAACTCTTCGCGGTTGTGGACCTTCTCGGCGGTCCCGCCTTCGGCCGTCATCGGAACCATGTCCATCGATTCCCGGGCGTCGGCCTTGGGCTTGCGCAGGTGGTTCAGGGAGCGGTTGCGGGCGATCCGGTAGAGCCAGGGGCGCAGGTTGATCTCGCGGTTGTCGGCGATCATCGCCTTGTAGGCGTTGACGAAGACTTCCTGGAGCACATCTTCGGCATCCTCGGTCGAACCGATCATCTGACGGCAGAAACCCAGCAGCCGTGCCTGATAGCGGTCGACGATGATGTCGAAAGCACCAGAGTTCCCGTTCCGGACGAGCGCAATGAGCTGCTCGTCGCCCTTGAGCTTGAGCAAGGGTGATTTGCGGGTCAGAAGGCCGCGTCGTGCTGCGTGACTCAGAGCTGATGCTTCCAACATTCTCCTCGTTGACTGGGACAGCTACTGCTCACAACAAGGTAGCGGGGCTTTTGTAGCGGTTCTTAAAGAGAAAACCCTCAACCGGCCGGAGACTTTCGAATGCCTCTACGATTCTGGTGCCCGGGTGGCGGAACGGTAGACGCCGCGGCCTTAAAAGCCGCTGCTCCTTCGGGGGCGTGCGGGTTCGAATCCCGCTCCGGGTATCTTACCCCTGATCGGTAAGTGGCTGAAAATCTGAAGCGTCACCAGGAGGAAACGTTGGCTGAAGAAAGACCGCACCGGGGCTGGGTGAGTTTCCTCACGATTCTGGTCGGGGTAATCACCGTGGTTGCGATCCTCGCCACCTGGGTCGACCGGCAGGTCTTCGACACCGACGAGTTCGGCGACACCTCGGTCAGGATGCTCCAGGATGAGGAGATCCGCAACGCGATCGCGACCTTCGCCGTGGACGAGCTCTACGCCGAGGTGGATGTTGACAAGGAACTGAAGAAAGTACTGCCGGGGGACACCAAGGACCTCTCCGGCGTCGCGGCCGGCGCCCTCCGCCAGGTTGCCGACCAGGGCGCGCAGCGGGCACTCGGCGACAAGCGTGTCCAGGACCTGTGGCGTGAGGCGAACATCGCCGCCCACACGACCTTGATCAACATCATCGAGGACAGGAGCGAGGCCCTGAGCACGGACGGGGGCGAGGTCCGCCTGGAACTCCAGCCGCTGATCGTCGAGATCGCCGACCAGGTCGGGCTCGGGGACCAGGCCAGAGAGAACATCCCCGAAGACGTAGGCCAGATCGAGATCGTCGACTCCGACCAGCTTTCGACGGTCCAGACGGTGGCGAGCGCGATCCACGGTACCGCGTTGATCGCGACACTGCTGGTCCTCGCCCTGATCTGCCTGATCGTCTACCTCTCGCCCGGTTACCGGTGGCTCAGCGTGCTGTGGCTGTCGATCACCCTGATCATAAGTTCGCTGATCGTCCTGATCCTCCGCTCCGTCGCCGGCAGCATCCTTGCGCCCGAGCTCGCGGCACCGGACATCGAGCCGGCCGCCTCGGCGGCATACTCGGTCGCCACCGACCTGCTGCGATCGATCGCCTGGACCGTGATCTGGGCTTCGATCGGCATGATCGTCCTGTCTTGGCTGATCTCGCCGAACAAGGCGGCGGCTTCGGCCCGCAAGTTCCTGTCGGTGCCGTTCGCCAGGTACCCGGTCGCGGTCTACGCCGTGCTCGGGCTGGTGGCGATCATCTTCCTGCTGACCGGCGTCGGCGACAGCCGCGGATTCATCATCCGGCTGGCGATATTGGTCATGGCAGTGACCGGCACGTATTTCTTCCGGCGCCAGCTCATCCTCGAGAACCCCGATGCCGACTTCTCGGAAGTCAACGATTTCTTCCACCGTTCCCGCGACAAGGCGAAGAGCGCATGGGAGAACCGCCCGCGGGACATCTCGAAGAACCTGCCTTCGTTCGGCGGCGACAAGTCCGGTACCTCCGGCGGGGAAGACGATACGGCCACGGCCGTGATGCCGGCGGCCGATCCGGAGACGGCGAGGCTCGAACGGCTCGAACGGCTGGCGGCCCTCCACGAGAGTGGCGCGCTGACCGACGAGGAGTTCGCCGAGGAGAAGGCCCGGCTCCGAGCCGACAAAGAGTAGGAGGCGGCGATCCACGGGCTCCTCACATGGTTCTACGCGAAGACGGGTGACCGCTACCCGGGACTGTTCCTCGCGCTCGAGCTGCAGTCTGCCTGGCTGATCGTCGTCGTCACCCTCGGGGTCTTCAGCCTCTATTACGAGGCACCGCCCAGCGAGTTCCGGAGCGAGATCCTGCTGGTGTCGGGCCTGACCGCACTGGTCATCCTGATCAGCTTCGTCCGTGCCCGCCGGTTCATCGCGCCGCTCCGGCTCTGGATAGCCCAGACCGAGAAGCGCGAGGACCCGGTGCTGGCGACCCGCGCCTGGGAGACGGCGATAGCGGTGCCGATGGAAGTCGCCCTGAAGGAGATGAAGTGGCCGGTCCTGTTCGTGGCGATTCCCGGGGTCGTCGCGGCGGTTCTCGGCTTCGACCTCGATCCCTGGTCGGCGCTGCCCCTCCTGGCCGGCAGCCTGATCGCCGTCGGCTACGGCGGCGTCCTCCACTACTTCGGGCTGGAGAGCGGCATGCGGCCGGTACTGAAGGACATCAACCGGCAACACCCACCGTGGGTCCAGACCGACGTCAAGGTGCTGCCGCTCCAGCTCAAGCTGATGGCGGCGCTGCCGCTGATCAACATCATCGCCGGTCTGGTCGCCGCGGCCCTCTCGGGTGGCGGGGGCGGAGGGGCGAGTCTCGGGGCCGACGTGCTCATCGCCGTCGGTGTCGCCTTCGTAATCAGCCTGGTGCTCACCTTCCAGCTCGCCGGTTCGATCCTCCGGCCGATGCACGACCTCGAGGAGGGGATCGAAGCCGTGCGCCAGGGACAGTTCGGCGTGACCGTGCCGGTGACGACGCCCGACGAGTTCGGTGACCTGTCGGCCGCGTTCAACCAGATGTCGACCGGCCTGGCCGATCGCGAGCGGATCCGGGAGGCCTTCGGCACCTACCTCGACAACAACGTCGCCGACCACATCCTCGGCCAGGACGGTCACGCGACCGGCATCGAGACCGAGGTCTCACTGCTCTTCTGCGATGTCCGGGAGTTCACCGCCTTCGCGGCCTCATCCGAGGCGCCCGAGGTGGTGGCCCGCCTGAACCACCTGTTCGAAGCCGTGGTCCCGATCATCGCGGGGCACGGCGGGCATGTGAACAAGTTCGTCGGCGACGGCTTGCTCGCGGTCTTCGGGGCGCCCGAGTCCTTCCCCGACCACGCCGAGCGGGCAGTGCGGTGCGCGGTGGCGATGGCACAGCGGGTGAACCACGGCGGCTCGGGCCTGTTCAGGGTCGGCATCGGCGTCAACACCGGGCGGGTCGTGGCCGGTTCGGTCGGCGGCGCCGGTCGCCTCGAGTACTCGGTGATCGGTGACGCGGTCAACGTCGCGGCCCGGGTCGAGGCGGCGACCCGTGACCTCAAGGACGAGGTCCTGATCACCGAGCAGACCCGGGTCGCGGTCGGCGGCACGGTCGAGCTGGTCAATCGCGGCAAGATCGAGGTTCGCGGCAAGCCGGAACCGGTCGAGGTCTGGGCCCCGGTGGTCGAGACGGCCGAGCGGCGCCTGCCCGCGAACGCGAAGGTCGGTTAGGCGGAAGCGGCGGCGCGGATCGCGGCACCGTAGAGGATGTCGTGCTCGGAGACTTCGATCTCGTCGAGATCATACGCCCGCATCACCTCGGTCAGGATCACGATGCCGGCGACGATCGCGCCCGCCCGGTCGGGGTGCAAGCCGACGAACTCCTTGCGCTCGGCGAGCGGGACGGAGGCCAGCCGCGACAGCCACCACTGGATCGTGGCCAGCGGCAGCCGGTGGCCCTCGACCGCCAGCGGGTCGTACGGGTCGAGCTCGAGATCGATCGACGCGAGGGAGGTCGGGGTGCCGGCCACGGCCACTGCCGCTTCGACCGGTCCCGGGTCCTGGTCGCGGGTTGCCACGCTGATCAGCTTCTTGAGGTCCCCGGCCAGCTTCTCGAGCTGGCTCGCGTCCGGCGGGTCGCTGGTCAGGAAACGCTCGGTGTGCCGGACGACCCCGGCCTGGAGCGAGGTGTGGAAGTCGGGCTCGTGGCCGCGCCCGACGATGATCTCGGTCGAGCCGCCGCCGATGTCGACGACCAGGAGGTTCTCGCCGCCGGTGCGCTCGGAGACGCAGCCGAGGTAGGTGAGGCGGGCTTCTTCGTCACCGTCGATCACCTGGGGGGAGAGGCCGAACCGCTCGCGGAGTTCGGCGGCGAAGGCAGACCCGTTCTCGGCGTCACGGACCGCGCTCGTGGCGATGACCGATGTCGATTCTGCGCCGAGCCGCCCGACGGCTTCGATGTATTCGCCGACCGTGATGCAGACCGCTTCGATTCCTTCGGCCGAGAGCCGGCCGGAGTGGTCGACGCCACGGCCGAGCCCGGTGACCTTCGAACGCCGTTCGACTTCGGTGACCCGGCCGTCGGCGACGTCGGCGACCAGGAGGCGGGTCGAGTTGGTGCCGATGTCGATCACGGCGACCCGGGCGGATGGAGAGGGGCTGGATTCAGCTGAGGGCAAGCAAGGAGAATACGGCTAGATTGTGGGTGTGGGCAGGAAAGGAACCTCACGGGAGCTCCGGGCAGGACTCGGCCTCGGAATTTGCCTGATCTTTGTGGCTGGCGCGAGTACGGCCCACGCCGCCGTGTCCGCGGTCGACTCGGGTTCGCTCAAGGCTTCCGTTACCGAGCGGCCCTGGTCGCTCAGTCTCACGGACCGCCGCGGACGGTCCGTCCTGAAGGAGCGGCCGGGCCTGGGGGCGAATCCCGTGGGAAGCCTCGGCTTCCGGTTCGAGGGCAAATGGAAGCACGCGACACGGGTGATCAGGTCGGGCAGGAAGGGCCGGACCTGGAGGGCGCGCCTCGCGACCACCTACCGGAAGACCGACCTCGCCGTGAAACTCGCTCCCGCCGGGGAGGGCTCGATCCGCCTGAAGGTGCACCTGATCGGCGTGCTCGACGGGATCTCGGGCGTAGGCATGGGATTCCGGGCGCCGAAGGGGGAGCATTACCTCGGTTTCGGGGAACGCTCGAACGCGGTCGACCAGAGTGGCGGCGTGGTCGAGAACTTCGTCGGTGAGGGCCCTTACCGGGCGGACGAGCACGAACTGGTCAGCGGTTTCGTCCCGCCCTGGAGCAAACGGACTACCGAGGATGCGACCTATTACCCGATGCCGTGGCTGCTCTCCACGGCCGGTTACGGGGTGCTGATCGAAGAGACGCTGCCGAGCTACTTCCGCCTGCGCACCGACCGGCCGGACACCTGGAGCCTGGAAGTGACGGGCTCGGTCACCGGTCTCGCCAATGCTCCGGAACCGATGATCCCGCAGTCGCTTTCGGTCCGGTTCTTCGCCGGGCCGAAACCGGCCGGCGCGCTCCGCCGGATGAGTGAGGCGACCGGGCGCCAGCCGGCTCCGGCGCCCTGGTTTCTCGGACCGTGGGTCCAGTCGAAGAACGGCGACCAGAACACGATCGACACCCTCAGAGCGAATGACGTGCCCACCTCGGTCGCCCAGACCTACACCCACTACCTGCCGTGCGGCGACCAGGTCGGCAATACCTACGGGATGCGGGAGCGCACCGCGCTCTTCCACGGCGCCGGCTTGGCGGTCACCACCTATTTCAATCCGATGGTCTGCACGGACTACCAGCCCGTGTACGGCGAATTGGCGGCCAACGGGGATTTGACCACGGACTCCGATGGCGATCCTTACGAGTACCGGTACCTCGGATTCGATGTCGGCCAGTTCAATTTCACGACGCGGTCCTCGCGTGAATCGTACGGGGACCTGCTGGACGAAGCCCTTGTTGACGGCTACGACGGCTGGATGGAGGATTTTGGCGAATACACGCCCCTGGACAGCTTCTCCCCAGAGGGAACGGCGGCGGGTTTGACCAGCCACAACCGCTACCCGCGCGACTACCACTGCGCCGCCCACGAGCAGACCCGCAACCACGTTCGTCCGGTACTGCGATTCATCCGCTCGGGCTGGACCGGTACGGCCAAATGCGCCCCGGTGGTCTGGGGCGGCGACCCTTCGACCGACTGGGGGTTCGACGGCCTGCGCTCGGCCGTGATCAACGGCCTCACCATGGGCCTTTCGGGGGTCGGCATCTGGGGATCGGACATCGGCGGCTTCTTCTCGATCAAGAGTCCGCCGCTCTCGCCGGAACTGCTGACCCGCTGGGTGCAGTTCGGCGCGTTTTCCGGGGCGATGAGGAATCAGTCGAACGGCTTCCGGCTGGGGGCCGGTGTGCGGCCGCAGATCCTCGACCCGGACCAGATCGGCAACTGGCGGCGTTACTCGAAGCTGAGGACCCAGCTCTACCCGTATATCCGCGCGGCGGCCGCGCAATACCGGAAATCGGGCATGCCGATGATGAGGGCACTGGCCCTCACGAACCCGGGCGACGCGAGGGCGGTCGCGCAGCAGAACCAGTACATGTTCGGTCCCGACCTGCTGGTCGCTCCGGTGACCGAGCCGGGAACGACGGAACGCCGCCTCTACCTGCCCAAGGGCAAGTGGATCGACCTGTGGCGGTCGCTCAGTTACGACGAGGAATCAGGCTCGTTCGACGTCGAAGGTGCCTGGAAGATGGCGGGCAATCGATCCGCAAGCGTCCCTGCCCCGGCAGACGAGATTCCTGTGCTGGCACGCGCCGGAACGCTGCTGCCGATGCTGCCCCCGGGAGTTGACACGCTGGCGCCGTTCGGATCGAAGGACGAGTCGGTCGCTCGCCTTGGGGACCAGGATCGGCGCAAGCTGATCGCCTTCCCGCGGGGAACGAGCACGGCCCGCGTCGAGACCCGTGGCTGGATTGGCTCCAGGGAATTCCGGAAGAGCTGGCAACTCAGGATCCGGGACACCACGAACCGGCGATGGGAAGTGGCGGCTTCGCTTGACTCGCTTCGGACCCCGTTCACACCGCGGTGCGTGTTCTCGAATGCGCGACGCCTTCCGCGACGGGCATGGTCCTTCCAGCCGAAGGGCCGGATTCTCCGGATGAACCTACGGACCGTCCGGCGCGCAATCGTCGTGGTTGTCACTGCCAAGCGCTGCTGACCACCGGCTTGCCGGGCCCTCCGCGTGGGTAGGTTGGAAGGACAAGCTACGAAAGGTTTCTCCCGATGTCTGAAAGTCTGAAGGGCACGGTCGCGCTGGTGACCGGAGCAAGCAGTGGAATCGGCGAAGCGACGGCGCGGAGCCTCGCGGCCCAGGGTGCCAAGGTGGCCCTCGTCGCCAGGCGGGTCGACCGAATCGAGAAGCTGGCCCAGGAGATCGCCGGGCAGGGCCACACGGCTCTGGCGATCGAGGGCGATGTCAGCGACCAGCAGCAGGCGATCGACGCGGTAGGGCGCGCGGCCGGCGACTTCGGCCGGCTCGACATCATCGTCAACAACGCCGGCGTGATGCTCCTCGGGCCCATGAAGGAAGCGCCCACGGAAGAGTGGGACAACATGATCGACGTCAACCTCAAGGGCATGCTCTACGTGACCCACGCCGCCCTGCCCCACCTTCACGATGCCGCCGAAACGTCGGAGCGCAAGGTCTCGGACATCGTCAACATCAGCTCGGTGGCCGGCCGGGTGCCGGGAGCCGGCGCCGCCGTCTACAACCTGACCAAGCACGGAGTGGGGGCGATGTCGGAAGCCCTTCGCCAGGAAGTCAGCCGTGACCACGTGCGGATCACCATCATCGAGCCCGGGGCGGTGGCGACCGAACTGGTCGACCACAACCGGGACGGAGTACGCGAGACCATCGAGCAGCGCTTCGTGGACATGACCCGCCTCGAAGCCCACGACATAGCCGAGACGATCGAGTTCGCGGTCACCCGCCCGGCCCACGTATCGCTGAACGAGATCCTGATCAGGCCGACCGAGCAGCCCTGACCGGCGGGCAGGATCCGGACCTTCCGCCAGACCCCTTGAGCACTCGTCGCTCTCGACCTTTCGCAGATTGGCCAGCCAGCTGGGCCTGGTGTTCTCCAAGGTCAGCTGCAAGCCGCGGTGGCGCAAGCGCCTGCCGAGTTCGGATGGTGGGGATGGCCGTGGGATGGGTTCCTTCAACTTCAGAATTCGTGATAAGAATGTCCGACCTTCCAAAGAATGGAGTTTCATGGTTGAGTACAGGAGGTTCTCCTAGGCTGTCAAGGATGTTGGCTGGAGCATTTTTCTTGGCTTTGCTGTCGTTGATTGTCGTATCCGTGTCGCAGACGAAAGCGAGTGATCCGGCTTCGGGTCACGTCTCTCTGGACACGAACGCTGGTGAGTTGAGTATGGAGTTCAATACCCCCGTCCTCGCCGAGGCGTGGCCCAAGCCAGCCACATCGAAGTCTCGTTTGGCCGCGAAGGTGCCGATCCAGCTCGGACAGCTGATTTCGGGTTCCGTCAAGGCCGGAGAGGGCACGTTCAGCCTCCGGTTGGATGACCCTGACGTCGATCTCGTCAAAGGTGAAGATGGGCAAGTCCTCTTAGTCGTTGACGCTTCAGACGCGAGTAACTGGAACGTCGGATCAGAGACGACAAACAAGGCAGATACGGAGACCGTCGAGAACCTCCGTGAGGATTACGGCGCCGGAGGACTTCCCTCATCGGCTCTTGATGAGGACCAGCGGATCGTTGCGGGCATCTCATCTCCTGTCGTCCGAAACGAAAGTGGTCAATTGATTGTGGCCAAGACCGAGATCTCAGGTGGGAGCCTGCGGATCTCTTCCGATGAATCATCTAAGGGTGAAGGTTTCACCGTCGAGGTTCTCGCCACTTTGATGGGTTTCACTTCTGATGGCTGGATCAGCTACGGTGCCGACGATGTCTACGAAAACAGTCAGACTATCGTTGAGAGCGGTGTTTCTGACAGCAAGAGTCAAGGCTGTTCGTTCGAGTCCAGCGGGACTATCGGGCCGGACGTAGTCCAAAGCGAACGTCAGGTTGCGTTTGATCCAGCAAGGTGCTTGTCGGTTTCTGAAGTGGGCCTTCGAACGGCTGAAGCCGGAGATATAGCGCCAAGAAATGGAAATGTGATCCGCAAGGCGAACTACACCAACTGGCAGGAAGACCCGGTCGGCATCAACGTCAACTGGCTGCGCGACTGGGTCTCATGGAAGTGGAACGGCACCTGCGTCACTCAGAAGGTTAACCAGGGCCACAACACGGAAGTTTACGAACCAACCGGGTGGGCCAAGACCGAGCACCACGCAGGCAATGACAAGGATTGCGCCGCGGCGACGAAATGGAGCAGCGTTACATTCAAGGGAGGCCAGTTCTTCCCCGCGTGCGCTGGGGCTAAGGTGACAACCTACTACGACAATGTGGTCCAAGGACTCAGGGACGGACACGCCAACTTCGCTCTCAATCGGTTGACCGGCGGACCACCTTGCCACAATCTCTTGCACTGGGAGTCTAGCCGGGGTAACAACGTCGTAAGCTAGACAGAGGAGGATCCCGTCGCGAAATTTGAGACACCAAGGTTCTTGAGCATCGTCGCCGCCATCCTTGCGGTGGCAGCGGTGCCCGTCTCTTTTATGGCGCCGCTTTATTCTTCTGGTCGGACGATTGCGGATACCGCTGGCGGACTTTTTCTCATTGCTCTCGCGGTCGGAATCATTCTCGCGCTCATTCCTCTCGTCGTTCCAGCGTCGATGCGACAAACGACTTACTGGGTTTGTGGCGCTCTTCTCGTCTTGACTTCGTTCATCACGGTTCTAGGTATGTTCTTCATTCCGTCCGGGCTCATGTTGATGTTGTGCGGCTATTTGTTGGGACGTAAGCCGTCATCGGTTGGCTCGCGGGTTCACGGTGGTCATCGGTAGGTGACGGGACCCCGGGGATCCCGTCGCGGGCGGTGACAGGGTCATCGAGGTTGTGCCGTATGCCTCCGCCTATGGTGTCGAGAATCACCTCGCTCAACTTCGGCTTAGGCGTGCTGCGGTTGTGATGCTCGATCACGCGATGCTCGCGCTCGCGGATTTTCATGTCAGGGCCCAGCGTTGCGTGACCGGAGCTACCGTTCCGATCTCGTACCTCAGAGTCTTTCCGGGCTTGGTGAGGGTCTCCATGGGGACGAGGTTCGGGTGGGCAAGGAGCCGTCGAACATCCACAGCAGAACGTGGGTGTCGATGACGGCCCCCTCTCGGGCGTTCATTTACTCGTCCTTGCCGCTGAGGGCTTCTTGGCGGGCGGCCTTGATCTCTTCGATCGTGAAGGGCTTGTCGTACTTGCCCGCCCAGATCCCGAACGGCGGCGGCAGCGACTCTTCGCTGCCGGCCGGGCGCACGTCAACGACGTCGCCGACCTCAAGGTCGGTCGCGTCGTTGGGTGGAACGACGACGACGGCTGTGCCGTCGGGGCGTTTCTCGGTCACCTGTGCCATGGGACAAGGGTACTCCGTCTTGTGAATGGCGAGGGCATTTGGGGCTTCATCGTGATCTCCTTGCAGTGGTCGTCTTTGGTCGTTGGTAGAGGCTGCAATTGGCAGCCTCCTGTCTGCGTGGTCTAGTCATCTGACTCGAAGGCGTCGTTGAGCTTTGCGGCGTCGTCGGCGCGGGGTCGGCTGTGGAGGTATCGCTCGGTCGTGCTGAGGCGAGCATGTCCCATCAGTTCCTTGACCCTGACTACATCGAAGCGCCGGATCGCTGTCGAGCCGAAGGTGTGTCGCAGATCATGGAAGCGTCGGGCCCGGACATGACCGGCCTTCTGAGCACGCTTGAATCTCTTGGTGAGCTCGGAACCATCGAGCACGCCGCCGTCGTGCCCGCAGAACACGAGATCATTGCGTCGCCGCCAACGCTTCCGTGACGCTACGCGACGCAGGTGTTCGCAGGCTCGGTCGGTGAGGGGCACGATCCTGACCCGACGGTTCTTTGTAGTCGAGCGCTCTTAGGCGGAGATCGCCTCCTCGATCGTCAGCGAGCGTCCCGTGAAGTCGACGCGCGCCCAACGAAGTACGCGGATCTCGCCTTGACGAAGGCCGGTGAAGGCGGCAATCATGAAGATCGCCGCGTCCTGCTCGTTGAATCGTTCCCATTCGGCCAGGACGCGAGGGTCAACCTGCCTTTTTGGTCGGGTACGGTGGGCGCCGCGAAGGGTAGCTTGCTCGATTGCCTCGAGTTCGTCCTGGGTGAATGTTTCGATCAGGCCTGGTTCGGTGATCCGTGGCTTCTCCGTTTCGGCGACTGGGTTCTCGGTGAACCCGAAGGAGCCGGGTCGCATCCCAAACGTGTACATGGCGCTCAGTGCGCCGCGGTATTTGTTGACGGTCTTGGGTGCGAGACCTTCGACCTCCAGGTTGTCGAGGAACGAGGCGAACTCGGCCGTTCAGATGGATTCGGCATCGCGGCCAGCGAATTGTCTCATGATGCGGGCCCGGGGCTTTCGTTTTCCTTTGGCGCATAGGCCGGGCTCGGCCAGCATCGAGCGATAGTCCCTGAGGGTGGATGGCTTGGCTCGATCGCCCCGCTCCAGGTACTTGAGCCATGCTGCCGCCAGCTCTTCGAATAAGACGACGCCACGCTGGGTCATCGGTTCGCTGTCTATCTCGCGGTGATGCTCGGCGATCAGTTCTGCCATGCGCACATATGCCCGTGGCTCGTCGAAATACTCCGGTTTCACGCGGCCGGGTCTCTTCTTCCAACCGTCGCCGTCACGGACCAACCACGCTCGGTCAACGGTTGGGGCGCATTGCCGGCCGGTGCGATCGCGCCATTTGGCACGGTAGGTCGGTGTTCCCGCTTTGGTGGTAGTCACGACCAATGAACCGCTTGGAAGTTCGTGCAGATTCATGACCGCTCCGCTCCGTTGCGAGGGTCAAGGTCCGTGCGCCAGGCGAATAAGCCGGACTGCGCCAACATCAAGCGAAAGTGCTGGAGTGTCGAGGGCTTCACCTGCCCGCGCCGGGCAAGGTCGGCAAGCCATGCCTCTGCCATGTCCTCGATTGGGAGGCTGGGTGGTTTTACCGAGGGGTTTCGGAGCTTCGCGTCGTGACGCGCGATCATTTCCGCCATACGGATGCGTGCCCTCGCCTCGTCGAAGTACCCAGGCTTGATGCGACCCGGCTTGCGAGTCCAGCCGTGGCCGGCGCGAACCAACCACGCCAGTCCGACGGTCAGCGAGCATCCCCGGCCGGTGCGGTCACGCCATTTCGCCCGATAGATCGGAGTGCCCCGCCTCGAATGCGAGACTATGAGCGAGCCGCTGGGAAGTTGGTTGTGGTTCATCGATCGCCCCTTTCAGGGAAAAGGGCGATCGGTGGGTTGAAGCGTTATGTCCTTCGGAATCCGACCCAGGCGATGTACCACCGATGTACCAGCCCAGGCTGAGCCTGACTCGAACGAACCGAGCCCAACTACTTTCTGCCAAGCCAAACTGCCAGCCGGATTCCTGCCACAATCGGCAACGGGGACTCAATTGCCGATCCAGTGCTAAAATCAGCGGTCCGCCGCGGGGTGGAGCAGTCAGGTAGCTCGTCGGGCTCATAACCCGAAGGTCACAGGTTCGAATCCTGTCCCCGCTATAGACCCATTGGCGACCAGGCCGGTCAGGCCCTCCAGGCCGCGGACGTTCCGGAAGGCGCTCGATACGAGCGCCTTCATTCGTAGCTGGTCTGCGTTGCGGTCGATCTCGACCGAGAGCCGGAAGGCTTCGTAGACGGCTCGGCGGACCTTGGGGTCGGCGTTGGCGAGTGCTTCGCGGAGGTCAGGCAGGTCGTCGAGGACCTCGCAGGCTTGCTTGAGACTGAGGGCGACGCCATCCTGATGGCGGTCGGGCTCGGTTTCGGCCAGGGCGACCTCGGCTCGTTTGTGCTCCTCCTTCAGCTCTCGGATGCGCTGACCGACCACGGTCGGGTTGACGCCATTTTCGATCGCGGTAAGTTGGCGTTCGATCCGTTGCTCGATCTCGGCGATCTCCGATTCGAGGCGACGCCGATCGGTGCCGTCGTTGGTCTGCAGCTCGGCGGCGAGGTCCTGGTGCTGCGTGCGGAAGCAGGCGATGCGCTCCGGTCCGAAGATCCGGGTCGCGAAGAACCCGTCGATGGCTTCCAGCAGGGCATCCTCGCGCACGTACTGCCACTTGCCGTGACCGAGGGCTTCGGCGGCCTTGTCGCCGTAGCTGATCCGGTAGCAGCAGGCGTAGTAGGTGTTGCCTTTGCGGCTCCGGCCGTGCATGCGCAGCGGGTTGTGTCCGGTGGCGCAGTGCACGAAGCCGCGCAAGAGGTAGAAGCGCTTCTGCTTGCCGCGCCGGCGGGAGCCCACGTTGCGGGAGCGCTTGCCCATCTCTGCCTGGGCCCGCTCGAACTGTTCGTTGGTGATGATTGCCTTGTGGCGGTCGGTCGCTTCGACCCAGTCCTTGCGGTCGCGCTTGACGTCACCGCCCTCTCCTTGCTTGACCGCCCGGAAGTCGAGCCGGTTCCAGAACGGGCGGCCGGTGTAGACCGGGTTCTGGAGCATCGACCTCAGCGTGTTCTTCGACCACTTGCCGGCCACGTTGCGGGAGGTATCGACGGGCCGGGGCGAGGGCGGGCCACCTGGCCGGTTCAGATGGTCGGCGATCTCCTTGTAGCCGTTGCCGGAGAGGAAGCGATCGAATATCTCGGCGATCACCGGCGCCTGCTCTGGATCGACCACCAGCCGGGATTTTGTGTCCCCGCCCCGGGCGCGAGCCGGGTCGGGATGCGGCTCTCGTTTCAGCCGGTAGCCGTAGGGCCGCCGTTCCGGTAGCCCTGCCGGATGTTCTCGGTCTGGCCGCGACGCACTTCCCGACCGAGCTTCTCGACCTCGAACTGATCGAGCGCCTGGAACATGTGTCGGATCAGCCGGCCTTCCGGGCTGGTCTGATCACCCGCGGTGATCGCGTAGAAGATCTCGACCCCGGCCCGTTTCATCTCTCGCTCGTAGGCCAGGGCGTGGAACAGGTCCCGGCTGAGTCGGGAGGTTGCGTAGACGATCACCGCATCGAAGCGCCGCGCGTCCGGCTCCTTCGCCTCCCTGACCAGCTCCGCCCACCTGGCCCGGTCGTCCCGCCGGCCGGCCTCTTGATCGGTGAACTCGCAGACGATCCGCCCACTCAACTCCGCCACCTTCGCCTCGCAGGCATCCCGCTGCGACGGGAAGGAGATCGTCGGGTCCTGCTTGTCCTTGGTCGATAGCCGCCCGTACCAGGCGAAGTTGCGCATCATGGCCTCCTATTGGTTATGTCGCGAACGGCCGGTAAGCTGGATGGCATGGCAACCCGTGAACAACTGCACCAGGAAGTAGATGCCTTGAGCCCACCCGAGGTCTCGAAGGCTCGGGTCGTCGTGCTTGATGACGAAAGCGACGACCTGATCGGTATGCCCGACGCCTGGAAGACCTTCGACGACGGTACGCCGCAGCCGAACTGGGTGGCGCTGCTCCACGAGGCGCGTCGCGGACGGCGTTGACCCTCGTCGTCGACGCCACCGTCGTGATCGCGGCCGTTGCCCGTGATGATAGTTTCGAGGCGCTTGGAGATCCGGATCTGATTGCACCGCCGCTGATGTGGTCCGAAGCTCGCTCGACGTTGCACCTGGCCCTGTGGAAGAGCAAGGTCACCGAAGAGCACGCTCGTCTCCAGCACGATCGACTCGAAACGTGTCCGGTCCGGCGAATCGAGAGTCCAGACCTGGGCAAGACAGCCTGGGAGCTTGCCGAGCAGTTCGGCTGGGGGCGCACCTATGACGCCGAATACGTCGCCCTCGCGAAGATTCTCGGATGTAGCCTGGTAACCCTCGACGGCGCGTTGCGCCGTGGTGCTGATCGGCTCGGCTTCGTGGTGACGCCCGTCGAGCTTTGACCTGGAAACGTCGCTCACCCCTTACGACCTGCTTTCAGATTGGGTTCCACGAATTTCCTCGCCCGCTCGGAGCTGGATGAAGCCGCGGCCCGCAGCCGCCGGGGTGTCGTCATCCCACGTTCGAGAGCCTGATTGACGGCCATCTCGATCTGTTCCGGTTGGGTTCCGCCTTTGATCGCGTCGACGATGGTCCGCTCCGGGCTGGTCACCGGAAGTCCCTGTACCTGCCGGATATCCTCGCTGGAGGGGTCGTTGCTCGGGAAGTGGAGCTGTATCCCAGCCCGGCGCCTCTGGCCTCGTTCCGAGCGGGGAAGGGTCAGGTGAACCACGTTGGGGATCACGTCCGAGAGATTGTGCAGCTCGAGGGCGCTTTCGTGCGAGATCACCGCGCCGGCATCGCGGAGCGGGAGCCAGGCGGCCATCACGTGCTCGTGAGGGCTGGAGGGAAACTGGCGCAGACGAAACAGGCCGGGCCTCACCCGGTCATAGCGACCCCCGGGACGGGCGTGATGACGCAGAGTGCTGCGATCCATGCCCGACCCGACCGCCTGTCGTCCAGGACTCACCTTCAATCAAGCTCGAGGCGGACTCGTCAATCTGATTTCGCTCGGAGAAGTCACGGATTCGCCCCCGGAATGGTTTCGCCCAGGAATAGGCGAGCATGGTGAGCGACTAATCCCACGACATGGACCGCATGTGGAAGTATCGATCCCACGCGGCTTTGATGGTCTCCAGGCGCTCGGGGGAGAGGTTGGGGTCGGGAATCATCGCTCGGGCCTGTTCGAAAGTGAGCGGATCATTTCGTTCCATCAGAGTGAGGACGGCTTCTACCGAACCGGAACCTCCGCGCATGAACTGTGCATACAGCCGGTCGTCATAAGTCGTGTGTTCGGTAGACGTGTTCATGTTCGAGAGCTCCTTGGTCGGGGATTGAAGATCAGCCCAGGGTGAACTTGCCCATGTATTCTTTATGTTAGCATCTTATAAGATGTAATACTCTACCCCTATGAGCTTCCAAGCTGGCATACTTGATTGCGAACACTGATGTCAAAACCATCGAAACCCGGTCCAGCAGAAGCTGTCCATCGTCTCAAGGCGGACTTCTTCCGCTTGCTCGGACATCCGGTGAGGGTCCGAGTCTTGGAATTGCTCAGGGAGGGGGAAAAGACAGTCGGCGAGCTTCAGTCCGAACTACAGATTGACTCGAGCGGAGCCTCGCAGCATCTTGGTCTTATGCGGCGCCAAGGACTCCTTGAATCACGTCGCGAGGGCAAGAGCGTCTTTTACCGGGTGCGGGACCCTCGAACTTTTCAGCTTCTCGAAGTTGCCCGCCAGATCATCACGACACATTCGGCAGAAACGCAGGCAGTGCTCGGTTCGGACGACGAACCGCGCGGTTCATCGAAGGCCGAGATCTCGTGAGGGGAGAGGTGGGATACACGGGCGGGTTCAGGTCGCGATCTAGTTGATGATCGACCAGAATGCTCAGAAGATCCCTAAGGGCTCCTATGCAGCGGGCCACCGGGTGAGACTCCCCGAAGGGGCAACCGAACCCATTGTGGTTTACATAAACGGTGTCGCCCAGACCGCCGGGGTGGACTATGACCTCGAAGGCGACAAGATCATCTTCACCCGCCAGATTGTGAAAGAGGTGATCGGCAGGACCCGGTGGTTCCTGATGTTTATCTCGGTGGCGGGCTCCTACCGCAAGAACGAGACAATCGACGTCCAGTACACGCTGGAAGACGTAACGGAACTGGCCCCGGACCTGAAGGTTATCCCGGACGACGATTAGGCCGGGCACGAAGTTCTCTGCCGGGGGTGAGCTTCCTCATACTGATAGCTACTTCGAGCCATCTTCAGATTCGGCGAGCTGCTCGAGGAGGCTCTGGGAATTCTCGATCCTCGTGGTAATCAGTCGTCTCGCGACCTCAAGCAACTCGGCTGTTCGAGGGTCCTTGATCGAGTAATAGACGTTCTTGCCGTCACGACGAGCCGTGACCAGATCCCGGTTGCGCAGGGAACCAAGATGCTGTGATGTGCTGCTCGCATCAAGGCCGAGCGCCTGCTGAAGGTCACCGACCGTGCGCTCGCCACCTCGCAGAAGCTCGAGAATCCGCACTCGCTTCGGGTGTCCGAGCGCGCGAAAGACCTCTGCCTTGGCCTGCGACACTTGCTCCTGTTCTGTTGTGCCGCTCTCGGGCATCAAACATCGCTTTCCGTGCGGCGTCGGGGCACGGCGTCCAGGGCGTCGAACAGGGCTTCGGCAATCGCGGAGGGCGCGGGTGGACAACCAGGGACCCGGATGTCGACTGGCAGCAGAGCCTCCACGGGTCCTGCGAGTTCTGCCGCGTCGCCGATTACCCCTTCGCCGAGAGCACAGTCACCGAGGGCGGCGACCAGGCGCGGCTCGGGCATCGCCTCATACGCGGCCCGCAGCGGGCCCGCCATACGCGTGGTGACCGTTCCTGTGATCAAGAGAACGTCGGCGTGTCGAGGCGACGCGACGATCGAGAACCCGTAGCGGTCCAAGTCGTAGTGCGGGCCGGCAATGTTGTTCAGTTCGTGTTCGCAACCGTTGCACGAGCCGCAATCGACATGCCGGAGAGCCAGAGATCCTGGCCTTGCCGGAGCGGGCAACGCAATCGTACGGCGCAGCTGCTGAAGGTTTTTCAACAAGACGAACACGGGTCAACGATCCGAGCAGGCGTAGCAGAGCTCGAAGCTCTTGTTTATCAACGGAAAGTCGGGAAGGATGGCTCCGGAAACAACACGTGGGAGCACCTGCCAGTTGGCATAGGAGGCAGTCCTTAAGTGAAAGCGGGAGATGTGGCCTCCCACTGCTTCCACGCAACAGATAGTTGCGCCCCGGGGACTTTCGACCCGCCCGGCGCCAAGCGTAGCCGGTTCGCGGACCGGGTTTGAACGCCCGGGACCAGGCGGCGACGAGAGCAGAGCGGCCAGCATTGCGCAGGTCTGCTCCAGCTCGAC
This sequence comes from uncultured Solirubrobacterales bacterium, assembly GCA_963695885.1. Taxonomy (GTDB): domain Bacteria; phylum Actinomycetota; class Thermoleophilia; order Solirubrobacterales; family 70-9; genus 67-14. The sequence goes on along the minus strand of CAVOIH010000013.1, from coordinate 137,783 downwards.
CGCGCGGATCTCCACGCGGGCGGCGACGTCGCCGGTCGGCTGTCCAGGCCGTGCGGGCAGGAAGTCCGGGTACCAGAGACTCTCCTTTGAATCAGAGCGGGCATCGCGGTGAAGCCCGCTTCCTCGCGCAACAGGACCGACGGCGCCCCATTGATCGGCATCTCGCTCGGTGAGCCTTCCGACGCCGCGCAGACGGTCCTGAGCGGAATCCATGAAGGCAAGTGTGCGCCAAGTCGAAGCAGCTTCGATCCCGATCAACTCAATCTCGTCGTTGACCCTCTTGGCCGTGGCGGAATCAAGGCTCAACCCACCTTGAGAGAGTCGGATCGCGCCGAAGAGGAACCGGTGGCCGGTGACGAGTTCGTTGATGCGCTGGGCTCGTTCCTTGAGCGCCGCGAACGTCATCGTCCCGGGATCGAAGCCGATGCCGGCGCAAAGCGCAGACAGGTCATGAAGGTGGTTGTAGAGCCGCTCCAGCTCCAGCAACAACGTGCGGCTGCGACGCAGGTCGTCATCGGGTTGCAGACCGAGCAGTGACTCGGCCGCCTGGACGTAAGCAACCGAGTTGGCAACCGCGCAGGCCGCGCAGGCTCGCTGGGCCACCGGAAGACCGGCGGCGAGAGTGAGTCCTTCGGCGGCACGCTCGATGCCGCGGTGTTTGTAGAAGAGGCGCAGGTCGAGATGCAGGATCCGCTCGCCGACCACATGGAAGCGGAAGTGCCCGGATTCGATCACTCCGGCGTGGACAGGTCCGACTGCGACCTCGTGCACGTCTGGTCCCTCGACCGGTGTCACCCAGGCGTCACGGTCCGGCGGGTGAGCGACCAGAGCGCGGAGTGGCTCATGACCGTCGAAGTCAACCCCGTATAGATCGTGGGCTTCGCGTTCGTCCCACCCGGCGGCGGGCAGGAGGTCAACGACCGTCTCGAGATGCGAAGTCGGGGCGCGCGTCGTGAGAACATGCCGACCGGAGCCATTGCGAAGGACCAGACGGACCTCGGGACCGTGTCCGGTAGGTGACGCATAGAGGCAGTCGAACTCGGACCCTTCCTCGATGGCGGCACTTACTGCCGCTCGCCAGCGATCGACCTCCACCTGTTCAATGGTCGGGGGCGCATTCATGTGACGCCCGCCATGAGGTTGTCGACGACATCTGAATCCGGGATCACGAAGGCGATAGCCGTGAGGGCGAGGAGCAGCCCGCCGCAAACTGCACTGAGGCGTCGAAGCCGGGGTCCAGAGCGACCGGAGTGCCAGGGTTTGGGCCTGGGCTCGCCGACCATGGCTTCGACCAGCGCTAGAGCCAGCCCCAGAAACCCGAGAGCGAGGAGTGCTGCGGCGACGATAGTGACGGCTATCTCGCCGGCCGCGATCCCGCCGAGGAGGATGAGCAGTTTGCTGACGAACAGGGGCGAGGGCGGTATTGCTGCCAGCGCTGCGAGGCTGATACCGACCGCGCTCGCCGTCGTCGGGCTGGCAAACGCCAACCCCTTGACCGCGTGCTCCCGTGATCGGGGAACGTGCTTCACGAGGGGCCCTGCGGCATAAAATCCGAGCGACTTGGCTAATGCATGGCCGGCGACGTGGATTACCACCCCGGCGGTTGCCAGCGGGGTGGCCAAGCCGATGCCTATCGCCAGAATCCCCATGTGCTCGAGGCTGGAATACGCGAGCAGACGCTTCCAGGCCATCGAACGCCACAGGAAAGGAACCGCAACGGCGAGCGATGCAAGCCCGAACGAGAGCACCAGGGCACTGGCGGTACCGGGAGACAGCGCGGGGCCGAGCGCGATGACGACACGCCATACGACCAGAGCCACGGTTGGCAGAAGTGCCGCTGACAGCAGCGCACTCACGGGAGGAGGAGCTTCGCTGTGCGCATCGGGCAACCAGTTGTGTACCGGCGCCCACCCTACTTTTGTCGCCAGTCCGGCGACGATGAATACGAACGCCACAACGGCCGGGCCGTCGCGGAGCTTGGGCGCGGCGTCGGCGATCGACTGCCAGTCGAGAGTGGAGAGTGCGCCTTCGCCAGGCGCGACCGCCACGTACAAGACGATGATGCCAAGCAGGGCGACGGCAAGGCCGAAGGTGGTCAAGACGAGATATTTCCAGCCAGCCTCGAGCGCGCCTCGCGATCCGCTGAAAGCGACCAGAAGGGCAGATGCCCCGGTGGTTGCTTCTACCAAAAGCCAGGCGATACCGAGGTTGTTCACGAGCGGTACCAGGATGAGGGCGGCCCAGAACACGTGGTAGGCCGCGTAGTACATGGCACGGCCGCGGGCAGCGCTGACCAGGCCGCGACCAGATGAAGCGAGCTGTGCCGGGGCCACGAGGGCACTGAGAAGTCCGGTCACCGCGATTACGGCCAGGAAGACACCGCTCCCGGAGTCGAGTATCCACCAGCTCTCCTGGTGGGGATTTGCGGAATCGGCGATGGCGATCCCCGCCAGAACGAGTGTAAGCAGTGCTGTGACCATCGCACCGACATTGTTGAACCGGTCAGCTTCGCGCACGGTCCGGCTGGACCATGTCGCGGCGGCGGTCAGCAGTGTCCAAACCGGCGCGGCTATGACAAGCGCTTCAATCATGCAGGTTCCCCAGCAGGCTGGTGTCACCGGTACCGAACTCGTCGTGTATGCGGGTCATGAAGGCGGACGCAACGACGACGACGATGATCAAGTCGAAAAGCACGCCGAGCTCGACTATCGGCGGCAGCCCGCCGGGCGCTGCCAGCGCAGCGAGATAGACGCCGTTTTCGGCGACGAGGAACCCGACGGCCTGGAATGCGGCTGACCGGCGAAGGACCGCGATCGCGATGCCCAGAACGAGGAGGGCCACCGCACCCTGATCGGCAGCGTGGCTGTCCAGGCCCAGCGACGGGATCAACTCGACGGCCGCCATCGTGATGGCGGCGGCAATGGCCGCCCGGGTAATCGGTGGTGCTTCGCCAGCGATCAGTCTCGGCTCGGGCGTCCGGCGCACGACCCAGGCGAGACCCAACGGAAGCAGCACACCCTTGCCCACGAGCAGGACTCCCCCGACAAGAAACGCAGACGACTCGCCAAACCCATCGACGAGCGCGAAGATACCAAGGGCCACAGACTGCATGGCAACAAGCGCAACCGCAAAGGTACGGCGCCGCGCCATGACGATCGCAACTGCGACAGCGGTCACGGCGATGACAAACATGGCGTTCATGCCGAGGCCCCCAGAAGTCGGCCGGCGAGACCGATCATGACAATTACCGCGCCTCCGTAGAGAAGGGCGGGAACACGAAGGAGGCGCATCTTTGGCTGCGTTGTCTCGGCTGTTGCGAGCATGCCGACGAAGAGTGCCATCCACCCGACGAGCCACAACAACTGAACGGCGAACGGACCCGGATGCGGCACAAGTACTTCGGCGGCGAGAACCAGCACCGCCCAGGTGCGCGCAGCGGCTGTCCAGTGGAGCAGCGCCAAGTCGCGTCCCGCGTACTCGATCGTCGGCCCCTCGTGGACCATGGTGAGTTCGAGGTGCGTGTCAGGGTTGTCGATCGGGCGTCTTCCGGTCTCGGCGAGGATTACGAGCGCCAGCCCGATCGCAGCCGCCCACTGCGCCGGCTCGCGCCAGACCTCACCACTCGCGGCGGCTGCGCTCATGGCGACCAGGTCAGTGCTGTGGGCCGGGAATGCCAGAAGCGCGAGGACGCCAAGAAACAGAGCATCGACGAACACCGCAAAGGTCAGGTCCCGTGCCACTCCCATGAGCTCGAAGCCGCTGCCGGTATCCCACGCCGCGGCCGCCAGTGCGAAGCGGCCGACGGCGAGGAGTCCGAAGAGCACGAGGGCATCGTTGCCCAGGCCCCAGTCAGGTGCGACCGACCCGATGGGCAACAGCAGCATTGCCAAAAACGTCGAGGCAACTGTCAGCGGGACGGCAACATCGTAAATCACAGTCGCAGAATCCGGGAGTACGCCGGTACGAGTCCAAAGCCGCCGGATCTCGCGATAGGGCTGAAGCGCGGATGCGCCTCGGCGTCCCTGTGCGCGGGCCTTCAGCCATTGAACCCCACCCACGACGAGCGGTGCGAGCGCCACGCCGGCCAGCTGCACGAACCCTGCGGCGATGATCTGAGCTGTCACGAGATCACCCCGAGTCGCAAGAGAAGCAGCAAGACCAGAAGCAGCGCCGCGAGGTACCCGAGATACCTCAACAGGCTGCCTGACTGAACACGGCGGGCGGCGCGGGCTGCAGTTGTCGCGAGGCGAATAAGTGGCTCAAACAGATGGGTGTCGAACAGATGCGGCACATCGCCTCGAAAGCGCACGGTCTCGACGATTCCGCCAGAGCTCGTCTTCGCCGACTCCCGACGTGTGCGAAGAGCCCCGTCGATCATCAACCGCAGCGGCTTTGTGAAACCAGCCAGGGTCCAGGCCAATTGTGGCTCGTCGGGCTGACCGCTCACCCACACCGGAGCCGGGGCGGCACGACGACGTCCGCGTGCGATTGCGACGAGTCCTGTGAGAATACCCAAGGCCACCAACAGGACTGGTGTCGGCAGGGATCCAGTAGCCGGGAGTTCGAGCCCCAGGGCGGACGTGCCCGACCAGTGGCCCGGCCCGAGTTGCGCAAGGCGTGGCACCAGCACGCCGGCGAGTGCCGCCAGCACGAGGCAGAGTCCCGCAAGAAAGGCGATCGCGCCACGAATGCCGAGTGCGGGCTCCCGCACGGCTTTCGCTTGTGGGTTCCGGGCACGGCCCAGCAACATCAGGCCCCCGAGCCCGACGAAGCAGAGCGCCGCCAGGCCCGCCGTCGCAGCCAGGGTCGCCGCCCCGAACGCCCCGGCCAAAGCGAGCAGGTCGGTCTCCTCCACCGGCAGTCGCAGGAGCGCCTGGAGTCCGATCCACTCCGAGACGAATCCGTTCAGCAGGGGCAAGCCGGCAATCGCCAAGGCAGCCACGCCGAAAGCACCGCCCGTGACCGGCATGTTGCGTAGCAGCCCGCCCATCTGGTCAAATCGCAGCGTCCCCGTGGCGTCCCCGATGGCGCCCGCCCCGAGAAACAGCGCTCCTTTGAACGCGGCGTGGTTGAGGATTTGCAGCATGGCGCCGGCGAAAGCTATCGCTGCCCATTGGGGCTGTCCTGCAGAGATGAGCAATAGTGCCGAGCCGAGCCCGAGGACGACGATGCCGGCATGCTCGATCGAGCTGAAGGCAAGGAGGCGCTTGAGCTCCCGCTGCACCAGCGCATAGAGCACGCCCACGAGCGCCGAAATCGATCCCAGTCCCACCATGGTCACTCCAACCCAGGCCGGAACGCCCGTCAGCCACGTGAACAGCACACGGCTGAGACCGTAGATCGCGAGCATGATCATCACTCCCGACATAAGCGCCGAGACGTGCGAGGGCGCGACTGGGTGCGCGCGCGGCAGCCAGATGTGCAGGGGAACTATGCCGGCCTTCGTAAGAAACCCCAGGAGCGCCGCCACCAGGACCAGTGTCTGAAGTCCGCCGGGACCGATGGGGGCGCCTCCAAGTGCTCCATTGTCCGACAGGATCAGCATCGTCGCCCAGACACCTACCGCCGCCACGTGGGTGATTCCGACATAGACAATCACTGCGCTTCGTACCTCGGCATCCTGGCGGTAGACGAGCATCGCCGCCGCGGGGAACAGAGTCATCAGCTCCCAGCAGATAAGGAATGTCGTGATGTCCCGCGCCGCGACCAGGCCGGCCATTGACAGGACGAACCCTGCCGTCAGCGCCGTGAGCACCGATGACTTTTCTCCATGTGGCAGCGAACTGCGGGCAAAAATCAGCGCCGGTGCCGCGACAATGCAGAGCACCAGCATGAAGAAAGCACTCAGGGCGTCGAGCCCGAACGCGGGGTCTATGCCGCTGCGGAATTCCGCCCCCACCGGGGGACTGCCGGCGAACACGGCTATTGCAGCAACGGCCACCGCACCAACGCCGACAACCTGGATGACAAGGCCCTTGCGGTAGTCAGCGATCAGGGCGCCGATGCCTCCGGCGGCCAGCAGAATGGTCCCGGTGCAGGCAGCCACGCCTGCCGTGGTCAAGGGACCACCTCGAAAGCGATAACAGTCAGAAATATTAGAATCTTCAAACTTTCTAATATGTTATTCATGTTCGCAGTCAGAGGTCGGCTGAATGGAAGGGTTGGTCACCGCCGCCCCGAGCCGCACCTCGAAGGCGAAAATCTGCTGGCGCTACTTCCCGGGGGACTCCGTGTTCAAGTGGCGTGTGGCAAAGCGATGGCCGTCCGGTAGCTTGCGACCGTCGGCGATAAGGGATGAAACTTCGGCGGCCGGTGGCACCTCGAGGACAAGGTCACGCGAAGTGACGCTGGTCAAGAAGGCCAGGCGCTGGTTCGCTCTGCGTCCGGCCAGCCCGCGTCGGTCGTCAAATACGATCCGGTCACGTCAACTTCAAGAGAAGGTGGAAGCTCATGTCGCTTTACGCAGTCAAGAACCTGATGGACATCGACCCGGTGGGTGATGAGTCGAGCGTCGAGCTCCGGTTCTCCCGCAAGTTCCTCGGGTCCGAGCAGCTCGGGTTGACCCTGGAACGCATTGCCCCGAACTTCGAGGCGGCCGACGGCCACAAGCACGAAGTCCAGGAAGAAGCCTATGTGGTGATCGAAGGCTCGGGCTGGGTCAAGCTCGACGACGAACGGGTCGAACTCAAACAGTGGGACGTGGTCAGGGTCGCCCCCGAAGTCACGCGTGGCTTCGATGCCGGTCCGGACGGCCTCGTGCTGATCGCGGTCGGTGGCAGCAAGCCGGAAGGCGGCGACGGAGTCGTAGCCAAGGGCCGCTGGTCCCCGGAATAGAGAGGCACCAGCCAGATGAGCAGGCCGGGAACGCTCGGGAGGAGCCCGCAGGCGAGGCCCGGCTATGGAGCTTGACCCTGAGCCCTTCGGCCTCGGTCAGACGGGCCCCGTCAAGTCCGCTTGATTATTTGTTGAACGGTCGTATAGTATTTATTCCTACCCCGAAAATCAGACTGGAACGGAGTCATGGCCGAGAACGGAAACGTGGAATTCGAAACCGAGGACGAAGCACTGAAGATCCTTACCGACGGAGACATCGACAAGGTGATGGCGGGCCTCGACCGCATCGTCGAAGCTGCACCTTCGTACGGGAAGCTGTTCATGCGATGGCAGCGCCAGCATTGGTCGACCGAGGACTTCGATTTCACCGAGGACGCCCGCCAGTGGAACGATCCCGGCCTGATGACCGAAGAAGAGAAGCGGTTCATGCTCTTCGGGTTTTCGCAGTTCTTCCTCGGCGAGGAGCGGGTCACGGTCGAACTGCTCCCCTTCGCGATGGGCGCTCCGTCGCACGAGGCACAGGCCTTCCTCACGACCCAGATCTCGGACGAGGCCAAGCACATGGTCTTCTTCGACCGCTTCTACCGGGAGGTCCTGGGGATGAAGGCCGGGGACATCGGTTCGATGCTCGATTCGCAGAGGGTCAACGTGAACGAGGACTGGGAGACCCTGTTCGACGGCATCCTCCACGAGTGCGCCGAGCGCCTCCGCCTCGACCCGGCCGACTTCCCCGCCCTGGTGCGGGGCATCACGGTCTACATGATCGTCATCGAGGGCACCCTGGCCCTCACCGGCGCCCGGTTCATGATCCGCTCCCTGAGACAACGCGACTGGTTGCCGGGGTTCACGGCGGGGTTCACGGCGGTCAACCGGGACGAGTCGCGGCACGTCGGCTTCGGTGTCAAGTTCCTGGCCGACGCGATCAAGGACGACCCGGCCAACGCCCGGATCGTCGAAGAGACCCTGCAGGAATGCCTGCCCGTGGCTTCGCTCGTTTTCGTGCCGCCGTGGGTCGAGGACCCCTACAACTTCGAGACGCCCTTCTACCACTCGTCCGAGGTCTTCGCTTACGCGATGAAGGCGCTCTCGAAGAAGCTCGCGGCGATGGGTCTCGACCCGGCGATGCTGGCCGGCGAGACCGCTTGACGGCGGCCACCGAAACGGCCCGGGGGCCGGGCCGCCCGTCATCGGGCGCCCGCGAGCGCCTGCTCGATGCGGCGACGGAAACGCTGCTGGCCGAGGGTTACGCCGGGCTGAGCTACGCCAAGGTGGCGGTGCGGGCCGGCGAGAACAAGTCGATGATCTCGTACTACTTCGGTTCCAAGCAGGGCGTGGTCGCGTCCGTCGCCGACCTGATCGGCGAGTGGATCACGGCCGGCGTACTCGAGCGGATCCGGGACGCGAAGACGGTCGCCGGGCTGGTCGAAGGTCTGGTCGCCAGCGTGTGGGACATGATGGACGACGACCCTCGCCTGGCACGGCTCTACTTCGACCTGAGCGCCGTCTCGGTGGTCGAGGCCGACGTGCGTTCCGCACTGGTCGAGGTGAAGGGCCGCTGGCGCGAAGTCCTCGGGCAGTACCTCGCCCGGTTCGGAGTGCCGGCGACGCAGCTGGATCCGGCCTCCACCTATCTGGTGGCCGGGGTGGAGGGGCTCGCGATCGAGCGCCTCGAGCGCGATGAGCCGGGCCGGCTGGAGGCGGCCCGCGGGCTGTTCGTCGAGGCGTCGAGCCGGATCATCTCCGGCCTCTCGGAGTGACGGACGACGGGCGGTCCGGCAGCTGGATTGCCGCGATCCCTCGCAGCCCACGCCAGCTTTGCCCGGGTGGAGCGTTCGGCTGGCACCGAGGAGCGGCCGCAGGCGGCCCTGCCGGCGGGTCGCGCGGTGAGCTTCCGTGTCAAGCAGGGGTGAGCAGCATCACCGGGATCGTCCGGCTCGTCTTCTCGGCGTACTCGCCGAACTGGGAGAAGTTGCCGGCCTGACGGTCGAACAGTTCGTCCCGTTCGTCCCCGGTAGCCTCGACCGCCACGACCTCCACCGTGTCCGGGCCGATCTCGATGGACGCGTCCGGGTTGGCCTTCAGGTTGTGGTACCAGGCCGGGTGGGTGTCGGCACCGGCCTTGGAGGCGAAGATCACGTAGCGGTCGCCGTCCTCGAGATACATGACGGGGTGGAGGCGTGTCTCGCCGCTCTTCGCGCCGGTGCTGTGGAGCAGCAGCAGCGGAGCACCCTCGAAGTTTCCACCGACCTTGCCGTCGTTGGCCCGGAATTCCTCGATCACCTTCGCGTTGAAGTCGTCCACGCTGATTCTCCTCCTGGTTTTGAAGCGTTTGCGGTTCGGCTAACGGCGCAGCGTGGGGCTGGCCGTGTCGGCGGGAACGGTCATCGTGAACAGCGCGGCAAGGGCGAGCGACGCGGCGACCGCGACGGTCCTGAATCTACCGGCTCCCTGCTGCGTGATCATGTCCAAAAGGTACAGGCTCCTGGAGGCGGTCGGCCAGGTTGCCTCCATGGAACCCGGCGCTCTTTGACTCGAAGTGGATCATCGGTGGGGTGTCACCAGCACTCATGCGCCAGCGCCAACATGCGCCAGCGCCAACGGATCGTGTGTTCGAGATCGCGTCCGGAGCCAACGTGATCCTGACCGGCCTGACGATTACGGCAAGCAGTACCGAAAGGACCAGGGCACCTACTGGGACGAGACCTTCGGCGGCGGCGGCGTCTACAACCTCGGCGACGCCGTGATCACCAACTCGACGGTCAACGGCAACATCACCGGAGCCGGCGGTCTCGGTGGTTCGTCGGGCCCCGGCGGTCTGCGTCCGCCCCCCTCGAGCGATTTCAATTCCAGCGGACGAAGCTGGATCCGGCGGAGGCGGTGGCCGGGGAGCGGGCCTTCTCAACGGCAGCCAGCAGCAGGGCGACATGGACCTCACCAACGTCACGGTGACCGGCAACTTGACCGGCGACGGGGGGACGGCGGTGGCGGAGGCGGTGGAGCAACGAGCACACTCGGCGGCGGTATGGGTGGTCTCGCAGCAGATGGACGGCAGGTTCAAGAAGGTCCTGACCAAGAGCATCACTTTCAAGGCCAAGAAGAAGAAGTCCCGGTAGTCCGCGCAGCCTTCCGACGCCCTGGCGCCCGGCTTCTTCGAGTCCGAGATGACCCAGTTCACTGCTGCCGGTCGACGGCAGCCTGCTGACCACACAAAGAGCCCGGGCCGCATGAGCGACCCGGGCCGGTGAAGCGAAGGGATCGGGATCGTCAGTCTTCGATCCCGGTGTCCACCCGGAGGACCTTGAACTGGTCGTCCAGCGAGACCTTGAGTTCGTTCGAACCCTTGGTCACTTCGGCTTCGTAGGCGGTTCCGGCCGGAGCGGCCTTCTCGCCCGGGTCAGCGTCGTCGCCGGCTTCCGGGGCATCGTTGGTCTCCTTGGCGACCTCATCGACACTTCCGCCGGTGGCTGCTTCAGCCGCAGCCGAGACCTTGGCGTTGACTGCGGTGCTCACGGCCTCGCCGGGATCGGGCGCCTCGTCGTCGGCACCTTCGGCAGCTGATTCGCTGCCATCGTCGGCGCCTTCGGGGCCCGACTCGTTTTCGGTCGCTTCGGTACCGCTTTCGTTCGCTTCGGACCTCTCCTGCGAAGACGGGTCACTGGAGGGGTTGTCATTCATCGCGGATGCGATTGCGGATCCACCCAGGGCCAGTGCTGCGAGGGCCAGGATTGAGGCGACTATTTTCTTGATCTTCGATGGCATGTTCATCCTTCTCATTGAGGCCGTGTTACGGCGCTTTTCCGATGGGACGAGTATGTGATCGGATCCCTGAACATCTCCTGACTGCGATCCCGTGCTCAGACCTCGTTCAGGAGTCGTTCAGGTTCCCGGGCGATGATCCCGGACTATGAAAAGGCAGCCGAAAACATGAATTCACGGGTCCTGGTCGTCGAAGACAACTCGGAACTCCGCCGCCTGCTCAACCGGGGCCTCGAGGAGGAGGGCTTCGACGTCACCATGGCGCACGACGGGCGCGAAGCGCTCGAACTGGGCGACTCCGGCCGTCCGGACCTGCTGGTGATCGACATCGGGCTTCCCGATTCCGACGGGCGTGACGTCTGCCAGGCCCTGAAGTCGGCCGGGGTCGAAGCACCGGTGCTCTTCCTCACGGCAAAGGATTCGGGGGCCGATCGCGTCTCCGGCTTCAGCGCCGGCGGGGATGACTACCTGACCAAGCCTTTCGTCTTTGCCGAACTGGTGGCCAGGCTCCGAGCCCTGGCCCGGCGGGCCCCGGTCGTCGACAAGGAGGCAGCCGGCGATCTCCGGCTCGATCCCGTGCGGCACGTGCTGACTTCCGGACAGGAGAGCGTTGAGCTCACTCCAACCGAGTTCCGGCTCACCGGTGCCCTGATGTCCCGGTCGGGCGAGGTCATCAGGCGGCGCGAGATGATCGCGGCGGCGTGGCCTCCGGGTGCGATCGTTCATGACAACACGGTCGACGTGTACGTCCGGCGCCTCCGCAAGAAACTCACGGAACTCGAGAGTGATACCCGGATCCACACTGTGCACGGGGTCGGATACCGGCTCGAATGAAAGGCACGATCCGCCAGCGCCTGACGGTTTCGGTCGTCGCTGCGACGGCGGTGATGCTGGCGCTGCTCGTGCTCGGGTTCAACCTGTCGCTCGGGTCGAGCCTCGACGGTGATGTGGACCGGCTGCTCGAGGCCCGCGCCCAGGCTGCACTCGAAAGCGTCGATACGGAAGAAGGCAGGCTCGACGTCAACGAAGGGGCCGATGAGGGGGCAGAGGACGCCCTGGTCTGGGTATTCGCCGAAGGCAAGGCCATCCAGCATCCGCAGGTCGGAAGCAAACTGGATTCGGAGGCCGCCTCGCTCGCGGCCAAGGGCGAGGGGACGGTCGCTGTGGACGACCACCGCCTCTATGCGGTTCCGGTGGTCGAAGAGGGAACGATGGTCGGGACGATCGTCACCGGCATTTCCCTCGAGCCGTATGAACGTACCGCCGACCGGGCCGCGATCGCCTCGGTGGTGCTCGCGCTGATCATGATCGTGCTCATCACCATCACCACCCGGATGGTCGTGAGCCGGGCTCTCAAACCGGTGGCCACGATGACCGAGGAGGCTGCCAACTGGAGTGAAAACGATCTCGACCGGCGATTCAACGAGGGGACTCCGAATGACGAACTGACCCGGCTCGCGGCGACGTTCGACACGATGCTCGACCGGATGGCGTTCATGGTTCGCCACGAGAGGAACTTCTCGGCGGAGATGTCCCATGAGCTGAGGACTCCGCTGTCGGCCATCGCCGCGGAGGCCGAGATCGCTCTGCGCAAGGACCGTGAACCGGGCGAATACCGGGATGCCCTCGAAAGGATCTCCGAGCGATCGGTCGAACTGACCCGGATCCTCGAGACGCTGCTGGACGTTTCACGCTCGGAGGGCGGGTCGACGAACGACGAGTCCGTCAACGTCGAACGGGTGGTCGGACTGGCGATCGAAGGATCGGCCGCGCTCGCATCCGGCTATGGCATCGAAGTGACCGGGCCGGGGAACCTCGGACCGATGCGGGCGCAGGTGGGTCCTGAAACATTCCAGCGCATTTTCGCGCCGATCCTCGAGAATGCCCTGACCTACGGCGAGTCAACCGTTTCAGTCGGTGTGGTCCGGTCGAACCGGCGGATCGACGTGACCGTCTCCGACGACGGGCCGGGGTTCGGTCCGGTTGAAGCGGAGACTGCTTTCGAGCCCGGACACCGCGGGACCGCCAGGCGAAACGATGCCGCCCCGACGGGCACCGGGCTCGGCCTGGCGCTGGCCAGGAGACTCGCCCGGGCGAACGGGGGCGACGTCACCATCGAAGCCCCGGACGGTGAGGGGGCCAGAGTCACGTTCTCGTTGCCCGAGGCGCTCGACCAGTAGCTGATCGAGGCTGCCTCCGGACGTGCTCGAAGGGCTCAGGGCTTCAAGCCGGCCAGGATCAGATCCATGTGGCGGCGCCACTCGGAACCGGGAGGGGTGTAATACATGGTCGAGGTGATGCCGCACATCAGCATCGGGTAGTCGGCGAAGGAGAAGTCACTCCGGATCGCGCCGGCCTTGACGGCCCGGTTGATGATGCGGGAGGCGGGGTCCGCGAAAGCGGCCTTCTCTTCCTCGATGCCTTCCCATTCGAGTTCGGCGGAGCCCATCATCGCCAGCTGGAACCCGGCATCGCCTTCGACGGCCTCGGCCGACCCGACGACGATCGCCTTGAAGGCTTCGTAGGGATCCTCGATCTTCTCGGCCTCGGCGGCGATCTCGGCGAAGCGGGTGAAGCGGCTGCGCACCATCTCGGTGAGCAGTGCCTGCTTGGTGGGGAAGTGGCGGTAGACGGTGCCGATGCCGACTCCGGCGTGGGCCGCGATGTCGTCTATCTGTGCGTCTTGTCCGTCCCGGGCGAACAGGATTCGGGCAGACTGGACTATCCGCTCGTGATTGCGGCGGGCGTCGACTCGAAGTGTCTTCTCGGATGAACTCATGGGCCGACAAACGGAACCTTACCTCCGTATAGTGTCCGAATCAAGTGGAACCAGAGTTCCGCTTTTCCCGATCCCTCTAGGAGCCCCTCTCTTGACCGGTCCCGACATGTCCTCCCCTCGCACCAAGAACCTGGCGCTCATGCTTCTCGCCCTGACCCAGTTCGTGGTGGTCATCGACGCTTCGATCACCAACGTCGCGCTGCCTTCGATCGGCAAAGCACTCGACATCTCCCAGGCCGACCTCTCCTGGGTCGTCAACAGCTACACCCTCGTCTTCGGCGGCTTCCTGCTGCTGGGTGGCCGGCTGGCGGACTTCTTCGGGCGCCGCCGGATGTTCATGGTCGGCATGTCCCTGTTCGGGGTCTCGTCCCTGGTCGGCGGTTTTGCCCAGAGCGAGGAATGGCTGATCATCGCCCGGGCCTTCCAGGGCCTCGGAGCGGCGATCGCGTCGCCCGCGGCGCTCTCGATCATCACCACCACCTTCTCCGAGGGATCGGAACGGAACCGGGCCCTCGGGATCTGGGGTGCCGTGGCGGGCGCCGGTGGTGCCGCCGGCGTGCTGCTCGGCGGCATGCTGACCCAATGGGCCGGCTGGGAATGGGTGCTCTGGGTGAACGTGCCGATCGCCGCCTTCGTCGTGTGGCAGGCGCCGATCCGGCTGCTCGAATCGAAGGCGGATGAAGAATCCGAGCGCACGCTCGACATCCCGGGCGCGGTCACCGTCACGGCCGGGCTCGCGCTGCTGGTCTACACACTGGTCAACGCGGCCGACGTCGGCTGGACTTCGACCGAGACGTTCGTCCTCGGCGCGATCTCGATCCTGCTGGTCGCCTTCTTCGTGATCATCGAACTCAGGACCATCAAGCCCCTGGTCCCGTTCTCGATCTTCCGGAACCGGACGTTGAGCGCCGCGAACATCGTCGGAGTCCTGACCGGCGTGACCCTTTTCTCCATGTTCTTCCTGGTCACGCTTTACCTCCAGCAGGTGCTCGGGCAGGATGCGCTCGAGGCCGGGTTCTCGTATCTGCCGCTGGCGGTCTCGACCATCCTGTCCGCCGGTTTCGCCGGCCGGCTGGTGACGAAGGCCGGGTTCAAGCCGGTCCTCGTCACGGGCCTGCTGCTCGTAGCTGCCGCCCTGGCGTGGTTCACGCGGATCGATGTTGACGGGTCGTACGTCTCGGATGTGCTCGGCCCGTCGATCCTCATCGGCTTCGGCCTCGGCTTCGCGTTCGTCCCGGTGACCATCGCCGCGATGTCGGGCACGAAGCCGCAGGAAGCCGGACTCGCCTCGGGGCTGATCAACACCTCCCAGCAGGTCGGCGGCGCGCTCGGCCTCGCCATCCTCGCGTCGATCGCCAACTCCTCGACCAAGGACGCGTTCAGCTCGGGCGTGACGAACAAGGCAGCGGCACTCTCGACCGGGTTCTCCGACGCCTTCATGGTCGGAGCGTTCTTCGCCCTGGCCGGAGCGATCCTCGCGGCGCTGCTCATCTCGTCGAAGGACAGCAAGGAACACGCGGAAGCCGCCCGGCGCGGCGAAGCCGAAGTTCCCGCCGCCTGACCTGAGCCCGGAACCGCGTCCTGAGTTTCGAAGGCCCTCCCCGGGGAGGGCCCACGTCGTTGACGGTTGGATCCGGCCCGGGGGAGACCGGTCCTGTGAAGGCCCTGTGTACCCGGTGTGAAACGTTTGAGAAAGCCCTTTCGGGTTGGGTTATCCGTTGCTACTTTCGCGGTGATTCGCAAACCAAAAGGAGAAAAAGTGTCGTTACTCTCATTCCCTCGCCGCTTCCTCATCGCCTTCATCTTCGCCCTCATGGCGGTTCCCGCCGCCGCTGACGCATCGTTCGACCTGACCCACGGCCAGCGTTTCGGCAACGCGCCGAACGAGATCCTCGACATCTCCTCAGACGGCAGCTTCATCGTCGCGACCCAGGGCAAGGGGGTCGTCAAGTACGACATGAGCGACCTCGACGCACCGGTCCAGGGCGCGATCCTGGCCGACCTCGACACCGTCCCGGGCATCGACCTCGGGAACGGGTCCGCAAACGGACTGGAACTTTCGACCCCCGCCGGACCCCCCTCGTTCGGGGTGGCCGTTGCCAACACGGAACCGGGGCCGACGTCCGTCGCGCTGGTACGGGACGCATACGTGATCGCCCCGTTCAACGCGACGGACAACAACGTCGACGCGAATTCAGATGGCGTATACGACCCCGCGACCGACGGCGAGATCGACCCGGTAGACGGGATCGCGATCCTCGACGCGGACGACCTCAGCCCGGTCCGGACGGTGCTCTTCGACGACAACGCACCGGCGACCGGCGTGGCCGGCGCTCCGGTCGGCACGCCGGGCGTCGACCCGATGCTGGAGGTGCCCGATTCGGTCGCCGTGAGCAAGGACGGGGACCATGCGGTCATCGCGGTCGAGAACGACCGTGAATTCGGCCAGCCGATCACCCCGAGCCTGCCGTCGCCCGGCGGCGTACCCGGGTTCGTCCGGGCCGACACCTCGGATCCCGACCCGCTGAACTGGACGTTCGACCTGGTCAGCCTCCCGTCCGCGTTCCTCACGGACGAAGGCCAGGAGGCCCAGCCGGAGTTCGTCGACATCAACGCGGACAACATGGCGGCCGGGACGATCCAGGAGGCGAACCGGATCGCGGTCTTCGACCTCGAGGACCCGGCGGTCAGCCCGACCCTCCTGGCCACTCAGATCCATGACGTCGGCAGCTCGACGTTCGACGCCGACACGACGCTCAACGCGCCGGTCTCCTTCGATTTCACCACCCCGGTCACCCGCGAACGGCAGCCCGACACGGTCCAGTGGATCAGCGGGGGTTCGCTGATCGCGCTTGCCAACGAAGGCGAGAACGGGGCGATCGGCGGAACCCGGGACTTCTCGATACACAACCCGGACGGATCGGTCGTCTCGAGTGTCGGCACCCCCTTCGAAGAGGCCGCGGCCGACTACGGCTTCCTCGGCGACGAGCGGAACACCGCGACGAACAAGGGTTCCGAGCCGGAAGGCATGGACAGCGTCGCCGTCGGCGACAAGGAGTACCTGATGGTGCTCGGCGAGCGCTCCGAGTCGCTCTCCACCTGGGACGTCTCGGTGCCGAAGTTCCCGCGCCTGATCAGCCACGTCCCTACGGGCGAGGCGCCCGAAGGGATCAAGATCAACCGCAAACGCGGCTATCTCGTCGTCGCCAATGAAGACCCTGCCAACACCCAGGGCAACATCGGCTTCTTCACCGAGCACCGCTTCAGCGATACCTCGTTGCTTCCCGAGGACCGCCTGATCCCACGCGGCGAGGGCACCCCGTACTTCAACGTCCGTGGCCTCGGCTCCGGGTTGTCGGACAGCGAGTTCGCCACGGTGGACGCGACAGTGCCGACCAGGACCCTCGAGGCCGAGGTCGGCGGGCACGGTTACGCGCCTCTGACTTCGAAGGGCGCGTTGGGCGGGACCGCCGCCGGAAAGATCCTCCAGGACATCGCTCCGGCTCCCGGCGGCGGCAGCTGGGTGGTCAGCGAGGACAACGCGTTCGAGCTCGCCCGCCTCGATTCCGCCGGTGCGGTGGGCGGGACGGTCAAGGACGTGCCCGGCACCACCCGCCGCATGTCGGGAGTGGTCGTGACGCCCGACGGCCAGACGGTCTACGGATCGTCGGCCGCCGCGAACACCATCTACCGCTACGACGTGGGAGCGGGCACGTTCGCATCGGTTGCCGTCACGGGTCTGACGGCCGGTGATTTCATCCTCGACCTGGCCCTCGCCGGCGACGGTGACCTGCTGGCGGTCGAAGCCAACCCGAACAACGACATCTCGACCGCGACCGTCACCCGCCTGGACGACCCGGCCAACCCCGACAACGCGATCGGCCCGGCCGACCGCACTGTGCTCGCGACGCTCCCGGTCCAGTCGAGCCGCGCCTCGACCGACGTGAGCGGGCTGGCGCTCCGGCCCGGAGGTGAACTCTGGGTGGTCAGCGGATCGAGGGACGGTGGCGCCCACATCGGCCACGCCGACCTGCGACGCCTGTTCGAGCTGCCGGCGCCGGTCAGCCGGGTGAAGCCCGCCCTGACCGGTACGGCGGTCATCGGGCAGGACGTGACCTGTGGTGACGGCACCTGGACCGGCGCGAATTCGTTCACCCGTGAATGGCGTCGTGACGGTGTGGCGATCACCGGCCAGACCGGCGCTTCTTACACCCTGGCTCCCGAGGACGAAGGACAGCGAATCAACTGTGCCGTCCTCGCTGCCGGGCCCGATGCCTTCGCCGTCGCTGAATCTGGCGCAGTCTTCCCCGTGTTCCGGGTTCCGACCGGCGCCACCGGCCCGGCCGGACCCACCGGCTCGACCGGGGCCAACGGCACGCCGGGGATCGCCGGACCGACCGGCTCACGGGGCCAGGCCGGCCCGCGCGGACCGCGGGGAGCGACCCCGAAGGTCAAGGTGACCTGCAGGAAGGCCGGCCGCCGCATCAAGTGCCAGGTCCGCAACGTGAAGCCGCGTGCCTCGATCGTCGCGAAGCGCGGGAACCGGGTCGTCTACCGGGCCAGGGCGACGCGCAAGGGCCGGCTGACGTTCACGGTGCCGCGGGCAGGCGGTCGCCTGAGCGTGGTGGTCGGAGGCAGGTAGCCGCCGCCCCGGACCGGAATCACAGACCTGTCCCCGATCGGGGACGACACAGGGACCCTCCTCTCTCCGGGGGTTTTTGTGTTTAGGGGGCCGCCCGGCACCGGATGGACTATGTTCCGCCACATGCTCCGACAGGTCGATCCCGAGGCCCCCGGCCACCGATGAAGATCGCGGTCGTCGGGCACGTCGAATGGGCCGAGTTTGCTCCGGTAGAGCGGGTGCCCGAGCAGGGCGACATCGTCCATGTTCCCGAGACCTTCGAGGTCGCCGCCGGCGGTGCCGCGGTGGCCGCGGTCCAGATTGCCCGGCTTGCCGGCGAGTGCCTCTTCATGACCGCGCTCGGTGGTGACGACCGGGCGGACCTCGTGGTTCCCGAGTTGACCGCAAGGGGAGTCCGGGTCGAGGCGGCCCGGCGGGAGAGCGACCAGCGCCGGGCGTTCGTCTATCTCGACTCCGAAGGCGAGCGCACCATCACCACGATCGGTGAAAGGGTGTTTCCCGAGGTCGAGGACCCGTTGCCCTGGGACGAGCTCGGAGGCTACGACTCGGTGTACGTGACGGCGGGCAACGCCGCGACACTCGAGGCCGCACGGGCCGCGAAGAACGTGGTCGCATCCGTCCGGGCCGGCGCCGCGCTGACCGATTCCGGAGTGGGGGTGGACGTACTGGTCGCCAGCGCGAACGACGAAGGCGAGGAGTACGAGCGGGGTGACATCGAACCCGCCCCGCGCTGGGTCATTCGGACGGATGGCCCGAATGGCGGCACCCTGGAAGACATCGACAGCAAGGTGACCCACTGGGATCCGCAGCCGCCGATGGACGAGAAGGGCGACAGCTACGGCGCCGGCGACTCATTCGCCGGCGGCATCACCTACGGGCTCGGCCGGGGGCTGCCGATCGGGCAGGCGATCCGGGTCGGCGCCCTGTGCGGAGCTTCAGCGGTCAGGGGCCGCGGGCCCTACGGAGCCCAGGCTTCGGCCGAAGAACTGGCCGAATGGGAGAAGTCGAACGAAATCAGTCCGTAGGCAGGCCGCGGTCGGGCCAGCCTTCGGGGCCGGTGCTGCCGGCCGGGTATTCACCGAGCGGGACCTCGTCGTTCCGCCACGCTTCCCGGACCGGTTCGATGATCCGCCAGCAGTCGGCCGCGGTGTCGCCCCGGACCGACAGGGTCGGATCGCCTTCGAGCACCCCTTTCAGCACCTGCCCGTACTCGGGTAGCTCACCGGCGCCGAATTCGGTTTCCAGGGTGACCGGATCGAGTTCGAGCGGGTCACCCGGCCCGTTGATGTTGACGCCGAGGCTGAGCGTGTCGGCACCGAAGCCCAGCCCGATCCGCAGGTGGTCCGGCTCACCCGTCCCGGACAATCCCGTCGGGGTCCAGGACGGCTGTTTGAACGTGACCACCGCTTCCTTCCGCGGCGCGCTCAGCCCCTTGCCGGAGCGCACCCGGAACGGCACCCCGGCCCAGCGCCAGGTGTCGATCGCCAGCACCAGCTCGGCGAAGGTCTCGGTCTTCCGTGCCGGGTCGATGCCTTCTTCGTCGGCGTAGGCCCGAAGCTGCCGGCCGTCGAGCTCACCGGCCGTGTACCGCGCCCGCCGGCTGAAGTTCACCGGGTCGTCGTCCCAGATCCGGGTCGCCCGAAGAACCGCCGAAGTCGCGTCCCGGAAGTTCCGGGCCTGCATCGTGGTCGGCGCCTCCATCGCCATCAGGGAGAGCACCTGGAGCAGGTGGCTCTGGATCATGTCGACCATTGCGCCGGCCCAGTCGTAATAACCGGCCCGGCCTTCGAGCCCGAGGTCCTCGTCCCAGACGATGTCCACGCTCTCGACGTGGTTGGAGTCGAGCACCGGCTCGAAGATGCGGTTGGCGAACCGCAGGCCGACGATGTTCAGCACGGTCGAGAGCCCGAGGAAATGGTCGACCCGGTGGATGCGTTCCTCCGGGACCAGTTCCGTCAGGAGCCGGTTGAGCGCTTCGGCGCTCCCGGCGTCGGTGCCGAAGGGCTTCTCGAGCACGAGGCGGAGCCCTTCCGGCAGCTCGATCCCGGCGAGCGCCTCGCATGCCTTCACCGTGACCGTCGGCGGCAGGGCGAAGAAGATGGTCACCTGGCCGGAGCAGGCCACGAGCAGTTTCGCCAGGTCGGCGCCCCTGGTTACGTCCGCCTGGATGTAGATCGCGTTGCTCGCCACCTCGTCCACATGCGTGCCGGTCGCGCCGTCCACGGCGAACGACTTCCTGGCAGTTTCCCGCCAGCGCTCGTCGTCCCAGTCCTCCATGCCGCTGCCCGCCAGGAGCAGGTCTCGCCCCGGCTCGTCGGCGAGCAGGGCGCCGAGGCCGGGTAACAGGAGCCGCGCGGTGAGGTCGCCGCTCGCGCCGAGAATGAGCAGTGTCTGTGCGGGTCCGGTCATCCGAGCAGCGCTCCCCAGGTCGTGGTCGCCGACTCTCCGGGTTCGAGTTTGAGCAGCCCTTCGCCGTTGTTGAACGCGTCCGGCCAGCAGGTCATCGGTTCGGTTCCGAGACCGCGGCGGGCTCGGCCGGGGTGAAGAGTGTGGCCGGTGTAGATCTCGACAACGGGAAAGGTCTCGTCGACCCAGATCTGTGCCGACGCGCCATCGGTCCCGGTGAGACTGGTCCAGGCGCGGCCGTCGCCGTCCCGCTCGAGGTCGGTGAAGGCGAAGTCGATCTCGATGTCGCCCAGCGGTTCCGGATCGAGGAAGTCGAAAGGCGTACCCTCTACCGGTTTGGTGCCGGTCGGCAGCTGGCGTTCCGCATCGGTGTCGATGCGGGTCCGTCCGGCGAGTTCGAGCGTGCACTCGTCGATCAGTCCCGAGCCGGGCGAGAGATAGGGGTGCTGGCCGTGGGCGTAGGGGCAGGCGCGGTCGCCGGCGTTCGTGGCGGTGGTGGTCACGGTGAGCCCGTCGTCGCCAAGCGCGTAGGCGATCTCCAGCTCCAGCCGGAAGGGATAGCCGGTCAGCGGGTGCAGGACCGTCGACATGACCACCCGGTCGGGCTCGTGCCCGGTCGCCTGCCACGGCCGCCAATGCAGGAAGCCATGGATCGCGTTGTGCTTCTCGGGTTCGGTGAGATCGACCTGGAAGTCCTCACCTTCGAACGAATACCGCCCGTCCCGCATCCGGTTGGGCCACGGGATCAGCGGAGCACCGTGCGCCCCGTCGCACATGCGGCCGACCGGAAAGGGATCGAGGACCGGGCGCCCGTCAACTTCGTACTCGCGGATGCCCCCACCGACCTCGACGATGGTCGCCCGGTGCGTACCGGAAGCGATTTGGAACTGTTCACCGGACGGAGGAGCGGCCACCCGGCGATCCTACCGCTGCCGAATCCGGACTCGTGAAGATTCCGGGACTACTCGACGAGGTACCGCGTCGGCACGTGGTTCTGGCTGTCGGCCGGCGGTCGCACACAAGCCCGGTCCCGCCGGGGCGGCAGCCAGGTCCCGCGGGACAAAGCCCGCTCCGAACGAAATCTTCACCAGATGTTTGACGGGGCGAATAGTCTTGCGGCATCAAGGTTTACGAGAGGATCAACGAGGTCGCGTACCCCCTTCCGAATGGATCTCCCGCGCTCGAGGTCCGGGTGAAAATACTGAACTTGTTCTCATGAGTTGAACCTCAATGTGAGTAACAACCACTTTGTGACAGAAACGGATCCCCAGGAAGGCGGCTCCCCGGGCCTCCTCGAACGGCTCTCCTCTGAGAAGAAACGGCTCAAGTCGGTAGTCGGCGGCCAGAACGCCGAAGCACGGCAGTCGGAACTGGACCTCATGGCAAAACGGCGAGAGTGGCTGGTGCTCGGGCTTGCCGGTTCGATGCTCGCTGTGATATTCGTCCTGCGGACGCTCGTCGACTTCGCGTCGGATTTCCAGGCTTTGCCCCTGGTCCTGCCGATCGCCCTGGTGGCAATGGAGTTCGGCCGCCGGGGTGGCCTGATCACCGCCTTCGTGAGCGGCCTCGTGATCTACGTCTCTTCGTTCTTCGGGGGTCCGGCCTTCGAGCCGCTCGACTTCCTGATCCCGGTGCTCTGCTTCCTGGTGGTCGCCCTGGTGATCGGTGGCCTCGCCACCAGGCGCCGGGAGGCCGACTTCGAGAACAGCCGCTGGTTCGAGCTTTCCAGCGACATGCTCACCACCATCGATCTCGACGGCCGCCTCATCCGGGTCAATCCCGCCTGGGAGCGGACCTTTGCCCGCCCGCCCAAGGAGCTGATCGACCGGCCCTACTACGATCTCGTCCATCCCGACGATCGTGAATCGACGATCGCTGCGTGGGGCCTGCTCGCCCGCGGCGACGATCTGCAGGTCTTCGAGAACCGCGTACACACCGCGGACGGAGAATGGCGGTGGCTCCTCTGGAGCGCCCGGTCCGACGGGCACCGCGTCTACGCCGTGGCCAAGGACATCTCCGACCGCAAGGCCCAGGAGTTCGAGCGCGAGCGTCAGCTGTCGATGGCCGAGAGCATCGCGCGGACCGATCCCCTGACCGGACTGGCGAACCGGCGGGCCTGGGACGACGAGTTCCGGCGGGAGGTCGAAAGGTCCCGGCGGCGTGGTGCGGCCCTGGCGATGATGATGATCGACCTCGACGACTTCAAGGAGCTGAACGACACCCGCGGGCACCAGGCCGGTGACGATTTGCTCAAAGAGCTCAGTCTGGCCTGGCGCCTCGCACTGCGAACGGGTGACATCGCGGCACGGCTCGGTGGGGACGAATTCGCGATCCTCCTCCCCGATTGCCCCCCGGATTTCGCCGAGAGCCTGTTCAACCGTCTTCGGGAGGCCGGCCCCGAAGCCCCATGGTCAGCCGGCATCGCCTACTGGGACGGTGAGGAGAGCCCGGAGGAGATGACCGCCCGCGCGGACGAAGCCCTCTACACGGCAAAGGCGCTCGGCGGCCACCGGTCGGTGACCGCGGACCGGCTCGGCCAGGGAACCTGACGCCCTGGCGGCCCTGCCCAGGAAATGATCCGGCCATGACGTTAGTGTCGCTCTATGGAAATCATCGCCACGACCGTCACCGCGTACGACATCTCCCTCTGGCTCCACATCACCGCCGTGGTCGTGGGCCTCGGAGCAACTTTTGCCGATTCGATCCTCCTCCCCGTGACGATGGGTGTCGGCAAGCGCCACTTGCCGGTCGTCTACCGCGTTCAACTCGTCATCAACCGGTTCCTCGCGGCTCCCGCGCTCCTGTTGATCCTGATCACCGGGTTCTACCAGGTGGCCGAAGGCAACTGGGACCTCGGCTCCTTCTGGATCAGTGCCTCGCTCGCGATCGTGGTCATCATCGGCGGGATCGTCGGCATGTACTTCATCCCGACCGACCGGAAGCTCGAGGCGATGGTCACCGAAGAGATCGCAGCCGCCGGCGACGGGCCGATCGAGCTATCCGAGGAATACGGCCGCCTCTCCCGGGCCGAAGGAATGATGGGTTCGTTCACCGGACTCCTGATCGTCGCCTCGATCTTCCTGATGGTCGTCAAGCCGGGGGCGTAATCCGGGCCGGGGCAGACCGGCACGCTACTATTGACCCCTGAACAATAAGGCTGGATAGAAACTCTGCCCGGGACAGCCTGTTTCGGCTTTGCGCAGGTACGTTGGGGAACCTGGTGAAAGGAAAGCGTTGAGCATTCGGGAGCACAATCGATGGATCGGTCTGAATCTCCATTCGATGGTCTTCGCCGCCGCGTTCGTGCTGGCCGTGGTCGGCCTGCTCTCCGCCTCGCTGCCGGCCAAGTCGAAGGTAAGGAAGCTCGCCCGGCCGAATGTCGTGATGATCCAGACCGACGACGCGATCCGCGGTGACCTCGCCCACATGCCCAACCTGCGCCGGCTGTTTCAGGGCGGGGGCACCGACTACACGAACTTCGTCGCGCCGTACCCGCTGTGCGGCCCGGCCCGCGCCTCGTTCCTGACCGGACAGCTCTCCCACAACAACCGGGTGCTCAGCAACTTCCGTTCGAACGAGGGCGGGCACTACGTGTTCAAGAACCTGCCGGGCAAGCTGAACCACCGGAACTCGCTCGCCCCCTGGCTCCACCGCGCCGGCTACCGCACCGCGCTGGTCGGCAAGTACCTGAACGAGTACGGCGCGCTCGGGCGCACGGAGGTCCCCCCGGGCTGGGACTACTGGGCCGGGCTGCTCGACAACTCGACCTACGACTACTTCAACTACGCGATGAACGTCAACGGCAGGATCAGGTACTTCGGCGACCGGGAATACGCCGAAGCCCAGATGGACCTCGCCACCGACAACGCGAACAACACTCCGACGAGCTTCCCCGAGCTGCTCGCTTCGTTCTGCTCGGCCTTCGATCCGTGTGACTACTTCGGTACGCAGGACGAAAGCGTCTATACCGTCGACGTCGGTGGGGACTACGCGGCGAAGTTCGTCAGGCGCAACGCTCGTAAGAAGAAGCCGTTCTTCCTCTACTACTCGACCCCCGGACCGCACGCGGAAGACACCAACCACGCCCAGGGTTTCCGCAAGGGCGCCCCTCAACCCGACCCCAGGCCGCCGGCCCGGTACCGCGACAGGTTCGACGGCAAAGCCCTGCCGAGGCCCGCTTCGTTCAACGAGGCCGACGTCTCCGACAAGGCGGCGAACCTGAAGAGCCTGCCCCTGCTCACCGACGCGCAGGTCGAAGAGATGGATGACAACTACCGCGGGCGCCTGGGCGCCATCCGCGCGATCGACGACCAGATCGGAAAGATCGTCAAGCAGCTGAAGAGGGCGAAGGAATTCCGGAACACCTACATGGTCTTCGACTCCGACAACGGCTACATGCAGGGCGAGCACCGCCTGCGCAGCTCGAAGTTCCTGCCCTACGAGAACTCGATCCGGGTGCCCTTGCTGATGCGCGGCCCCGGCATCCGGGCCGGCAAGAAGCTGAACGGCGCGACGATGGATGTGGACGTGACCCGGACGATCCTCGACATGGCCGGCGTCAAGCCCGGCCGCGTGATGGACGGCATCTCGCTGCTCCCGTCGGCCAGGGGGAAGAAGAAGCTGCCGAAGCGGAACATCCCGCTCCAGGCGATGAAGCCGCTGCTGAAGTTCGACACACCGGTGACCAGGTTCGACCTGCCCTACTACGGGGTGAGGACCGGCCGGTACAAGTACATCCACTGGGAGTTCGATTCTCCGAACATCGAGCTCTACGACCTGAAGAAGGATCCCGACGAACTGGTCAACCTCGCGGACGACCCGGCTCATGCCGACACCGTCGCCCGCCTCGAGGCCATGTCGGTCCGGCTGTCCGAATGCCGCGGCCCGAACTGCCGCTGAACCCAGTCAATACGAGAGGAAGCATCATGAGTGAAACCACCCTCGAGCCCGGCGAAGGCCAGGTCGCGAAGCTCAGCGAGTCCACCGACGAGAACCCGGTCGTGATGGTCAACCTCCTGAAGTTCCGGGAAGAGGCCGGCGGCATCGACGAGGGCATGAGCGGCGCCGAGGCCTACGGCAAGTACTCGATCGCGGTCCAGCCGTTCCTCGAAGACGCGGGTGGCAAGGTGCTCACGGCAGTCGCCACCGCCGACAGCATCATCGGTCCCGAAGAGGCCGAATGGGACATGACGATCCTCGTCCGGTACCCGAACCGCCAGGCCTTCCTGAAGATGGTGACCGACCCCGGGTACCTCGCAATCGCGGGACACCGGACCGCGGCCCTCGCCGACAGCCGGCTCATCCTGTCGAACTCCGTCCTGCCCCAGGACTGACCCGCCTTGAATCCAGGCGCCGGTTCCGCGGGCTACTGGCCACGTCCCTGGACTTGCGAGGACGGGGGCCCGCGCCGCCTATGCAGTCCCGCGGGTCAGGCAGGACCGGACATCCGGCCGGGGGAGAAACTGGCCGTCGAGACCTTTCGCGACGCCTTCGCCAGCGACATGCTGATCCGGCGGGAGCCGGGCGAGCTGTATGCATTGCGGCACGACATCCCGGCCGGTGATCCTCTCTCCGGGTCGGCCGACGGCTGGGTGGAGAAGCTCGATCCGGAGACGCTCGAAGTCGTCGCGTCGAGTCCGAGGTTCCCTTCCGGCAAGTACTGGCCCGGCGGCATCGCCGTCCACGCCAACGGCGACATCTACATGGTGTTCGGCAGCTTCGCCCATCGCCTGAACCCCGATCTCGAGGTGCTCGTTTCCCGGCAGCTGCCGGTGACGGCCCGCCCTTACAACTCCTTCGTCATCCTCGACGGTGGCGAGATCGTCACCAAGGACTGCGACGCTCCCGACGGCCGCGCGCCTTCTACCGTGTCGATCCTCGATCCGGAGACGCTCGAGCCGGTCGCCCCCGAGCTCGAGCTGCCGGAGCCGAGCATCGCCCGCCTCGCCGCCGACGGCGAGAACGTGATCGTCGTCGGCACGGAGACGGTCTTCCGGCTGAGCCTCGACCGGGAAGCAAGGGAGATCGTCATCGATGACTACTGGCGCGCGCGCTTCGGGCCCGAACCCGGACGGAGCTACGGCTGGGATCCGGTCATCGGCGACGAGCACGTCTTCTGGATGGACCAGGGACGGAACTCGGTCGACTGGACGATGCGTGATTCCGGCGACGAGCCGAACCCTGTCCGCCTGTGGTGGGCCCGGCACGACGACGCAGGTTCGGTCCGGTCGGCCGAGATCAGCGGGCTGCCGTACGGGACCGAGTCGAATCCGCCCGCCTGGGACCCGGTCAACGGGGTGGTCGTCGGATACGACGCGGGCAACGCCGTGCTGACCGCCTGGAAGCTGAACGGAGACGAACTCGAACCCCTGTGGAAGCGGGAGGACTTTGCCCACGCCGGCCACCTGATCCTCTATCCGGACACCCGTGAGCTGGTGGTTCAGGACTTCCGTGACTTCGCCCCTCTCAGGAACAGGATGGTGCGGAACGCGATCCGCCCCGCACTGCGGTTCATGGGTCGTGCCGCGATCGTCCGCAGGTTCTCCCGGCCGATCGGATACGACCACCTCGTCGTGCTCGACCTCG
The DNA here is from genome assembly GCA_963695885.1 of uncultured Solirubrobacterales bacterium. Classification (GTDB taxonomy): domain Bacteria; phylum Actinomycetota; class Thermoleophilia; order Solirubrobacterales; family 70-9; genus 67-14. Next base: position 110,781 of record CAVOIH010000013.1, on the reverse strand, counting down.
ACACGGGCGAGGACAAGGGAAGGGTGGAGGTGCCGTCACCGAGCCAGGCGTTCCTGTTCCCCGCCCCCGGCTGGGGCAGGGACATCTACTACCAGTCGATGACGTCGATGGCCCGGATTGCTGTGCGGTCTACCGCGCGGGCGGGCAAAACCTAATCAGGAGAACAAGCTCTCGGTTTTTGCCCTCTCAAAGACTCCACAGTTCCGAATAAGGCGGAAATGTTCCTCAACTGGGAAATTTCCGGTCCCTGAAATGGCGGGTTGCGTCGACATCGCAGTGGTTCAGCCCTAAGAGGGATCCTCGAATGTCGGTGGCTCTTTGGTTACGCCGGCCATTACTGCCGCCATCTGGTTCGGGGTCCCGATCAGGTCGATCTGGAGTGCGGATTCGAGCTCGAGGGCGGCCCTGCCCTGGTCAGTCCAGGTCGTGTCGTAGAGCTTCTTCGCTGCCCTGACCGCGTGCGGGGAGCGGCCCGCGATCTCGGCCGCGAGTTCCCGGGCGGCGGTGAGGGGGTCGGCTTCGACCCGGGTGGCGAGGCCGCAGGCGGCGGCCTCGTCGCCGCTGATCAGCCGACCGGTGTAGGTCAGTTCCTTGGCCCGGTCGATCGGCATGATCCGTGGGAGCGAGGCGGTGAGGCCCATGTCGGGGACGAGTCCCCAGTGGACCTCGCGGATGCTCCACTTCGCCTCGGCTGCGGTGATCCGGATGTCCGTGCCGAGGGCGATCTGCAGCCCTCCGCCGAAGCAGTTGCCGTGGATCGCGGAGATGACCGGGACCGGAACCTCGATCCACGCAGTGGACACCCGCTGGAAGAGGTTCGCGCCGAAACCGTCACGCTTGAGGGCTTCTTCGGCGAAGTCGCCGCCCTCGGTCTGTTCGGCGAGCCAGCCGACGTCGATGCCGGAGCAGAAACTCGGGCCGTCGCCGTGGAGGACGATCGCCCTGACGCCGGGTTCGGTGGCCAGCCGCCCGGCCGCGGCGGCAATTCCGAGCAACATCTCGCCGTCCAGGGCATTGTGTTTGCCGCCGCGCATCAGCGCGACAACGGCTATGTGGTCCTCGACGGTGATCTTGACTCGCTCTTCATCCATGCGCCGAGACTATCTGCCCAAAAGGTTTTGGAAAGACGCTGCCGCCGATGCTCAAGGGATCGCTCGGTCTCACCTTCTAACCTCTCTCCATGCCCGAACTGCCCGACCACCTGCTGTGGATCAGCCGTGTAGCGGCAGCGAGCTGATCAGTCTTCGGCGGCGACTTCGCGGAGCTGGTGGTCGTCGACGTCGTAGACGAAGCCGCGCACGCGGTCGGTGTGGAGCAGGAAGGTGGACCGGCGGACCCGCCGGATCGACTGGGCCACGTCGGCCTCGAGGTCGGTGAACGATTCGATCGCGAAGGCCGGGGCGACTCCGGTCTCGTCCTGAAGCTCGGCCCGGAAGCCATCGTCGGTGATCTTCATCATGCCGCAGTCGGTGTGGTGGATCAGCATGACCTCTTCGGTGCCGAGCCGGCGCTGGGAGACCGCCAGCGAGCGGATCACGTCGTCGGTGATGATGCCGCCGGCGTTCCGCAGGATGTGGGCTTCGCCGTGCTCGAGCCCGAGGGTCTGGAACACGTCGATCCTCGAATCCATGCAGGCGACGATCGCCAGCTTCCGCCGGGGTGCCACGTCGAGGTGCTGCTCCGGCAGCGATTCCGCGAGTTCGCGGTTGTTGGCGAGCAGTTCATCGATCACGTCCACGCCGCGAAGCCTATTTGTTGAATGAGGAACGGGTCCTGGCACCTTGATCCGCGCTTCGCGCGGATACAAGGCGGCGAGACCCTACTTCACGTCGAGGAGGTCGACCACGAAGACGAGCGTGGCGTCGGCCGGGATCGACGGGGGCGATCCCTCGAGTCCGTATCCGAGGTCGGGCGGGATGATCAGCTCCCGCCGTCCGCCGACCTTCATGCCTTCGATGCCTTCGTCCCAGCCCTTGATGACGCTGCCGGTGCCGAGGTCGAACTCGAAGGGCTCGCCGCGATCCCAGGACGCGTCGAACTCCTCGCCGGTCTCGTAGATCGTGCCGACGTACTGCATCGAGAGCTTGTCGCCGGCCTTCGCCTCGGCACCGTCACCCTCGACCACGTCGATCGTCTCGAGTGCCGTGGGCGGGGTACCCTTGCAGGCGTCGATCGTCGGCTTCTTCTTGGTGTCCGTCGAGACCTCCGGGCAGTCAGCCTTGCCGGATGAAGAGCTGTCCGAGTCGCCACCGCCGACCGCGACGACGACCACGATGATGGCGAGGAGGGCAGAGGCACTGATCAGGGTGATTATTCGGCGATCCATGCCGGCCATGTTAGTCGGGCTGCGTGACCCCCGTCACGTCGCGGGTGGCGGCCGGACCCCTTTTCCGCAGACAAGGCCGGGCGGAAAAGGTCGCCAGTATCCGGGGTCAGGGGGTGATGTTCCAGCCCTCGGCCGGGTTGACCTTGCCGTCGAGGAACTCGCCGAAGACCCGCTGCATCTCGTCGGGCCCGTCACCGGCCTTGATCGTCATCCAGTCCCTGCTCGCGTCGATGAAGGCTTCCTGGTCGGAGGCGATCTTCCGTCGCAGTTCCGCGGCTCCCCAGTCCTCGTTCCGCTTCGCGACACGGTTCGGAGCGAAGAAGAAGCTCGGGCTCGGGCCGGAAAGCGGTTCGGCGTCCGGATCGGGCGCGAGTTCCTCCCAGTCGGCCGCACCGACCACGACGTCAGCGAGCAGGTTCTCACCGAACCGGTCGTGGACACGCCCGCGGAGGCCGGCGTTGCCACCGAAGTCGACGTATGCGCTCGGCACTGCGGGATCGACGTCATCGAGTTCGTCGTAGGTGACCACTTCGTCATAGAACCCGGTGCCTTCGACGAAGTCCTTGTTGCCGCCGGACGTGAGTCCGGCCAGCGTGACCTTCCCGGCGTGGTCGCGCTTGATCATGTACGCGAAGCTGAGCGCGGTCTTGCTGGAGGCGCTCGAGCAGAGGAGGCGGGTGGCGCCGTAGAAATTCTCTTCGACGACCTCGTCGGCGAGCAGCCAGGAGGTCAGGAACAGCGGGCCGAAGAGTGCCACGTAGGGTTCGCGCGATTCGCCCTCGCCGTCCTCGGGCGTGACGTATCCGTAACGGTTGTAGACGGCGGGCAGGTCCGCCCGGTGGGCGGCGCCGTCGACGAATCCGGTCTCCGTGACGTCGGTCGGCTCGACCACGAAATGGGTGGCCATCGGCATGTAACCGTAGATTCGCTTGCCGGCGGGCAGATCGGTCCCTTCCGACCGCACGACTTCGCAGTAGCCCCAGGCCGGCACCCGGCCGAATTCATCTTCTCCCGACGGGAAGAACTGCCAGTACTTCATCGCTTCGCCCATCGCGGCGTAGGTCACGTTGTTGGCGCTGATCGAGAAGTTGTCCACCCTGAGAAGCGCCTGGCCGGGTGCGAGATCGACCTCTTCGGCGGCGGGCGCGGGGCGGATCTTGCCCTGGCGCAGGTCGTCGCGGCGAATGAGGAGATCGTAGGCGGAAGATGTCATTCACCGAGCTTATCCCGGTTGAACGCCATCGGTCTTTGTGCGAACATACGTTCGTGCGCTGGGATCGCCAGAGGGTGGGAAACGAGGAGGCGGAAACGCTGCCCGGACTCGAGCAGGAAGGCCTCGGACCGGTGCGCACCTTCACCGCCCCGGAGGCGATGGGCATGAGGTTCCATGAGGTCCGCGCCAAGTCGGCGCTGAACAGGGTTCCGAGCGGCGCCTATGGCTTCAGCTGGACGATCAACCCGTATCGCGGCTGCAGCCACGCCTGCGTCTACTGCTTCGCCCGCCCCACCCACACGTACCTCGGATTCGACGCCTCCCGCGATTTCGAGAAGGAGATCGTGGTGAAGGTGAACGCGCCCGAGGTGCTCCGGGCCGAGCTCGCCCGGCCCTCGTGGGAACGCGAGCTGGTCGCCCTCGGCACCAACACCGACCCCTACCAGTGGGTCGAGAGCCGGTACCGCCTCACCCGCGAGATCCTCGAGGCTCTGGACGCATCCGGGACCCCCGTCTCGGTGCTGACCAAGTCACCGCTCGTGCTTTCCGACCTCGAGATCTTCAAGCGCATGGCGAAGTCGCGACCGGTTCGGGTGAACCTGTCGATCCCGACCATGGACGAAGGAGCCTGGCGGGCGACGGAGCCCCATACGCCGAGCCCCGAGGCCCGGATGGAAGCGGTTGCGGAACTGAGACGGAACGGCATCTCGTCCGGCATCCTCATCGCGCCGCTGATGCCCGGGATCAACGAGCGGCCCGACCAGGTCGAGCCGATCCTCGAAGCGGCATATGAGGCGGACGCCGACTTCGTGACGCCCGTCGCCCTGAACCTGCGGAAGGAGACCCGCGACGTCTTCTTCGAATGGCTGGAGGCCGAGAAGCCGGATCTGGTCGAGCGGTACGAGAAGCTCTTCCCCCGCGGCAGGGGCCGGCTGCCGCAAGCCGAGCAGGCCCGGATCACCGCCGCGGTCAGGCAAGGACGCCTTCGGCATCCGGGCCGGACCGGTCGCCCGGCGATGAAGCCCCGTGACCTGGATCCGGCCATGCCGCCGCCCAGGGCGACGAGTCAGACGAAGTTGTTCTAGGCGGCCGCTCCGCCGAACGTGACTCCGGCGGGGGTACGGGCGGCGGGGTGCTTTCGCACCGCTTCGAGCCAAAGGGGGAGGCCGAGCCTGACCTGGATGACCCCGGTCCGGAGCAGCGTCTCCCTCACCGGGTCCCGGCCGAAGCCGTAGAGGTCCCCGCGATAGTCTGCCCAGCAGGCCTCCCGCTCGTCGTCCGTCAGCGCTCCGACCAGCCGGTCCCGGTAGGCGAGGGCGGAATCAGCGAGTGTCGGTTCCTCAGCTGTCCGGATCTTCGAGTTCGCTCGAGCGTTCTTCGTCGGCCTCGCTGTAGGTGGAATCCGACCGTTCCGCCTCGACTCTGCCTGCGTCGTACTTGGGGTTGCGGCCTTCGTCGAAGTTCTCGGCCTGGTTGATCAGCGCTTCTTCGGATTGCTCAAAACCTTCGGCAACACCACCGCCGGCTTCGTTGTCCGCCCGCTCGGCTTCGCGCTTGTCGTGTTCCTTGTCATGTTTGAAGGGCATACGCAGAGACTACCCTCCACCCGAGTCCGGAAACGATGTTGACGGGTCGCCGCCGGCCGGCCGGTACGATCCGTCGGTGCGAACCAGGGCCGAGAATCCGATGGGCAGACCGGTCGGCCTGATCCTCGCCGTGACCGTTCCGCTCGTGGTCCTCGGCAATGCGCTGGTCATCCTGCTCGGTCCCTGGACGGGCGATGTCCTCTACGCCCTGCCGGGCTTCCCGGCCGACATCCTGGGGCTCGACGGTGAGGATCGGGCGAATCTCGCTGAGTCCGGAATCCGCTCGATCTGGCCGGTCGGCGAGGGCACCGTCCTGCTCGAACAGGCCCGGCTGCCGAACGGGACCCCCGCGTTCGAACCCAGGGAGATAAGTCACATGGAAGACGTCAGTGCCCTGGTCAAGGCGGCGACGGTCGTCTGGCTGGCCGCTCTGGTCACGGGTTTGGCCGCGTTGATTGCCCTGCGGAAGATCGCTCCGGGCCGCGTCCGTCCCTCCCTGGGTCTCGGCGCCCGCATCGCCCTGTTTTCGATGCTCGGCCTCGGGATCGTCATGGCGACCGGGTTCGAGTTCTTCTTCGACGGCTTCCACGCGATCTTCTTCGAGGGCGACTCCTGGCAGTTCGCGGACGGCTCCACCTTGAGGCGGCTCTATCCCGACGAATTCTGGGGCATCGTGGCCGGACTCTTCGCGCTGTTCGCGCTCGCTCAGGCGATCGTCCTTTCGCACCTGACCACGGGGCTGCCCCGGCCCTTCAGATGGACGCGGGCTCAGGCTGACCAGTAGGCACCGATCCGGTCGGTGAATTGTCGTGGCTTCTCGGCGTACACCCGGCGGCCCAGGGGCAGGGCCCCGGCGAGCAGTTCTGCCTGCCGCTCGAGCGCGACCTCCTTCAGCCCGGCAGGCGGGGCCCCGTCCTGACCGCCCCCCAGCTCGTCCAACAGGACGGAGAGGTCGTTGTAGTCCCCGAGCAGGTCGGCCAGGTGACCGATCTCCCTGACCGGAGCTTTCAGCCCCTCCTCCCAGGAGTTCCGCAGCAGCCGCAGCTGGTACCACAGGTCCTTCACCTTTTTCCGCCACTCGTGGACGGCCTCCGGTGACGGATCGGACTCCACGTCCTCGAGCCACCGCCGGCCGTCGCGGTAGGTCCGCCTGAGACCGCCGGCGAACAGTTGCCAGTCGGCCTCGTCGAGGTTCCAGCTTTCAATGCGGTTGGCACTCTCCTCGAGGGTCTGCGCGGCCCGCTCCAGGCGGGAGTCGATCGTGGATCCGCCCGACTCCCGGTCGCGGTCACGCCTTGCTTCGAACCCGGCGATCAGCGGCGCGGCCCCGGCCGCTTCTTCCGGATGGGCCGCGACGAGCGATTCGACGGTCTCGACGAGGACTTCGCTGTCGCGTGAGTCGGACAGCAGCCGGGCGGCATCGCGGTAGCGCCGGTTCTCGGCGCGGAAGGTCTCCTTGCCGAGGTCTTCCCGGACCAGCCGCAGTACCGCCCGTATCTTCTTCATGTCCTTGCGCGCTTCGTGGACCGAATCGGCGCGGCCGCCCGGATCGGTGGAGCGCAGGTGCCTCAGTGCGGACTCGACCCGGCCCCGGGCGACCCGCCGGATCTCACCCGGCGGGCTATCCCGCGAGAGCCGGTAGGTCGGGTCGATCGGCCCGGCAGCCGCCCGGCCGGCGGCATCGACCAGGATCGTGAACCGCGAGACGTCCGACTCCCCGGGCCCGGCCGCAGTCAGGTCCCGACCGCTCACCAGGGCGTCGGTCGGGGCCTTCATCGGCTCGAAGCAGATCACGTCCTCACCGGCCGGGGCGAAGACCCGGGCGGCCGCGTATCCCCGGTCGAACCGGACGGTGACGCGGCGGTGCTGGTCGGAAACGGAGAATCCGGCGCCCGGTTCGATGCCGGTGAAACCGTCGTCCCAGGAACGTTCGCCGAGGGCCTCGGACCCCGGTTCGAGCGGAGTCGAACCGGGCACGGGAATGCCCCGCTCGTCGAACTCGAGGGCCCGCCGGGCCGGCAGCTCGATCCGCCACCCGGACCGGTCCCCGCCGGGGAGGCTCAGGTGGGGATGGAAGCCGAAGGCCAGCGGGACGGCAGCTTCACCGGTGTTGGTGACGGTCGTCGTCACGCTGAGCTCCGAGCCTTCGACCTTCAACTCGAGCCCCAGCCGGTGGGGGAAGGGGAAGCTGGCGAGCAGTTCGGGGTGGGCGCCGAAATCGAGCGAAGCGGAGAGGGTCGCCTGCTCCTGGCGGTCACCGGCCGAAGCGTCTTCGACGACCCATAGCGGCGAAGCGGCCAGGGTCCCGTGGATCGCGAGCCCGTTCGCGTCGCGGCGAACGCCGGCGGCGTCCGGCCCGATCCGGACCGTGCGGCCACCGAACGCGTATTCGTCCCGCGAAAGACGGTTCGCCCACGGGTAGAGGATCGGCAGGCCCATCATCTTGCCCGACTCGACGTAGCGCTCGAGTCCGTGGCGCTGATCGAGCAGTTCTTCACCCTCGTGACGGAGTGAAACGCCGATCATCCCGGCTTCGGGGACGAAGGTCGCTGAGAGACCGCTGCCGGATTCGATTCGGATCGCGTGCAGGCCCATACGGGGATGATGCCAATCGCCGGGTTGGTGGTGTGAATGGACCGAAAACGCCGGTCGTACGTTTAATCTTCTGATCATGCAAACGGGAGAACAGACCAGTGCCGGGACCGGTGGATCACCGGGCCTTCTGGAATCCGCCGCCGCCGTCGTGGGAAGTCCGCTGGAGGAGGTTGAAGCCTGCGCGGGCGGCGACATCAACCAGGCCTGGAAGCTGCGTTTCAGCGACGGAACCGAAGCCTTCCTCAAGAGCCGCCCGGGCGCCCCGGCCCGGGAGTTCGAGGTCGAGGCCGCCGGGCTCGAATGGCTGGCTGCGGCGGATGAGGTGCCGGTGCCGGGGGTCCTCGGGGTCGTCCCGGGCGACCAGCCCGGGCTGCTGCTCGACTGGGTGGAGCCGGGGGGACGGCTCGACGCGGCGGGTGAAGCCGCACTCGGCCGCGGCCTGGCCCGGATCCACCGGCTCGAAGCGGACGGTTTCGGAGTCCTTCCCGACGATGCGCCCGAGGGAGACCTCATGGTCGGACCGGTCAGCCTCGGTGACTTCGTCGACCGTGACGGCCGCGGCTTCGGCCTCTGCTACGCCCGGCGGCTCGAAGGACTCGTCAGGCAGGCCGTCGACCGTGGCGCCATCGGTCCGGACCAGGCGGCGGTTGTCGACAAGCTGTGCGGCCGGATCGACGAGTTCACGGGGCCGGCCGAGCCCCCGGCCCGGACCCACGGCGACCTGTGGTCCGGCAACGTCCTGGTGGCCGCCGACGGAAGGCCGTGGCTGGTCGATCCGGCCGCCCACGGCGCCCACCGCGAGCTCGACCTGGCGATGCTCGCGCTGTTCGGCGCCCCATCGGACCGGTTCATGGGGGCGTATCGCGAAGAGTTCCCCCTGGCTCCGGACCACCAGGACCGGGTCGAACTCTGGCAGCTCCAACCGCTCCTGATCCACGCGGTCCTCTTCGGTGGCGGGTACGGAGCCGCGGCGGCCCGCGCCGCCGGCCGTTACCTCTGAGCCGGAACTCGCCGTCCCCGGTGACCACTTCGAAGGCGTCCACGTGAAGGATGAGATCGGGCATCTCGGGAACCTCCGTGATCGGGGCGGACCGCCTTTGGCGGGGCATCAAAGCGCGACGGGTGACTTCGATCCGAGCTTGCCCGCATGAAGTTTCCGACCGCCCGGGCGGGTACTGTCCACTTTCCTTGAGCACCACCCCCGCCTATTGTTTCCGTGGCTCCGGACCCCGGATCTCGTTGCCGGACTGGCCCGCGGACCGGCCTCTCCGGGAGTGGCAGATCGAAGCCCTGTCCGCGCTGGACGGTCACAAGGGGTCCAGTTTCCTCGCATCGGCGACCCCGGCCGCGGGCAAGACGACCTTCGGGTTGAGGGTGGCGCACCAGATGCTCACTTCCGGCCGGGTCTCGCGGGTGGTAGTACTCGGGCCGACCACGCACATCTGCCGGCAGTGGGCCCACGATGCCGCGCGGTACGGCATCGACCTCGAGCCGAACCGCCCGAACGCCGACGGACCCGAAACCGGGGACTTCCACGGGGTCGCCGTGACCTACCAGACGGTTGCTGCGGGCCCCGCACTACACGCGGCGGCGTCGCGTCGCCCGACTCTGCTGATCGCCGACGAGCCCCATCACATGGGGGACCAGGCGAGCTGGGGGGTCAGTGCCCGCCAGGCGTTCGGCCAGGTGGCTTTCCGCCTGCTCCTGTCGGGCACGCCGTTCCGGTCGGACAACGCGGCGATCCCGTGGGTCTCCTACGACGACGACGGGATGAGCTCGGCCGACTTCGTCTACAGCTACCCCGATGCACTGGTCAACCGGGTCTGCCGGCCAGTCACCTTCCTGCCCTACGACGGCGAGATGGAGTGGGAGAGCGACGGCAAGATCCGCACCGCGGACTTTGACCTGGTGCTGCCCGCGCACGAATCGGCACGGCGGCTCCGGACCGCACTCGATGCCGGCGGTGACTGGATGGAGGAGGTCCTGCGCGACGCCGACCGGAAGCTGGATGAGGTCCGGGCCGGCGGTCAACCCGACGCCGGCGGCCTGGTGATCGCGTCCGACCAGAACCACGCCCGGGCGATCTCGCGCCGGCTGGGCCTGATCTGCGGCGAGATCCCGGAGATCGTGATGAGCGACGAGCCGGACGGCAGCCGCCGGATCGCCGACTTCTCGGCCAGCGGCAAACGGTGGCTCGTGTCGGTCCTGATGGTTTCCGAAGGCGTGGACATCCCGCGCCTCCGGGTCGGCGTCTACGCGACGGCCGCCCGCACAGAGCTCTTCTTCCGCCAGGTGGTCGGCCGCTTCATCCGGACTACCCCGAGCCCCCGGCGGCAGATGAGCTACCTGCTGCTGCCGGCCGACTCGAGGCTCAAGCAGCTGGCCTTCGAGATCGAGAAGGAGCGCCGCCACGCAATCGATCTCGCCCCCGGTCTGGAAGGCGAGCTCGAGGAACTCGGGCAAGAGGTACCCGAGCGCGCTGAAGGCGGCGACGGATTCCACGTGCTGAGTTCCACCGCGGCCGAACTCGACGAAGCGATCCTCGCCCAGACGACGATGCAGCTGTTCGCGACGGACGACCTCGACGAAGGACGGGAGACGCAGTCGGTCTCGGCGATCACCGGCGCCGTGACCACGAGCCGCGCCCGGCCGGCGATCAAACCGGCCGCGGCAACCCCCGCCGTTCAGGCCCCGCCGGCCGAGCCGAAACGGGAATCAGCGTTCGCGGCCCGCGAGCGGCTGCGCGGAGAGCGCCGGACCATGGTCGCCGACGTCTCCCGCAGGACGGGCGAGAGCCATCGCGAGGTCCACGCCCGGATCAACCGGATGACCGGTGTGTCGGCGGTGAGCAAGGCCACGAGAAGCCAGCTCGAGGAAGGCAACGCCCTCCTGGAGAGGGACTTGAGGTAGCCAGGCCACGGGCGCCATCAGGCGGCCCGGGCGTTTCGGGATTTCGAGAGAATCTTGCGTCGCCCGCTCAGCTGACGTAAAATGGACGCATGATTTCCAGGGGTCTTGCGGGGGTCAGCGTTCTGATGATGATGGTCGCGGCGTTAGCGATCACACCCTCTGCCGGGGCTGAGGACTTCGTTCCCGGAGAAGTGATCGTCCGGTACTCCGCCGACTCGACCGGGGTGGAGCGCACCGAGGTCCGTCGGCAGTCCGGGGTTACATCGACTTCGCCCCTGCTGCTTTCGAACGCCCAGGTGGTCGAGACCGGCCCGGGGCAGTCGGTGGCAGAGACGATCGCCGGCCTCGAGGATGATCCGGCCGTTCTCTATGCCGAACCGAACTACATCGAAGAGGTCGACGCTGAACCGAACGACGCCCTGTTCGGCAACCAGTGGGCCGATCGGAACACCGGTCAGCTGATCAACGGGATTTCCGGAACCGCGGGCGCGGACATGTCGGCCATCGATGGCTGGAACATCGCGCTCACCAGCCCCGATGTGCCCGTAGCCATTTTCGACACCGGCACGACCGGCGACCATCCCGATCTGGTGAACCAGAAGTGGATCAATCCGGGCGACAACTCGGTGAACGGGGTGGACGATGACGGCAACGGACTGGTCGACGACCGCTCCGGCTGGGACTTCATCAACAACGACCGGAATCCGGTCGACGGCGACCACCACGGAACTCACATCGCCGGCATCATCGGTGCCACGGGAAACAACAACTACGCCACGACCGGGGTCAGCTGGGACGCGAGCCTGCTGCCCCTCCAGGTCTGCCGCGCGGATGGCGGTTGCCCGATCGACGCGATGGTCAACGCCATCGGATACGCCGGCAGTCTGGGCGTCAAGGTCGGGAACATCAGTGTCGGCGGTAAGGTCTTCAGCCAGGCGAGACGTGACGCCATCGCCGCCGCCGGCGACATCCTCTTCGTCACCTCCGCCGGGAACGAAGCCAATGATTCCCCGCCCGGACAAGGCAATAACGACACCGTCTCCAAGTACCCGTGCATGGACGACCAGCAGCCCGGTTTTGCCGCTCTTCCCAACGTGATCTGTGTCGCTTCGACCGACCAGAACGACCTCAAATCGAACTTCTCGAACTGGGGCGCGACCACGGTCGACCTTGCCGCACCGGGGTCGAACATCCTGAGCACGTTCCCGTCGTTGATTTACCTGTTCACCGACACCTTCGATACCGCGACCTCACCCTGGAACTACGCCAAAGTCGACGAGGGCGTTCCCGCAACCCCGACCGGCTGGGAACGGTTCACCGGTACCGGCAGCCCGGCCTCGAGAGGCATCTTCGACAGCCTCAACGCGTCGGGGGAGCAAGTCGATTACGCGCCGACCTCGGATGCTTCGACCGTCACCACCATCGGAGTCAACCTGAGTGAACGGGAGGGCTGCCGGCTCCAGTACAACTTCCGGGTCGATACGGAGCAGCCGACCGCGAACAGCTTCGCCGGGGCCGACGTTTTCTACGTGGAGGCGGCGAACAGTGCCTCGGGCCCCTGGACGATCCTCGATCGCTGGGCCGGCAACACGGGCCCGAACTACGTTTCGTCGACCAGCCGAGGCAGCCAGGCGACACTCGAGCCGTTCGCGAAGAGCGGACCCGTCTTCATCCGGTTCCGGCTCAAGGCTGACGCTGACAAGGACGTCGGCGACGGCGCCTCGATCGATGACGTGAGGATGACTTGCGCGGGTGTGGCATCGCCCGCCAAGGTCAACTATCTGAGCGGAACCTCGATGGCGGCTCCCCAGGTCTCCGGCATCGCCGCTCTCGTTCGCCAGATCAACCCCGGACTGAGCGCCGGGGAGGTCAAGGCGGCGGTGCTCGCCGGTGTCGACGTGATTCCGGCGCTGAATGCCGGCGCGGGTTCGCCCACCCCGGTCGTCACCGGCGGCCGCGCCAACCTCTTCAACACGCTGAACGGCCTCGACCGGACGCCACCACGAGTGCCCCAGCTGCTGAAGCCGGACAAACCGGTCACGACCTCCGCCAGGCCGAACTTCACCTGGAAGGTGGCGGAGCCCGGCGCGACCTATTATCTGACACTGGACGGCAACGTCGTAGCGGCCGGCGCGGGGCTCTCGTCCTACAAGCCGGCCGCGAACCTGAAACTCGGAAGACACACCTGGTCGGTTCGGGCCGTCGACCACCCTGGCAACGCCGCAACCAGCAAGTCACGCAGGTTCACCCACGCGAAGGCGGGAAAGCTCAAGATCCTGAGCGCGAGGCCGTTCGCCGGCCGGGGCGGGGGAGCGGTCCTCAAAGTGAAGGTTTCCGGGGCCGGGAAGGTCAAGGCGAAGGCCCGGAACCGAAAGAAGAAGCTCGTCGCCCTTGGTGCCGGAAGAAGCAGATCGGCCGGCCGGGTCAAGGTGCGCATCAAGACGACGCCCAAAGGCCGCAAACTCATGAAGGCCGCCAAGTTGGCTGTGAATCTGACGGTTAGGTTCCGTCCGGCCTCGGGGGCTGGCCCGGTGACCGCCAGGCGAAACATCAAGATCCACCGCTGATCCAAGAGGGCAGGGAAGCAATGTGGATGGACATCACATTTGCGGATTGCCGCTGTGAACGTCAACGGCGGCGCCCTCGCCCTCGGCCATCCTCTCGGCTCCTCGGGCGCCCGCCTGATCACCACGATCCTCCACGAGCTCGAACGCGGCGAGGGAGAGCTCGGCTTGGTGACCATGTGCACCGCCGGCGGAACAGGAACGCTCATCCAGCGCATCTGAGGAGTGGTTCGGGGATAGGATGGAGCGATGTCCGATGCCCGAGCCGTTTCCACGCTGGCAGAAGATCGCAAGCGTGGCCGGGCGCTCCGGTCCGAGATCAAACGGTCAGCCCACGGGAAGTTCGTTCCCACCGACCGGGATCCGGTCTGGATCGTCGAGAAGCAGAACGACTCGAGGCTCCAGGATCTGGTGCCGGTCCGCATGGGGCGCATGCTCCAGTCCCGCTTCGCGTACTACCGGGGGACTGCCGGAACCATGGCATTCGATCTGTCGAAGGAGTCGCGGACCGGGATTCACGTGACCGGTTGCGGCGACGCGCACGTCGCCAATTTCGGCCTGTTCGCCGCACCCGACCGCCGGGTTCTGTTCGACCTCAACGATTTCGACGAAGCTGGTCCCTGCCCGTGGGAGTGGGACGTCAAGCGGCTGGCGGCCAGCATCGAGATCGGATTTCGCCACAACGGCTTCAGTCCCGCGCAGTCGGAAGCAGCGTGCCTCGCGGCCGTCCGGAGCTACCGGGAGCGGATGGCGGAGCTCACCGGGATGTCGGCGCTCGACCGCTACTACCTCCGGCTCGAAATGGAGGATCTGACGCGGTACGCCCGTGACGAGTCGGGCCGCAAGGCGATCGAAAAGACCCTCAAGAAAGCGGAGAGGCGGACTTCCCAGCAGGTGCTTGCCAAGATCACGATCACTGACGGCGACGGCGGTCCCCGGATCGAGGACCAGCCCCCGATCCTCCGGCACTTCGGCGAAGTAGCATCGTTCGAAGAAGTCCGGGGCGTGCTGGCAACGTACGAACGGACGGTTCGCCCCGACATCGCCCTCCTGCTCTCCAAGTTCCGGCTAGCCGACTACGCCCTCCGGGTGGTCGGGGTCGGGAGCGTCGGTACCCGCTGCTTCATCCTCCTGCTGATCGGCCCGAAGGGGGAGCCGATCTTCCTCCAGCTCAAGGAGGCGGGAGATTCGGTGCTGGAAACCTGGGGCGGCATTCCGGCCCGGCCGCCGGCCGGCTCCCGCGGCGGCAACGGCTATCGGGTGGTCTCCACCCAGCAGGTACTCCAGGCCTCCTCGGACCCGTTCCTCGGGTGGATCACAGACGAGCGCGGCACTGACTACTACGTCCGCCAGTTCCGCGACATGAAAGGCTCGATCGACCTCGATGCCCTGAGCGCACGGCAATTCGAGGGACTGGGCATGGTCTGTGCCCACCTTCTGGCCCGGGCCCACAGCCAGAGTCCCGGCTGGGGCGCGATCCCCGGGTATCTCGGCAGTTCCGACACCTTCGACCACGCGGTCACCGGCTGGAGCAAGGCTTACGCCGACCAGACCGAGCGTGACTTCGAGGCGCTCGAAGCGGCGGTCAAGTCCGGCCGCGTCCCCTGCGAGACCGGGGTCTGAGCGGAGCCGGCCCCTTCGCGCTGAGACCCACCGAGGTCCGGGCCACTTCCACGCAGGATTCGATCACCCGTTCCGGGTCGATCGGGAAGAACTCGAGCGTGCCGGTTTCCGACTGGCGCACGCCGACCCCGATCCGCACGAGGTGCATCCCGCCGAGCGCCTGGGCCAGAGTAGGTTCGCGAGGTAGTCGGGGTCTTCGATCTCGAAGTCGCCGGAGTCCTTGCCTTCGTGCAGCGTGGCCGCGACCGTGCTCACGCATCTGAGCATCTACCGGCCTTCGAACTTCGCGTTGCCGGGTCCCTCGGTGAGAAAGGTTTCCACCGCATTCTGCAGGTCCTCCGTTCCGAACAGCTCGGCGGCTTCGCGCCGGGTCACCCGGTCGGCCGCCGGCACGCCTCCTTCGACGTAGCCCCGGAGGATCCGCTTGGTCATGGCGTGGGCCCGGGTGGGCCCGTTCGCGAGGCGGGTCGCCAGTCTGGCCGCCTTCTCCTCGAGCTGGTCGTCAGGGACGACGACGTTGACCACGTTCCATCGTTCCAGCTCGGCGGCGTCGAAGAGGCCGCCGGTCATGACCAGCTGTTTGGCCCGGCCGGTGCCGGCTCGTTCGGCCAGCCGCTGGGGTCCGCCCATCGAGGGTGTCAGGCCGACCACGATCTCGACCAGGCCGAACTTCGCGGACTCGGCGGCGATGATGATGTCGCAGGCGAGCGAGAGTTCGAAGGCGGCGGTGAGTGTGAGCCCGTGGGCGGAGAAGACGACGGGAAGGGGCAGTGCCTCGATGCTCTCGATCAGCCCGAGCAGGCCGGTCCAGAGGGCGGACCCCTGGGCCGGGGTCAGCCCCTTGAACTCCTCGACGTTGACCCCGCCGGACACGACCTTCCCCTCGGCCCGGATCAGGAGGGCGCGCGGGGGATCGGCCTGGAGAGAAACGACCGTCTCCCTGAGCTCATCGATCAGGGCGGCGTCGAAAAGGTTGAGCGGCGGGCTGTCGATCGTGACGGTCGCGAGCGGACCATCTGAGGTGACGCGAATCAGTTCCATTGCGGAAGAATAAGGACCGGGTCCTGGCGGCGAGAAGAACAAGGACCGGGTCCTGGCACCTTGTATCCGCGCTTCGCGCAGATACAAGGCGGCGAAACCCTATGGACGCATGCTTTCGATCAGGCGGCGGAGCCCCTTCGCGAAGAGTTCCTCGTCGCGCTCGGGGTCGACTATCGAGATGTCCATGACCCCGTCGATGGCCGTCCTGGTCTCCGCGGACGAAAGCTGTGCGACTTCGGGCTCGGTCTCGGAGCGGAAACGTTCGAGGCGGTCGACTTCGATCAGGGAAATGTCCAGTTCGGCGTTGGCCGCGATCCGGTTGGCGCTGAAGAGGGCAGTGCCGAACGTGAATGACGAGTACGTGTGGAAGGCCTCCGCGGCGTCCTGGCCCTTGAGGCCGAAACGCTCGAACACGTTCGCCACGATGGCGAGCGTGCCCGCGGACAATTCGTCCGACGCCGGTGTTGCGGCCATGTACGGGGCGATCGCGTAGTGTCGGCCGAAGGCGCTCCGGATGGCTTTGCCCGCCGTCACGAGAACGTCGACCGGGTCAGCGGTGAACGGGTCGCCGGTGCGAGTGAAGATGTCCTCCAGGACCTCCCGCCAGACGAGTTCGACCGCTGCCTGAACGATCTCCGCCCTCGACTCGAAGTGGTGGTAGATCGCCGAAGGGGTGACGTTCAGCTCCTTTGCGAGCTGACGGATGCTGGGGTCATGACCCTCGTCGAACAACCGCAACGTCTCCGTGGCGATCTCCGATGGTTCCAGGTGTGTGTCTCTTCCCTCAGCTAGTCGTGTCAAATGACCTTCTCCGGGGTTACGTACCATTATGCGCGGATCGATAAACCTGTGCTCCCTGGAAGGACCCGCGGGAATCGGCCGAGGGGAATCAGCCCGCTCGGGCGGCCCGGAGGGAGAGTTCGATCTCGAACCTCGCCTCGGGGTCGTCCAGTGCGTCCCCGAAGAGTTCCCGCAGGCGCGCGAGCCGGTACCGGGCGGTCTGCGGATGGATGTCGAGGGCGCGGGCCATCTCGGCTGCGTTCCCCTGATGCTGGAGGAAGGCCGAGGCGGTTTCGGTCATCCGCCGGCGGGCCTTCGGGGTGAGGGTGGTCAGGGGCTCGAGGCAACGAGAGCTCAGGCGCTCGATCAGTTCGCGGCTCTCGAAGATGGTCAGTTCGATCAGATGTTCTTCGGCCCGGATCAGTCCGCTGGATCGAAGGTTCCCCGATTCCGCCGCCGCGAACGCGGTTCGGGCGAGCCGCCAGGACTCCCTGAGCCGGGTCGGCCCCGTGTCGGGGCCGAGGCTCGCGATGCGCTCGCCGATCGCCTCGCGGAGCTGTTTGTGGCGCCCGGGTCCGGAGGCATCCGGTACCGCGACGCAGCCAAGCCCGTCGACCGGGGCCGAGATCACGCCGATGGGGAGGATTCGCGTGATCTCGGCCAGGTCGGCTTCGTGGCAAACCAGTGCTGCAAGACTTTTCGGAACGGCCCAGCCCGCTCTGCCCGCCAGTGGGGCGAGTTCTTCGGCCGGGACCGGGGGACTGGCGAGCATCGCGACGACGACCTGCCGTTCGCGGCGCAGGCGTTCACCAACCAGTTCCGACTGGGCTTCGGCGTAACCTTCCGTCGAGTCGGCGGAGAGTTCGTTGATGTAGACGAAGATCGACTCGGCCAGGAGGCTGAGGGTGGTGCCATCGAGTCCGGCGTCGAGTGAGGCGGACGCGATCCGGCGCCAGGCCACCCGGGCACCGATCCGGTACGCGGTCTGCAGCGCGTCGAGTGCGCGCCCGTTGGTGAACTCGCCGCGGCCGAGCGCGATGTAGACCTCGCGGCTCTGATCGCGGCCGGCGGCCGGGTCGCGGATCAGGCCGACGAACTGGTCGAGTGCCTCTTTCACGCCGCGGTGCACCCCGCGGCCGAAAGCGCCCTCGAGTGGCCGTGCGTACTCCGGGATCTCGTGGCCGATCGTCTCGAGGATCTCCGCCGCCACAGCCGGCAGGACGGGTTCGACCACGTCGCCGACCACGGGGGAGAGGCTACGCCAGGGCTCTAGTACCGAAGAAGTTATAAGCCAACTTATAACAATTACTTCAGACACCTGACAGAAACGCAGAGAAACATCATGGTGTTACAAATAACCTGCGAAGATGGAAGAAGCCCGGAGCACGCCGGTCGACGAAATGCCGGAGATGGCAACGGTCAACAAGGTCGGCAATACGATCGCGGTCGTACTGCCGTTTGCGGCGACGCTGGCGGCCATCGTCCTGTTCTGGAACCGGATCGTCAGCCCGGCCGACCTGATCATCCTCCTGGTGATGTACGTGTTCACCGGGCTCGGCGTCACCGTCGGCTTCCACCGCCTGCTCACCCACCGCGCCTTCCAGACCTCCAGGCCTCTTCGGTACTTGTTCGCGATCCTCGGCTCGCTTTCGGTGCAGGGGCCGGTGATCACCTGGGTGGCCGACCACCGCAAGCACCACGCGTTCACCGACCGGGAAGGTGACCCGCACAGCCCGCACGTCGGCCACGGCGAAGGAGCGAAGGGAATCATTGCCGGGTTGTGGCACGCCCACATCGGCTGGTCGATGCGTGAGCACGGCCGGGCCGACGAAGAGAGGTACTGCCGGGACCTGGTCGAGGATCCCGGCATGCGGTTCATCAGCCGGTACTTCCTGCTCTTCCTGCTGCTCAGCCTGGCGATCCCGGCCGTCGCCGGTTACCTGGTCAGCGGCGGCACGCTGGCCGGCACCCTCGGCGGGTTGCTCTGGGGAGGCCTCGTCAGGATCTTCCTGGTCCACCACATCACCTGGAGCATCAATTCGATCTGCCACTTCGCCGGCACCCGCCGCTTCGACACCGACGACGAATCGACCAACGTCTTCTGGCTGGCCCTGCCCTCGTTCGGCGAGGCCTGGCACCACAACCACCACGCCTTCCCGCGTTCGGCCGACAACGGCCTGAAGCGTTGGGAGCTCGATCCGTCAGCCTGGGTGATCACGGCGATGGAAAAGATGGGCCTCGCCTACAAAGTCGTACGGATCACTCCAGAGCGCCAGAATCAGCGCTTGGTCGGTAACAGCTCACCACCATCCAAGTCGCACAGCGAAACCGACATTTATCCCTCTTGAGCGAAGCGACTTGGATGCCTGATCAGACGCCTGCCAGGTCGGCTTCGGCCTGTTTCTTCCATTCGGGCTTGTCTTCTCGCCAGCCCTCTTCCGTTCGCGAGTACTTCCAGTACCCGGTTGCCGAGAGGTTCTCCTTCGGAACCCCGCGTTCCAGAACCAGATGCTTCCGGACTTCGCGGACCATGCCCGCTTCGCCGTGGACGAAGGCGTGGACTTCACCGTCGGGAAAGTCGAGACCGGCGATCGCCTCGGGCAAAAGGCTCTGTCCGCCGTTGTCACCTCCGCGGTACAGCCAGGTGAGCCGGAGGTCTCCGGTGCTGCTTAGGCCGAGCCGTTCGTTCTCGTCCTCGACTTCGAGGAAGACGTGGACAGGCACCTCTTCGGGAATCCGCCCGAGGGCGGCGCTGATCGCGGGGATCACCGCTTCGTCCCCGACGAGCAGGTGCCACGCGGCGTCGGGTGACGGCGAGTAGTCGCCTCCGGGCCCGACCAGCTGGAGCAGGTCACCCGGCTTGGCGTTTGCCGCCCAGGGCCCGGCGAGGCCGGCGTCTCCGTGGTAAACGAAGTCGATCGTCAGCCGGTTCGACCCGGGATCCCAGTCGCTCACGGTGTAGGTGCGCTGGCGGAACCATTCGTCCTTCGGGCGGTTCGCCTTGATCCCGGCGGGGTCGAAGGGAACTCCATAGCCGGCGCCGGGCGGGGGGAACTGGAGCTTCACGTAGTGGTCGGTGAACTCACCGGCCGGGAATCCGCGCAGGGCTTCACCGGTCAGGACGACCCGGATCAGGTGAGGGGTGAGGTCGTGGGTCGAAACTACTTCGGTGACGATCGGTGCTCCGGGCATAGAAAGGCATGATGCCTCATCGATGGATTCTGCCTGTCTGCACAGCCTCGAAGGCCCGGCCGGGAACGGTCTTCAGCTGGTCGAGCACGCCGTCGTTCCAGCGTTTGTCCGGGGTTCCGCTGATGTACCAGTCCGATCCGTTGTCGGCCACGATCAGGCCGTACCTCTTGAGGGCCTTCATGATCGCCAGGGTCTGGCCGGAGAAACGGCCGAGGCCGTATCCGGACCTGAGCCGGAGGCGGAGGCCCATCGGTGGCAGGGACCGGTCGCCGGATGACGAGGCGAAATGCCTGGCCGGGTGGATGTATCCGCGCTGCGATTCGGAGACCGTCACGCGCAGGGCGTGGGTGATGCGTCCGCGGGAGGCTTCGCCGGCCCGGGCCAGTCCGGGCATGACCGGCAGGCCGGCGGCGTCGGCGCTGGTCCAGCCGGCGGGCCGCAGCCTGTTCGAGCGCAGGTCGAACTTCGCGCCGGAATCGGCGAGCCAGCGGCCCCGGCCCCGCCGGGCGCGATAGAGCTCGTACAGCCTGCAGTTACCGCGCTGGAGGGCGATCACGTGGCTGTCGCCTTCACCGCCACCTTCGATGTGCGAGTCCAGCGGGATCGGATACGGACCGCGGTCACTCTCGCCGCCGTAGGCCGTGAACCTCACGGGGACCTTCTTCTGCTTCTTGCCGACGATGCGGAAGGGGATGCCGTAGTCCCCGTACCGCCCGGATCCGAAGTCGGCATGGAGGTCGGTGCTCTTTCCGATCGAGTCTATGTACTGGTCGGAGCGCGGATGGACCGGTGCCCGGGAGATGTCCCGGTTCCAGGGATTGTCCTTCGGAAACACCGGACAACCGGCGAGGGAGGTCCCCGGGCCGGGGGCCCCGGTTGCGCCATCCGAATGGTCACCCCCGGTGAACAGGGCAATGGTCAAAGCGGCAACCAGCAGCGCCAACAGAAGGCTCTTCCGACCGGTCGTCCACTGTCGGGAACGGTCAGTCATGCGGATCAAAGGCGGTCAGGCGTCCAGGGCGTTCCGGTGCTCCGAGGCCACAGCGATGGGCTTTACGTCGAGACCCGGCAGCCTCTCGTTCGTTTCTCCTGAGGTCGATGGAACCAGCGTACAAAGGCATCCGTGCCGACTCTGGACCGCGGGACAGAAGGGATCTGTTCCCCCGGGCGTAATTTTGCCGGGCCGGATCCTGCATCAGGTCGGGAGACCCGATGTGGACCGGCGGTTCGCACCTCCTCATACCCCTCAACCTATCGGAGCTTTCTTTGCTTGCACGACCTTTCGGGAAGTGGCGATCGCTTGCCCTCCTTCCGCTTCTGTCTCTGATGGCGCTGGTACCGGCTGCTGCCAGCGCGGCGCCACCGGATCCGATGGAACGCGGCGACTATGCCATCTCCTCACAGGAAAACGTCCTGCTTGGACTGGCGACTCTGCAGGAGCCGAGTTCGACTGGTGGGCCACCGACCGTCACGACTTCGGCCGGCGAGATCACTCTCCAGGTCCGGGGGGCGCTCTACCGTCCGACGGATCGCACAGAGCCGTCACCGGTGATCGTCCTCGTTCATGGCAATCACGGCTCCTGCGACAGCGGCCAGAACAGTTCCAACGCGACCTGCGA
The DNA here is from genome assembly GCA_963695885.1 of uncultured Solirubrobacterales bacterium. Classification (GTDB taxonomy): domain Bacteria; phylum Actinomycetota; class Thermoleophilia; order Solirubrobacterales; family 70-9; genus 67-14. Next base: position 89,332 of record CAVOIH010000013.1, on the reverse strand, counting down.
CATCTACAAGCGAAATGAATCCGGCTATGCGTACATGGGCCACAATCTTGCCTCATGGGGCTACACGGTGTTCTCGCTGAGTCAGGACCAGATGATGATGCGTCAGGACGGCAGGGGCAGAGGCGTGCATCAGCGTCGTTTGCTGATCGCCGCCGCGCTGGATGCCCTGTACGCGGCCAACGAGCCTGGAGGTTTGCCGGTTGATGCCGATACCACGATCGGGACGACCCTTGAAGGCAAGCTCGACATGACCCGGATCGGCTTGATGGGGCACTCTCGCGGCGGCGACGCCGTGACCAGCTTCATGGACTACAACCGGATCCGTCCCGAACCACTGCGGCGTTACCCCCTTCGTGGCGTGATTTCGCTGGCACCGGTCGACTATGAACGCAAGGCTCCGTATGGCTCGCCCTACATGACCATCCTTCCCTGGTGTGACGGGGACGTGTCCAACCTCCAGGGCGCGCGCTTCTACGAACGCAGCCAGTACATCAAGGGCGACGACCCGTTCCCCCGGGTCCAGTCGTCGCAGCTTGGTGCAAACCACAACTGGTACAACACCACCTGGTTCGCCGATGGTCAGGACGGCGGCACTGTCGTCGATGCGGCCTGCGGAAACTCGCTGCCGACCAGCGGCACCAACGTTCAGCCGAACAACACGAGGCTGACCGGCTCCGCCGGAAGTGATCCGCTGCTGAACTACGTGATCGACAACAGCGACAAAGACAACCCGCTGGTCAACACGAAGATCTCGGGAGATCCCGCTCGTATGGGTGACCAGGAGAAGATCGGCCTGGCCACGATGAACGCCTTCTTCCGCCGTTACGTCGGTGGTGAGGGTGCTCTCGACCCGTACATGACCGGTGAACTGAGCGTCGAAGAGGGTCATCTTCAGATTCCGGCGACGGCCTGCCCGACCAGCGAAAGCGGAACCCGGATGGCATGCAAGGAGCGGGTCTCGACCAGCTACTTCGCGCCTCCCGACGAACGGGTCGACGTAATCCGGCCGGAGATGCAGAACCCGTTGAGCGAGAATGCTCTCGGTGGAACGCTCTCCGGAACTGGTTTCGCCAATCCCTATCTCGATAACGGTGCCGTTGCGCCGCTGCCCGGGACCACTGCTGGTGGATACGACTGGTGTAACCCCGAGCCCGACCACTTCACCCCGTCTCAGTTGGGCCTTCCCGGCCAGCCGACCGGTGCGAAGGCCTGTCCCCTGCCCGGCAAGGCTGACCTCGGAGGCCAGAACGGCACCCGGGAGAACTCTCCGATCAACCACTCATACGGACGCCAGCTGGCACTCGCATGGGAGGCGGGACAGGACGCCAGGCTGACGGCGAAGATTCCGGCTGCATCAAACGATGTGAGCGGCCTCAAGGCCCTCGCCATGGGCGCGGATGTCAACTTCTTTGACCCCCGCAACCCGGAACGAATCGCCACCCAGGCAGAATGGGATCCGGCGTTCACCACGCAGGACTTCACGATCGCCCTGACCGACACCGAAGGTGTCGAAGGCACGGTTGCCGCCGGTGACGAGGATTGGGGCAATGCTCTTCATCAGTCGCTGGGAACGACGACGGCACGAACACACATCGTGCTTGACCAGATCCGCGTTCCGCTGAGTGAATTCGAATCACAGGGGGTCGACCTGAGCTCACTGGCCAAGGTCGAGTTCCGTTTCGGTGAAGAAGGTATGCCGCAGTCGGGATCGATTCAGATGGCGGATGTCCGCTTCCAGGAAGCCGAGTCCGATCCACTGGTTCTCTCCGACGGAACAACTCCGGATGCGGGGGCGGGCTTCGGCGCCCCGGCAACCGGCCCGGACCCCGCAGTCGAACTCGCGGAATACGATCGCTCACCGGGCAACATCAAGCTCAACGACACAACCGGTACCCCTGGTTCGGATACCACCTGGGTCGTAGACGACGATGGTGTCCAGTGCCCGAACGCCAACTACACCTCGATCCAGAGGGCGGTAGATTTCGCCTCACCCTGGGACACCATCGTGGTCTGTGAGGGCGTTTATGAAGAATCGTCGAGCATGCCGTTCAACGCGGGCAACCCCGTGGCGACCGATTCGATGAACGGCCTGACCATCACCAAGCCGCTGAAGATCAAGGGTGCCGGTGCCGACAAGGTCACGATCATGCCCGACCCGGCGATCGGTGATTCGCTGGCCGGCAGCGTGCCGTACCTGCGGGACGGTGGCGGCAACGTCATAACCGTGTCCAGGCAATCGCTCGGCTCCAGTGATACCAACGAGCATTTCGTTGACATCTCCGGGGTCACGGTCACCTCTGGAGGCACCTATGCGGAAGCCGGCGTCGCTTACTTCAACGCCGCCGGTCGCATCTCCGAAAGCGTGATCGGTCCGCTGAAGCTGGCCTCCAGCGCCGACGAGCTGGCGGAAGAGCCGCACGGATGGGGTGTCATCAAGACCAACAGCCTGCTGGGCACAGGTCCCGGTACCGTCGAGAACGAAGTCACCGTCGAGAACAGCGTCATCACCGGATACCAGTCCGGTGGCGTCCTGATCGATGGTGCCAGAGGACCGGACGGCTCACCGGACAACGTGGTCCGTACGGGAATCAAATCCTCCGGATACGTCGAGAACTCGGTCATCCGGGGTGCGGGAGGCAACAACCTGATTCCGCAGACCGGAGTCAAGTTCACCAGTGGCGCCAAGGGATTCGTGAGAGGGAACCGGATCACCGGTAACTTCTTCCGTCCCGACCAGCGCCAGTCGGTCGGCATCCTGCTGACCGATGCGCCGACGGAGACCGCTGGCGGCTGGTCGGCATCGGGCAACATCATCACCGGCAACGGTTATGCGTTGTTCAATGCCAATGCCGACAACACCGGAGTGCGTGAGAGTTCGGCCGGCACCCCCACCGTGGCTCTCGCTACCGGCAACTTCTGGGGCTTGTCAGCTCCGGTGGCCGGGCCGAGTTCTCCGACCACGGGCGTTGAAGGCATTTCCGGACCGGACGCGTTGTCCGCGGCGAGCGTGGACGCCGGTAGCCGACTGACGACGATACCGGCGACCGTGCCAACGACCGTCGGAACAGTCGCTGACAACGCGCCGTCCGCGGCACTGGTCGACCCGGAGGACGGGATCGAAGTCGAGGTCGGCGAAGAGGTCGAGCCGCTCGTACGGGGCTCGGATGACTTCGCGGTCGAATCGGCCACCCTGGTGGTCGATGGTGAAGCGGTTGATTCGTCCGGAGTCGCTCCGTACGAATTCAGCTGGACCCCGACCGCCGAAGATGCCGGTGATGAGATCGTCCTCCAGGGAATCGTCACCGATTCCTCGGGTCAGGCGACCGCAACCGGAGAGCTCACGGTCAACGTGGCAGAGGGTGATCCGGTCGATCCGTGTATCGCCGATCCGACCGGGCCGGGTTGTGTACCGGTCGATCCGTGTATCACCGATCCGACCGGGCCCACCTGCCCGCCGGTCGATCCTCCGTTCGCGGCGAAGCTCTCCCTCGGGAAGGTCGTCAAGAACAAGAAGACCGGTCGGGCAGTACTCGCGGCGAAAGTCAACGGAGGCGGCTCCCTCACCGTCACCGGACCGAAAGTCGTGACCACCAGAAAGACACCGTCGGGTGCCACTACGGTGAAGCTCGTCATCAAGGCCAAGCGGAAGCAGATGAAGGTCCTCCGCAAGAGGGGCAAGCTGAAGGTGACCGTCAAGGTCACGTTCAGGGCATCCGAAGGCGGAACCGTGGTCAGGAGGCGGACGGTGGTGCTCCGCAAGAGGAAGTAGCTCCCGCGAATCAACCGGCCGGGGCCTGATCGACCACGCGACCCGGGTCGGACTTGCCCGCTACACCGGCGTCTGGCCGGGCGAGGAACGACCGAAGCCGGGTGAGACCGGGCCCGGGCGCTACTTCCGCGAGTTGCCGGTGAACGCCTTGGTCACGAGCTCCTGGACCCGGCCCCGGTCCTTGGCCGTGATGAACGGCTGATCCTTGGTCGGCACGACCAGGTTCAGGAATTCCTTGCGCTCGGACTCGGAAAGATTGCTGTACAGGCGCTTCGTGTGGTGCTGGAGCCACTGCGCGCGCATCCAGACCGCGGGCCAGTCGACCTTCTTCGCGTAGTTGTAGCCCCGGGCGGCGATCCCGACCGCGGCCCCGGCCTTGCCGGCCTTCGAGGTTTTCTTCGTCTGCTTCGCCATGGGTCCAGAGAATACGGGAGGGAAGGGCGTTCAGATCAGCCTTTCGATCTTGAACATACGGTCGCCCTTCGGGGTCGTGACCGAGACCTCCGAGCCAACGGGCTGATTCCTCAGCGCCTGGCCGACCGGGGACTCCGCGGACAGCCGGCCCGCCGACAGGTCCGCTTCGGTCGAGCCGACCAGGGTCCAGGCGTGGCGGTTGCCGAAGCTGTCCGTGATCTCGGCGGTCTTGCCGAAACTGAACGTGTCGCCGCTCGTCTCGTCGACGTCGACCACGACCGCGTTGATCTTCCGCTCGCGGAGCCGGCTGATCGAGGTCTCGAGGTGGGCCTGGTCCTCCTTGGCGATGTGGTACTCGGCGTTCTCCTTGAGGTCACCGAGGTCCCGCGCGACGCGCAGGCGCTGGGCGATCTCCTCGCGTCCGGGTCCTTCGAGCCTTTCGATCTCGGCGTCGAGTTCCTGAATGCCTTTGGCGGTGATTGATTCGCCGCTCTCCTCGGTGGTGGTCATGCCTTCACCTTAGCCCTATCCCGGGCCACGCCAAGACCGGCACCGTCTTCGGGCACCGGTCGGGGACGCCTGGAACAACTCAGGAAGGAATCTCGATACTGGCAGACCTCGCCTTCGTCGAGCTTCGGCCGGTTCGTCACCTTGAGGTGCCGGAGTTGCCGGTTGTCACCCCCAAGTACCACGCCCGGCCAGCACGACCGGGTCCTGGCGTCTGCCTCCACGCGGGAACGCGAAAGACAGGCGTCGGGGACTTGAACGGCGAAGCAAAAGCAGGCATGATCTGTCCCGTGCATGCCTCGCCCGGTAAGAGCACCCCCGCGACCCCCGAATGCGTGGTCTGACCATGTGGCGCCGGCTGGTCCTGAGCGTCGTCGGGCGCATCCGGGGAGGCCGGATCGAGATCGTCGAGAGCGGACGCAAGACCGTCATCGGTGACGATGGCTCGGAGCTCCGGGTCACGGTAACCGTCCACTCATCGAAACTCTGGCGCCGGATGCTGCGCGGCAGCACCGGCATCGGCGACAGCTTCATACGCCGCGAATGGGACTGCGACGATCTGGTCACCCTCTGGGTGATCGCGGGTCGAAACCTGCCGCGGCTCGACCGGCTCCGCCGCCGGTTCGCGTTCATCACCGGCCCGGTCCAGCGGCTCGGAGTCCTGATGCCGCGTTCCACCCGTTCACGCGCCAAAAAGCAGATCGCGGCCCATTACGACCTCGGCAACGACCTGTACTCGCTCTTCCTCGACCGCTCGATGAACTACTCGTCGGCGGTCTTTCCGGAAGGGAACGAGGACCTCGAGACCGCCCAGCTCCGCAAAATGGACCAGATCAGTGACCAGCTCGACCTCGGACCCGACCATCACCTCCTGGAGATCGGCACGGGGTGGGGCGGCCTCGCGATCCACCTCGCCCGGCGCACCGGCTGCCGGATCACCACCACGACCATCTCGGCCGAACAGGCAAAGCTGGCCCGCGAACGGATCGAGGCGGAAGGGCTCAGCGATTCGATCGAAGTGATCGAAGTCGACTACCGGGACCTCACGGGCACCTTCGACCGGCTCGTCTCGATCGAGATGATCGAAGCGGTCGGATGGAAGGACTTCCACACATACTTCACGAAGTGCTCTGACCTGCTGAAACCGGAAGGCGCCATGCTCCTCCAGGCGATCACGATCGACGATGACGCCTACGACCTCGAGAAGGCCTCGCGCAGTTTCATCAGCTACTTCATCTTCCCGGGGGGCTGCCTGCCGTCGGTCCGGGAGATCGATCGCTGCCTCGAGACCGGCACCGACCTGACCGTCAACTGGTCGGCGGACCTCCGCCTCGACTATGCCCGGACGCTCAGTTTGTGGCGCGAACGGTTCGAGGCGCAGACCGGGAAGCTCGAGGAACTGGGCTACGACGACCGTTTCCGGAGGATGTGGCGGCTCTACCTGACCCTCGCCGAGGGCGGATTCCGCTCACACCGGAACAGCGACTTTCAGTTCCGGCTGGTCAAGCCGCGCTACCGGGACCCTCGGAAGTTCGGTCTCGCCGGAGCTGATGAAAGCGAAGCGCAGAGGGCGAGTGTGTAGTTTCCAGTTTCACGTTTAGGCGGAACTTCCGCAACGGGGAACGGTTATTGAATTGTGCTGGGGACGAACTCGAACTTGAGACACGGCGGGCACCGGTGGGCGCTTTCGGCGCTGGCCGCAATGCTGGTCACTTTCACGGGTGTGGCTGCCGCTTCGGGCGCCGTCGCCGGACGGGAGGCAGACCCGGTCGTCCTGACCGGAGCCCAGACCCCGGCCCTGATCGGGATCGCCCCGGATGAAGTCGTCGCCTTCAGCTGGAACGGCGCCTGGAAACAGATTCCGGTCCAGGTGGACGAGCGGAAGATCGCCGACTACCGGGTGATCCGCAACACGACTGAGTTCGCTTCGTTCAAGGGCGAGGTGTATGCCGACCCGGGCACCTGGACCGGCGCCGACGGCGTGCCCCAGATGACCGTCGGCTCGCTGGCCGTCCCCGTCGAGGGCACCACCGGCGACGCGAACCTCGACCAGGACGACGAGATCGCCCTGATGAGCAAGGACTCGGGGCTTTCCGCCAGGGGCAAGCCGGACCCGGCCGGGGTTGACGGCACCACCCGGACCCCGGTCCGGATCAAGGATCCCCTCGCCAACGCCGCCGAGAGCTTCGTCTACCTGTTCGAGAAGACTTCCGGCCTCGATCCGGCAGCCGGGACCGACTACGTTTCCTATGACCTCGAATACACGCCGGCTCTGGTGCCGGACTATTTCGAGGGTTACGACTTCGACCCTCTTCCGGGAGGCGACGCGAACGGAACCCCGGGCAGCCCCGGCCCGGTGAACAATCCCGAGGCGTCCGTGGTCGAGACCGGTCTCTACTCCCAGACGTTTCCGGGCAAGTGGATGGTCGATGGTTTGAGGCCCACGACCCCGGGAGCGACCGGCGTGGACATCCTCGACGGGGACAAGTCAACTGTCGGCACTACGAATTGCGAACGCAACGAACTGACTTTCAGCCGCGGGGGCGGCGGCGTGATCGCGGCGATCGACGGCCCCGTACGGGCCATCCGTTCCTACATCGGGGCCAACAGCGGCACCTACACCCAGCGGGACCAGATCTACTACGAAGGGCTGGCCGACACCGAAACTCACCTCCGGGTCCATCCCGGCATCAGCGACGTGATCACCGCGATGGACTACTCCGAAGACGCCTTCGGCATGACCTATCGCAACTCGCTGAACCCGGCCGGAGTCAAGGTGGACGGTGTTCCCGACCCCGGCGTCAAGCTCGGTGAGCTCTCCTGGGAACAGATGTCGGGGGAGCAGGGCTCCATCACCCTCGTCAGCCGGGTCCAGACGGACATCGAGTCCGCGGTTCTGACTTCCTACTACCAGGACGATTTCACTCCGACCGAGAACGCGATCACCTGTTCCGGTGACGGCCACGCGATCGGGGCGAGTGGCCCGCGGATCAACGGCACCGGTTCGGCAAACACCGACCCGGTTCTGGCTCCCCCGGTGAAGTACCTCACCGCCACGCGTCAGACCTACGTCGATCCCATCGGCGCCACGAAGGAAGTGGCGATCCACCATTCGCAGCAGGTCGATTCGCCGCTGGTCATCTCCACAGGAGCCGGGACGGAGCCCACCGGAACGATCGGCGAGCCCGGTCCCGGCGAACCCGGCAAGCCGGGCCGGACCAACTGGGCCGGCCTCAAGGTGAACGTCAAGCCGGCCAGGGTGAAGGCGGCCGTCGGAGCCAGGAAGCTCTTCCGGGTGAAGGTCCGGAACGTCGGCGACCTGCCGGGCAGGAACGTGAGGGTCTGCCCGCGGGCCAGTGACCGCCTCGTCCGGACGGGCGGCTGCAGGAAGGTCAGGAAGCTGCGCCCGGGCAAAGCAAGGAGCTTCAGGTTCCGGGCCACGCTGCGCCGTGCCGCGGAGGACAGGCGCCAGGTGAGGGTCAGGTTCCGCGCGAAGGCCAGGAACAGCAGGGCCCGGGTCTCGACCGGGCTGATGATTCCCCGGTCCTAGGACCAGTTCGCGGGAAAGGCTCCGGCCGGGACGAGGCCGTCATAGTCGGGGAAGTGGCGCCGGGCAATCCTTTCCGCCGTCGTGCCTTCGAGGGCTGCATGGAGGTCCCCCACCGTCAGGAGGACCCTGATCGTCGCCGCGATCTGGAGGTCGGCCGCGGTCGGTTCCTCGCCGTCGACCAGGCCCTGGGTGGCGAATTCGTCGATCTGCGCGACCATCGCCGGGAAGGCCCCGAGGTCTTCGGCGAGGAGTTCACAGCTGATCCCGTGGTACTTCCAGGTCGAGCGGATGAACTTCATGGCGAAGTCGGTCCCGGCCGGGTCGAGCGGTCCGCCACCACCGAAGGTGCCCATCGCCTCGGGACGGAAGTAGAGGGCACCCCAGGGCAGGCGCCTCCCGAGGTCCTGGAGGTGGCCATCGGCCCAGAGCTCGGCGGCCCGGACTTGGGCGGCGATCCCGTCCGGGTAGAGCGGGTTCTCGGGCACCAGTTCGTCGAGGCGCTCGAGGATCGCGGTCGACCCGTGGACCAGCTCGCCGTCGATCGTCATGCCGGGTACCGTGCGGTTGCCCTCGCCGTAGATCTCCTCGACCTGGTCGCCGTGCTTGCCGAGGTCGAGATCGACCGCTTCGTACTCGAGGCCCTTCAGTTCGAGCGCGGCCCGGGCGGTCATGCAGGGGTGCGAAGGCGGCAGGACATGCAGGGTGATCTTTTCGGCGGACATGGCGGAATCTTAGGGTCCCACGACCCGTTACCGTTGCGGCATGAAATCTCTCCGCGCTTCGAATGTCGGTTTCGGTACTTCGAGACTCGCGTTCGACCTCCTCGTCCTTGCCCAACCCGTTGGCTGAGAACGGTTTGGGTCCCTCCCGGGAGGTCGCATCCGCATCCCTCGCGGTGCCGGTCGGCGGCCGGTCCCTCGAGCTGACCGGCATGGCCCGGGGCCCGTGGCAGCCCGGCGCCGCCCACGGGGGCGCTCCCGCGGCACTGCTCGTCCGGGAGGCGGAGACCCATTGCGATGAAGGCCGGCTGCGGCTGCTCTCCCTGCAGAGCACCTTCTACGGGCCGGTCATGCTCGGCGAGATCGAGATCACCTCCGAGGTGGTGAAGCCCGGCCGCCGCCAGAAGGTGGTCGCCCTGACCCTCTCTTCGGGCGGGCGGACGGTGATCGAGGCCCGCGCGATTCTGATCCGGAAGGCCGAGGTCGAGCTGCCGGACACGGTCAACCCGGTGGTGCCGGAAATGACTCCACTCGAGGAAGGCTCCGATGTCCGGCCTGGGCTTTGGTTCCCGGGTGACGAGATCGCCTTCCACCGGACCGCCAACACGGTGAAGGTGGTCGAGGGCGGCCCGGAATCGGTCAACCACACCGGCGCGGCCTGGTTCCACCTCGATTGCCAGGTGGTTGCCGGCGAGACGGTGACTGCGGCCCAGCGCGCCGCGTCGGCGGCCGACTTCGGCAACGGGCTGGCCCACCCGGTGCCCTTCGGCGAGTTCCTGTTCGTGAACTGCGACCTGAACGTCAACCTCTTTCGCGATCCGCAGGGCGAGTGGATCGGCATCTCGTCCCGGACCGACGTCGATCCGATCGGTTCCGGCATGACGGTGACCGAACTCCACGACCTGAACGGCCGGTTCGGCTCCGCCTGCCAGAGCCTGTACGTGGACCGCCCTTGACGTAGGGAAGGGCTCCTGGCGCCTTGAAATCCTTAGCCGTTCGTACATGGACGGATCCGGGTACGAAGTCTACATTTGACCCATGACCTTCTCGCCCAAGAGCCCCGGGGCTTTGCTGCTCGACATTGACGGTGTCCTCCATGTCGGCGACCAGCCGATTCCCGGTGCGATCGACGCGCTGAAGCGGCTGCGGTCGGAGGTAGGGACGATCCGCCTGGTCACCAACACGAGTTCGGTCTCGCGCCAGACGGTTATCGACCGGGTCAACCGGTTCGGGTTCGAGGTCGCGCCCGAAGAAGTGCTCACGCCGGCCGCGATGGCCGTGCGGTACTGCCGCTCGAAGGGGTACGAGAAGGTCAACCTGATGGTCGCCAAGTCGCTCCGCGACGACCTCGAGGAGATCGACGTGGTCGGGACCGACGAGCAGGCCGACGCGATCGTCCTCGGCGATCTCGGCTCGATGTTCAGCGCCCAGACCCTCAACTTCGCCTTCCGGCAGCTGATGAACGGGGCGGACCTGATCGCCCTCCAGCACAACCGGTACTGGCGAAAGGGCGACCAGCTCGAGCTGGACGTCGGCGCCTACGCGGCGGCACTCGAGTACGCGAGCGGGGTCGAGGCGATCGTGGTCGGCAAGCCCTCGAAGGAGTTCTTCGAGATGGCCCTGGCCGACGCCGGGGCAAAGGCCGGAGACGCGGTCATGGTCGGTGACGACATCGAGGGCGACGTCGGCGGTGGGCTCGGCGACGGAATCAGCTCGATCCTCGTCCGTACCGGCAAGTTCACCGAACAAAAATTCGACGAGTCGGAGATCGAACCGACCGCGGTGATCGACTCGATCGCCGACCTGCCTGCCCTGCTGACATAAGGAACGGGTCCTGACGCCTTGATCCCTGGTTTCCGCGCGAAACGCAAGGCGGCGAGAAGAACTAGGAACGGGTCCTGACGCCTTGATCCCTGGTTTCCGCGCGAAACGCAAGGCGGCGAGACCCTAAAGCACCAGGCTCTTGAACAGCCGGTCGAGCTCTGCGGCCGGATCCGCGGTCAGACCGGTGTGTGCTTCGGAAGTCTGGATCACGGTCGACGACGGCGCGACCAGCCACCCGAAACGTTCCCGGCGGTCCATCTCCGCCAGTGCGCCCCGGGCCGGATCGCCTTCGATGACGCCCCTGATCTCCTCGAGACGCTGGTCGATCGCCTCGCGGTCGGCTGCGGGTGCCAGTACCGCGAGTTTGGCCGGGTCGAGGCTGGTCTTCAGTTCGAGGAAGTCGAGCTGGCGGCAATAGAGCACCACCCCGGCGTTCAGCTGTTCGCCCCGCTCCAGACAGGGGACGACCCGCAGGACGGCGTACATGAAGGGTCTGGACTGCTCAGCGGCCATCTTCGAGCTCCTCGATGAACGCAGCCTGGCCGTCGAGGCGGCGGTTCAGGAAACCGATGAACTCGGAGCGGGGGAGTCCCGGCTTGGGATCGAACCACTCTTCCGGAACCTCGTGGACTGCGGGCTCGATCGCCTTCCGGACCGCGGCGGTCAGGCGCTCCCCGGCTTCGGACAGTGAGGAGGCGACCGGGAGCAGCACGTGCTCCGTGAGCATCGGCGTCGGGGTGAGTGCCGTCTGGGCGAGTGGCTGGTCGCCGTGCTGGCGGAAGAACGCGGCTCCGTGGTCGATCAGCCAGGTCTGGCGGTGCCAGGTCAGAAGGTTCGGATTGCGCGGGGTCCGGTCGATGTTGGTCACGAGCGCGTCGAACCAGACGATGTCGGCGGCCAGGTCCGGATCGAATGATTCCGCGGGAAGGGTGAACGGCAGGGAACCGGGCAGGAAGTCCATGCCCAGGTTCTCGCCGGGACTGGCCTCGATCAGTTCCTGGATCTCCGGGTCGGGCTCGGCGTGCCCCAGTTCGGGCGAGATCCCGATACGCACCAGTTCCGGCACGGCGAGGCCGATCGCCCGGCCGAGCTCGCCGGCGACCACTTCGGCCACGAGGGTTCCCGGACCCTGGCCGGCGCCGCGGAACTTGACCACGTACAGGCCGTCGTCGTCGGCCTCGACCAGGCCGGGCAGGGAACCGCCCTCGCGAAGTGCGGTGACGTATCGGGTGGCGGTTACCTGGCGCAAGCCACCAGCTTCTCAGACGGAAACGATCTCACTCTTGCACGGTGGGCAATGGGAGTAGGCTTGCCGCCGACGGGGCGGTCGGTCAGTCGATTAGTCCGCGAAATCATCGAAAGGAACCACTCAGTTGCTCCTAGGTACATATGAACTCGGTGACGCACTTCTCACCGCGCTCGCGATCTTCTTCTTCGTAATCTGGATCTGGGTGGTCATCGCGATCATCATGGACATCTTCCGTGACCACGAGATGGGTGGTGGCTGGAAGGCCGTCTGGATATTCGCCCTGTTCATCCTCCCACCGCTCACCGCATTGGTCTACCTGATCTTCCGCGGATCGGGCATGCGGGAAAGGGCCATCAGGGACCAGCAGGAACAGAAGAAAGCATTCGACAGTTACGTCCGTGAAACCGCCGAGAGTTCTCCGGTCGACGAGCTCCACAAGCTCGACCAGCTCAAGCAGAGCGGTGGCCTGACCGAGGACGAGTACAACAAGATGAAGGCCAGGATCATCGGCTGACCCGTCTCGTCCGGTTCGAAGACGCGTACCGGAACGGCTCCGCAGTGGCGGGGCCGTTTCACGTTTCGGTCTCACGTTCACGTCGGGGCTGGCTCTAGACTGCGCCGGTGAACAAAGTTGGAATCACTGTCGTCGCGGTGCTTGCCCTGCTCGCTGCCGGGGCCGTCGGGTACGCAGTGGGCCAGTCGAAGGAGAAATCCGAGCCGGCCGTGGTCGAACCCGTCACCACCGGGACCACCGGCGCCACGGCGACGACGGATGCGGCCACCGCTCCGACGACGACCACCGATACTTCGGGCGTGACCGCAGGCGACCGGCTCGAAGGACTCAACCTGACCGCTTACACACCGGGCGGCTATGGGACGATGGATGCCCGCGAGGACATCCAGCTGCTGAAGAACATCGGCAGCAACTCGGTCACGATCGTGCCCACCTGGTACGTAAAGAACGGTTCGGCGAACGAGATCAAGCCGAACAGGAAGAAGACCCCGACCGACCGGAGCCTCGGCAAGATAATCGCCTGGGCGAAGCAGGCCGGCCTCGAGGTGATCCTCAAGCCACATGTCGACTCGATGGACGGAACCTTTCGCGGTGAGATCCAGCCCGCCGACCGCACCAGGTGGTTCGCCTCCTACGGCAACTTCATCGGCCACTACGCCGGTCTCGCGGCCAACAATGGCGCCGATACGTTCGTGATCGGGACCGAGCTGAAGTCGCTCTCGAGCGATACCGATCCCTGGAAGAAGGTCGCCCAGGACGTGCGTGCGAAGTTCGGTGGCCGGCTGACCTACGCCGCCAACTGGGACGAAGTCGACCAGGTCCAGTTCTGGGACAACCTCGACGTGATCGGCGTCGACGCGTACTATCCGCTCGCGAGCGAGGGTCAGGAGCCGACGGAGGAGGACCTGGTCAGTGCTTGGGCGACCCCGGCCTCCAGCCTCGAAGCGACCAGCACCAGGTGGGGCAAGCCGGTCCTGTTCACCGAGATCGGCTACCCGTCGCAGGCGGGCGCCGCCGCGCATCCTTTCGAGGTGAGGCAGGGAGATCCGCCCGACCAGAAGGCCCAGGCCGTCGCCTACCGGGCCGCTTTTACGGCTTTCGGCGGCAAGCCCTGGTTCCAGGGCATCCAGTGGTGGAGCTGGCGTGCCGATCCTGGCAGGAACGAGAAGCCGCCAAGGGCGATCGACTACACCCCCGAAGGCAAGAAGGCAGAAACCGTGCTTCAGGAGAAGCAGGCCGGATAGCGCGCCAACACCGGGCTCTCCGGCCGGGGAGACCACTGTGAGATGCTTTTCCGATGGTCCCTGAAAAATCTCCGAAGCTCTCCGTACTCGACCTCGTTCCCGTTGTCGAAGGCGGCAACCCGTCAATCGCGCTGGCCAGTTCGACCGAGTTGGTCAAGCGGGCCGAAGCGCTCGGGTACACCCGTCACTGGGTCGCCGAGCATCACAACGTGACCGGAATCGCCAGTTCGGCACCGGCCGTGATAATCGCCCACCTCGCGGCGAACTCGGAGACGATCCGGGTCGGCTCCGGTGGCGTGATGCTGCCGAACCACCAGCCGCTGGTCATCGCCGAGCAGTTCGGCACGCTCGACGCGCTCCATCCGGGACGGATCGACCTCGGCATCGGCCGGGCGCCGGGCACCGACCAGATGACCGCCGCGGCACTCCGCCGGTCGATGGACCCGATCTCGGACGAAGACCTGCCCCGGCAGCTGGGGGAACTACTCGGCTTCTTCTCTGGCGAATGGCCCCCCGGGCATCCGTATTCGAACATCACGGCGACACCAGGCCAGGGAAACCAGCCGGAGATCTGGCTGCTCGGCTCGAGCGGCTACACGGCCCAGGTGGCCGGTCTGATGGGCATGCCGTACTCGTTCGCCCACCACTTCAGTGCCCAGAACACGCTACCGGCGGTCGAGCTCTACCGGAAAAGGTTCAAGTCTTCCGAGTACCTCGAGGAGCCGAGGGTGATGATCGCGGCCGGCGTGATCTGCGCCGAGACCGACGAGCAGGCGCGCTGGCTGGCCGGTCCTTCCCGGCTGTCGTTCTCGCGGCTCAGGCAGGGCCGGCCGGGCAAGTTCCCGACCCCGGAAGAAGCGGCCGCGCATGATTTCACCCCGGATGAAGAATCGGTCATCTCTTCGATCGCGAAAGGACATATCTTCGGGTCTCCGGAAACCGTGGGTGAGCGTCTGAACGAGCTCGCCGAGGCGACCGGAGCCGACGAGCTGATGATTTCCACCATGGTTTTCGACCCCGCCGACCGGATCCGGTCTTTTGAGCTGGTCGCCGAAGTCATGGGCCTGGAACCGTCTGCCTGAGCCGACTTTCTCCTCCCTCTGCATGGTATTTCCCATAACCGGGAAACCGGAGAGGGTGGCTGGAAGCTCTCGCTACGGTGTTCCTTCGCCTTCCATCCGGTGGGCGGCCCTCAGATGCCCAATTATTTCTCCAACACCCGAAGCGGCCGCGGTCGCCTGATGGCCGTAGCGCTCGCGCTGCTGGCCACGCTGTCGATCAGTTTCTTCGCGCTCCATGACGGACGGGCCGATGCGGTCACGCCGCAGGAGAAGTACGACAACGCCCGGGCGAAGCTGGACGACATCGCGAGCACCGTCGACGGTCTGAAGGTCCAGGTCCAGGAGGACAACCGTCAGATCGACAGCCTCCTCGGAGAACTTTCCGGGCTCACGGCCCGGGCCGACGCCCTCGAGGCTGAACTGGCCGCCAAGCAGGCGAAGCTCGACAAGGTCGAAGCCGAGCTGAAGAACGAGCGAGCCCACCTCGAACAGGTGAAGAAACGCCTCCAGCGTGCCCTCGACGTCCTTCGCGAGCAGCTCGTCGCCCTCTACATGTCCGGCACGCCAGACGTCGCCGACATGGTCCTCGGCTCCTCGAGCTGGGACGAGATCGTCTCCGGTAGCGATTACGCCGAGGCGATCCAGGACCGCGACGAGGCGGTGATCGCAAGAGTTACCGACCTCAGGAACGAAGTCACCGCGATCGTCGGGCGGATGAAGGTCCAGCAGGAACAGCTCGAGAAGGCCCGCAACGAGATCGCGGTGGAAGCAAAGGAAGCGGACGAGGCCCGCGACGCTGTCGAAGCGCAGCGTGCCGAGATCCAGGCCAACAGCGACGCCCGTGCCGACCGCATTGCAGCACTTCAGGAGCAGGCCGGCGACATCGAAGGCAACCTGCCCGACCTCAGCGTCGATCCGGCCAGCAGCTCCGCCGGCCAGCAGCCTGCACCAGTATCCGGCCAGACGGCCGTTCTCGGCTCCGACGGCCTCGCGGCCGCTCCAGCCGGTGCCCCGCAGGTGGTCAAGGACGTCATCGCGGCGGCCAACTCGATCGAGAGTCTGCCGTACCTATGGGGCGGTGGTCACGGTTCGTTCGAATCCTCCGGCTACGACTGTTCTGGTGCGGTCAGCTTCGCCCTCCACGGTGGTGGACTCATCTCGTCTCCTCTCGACTCGACCGGTCTCACGACCTGGGGCGAGCCGGGAGCAGGCAACTGGATCACGGTCTTCGGCAACTCCGGACATGTCTACGCGGTGATCGCGGGCCTGCGCTGGGACACCTCAGGCACCGGAGGCTCCGGACCTGGCTGGTCGACTACCACCACGTCGTTCCAGGACCCATCAGCCTTCGTGCCGCGTCACCCGTCCGGCCTCTAGTTCTTTTGTCAACGTGTTCCTGGGTGGCCGACTGGTCCTCGCCCGCCAGGAGGATCGCCGCCAGCGTGCGCTGACCGGCCGGCGATGAATGAGGCCAGCAGAAGTGTTGAGACCGCCAGCAGGGCAGCCGGCGCAGATCCTGATCGATCGTTTGCCGCGCCGAATACGGCACCCGAGACCAGCGCCGCTCAGAAGCTCTCGCAGGAGGCCACGGCCGCGCTGAGCTCCTGCACCGCGCAAAGAACCGGAGGCGCGGTCGATTCCCCGCAGCGGTAGTACCCCCCAGGGGTATATGCTAGATTGGAGAAACCCACTGCGAACCCCTAGCGAGAGGAACTGGAATGACTGTCAGCCACCCCGCTGTCCGATACAGCCTCGAAGTTGCCGGCATGAGCTGCGCTGGTTGTGTGGCTCACGTCGAAAGAGCCCTACTCGGGGTTGACGGAGTCAGCCGGGCAAGAGTCGATCTCGAGTCCGGTCAGGCGATGGTCGGGGGAGAGGCAATCAACCCCGGTCACCTCGCCGAAGCGGTGGCTCGGGCTGGCTACAAGGCCACATCCGTGGAGCCGGCCCCGGCCGAGCCGCAGGAGGGCCACGGCGAGGAGGAGCTCAGGGGTTCGCCTCGGTGAACCAAGGTGCATCTTCGGCTATGTGGGCAACACCGGATACAGCTTCGGAGACCACCTGCATTTCGAGGTCAGGGTCGATCGTGTTGCCCAAGATCCCCTCGGGTATCTGCCTCGGGTATCTGTAAGACCTTTGTGACATCATCGGGCGAAGGCTTTAGCCTTCAGCGGATATCCGACCTGGCCGGTTTCCGGTGACGATGTCGGCGAATCGCCTACCAAAGAAAGAGAAATCGGTTTCAGCCCAAAGAAACAACTCCGATATCCGTGGTGACCTACAGGTAGAGATCATGAACGCGGTCTGGAAGTTGGGCGAAGCTACCGTCGAACAGGTGCGGGCTGAGCTTCCTGAACCGGGCCGACCCGCCTACAACACGGTGCAGACGGTTCTCAACCGGCTTGAAGATCGGCAGATGCTGGTCCGCATGCGAGAGGGTCGTGCCCATCTGTACCGACCCTCGGTCGAAGAATCGGAGTTCGTGGCGCGATTGATGGGCGAGCGACTGGCTGGTGCGTCGCCGGCCGCGCGGCGCCTTGCCCTGCTCAATCTCGTCGATGGTCTGGAACCGGCGGAAGTCGACGAGATCGCCCAGCGAGCGTTACAGATCCAGTCGAGGCGCAAGAAAGGCTGAAATGTCCTTGACGATCCCCATCGGTTTGGTCGCGCTCGCAATCGTGATCGGCGCGCGCTTCATGCCTCTCGACCGTGCGCCGGCGAGCACGGCGATCGTGGTCTGGCTATGCACCCTGTTCGTCGGTGCGGCCGCTACCATCGCCGCGGCGGCATTTGCCCTGGCGTATCTGCCGCAGACCAGTTTCTACGCTTTGGTCGCAGAGCTTTGCCTCCACTCCACGGTGCCGTTCGTGCGGCCCCACCTGGTGTTCTCAGGCCACGTAGCCCTGCACGTAGCAATGATCCTCCCGTCTCTGGCTTTGGCTTGTTCGGCTGTCTGGCTCGTCACTCGGGTGGCAAACGGATGGTGGAGACTGCGTTCGCGACTGCGAGAAGCCGGAACATCGAAGGAAGGGTGCTCGGTCATCCAAGACGATGAAATCGTCATGGGGGTGGCGCCAGTCGGCCGTGGTCGGATCATCGTCTCCGACACCACTTTGCGGACGATGGACGATCAAGAGTTCGAAGCCAGCCTGAGTCACGAGCTCGGTCACCTCAGACGCGGGCACCGACCGATCATGCTCATTTCGAGGGCGTTGGCGGCTTTGTCCTTCCCGTTTCCCGGAAGCCGCCAGGCGAGAGACCAGCTTCTCCAGGCGCTGGAGCGTGATGCCGACGAGTATGCCGTTCGCCAGAACCGGGATCCCTTGGCTCTCGCAAGCGCCATTTCCAAGGCAGCGACTGGGCCTCGTCCGATCGGTGAGATCGAATTGGCTGGAGGCGTGGTGAGTAGGCGGCTCGATTACCTCGAAGGTGGAGTTCAACTCGCCGGACCGACCCAGCGACGGGCCGTCCGGGCGTTCTGTTCAATGTTCGTCACCGGCACATTAACCTTCGCGGTTGTCGTAGTGATGTGGGCACAGCAGCTGCCGGTTGCTGGACACAACTGGATGCCCGGAGGCGTCGTCTGTTAGCTCACCCAGCGGTTCTGGCACCCTCTACGGGAGAAATCGGGTCGTGTGTGGCATAGGTCCGACGCAGTGTCGGACCAATTCGCCAATGTCTTGCCAACGAACTGACCAAGGCCGAATCCAGTCGCACACGATCGGCGGTACGCTCCAGCGCCTGCCATCTTCATTTGGAGATGTGGACCAGGCCGGGCTGGTACCGCGCGGGCAAGTGAGCAATCCGACGCCTCAGTTGAAGAGTTGGAAACGGGCCGGCAACTCGTATCGAGTTTCACCGGACGGTTGATTCTCACCATCGGGTGAGTCGAGCCGATTGCGCGGGGCCGGGCGGTTTGCGAACCAAGCTCCGTCCCCGCGCAGTCGTCTCGTTTGTCAGCGCTCCAAGCCCTCCATGCTTTCTCCGTCGTCCGGTACCGATTCGTCCAGGCTCGGAACGCCTCCGGAGGGGGAGGGCGATCCGTACCACTCTTTCCGCCAGGCGTTCATCTGCTCGATCTCGGCGGCCTGGGCGTCAACGATCTCCATCGCGAGACTCTTGGCTTCCTGGTCCTTTCCCTCTCGAAGCTCGAACCGCGCCATACGGATCGCTCCCTGGTGATGGGGGATCATCTGGTCGATGAATTCGCGATCGAACGATTTTGCCGTCTCCAACGATTCCATATCCATCCCCATCCCCATCCCCATATCCATCCCCATCCCCATCCCCATCCCCATCATGGACTCATCCATGCCGAGGTCGCCGTGATCCTGGCTGTCCATCGACCCTCCGTAACGGCGGTCGAGGATCTCGTTGAGCGTGTCGATTTCCTTGCTTTGCGAACTCACGATGTTGGTCGCAAGCTTGATGATCTGGGGATGTTTGCCCTTCTCCTGAGCCAGCTCGGCCATTTCGATGGCATTCTCGTGGTGGGGGATCATCTGTGTGACGAAGGCGCCGTCGACATCGTCGTCGGGGGAATCATCGTTCGTGTTTACGGCGACGACTATGCCGAGGCCTATCAGGATCGCAACTGCGACCACTGCAACTGTTTTGTTACGTGACATTTCTAACTCCTTGATTGAGACGTGAATTTGCGGGAGCGATCTCAATGGCCCACGCGAAGTCATGAGCGTGGTCTAGCCGCCCGGCGAATCTCAATGCCGAAATACCTGGAGAACGGCAGGCCCGGCACGTTTCCGGAAACCGAAGCACTGGCTGAGGTTCGCGACACCATGGTGGGTTCCGGCCAAAGAAGCTGAGGGGGGCTGGTAGCGCTTTCTGCCAAGGAGAAACAGCCCTCCGATTGGCGCGAGTCCGCCCCCGACCTGCAAGACGGCAAGACAGATCGAGACGGCATCGGACATACCGTCATCAGAGTCGGTCATGCCGTGGGAAGGTTCGCTGTGCGCGACGACGACCACGAGGCAGGTAAGCAGGATGAGACAGATGCCGAGAATTGATCCACGTCGGCGCGAAAGGGCCGACCTGATCAGCAATATAAACATAAGGTTGATGTCAAAACGCCCTTTTCATCGTGGTGCGGACGATCTCCTACAACCTATAGGAGTTGGCTCCCGGGGCAGGAAGTATCGGAATCGAAAAGTCCAGGGTTCGCCGGACTATCCGTGCTTCAAGAGGCGACGAACGACGCCCATGAGTTCTTGTGTCCGTTCTTCTTGCTTCTCGGGTTCGCCACCGATCACGCAATGCTGCGTGTGGTCCTCCAGGAGTCCGAGTGCCACCTTGTCGAGGGCTGCCTGGATCGCGGAGACCTGGGTGACGATGTCGATGCAGTACCGGTCGTCTTCGACCATCCCCTGGACGCCCCGGACCTGGCCTTCGATCCGGCGGAGGCGCTTCTGGAGGTTTTCCTTGTCGGCAGCGTAGCCGTGGGTGTGGGCTTCAGTTGGCATGCAGGGATTCTATCAGTACCCCCTGGGGGTATGCTATGGTCCGATCTACAAATACCCCCTGTGGGTATCAACGGGATCCATGGAACAGGATGACCTTCAAGAGAAACAGCACCATCACAAAGCTCGTCTCCTTCGCCGCCCTGCTTGTCCTCGTCTTCGCGGGCGCGGCATTCGCCGGCTCCCGGATCGACCCATTGGTCGACGACAGTCCCGGGCATGGCGGCGGGATGGGGAAGACGGCGATGGATTCACACGGAGGCGAAGCTGCTCATGGGGGCGGCCAGCAGGCAAGTGCCCCCGTTCTGCCCGGGCTCTCGGTTGCCGGCGGGGGATACGTCCTCGAAGTGAACCGCACGGATCTTCCTGCCGGACAGCCAGTTCGACCTCGACTTCAGCATCGCTACCGGCGAAGGCCAGAAGGTCGAGGAGTTCGGCCTCACCCACGAACGACGGATGCACCTCATCCTCGTGCGTCGCGACTTCCAGGGCTTCCAGCATCTGCATCCGGGCCAGAACCCCGACGGTTCGTGGTCGGTAAAGAGCGAACCCCTGGTGCCCGGCACCTACCGGATGTTCGCCGACTTCTCGGTCGGCGGCGAATCCTTCACCCTCGCGTCCGACCTCTTCGTCGCGGGCGAATTCGAACCGCGCCCACTCGGGCCGGTGTCACGGAAAGCCGATGCGGGTGACGGATACGAGGTTGAAATCGAATCTCCGGCCACGGAAGGTGGCGAGACTGTTCCGGCAGAGTTCACGGTAAACCACAACGGCAAGCCGGTGGAAGAAGTCGAGCCATACCTGGGGGCCGATGGTCACCTTGTGGCGCTCCGCGAGGGCGACCTGGCCTTCCTCCACACCCATCCCCAAGGCGGGCCGGGCGGTTCCGGACCGATTCGCTTCGAGGTCGAATACCCGACGGCCGGCCGCTACCGCCTCTACCTGCAGTTCAGGCACGGCGGCGGAGTCCATACGGCCGAGTTCACCCGGGTTGCGGGTCATGAAGGGGGTGGCGACTGATGGAGACGAAGGTGGACTCACTCAATCTTCCGGTCCAGGGCATGACCTGTGCCTCCTGCGCGAACCGGATCGAGGGCAAGCTGAACGAGCTGGACAGCGTCAGTGCGAGCGTCAACTTCGCGACCGAGCGGGCCGCCGTCGAGTTCGACCCGGCCCTGGTCGATCCCTCTGAGCTGATCGAAGCCGTCGAGGCGGCCGGATACACGGCCGAGTTGCCCGCCGGTCCCGGCGACGGACCCGAAAAGGGCGAGAGCGGGGAGCCCGATGCCGAACTCCAGGGGTGGCGCCTCCGCCTGATCGTCTCCGCTGCGCTTTCGGTGCCGGTCTTCCTGATGGCGATGGTCCCGGCCCTCCAGTTCGACTACTGGCAGTGGCTGAGCCTGCAGCTCGCGACCCCGGTCGTTCTCTGGGGAGCGTGGCCGTTCCACCGGGCGGCCTGGCAGAACCTGCGGCACGGCGCGGCCACCATGGACACGCTGATCTCACTCGGAACCCTGACGGCCTATCTATGGTCGGTCGTCGCACTCTTCTTCCTCGGAGCGGGCGAGACGGGAATGACCATGGCCTTCAGGCTGATTCCCGAGCAGGGAGCAGGCGGCTCCGAGATCTACTTCGAGGTGGCCGCGGTCGTCATCACCTTCATCCTGACCGGGCGGTACTTCGAAATCCGGGCCAAGCGGAACGCCGGCGCCGCCCTGCGGGCATTGCTCGAACTCGGCGCGAAGGACGTGTCGGTCCTCGGTGCGGACGGCACTGAAAAGCGGATTCCGGTCGGAGAACTCGAAGTGGGGCAGACCTTCGTCGTGCGTCCCGGCGAGAAGATCGCCACGGACGGGGAGGTTCTCGAAGGACATTCGGCGATCGACCGTTCCCTGCTGACCGGGGAGTCCGTCCCGGTCGAGGTGGCCCCCGGCGACGAGGTGACCGGTGCGACGATCAACTCGGGCGGTCGCCTCCTCGTCCGGGCGACGAAGGTCGGCGACGATACAGCCCTGGCCCAGATCGCCCGCCTGGTTACCGATGCCCAGACAGGCAAGGCACCGGTCGAGCGGCTCGCCGACCGGGTGTCCGGCATCTTCGTGCCGGTGGTCATCGTCCTTGCGGCTGCGACCCTGGGTTTCTGGCTCGGTGCCGACGTGAGCACGTCCTACGCGATAACTGCAGCGGTCGCGGTCCTGATCATCGCCTGTCCCTGTGCCCTTGGCCTGGCCACGCCGACCGCTCTCCTCGTCGGCACGGGCCGGGGCGCCCAGATCGGACTGCTCATCAAGGGACCCGAGGTGCTCGAATCGACCCGCCGGGTGGACACCATCGTGCTCGACAAGACGGGCACCGTGACCACCGGAAGGATGGATCTCCAGCAGGTGAGTGTCGCTCCCGGGATCGGGAGGAGTGAGGCGCTGCGGCTCGTCGGTGCCCTGGAAGAGGCCTCGGAACACCCGATTGCCCGGGCGATCGCCGAAGCGGCCCGCACCGAACTCGGCGAACTGCCCGCGGTCGAATCCTTCGACAACCGCGAAGGGCTGGGGGTGGAAGGAGTGGTCGATTCCCACGCGCTGATCGTCGGCCGGCCGTCATATCTCGCCGACTGGGCGATGCATCTGCCACCCGAACTCGAAGCCGTGCGCACGGCTGCCGAGAGCGAAGGCAGGACCGCGATCGCCGCGGGCTGGGACGGCGAGGCGAAAGCCGTATTCACGGTCGGCGACACCGTCAAGGAATCCAGCCCGGAAGCCGTCGGCCGTCTCAAGGCACTGGGCCTCCAGCCGGTGCTGCTCACCGGTGACAACGAGGCGACCGCCCGGGCAGTGGCGACACAGGTCGGCATCGAACGCGTGATCGCCGAGGTCCTGCCCGGTGAAAAGGCGGACGTAATAGAGGGTCTCCAGAAGGAGGGCAAGGTCGTCGCAATGGTCGGTGACGGCGTGAATGACGCGCCCGCCCTGGCGGCCGCGGACCTCGGACTCTCGATCGGCACGGGGACGGACGTGGCGATCGAAGCCTCCGACCTGACCCTGGTCTCCGGTGATCTCCGCGGGGCTTCCGACGCGATCCGCCTTTCGCGGAAGACGCTGGGAACGATCAGGGGCAACCTGTTCTGGGCCTTCGCCTACAACGTGGTCCTCATCCCGGTGGCGATGGCGGGGTACCTCAACCCGATAGTGGCCGGGGCAGCGATGGCCCTGTCCAGCATCTTCGTCGTCGGGAACTCGCTCCGTCTCAGGCGGTTCCGGGCGGGCTGAACGGGCAGGCATGAGTTCGCCGGGAGGGCGGCTCGGAATAGGTTTCCCCTGTGGACGCCGATCTCGACCTCGACCGCAAACACGTCTGGCACCCGTACGGCCCGATGCCCGCCACCCAGCCCGTGCTCCCGGTGGCATCGGCCGAAGGGGTGCGGCTAAAGCTCGACGATGGTCGGGAACTGATCGATGGGATGTCCTCGTGGTGGTCGGCCGTCCACGGATACCGCAACCCGGTGCTCGACGCCGCAGCGAAGGGCCAGATCGAACAGATGTCCCACGTGATGTTCGGTGGCCTGACCCACGCGCCGGCGATCCAGTTGGCCGAGCGGCTGATCGACATGACCCCGGAGCCGCTCCAGCACGTGTTCTTCGCCGATTCCGGTTCGGTCTCCGTCGAAGTGGCCCTGAAGATGTGCCTCCAGGCCCGTCCCGGGAGGAGCCGCATGCTCACCGTCCGGGGCGGATACCACGGCGACACCTTCGGGGCGATGGCTCTGTGCGACCCCGTCGGGGGGATGCACTCGCTCTTTGCCGGTGCGCTGAAGGAGCATGTCTTCGCCCCCCGACCCCCGCGAGTGCTGGACGATGGATACCTGGCCGAACTCGAAGCCCTGGCGGCGCTCCACTCGGACGAACTGGCGGCCGTCGTGGTCGAACCGGTCGTACAGGGTGCTGGTGGCATGTGGTTCTACGACCCGGCCCTGCTGAAGGTGTTGCGCGATATCTGCGACCGCCACGACCTGCTCCTCGTATTCGACGAGATCGCGACGGGCTTCGGACGGACCGGTGAACTTTTCGCCTGCGACCACGCCGGGGTGGTGCCGGACATCATGTGTGTAGGCAAGGCACTGAGTGGCGGATACCTGACGCTTGCCGCGACCCTCTGCACCCCCGAGGTCGCGTCTTCGATTCAAGGCGGCGCCCTGATGCACGGACCGACCTACATGGCCAACCCGTTGGCTTGTTCGGTCGCCCTCGCCTCTACCGGTCTGCTGCTCGACGGATCGTGGCGGGAGGACGTTTCGCGGATCGAGGCGGGCCTCGAAGGCGGCCTGGGGCCCGCCCGGGAGCTGACGGGCGTCAGCGACGTGAGGGTTCTCGGGGCGATCGGCGTGATCCAGCTCGACCACCCCGTCGACGTGGAGGCGGCCACCGGGGCAGCGGTTTCCAGCGGCGTGTGGCTTCGGCCCTTTCGCGACCTGATCTACACCATGCCCCCTTACGTGACCGGTGACGAAGACCTCGCCCAGGTCACCGGCGCTATGCGGACCGCCGCGGAAGCCGCATGAAGACCCTGCTCGTCGCCGGCACCGACACCGGTGTCGGCAAGACCGTGGTCACGGCGGCGCTGGCGAGTCAGGCGAAAGGAAGCGGCCGAAAGGTCGCCGTGCTCAAGCTGGCCCAGACCGGGGTGGCAGAAGGGGAGCCGGGCGACGCCGATGAGGTGAAACGCCTGTCCGGAGTCGATGACTTCCACGAACTCGCCCGATACCCCGACCCGCTGGCTCCGGCCACCGCTGCCGCGACCATCGGAGAAACGGGACTCACGGCAGCGCGGGCTGCCGAGGCGATCGGCGAGCTGGATGACCGCGACGTGGTCATCGTCGAAGGAGCGGGCGGAGTGCTGGTCCGTTTCGGTGACTCGGGCGACACGATCATCGATCTCGCGGTCGCACTCACGGCCCCGGTCGTACTCGTGGCACGGGCCGGGCTCGGCACCCTGAACCATTCGGCCCTTTCGATCGAGGCCCTCCGCACGAGGGGGGTCGAGTGTCCGGGACTGGTCATCGGATCCTGGCCCGTGGCACCGGACCTTGCGATGCGCGCCAACCTGAAAGACTTGCCTGAATATTGCGGCGCTCCGCTGCTCGGCCGGATCCCTGAAGGCGCGGCCAGGCTGGAACCCCTCGACTTTCAAACCAAGGCCCAAAACTGGATCAACTCAGGAGGACTTCTGTGAGCAACATTCTCGAAATCGCCCGCCGGCAGGTCCTGGAAGAAGGGCGCGGACTCAATGAGGAGCAGGTTCTCGAAGTTCTGCGGCTTCCTGATTCCGGGATCGAGGGTGCGCTCGCACTGGCTCACGACGTGCGCATGAAGTGGTGCGGACCCGAGGTCGAGGTCGAAGGCATCATCAGCATCAAGACCGGCGGCTGCCCCGAGGACTGCCACTTCTGCTCGCAGTCCGGCCGGTTCGAGACTCCGGTGCGCGCCACCAAGATCGACATCCCTTCGCTGGTCGAAGCCGCCAAGGAGACCGCCGCGTCCGGCGCGACCGAGTTCTGCATCGTCGCCGCGGTCCGTGGTCCCGACCAGCGGCTGATGGACCAGGTCAGCGACGCGATCGACGCGATCACTTCAAGCGTCGACATCAACATCGCCTGCTCGCTCGGGATCCTCACCGCCGAACAGGCCGACTCCCTCGATGCCAAGGGCGTCCACCGCTACAACCACAACCTCGAGACCGCCCGTTCGCACTTTCCGGAAGTCGTCACCACCCACACCTGGGAGGAGCGGCGCGAGACGCTCGAACTGGTTCGCGAGCGCGGCATGGAAGTCTGCTGCGGCTGCCTGATCGGAATGGGCGAGACCATCGAGCAGCGGGCCGAACTCGCCGGACAGCTGGCCGAAGTCGAGCCGGACGAAGTTCCGATGAACTTTCTCGATCCGAGGCCCGGCACGCCGTTCGCCGACTACGAGATCATCGACGCGACCGACGCGCTTCGCACCATCGCCGCGTTCCGTCTCGCACTCCCGCGCACCATCCTGCGCTTCGCCGGCGGCCGTGAACTCACCCTCGGTGACCTCGGCGCAAAGCAGGGAATCCTCGGCGGCATGAACGCGATCATCGTCGGCAACTACCTGACCACGCTCGGCCGCGAGCCGCAGGAGGACTTCGACCTGCTCGACGAGCTGGCGATGCCGATCAAGGAGTTCTCGAACTCGATATGAGCGAGGTGGCTTTGCGGTGTGACGGGTGCGGAAGGCCGGTTGACGAAGGCGACCACACCAGGTGCCGCGAGCGCCGCGCCAACACCGACCCGCCCCGCTTCTGCACCGAATGCGGCCGGAAGATGGTCGTCCAAGTGATGCCGATGGGGTGGAAGGCGCATTGTCTGACCTGCTCACCGAAGTGAGTCAG
Organism: uncultured Solirubrobacterales bacterium; assembly: GCA_963695885.1. Taxonomy (GTDB): domain Bacteria; phylum Actinomycetota; class Thermoleophilia; order Solirubrobacterales; family 70-9; genus 67-14. The sequence continues at coordinate 62,602 of CAVOIH010000013.1, read as the reverse complement.
ATCGAGGATTCCCTCGAAGCGACCCGCGAAGCGGGCCTCCTCCGGCGGATGCGCGAAGTCGAGACGGCGACCGGACCCAGGATCCGGATCGATGGCCGCGATGTCCTGCTGCTCTGTTCGAACGACTACCTGGGCCTCGCCGGGGACCCTCGCGTACGTCGGGCTGCGGCCGAGACCGCCGAAAGGTGGGGGGCCGGTGCCGGTTCCTCGCGCCTCGTCTCCGGCAACCTGACACCCCACGTCGAACTCGAAACCCGGCTGGCGGAGTTCAAGCGGACCGAGGCGGCGGTGCTCTTCGGTTCCGGTTTCCTGGCGAACCTGGGCGTGGTCGCGGCAATCGCCACGAAGGGCGGGGTCGTCTTCTCCGACGAGTTGAACCACGCGTCGCTGGTGGACGGTTGCCGTCTGGCCGGAGCGGAGACGGTGGTCTATCCGCACGGCGACGTCGAAGCCCTGTCCGAAGCGCTCGGAAAGGTGGCAGGCCGGGCGAAGACGATCGTCACCGACTCGGTCTTCTCGATGGACGGGGACGTTGCTCCGCTCGAGGAGATCGCCGGCCTGGCCGAGCGCCACGGTGCCCGGCTGATCGTCGACGAGGCCCACGCCACCGGAACGATCGGTCCCGGGGGCCGCGGCCTGAGCAGCGAACTGGGCCTCGAAGACCGGATCGACATAATGGTCGGAACGCTCTCGAAAGCCTTGGGCAGTTACGGCGCATACGCGTGCTGCTCGGAGACGATGGCCCAGTACCTGGTGAACAACGCCCGTCCCCTGATTTTCTCGACGGGCCTGCCCCCGGCGGTCGCCGCGGCGGCGAGCGAGTCGCTCCGGATCCTGGGCGAAGAGGATGCCTCACCAGGTGACCGATCCGGACTGGTCGACACCCTGAAGTCGCGGGCCCTGACGTTCCGCACGGCGCTCGCCGCCGAGGGTTTCGACGTGGACGCGAACGAGATCCCGATCGTCCCGCTGATCGTCGGCGACGCCGGCGAAGCGATGGCGGTCTGCGAGGCGGCCCTCGAGAAGGGTGTGTTCGCGCAGGCGATCAGGCCACCGACCGTCCCGGAAGGAACGTCCCGTCTGAGACTGACGGTGATGGCAACGCACACGCAAGAGGACCTGAAGTCTGCGGCAAGGATGCTGGCCGAGTCAGTCCCAGGTCCCACTGACTGAGCCATGAGTCAGACGGTGCCGGCGCGGAATGGTTCGCAGACGGTGATGTGCTCGGCCGCCGTGCCCGTCTTCGTCGAGCCGTGGACGTTCAGTTCGTAACACTCCTCGCCGTTCCGGGGCTCGTAGACGAGCCACTTCGAACAGCGCTTCCTGCCGCAGCCGGTGCCGAATCGTCTTGCGACCCGCCGCGGCTTGCCGTCCACCGCGATCTTGACGCTTTTCACGTACCTGGCGTAGACCGAGATCCGCACGAACTCGCTGCTCTTGGTCGGAATCGCCCTCGCGCTCTCGTAAACGACCGGCCTGGGGGCCGTTCTGGCCGAAGCCGAGGCGCTGAGAGCCCCGCTGAGCAAAAGTACTGCCACCAACGCTGCGATTACCCGCTTCATTCTTCTCCCCGGTCTTGCAATTGTTCAGACCGGGCAATCCTAGCCTGAATCGCCGGATGAATCGGCGCCGGAAAAGCCGAGGAACTTGTGGGCGATGGCGCCGGTTAGCAGGGCGATGAAAGAAACACCGACCAGGAGGATGACCACTGCGGTGATCTCCGAACCGACCGTCGTCGGCTGCCACTTCGATCCCAGCGTCGTCATCGTGGTGATCGCCCAGTAGATGCTGTCCCATTCGCCGACGTGCTGGTTGCTCTTCTCGAAGAACCGGAACAGCGTCCCTCCGGCAACCGCGATGAGAAGTGTCATCAACGCGGCATAGCCAAGTCCCCGGTCGGAGAAGGTCCGGCCGGACAGCTGCGCGAGCTTGAGCAGGCGGAGCAGCCTGAGCAGACGGATCGCCCGCATGGCCTGGAGGCTGGCCGGCAGGACCGGCGGGGTGAGGAAGACCACGATCAGCTCCACGGGGTGGTGGGTCAGGTATTTCTTGCGATCTGGCACCAGGATCAGCATCACGACCAGCTCCAGGGCGAACATCAGGTAGGTGCCCCAGTTCAGGACGTCGGCGAGTACTTCGAGGCTTCCGCCGATGTGGGTCTCGCTGAGGGCGACGCTGGGCAGGGTGAGGGCCGCTGCGATCATCAGCGGCGTATTCATCAGTTGCTCGGCCCTTATGGCGCGCGGACCGGCAACTCCGTTGTCGGGAATCGTGCCGCCGGTTATCTCGGAGTGGATCTCCTCGCGGATGACGTGCTCGTGACGGGGTTGTTCGGGGGTGTTTTCGGCCATCCAGATGGCATTCGACACGGACAAAGCAGCGCCTGTAGCCGCAACACAGCCCCCAAACACCATTCCGGGTCAGAACAGACCCGGAATGGGGTTTGGGGGTGTTGTTGGACTTCCCCGAGGTAGTTTGCTAAGCTAATTAGCATGAGCAACTACTTTTCACGTCGCAGAAGCGAGGCTTCCGACGAGGCGCCAGCTGATCTTGGTGCGCTTGTAGCTGAGCCAGTAACAGAGCCAGAAACGGTAGAGCGAACGAATAGTCAGACGGATAGTCAGATGCTACGTCAGACAACCGGGGAATCGGCCTTCCATGCGAGGAACGAAGGTTCCGCGGTCGTTTTGCGTCTCGCCATCGCCCGCACCGCCCGGAGGATGCGCCAGGAGGCCGGAAGTGACCTGTCACCGACCGCCCTGGCCTCTCTCGCTTCGATCGAGCGGCACGCGCCCCTCACACCGACCCGTCTGGCTGAGATTGAAGGCGTGAAACGGCCCACGACGACCCGGGCGGTCAAGCATCTGGTCGAAGCCGGGCTGGTCGAGCGCGTCCCCGACCCGAATGACGGCCGCAGTTGCCGGCTCACGATGACCCGGGCCGGAGCCGGCTATCTGGCGGAGGCCCGGTCGCGCAAGAGCGCATACCTCGCCCGGCTGCTCGATTCCCTTTCCGCCGATGATGTCGCGACCTTGGAACGGGCCGCGATCATCCTCGAAGACGCGCTGGAGAACTCCGATCGGGGGCAGTCCGGTTGACGGCAGCGCTGAAGAAGTCCTTCGAGTCGCTCGAGGTCCCGAACTACCGCCGTTACTTCACCGGACAGGTCGTCTCGATCTCCGGCAACTGGATGCAGTCGGTGGCCGAGGTCTGGCTGATCCTCAGCCTCACCGGAAGCGGGTTCCTGGTCGGAGTCACGACCGCGCTCCAGTTCCTGCCGATCCTGCTGGTCGGCGCCTGGGGCGGAGCCCTGGCCGACCGGTTTTCGAAGCGAAGCCTGCTGCTCGTCACCCAGATGGCCATGATGGTGCCGCCGCTGATCCTCTTTGCCGTCACGACGACAGGCGCGGTCCAGCCCTGGATGGTGCTGGTGCTTGTCTTCGTGCGCGGCGTGCTGCTCGCCGCAGACAACCCGGCGAGGCAGGCATTCGTGATGGAGATCGTCGGACCGGACCGGATCGTCAACGCGGTCAGCCTGAACAGCGTCATGGTCCACTCGGCCAGGGTGATCGGGCCGGCCGTCGCCGGAATCCTGATCGCGACGATCGGAGTCGCTCCCTGTTTCGGCTTGAACGCCGTCACCTACGGGGTGATGTTCTGGGCGCTCTGGAGCATCGATCCGAGGTCGGTCAATGTCTCTCCGAGAGCCAAGAAGGCCGACCGCGGAGTCATCGAGGCGGTCAGGTACGTGCGGGCGACACCCGAACTCGGCGTGCCGCTCATGCTGATGGCGATCGTCGGCACCCTCGGCCTGAATTTCCACGTCGTCCTGCCCCTCCTGGCGAAGCTGACCTTCGACGGCGGCGCGACCTCGTACGCCGTGCTCGTTTCTTCGATGGGCATCGGCTCCGTGGTCGGGGCGCTCATCATCGGCGCCCGCGGCGAGACCGGACTGAGTGTGATCGCATTCTCCGCGCTCTGCTTCGGTGCGGCGGCGGCAATCGCGGCGGTCATGCCGAGCATGGCAACCGAGATACCGGTGCTCGCGCTGCTGGGGGCGGCGGCGGTCACCTTCGCCGCCGCGATCAACTCGACCCTCCAGCTCGTCGTCGAGCCGGAGATGCGTGGGCGAGTCATGGCCCTCTACACGGTGGTCTTCATCGGTTCGACTCCGATCGGCGGACCGCTGGTCGGCTGGATCTCCGAGGCGTACGACCCGAGGTGGGCTCTCGCGCTGGCCGCGCTCTCCGGCCTGCTCGCGGCGGCGACCGCCTTCTGGATCCGGGCGAACACGGCGTTCGGCCGGTCGCAGCGCCCAGAGCCCGCGACTTCCTGAGGCGGGTTCGCCGCGCTGACCCCGCCATCTCGTCTAGCCTCCGCCCCAGGTGCTCCATACCGCTCACGGATACTGGATCGCAGAGGCCGGCGCCCCGGACCTCCTGCCCCCGCTCGACTACGACATCGAAACCGACGTGCTGGTGGTCGGCGGCGGCTTCACGGGGATGTGGTCCGCCTGGCACCTGAAACAGCTCGACCCCGGCTGCCGGGTCGCCCTGATCGATTCCGACCGGATCGGACACGGGCCGAGCGGCCGGAACGGCGGTTTCGTCGATTCGATGTGGGTCAGCTTCGCCCGGCTCGAGGAGCGATACGGGACCCGGGCCGCGCTCGAGATCGCCGGGGCCTCTGAGGACTCCGTCATCCAGATCGGTGAGTTCTGCGAAGAGCAGGGAGTCGATGCGTGGTACCGGAACCAGGGGTACCTGAACGTCGCGACGACCGAGGCCCAGGACGGAGACTGGGAGCCGAACCTCGAAGCTATGGCAAAAGCCGGCGTCGCGCACGAAGCCGAGGTCCTTTCGCCCGGGGACGTGGCGGGGGTCTGCAAGTCGCCCCGCTTCCGGGGTGGCATCAAGTACGTGGCGGCGGCGACCGTCCAGCCGGCCCGCCTCGCGTTCGGGATCAGGCAGGCGCTGATCGAGGCGGGTGTGGTCCTCCACGAAAACTGTCCGGTCGTTTCGGTCGACGACGGGCCGTCGGGGGTGTTCGCGAAGACGGCCAACGGCAGTGTCCGTGCCGGCAAGGTGATCCTCGCCATGGGTGCATCGCTTGCCGGGTACGGTTCGCCGATCCGCCGCAGCACCACCGTTGCTTCCAGCCACATCGTCATCACCGAACCGGTCCCGGACGTGATCGAGGAGATCGGCTGGACCGGGGGCGAGGCGATCAGCGACTGCCGGGCGCTCCTGACCTACTTCCGGACGACCCCCGACGGGCGCATCGCCTTCGGATGGGGCGGAGGCCGAATCGCCGCCGGGGGGCGCCGCCGTGGCCGGGCCGAGCTCGACGGCGAGGTGGTGGAACAGGTGGGGCAAAACCTCCTCGAGTACTTCCCCGGGCTTGCCGGCCGGGAGCTCGAGTATGCGTGGGGCGGGCCGATCGACGCTTCGGCGACCCACTTGCCGCATGCCGTCCGGCTGCCGTCGGGCCGGGCGTTCGCCGCCTTCGGCTACACCGGCAACGGGGTGGGGCCCTCCCAGATGATCGGTCGCTGCCTCGCCGCCGGCGCGCTGGAAAGGGAGGACCGGTACTCCTCGCTCGCGATCCTCGAACCCGTATCCGCCTTGACGCGGGTGCCGCCCGAACCGTTCCGCTGGGTGGGAGGGACCGTCATCCGCCACGCCATCGGGCGGAAGGAGACAGCCGAGGCCGAAGGACGCCCGCCTGGAACGATCGTTTCGCTGATTGCCGACGTCCCGCGGTTGATCGGTTTCCACATCGGCCGCTGACGCAGTCGGGCGTTTCGGCCGGCGGCGCGAGGTGGGTAGGTTTGACCCACCAGCCCAAAAGAAATTCGCAACCCGATTGGAGAAAGTTCATGGCAAAGATCCCGGATGACGCAGCGTATCTGCTTGAAGGCCGGCACTTGGCCCACCTGGCAACCGTGATGGAAGACGGATCGCCCCAAGTGACCCCGGTGTGGATCGGCCACGAAGGCGACATGGTCACCTTCAACACGGCCAAGGGGCGCCTCAAGGAAAAGAACTTGAAGCGCGACCCGCGCGTCGCGATCTCGATCGTCGACTCCGAGAACCCGTATGTCCCCCTCGTGATCCAGGGAAAGGTCGTCGAGATGACCGGGGAAGGCGCCGACGACGACGTTGACGCACTCGCCAAGCGGTACCTCGACGAAGACAAGTACCCCTTCCGCCAGCCCGGTGAGGAGCGGATCATCGTGAAGATCGAGCCCGACAAGGCGGCGTACCAGAACGGCTGAGCCCCGATGCACCGCAACCGGAACGGCCACCCGTTTCCGGGTGGCCGTTCGGCGTCCGGGCGGCCTCCTGGCCGCCGGCGTGACTCGTGCTGACTACTCGGTGTAGCCGGCCGACTTCAGGTAGTCGGCGGCGACGGCTTCCGGAGTCTCCTTGTCGATGTCGACCCTCGCGTCGAGCTCCTGCATGACCTTCTCGGTCAGGCCGGACTGGACGGCTTCGATGGTCTCCCCGTAATCGGGACCGGCTTCGTCGATCGTCTTCTGGTCGGTCAGGAAGACGACGTTGCCCGCGGGCAGCAGCTGCTTGTCGTCCTTCAGGATCGTGTACTCGTCCGAGACGCCGAGCTGAGCGTCGGTCGTGAACACGATCGAGAGATCGGCCTGCTCCTTGTCGAGCACTTCGTACCTGAGGTCGATCAGGACCGGCGTGAACGACTCGAAGTCGAGTCCGTAGTTGTCCTCGAGTCCGACGAGACAGTCGACCCGCTGGCGGCACTCGGGAGAGCCGTACAGCCTGAGGTCCTGGCTCTTGCCTTCGAGGTCGGAGATCGATTCGACCCCGAGCTCTTCCGCCTTGCTGGTCAGCAGGCCGACGGCGTTCGCGCTCTGGAACGGAGTCGGCGGCAGCGCCACGATCCCGTCCTTTTCGGTTTCGGCGACGACCTTGTCGAACGCTGCGTTCGACTCGGTCGGAACGTCTTCCGGGGCGGCGTCGTAGAACGACGTCAATGCCGTGCTCACGTATTCGGGGTAGCCCGAGATCTCACCGGCTTTCAGCGCCTGGCGGGCGACCGTCTCCGAACCGAGGTTGAGGTCGGTATCGACGTCGTATCCGGCGGCGTCGAGGCCCTGGGCGTAGATCTCACCGAGCACGATCTGCTCCGTGAAGTTCTTCGATCCGATCGTCAGCTTGACGTCTTCGTTCTCGGAATTCGATTCGATCAGGTTGCCGGTGGTTGAATCAGAACTCGAACTCGAGTCATCACTGTCATCGCTTCCGCAGGCCACAAGGCCGACCGAGAGCGCGCAGATCATCGCGAGCACCATTAGGTATCTGAGTTTCATGTGACTGGTGTTCTCCTGTTTTGTTGTGTTGGACGAGAATTCCGTGTCAGTAAGTTCGCAGGCGAGGCAATCGTGGATCAGGCCCGCTGGAGTTTCAGGCCCTTGGAGGTCAGCGCCCACTGGACGCCGGACAGGGCGAGTTCGAGCGAGAGGGCGAGCACGGCGACCAGGACGGCGCCCGCGAGCACTCCGGCGTCGCCGTAGACGTTGCGGCTGATGATCAGATCGCCGAGGGTGAGCACCCCGGCGAGGGGGGCGATCGTCGCGGTGGCGATGATGTTGATCGAGGCCGTCCTCACACCGCCCATGATCGTCGGTATGGCCAGCGGTAGCTCGACCTTCCTGATGATCTCGCTGTTCGTCATGCCCATCCCCTTGGCCGCCTCGACCGAAGAACGGTCTACCTGCCGGATGCCGACGAAGGTGTTGGTGAGGATCGGCGGGATCCCGAGGATCGCCAGCGCGACCACGAGGTTGAACAGTCCGACGCCCACCGCGGCCGCCATCAATGCGATCAGGGCCAGCTCGGGGATCGCCCTGCCCGCGTTTCCGGCCGTGACCGCGACGAATTCGCCCTTGCCCCGGTGACCCAGGATGAGCCCGAGCGGCAGGGCGAGGATGATCGCCACGGCGAGCGCCAGCAGGGTGACCTCGAGCTGCTTGACGGCGAGGTCGAAGATCGCCTCGGGTCCGCCGACCTGGACCCCTCCGGTCGCTGCCTCGCGTCCGTCGGTGACGAAGGTGAAGGCGTCTCCGAAGAGATCGAGCGCGGCGGCGGGGGCAGCCATGAGGATGGTCATACGGCTACCGCCCTGGTCCAGGGGGTGAGCAGGCGGCCTGCAAGAAGGATCAGCGCGTCGAAGACGATGGCCATGATCACGGCGATCGAACCGGCGACGATGATGCCTGTCTTGAATGTGACGTTTGAGCCGACGATGATTTCGCCCCCGAGACCTCCCCCGTTGGCAAATACGGCGAGGGTGGCGAGCGCGACCGTGCTGACCGTCGCCACTCGAAGCCCAGCGATGATTTCCGGCATCGCCAGCGGGATCTCGACCTGCCAGAGCAGCTGCTTCGGAGTGAGGCCCACCCCTCTGGCGGCATCCGTCACCTCGGTCGGCACGTTGCGCAGGCCGGTGATCACGTTGCGGAAGATGATCTGGAGGGTGAACGCGGTGAGCGCGATGATCGCCGTGGTCGCGCCGCGGCCGGTGATGGGCAGCAGCAGGAAGAAGAACGAGATCGAAGGGATCGTGTAGAGGATCCCGGTCGCCGCGAGGAACGGCGACGCGAGCCAGCGGCGCCGGTGGGCGAGCAGGGCCAGGCTGAAAGCGATCAGGAAACCGATGCCGACCGCCGCCAGGACCAGGACCAGGTGAGACAGGGTGGGATCGACGTACCGGTCGTAATTGTCGACGACCCAGCTCGGGCAGAAGAGCTGGTTGTCCTGGATGCAGCCGCCTTCAGAGCGGTCGCGGAAGAACGCCTCGTCCACTGCCGCGATCTGGAAGGGGTCAGTCATCGTGCGGCCGGTCCACGGCCGGGATCACTTCTTCGGCCGCCTCCTTCGAGACGAGGAAGTCGGAGATGATCTCGACCGAGAGCACCCCGGTCAGACGCCCGTTGCCGTCGACCACGGTGCCGTACAGGGAGCCGCCGGCGAGCAGTGATGCCAGCCCGTCGCGGACCGTCGTGTCGGCGTCGATCATCGGCACGCCGGTCGAGTCCGGTTCGGCGGGCACGGTCTCGCTTTCGAGGTCCCGGGTCGAAAGCCAGCCCAGGGGGCGGTTCTCACCGTCGACCAGGACGGCGTGCGGCACCTCGGAAGTCTTCAGTTCGTTCAGCACATCATCGCTCCGCCGGCCGGCCCGGGTGACCGGCGCGTTCCAGAGGTCGACGTCCTTGACCCGCATCAGGGCAAGCCGCTTGAGGGCCCGGTCCGCGCCGACGAAGTCCTCGACGAAATCGTCGGCCGGTTCCATCAGCAGTTCGGTCGGGGTCGCGAACTGGGCGACCTCGCCGCCTTTCCTCATCACCGCGATTCGGTCGCCCATCTTGATCGCTTCGTTGACGTCGTGGGTCACGAAAAGGACGGTCTTCTTCAGGTCGGCCTGCAGGCGGAGGAACTCGTTCTGGAGGCGGCCGCGGCTGATCGGGTCGATCGCGCCGAAGGGCTCGTCCATCAACATCACCGGCGGGTCGACCGCGAGGGCGCGGGCGACGCCGACCCGCTGCTGCTGGCCGCCGGAGAGCTGGCTCGGGTACCGCCCGGCGAACCCGGGGTCGAGGCCGATCAGCTGGAGCAGCCTCATCACCCGTTCGTTGACCCGCCTGTCGTCCCATTTCAGGAGCTTCGGTACGGTCGCGATGTTCTCGGCGATCGTGCGATGGGGAAAGAGCCCGATCTGCTGGATGACGTAGCCTATCCCCCGCCGCAGGATCGCCGCGTCACCGTCTTTGACCGAACGGTCCCCGATCAGAATGTCGCCTTCGGTCATGTTGACCGTGCGGTTGACCATGCGCATCGCGGTCGTCTTGCCGCAGCCGGATGGCCCGACCAGGACACAGATTTCGCCCGCTGGAATCTCGAGGTTGAGGTCGTGCACCGCATCGGTGTCCGCTCCCGGATACCTCTTGGTCACGCCCTGGTAGAGAACCGGGGAGGCGTCGGCGCCATATGATCTGGAGTTCTCCGCGGAGCGGGAAACATCGGGCACTGCGAGGATCCTATGCCCCGCCGATGACGGGGTGAAACAGGCGGGGCAAGGTCTCGTGCAGCGCGCCCGCCTCCGAGGCCCTTTATGTGCAGGTGCTTACAATTCCGCGGAGTGCCGTCGACCAATCCCCTCATTGCCGGTCCCGCCAGGGTCCGCTTTCTCTTTGCCCTTGCTTTCGTCGTGATTGCCGGTGCCGCCTGGGCCGGAATGCCAGCCGAGGCCGCCGACGAAGAGGCGAAGCTCGAGGAGACCCAGGGCAAGATCGACCAGGCCAACCAGAGAAAAGGCGTGCTCTCCGACGAGATCGCGGACCTCAGCAGCCAGATCGACGGCTACGAGAGCCAGGTTGCGGCCCTCCGTGCCGAGGAACGTGACGCCGAGATCCGCCTCGAGGCCAAGCAGGAGGAACTCGATGCGGCCCAGGCCGAAGTCGACAGTGCCTACAAGGAGCTGAAGATCCTCGCCGCCCGCCTGAAGCGGTCGCTCGAGGTCCTGAAGCAGCGCCTCGTCGCGATCTACCAGTCGGGCGACACCGACATGGCCGAGCTCGTGCTCACTTCCAAGGATTACGGTGACCTGCTCCAGCGGTCCGAGTACCTCCAGCAGATCCAGGACCGCGACGAGACCATCGTCGGCCGCGTCCGCAGCCTGCGCGACGAGCAGCAGGCCATCTTCGTCCGCCTGAAGAAGGCCAAGGACACGATCGAAGCCGCACGTGACGAGATCGCGGCCGAGGAGCAGAACCTCGCCACCGCCCGCCAGGCCGTCGAGTCCCAGCAGAACAAGTTGATGGCGGCCCGCAGCGAACGTGCCGCCGCGGTCGACCAGATCGACAGCCACCTCGGCGCCCTCGAAGAGATCGAGGCCGGCCTCCAGGCGAAGATCCAGGAACAGATCGCTGCGGCCTCCGGCCTCACGACCCTCCCGGTCGGCCCGATGGCCGCCCCCAGTGCGGCGGGCCTGATCTGGCCGGTCAGCGGCACCCTCAGCTCCGGCTTCGGCGGACGTTCGTCACCCGGTGGTGTCGGCACGACCTACCACGAAGGAATCGACATCGCCGTGCCCGAAGGCACCCCGATCCGCGCGGCCAAGGGCGGCACGGTCATCTCCGCCTCCTACAACGGCGGTTACGGCAACTACACCTGCATCGACCACGGCGACGCCCTCTCCACCTGCTACGGCCACCAGTCCCAGCTCGGTGTGTCCACGGGACAGAGCGTCGACCAGGGCCAGGTGATCGGCTACTCGGGCAACACGGGAGCGAGCACCGGCCCGCACCTGCACTTCGAGGTCCGAATCAACGGGGTAGCGCAAGACCCCATGGGTTACCTCTAGCCGGGCGGTCGTTATGCCAGGCCCAGGCGCTTCGCGGCTTCTCTCGCCTTCGCCACAGTCTCGTCCGCTCCCTCGACCTGGCGGTCCTTCATCAGGACCCTTCCGTCCACCACGGTCGTTTTCACCACTGAACCGTTCGCGGTGTAGACGAGGTTCGATATGAGGTCGCCGACGGCGAGTTCGTGGCTTTCGGCGTCTAGCAGCAGGAAGTCGGCCGGCTTGCCGGCGGCCAGCGGGTCGGGGTCGCCGGTCAAGGGAGAACGGCGGCCGGTGGCGATCGCCCAGGCATCTTCGACCGGGATCGCCCCGGCGCTGCCGGCATGGTGGCGCTGAACCAGGGCGAAGGCCTTCAGGTCGGCCAGCAGGTCGAGCGAGTTGTTCGAGCCGGCGCCGTCGGTGCCGAGGGCGACGTTCACGCCGGCCTTCGCCGCGGCCGGGTAGGGGAAGGCCCTACCGACCGCGAGCTTCATGTTGGCGACCGGATTCGTGGTGACGGTGGATCCGCGCTCCGCGATCAGTTCGAGTTCGTCCTGGTCGAGCCAGACGCCGTGGGCCAGGATGGTCTTCGGGGTCAGCAGGCCGAGGCTGTCGAGGTAGAAGGCCGGGCGGACCCCGTACTCGGCGATGCAGTCGTCGACCTCGGGTTCGGTCTCGGAAAGGTGGATCTGGACCGGCAGCCCCAGCCCGGCCGCGGTGGAGGCCGCGAATTCGAGGCTGGACGACTGGACCGTGTAGATCGAGTGGGGCGCCACCGCCGCGCCGATCCTCGGTCCGAGGTCCCTCAACGCGTCGAGATCCTCGAGCAGCGACTCGTTCCGGCTCTTCAGGTCGCTGTCGGACTTCGGATCGATCATCGGCGGGCCGATCACGGCCCGCATGCCGGCGTCGACGACCGCGTCGGCCACCGCTCGGGGCTGCCAGTACATGTCCCAGAAGCGCGTGGTGCCGGTCCGGATCATCTCGAGGCAGGCGAGGCGCGTGCCCCAGTAGACGTCAATCGCCTCCAGCTTCGCTTCGACCGGCCAGATCGCTTCCTGCAGCCAGCGCATCAGCGGCAGGTCGTCGCCGTGCCCCCGGAAGAGGGTCATCGCGGCGTGGGTGTGGCCGTTGACCAGGGGCGGGCTGAGGATCGCCGCGCCGGCGTCGAGGATCTCGTCGCCGTCCTCCGGCGAGACATCCGGGCCGATCGCGGTGATCACGCCGTCCACGGCGCGTAGGGCCACGGTTTCGCCCTTGAAGCGGGCATTGGTCACGCAGAGGTGCCGAGGTGCCGTCATGCAGTTGCGGCCTTCCGGCGGCTCTGGAGGATGAACTCGATGGTGCCGAAGAAGGGGGCGATGCAGCCGAGCAGCGTTATCGCCACGGCCAAGCGAAGGTTGATGATCCCGTAGCGGAGTGCGAACAGGCTCGTGATCGACATCCCGATCCAGAGCAACCCGTGGGAAAGACCGAGGATGAAGGTGATCGGCTCCGGATCACCGAGCCCGAAGGCGCAGATCAGGAGGCTGGTGTAGACGACGGAGTGAAAAAGGCTGACACCCTCCAAACGTCGGAAGGTGACAGCCCGGGTGAAGCTCTTGCCGAACCAGCTCTCAGGAAGTGTGGCCGGCGATGCGCTTCGGGGGAGAGGTTGCTTTCTGCGGGGCACGGGAACCGAAGCTTCTCACGCTCAGGAGGTGGCGCGTTCCTTCGGCGGCGGCGTACGCAGCGGTGGTGAGGCCGAGGGCCTCGACGCTGTCGGCACCTGCGATCAGGCTTCCGGTCAGAACGCCCGCTCCGACGGACTTCGTGATCCAGCCAGCGGCGACGCCCTTCGTCACCTGATCCTTTTGTGTCTTTTCCATGGGGCAAGAGTAGGCCCCGGTCCCGGCAATGAAGTTGCCATCGTGTGAACAACGAGACTCTTGAGTGACCCGGAAAAGACCTAGTCGGTGGCTCCGGTCGTGGCGGCCGCAGCTCCGGCTCCGCGAGCGGCCACGGCCTCGCCCCGGGTCAGGCGGCTCGCCAGATAGACCGGGATCATCGACAGGATGATCGCGACGACTGCCACCGCGTAGACTTTGCCCGGCTGGTTCGGCCGGAACAGCGTCTCGAAGATGTAGATCGGAAGGGTCTTCTCGCCCACACCGATCGTGAAGTTGGTCACCACGATCTCGTCGAACGAGAGGGCGAAGGCGAGCAGGCCTCCGGCGACCAGCGCGGACCTCATGTTCGGCAGGGTCACCCGCCGGAAAGTGGTCCAGGGCGTGGCGCCGAGATCGGCCGACGCGTCCTCGAGCGATGTCGACATCCGCCGCAGGCGGGCCGCCGCATTGTTGAAGACGATCACGATGCAGAAGGTGGCGTGGGCGACGATCACGGTGAACAGGGTGAGGTCGACGCCGAGTATCTGGGTGAAGGTCGCGTTCAGCGCGATACCGGTGACGATGCCGGGAAGGGCGATCGGGATCAGCACCAGGAACGTGATCGACTCGCGCCCGAAGAACCGGTGGCGGGCAACGGCCAGGGAGGCGAGGGTGCCGAGCACCAGGGCGATGGCCGTCGCCACCACACCGACCTTGAGCGAATTGAGAAGGGCGTCGCGGGCAGCCTGGTCCTGGATCGCCTTGGGGAACCATTCGAGCGTGAGGCTCTCCGGTGGCCACGACAGGGTCTGGGCCGGGTTCATCGCGTAGAGCAGGATGATGATGAGCGGGATGTAGATGAAGGCCAGCGTCAGGGCGACGCCAAGGCGCAGAAGGTTCCGGGATACAGGGGAGAGTCTCATCGGCGCACCTCACACATGCTCGAACGCCCCGAATCTCCGCGCGACCAGCAGGTAGATGATCATGACCACGATCGGGATCGTTGTGATCGCCGCGGCGAGTGGCAGGTTCGACACGAAGTTGCTGTAGACGAGGTTGCCGATGAAGGTCTCCTTGCTGACGTTTGCCGGCGTGATGTAGTCACCGAGCGTCAGCGAGAAGGTGAAGATCGAACCGGCGATCACGGCCGGGAAGGTCAGTGGCAGGATGACCTTGCGGAAGGTCCGGAAAGGCTTCGCTCCGAGGTCTTCCGAAGCGTTCAGGACGGAGTCGGGAATGCGATCCAGCCCCGCGTAGATCGGAATGATCATGAACGGCAGCCAGATGTAGGCCATCACCAGCCAGACGGCCGTGACTCCGTATCCCGGACCGCCGAGCCCGAAGGGTTCGAGCGCCCAGTTGATCGCGCCGTCCTGGGCCAGCATCAGGCGCCAGGCGCCGACCTTGACCAGATAGCTGGACCAGAGGGGCAGCAGAACGGAGACGAGCAGGACGGACTGCATCCTCGGTTTGGCGACCTTGGCCATGTAGAACGCGATCGGAAAGGCGAGAATCGCATCGGTGACGGTGACCGCTGCCGCGACACCGACCGTCCGCAGCGTGATCGTGCGGTAGACGTCGTCGGTGAACAACTGGGAATAGTTGTCGAGAGTGAAGCCCTGCTGGATCTCACCGCTGAGTTCGTTCAGGTGCCAGAACGAAGCCACCAGCATGACCGCGAGCGATCCGAGGTAGCCGATGACCAGCCAGCCGAGCGGCGCGGCGAGGAGTGCCGCGACCGTGAGCCGTGGCCGCCCCTGAAAGAGGTCGGCGAGCCTCTTGCCCGCCGATCTCCGGGGTGCTGGAACCGTGGCCTCAGCGGCCAACGGCTCCAGCCGTTTCTGTCAGGTCGATCCCTTTGATCAACCCTTGATTTCCGTCCAGGCCTGGACCCAGTCGTCATACGTCTTGCAGTCGCTTCCACCACCACTTCCGCCGTCCTCGCCGCATTCGCTGACCGGCGTCTGCCAGAAAGCGATCTTGTCGTAGTAGGCGGTGTCATCCGCGTGGTACGTTTCGCAGTTCTCCTTGGACGCCTTGTCGAGGTCGCAGGCCTTGAGGTTCGCCGGTGCTTCGCCGAACCAGCCGGCGACCTGAGCCTGCGTCTCGGGTGAAGCCATCCAGTTCATCCACTCGAGCATGCAGTTCGGATTCGCTGCTTCCGAGCTCAGCATCCAGGTGTCGGACCAGCCGGTAGTGCCTTCCTCCGGCAGGGTCGAACTGACGGGCTGTCCGTCCGCTTCCAGCGTGCTGGTCTGGTATTGCCAACTCGACCCGATCACCGAGTCACCGTTGGTGTAGGACGAGATGTTCTTGGTCGCGTCCGGCCAGTACTCGCCGATGTTCTCGTTCTGCGCCTTGAGCAGGTCGACGGCAGCATTGAACTGCTCCTCGTTCAGCTCATACGGGTTGTCGATCCCGAGGTCGGGCTGGGTTGCCTTCAGGTAGACGGCGGCATCGGCGATGTAGATCGGGTTGTCCGGAGCCGTGATCTTGCCCTTGTACCTGGCTGCTTCCTTCTCGTCGAAGACCGAGCCCCACGAAGTCGGGGCGGGCTTGACCTCATCGGTGTTGTAGAGGAGAACGTTGGCGCCCCACCCGTGCGGCATGCCGTAGTTCTTGCCGTCTTCCGAGTTGTACGGCTGGTCCTTGAGGTTCGGGTTGATGTCGGCGTAGTTGGAGAGGATGCTCATGTCGACCGGGGAGACGTCGCCGCCCGCCATCAGGCGCACCGAGGCGTCGCCGGAAGCGGACACACCGTCGTACTGGCCGGTCCGCATCAGCTGGACCATCTCGTCCGACGTGCTCGCCGTCTTGGTCTTGACCTGGCAGCCGGTCTTCTTCTCGAAGCCGGAAACCCAGTCGTAGGCCGGGTCGGTGGACCCATCTTCGGCATAACCGGCCCAGGCGATCAGATTGAGGGCGCCTTCGGTCTTGCCGATCGAGGTGACCTCGTCCGAGCTTTCACTGTCGTCGCTGCTTCCACAGCCGGCGACCACCAGGACCGCGAACACTCCCAGCACGCAGAGCCATACGACTCGCAGCGGGTTTTTGGATGTTCTCATGAACTTTTCTCCTCCGATGGTTCGTTTTGAGTTTGCATTTGGATCGGGACGATGTGATCCGTACGCCAACCAACGGTGACTTCATCGTTGATCGCTTCGTTGTGGCTAGAAGATTCTTCGCCGACGTTCTGGCGGGCGAGCTGGATGGTTCCGCCGGTGTCGAGGGCCACGCTGACCCGGGTGACCATGCCGACGTACGCGATCTCGGAGATCCGGCCCGTTTCGGTGTCGAGGCCGTCGGTCGATTCGCGCGGTCCGAGGATCCTGATCTTTTCCGGGCGGATCGTGAACCGCTTGCCGTCGCGGTCGAGAGCGTTGGAGATCCCGACGAAGTCGGCCACGAACTCGTTGACCGGGTGTTCATACAGGTCGCGCGGCGCGCTGACCTGCTCGATCCGTCCATTGTTGAAGACGGCGATCCGGTCGCTCATCGTCAGGGCTTCGTCCTGGTCGTGGGTCACGTAGATGAAGGTGATGTTGACGTCGGCCTGGATCTGTTTGAGCTCGATCTGCATCTGCTCGCGCAGCTTGAGGTCGAGAGCGCCGAGTGGCTCGTCGAGCAGCAGGACCCGGGGACGGTTGACGATCGCCCGGGCGAGGGCGACCCTTTGCCGCATTCCGCCCGAGAGTTCGGACGGCTTGGCCGCGCCGTGGCCGCTCAGCCGGACCATTTCGAGGGCCCTGGCCACCCGCTCCTTCCGCTCGCCCTTGGCCACCTTTGCGACCTCGAGTCCGTAGCCGATGTTCTCGGCGACGCTCATGTGCGGGAAGAGCGCGTAATCCTGGAACACCGTGTTGACCTCGCGGTCGTACGGGGCGAGTCCGCTGACGTCGCGCCCGGCCAGCTCGACCGTGCCGGAGTCAGGCTCCTCGAAGCCGGCGATCATCTTCAGTGTCGTCGTCTTGCCGGAACCGGACGGTCCCAGCAGGGTGAAGAACTCGCCGGGCTGGATCTCGAGGTTGATCGAATCGACCGCGGCGAAGTCTCCATAGCGCTTCGTCAGACCGGTGAGGCGGACGTCGGGACTCGATGCGGTCTTGACTGGACCAGACTCGGACGAACCCTGAGATGGGGCGGACTGAGACGTTTTGTTTTCCTTTTCGTCGAATGCTGATGGACGTGCAGCCTGCGACTTTGTTTCGGGCGCGATCTCTCTTCGCCAGCCGGAACGTATCGATCGTAACCGACTCGAACGGATCGGGCGATACGAATAAGGATCGGGTTCTGGCGTCTTGATCCCTGGTTTCCGCGCGAAACGCAGGGCGGCGAGACCCTGGTGGAGTCAGGGAAGGCGGGTCTCGAGGGCGTCTATCGCGTGCTCGAGGTCGGCCATGAGACTGTTCGGCAGGCCGGTTCCGGCCAGGTGATCGATGTCGTCGCGCCATGAATGGAGCCTGTGGTCCGCATCCAGATCGGCCGGATCGGAACCCTCGTCGATCATCTCGGTCAGGTGGCGGATTCCGTCGAGGCGGTCGCAGGCAAAGACCAGCCGCGTCCGTTCGCCCCCCTCGAGTGCCCGCCTCCGGCGATCGAGGCGGTTGGCGTCATCGTCCTCGATTTCAGGGTCCTCGCTGACGTCGATCACGAGGTCGCGGATCTCGCCTCCGAACGCCCGGTCGAGCTCGTTGACCGTGACACTCGACTTCTCGAGCGTGTCGTGGAGATAGGCGACCGCGACCGCGACGTCGTCCCCGTACCTCGCGGTCTCGTCGGCCACCGCCGAGAGATGGTCGATGAACGGCGCGTCACCGCCGAACTTGCCGGGTGTCTCCCGATGGGCGCTCTTCGCAAACGAATAGGCCTTTCCCGGCAGGTGGAGCGGCTGTGATCCCGCCTGGCGGTCGGGGTGGTCGCGCTGGACGAAGCGCTCGGCGCCGAGCTTCAGCTCGGGATCGCCCATCAGGCGGTTGAAGCATTCCGCCTCCAGCTCGAGCCCGTCTTCGATCGGCCGCCCGAAACCGCTCACCGCCGCTTCGAGGTCGGTCCGGAGGGCCGGCTGGGGGAGGACGGCGATCTCCCGGGCCCATTCGAGCGCGCGATCGACGCAGGTGCCGCTGGGGACGATCCGGTTGACCAGGCCGATCCGCGCTGCTTCTTCGGCGCCGATCACCCGTCCGGTGATGATCAGGTCGAGTGCCGGCCCGAGGCCGATCAGGCGGGGCAGCCGCTGGGTGCCACCGTCGCCGAGTCCGACGTTCCAGCGGCGACAGGTCACCCCGAACGAGGCGTGGCGGTCGGCGACCCTGAGGTGGGCGAAGCAGGCCCATTCGAGGCCACCGGCGTAGGCGGCGCCGTTGACGGCGGCGATCACCGGCTTGTGGACGTCGGTCCAGCGGGTCGGGCCGATGTTGCCTTCAGCGGGAATCGGATGGTTGTCGAGGCCTTCCGAGATGTCGAAGAGGGGTTCTTCCGGCGGTTCGTCCCGGTACATCGCGGCGACCGACTTGAGGTCGGCTCCGGAACAGAAGGCGTCGGGCCCGGCACCGGTGATGACGAGCACCCGGGCCGAATCGTCGTCCCGGAACCGCGCGATCGCTTCGAACAGGCCGCGCGATTCGACCGGCCCGATCGCGTTCATCCGTTCCGGGCGGTCGATCGTCAGCAGCTGGACGCCGGGAGTCCCGTCGTCCTCGAGCCGGATGGTTTCAGGCAGTTCTGCCGCGCTCACTCTGCGGGCGGGACTACCGGTGTCGTGGTGTCGGTGACGCCGTTCGGCGTTACTCCGGTCTCTGGCAGGGTCGTGCCCGTCTCCGGCACGACCGTCCCGGGAAGCGTCGTCCCCGTTTCCGGCGGAACGACGCCGCTGGCCGCTTCGAGGGCCTCGATCCTGGTCTCGAGCGCGTTAATCCGGTCGCTGTCGCTGTTCTTGGTGACCGAGATGTAGATCGCGGCGGCACCGGCACCGACCGCGAGGCAGGTCAGGACGAGGGCGATGATCGATCGCTTCCTGAGGGAGCGGTCGATCTCGTTGAGCCATCCGCGCTGGCCGTCCAGCCTGGTGGCGAGGTCGGTCGGCGGACGCGGCTGGGCGGGCGGCTGGGTGCGCGGCCTTGGCGGCTGCTGCGGGCGCGGAGGGATGCCCCCTGGGTTTGGCGGATCGGTCATCGGAGGGCAATGTACCCGGCCCGCGGCTTGCAAGTTCAATAACGTTCCCTGTTACAAGAATCGGCCCGAGTCCCTGAAGACCTGTCCCCGGCCGAAATCGACCAAGGAGAACCTCCGAATGCCTGAAGCAGTGATCGTGGACACCGTCCGCACACCGATTGGCCGCGCCTTCAAGGGCTCGCTTTCACAGCTCCGTCCCGACGACACCGGCGCCTTCGTGCTCGACCAGCTTCTCGAGCGCAACCCCGGCGTGGATCCCGCAACCGTCGAAGAAGTCTTCTGTGGCGTCGGCATGCCGCAGGGCAAGCAGGCCTACAACCTGGCCCGCATCATGGTCCTGCTTTCGACCAAGCTGACCCAGGCGACGACCGGCGTCACCATGTCGCGCTACTGCGCTTCGAGCCTCGACGCCATCCGTCACGCTTCGAATGCCGTCAAGAACGGCGAGGGCGACATCTACATCGCTGCCGGAGTCGAGTTCGTCAGCTCATTCAACGAGCGCAGCGAGATCGCCGGATCCCGCGCCGCCGGACAGGAAGACCAGAGCGAATACCTGATCGGCAACGACGGCACGCCCAACGCGTACATCGACATGGGCATCACCGCCGTCAACGTCGCCGAGAAGTACGGCGTCAGCCGCGACGCGATGGACGACTACGCCCTGCGTTCGCAGCATCTGGCCGTCGCTTCGCAGGAAGACGGCTTCTTCGATCGCGAGATCGTCCCCGTGACCCTGCCTGACGGCACCGTCGTCAGCAAGGACGACGGCCCCCGGGCCGACGGTGGGGATATGCGCGAGAAGCTCGGCAGCCTGCCCGAGGCATTCGGTGGCGGTGGCGTGACCGCCGGCAACTCCTGCCCGCTGAACGACGGCGCCGCCGCCGTCCTCGTCATGAGCGACACCAAGGCCGCCGAGCTGGGCCTGACCCCGCGGGCGAAGATCATCACCGCGGCCACGGCCGGCAACGAGCCCGAGCTGATGGGCGTCGCCCCGATCGAAGCGGTCAAGAAGCTCCTCACCCGCGCCAACATGACGATCGACGACATCGACACGGTCGAGCTGAACGAGGCGTTCGCCGCCCAGGTGATCCCGATCTCGGAAGAGGTCGGGATCCCGATGGACAAGCTCAACACTCATGGTGGGGCGATCGCCCTCGGTCACCCCTTCGGCATGACGGGTGCCCGTATCATGGGCACCCTGCTGAACGTCATGGAGACGGACGACCACCAGGTCGGCATCGAAACGATGTGCGTAGCGGGTGGACAGGGCGAGGCGGTACTCGTAGAGAGGGTCTAGGGCGGGGGCAGTACTCAGGAACGACCCCGGGCGCGCGCCTTACCTCGAGGTCACCACTTCGCCGCCCAGGCCACCCCCGGGCAGCTGGCATGGACATGGTCAGCTGGCCAAGACATCGTCTCAGAGCTGATACCCAGACCAGAGAGACCAACCTGGATGCAGTTATCCAGAACGTCGACCTCTCCGAGAGGGCCGTCTTTCCCTTGAACCGGTTCGCCCGCCACCCGCGGTAGACCGATTCTCAGCCCGCCGCCTCGTCAGCAATCAGTCGGGCCAACGCCATCGATGACGTCGCCGCCGGGGATGGGGCGTTCCTGACGTGGACCGCTCCTTCGGTTTTTTCGATCAGGAAGTCTTCGATCAGCTTTCCGTCCCTGCCGAGGGCCTGGGCGCGGACCCCGGACGGTCCCGGCTCGACGTCTTCCGGGCGGAGGTCCGGAACCATTCGCTGAGCCTCTTCGACCAGGGCTTTGGAGCTGAACGTGTGCCGCACTTCGTTTATGGTCGCCCGGAGGTTGCGCCCGACCATCCGCCAGGTGCCGGGCCAGGCAACGGTCTGGATCAGGTCCCGGGGACGGACCCGGCCCGCGCTGTACGCGTCGCGGGCTCCGGCCAGCATCGCGGTCGGGCCGATCAGCAGCGAACCGTCCGGCGCGCGGGTGAGGTGGGCGCCGAGGTACGGAAGTTGCGGATCGGGGACGGGGTAGACGTTGCCGACCACAAGGTCTTCGCGGCCATGCTTCACCTTCAGGTAGCCGCCGCGGATCGGCACGATCCTGGGATCGACGGGTCCGCCGGCCATGCGGGCGAGGCGGTCGGCCTGGAGCCCTGCGCAGAAAACAGCGTTGCCGGTCATCGTTGCCGCTCCGGGAGTCTCGATGGCGAGGCTCTGTTGGCCGTGCCCCGATCGGACGACGACCACGGGGGACGAGAGGTGAATCGAACCACCGGCGGCCTCGACGTCGGCGGCGAACGACTCGGCGATCCGGGCGAAGTCGACCGTGGCGGTGTTCGGCGAACGCAGGGCGGCGAGCCCGGTCGCGTGGGGCTCGATCTCCGGGATCCGGTCACCCTCGACCAGGAGGAGGCCGGGCACACCATTGGCAGTGCCGCGCCGCTCGAGTTCACCCAGCCGGGCGATCTCGGTCTCGTCGGTCGCGACGATCAGCTTGCCGGAGCGGCGCCAGGGGATGACTTTGGCATCGCAGTACGCGGTCAGGAGGGATGCTCCCTCGACACAGAGCTTTGCCCGGAGCGACCCTGGCTCGTAATAGACACCGGCGTGGATGACTCCGCTCGAGTGCGAGGTCTGATGGGCGGCCAGCCGGTCCTCGGCTTCGAGTACCGCCAGCGAGGAGCCCGGGTGGCGGATCAGGAGCTCGCGCGCGACCGCGAGTCCGAGGATGCCCCCGCCCACCACTGCGAAGTCGGACTGCGGTGGTGGGGGAGCGAAACGGTCCATGGCCTGAGTATGCCCGGCCACGGGCCTCTGATCAGGCGGTGGCCTTCTCTTCTTCTGGGAGCTCCTGGATCACCTGGCCGTAAAGCTCTTCGAGCTCGAGCAGGATCTGGGTGACGTTGTCACGGGCTTCTTCGTCCGTGATCGTGCCGTCCTCGCCCAACTTCTCGTCGATCTTCCCGATCGCGAGTTCGCGCTCGACCGTAGGCGTGCCGGTGATCGTGAACGACTTCCGGACCTGCTCGTTGGCCCAGACGGCCCCGAAGGGCATCGGACTGGTCGAGATGATTGCGGCAGGCAGCCCCTGGAGCGCCGAGGCGCCGTGCGGGCGGGAGGCCCAGTCGATCGTGTTCCGGAGGGCCCCCGGGACGCTCGCGTTGTATTCCGGCGTGACGACGAGAAGCGCGTCGCTCGCCTCCATCTTCGCCCTCAGCTCCTCGACTCCCGCGGGGATGCGGTCGGGCTCGAGATCCTGGTTGTAATTCGGGACGTCGTCGAGCCCACCATACAGCTCGACCTCGACCCCTTTCGGGGCGAGGTCGGCTGCGGCGGCGGCGAGGCGGCCCGAGAACGAATCCTTCCTCAGACTGCCGGCAATTGCGAGGACCTTCATGGTTACTCGCTGGCCTTGACTGCTTCGATCGTCATGACGATGTTGACCTTCTCGCCGACGACTGCCGCACCGGTGTCCAGGGTTGCGCCCCAGCTGATGCCGTAGTCGTTGCGGTTTACCTTGCCCGAGGCCTTGAGGCTGAGGACGGAGCTGCCGTCCATGCCGGGTCCGGCACCTTCGACTTCGAGGGTCACTTCGGCCGGCTGGGTCACACCGCGGAGGGTGAGGTCACCGGTGACTCGATACGTTTCGGCGGTGACGGCCTCGACGCTGGTCGACTTGAAGGTGCCCTGGGGGTGGGCTTCGGCGTCGAAGAAGTCCGGGCTGAGGAGGTGGCCATGGAGCTTCTCTTCCGGGACCTTCACACTTGCGACTTCGATCGATCCGTCGATCGCCTCGATGCCGTTCTCGCCGACCTTGATCTCTCCGGCGAAGTTGCCGAAACTCCCGCGGAAGGTGGAGATTCCGAGATGTCTGACTTCGAAGGCGACCTGCGAGTGGATCGTGTCGACTGCGTAAGTGCCGGTTTCGATTCGTACTCCCTGTTCAGCGGTGCTCATTTGTGCCTTTCGCATACGTTGTAAGAAATAGTTGCCCATGCAACGGTCGGAAGCGAACAATAGCAAAAGTAGTTGCGCTGTCAACTACATCCGCTACAATGTCTTTCCTATGGCAGCAGTAACCGAAACCGTCGTCGTCTCGGGCGTCGAAGATCCGGCTTACACGGCCGCATGGCAGGCGGTTCGCAACACGCACCTGGCCGTCGTCGAAAAGGTCGAACTCGCCCTCGCTGACGCGGGACTGCCCGGTCTCGCCTGGTATGACGTGCTCGCGCGGCTCGACCAGTCGGTGTCCCCGCTCCGGCCGAAGGACCTGCTCTGCCATGTCAGCGTCACCAAGAGCGGACTCACCCGCCTGCTCGACCGGATCGAGAAGGCCGGCCTGATCGAGCGGAGCTTCTGCCCGTCGGACCGGCGCGGCACGTTCCTCTCGACAACGAAGGAAGGGCGGAAGACGCTGGCCGGTATGCAGCCGATCCGCGACCGTATTTTCGACGATCACATCTCGAGCCAGCTCTCGTCGGCGGAAGCCGAAGCGATCACCGAACTGCTCGGCCGGGTTTCAGCCAGCGTGCTAGGCGAACTCGAAGCCCACGGCGACTGCGAAGTCTGAATTCAGGAGGCCAGAAGGTGCCCAGGCGAGCCCTCTATCTCTCCAAGGGAGGCGCGCCGGTTTCCTCTTCCGCCGGGATTTCCCACGACTGGATGATCGGCAGTCTCCACATCAGGCTGGCGAAGAGGAGCCCGAGTGCGGCCGCAAGCATCGCGATGAACCAGCCGGCGGCGGCCAGGGTCGCCATGTCGAAGAACTCCCTGAGCGGATCCACCGCGAGGATTCCGGCGAACAGGGCGCCGAGGCCTGCCACCATCGCCAGCATGTAACTCTGGATGACGATGTGATCGCGCCCCGGACCGCGTTCGAGAAGCAGGACGAAGCAGAGGCCGAGCACGATCAGCGTCGTGGTCGCCGCCGTGCGGCCTTCCTCCAGGCTGCCGCCGAACACGACGTCGATCAGGAAGAACGACAGGATCGACCCGAGCGCCGTCGCCAGACCGGCGGGTACGGCAAAGGCACCGAGGGAGCGCAGCAGCCGGCCCCGGTAGAGCGGACCGTCGGAAGGCGCCAACGCCAGGACGAACGAGGGGATGCCGATGGTCAGGAAGGCGGCAAGGGTGAGGTGGCGCGGCAGGAACGGGAAAGCGAAGCCCGGCACCGATACCAGCAGGATCAGGGCGGCGGCGTAGACGGACTTGGTCAGGTAGAGGCGACCGAGGCGATGGATGTTCCGGGCGATCCGGCGACCCTCCGCAATGGCTTCGGGCAGGCGGGAGAATTCGTCCTCGAGCAGGACCACGTCGGCGACGCTCTTGGTCACCTGGCTGCCGGACCCCATCGCCACGGCCATGCGCGCACTCTTCAGGGCGGGCACGTCGTTCACCCCGTCGCCGATCATGGCGGTGTAGCAGCCGGCTTCCGACAGGGCAGTCACCAGGGCCTTCTTCTGCTCGGGCTTGATCCGGCAGAAGACCGTGTTGTCCTTCGCGACCGCGGAGAGTTCCTCGGGGTCCTCGGGGAGCGAGCCGCCCTCGATCACCCCCGCGTCTTCGGGGATGCCGACCGCCCGCGCGACCGCCGTGACGGTGGCCTTCGCGTCGCCCGAGATCAGCTTGAGGGCGACGTCTTCGCTCCGCATCAGTTCGAGCGTCTCGGAGACGCCGGGCCTCAGGTTCTCTTCGAGGACCACCAGGGCGACCGGCTCGAGGCCGGGCGGGAAGCCGTCGCTGCCGGTATCGGGCAGGGGGGCGGTTGTCTGCGTCAGCGCGACGACGCGCCGGCCCGACTCGGTCTCGGACTGCAGCCGCTCCGCCATCGATTCGGACAGGGTGAGTGCTCCGGACTCGATCATCAGGTCGGGGGCACCGAGTACGAAGCTGACCGGGCCGCCGCCGTCTTCGAACGCCAGTCCCGACCACTTCCACTCCGACGAGAAGGTGACCTCGCCCAGTACCGGCTCAGGATCACCCGGATATTCGTCCGCGATCGCCGCGAGGGTGCGGTTCTGGTCGCCGGCGCTTGCGGCGTAGCGGCCGAGCAACCACTGGGCGCGTTTCGTGTCCGTGACGTAGGCGGTCTCGATCCCGACCAGGGTCAGGTGCCCGTCGGTCAGGGTTCCGGTCTTGTCGACGCAGATCGTGTTGACCGAGGCCAGTGATTCGGTCGCGCTCATCTGCTGGACCAGGGTGTCGCGCTTCGCCAGCCGAACCGCGGCGACCGCGAAGGTGACGCTCATCAGGAGGACGAGGCCCTCGGGGATCAGCGTGATCAGGCCAGCGGTCGCGGTCTGCGCCGCTTCGGCGATCTCGACCTGGCGTATGTAAAGGGAGCCGATCAGGAGAATGCCCAGCGGGACCAGCACCTGTGTGCAGGCGACGATCACCCGGTTCACTTCACCTTCGAGGGGCGAAGGCGGATGGCGGAATGCCATGGCCTCGCCCGCGATCTGCCCGGCGTAGCTGTCATCACGTACGGCGGTCACTTCATAGTGGCCGGAGCCGGAGATCACGAAAGCTCCCGAGAGAACTTCCTGGCCGGAATCCCTGGCCACCCCGTCCGCCTCGCCGGTGAGCATCGATTCGTCGAGGGTCAGCCCGCGCGAATCGAGCACGGTGCCGTCGGCGACGAGCTGGTCGCCCGGTGCGATCCGCACCGTGTCACCGGGCACGATCTCGTCGGCGAGCAGTTCTATCTCCTCGCCGTCGCGGATCGCCCCGGCCCGGGGGGCGACCAGGATCGCCAGCCGGTCGAGCGTCTCCTTGGCCTTCAGTTCCTGCCGGATCCCGATGTACGAGTTGACGATCGCGATCAGGCCGAACACGGCGTCGGCGAACAGCCCGAGCGACAGGATCAGGACGAAGAAGACCCCGATGATCAGGTTGAACAGCGTGAAGACGTTGCCGGCGACGATGCTCGATGCCGACCGCGAGGAGTGCGGCGCGGCCGGTCCGAGTTGTTTCAGGCGGTGTTCGGCCTCCTCGCTGGAGAGACCAGTGCCCGTCATCACCTGAGTCCCGGCTTCGATCACGGGGTGATTGTGACTGTTTCGCGGGACGGACGCTAAGGTCGTTCCAGATGGTCTTCGGCGATCCCGCACAGGCGATGGAGGACTTGCACAAGGCCGAGGCCGAGCTCGAGGCCTACGCCTCCGAACGCGGCCTGATCCTGAAGCGCGACCCGCCGTATCCCGGCGCGCCTCCGCCCGAAGAACAGCCGGGCCCGATGAAGCACGGGGTCTGGTCGCTGGTCGGCGTGATGCCAGGCGGCGAAGTCGCCCGGCTCCGGCACCAGGCGATGTTCGGCACGACGATGGGGATCGACGTGAGTGCCACCCAGCACACGGTGATGGTCGCCCGCCAGCCCGAGACGGTGGCCTACGTACCGATGCTCAACGTCCGCCCGGACGAGTTCGGGGCCGGCCTGTTCGAGTGGGCCGGCGACGGGCGGAAGCGGCAGGAGCAGACCTTCGAATCGATGGAGCTCGACCGCCGTTACGTGGTCGAGATCGCAAAGGGACAGGAACAGCAGTGGCTCTACCGCCTGTTCAGCCCGAGCTTCATCGACTGGCTTGCGCACGAGACGCCGCCCGACTTCGCGTTTCGGCTCTCGTCCGGCTCTTTCGTCTGCGAAGCCCCGCAGTGGCGCGGCCAGCACCGCGTCGGTGGGGGTGTCGACGTCGACCACCTCGACCTGCTCTCGGAGTGCGGCGGCAAGGTGGCCGGCCGGCTGCGCGACGAAGTGCTCGAACAGATCGGTCTCGGCAAGGTGCCGGGGCCCCGCAGCGGAGACGCCAATGAGAAGTGGACCAAAGGGAAGCGCGGCGGCTGGCTGGTCAACAAGATCCTGAGCGTGGGCGGGGAGGGGGAGGATGATTCGGCCCGCGAATTCGCGGAAGCCCGTGGTTTCGGTCCGGAAGACATCTCCGGGTTCCACGCGGCCCACATCCAGACCCCGCTGCCGGCCGCCGCGACCGATGTTTTCGCCGGGACCCTGCCGGGGAGCCGCCGGGCGCACCTCGCCTGGCTCGAATACGAGAACGAGATCGACGGACTTCGCTACTACGTGGCGGTGATCGGCGAGATGGCCGGGGCCGTCCCCGACATCTGGTTCGACGAAGTCGAGGTGCTGGCGACAGCCGAAGCCCCAGGACTGCCGCAGGCCGCGGTCGGCATCGCCCGCGAGGCCGGCTACGGCATCGCCACTGGGGGCGGATCCGCGGTGGTGTACGTGACTTCGACCGGCTGGGATGGCCGGCCGAGCGGACACCTGATCGACCGGATGCTGGCCGACGCGCCGAAGATCTTCGACGCCCTTGACGGGAGCGGGTTCTGACGCCTTGATCCCCAGCCGAGCCGGGAAGAATAAGGATCGGGTCCTGACGTCTTGATCCACGCTTCGCGTGGATGCAAGGCGGCGAGTAGGAATACGGATCGGATCCTGACGTCTTGATCCGCGCCAGGCGCGGATACAAGGCGGCGAGACCCTTGATCCCGGTAGGGTCCGGACCATGTCGCTAGAGCTCGGTTTGTACCTTGGTTATTGGGGGATCGGTCCTAAGGGTGATGACGCACTCGAGGCGGTGAAGTTCGCCGAGAGTGCCGGCTACGAATCGGTCTGGGTCGCCGAGTCCTACGGATCCGACTGCGTCTCCGTCCTGGCCTGGCTGGCCGGGCAGACCGAGATGATCAAGCTCGGCGCGGCGATAATGCAGGTGCCCGCGCGCCCGCCGGCCGCGGCCGCGATGGCCGGCGCCACGATCGACGAACTCTCAGAGGGCCGCTTCATGTTCGGCTTCGGTCCTTCGGGACCGCAGGTCTCGGAGGGCTGGTACGGCGTGCCGTACTCCAAGCCGTGGGGCCGCACCAAGGAATATGTCGAGGTGGTGCGCGAGATCGTCAAGCGCGACGGCAAGCTCGACCACCAGGGCGAGCACTACCAGCTGCCGATGCCGGGCGGACAGGGCAAGCCGCTGAAGCTCAACTTCAAGCCATACCGGGACGAGATCCCGATCTTCCTCGGGGCGATCGGCCGCAAGTCGGTCGAGATCGCGGCCGAGGTGGCCGACGGCTGGATCCCGATCTTCTTCAGCGTCAACAAGTTCCGTGAGGCATGGGGCGAGCACATCGAAGCAGGGCTCGGGAGGCGCAGCAGCGACCGTGGCCCCCTCGAGATCTCGCCTTCGGTCCAGGTCGCGATCGACGGGGACCTCGAAGCCGCCCGGAACATGGTGCGGATGGGCCTCGTTCTCTACTTCGGCGGGATGGGCTCGCGCAAGACCAACTTCTACGTCGACCTGGCCCACCGGTTCGGCTATGGCGAGATCGCCGATGAGGTCCAGGTCAAGTTCCAGGCCGGTGACAAGGAAGGTGCTTTCGCCGCATGCAGCGACGAGGTCGTCAACGCCGTCTCGCTGATCGGTACCGAGGCCGAGGTCGCCGAGCGGCTGAGCCGCTTCCGCGAGAACGGCATCGACCGCCTGATCGCGACGCCGGTCCATCCCGAGGCAAACCAGATGAAGCACACGGTCGAGCGCCTCGCTGCTTTGACCGCGTGACCTGGCGCTCGCGTGATGCTTTGGCATAGGCTGCCGTCGTCCAGTCCATGAAGATCGGCGTACCGAAAGAAACCGCCTCCGGCGAAAAGAGGGTCGCATTGGTTCCCGGTGCTGTCACCTCGCTCCTCAAGAAGGAGGGGGTATCCGTCGTTGTCGAATCCGGAGCCGGTGTAATCGCGGGCCATCCCGACGATCAGTACACCGACGCCGGTGCCACGGTCGGGTCGCTTTCCGACGTGCTGGACGCCGACGTGGTACTCAAGGTCGCCGTGCCGGGTGTCGAAGACATCTCCGGCTTCCGTTCCGGCCAGGTCGTGATCAGCCACCTGTCGCCTTGGACCGCGGCCGAGACCAATAACGCACTTGCGAAGGCCGGCGTGACCGCTTTTGCCATGGAGGCGATCCCGCGCACCACCCGCGCCCAGGCCATGGACGCCCTCTCGTCGCAGGCGACCGCGGCCGGATACGCCGCGACTCTGATGGCCTCGATCGAGTCCGCCCGTTTCTGGAGCATGCTCACGACCGCCGCCGGGACGATCCGGCCAGCCAAGGTCCTCGTGCTCGGTGCCGGTGTCGCCGGACTCCAGGCGATCGCGACGGCCAGACGACTCGGGGCGATCGTCACCGGCTTCGACATCCGCCGCGCCGCCTGGGAGCAGATCGGCTCGCTCGGCGGACGCCCCCTCGAACTCGACTTCATCCCCGACGCGGAGGACGAAGGCGGCTATGCCCGTCCGCTGACCGACGAGGAGAACCAGCAGGTCCGCGACGCCCTGGACGAGAACGTCGCGAAGCAGGACGTGGTCATCACCACCGCCGCCATCCCGGGCCGCGCCGCTCCGATCCTGATCACCAGGGCCGGTGTTGCCAACATGGCGCCGGGCTCGGTCATCGTCGACCTGGCCGCCGAGACCGGTGGCAACTGCGAACTGACCGAAGCGGGGCAGACCGTCGAAGTGGACGGCGTGAAGATCGTCGGTCCCCTCAATTTGGCTTCGCGGCTGGCGGGCCACGCGTCGCAGCTCTACGCGAAGAACCTCGAGAACCTGCTCGGCCTCATGATCACCGAGACCGGGGCGATCGAATTGAACTTCGAAGACGACATCATCGAAGCGGCCTGCATCGCCCACGAGGGCGAAGTCCGTGGCGAGAGGACGGCGAAGTAATGGATCTGGTCACAGAACTGACGATCATGGTCCTGGCGATTTTCGTCGGGTTCGAAGTCATCTCCAAGGTTCCCGCCACGCTGCACACACCGCTGATGTCGCAGACCAACGCGATCCACGGCATCGTCGTCCTCGGCGGCCTGATTGTCGTCGGCTACTCGACCAGCACCCTCAGCGACGTCATCGGCTTCATCGCGATCGTGTTCGGCACGATCAACGTGGTCGGCGGCTTCATGGTCACCGACCGCATGCTCGAGATGTTCGGCGGCAAGAAGAAGGAGAAGCCCAAGCCTGCTGAAGAGGAGCCGAAGTAATGGCACTCGCGGCCCTTGATCCCGGCGGCTCGGCCGTCGGCCTCCTCTACATCCTCGCCTTTTCGATGTTCATCTACGGCATCAAGCTGGGCACGCACCCGACCACCGCCCGCCGCGGCAACGTCATCGCCGCGCTCGGCATGGCGGTCGCCGTCGGTGCCACCCTCGCCCAGAGGGGCATCGGCAACTGGGGCATCATCATCGGAGGCATCGCCGTCGGAACCCTGATCGGGGCTTTCGCCTCGAGGCGCGTGAAGATGACCGAGATGCCGCAGATGGTCGCGCTCTACAACGGGCTCGGCGGCGGCGCGATCGCCCTGATCGCGTGGTCCGAGTACCGCCACTGGGTCCATCAGGGCGACGAGATCAGCACGCTCCAGAACGCTGCGGAATCCCTCGGTGGCGGTTTCACCGCCTCGATCCCCCTGGAAGTGATGATCCCGACCCTGCTCGCGATGATCATCGGCTCGATCTCATTCTGGGGATCGAACGTCGCTTTCGCCAAGCTCCAGGAACTGATCCCCAGCCATCCGATGGGACTCCCCGGCCAGAAGGTCATCAATGGCCTGTTGCTGGTGGCACTGGTCGCGGGAGCCGTCTACCTCGGCATCAACAACGAGTACCGCGACCTCGACCAGCCGGTCTTCATCCTGATGCTGGTGGTCGCAGCGCTACTCGGCACCATGGTCGTGATGCCGATCGGTGGCGCCGACATGCCGGTCGTAATCTCGCTGCTCAACGCCTTCACCGGCCTGTCCGCGGCCGCCGCGGGCATCGCGCTCGACAACACCGCCCTGATCGTCGCCGGCACCCTGGTCGGCTCGTCGGGCACCATCCTCACGCTCGAGATGGCGACCGCCATGAACCGGTCCGTGGGCAACATCCTCTTCGCCGGCTTCGGGTCGCCCGTGGCCGGGGGCGGGGACCAGGAACAGCGGCCATACCAGTCGATGGGCGCCCAGGATGCCGCCATCGCCCTCGCCTACGCCGATTCCGTCGTGATCGTCCCCGGCTACGGCCTCGCCGTCGCGCAGGCCCAGCACGCCGTCCGTGAGATGGCCGACGAGCTCGAGAAGCGTGGAGTGACAGTCGAATATGCGATCCATCCGGTCGCGGGACGCATGCCCGGCCACATGAACGTGCTGCTCGCCGAGGCCGACGTGCCGTACGAGAAGCTGCGCGAGATGGACGACATCAACCCCGAGCTGCCGCAGACCGACGTCTGCGTGGTCATCGGCGCCAACGACGTCACCAACCCGGCTGCCAAGACCGACGAATCCAGCCCGATCTTCGGCATGCCGATCATCGAGGCCGGCGAGGCCCAGCAGTGCCTCGTCCTGAAGCGATCGATGAGCCCCGGCTTCGCCGGCATCGACAACGACCTCTTCTACGACCCCAAGACGCACATGGTGTTCGGCGACGCCAAGGCCATCGTCTCGGAAATTGTCGCCGAACTCGGCAACCTGTAGCTGCAGGGGAGGCGGCCGGTGTAGCCGCCCAGGTGGCTGGTGCAGCCGCGCCCGGCCGGCACAGCCGCCCGGGGTGGCTGGCGTAGCTGTGACAGGAGCCGGCCGGCACCGAGGGACGACCTCGATCGCCTCGTTTGGTCAACACCTGGACGGGCAACATCGCCGGCAGGCAGAGCCACCCAGAAGTGATCGGGATTCCAACGGACACACCGTTGTAATCCCGATCACTTCGGTCTGTGTCCCTGGTTCGGGTAGCGTCCGGCCTGGTGTCCGGCCTGCCTACCTCCAATCAGATCCTCCTCGGTGACAACCTCGACCTGCTGCCGAAGTTGCCGGACGGGTCTTTCCAGCTGATCTACATCGACCCGCCCTTCAACACCGGCCGCGACCAGGCGCGGCGGACTGTCCGGACCGTCCGGGACGAGGACGGCGACCGGACCGGGTTCGAAGGGCGGCGGTACCGGACCGAACTGCTGAACAGCTCGTCGTACCGGGACAGCTTCGACGATTTTCTCGGCTTCCTCGCGCCGCGTCTCGAGGAGGCCCACCGCCTCCTGGCTGAGAACGGCACCCTCTATTTCCACATCGACTACCGCGAGGCTCACTACGTGAAGCTGCTGCTCGACGAGATATTCGGGCGGGACGGGTTCCTCAACGAGATCATCTGGGCCTACGACTACGGAGCCCGGTCGAAGAAGCGTTGGCCGGCCAAGCACGACACGATCCTGGTCTACGTCAAGGACCCGGCAAGGTATTTCTTCGATCCGGAAGAGGTCGACCGCGAGCCTTACATGGCGCCGGGGCTGGTCACTCCGGAGAAGGCTGCTCAAGGCAAGCTCCCGACCGACGTCTGGTGGCACACGATCGTGCCGACGAACGGTTCCGAGAAGACGGGCTACCCGAGTCAGAAACCGATGGGGATCGTGCGGCGCATGGTGGCGGCTTCGACCGTTCGCGGCGACTGGTGCCTCGACTTCTTTTGCGGCAGTGGGACGCTGGGAGCGGTGGCGGAGGAGCTCGGCCGGAAGTACGTCCTGATCGATTCGAACCCGGAGGCGATCGAGGTCACGCGGAAGCGGCTCGGCGTCCCGGCGGTGGCCGGGGACTGATTCAGTCCTTTTCGTACTCGCGCCGCGTGTTGTGGCGGTGGCGGCGGAGGATCGGCGCGGTGTAACCGATGATGGCGCCGATCAGGGCGGTGATCAGGAGCAGCACGATCAGCGGGGTACTGGTCGAGATGAAAAGCAGGTTGAACTCGACCGTCTGCGAGTTCTGGGCGACGATGATCAGCAGGAGGGCCACCGCGATTCCGAGGCCCCACATCTTCCATTTGATCTCGCTCTTCTGGTTGAGGTCGGGATAGTTGCGTTTATGCGGTTTGGTCGGGTCGGCCACGTCTTGACCCTACCGTCTGCGAACCGTGTGAATCATGCGGCCACCGGTCCAGGGCCGCTTCCTAGCCTCGGCAATCATGACCCGTAAAATAGCGAGAGGAGAACGGGGCCAGTCCACGGTCGAGTGGGTCGGGGTCGTGCTGCTGGTCGGCCTGCTGATGACCGGACTGGTCGCTGCCGGAGTCACGGCGTCCCCGCTCGGACTGCTGCACTCGGTCTCCAGACAGATGCTCTGTGCCGTTTCGCTCTCGGGTTTCTGCGACCGCGAGCCTTCGCTCGACCTGGCCTACGGCGAGAGTGCCGCGGATCTGGTCCGGCACAATGCACCCGACCTGTTCTTCGGCCGCGACCTGCTCGGCCTGCCGGTCGACTACCGGACTTGCCGCTCCGCGTACTGCGCCGAGGCCGACCAGGGCGGGGAGATCCGGGAGTCCCGGGCCGGTGAGCCGGTGACTCTTTTCACCCGGGTGCTCGACTGCCGCGCGGACACCGTCCGGCGGGATCCGGTCGCCGACTGCGAAGGGGCGGAAGATGATTCTCTCTATGTGCAGTACTGGGCGTACTACCCCGAGAGCGCCTCGCTTCGAGGATTGCCCGTCGCAGAAGATGAGGGCTACCACCCTCATGATTGGGAATCGGTGCAGGTCAGGATCGGGCCCGACGGAGAGGTCAGCCAGCGCGCGTCGTCGCACGCCGGCCACAACCACGACCGCTCATATCTAAACTGGGGGTCGGACATCGGCTGGGGTTTCCTCTCCGGTGCGGCCGAGATGGCGGGCCTCCGCGAACCCGGCGGGTGGGGTGAGCGGACCGGCAGGTACCTGATCGCCGGCGGCAGTCACGCCGGCAACGTCGGTGGCGACGACCTCGGCGACTACCCGAGCCACACCCCGGCCCGGTTCATCCACCTGGTGCCGGTTGAGGAGATCCGAACCGATCCGGTCGCCCGCCCGGCCCGCTTCGACCCGATCACACCACCATGGAAGAAGGAGCTATGGACCGATCCCGAAGCCGAAGGGACCGGGTGAAGTTCTCAGCAGAGTTCCTCGACCCTCTCGTTGGCCTTCTTCAGTGAGCCCTTGGCTTCCCCATTTACCTGTTGGCACCGGCCATCGCCGGTCCCTTTGCCGTCTGGATCTCCCGAATGTAAACGGAGGCGCCCGAGGTTGCCAGCGATCAGGGGGCGAGCGTGGTGATCAGCGACGACATGTTGTCCGGAGTGGTGATCGGGGTGACGACCGGGAGGGTGATCCCGCCGTTGACGTAGGCGTCGAGGCGCTCGCGGATGAACTCCGGTGAGCCGACGAGGAAGGTGTCCTCGATCAATTCCCAGGGGGCCGCAGCTGCAGCGCCCTGTCGATCCTTCTGGGACCATTTGTCACACATCTCCTGGATCTCGTCGCCGTAACCGAGCCAGCGGAAGAAGTTGGCGTACACGGGGACCGTGACGTATGACGAGAACATGAAGCGGGCGAGCGGTTCGACCTGGTCTTTTTCGCCGGCGATGCAGAAGAAGCGGCAGAGGATTTCGAAGTCCGGACCTGCCCCTTCGAGCTGCGCGCTGACCTGAGGCAGCCCGCTGAGCGGCAGGAAGTTGCTGAAGGCGCCGTCGGCCTTCTCGACCGCGAGCCGCAGCATCTTGCCGCGGAGCGCGGCGAGGACGATGGGCGTGGGGTGGGCCGGAGCGGTCTCCAGCTTGAACCCGGTCCGGGTGCGTTCACCGGCGAGGGCAACCCGCAGGAAATCGAGAGTCTCTTCGACCTTGGTCAGCGGTTTCTCGAACGGGATCCCGTTCCAGCCCGCGACCATGCGGTCGGAGGAAGCGCCGATGCCGAGGACGAAGCGGCCGCCGGAAGCGTCGGTCAGAGCAGCAGCCTGCTGCGCCAGCAAGGCGGGGCCGCGCTGGAAGACGCCGACGATCCCGGTGCCGAGCCGGATACTCTCGGTCCAGGCCGCACTGAGCGCCAGCGGGGTGAAGCCGTCCGGCCCACCCGTCTCGCCCGTCCAGAGGTCGGTGTAACCCACGGTTTCGGCCTGCTCCACGAAAGGCCGGTGGTCGGCCAGCGGAGTCATCGGCAGCGGCAGTGTCAATCCCCATCGCTTGGCAGTCACCCCCGCAGCCTATCCGCACCCTCCGGGCAATCGGCATCCGGGTGTCGCCCGTTATAGCCTTGCCGCCATGAGCGTGATCTCCCATGACGTCCGATCCGGTACCAAGCCCGACCGCAACCTTGCACTCGAGCTGGTTCGTGTCACCGAATCGGCGGCTCTCGCGGCTGCCAGGTGGGTCGGAAGGGGAGACAAGCTGGCGGCCGACGGCGCTGCCGTGGACGCAATGCGCCTCCTGCTCGACACCGTGCCGATGGACGGCGTGGTGGTCATCGGCGAAGGCGAGAAGGACGAAGCCCCGATGCTCTACAACGGCGAGAACATCGGTGACGGCAGTCCTCCCGTGGTCGACATCGCGGTCGACCCGCTCGAGGGTACGACCCTCACCGCCCGCGGTTTCGGAGGCGCCCTCGCGGTCATCGCCCTCTCGGAACGCGGTTCGATGTTCGATCCGGGCCCCTGCGTCTACATGGAGAAGATGGCTGCGGCATCCGAGTTCAAGGACCTCCTGACCTTCGAAAAGCCCATCGGCGACGTGATCCGCGACATCGGTGAGCGGAAGGGTGGCGGTCCCGAAGACGTCACCCTCACCGTGCTCGACCGCGAGCGCCATATGGAGACGGTCAAGGAGATCCGCGAAGCCGGCGCCACGATCCGCTTCATCACCGACGGCGACGTCCAGGCGGCCCTGCTCGCCGTTTCCGACGACACCGGTATCGACCTGCTCTGGGGAATCGGTGGCACTCCCGAAGGCGTGCTCGCCGCGGCGGCCATCAAGTGCCTCGGCGGCGAGATCATCGGCAAGCTCTGGCCGCGAAACCAAGAAGAGCGCCAGGCGGCGATCGACGGCGGATACGACCTCGACAAGGTGCTGACCTCCCAGGACCTGGTCAACGGCGACGATGTCTTTTTCGCCGCCACCGGTGTCACCGACGGAGACCTGCTGGACGGCGTCCGCCGCAGCAAGGGCCACGCCACGACCGAGTCACTGGTCATGCGCTCCCGGTCCGGCACCGTCCGCAAGGTGGGGGCCCGGCACGATCGGGCCAAGCTGCGCGAAGTCACCGGCGGGCTCTACGGCTGACCGTAGTTCAGAAGGGGCGCCTCGCCGTACCGCCCCTTCGATGGCTGAATCTCCCGATCGTGTCCTGATTGCAGGTGCCACGAGCTACGTGGCCGGTAGCTTCGCCTTGCGCCTGGCCGAAGACGGCGAAAGAGTTCGGAGATGCCGGCCGTGGGGCCAGTCCGCGCCGGACCGGGTCCGGCAGCAGCTCGATTCCGGCGCTCACTTGCGCCGGCGTCTGGAGTCGAGCGGGATCACATCAGGGTTTTCCGGCTCATCCGGCTCTTCCGCCGCGGGTGCGGTCAGGGAGCGATAGGGCTCGGCGACCGGGCGGGCCGGGACCTTGGTGTCCGCCTCTTCCCGGGCCTGGGCCTCGGCCAGCAAGGACGCGCGGCTCACGATCCCGTAAGGCAGCTGTCCGAGGTCGTGGTATTCGTGGCGAAGGGAGTTGATCACCGCTCCGGCAATCATGGTCAGAGCCACGATGTAGAACCAGAGCAGCGCGATCAGGACGAAGCCGATGGTCGAGCCGAAGCTGGAAAGGGTCGAGACATTGGTCAGGTAGATCGGGAATAGCCAGTTGGCGAGACCGGCGACCAGTGTCGCAAAGACCGCTCCGGGCCAGACCGCGCGCCACGGCATGTGACCTTTCGGCACGGCCCAGTAGATCATCGAGCAGACCGCCAGATTGAGGAACAGGGTCACGCCGATCAGGATGAGGCTGTCGAGGGACTGCACCTCGTTCAGGCCGAATGGCAGCTTCTCCGCCGAGTCGATCAGGGCACCTTCACCGGCCGGCAGGACGACGCTGCCCAGGATGAAGAGCGCCACCACGACCAGCATTCCGAGCGAGAAGCGCTTCTGTTCCCACCAGCCGCGGCATTCGACGTGGTAGATCCGGCAGAAGGCAGTGTCCATCGCGCCCCAGAACGAGGCGCCGATCCAGATCGATCCGAGCGCGGCGACGATCCCGATCGCGGTCGAGTTGGAGCGGACGCTGGAAAGCGCGTTGTCGAGGGTGTTCTGCTCGGCGTCGGGAAAGAGTCGCTGGAGGTCGTTGATCACCCCGGCCTCGATGCCTTCGATCCGCAGGATCTGGCTGAAGATGAACAGGACCAGCAGGGCGAACGGAAAAATCGCCAGCATCAGGTTGTAGGCGACCATGGCCGAGAGGCCGGTCACGTTCTCGCGGTAGGCGCGGGTCCAGAAGGCCTGCAGCCAGGGGAGGTGCTTCCATTGCTCGGCAAGCGGTATATGCCCCTTGACAGGGTCTGGCGTACGATCCGGGTCGCAGTCATCGCAACTCAAGGGCAGTTTCCGAGTTTGAAATACAGGTACATGGGCAACGCTTGTCTATGACAGCAGAATTGCTGAGTTGCTGGCTGAGTCTTGACTTTACTAAGTGAAGCGGCTAGTATTCAGACACTCGTCTGACCATTTACCTCTGGCGCACGGTATCTCTTGAGTTCCCGAAAATCAGGAGCGAAATACGAATCTTGACGAGTGGTTCGTGTTTGTGCATGTTCGTCGTCTTCCCTCAAGACGGTCCGAATGAGAGAAACCACCGTGCCAGGGAAATCAGATAGGGACACGATGCTTGTAGCAGAACTCCAGGAACTAGAAGAAGTAAAGACACTCGTGAATCGCGGGCAGCAGCTCGGTGTGCTCACCTTCGGTGACATCGCCACCGCCGTCAAGGAAGTCGATCTCGACGAGAGCGACATCGAGGATCTGTATGGACACATTGAAAAGCAGGGCATCGAGCTGGTCGAGGACGTCAACCCTGCTCAGAAGGCAACAGCAGACGCAGAGCGCTCAGACGGGCGACGTGGTCGCCGTCGCAAGAAGGAAGCTCTTGACCTGAAGCCGGACATGACGACCGATTCCCTGCAGCTCTTCCTCAAGGACATCGGCAAGGTTCGCCTGCTGACGGCCCAGGAAGAAGTCGATCTCGCCAAGCGCATCGAGCGCGGCGATCTCGACGCCAAGCAGAAGATGGTCGAATCGAACCTCCGTCTGGTCGTGTCGATCGCCAAGAACTACCGGAACCAGGGACTGCCGTTCCTCGATCTGATCCAGGAAGGCACGCTCGGACTGGTCCGGGCGGCCGAGAAGTTCGATTACCGCAAGGGATTCAAGTTCTCGACCTACGCCACCTGGTGGATCCGCCAGGCCATCGCGAGAGCTCTCGCCGACAAGGCCCGGACCATCCGTATCCCGGTCCACGTCGTCGAGAAGCTGAACAAGATCGGCCGGGCCGAGCGCAAGCTCGTGACCGAGCTCGGTCGTGAGCCGACCCCGGAGGAGATCGCCGAAGTGACCGGCATCGATCCGGAAGAGGTCGACTCGATCAAGCGTTCGGCACAGTCCCCGGTCTCTCTCGAGAAGCCGGTCGGGGATGAAGAGGAATCCGAGTTCGGGCAGTTCATCGCCGACGAGAAAGCCGAGTCGCCTTTCGACCGCGCGGCGGACCTCCTGACCAAGGAAGCCCTCAAGGAATCGCTGGAGAACCTCTCTTACCGTGAGCGCCGCGTACTCGAGCTGCGTTACGGACTGGGCGGGGAGCATCCCCGGACCCTCGACGAGGTCGGACGTACCTTCAACGTGACCCGCGAGCGGATCCGGCAGATCGAGAACCAGAGCCTCAAGAAGCTCCAGAGTTTGAACGAAGCTCAGAAGCTTCGCGAAGCGACCTGAGCCTGGATCCACCAGCACAACGCTGACTTCGTCAGTACCACCGGAAGGGCCAGCTCACGTACTGAGTACTATCGCCGCCTCTTCCGGTGGAAATCTCCGTCAGTGCTGCGCTGGTGAATCCATGCATTTGTTGACAGTTGGTTGAGCCGGGGCTTTTTAGCCTCGGCTCATGTCGTTAACGGCTGGAATATTTCTGACGTTGACGCTCGCCGTGGTGTCGGTTGCGGACATCCGCCGCCGGGTGATCCCAAACCGGGCTCTACTGGCTGCTGTGGGCCTCTGGGCGGTGATCTCGGTCTGGACGGGGGGAGAGGACTTTCCGTCGGCCCTGCTCGCTGCCGTGGTGATCGCGTCACCGCTGCTGATGGCCGCACTGGTCCGGCCCGATGGCTTGGGCATGGGTGACGTCAAGCTGGTCGCGGTCATCGGCCTCTACCTCGGTTGGGGAGCGTGGGTCGCATTGCTCGCGGGGCTGTTCCTCGCCGGCCTGACCGGAGCGCTGATCTCGCTCGGGAACCGGCGGCCGCCGGGGGAGACGACCCTTCCGCTGGCCCCGTTCCTGGCGGCGGGAGTGGTCATTTCCCTGATTCTGCTTCAGTAAGTGAAGCCATGTGCCTATACTTGTTGAAGTGAACTCCGGCTTGTCTCCGGTCCGTGGACGCGGTGGCTTCAAACAACAGCCGACTCACTTCTCCAATGAGCGCAATCGACAACGCAGAATGTCCCGTCTGCCGCACGGCGGATGTAATCTCCGGCAAGTGGACCCTCCTCGTGATTCGTGACCTGGCCGATGAAAACCGGCGTTTCTGCGAACTCGAGCGGTCACTGGAAGGCATCAGCCCCAGGACTCTCTCGCTCCGGCTCCGCACCCTCGAGGGGCAGGGGATCGTGGAACGCCAGACGTTCCCGGAAGTCCCGCCGCGCGTGACCTACGCCCTGACCGACAAAGGCAGGGACCTGGTCCCGCTGATCGACGGAATGCGGAAGTACGGAATCGAGTGGCTGGACGCAGACGAGCCGGCCGAAGCCGTCACCGCCTGAATCTACACCGCTACTGCTTTGCAAACTGTTTCGGGCGCGGCTCGAGTTTGGCCCGGAAGGGTGCCCAGGGATTCTCGACGCTCTATCGAGTCGTCCTGCGCACCGCCATGGAGGACGTCCCGGCCCGGTCCGCCGCGCAAGTCGTCCTTCTGTTTCGATCCCGTCACGCGATCGTCACCAGCGCCGGCGAAGACCCTGATCGAGAGGGAGCTGCGGAAGCTGCTGATTTCGTCGTTTCCTTTGCCGGCGCAGATGGTCGAGTGGTACCCACCCACGATCCGGTCGTTGCCGTGGCCGGGGTCTCCACCAGTCCGTTGCCGCCGAAGCCCGGGTCGAGGTCTCCCGGTCTCGCGCCCGCCTGGCCGGGAAGCAGCATCGCAATTGCCATCGAAGCGACTAGAACTCCTGATCCCGCAATTCTTCTTCGACTCATCCCGAAGCCTTCCCTGGACGATGACTGTGTGTTCATAGACCCGAGGACGGGCCAGGGTTGCGAAACCTGCAAGCAAACCTGCAGGGACAGGATGCTTGGTGGCCGGCGGGAACTCCCTCCACATGCACGATCCCGTACTTGACGAGTCCCTGAAGCGGCTTGCAGCCGAAGCCTCGACCCGGTTCACGTCGCTGGTCGCGACCGGTGACGAGATCCCGTTCGACGTCGCCG
Organism: uncultured Solirubrobacterales bacterium; assembly: GCA_963695885.1. Lineage (GTDB taxonomy): Bacteria > Actinomycetota > Thermoleophilia > Solirubrobacterales > 70-9 > 67-14. The sequence goes on along the minus strand of CAVOIH010000013.1, from coordinate 21,738 downwards.
AGAACAACGGGGACAGCTCCCACTTCTACCGCTACGTGCCACTCACTTCGCGTTACATAACGGCCCACATCGAAGAGCTGAAGTCCCTGCCTTCATACGGACCCGCGCGTGGCGCCGTCGCCTCTTCGCAGGTCGCTGCCCCTTACCTCGAAGCCCGGGGTATCCCGGTCCCGTCGGACCCGGACCGCCGTGCCGAAGAGATGCTCAGCGTCTTCATCGGCAGCCTCTGGGAAGGCACCACCGAGTTCTCACTCGACATCAGCCGGGTCGAAGCCGCCCTCGAGTCACTCGAGGTCGAAGCCCGCGACGTCCACGAGGCTGATGTCCTGCTCGTGCCGCTGGCCGGGTTCGAAATGAGCCCTTCCGAGATCGAGATGAGCAACGGGCTGAAGATCGTCCGGGCCGACTCGGTCGACGCGCCGCTGGAGGCCATCACCTCCGAAGGCACCGACCGCAGCGCCTGGCAGCCCGCTTTCCTCGCGATGGCCCCTCTGGGTGAAGTCAGCGAAGGCCCGAAGGCCGCCATCGAAAAGCTTCACGGCCTGGTCCGTGCCCTCCGTCTGTTCAAGGAAGGCACCGTCGGACTCGGTCCGTTCGCGTTTGCTCCCGTAGGCGACGACGCCTGGCGCCGGGTCGAGACCGGCGCCGCGCCGCCGCGCCAGGGCAGCTACTTCCTGATCGAGTCCGAGGTGAAGAGCCTCGACGAGTTCGCCCAGAAGCTGGTCGAGGACTCACCCCGGAACGAAGCCATCGCCTTCGCCGAGAAGCGCTTCCAGTTCGGTTGCGAGCGCAGCCGGCCGGTCGATGCCCTTCCGGACCATCTCCTCGCCATCCGCTCCGCCCTCGGCGGGGAGGGTGTCATCGACGCACCACTTGCCGCCCGTGCTGCCGCGCTGATCTCCGGCAAGGCCGAGGATGAAACGACCCGCAGGCGGGTCGAGACCGCGCTCGACCTCGAACAGGCCCTGATCAACAACGAAGAATCGACCATGATCGGCGGCGAATCGTCCAGCTACCTAGCCGCCTGGGTCGAGGACTCGACCCGGACCATCCTGCGCGAAGCGGTGCTCGGCAAGTACGAGACCAACCTCAACGTCGTCGCCGAGGAGACCCTGATCACCTCCGGTCTCCAGGCGGGCGAAGGCAGCATCCGCCAGCGCGGCGACACCACCGAGTGGGACACCATCCCCGAGCCCTCCGATGCCCAGACGGGGACGCCGGCGACCGCGGAGATCCACGTCTTCAAGCCCCGAGTGGTGGAAAGTTTCGGTCCGGAAGTGGAGGCAGGGGTCGACCCTCTGTTCGGATCGGTTCCTGAGTTCGAACCCGCGGAGATCCCGGGCGAGGTCAAGGCGTTCAAGCCGATGCCCGAGATCGAAGCGGCGCTCGGCATCGAGCCCGGCTCGAACGACACCGGATCCGCGGAGCCCGGGTCGACCCGCCTGCTGGAACCCGTCCCGGAGCCCGGCGAGATCACGGTCTCGGCCAAGGACGAGATCGGTTCGACCCTGCGCGAGGACTGGCTGGAACAGGAGCGCGCCGGAGACACTCTGTCGTGGCCGTCGCACGCCATGGACGGACTCGAATTGGACCGCCGCCAGAGCCACCCGAGCCCGAACCCCAAGTTCTTTCCCCAGCCCGAGACCACGGAGTGGTCGGTCTCTGAGCTCGAGTACCGGCGCAACAGGCCCTAGGTCCTAACTCGTAGCCAGTTCGATACGGGTCTCTTCGTCCGCGAAGAGGTACTCGTTGATGACACTCAGGCCTTCGATGTCGTGGACGTCGGTGTCGAGGTAGGGAACCCGGATCACCGGTTCGTCCTCCTTGAGGCTCTCCCTCAGCCTCGAGATGTTCTTCTCGTCGCGCAGCGCCAGCTGGTCGTACTCGATCAGGGTGCGCGCGACCTCCTTCGCCAATCCCTCCTTCTCGAGCTCCGGTTCGAGCTTCTTGGTGAGGGCGGTGATCTTCGGGACCCTGGTGCCCAGCCGGTAGCGGACGCGGTTGACCACGGCACCGCCGAACCTCATGTCGCTCTCCATCAGTTTCGAATGGAAGAAGACGGCTTCGTCGACCTGGTCGCTCTGCGGGCCGCAGACGATCACGAAACAGGTCTCCTCGTCGGCCAGCAGAGCACTGACCCGGTGGGCCCGGTCCTGGAAGCCGTCGATCATGCCGCTGAAGGCCGTGAAGAACTCCGAGAGGTCGGCGAGCAGGTCGAAACCGACCAGTCGCTTGAGGACCGACAGAGCGACACCGGCGCTACGCCCGGCCACCCTTGCCGCGAACCCGGAGGGCTTGATGAACATCTGGAGTGACTTGCCTTCGATGAACTGGGTCAGGCGACTCGGGGCGTCGAGGAAATCGAGGGCGTTGCGGCTCGGTGGGGTGTCGAGCACCAGCAGCTCGAACCGGCCCTCGCTGTGGAGTTCGAACAGCTTCTCCATCGCCATGTACTCCTGCGAACCGGCCAGTGCGCCGGAGATCTGCTGGTAGATCCGGTTGTTCAGGACGCGGTCCCGGGCTTCCGCGTCCTCGGCGTGACGGGCGACGAGGTTGTCGAAGGTCTCCTTGGCGTCAAGCATCATCGCCCAGAGTTCGCCACCGTTCTCGTCGAGTCCGTTCTCGGCGAACAGCTTCGGATCGACCTGGGTCGCCTCGTTGCCGAGCTCCTCGAGCCCCAGCGAGTCGGCCAGCCGCTTTGCGGGGTCGATCGTCAGGACGCACACCTTCAGACCGCGGGCGGCCATGCCGAGGGCGATCGCGGCCGAGGAAGTCGTCTTGCCGACGCCGCCCGAACCGGCGCAGATGCAGATGCGGTTGCCTTCGAGGACGTCTTCGATCGATGACATCTACGAGATCTCCTCGGCGAGGCGGCGGGCACAGCTCAGGTCGATCTCCGGCTTGAAGATGAAGGGCAGGGTGGTCACGGGCGCCTTGACAAGCCTTTCGAGGCGCTCGAGCTGCTCTGCCTGGGATTCGGACCGCGAACACTGCGAGATCGCTGCCTTGCCCGCGGCGCGAACCTCGTCGTCGTCGTTCTTCAGGAGGCGCTTGATCGCCTTGATGTCGGTCTTGGCGAAGCTCTTCTCGTAGAGGCCGTTCATGATCACCCGGTCGACCGCGACGTTGACGTCGCTGAGCAGCTGGTCCTCGAGGTTCCTGGTCTCGTTGACCGGCATCTCCTCGGGCAGCGAGACGATCACCGTGCCGGAGTACTCGTGGTCGTTGATCATCTCCTGGAGCTGCAGCGCCTGCGAGTGGATCGGCCCGACCCGGGCGATGTTCGCGAACGTGCGGGGGCTCTGCAGGTAGCTGATGCCGTGCCCGGTGGCGGGGAGGTCGACGATCACCAGGTCGTACTTCCGGCCGTGTTTCACCTTGCGGTCTAGCTGGGCGAGCTCCCAGATCTTCCCGATCGTGACCAGCTCGTTCAGGCCGGGGGTGGCGGCCGCGAGATAGGTGAACATGCGGCTCCGGAACAGGAGATCCCGCATCGCCTTCACCTTCAGCTGAAGCAGCACGTACTCCCGCATGGAATCTTCCGGATCGATCGAAATCGCCCAGAAATCGTTGGCCAGTTCGATCTCCTTGAAGCCGACATCGGCCTGCCGGAAGATGCGCGAGGCGTTCTCCGTGGCCGAGACCTCGACCACGATCGCGCGCTTTCCTTCAAGCGCAGCGCGGATTCCGAGCGCTATTGCGACGGTCGACTTGCCGACGCCGCCCTTGCCGGTGACGAAGAGCACGCGCTTTTCCAGGAAATCGAGGATTGGTCCATTCAACCCGATTTGGCGTCCGGGCAAACAGCAGAGGCAGGAAAACGTCATGTCCATGCGAATAACGGGCCAAATGCGAATCCTTAGCCGCAAGAAAGAAGTCCGCGAGAATTCCGCTCCCGGAGAGGAGACGGTCGAGCAAGACGACGTCGATTTTGGCACCTCCCCGGAACAGTCGGCCACGGAGACCACCCCTGCCGAGAAGACGGAGCCCGCCCCACCCGTCGAGGACGAACTCGCGAACCTCGAGGAAGAGGCCGCCGCCGAGGAGAGCGAGATCCGGTTGAAGGCGTCCGACCTGCTCGCCCCGACCAGGCGTGACATCGAATCGCACATCAAGCCGATCCCGTCGTCGGTCCCCACGGACGTGGCGGACGTCATCAGCTTCGCCAACCAGAAGGGCGGCGTCGCCAAGACGACTTCGACCCTGAACATGGCGGTCGCCCTCGCCGAGCTCGGCAACCGCGTCCTCTGTATCGACCTCGACCCCCAGGGCAACCTGACCATGAGCCAGGGCATCGACCCGGACAAGGTCGAGTTCAGCATGTACGACGTGCTGGTCGACGGCCTGCCGATCTCCGAGGTCATCAGCCACCGGGAGATCGACATCGCCGTCGCGTCGCTCGACCTGGCCGGCGCGGAGATCGCGATGAGCACCAAGATCGGCCGCGAGCGGTCGCTCGAGAAGGCCCTCAAGGAAGTGCAGGGCGAGTACGACTACATCTGCATCGACACGCCGCCGAGCCTCGGCCTGCTGACGATCAACGCGCTGACCGCCTCCAACAAGGTGATCATCCCGGTCCAGTGCGAATACCTCTCGATGCGTGGCCTGGTCCAGCTCCAGTCGACGCTCAAGATGATCCAGGAAAACCTCAATCCGAACGTCCGGATCGAGGGCATCCTGCCGACCATGTTCGACTCCCGGACGCTCCATGCCCGTGAAGCCGTTTCGATCCTCGAAGAGAACTTCGGTGACCTCGTTTTCAAGTCTCGGATACGCAAGGCCGTGAAGTTTGCCGAAGCGCCGGTGCGAGGCGCTAGTGTCCTCAAGTACGATCCTGAGAGCCGCGCGGCTTCGTACTACCGAAACTTGGCCAAGGAGGTCTTGAAAGATGGCTCGTCGTAAGAGAGCGAGCATGCGTGAAGGTCCCCTCGCGGATCTCTTTCGCTCGACAACCGACGACACGAGCACCGAGCCGCCCGAGTTCGAGCCGCGCGAGTCCGAGACCGCCACGGACGAACCGGCCGAAGCCCCCGGGCCGCAGGCCGCGGAGACCCAGGTCTTCGACGACAGCCTCGAGCCCGTCGAAGACGACACTTCCCCGCACGGACCGGATCTTTCGGCGGCCGGCCGCTTCGGGCGGAACGACCCGGTCGCTGCCGATCCAGATGAGCCGGCCCGGCCCGCCTCCCGCCCGGAGCCCCCGAGCGAACCCGAGACCCAGCCCGATCCCCTTTCCCCGCCGAACCCGGCGTCCGACATGAGCAACATCCCCGATGCCCAGGACCGCCTCAAGCGGATCTTCTCCGAGCAGCCCGCCCGTGACGACGGTCCCCGCTACGGCCGCCAGGAGCCTTCCTCCGGAGCCGGCGGCGGTGTGCCGCACTCTCCGGTCATCCGCGTGGTCGGTGTCGGTGGTGGCGGCGTCAACGCGATCAACCGCATGATCGAGGCCCAGATCCCGGGCGTCGAGTTCATGGCCGTGAACACCGACCTCCAGTCGCTCCAGCTCTGCGTGTCGGACCTGACCGTCCACATCGGCGGTAACGAGACCCGGGGTCTCGGCGCCGGGGCCGACCCGTCACTCGGCTTCCGTGCCGCTTTCGACGAGCAGGACCGGATCAAGCGCCTGCTCAAGGGCTCCGACATGGTCTTCATCGCCGCCGGAGCCGGTGGCGGCACCGGGACCGGCGCGGCTCCCGTGATCGCCCGCCTCGCCCGCGACGTCGGCGCCCTGACCGTCGGCATCGTGACCAAACCGTTCGCCTTCGAAGGCAGCCGCCGGGCCAAGCAGGCCGAGCAGGGGATCGAGGCCCTCGCCGGTGAAGTCGACACCCTGATCGTCATCCCGAACGACCGTCTGCTCGAGGTGCTCGACCAGTTGACCCCGATGACCGACGCCTTCCAGGTCGCCGACGACGTCCTGCGCCAGGGAGTCCAGGGAATTTCCGACCTGGTCACCCTGCCCTCCATCATCAACCTCGACTTCGCCGACGTGCGCTCGATCATGAAAGACGCCGGCCGCGCGTTGCTGGGCATCGGCATGGGCACCGGTCCCGATCGCGCCATGATCGCCGCCGAGAAGGCGATTTCTTCGCCGCTCCTCGAGACTCCGATGGACGGGGCCCGCTCGATCCTGTTGTCCGTGACCGGTGGGACCGATCTCTCGCTGATCGAGGTGTCGGAAGCGGCACGGCTGGTCGGCGAGGCCGCCCACCCCGACGCCAACATCATCTTCGGCGCGAACGTCGACGAAGAGCTCGACGACCAGATCTGGATCACCGTCGTCGCCACCCGTTTCGACGGCAAGTCGGGCCCCGCCCGCCGGCCCGTCGAGGCGCGTCAGGCCCAGACAGGTACACGCTCGGACCGTGGTTCGGGCAGTTCCCGGAGCGGCGGCTCACTGCCTGACGTGAACGATGTCCCCGAATTCCTTTCCTAGGCGGTGGCTCCGCGCGGTGTAGTCGCCGCCGGCCATCCGCTGTCCGCTGAAACCGGCGCGTCCGTCCTCCGTGAAGGGGGCAACGCCGTCGATGCGGCGGTCGCCGCGGCCATGGCCTCCTTCTCGCTGGAGAGCGCGCTGACCGGCCTCGGGGCCGGTGGTTTCATGATGGTCAAGGCGCCGGGTTCGGATCCGGTCCTGATCGACTTCTTCGTCGCCGTGCCCGGTCAGGGCGGCCACGAACGCAGCGGCGAGCTCGAGCCGGTCCCCGTGCACTTCGATGCCCAGACGACTCAGATCTTCAACGCGGGGGCCGCGTCTTGCGCCGTGCCCGGCGCCGCGGCGGGCCTGAGCGACGCGCTCGCCCGTTTCGGTTCGATGGAACTGGAAGACCTGATCGGCCCGGCCGTGGGGTTCGCCCGCGACGGCGCCCCGCTGAACCGCCAGCAAGCCTATGTGCTGAAGATCCTCGAGCCGATCTATACGGCCACCCCGGAGGCCCGGGAGATCTACGCTCCCGACGGCCACATCCTCGGGGAAGGCGAGAGCTTCCGGTATCCCGACCTGGCGGGCGCGCTCGAGCGGTACGCGGCGGAAGGTCCCGCCGCGGTCTACGGCGGGGAGACCGCGGCGAAGGTGGACGGTTACGTGCGAGAGCGCGGCGGGGTGCTGTCGACCGAGGACCTGGCCGAGTACGCCGCGATCGAAAGGCAGCCGGTCGCCGCCGGATTCGAGGGTTACGAAATCCAGACGAATCCTCCGCCGTCGGCCGGAGGCATCCTCATCGCCTACTCGCTCGCCCTGCTGGAGCAGCTCGGGGATTGCGGCCCGTTCGAGGTGACCCGGGTGATGGAGGCCGCGAACCGGGCTCGCCGCACCGGCGGCTTCGCCGAGAACCTGGGGAGCGAGGGATTCGGTGAATCGTTCCTCTCGGCGGATGCTCTGGGCCGGGCGTTCGGAGGCGATGACCGCCTCGGCTCGACCACCCATCTCTCGACCATGGATGATGATGGCATGTGCGCCTCGGTCACCTGTTCCAACGGCACCGGCTCGGGCATGGTCGTGCCGGGTACCGGCATCCACCTGAACAACATGCTCGGCGAGGAAGACCTGAACCCGCTCGGATTCCACAGGGCCACACCGGGCACGCGGGTCAGCTCGATGATGGCCCCGACCCTCGTTCTCAGGGACGGTGAGGTCGTGGCGGGTCTCGGCAGTGCCGGGTCGAACCGGATCCGTTCCGCCGTGCTCCAGACCACCATCAACCTGCTGGCGCGGGGGATGACTCCGCAGGAAGCGGTCGATGCCCCGCGGATCCACCTCGAAGCGGGAGTGCTGCAGGCGGAGCCCGGCATCGACCCCGAAGCGCTCGCCGCTCTGAAGGCCCGGGGGCAGGAAGTGTTCAGCTGGACGGAGAAGAACCTGTTCTTCGGCGGGGTGCAGGTCGTGACCCGTGACCCGGGGACCGGGGACCTCGGAGGCGGCGGCGATCCGAGACGGGGGGGAGCGGTGGCCCATGCCTGAACAGACTGGCAGTGAGATCACCGACGCCGAGCTCGAAGAGCTCCTCGATGGACTCGAAGGCGACGCCCGTGCATCACGGCTCAAACTGCTCGAACTCCTGCGCCTGGAGGGGGTCGAACTCGACGTCCTCCGCAGCGCAGTGGAGGCGGACCGGCTGGCCCTGCTGCCTTCCGAGATCGCGCTGGGGGTCAGGGCCGAGCGCTTCACGCTCTCGGAGATCGCAGAAGAGACCGGAATCGACGTCGAAGAGATCCAGCGCCTGATCGCGGCGCTCGGTTTTCCCAAGCCGGGTCCGGACGAACGTACTTTCGGGCTCGAGGACCGGGACGCGGCGGAGCGCCTGAGGGCGTTCAGCGACGCCGGACTGGCCACCGACAACCTTCTTGCGGTGGCCCGCCAGGTCGGCAGCAGCGCCGCCCACATCGCACAGGTCCACAGCGAGATTCTCGCCACGGACATCATCGATCCGGACTCCGACGAATATGACGCCGCGATCAACCTGCGCACGGCCGCACAGGAACTGCTGCCCCTGGCGGAGGAATCGGTCAATTACGCCCTTCGTGCTCATTTCCTCGACCGCCTGAACAACGACATAGTGGCCTCATCCCAGCCAGGCTGGTTCGGCGCCGGTAGGGAGACCGAGATCTCCGTCTGCTTTGCCGATCTCGTCGGGTTCACGCGTCTCGGTGAGCGATCCGAGCTCGAGAACATCGGCACGGTCGCCAAGCTTCTCGAACGGGTGGCGATCGACGTGACCAACCCCGAGGTCCGCCTGGTCAAGCTGATCGGCGACGCCGCGATGCTGGTTTCCGAGGATGGCGAGGCGCTGCTCGATGCCGCCCTGCGATTCATCGAGGTCGGCCAGGAGGCCGGGGAGGAGCTGCCCGCGCTCCGCGTCGGAGTGGCGCGAGGCCCGGCGATCCCGCGGGCCGGCGACTGGTTCGGCCGCCCGGTGAACCTGGCCAGCCGGATCACCGACGCGGCGAGGCCGGAAAGCGTCCTGGCCGAGGCCAGCGCGGTCGAGGCCGCCGGCGACGGATTCAGGTTCTCGAGGGCCGGCGAGCACCGATTCAAAGGCATGAAGAAGCCTGTGAAGCTTTCACGCGTCCGCCGGCTGAAGTGATCGTCAACTGGCGGCTCCGGTGGAGCGGAACCAGCCGAACACCGCCGCCGCCAGGGCGACGACGGTGAAGACTTCGAGCCTGCCGGCGATCATCAATACGCAGGAGGTGGCGCGGGCGAAGGGCGATGTCACTTCGAAGTTCTCCAACGCACCAATATCGCCGAGGCCCGGCCCGATCACGTTGAGCGTTGCCGACGCGGCACTGATGGCGGTCAGCGGATCCAGGCCGCTGGCCGCCATGGCCAGCACACCGGCGGTGTAGACGAGCAGGTAGATCAGGAAGAATCCGAGCACGGCTCGCCGGATGTCTTCCGGGTAGACATGACCGCCCACCCGGAGGACCTGGACCAGGTTCGGCCTGAGTTGCCGCTGCAGCTCCTGAGCTGCCGACTTGCCGAGGAGCATCACCCGGATCACCTTGATTCCGCCGGCGGTCGAGCCGGCGCAGGCCCCGATGAACGTCGTGACGAGAATGATCGTCCGGGCGAAGGAGTTCCAGTCGTCGAAGTCGGCGGTCGTGTAGCCGGTGGTCGTGATCACCGTGGTCACGCTGAAGAGGGAATCGAACATGCCGGCGCCGGCGCCCTCGACGTCGTCGGCGAAGACGACGCTTGCCGCGACCGCGGCGGAGATCGCGAGGAGGATCCCGAGGAAGCCGAGCACCTCGGCCAGCTGGGGCATGAGGGACCGGCCCCGGATCGCCCGCCAGTAGAAAGCGAAGTTGATGCCACCGACGATCATGAACAATGTGGCGACCGCTTCGATCGGTCTCGAGTCGAAGGCTCCGATCGACAGGTTCCTGGTCGAGAAACCCCCGGTGCTGATGGTCGTCATCGAGTGGTTGACCGCATCGAAGGCGCCCATGCCGGCGAGCAGGTAGGCCCCGGCCGCGATCAGCGAGAGCACCAGGTAGATGCCGGCGATGATCTTGGCGGTGTCGATGATGCGGGGGGTGAGCCGGTCGGAGACCATGCCGGAGGTCTCCGCGTAGAACGCGCGTTGCACCCCGGGGCCGCTGATCGGTGCCACTGCGATCACGAGCACGATGATCCCGATGCCGCCGAGCCACTGCATGAGGCTGCGCCACACGAGCACGGCCTTCGACTGGGCCTCGATGTCTGAGAGCAGGGTAGCTCCCGTGGTCGTGAAGCCGCTCACCGCCTCGAAATACGCGTCTAGCGGTGACGAGAACGACCCGGTCAGGAGCAGTGGGATCGAGCCGGCGGCAGAAGCGAGAGTCCAGGCCAGCGTCACCGCGACCAGGCCGGTTACGGGACGGACCACTTCCTTTATCTGCCGGGACAGCGAGCTTGCGAGCAGGGCCCAGCCGCCGAGCGATACTCCAGCGCCGGGCAGGGCGAAATCGGCGGCCGACTCGCCGTCAGCCAGACCGACCAGTGCACAGGCGAGCATCGCGAGGCCGGTCGCGACGAACGCGCCGCCGACCGTGATTCCGACGAGCGGGGAGAAGACGGTCCGGGAACGGTCCGTCAATTCTCTCCGGAGAACACGGGTTCGACGTCGGTGATGGTGCCCACGGGACCAAGCATCAGTAGCCGGTCACCGGCCGATATCTGGTGGCCGCGCTGGGGGATCGAAACATCATCCTCGTGGAGAATGGCGCCGACGCGGCAGTGCTTCAGCTTGCCGTGGGTCTCGCCGATCGCCATGCCGACGATCTCGGCCCCCGGGCGGACCTCGAGTTCCATGGCCTCGAAGCCGGTACGGGTCAAGTGGATCGCCTTGACGCTGCGCGTGTGTACGAACCGCAGGATCGCCTCCGCCGTGATCAGCCGCGGTGAGAACGCCGCGTTGACCCCTAATGCGTCCACCAGCGGGGTGAACTCCTCCCGGGAGACAGTGGCCATGCAGAGGTCGGCGCCGATCCGCTTGCCGTTCATCGCCGCCAGCAGGTTTGCCCGGTCGTCCCCGGCACAGGCGACGAAGACGTCGGCCTCGCCGACCCCGGCGGTCACCTGCACGTCCCGGCTTACTCCTTCGTCGTGAATCACGATCGCCTTGGGGAGTTTCTCGGCCACCAGGCGTGCCCGGTCGCGGTCACGCTCGAGGATGGTCGTCCTGATCTTCGCCTCTTCGAGGTGACGGCCGAGCTGGAGGCCGATCTTCCCGCCGCCGAAGATGACCGCGGTCTTGACTTCGCGAACGGTCCCGGCGAGGTTGGCGACCGCGCTCCGTATGTATTCGCGAGGTGACGTGACGAGGAGGTGGTCGCCGGGCTGGGGCACCATGTCGGGCCGCGTCAGGTTCGCCTGGCCGTCCCGGGTGAGTCCGACGATGAAAGCAGGCTGGCGCCTTGCCCGGTCCCGCAGGGGCACCCCGCACAGGGGAGAAGCCTCGGTGACGATCAGCTCGGCGAGGGCCAGGCTGCCGTCTCCGAAGTACTCCACCGAAACGGCTCCAGGCAGTCTGATCGCTTCGGCTATGTCGGCTGCGGCGGCGCGGTCGGGGTCGATCACGAAATCAATGCCGAGCACGCCTCTGGCGAAAGGACGGTCGGTACCGAGGAAGTCAGGATCGCGGACCCGTGCGATCGTGGTCCCCACCCCGAGCTGGTGGGCGGCGAGCGCGGCGATTATGTTCACCTCGTCGATGGCGGTCACGGCCGCCAGCAATTCGAACGAACCGGCGTTGAGGTGACGGAGCATCCTCGGGCTCGCCCCGTTGCCTTCGACGACGAGGGCGTCCAGGTCGTCGCGGGTCTGCTCGCAGCGATTCGCGTCCTTCTCGACCATCGTCACTTCGTGGCCGTCGGCACTCAGAGTGCGGGCGACGTTCATCCCGACTTCACCGGCCCCGATCACCAATGCCCTCATCGGCGTCTCATTCCTTGGGTTACGGCCGGTGGCACCGTTTCAGCCTACGAGGGTTTCGAGGCGCAGAGCAGCAGGTTGTAGAAAAGCTCGGCGGGGAGGTATGGCTCGAGAATGGCCTGATCCACCTTCTGGAACCCGAGATAGCTCCGAAAGGCGAAGTCCCGCCAGGGGATCGGGATCGACTCCGGCTCGGCCGTGGCTTCCATCGAGCGCATGCCCCAGCCCCAGACGTTGGCGACCAGCTCTTCGCCCCGGACCCGGGTGTGCTCGAAACCGTTGCGCGGCGGGATCGCACGGAGGTCGGCCGGCACGAAGGCGTGAACGTCGACCTCGGGCTCGAGGCCGTGTTCGTCGCCCGCCATCTCCTCTTCGGTGTGCTGGAGCTCGGTGGCCTGGACCAGCCGGCGCCAGACGGGAGCCAGGAACTGCCCGGTCCTCTTGGGAACCTCAGCAAGCCTGTCGCCGTATCGGGATGGCTCACCGCAGAATACGATCAGGCCACCGGGCCGAAGAACCCGGAAGAACTCGGAGAAGGCACTGTCGAGATCGGGGATGTGGTGCAGAACGGCGTGGCCGAGCACGACGTCGAAGCTCTCGTCCTCGAAGGGCAGGATCTCGGCTTCGGTGACGACGGTCGTCACCGGCACACCGAGCGAGTCCGCAGTCTTCGTCAGGGAGCGCAGCATGCCGGAAGAGATGTCGGTGGCGGTCAGGCTACCGATCAGGCCCTGCTTGGCCAGGTTCAACGAGAAGTAGCCGGTACCCGCACCGATTTCCAGCGCGTGGCCGAAGGGTTCGGGCATCTTGCCGCCGAGGGTCCGCTTCAGCTTCGACAACACCTGTTCCTGGCCGATCTCACCGAAGTCGATGCCCCATTTCGAGTCGTAGGAATCGGCAGCGGCATCGTGGTAGCGGGTGTTCACGTCCTTGATGTGGTCCGGCGTGGCGGTCGGGGAGGCGGGCATCGCGGAGAAAGATAGGGAAGAATCGCCTTCCTTGACCGACACGTACGTTCAAAATGACCAGCCCGACGGGGTTCCACCGCTCGAACTGACCGGAGAGCGGACGCTTCCCGACGTGCCGGAGGAGAACTACTGGTACCAGCGCCACCTCGCCGTCTACGAGTGGATCGCACGGCGGGTCGAGGGCCTGGCCGTGGTGGACCTGGCCTGCGGTGAGGGCTACGGCTCGGCGGTGCTGGCCGAAACGGCCTCGGACGTGATCGGGGTCGACGCCAACCCCGAGGCCTTCGAGCACGCCCGGGCCAGGTACACCTCGGCCAAGCTCAACTTCCGCCGTGATCTGGTCGAGAATTTCGAAGACCCGCGCGACGCCATCGTCTTCCTGCAGACCATCGAGCACATCGAGAACCCTGGCGCGCTCCTGGAGGGCTTCGCGGAAGTGGCCCCGGTCTCCTACATCTCGACCCCCAATCTGCTGACACTCGCACCGGAGGGCGCCGCGAAGTCGGACAATCCCTGGCACATCAAGGAATACCGCCTCGAGGAATACCGGGCGCTACTCGAAACGTACTTCTCGCGGGTCGAGGTCCTCGGACTGTCCCACGCGGGCAAACTGCGCTGGCACGAGCACGCGCTCTCGCTCGGCTGGGACCGGCTGCATGAAGCGCTCGGCGTGACCAAGCCCTTCTACGACCGGTTCACCCCGTCGATCAACACGGGCGACTTCAAACTGACCGAGACCAACCTCGAGAGCTCCCTGGACTTCATCGCCGTCTGTCATGTCTGAGGCGCGCGGTGGCCGCCAGGGCGCCGACAGCAGTACCCCGGCCGGCGATCTGGCGATCGTCCTTCATTCACACATGCCGTACGTCGAGGGTTACGGGACTTACCCGTTCGGCGAGGAATGGCTTTTCGACGCGGCCATCCGCTCGCACCTCCCGATCCTCGACTTCGCGCATGATCTGACCGTCACCGTCACCCCGGTCCTGGCCGACCAGCTCGAGGCCCCCGGCGTGGCCGAGCGGCTCCGGGAGTTCCTGGTCGATCACCGGATCGGAGCGGCAATAAACGACATCGAACTGGCCCCACCGGAGTACCGCGCGGCGGCCGAAGCCGAATCCGGTCGCTATCGGCATGCCCTCGAACTCCTCGATCGCCATGACGGTGACGTGCTCTCGGCCTTCGCCGAAGCCGGTAGATCGGGGCGCATATCACTGGCCGCCTCGAGTGCCACCCACGCGGTCCTGCCGCTGATGGCGTCGAAACGCGGGATCGACCTGCAGGTGGAGACAGGGCTCCGTTCGCACCGGCGCCGGTTCGGCTGGCAGGGCGGCTTCTGGTTGCCCGAATGTGCCTACGTCCCGGGACTTGAGTGGGACCTCGCCCGGAACGGCGTCGAGTGGTTCTGCGTGGACCAGAGCCGTCATGAGTCCGGGGACACCGCATTGATGCCCGTGCGGACCGAAGCCGGGCCGGTCGCCTTCACGATCGACTGGCCTTCGATCTCCTGGCTCTGGGACGCGGATGGCTACCCCTCGTGGGCGGGCTACGTCGACTTCCACCGGCTGTCGATGAGTGGCGCCCGGATCTTCGGGATCGATGGCGGGCCTTACGACCCCGCCGCGGCGGCGGAACAGGTGTCCCTCCAGGCTGACCAGTTCATCGACGACGCCGTCGCCCGGCTCGAAGCGTTCCGCGACCGCACGGGGGAGACCGGCCTGATGGTCTTCGCGGTCGACACTGAGCTGCTCGGGCACTGGTGGACCGAGGGACCCCGATGGCTGAAACATGTCCTCGAGCGTGCCGAGGGCTGTGGTTTGAGCCTGGTCACGCTCGACGAGGCCGCCGGCGGCAACAAGACCCGCGAGGCCGAACTGAAGGAATCCACCTGGGGTGAAGACAAGGACTTCACCACCTGGGACGGGCCGGCGGTCGCCGACCTCACCTGGGGCGCCCGCCGGCTGGAGCTGGAGGTCAACCGGGCGGTCGCCGGCGGACTCGACCGTGACCGGGCGGAGCGCGCGGCCCGGGAACTGCTCGCGGTCCAGTCCAGCGACTGGGCTTTCCTCGACAATCGCAAGCAGGCGGGCGACTACCCGTACCAGCGGGCGACTCTTCACGCCGGGCAGCTCTTCGAGGCCTTACAATCGGATTCTGATGAACACCTCGATTCACGGGTCAGGTCTTTGGCCCCAGATCTGAGCCTGAGGCCGCTGCTCGCCCCGTAGGCCGGCTCCCGACATGACCCCGAACAGAATCCTGATCGTCACCTGGGAATACCCGCCCCTCATCGAGGGCGGGCTGGCCCGTCACGTGCGCAAGCTCTCCGAGGCCCTGGTGGAACTCGGCGTCGAAGTCCACGTCCTCACCCGTGGGGGAGAGCAGGCGACGGTCGAAGGAGAGGTGGCCGGCGTGTTGATCCACCGGATCGTCGAGCCGGAGCGCCCGACGGACCTGGCCGAGTTCGTGACCTGGGTCGAGCGGATGAACTCCGACATGCTCGCCGCCGGGGTCGAGCTCGGGGACCGCTACGAATTCGACCTGGTCCACGGGCACGACTGGCTGGTCGCCGGTGCCTGTGACCACCTCGCCCGCCGTTACGACGTCCCGCTCGTCACCACAATCCACGCCACCGAGTACGGCCGCCACCAGGGCTGGGTCGAGAAGCACCCCCAGAAGCACATCCACGGCGTCGAGAAGTGGATCGCCAACCGGTCGGACCGGGTCATCGCCTGTTCCCATTTCATGCGCGAACAGATCGCCGACATCTTCGCGGTCGATGAGGGCCGGATCTCGGTCATCCCCAACGGGATCGATCCCGATGACCTGCCGGCCGAGGACCCGGTCGAATTGGCCCGGCTGCGGTCCGGGTTCGCGGAGCCCGGCGACAACCTGGTCCTGCTGATCGGCCGCCTCGTCTACGAGAAGGGCTTCCAGCTGGCGCTCGAAGCGATGCCGGCGGTGATCGAAGCGCTGCCCAACACCCGCTTCCTGGTCGCCGGCTCGGGCACCCATGAAGCCGAGCTGCACAAACAGGCCGAAGAACTCGGTCTGATGACCCACGGCACGTTCCTCGGCTGGATCGGCGATGACATGCTCCACTCGCTGTACCGGATCGCCGACCTGACCGTGGTCCCTTCGATCTACGAACCTTTCGGCCTGGTCGCCCTGGAGGCGATGGCTTCGAAGTGCCCCTGCATCGCTGCCGACACCGGCGGCCTGAGGGAGGTGGTGCCGATCGAAGGCGCCGGCCTGCGGTTCCGGGCAAGCGACCCGGAGCACCTCGCGGAGGCCGCCATCCAGGTCCTCGGCGACGAACATCTCAGCCGGCGCATGGTGGAGGAGGGACTGGCCCACATCCGCATGTTCGACTGGGCCGACGTCGGCCGGCAGACCCTCGATCTCTACAAGGGCCTGTTGCCGGTCGGCAGGACCTAGTCCGGCAGGGCCATCACTCCGGATGTGCCCGGCTCGGGTTCGACGGGGTCGTCCCACTTCAGGCCGGTCGGCGCCTCCCGCATTCTGAGGACCCTCGCCGGCACCCCCCCGACGACTGCGTTGGCCGGCACGTCGCGGGTCACGACCGAGTTGGTGCCGATGATCGAGTTGTCGCCGACCTTGACCCCGCGCAGGATGCAGGCGCCGTAACCGATCCAGACGTTGGAGCCGATGAGCACTTCTTCCATGTAGATGCCCTGCTGCCGGATCGGCCGCTCGACTTCGACCACGCCGTGGTCGAAGTCGATGAACATGGTGCGGTCGGCGATCACGCATTCGGCCCCGATCCGGACCCGCTTGTAGGCCGAGATGGTGCATTCCTGTCCCATCACCGTCTTGTCGCCGATCTCCACCCGGCCCTCGTGGCAGCGGATCTTCGTGCCGTCGCCGATCCAGACGAACTGCCCGAAGCCGAGGCTGGCATCGCGCCCGGTCTGGATCTGGAGGTGCCGGCCGAAGAAGACCGGACCGCTGGTCGTCCAGCGGTATCCCGGCCGGGTCAGGAACCGCCGCCACAGGTAACGGCCGAAGAGCCGGACGTACTTGGGCCGCAGCATCCCGTTGCGGGCGAAGAAGGTGATCGATCGCAGCACGGCCCGGACTTTATCCGGCGGAACCGGGCCGGCCGGTTCAGGTTCTAGACTTCACGCGCGATGCCCGAGTCCCCGGTCGAAGCCCCGAACCCCGCCGCGCCCCTCGCCGAGCGCCTGCTCGCGGGCGACAAGCGGGCGCTCGCCCGGGCGATCACGCTGATCGAGTCCGACGATCCGAAGGGCTGGGAGCTGGTCCGCGAGATCTTCCCGAAGACGGGCAAGGCCCGGATCACCGGTTTCACCGGACCGCCCGGCGTCGGCAAGAGCACCCTGATCGGCGCGTTGACCGGGGAGTTCCGGAAGTCCGGCCGGGAGGTGGCGGTGCTGTCGATCGACCCGTCCAGCCCGTTCACCCAGGGGGCCCTGCTCGGTGACCGGATCCGCCTGACCGAGCACTTCCTCGACGACGGGGTCTTCATCCGCTCGATGGCGTCCCGTGGCGCCCTCGGCGGCCTTTCCGAAGCCGCGCTCCAGGCGGCCCTGGTGATGGATGCCTCGGGCAAGGACGACGTCCTGGTCGAGACCGTGGGTGTGGGCCAGGGCGAGATCGACATCGTCGACCACGCCGACACGATCGTCCTCGCACTGATGCCTGGATCGGGCGATTCGATCCAGGCGCTCAAGGCGGGCATCATGGAGATCCCCGACGTCATAGTCGTCAACAAGTCGGACCACCCGATGACCGACACGATGATCCGGGAGGTCCGCGGAGCGCTCTCGCTGGCGCGCGACCCGGACGGCTGGAGGGTGCCCATCCTCCGGACCGAAGCCGCGCGGGGGGAAGGAATCGAGGAACTCGCCGCCAAGATCGACGAGCACCGCGCATTCATCGAATCGAAAGGATTGCTCTCCGAACGGCGGGCCCGCAACCTCCGGAGCGAAGTCCTCGGAATCGCCACCTCCCGGCTCAGGAGGCGGCTCGAGGCCGCGATCGAGGATGATCCCGATGTGGTCGAATTGCTGAACAGGGTGGTTGCGAGGGAAATCGATCCCGCGACCGCCGCCGCACGACTGTTGGAAGGAGCGACAGATGCCTGAAGCCAGCACCCCGAACGAAGCTTCGGCGCGCCAGCCGAGCCTCGAGGACGTCAAGCAGTGGATGGGTTACCGCGTCGATGAGATCTCGGGCCACAGCGTGGCCAAGGTGGATGGTCTCTTCGTCGACCAGGAGAGTGGCGACCCGGCCTGGATCCTGGTCAAGCTCGGCCGCTTCGGGAAGGTGGTCCCGATCTCGATCCGCGAGTGCGCCACGGCCGCGGGGCGGGTCTGGGTGCCGCACGACCGCGAAGTCATCCGCAACGCCCCCGCAGTTGATCCGGACATGCCCCTGAACCGGGAGCAGGAACTCCAGGTCCTCCAGTATTATGGGATTCCGGACACCGTGGGCCGTGGTGCCGAGATCGCCGGCCGGCGGGTCGGCACGGTCACCTCGCAGGCGCCGGCCAGCTGAACCCCTCGTTCCGCGAGTAGTTGTCGCGCCGTCTCTCGAGGGCGGCTCCGATCTGGCCGGGAGCGTCATCACCAAGGGTGGTCCACCGACGTGGTGACGAACCCCTTCGGGGTACTCGTTCAAACCCTGGCGAGACGAGACGTTGCGTCTCGCTAGTGGTTTTGTAGGGTACCCGGATGCGGCCGATCGCACCCGAGGGAGGTCCGGATCCCGCCCGGCGGCAAGAACAGCCCCACGCGGCCATTCTCGAAGCGACACGCGAGCTCATGATCATCTCTGGATGGGACAAGCTCACCATCGAAGGGATCGCCAGCCGGGCCGGGGTCGGCAAGCAGACCATCTACCGGTGGTGGCCGACCAAGGGTGCCATCCTCTTCGAGGCCTTCCTCGGCGACCAGATGGGCGAACCGGTCGAATTGCCTGACACTGGCGACCTGGGTGCCGATCTGCGGTTGATCCTCCGGGAAACCGTTGCGGAGTTCAAAGACCCCGGATTCAATAGTGTGATGCGGGCTCTGCTCGCCGAAGTCCAGGCTGATTCCGCTCTGGAGGAGGACCTCAAGCGCCGGCTGATCGATCCCCAGAAGGAAGCCACCGTGGCGAGGTTCGAGGCCGCACGGGAAGCGGGACAGGCCGACCCCGGCATCGACCCCGAGGTGCTCGGAGAAATGCTGTTCGGTCCGCTCCTCAGAAGGTGGCTCCTCGGCACCGGTGAGGTTGACGACGACTTTGCCGACCAGACCGCCGCCCTTGTCTGCAAAGCGGCGGCGTCCGTTTCGGACGGGCCGGCAAAGGGCAACTAACAGCCATGAACACCCGTTCACACAATCCCGCTACCTTCGTAATTCGATGAATCGGCGGCCAAGCATCAACGACATCGCCAAGGAGGCCGCCGTTTCGGCCGCCACCGTATCGCTGGGCCTGCGCGACAAAGGGAGGATGTCGGACGAGACCCGGACCCGGATCAAGGACCTGGCCGACCAGATGGGCTACGTGCCCAACTCGAACGCCCGCTCCCTGGTCGGGGGCAAGACCCACCTGATCGCGCTCGCGATGCCCGGAATCGGTCCCCATCCCGAAGAAATGGCCCTGGTGCACTATTACTTCCGCCTTCTCGGGTCCGCCGCGTCGAAGGCCCTCGAACTGGACTACAGCCTGGTGGTCGCTTCCTCGTCGGACAAGCCCGGCCGGGTGGCGGTCGACGGGGCCGTCGTCGTCGATCCCACGGTCGACGACCCGACGATCGAAGCCTTCGACCGGATCGGGCTGCCGGTGGTGACCATCGGCAGAAGGGCCGATGAGGCCGGGCGCCCCAGAACGGAACTCGTGGTCGACAACGACTTCTCCGCGGCCACATCGGACATGCTCGACCACCTGCAGGAACGCGGTTCGAGGGCGATCACCCTCCTGGCGTCCGAGCCGATCGATTCGTTCCAGCGCGACACCATCGACTCATACCTGGACTGGTGCAGGCGAAACCAGGCCGAGCCCCGGGTAGTCATGTCCGACAGCCCCGGCGGTCCGGATGCCGCCCAGGCGGCGCACAACGTACTTGCCGGATCAAGCCGCCCGGACGGGGTCTATGCGACGGTCAACACCCTCGCCGAAGCACTGGTCGAGCACGCCGGTGAGGAGGGGCTGCGCGTGCCGGGTGACCTCCGCGTCTCGACCTGCAGCGACGGCCGCATCGCGACGTCCACGACGCCGAAGCTGACGACGATCGACGAGAAGCCGGTCGAACTCGGTGAAGCGGCGGTGGCGATGCTGGTCAGCGCCATTCGGGACGAAGAGCCGGCACCGGCCAGCGTCCTCGTGGACGCGGAGCTGATCGTCCGCGAATCGACCGCCTGAGCAGGGTCGCTCAGCAGCCCAGCGCCCTGGCGATCACCATCTGCTGGACCTCGTCGGTGCCTTCGCCGATCGTCAGGATCTTCGCGTCGCGGTAGAACCGGCAGACCGGGTATTCCTCGATGAAGCCGTATCCGCCGTGGATCTGGACGGCCTCTTCGGTCGCCCTGACGGCCAGACGTCCGGTGATCAGCTTCGCCTGGGCGGCGGTCAGGGTGAAGTTCTCACCCCGGTCCTTCAGGATCGCCGCCTTGTAGGTGAGGAGCCGCGCGGCCTCGAGCTGTGACGAGATGTCGGCGATCTTCGCCTGGATTGCCTGGAACTTCGAGATCGACTGGCCGAAGGCCTGGCGCTCCCGGGCGTACTTGATCGCTTCGTCGAGCGCGCCCTGGGCAACACCGACCGCCATCGCCGCGACGCCGATGCGCCCGCCGTCGAGGATGTTCAGGAACTGCTTGAAGCCCTGGCCCCGTGGGCCGAGCATCGCCGATTTGGGGACCCGCACGTCCTCGAAGCTCAGCGGGTGGGTATCCGAGGCGTTCCAGCCCATCTTCCGGTAAGCCTTCTCGACCGTGTAGCCGGGAGTGCCGTTCGGGACGATGAAGTTCGAGATCTCGACCCGGCCCCGATCGTCCTCACCGGTCACAGCGGTGATCGTGACGCAGCCGGAGATGTCGGTGCCGGAGTTGGTGATGAACTGCTTGGCGCCGTTGATCACCCATTCGTCGCCGTCGAGCGCGGCGCGGGTCTTGGTGTTGCCGGCATCCGATCCGGCTTCCGGTTCGGTCAGGCCGAACGCGGCGAGCTTCTTCGCCGAGGTGAGGACGGGCATCCATTCTTCCTTCTGCTCTTCCGTGCCCCAGTTGTAGATCGGGGTGGTACCGAGCGAGATGTGGGCGGCGAGGGTTATCGCCACCGAAGAGTCGATCCGGGCCAGTTCCTCGACTGCGAGGGCGTAGGAGAGGATGTCGCCACCGCCACCGCCGTATTCCTCCGGGAAGGGGATCCCCATGAGGTCGAGGTCGGCCATCTTCCGCACGATCTCGTAGGGAAAAGCCTTGGTGCGATCGAGCTCCCCGGCGACCGGAGCCACCTCGTTGCGGGCAAAATCACGGACGGTCTCCTGCAGCAGTCGCTGCTCGTCACTCAGGTCGAAGTCCATGCGCCGGATTCTAGGAGACCCGGGGTGCCTCAGGCTTTGGCGGCTGCTTCCAGCTCCCGCCCGGGGTGGATCAGGGCAGAGGCTTTCACGGCTCGATCATGGGCCTGGCTTAGTTCGCCAGGTCCCGGGCAAGCGCGACCAGCAGATGAACTCCGAAGCCCGTTGGGCCCTTGCCCCAGTACTCGCGGCCGGTGTCCCAGGCGGTACCGGCGATGTCGAGATGGGCCCAGGGCTTGCCTTCGGTGAACTCTTCGAGGAAGGAGGCGGCGTAGATGGTGCCGGCCTTCCGCTGGGCGGAGGCGTCG
>CAVOIH010000012.1:0-10708 GCA_963695885.1 uncultured Solirubrobacterales bacterium | reverse complement strand
GTGTCAAGGGCCATCGGTTACACCCCGCCAACTGGTGCCGTATCGGACTCATTCCCCCCGTTGCAGAGGGTCGACGGCATAATCGCGGTTGTGCGGATGGAAAGCACGCGTGAATCCGCAGAACGGCTCCGGGAGCAACTCGCTCGTCTAGAAGCTCCCGTGCTGGGAGTAGTGGCCAACGGCTTGATGCTGGGTCGGCGGGGAAAATACGGGTACGGGTCGTATGGGGAACCGACCGACCTGCCGGCTGGGACGGAAACTGCGTGTCAAGGATGACCATCGATCAAGGTCTATTCGTCAGTGGTCTCGAGAGATGTCAGACTATTTGGACGGCCTCAATCTCTCGTGGAAGCCTTGGTAGATGGAGGAATCCGAACGCAGATAACAGCCCGCACTGATGGGTCGCTTTGGCTCCACTGATCAAAAGGCACCCCGGGGCGATGCTCTGCCATGACATGCCAACCTGGATTCTTGACGGCGGTGATGGCGAGCCGCCTCGCCCCGCGTTGACTTCAAGAAGTAGAGGTGACTGAGACTAGGCGACAGCCGCTTCAGTGTGGTCCGGGAAGATGTCCTTCTCGGACGCCTTGCCGGGGTCGGCTGAGATTCCGGGGCCCATTGTGGTGGAGACCGAGATCGAGATGATGTAGCGGCCCTTGGTCGAGGCGGGCTTGGCCTTCAAGATCTCTTCCATCACGGCGGCGTAGTTGTCGAGCAGCTTGTCAGCGTCGAACGAGGCCTTGCCGATCGCGAGGTGGATGATCGCCTGGCGATCCGTCCGGTACTCGACCTTGCCGGCCTTGGACTCGGAGACTGCCCTCTCGACGTCGTCGGTGACCGTGCCGACCTTGGGGTTCGGCATCTTGCCCGACGGACCGAGGACCCGGCCGAGCTTGCCGACCGTCGGCATCATGTCGGGGGTGGCGATGACCACGTCGAACTCGTCGTAGCCCTCTTCGATCTTCGTGGCGAGGTCATCCGCGCCGACGATGTCGGCTCCGGCGGCTTCGGCGTCACGGGCCTTGTCGCCCTGGGCGAAGACGGCGACTCGCACGTCCTTGCCGAGGCCGTGCGGCAGCGCCAGGGTGCCGCGGAGCTGCTCCTCGGCGTGGCGCACGTTGACTCCGAGACGGATGTGGAGCTCTACCGTCTCGTCGAACGAGGTCGAGGCCGTCTCCTTGATCAGGTTGATCGCCTCGGCGGGCGGATACACATGATCGTTCTGGACCTTTTCGCGCTGCTGGCGGTAACGCTTTCCGTGTGCCATGACTACTTGACCTCCACGCCCATCGAACGGGCCGTGCCCTTGATGATGTTCTTGGCGGCGTCGATGTCGTTGGCGTTCAGGTCGGGCATCTTGCGCTCGGCAATCTGCTGGATCTGGGCCTCGGTGATGGTGCCCACCTTGTTGACATGCGGTTCGCCGGAACCCTTCTTCAGATTGATCGCTTCCTTGATCAGGACGGCCGCGGGCGGCGTCTTGGTGATGAAGGTGAAGCTGCGGTCCTCGAAGACCGTGATCTCCACCGGGATGATCGTGCCGGAGTCCTGCTGCGTCTCGGCGTTGAACGCCTTGCAGAAATCCATGATGTTGACGCCGTGCTGACCGAGCGCAGGGCCGACCGGCGGGGCCGGGTTGGCGGCCCCCGCGGGGATCTGCAGCTTGATGAGTGTCATTACTTTTTTAGCCATGGGCCTGAATGCCTTAAGGGTTTGGGGGTTAGAGCTTCTTGACCTGTTCGTAGCCGACCTCGGATGGGGTCTCGCGGCCGAAGATGGATACGAGGACCTTGAGCTTGGACTGATCCTCGTTGATCTCGGCGATTTCGCCGGAAAAGTCTGAGAGCGGGCCGCTGATGATCTTGACGGTCTCGCCGATCTCGAACTGGGCCTGGGTGCGCGGGCGCTCCGCGGTCTCGCGGTGAAGCAGGCGGTCGATCTCGGACTTGGTCAGCGGTACCGGGGTGTCCCGGGGCCCGACGAAGCCGGTCACGCCGGGCGTGTTCTTGACGAGCATCCAGGCATTGTCGGTCATGTCCATCTGGACCAGGACGTAGCCGGGCATGGTCCGCTTATCGACCTGGATCTTCTGGCCGTCCTTGACTTCGGACACCGACTCGGTCGGCACGATCACACTGCGCACGCGGTGCCCCTGCCCCATGGTTTCAACCCGGTGCTCGAGGTTGTGCTTGACCTTGTTCTCGTGACCCGAGTAGGTGTTTATGACGTACCAGCGATACATAACTTGCTTTCCTTAGAGAATTCTCTGGACGACCCAGTTGACGACGAGATCGATCACTCCGAGGTACACGGCTGCGACGAAGACGAAGACGATCGTGACGGCCGTCGCCTGAAGCAGGGTGTCCCGGTCGGGCCACTGGACCCTTTTCAGCTCGGCGACGCAGGATGACAGGAATCCGATGACCCCGCCCCGCTTCCGCTGCACCGTGGCCTGCTTTTGCCGCTTCTGGAGCTGCTGGTTTTCCCGCTTCTTCTGCTCGGACTTCTGCTCTTTTTCGGCCTGGCGCTGCTTCCTCTTCTCTTCCTTCGAGCTGAGGCCCTTCGTATCGGGCATCTCGAGGTCCTTCTCGGATGCTCCCGCTCCGATGCCGCTCTCGACCGCTTCGATCTCGGCGATCTCCCCGGACTTCGGCACCTGGGTCTCGTGCTGGGCCTGACTCTCGCCCTGCTGGCCCTTCGCCCGTGCCTCGGCCTCGCGCGCCCGGCGCTCGGCCTTGCGCTGTGCCCGGGATTTGGCCACTAGCGCGTTTCCTTGTGTGGCTGGTGCTTCCCGCACCAGCGGCAGTACTTGCGCATCTCGATTCGGTCCGGCGTATTCCGCTTGGACTTGTTGGTCTGGTAGTTACGACGCTTGCAGTTCTCACACGCAAGTGTCACCGCGATGCGGACATCTCCGCGAGCCATATTTCCTCATCACTTCTTAGGTTCGGGTCAAAAAATAAACCCCGGCCGAGGCACGGGGCGACGGCATAGGTTACCGACTATCTGCCGCCTTTGACCGCTGGCAAGCCATCGGCGGCATCGAAGGCCGGAAATGCCGTCCGAAAGCCGTGATATGCGGCTTCCTACGGTGGCTCGATTCAGCGCACGGCCTCGATCCAGTCGAGGCGCTGGCCGCAGAGCCGGATTGCCTGACTGGCCGGCAGGGAGGTCACCTGGGTGGAGTTCTGGACCGGCGAGACCACGATCGGTCCGAGACCGAACGGGTAGCCGCCGGTGGCCGGCCGCAGGATTCCTCCGCGTTCGTATCCGAGAGTCGCCTGCTGCGGGCCCGCGGTCAGGCCGAACTGGCCGAATTCGATGTACTGGGCGTTGTTGTTGAGACGGTTCCTGACCGAGCCCATCGGGATGCCGCCGATCTCGAGGGTTACCTTCCCGCGCGCTGAACCACCGACGAAAACGTCGTACTCGCCGTTTGCCGGAACCTCGATGTCGGCCGTGGCGGTGCCGTCCGAGGCCGGAGTGACCGTGCCGCCCGCCGGATCCGGGACCCAGCCTTCCGGGTACGCGGTGAACTCACCGACCCCGTTCGGTCCGCGGATCGACGTGACCACCCGGCCGCCGGTTCCCGCCCTGGCCGCGACCGCCCTGACCTTTGCGCAGGTGGGCACCGCCCCGGGGTCGACCGCCGTGCCGAGCGGCACGTGGGTGACGATCGAGGAAGGATCGAAATCCTCCGGCCGCTGCCACACCTCGTAGTAGTCGCCGCGCTCGACCAGCTCGTAGGGCGAGGGCGGACGGCTCTGCCCCGGGGTCCGGCGGAGGACCAGGGTGCGGTAGGTCAGCAGTCCTTCGAGGCCGGGGCTCAGCTCGAGCTCGTCGGTGTCGGCCCAGGCGCCCTTCTCGGCCGTGGTCCCGTCCCGTCTCGGGATCTGGCGGCGGCGCAGCTCGGACGATCCTTCGGCGTCCATCAGGCGCAGGAAGTGCCGGACGCCGTAGGCCTGGTACTCGGTCATCAGGGTCGGCCCCTGGCCGGCGAAGTCCTGGCCGATGCCGGAGAGCTCGGCGAGCTGGTCCTTCGGCGCGAGGTAGGTCTCGTTGTAGGCCAGGGCGTTCGAGGCGAGCACGCCGGCCGGCACGACCAGGAGGACCACTCCGGCCGTCCGGAAGAGCTTCTTCACGGAATCGGATTCCTGGCCGGCGAGCCACTGGCGTCCGCTGAGGAGGGCCGCGATCCCGACCATGGCGATGACCAGCACCGACGCCGTGCCGGTGGCCAGCGCCTTCCCCTGGACCCACGGCGAGCCCACGTACCAGACGAGGAACGAGCCGAGGCCGCAACCGCCGGCGAAGAGCAAGAGGCCCCAGGCGCGGCTCTGGATCGAGGCCCAGATCCCGGCCACCCAGGCGATCGCCGCCCCGATCAGCGCCACCGTCGTCAGGGTTGACCAGCCGCCGGCCGGATCGATCCGGAAGTCGCCCGCGACCCAGGGTCCGAGGACCTGGGTCAGCTTCAGCTCCCGGATCAGGTTGCCCATCTCGGTCGTGTTGGTGAGCGGTCCCTGGTTCGGCGAGAACAGGTTGCCGGAGGCGAAGACGGTGGGCAGGCCGATCGCGGCCACCCCGGCGATGACCACCCCGGCCCGGGCCAGGTAGGTGACGGCCTGGTCGCGGTCGAGCCCCGCCGGCTTCCTCGAGAGCCGGACCAGCTTCGCGGCCATCAGCAGCACCACGCCGAGGACCACGGCCGCCAGCCAGGGCACGCCGCCGGCCCCCATGACGCCGATCAGCGCGGCGCCCGACACGATCGCGCCGGGAGTCGTCCAGCGGACCGACCGCCGGCCACCTCGACCGGAGGGCGCGACCAGCCAGATCGCGGTGGCGGCGAGGACCGCGACGATCAACGCGGTCGCGACCTCCTTGATCCCGCCCCACAGCGAGTAGCCGACCAGCAGCGCCGGCTGCGCCGCGATGAATACGGCGGCAGAGCGCACCCGGACGTCGCCGATCACCGGCTTGACCAGTTCGTAGAAGACCAGCGACATAATCGCCGCCATCAGCGCCAGGTACGGCTGGAACAGCCAGGCCGAGTCCTGGCCGGTGAGTTCGTGGCCGATTCCGAGGGGGATGAACGAGCCGAGCGGATAACCGGCCGAGAGGTTGATCTGGACCGTGGCCTCGTAACTCGAGGGCGGGATGCCGGCGGTCGAGTGGCCGTAGGTCAGGACGTGGTCGGCGAAGGCGAGCCAGGTCGAGGTGTCATCGAGCTTCACGTACCCGGCGAAGGTGGCGTCGCCCGACAGGATCACCGGGGCACCGTAGACGAAGAAGACCAGCACGGCACCGATCACCGGCCACTTCGGGATCGAACGGTCACCGCCGAAAGGCCAGTTGGCGACGAAGCCGGCCACGGCCAGGGCGGCGATCGCCGAAGTCGTGAAGTGCGCGAGGCCGGAGAAGCAGGTGATCACCCCGCCGACGGCGATGATCGCCGCGAAGCCCGCCGCGGGAAGCAGCGTGCCCGGCATCTGGCGGCCCATGATCCGTTCGAGCAACAGGCCGAGGCCGACGCTGAGCGCGACCAGGACGAGCGGGAAGATCAACCAGGCGAGAATCAGGGCAAGGGCACGATATCGCCACTATCGACGACATCGAGCGCCGCGTCCTTCTCGGGATGGTAGACCTCGACCTGGAGGTCGGGCTCGTCCGGGAAGGCGAGGATGACGCTGTAAGGATTCTTCGGGTCGTAGAAACCGATGCCGTCCTCACCGACCTCGACCGTGGTCAGGCCCGACTGCCCGGCCAGGTTCTTCGTCGTCTGGTACGCGTCCTCGAAGGGGTAGGTGCCGATGTCGAGGAAGGACTGTTCGGCGGCACCGGCCTCGGCGCCCCCGGTCAGGTACCGCACGTGGACGTTGCCCGCTTCGTCGTCACTCAGCTCGATCTCCGTGCCGTCCTTCTCGCCGGCCCAGAAGACGTCGTGCCCGACATCGCCCCGGATGCTGTCGAGGTCTTCGGCCGGGACGATGTGGGCGCCGTTGGCCGCGCCGACGATCACGTCCGAGCCTTCGTCCCGGTTGCAGCCGGTCAGGAACCACACGGCGATTCCGGTGATGAGAGCGACGCCGACCACGATCAGGACCCTGGGGCCGGGACCGAGATTGGGATCACTGGGAGCTAGTGTCGAATCGGTTCCAGTCACGGCAGTGAAGAAATGACTCTAGTCGCGCATTCTTTAGGGAACCTCAAGGCTCGCAACAGAGCCCGGAAGCGGATTCGAACCGCTGACCCCTTCCTTGCCATCAGGGCCGGCTGAGGACGATTTCAGGAGTGGCTCGCCTTGCTGGCTTTCCCCCGCCACCGCCGAGTTTCCAGTCTCGCGGAGATAGGCCCGGTCATGCGCCGATATGAGAGATCTACTGGCACGAAAGACCTTTAGTGCCAGCGCAGATCGTGCCCGGGCCCACAGAGGGCGGTACCCTTTGTCAACGATGAGTGCCAACAAGTTCAACACCGTCTTCGAACGCGACGAGGCTGGCTTCATCTACGCGCACGTTCCTGAGCTGCCCGAGGTCCAGACCCAGGGCCGGACGCTGAACGAGGCTCGCGAGATGGTACGGGCCGCGATCGGTCAAGCGCTCGATCTGCGCCGAGAGCGAGGCGAGCCTGTCCCCGGCGAAGGCTGGGCAGCCACCGAGCTCGTCGAAGCTGGCTAGCTGAAGCGACGAGACCTCGAGCGGCACCTCGTCGTTCAGGGCTGCGCCCAGATCCCTGGACGCAACGGCCCACACGAAGCCTGGGAGAACCCGGACACTGGTGCGCGCTCGTTCGTACCGCGCCACCGCGAGATCGGGCCAGCTCTCGTTCGAGGAATCTGTCGGCAGCTTGGCGTAGCGCCGCCGCGGAATCCGCGCTAGGTAGTCGAGCACAATCACGACCCTGGTTAGCTCAGCCTGAATTCGTCTGGTCTACGGCCGTGGGGTGATTGTCAGGGCACGCTCAGCGGCGCAGCTCGGTTCTTAGCCGGGCGGCTAGCCGCACCGAGGCGTCGATCTCGACCTTGCGGATCGAGACGCTCTCGACGTTGAGCCCGAACGGAACCCCCAACCGCCGGCAAAACGCGATCAAATCGACGGCCGTCGCGACCGCCTGCTCATAGGAGGCGTCGAGGGGGTCGTCGGCTTGACGCAGCTCGTTCTCGATCCAGCGCGGGACGGTCACGCCGAGCCACCGGAGGAACTCCAGGGTCTTGAGTGATCCGCAGACCGAGAAGCTGAGCACGATCGGCACCGGCGCGAGGTTCTGCGCGACGCACTCGTGACGGTAGTCGGAGATCAGGTTCTTCGCCGCGTTGACGTCGTAGACGATCTGGGTGATGAAGAAGGAGCAGCCCGCTCCCTGCTTTGCGATCAGCCGCAGGTGCTCATCGCCCTGGCGCGCGTGTCGCTCGGCGATCGCGACCCCACCGAGCGGCAGCTCCGGCTGCATTTCGTCGCGCAACTCGTAGGCTCGGGCGACCGAGGTGAGGACCGCCTTCTCGCGGGAGGAGGGACCGACGAACACCGCGAGCGCCCGGGATGGATTCTGCTCCTCCAGCCAGGAGCGGAAACGATCCTCCCGGTACTTGCCTACCGCGCGGTAGACGATGGCCGGAACCTCCAGCCCGACGAGATCACGGGCGAGATAATCGGCGGGGTCCATCGTCGGCAGGAACGGGAACGGGCGCTGGTCGGGATTGCGGTCGCTCTCGTCGTCGATGTCGTAGAGGACAAGGCCGTCGATCGCCAATGACCGCAGCCGCTCCAGGGTGACCCGGCCAATCTCCGCGGCCTCCTCGCGGCTTGTCGTCAGTCGCGGCGGCGTCACCGCGAAGAGCAGAAACTCGCCCGATCGAGCAGCGATGTCCCGTTGCAGATTCACGCGCAGAACTGTAGCCAAGGGCCGGGATCGACCCGGAAGCGGCGAGATCCACGCGAATCCCCGCATATCGAGCCGAAAAGCGGCACCAGAGCAGAAAGTGGAGCGGACATGCGGGGCTGGTTTGAAATCCCGCGCTATCCGCGTTTCCCAATGCAATGGGACGGAGAGGGTAAAGCCCGGAAGCGGATTCGAACCGCTGACCCCTTCCTTACCATGGAAGTGCTCTACCAACTGAGCTATCCGGGCGTATTTGGCTTTCGAAAGCCACTCCCCCTCAATTACTTTGAGGGTTGACCTTATGATTATTCGTAAGTGGGGGTTGAAATGGGGGCTTGTAGCCAGTTGTTTCGACCCGACCCACACCATTTCCCAGAGCGGAACCCTAGCAGTGTGGAGCTGACAGAAGCCAGGCCCTGTCGGCCCCTGAGATGGCCCCTGGAGGGCAGTCGGGGGACGGTCGCGTTCAGTTACTTATCAGTGGGTGTATTCCCGGTGGATCAAGCTCGCCGACCGGCGGTTGCCCTAACTGCCAGAGGGCGGAGTTCTTTCAGCTAACCGCCTCAGAAAAAGTGCTTCAAAATCACTCGCGTCGTTGCCGAGGCCGGTCAGCTTGGGTTCGACAAGGCTGTTCAAATATCTGGCTAGCATGTCGTCATCACTTTCTACGGGAGAAAGCCACGAAAGGTCATTCCGGTCTAAAGCCAGCCGACCTATGTTGAAAGCGGTTCTCCGATTACCATCGGCGAATGCTTGTCGGTGAGCAATGCCAAAGATGAGATTCGCGATGACAGAAATCTTCTCCTCGTCGGTCTCAGAGGGTTGATCTTCCAGGGTCGATAGAAGATCTATGAGCAGAGATCGTTCTAAGAGAATGTGCGTCTCAGGGGCGCCAGCAGCGTCCAAGATGCCGCGATTGAAAAGGACAACCTCATCAAGCGTGGGAAGCCAGAAAGTGACTAAGCCTTAATCGTCGGAGGATGGCCAAGCGTCGCCATCGCTCGTGGACTTGAGGCGATCGACTTCTCCAAAAACTCTCTTGGAGTCAGCTTTTGAGCTTTCTTCTTCTCCATAAAGGCAACCCTAGCAGAGGTTTTTCGATTCGAGGACATTTTATCGCCCTGGAACGTTGCTCAACAAGAACGCCCGGTAGACCGCTCCCGCTAGGTGGATCAACCTCTCCCACGGGGATCTCTTTGTGGCGGCGTCGAAGCTGACATCCGCCGCAAGCTACCTTAGGGCGCTGAATCAACCGTGTCGCTGACCATGGAAGTGCTCTACCAACTGAGCTATCCGGGCGAAGGGGGGCAGATTACCGAGTCCCAAAGGTCTCGGAACTACGCGTGCGAATCCAGGAACGCGAAGGGGTTCAGAAACTGACGCTTCCAAAGTCCTGACCTCTGGGCACGGGTGAGACGGGCTTCGTCGCAGACCTCGTCCCAGTGCGCCCGGATCACATCGACCTGGTTGTCGATGATCGCCTGAGATTCGACGGAATCCAAGTGGTAGATCTCGCACCGTGCCACGCAACCGGCCAACTGGCTGAAGCGCCAGCCGTCGGAGCCGATGGCCATGACCTGCTTCGCCTCGCCTCCCGTGCGCGGATGAGGGCAGATATCGTAAGCCGGAGTCAGGGCCAGATACTCCCCGTCCCAGAAGGCTGACTGATTCTTGGCGTGGTCATCCGTGTTTGAGGTGAGAATGTTGAAGGTGATGCGCGAGAAAAGTTCCCGAAGGCTGGCGTCGGGTTCGGAGAATCTGGCACGCATGATCTCCGCCAGATCTGCGTAGCTTGCGTAACGGCCTCCGAACTCGCCGAGCCCCAGAACGGTAAGAGCCGACACCATTGCTCGACGCCTACCCCCAGGGAGGCGATCGAACCGTTCCACCAGCAGAACATTCTTTCCCATGACTTCGGTGATCTCGACCTTCGACGCGTTCAGGTTCGCCAAGCCGGCGAGTTTCATCGCCACGAACTCGGCCTGTACCGTAGGGAAAGAGTCAGCGAGCGAACCGAACTTCGCAATCAGGTGGCGGTCTCCATCGTCCAGGAGGGACTTTGGCCGGGCACCTCCGATCGACGACCCCCGCAGCAGTGCGTCTTCCAGGCCAGGCGGTAGGTGAGTGCCCGTTTCCACGCTCTCCGCGGCCGTCATGAGATCGGATAAGGAGGCCGTGTCGAGATCACGGGCCACGTACTCAGCCGGAGAGTCCTGAAAGTCGAGTGCCCCGATCCGATCGGAGCCAGCCGACATCAGGTAAGTCAGCTCCCGCAGATCGGACGTGTCGTGCGTGCTGTCTCCGAAACGGCTGTGGAGAATCGCCCGCTGGCCCCACGAGTCTGGACCGGCATCGGCAAGACAGCCATGAACGGTTCCATTCCGGGGAACGTGTTCCAGGTCATCGAGTGGCAACTCCGGCTCGTAGATCGAGATGCTCCTTTCGTTCTCCAGGTAGGACCTCCCGTAGCGGAAGACCAGAGTGTCACCCTGCTGGTCGACTCGCCCGGCAACGACAGGGTCGGCGGCATCAGGAAGCCAGATCCAGACGAACCCTGTGCTCGGCTGCTCCATCCCGGCGGAGCTAGAAGTCATTGCTTATGTTCCTCGTCGGCCGTCGCGCTCGTTTCGGAAGCAGCGCGAGGCGTGTTTCCACGTTCCTTGTCTCTTGGTCCCGACGTTCCGCGTCCGCATGGAACAGGGGAACGCCCACTAGTACCGCTGCCTCGAACGCGGCGCCCAATCCGACACTCAGATTTCCACGTTCGATCTTGCTCATCGTTATGTGGTTGATTCCGACCCGTTCGGCCAGCTCTTCAATAGTCCAACGA
>CAVOIH010000011.1:0-71018 GCA_963695885.1 uncultured Solirubrobacterales bacterium | reverse complement strand
GGAAGGACTTCGTCCTCAAACCTCTCGGCGTTTCCGAAGCCTTCGGAAAAGGCGAAGCAGCCACCTTCGACCTCGAGCTCCTCGCCGAGAATGCGGGTGCCACCTTTCATCTCCGCAGTGTTCGCTCCGTCAACCGGAATTACCGCCGGATCTTCCTTCAGGACCACTCCGAGGTTCCGTACGACTACCTCGTGGTAGCTACCGGGACCAAGGCACTTTGGGTGGTGCCGGGAGCCAAGACCTTCTGGGGACTCCACGGGCAGGAAGTCATCTCGGAACTCATGGATTCAATCGACCTCGGAAAGACCGGTGGCCGGGTACTTCTCACCATGCCGGAACCGGCGGTATGGCCTTTGCCGATCTACGAACTCGCCCTGTTCCTGATGGCCGAGTTCCAGGATTCCCCCGGGCCGCAGGCGACGGTCGGAATCGTCACTCCCGAAAGTGCGCCGCTGACCGCATTCGGTCCAGAAGTCGGAGATCAGGTCTCCGGCATTCTGGAGGATCACTCGATCGAACTGGTGACGGACACCGCGCCGGTCGAGTTCGGGGACGGGACACTCAAGACGTCGAAGACGCCGATGCCCGCCAAGGCCGTGGTCACCCTCCCCCGCCTGATCGGTCGCAAGATCGGGGGCCTCCCTTTCGACGACACCGGCTTCCTCCCGGTTGACGAGGTGGGTCTCATCGAAGGATGCGACCGGGAATTCGCCGCGGGCGATGTGGTCTCCCATCCGATCAAGTTCGGCGGGGCCGCCACCCGTCAGGCAGATGTCGTGGCCGCCGCCATAGCCGCTGATGCCTGGAACGCGCCCGCACCCTCCACCCCGGGTCTCAACCTCAAGGCCACTCTGCTCACACCCGACGGGCCGGTTCACCTCGGCCCCGATGCCGGCGCGGGCGAGACCGACGACGAATGGACCCCCAACCAGAAGATCCAGGGCAAGTTCCTGACCCCGGTGCTCACCGCCGATACCGCCAAGAGGAGCGATTCGGGATGACCGGCACGGACCGGCCCAAGGTCCTGGACCCCGCCCAGTGAGTTGACTTGGCTCGAGATACTCTTCCGCACCCGGATCTGGCCTGCGAACCGGGGCTTGACCACTGCCATCGAAGTGGGCCGCAGCGAATGAGCCCGAGCTGAAACCCCCCGATCGGGGGGTGCCAACCCGGTAACCCGCCACCCTTTGCGGAGTAGCCTGTCTTATCGAAGATGTGATGAAAGATGGACCTGCGCAGATCGATGTGCTGGTGGGGTTGATCGCGCAAATGAATGGGCCATCCGAGGCAGGGAGGATCTCGGACCGGATTTGTGAGGCCGCTTGCCAGACGACGAGCCTGACCCGGGTCGTCATGTTCCTTCACGACCCGACCCTTGGTATTTCTACGCCGGCCGGGTTCTTCGGAGTACCGGAAGATGTGATCGCGTCCGTTGCTGCGACCCTCGATGAAATGCCGCTTGCCCAGAGGGTGCTTGCCGAGGACCGGGTGATCGAGATCTCACAGAATCTGGAGTTCGAACTCCCCGCGCGGTACGCGGGCATGGCGGGAATAACCACAATCACCTGCGCTCCCGTAGCTGCGGGCGGCAACTGGTACGGAGTCATTGTTGGCGATCAGGGCGGCGGGGACTACCGGCTTCCTGAGGACGACCATCGAAGGCTCCACACACTCGGGCGCTTAGCCGCGATGGCAGCGACGGTGGAGCGGGCCACCACGGGCAGAGAACGGTCTCGCAGTCTGGATTCGAGGATCGCAATGATCAGAGATATCCATGAGCAGGTGATCCAGCGACTCTTCGGATTGTCCCTCGCCCTGGATAGTCACACCCCCCTTTCGGTTGAAGAGCAGCGGCGGGGCAGTATCGAAATCACGAAAGTGTTGAACGAACTCAGATCAGCTCTGGCCAGGCCACTCGCACCCATCGACAACGAAGCCTCCCGGACGTTCCGCGAACTTGTGGATTGGTTTTCCGAGTCCGAAGAAGTCGAAGTCGACTGGCAACCGGGAATCGAAACACCGCCGCATCTGGAAGCCATGGCAACTTCGGCGCTCACCGAATCCCTGCGCAACGCCAAGCGCCACTCGGACGGAGGTCGGATTGCCGTCAGGGTCGGAGGCGACGATGAGGCTTTTGTCCTTGAGGTCCTGAACGACAGGACCAATCCGTCGCCTCAGGGTGGTGGCCTGGGCTTGAGACTCCTGACACTCGAGGCCCTCCAGCACGACGCCTTGATCGAATTCGGTCCCACCGATGACAACAGCTGGCGATTCCGGCTCCTTGGCCCGGTGGATCGATGAACCGGGCCACAGAGCACGAACTCAGAGTTCTCGTCGTCGATGACCACGAGGTCGTGCATTGGGGATTTCGGTTGCTTCTCGAGAGGCAGCGGTGGGTCAGCCATTGCCACGGTGCGACTGGCGCGGGGGATGCGATCGAGATCGCCCGGCAGCACAGACCTGATGTCGCGCTCGTCGACCTGATCCTCGGAAGCGAATCCGGATCGGACGTGAGTTCCGCGATCCGTGAAGCTTCCCCGAATACGCGTGTGCTCCTCATCTCCGGAGCGGGACGAATATCGCCGGGTGTTGCGAGAGCCGCCGGCGCGTCCGGATTCGTCTCGAAGGACTGGCGAGCAGCCGATGTAGTGAAGGCGGTCCGGATGGTCGGCCTTGGAAGTGAAGTCTTCGCGGATGAGCAGCCATCCGACTCCCGGGGGCTGACCAACCGGGAGAAGCAGGTCTTGTACCAGGTCGCAACGGGCGCCACCAACCGGGAGATCGCTGACCATCTCTACCTGTCCCCACACACGGTGAAGGAACACACGAGCGCGATCTACCGGAAGCTGAAGGTACGAAACCGTGCCGAGGCTGTCCGGATGGCCCAGTCCCGTGGCCTGCTGAACTGACTCGACCCGGGGCACCCCCCCGGTTGGCCTGATCGCACCCCCCGGCCGGGGGGTAGTGGAGAAGAATCGGGTGACTATCGATGCCCGCTGGGGAATTATCCGGCGAGTGACCGAGACAACCTTCACAGCGATCATCTTTCCCGGCCAGGGCAGCCAGCGAGACGGCATGCGGGATGCCGTCAGCGTCCACTGCCCCGAGCTCCTCGACTTCGCGATCGAGCGGATGGGGGTCGACCCCTTCGACCACATCAAGAACGGCACCGCGTACCAGCAGCCCGCCCTCTACTGCGCGTCGATCGCGGGATGGAAAGCGGCCGGGTCCCCCAGCGCGGACTTCATCGTGGGGCATTCGCTCGGGGAGCTCGCCGCGGCTGCTGCCGCAGGAGCGATCACCCCCGTCGACGGTCTCGGTCTTGCCGTCGCGAGGGGGGAAGCGATGCAGGAGGCGGCCGAATCCGACCCCGGCGGGATGCTGGCCGTGCTCGGCAACACCGGCGGAACCGCAACACTCGCGGCATCGGCGGGTCTCACGGTCGCCAACGACAACGCCCCCGGTCAGGTCATCCTGTCGGGGCCTTCCGATTCGATCTCGGAGGCAAGGCGCAAGTTCCGCGAAGCGGGCATCAAGACCGTGCGGCTTCCGGTGGCTGGTGCCTTCCATTCGCCGGCGATGGTCGCGGCGGTCCCCGCTTTCTCTGCGGCGCTCGACGGAGTCCACGTCTCCGAACCACATACCACCCTGCTTTCTTCCGTGACCGCACTTCCGTTGGGCGACATTCGGGCCGGCCTCCTTTCAGCCCTGACCCGGCCCGTCCGCTGGCGGGAGACCGTCATCTCCTTGAGAGACCGTGGCGTCGGCCGCTTCTTCGAGTCGGGTCCGGGCGACGTGCTGACCAACCTCGTCCGCCAGACCCTCCCCGGTGTGGAAGCGGGACCCCTCACGGCGGGAGCCGCGTCCCATGAGTGATACCGAACGCTCACCGGTCGGCCTCGCCAGCCCGAATGGTCCGGCCCCTCTCACCGGAGCCGCGGTCAACGGGTTGAGCGTCGCCCTTCCGGAAACCATCAAGCCGAACCAGCCGATCGCTGACCGGCTCGGCGTGACCCCCGAGTGGATCACCGCCCGGACCGGTGTCGTCGAGCGCCGCGTCGCGGCCGAGGGCGAGACCCTCGTTGACTACGCGGTCATGGCCGGCGAAAGGGCGCTCATTGATGCCGGCCTCGAGGCCACCGACATCGATCTGGTCCTGGTCGCCACGGCGAGCAGCGAAATGCTCTGCCCCGCGGCAGCACCGGTGGTCGCCGGCCGGCTCGGCACCAACAACGCGGCAGCAATGGACATAAACGCCGCCTGTTCGGGGTTCCTGTCCGGGCTCTCGATGGCCACGGGCCAGATCGAGGCGGGAAGAGCGGAGAACGTGCTGGTCATCGGCGTCGACCTGATGCATCGGAT
This sequence comes from uncultured Solirubrobacterales bacterium, assembly GCA_963695885.1. GTDB lineage: Bacteria > Actinomycetota > Thermoleophilia > Solirubrobacterales > 70-9 > 67-14. The sequence goes on along the minus strand of CAVOIH010000011.1, from coordinate 66,656 downwards.
GATCGACATGGATGACCGGGGAACCGCCGGTATCTTCGCCGACGGCGGTGGCGCCGTGGTTGTCAGCGCCTGCGAAGGAGAAAGCCGGGTCGGCCCGGTCCTGCTGGCGAGCGACGGGCAGTTCGGCCATCTGGTCGAAGCCAGCCGGATCGAAGGGATCATCCGGATGAAAGGACACGACACTTTCAGGCACGCGGTCGAACGCCTTCAGGAAGTGACGATTGCCGCGGTCGAGTCCGCCGGGATGACCCTCGGCGACATCGACCTCTTTGCCTATCACCAGGCGAACACCAGGATCATCGAAGCAGTGGGCCAGAAGCTCGGCCTGGATGGCGATCGTGTAATCGACTGCGTGGCCAGCTACGGGAACACGTCGGCCGGATCGATCCCGATCGCCCTCAGCGAAGCCCGGTCGCAGGGACGTCTTTCCCCCGGGGACGCGGTGCTCATCGGAGTCTTCGGCGGCGGCCTCACCTGGGGAGGAACAGTGGTCCGCTGGGGCGACGGTGAACCGTGCTGAAGGCAGAAGGGGCGGCTCTGGTCACCGGGGCTTCCGGAGGCATCGGTGCCGCGGCCGCCAGGTTGATCGGCGCTCGGGGCAGGCCTGTCGTCGTTCACTTTCGTTCGGACCCGGAAGGTGCCGGGGAGGTCGTGGACAGGATCCGGTCGGGCGGCGGCGAGGCGGTTGCCGTGGGTGCCGACATCTCGACCCCCGAAGGTGCGATCCGGCTCATTGAAGAAGCCGAAGAAAGCTTTGGACCGGTCCTCGTGCTGGTCAACAACGCCGGACACCGCTCCGATGGTCTCGCCGCCCAGCTTGACGACGAGATGTGGGACGGCGTGATCGAAACGAACCTCAATGCCGCCTTCCGGCTTTGTCGCCGCACCATGAAGCCGATGCTCCGGGCGCGTTTCGGCCGGATCATCAACGTCGCCTCGATCGTAGGACCCCGGGCGAACGCCGGACAGGCGAACTATGCCGCCTCGAAGGCAGGCCTGATCGGAATGACCAGGACCATCGCGGTAGAGGTCGCCCGGCGCGGCGTGACCGTCAACGCGGTCGCTCCCGGATTCGTCGAAACCGCGTTGACCGCCGACATTGCTCAGGAAGCCTTCTCGGACGGCATTCCCGCCCGCCGGGCCGGAACCGTTGACGAGATCGCGGCCTGCATCGGCTTCCTCGCATCCGACGAAGCCTCATACGTGACCGGCACGACTTTGACCGTCGATGGCGGACTCAGTGCCTGACAAACAAGGAATAGAAGGAGAACCATGCCAACGAAAGCAAGCCCGGAATCAGCCGAAAAAGTGATCTTCGACGGTCTCGTCGAGATCGGAGCTGAACGGGAGAACATCACCCGCGACGCGAAGTTCGAACTGCTCGATGTCGATTCGCTCGACCTCGTCGAACTGGCCCAGATCATCGAAGACGAGTTCGGAGTTGAAGTGGTCGGGGACGACCTTCAGAACGTCAAGACGGTCGGAGACGTCATCGACCTGGTGGTGGCGAAGGCATCATGAGTGGCCGGGTCGTCATCACGGGCACCGGGGCGGTCACGCCACTCGGCGTGGGTGCCGGCACCCTGATCGACCGGTGGTGCGAAGGCCGGAGCGGGATCAAGGATGGCGTTGCGGCCTGTGATGAGTTCGAACCACTCGACTTCCTGAGCCGCAAGGAATCCCGGCGGGCCGACCGGTTCACCCAGTTGGCCGTGGTCTCGGCCGACGAGGCCCTTCGCCATGCCGGCTGGGACCGCGAACTGCCATACGCCTCCGAGCGGATCGGTTGCATCATCGGCACCGGGATCGGTGGCATCGGCTCACTCGAGGAGCAGGGAGCCGTGATGCGCGAGAAGGGTGCCAAATCGGTCTCTCCGCTTGCTGTGCCGCTGATGATGGGCAACGCCGCGGCTGCGGCGACGGCCATGAGGTTCGCCCTGCGGGGCGAGGTGTACGGAGTCGTGTCGGCCTGCGCAGCCGGTGCCCACGCGATCGGGGCCGCGACCCGTCTCATCCAGTCCGGCCAGGCCGACGCTGTCGTCACGGGCGGTTCGGAGTCGGCGATGGCGGGAATCGCGAAGGCCGCGTTCGCCTCCATGGGCGCGACTTCTCCTAGCGGTGTCTCCAGGCCGTTCGATGCCCGCCGGGACGGTTTCGTGATGGGCGAAGGTGCCGGTATCCTCGTTCTCGAGGATTTCGATGCCGCCATGAGCCGCGGAGCCGAAGTCCTCGGTGAGATCGTCGGATACGGGGCGAGCTGCGACGCACATCACCTCACCGCGCCGGATCCCGCCGGGACCCAGTCGGCCCGGGCGATCGGCATGGCGCTGGAAGATGCCAGGCTGAAGCCGGAAGACCTTGACTACGTGAACGCGCACGGCACCTCCACCCCGCTCAACGACCGCTCCGAGACCGACGCCCTCAAGCTCGCCCTCGGGTCATCGGCATCGAGGATCCCGGTCAGTTCCACGAAGTCGGTGATCGGCCACCTGATGGGAGCTGCGGGAGCCGTCAACGCGGTTGCGACCGTCGCGGCCCTGAAGCGCGGGATCGCCCCGCCCACCGTTGGCTGGGAGCAGGCGGAAGAGGGGCTCGACCTGGATTATGTCCCTGACCGCAATCGCAACCTCGCCATTCCGGAACCCACCGGTGATGGACAGCGGTACGCGATCTCCAACTCCTTCGGGTTCGGCGGTCACAACGCCGTCCTGTGTTTCGCCGCGACATGACCAGCCCCGTCGCGGTGATGACAGAGACACCCTCCTCCAGGCGCTCCCCGAGGGAACGGCTGGAGAGTCTCTGCGACCGGGGCGGCTTCCGGCCGATCCGCTCAGCCGTTCTCTCCGACGGGCTGGGCGACAAGGCACGACCAGGTGACGGCGTCATCGCCGGGGCCGGTCGGGTCGGAGGCTGCCCCGTGTTCTGTTACTGCCAGGAACCCGACTTCCTGGGCGGGTCACTCGGCGAGACCCATGCGGAAACGATCGTCCGCACCCTCGAACTGGCCGGCGAGGCAGGCGCGCCGGTGGTCGGCTTCATCGAGTCAGGTGGCGCCCGCCTGCAGGAGGGCCACGCCGCTCTCGCCGGCTTCGGAAAGATCTTCCGGGCGAGCGTCCGCTTGTCCGGCAGGGTCCCCCAGATCAGTGTGATCGGCGGCGTTTCGGCCGGCGGCGGTGCCTACGCGCCGGCTCTGACCGACTTTGTCCTGATGACCCGGAACGCCCGCCTCTTCCTCACCGGACCGCGCGTCGTTGCCGAGGCGGTCGGCGAACAGGTGACCATGGAAGACCTCGGCGGACCGGCCGTTCACGGGTCGAACGGGGTCTGCCAGATCGTCACCGAGGACGAGGACTCGGCAATCGAAGAGGTCCGGAATCTCCTCTCCCTCCTCCCCAGCCGTTTCGGAACTGCGGTCCGGAGGCTCGAAGAAGCACCTCCCGCTGTTTCCGATCCCGGCACGACGGTTCCCTCCAAACCCCGGAAGACCTACGACGTGCGAAAGACAGTCGGCGCGATCATCGACCGGGACAGCGAGGTCGAGGTCTACGGCCGCTGGGGGTCCGGCATGTACACGGGCATGGGCCGGCTTCGCGGCAGACCGGTCGCCGTGGTGGCAAACCAGCCGCGCCGCTTTGGCGGAGTGATCGACGCAGAAGCAGCGGAGAAGTCTGCGGTCTTCATCAACGACTGCGATCGCTACGGACTTCCCCTCCTCGTCCTGGTCGATACCCCCGGCTTCATGCCGGGCCTGAGACAGGAAAAGGCCGGCGTGATCCGGCACGGCGCTTCCCTGCTCCGGGCATTCGCCGGAGCGACCGTCCCGAAGCTGACGGTAGTCATGCGCAAGGCATTCGGTGGTGCCGCCATCACCATGAATTCGCGCGAGCTCGGCGCGGACATGGTCTTCGCCTGGCCCGATGCGGAGATCGGGATCATGGCCGCGAACCAGGCGATCGGCATCGTCAACCGCCGGGAGATCGAAGGTGCCAGTCCCGCCGACCGGGACAGGCTCGAGGGCCAGTACACCGAACGGCACCTGACCGCCACCGCCGCCGCGGCGAGCGGTTTCGTGAACGAGGTGATCGACCCGGCGCAAACAAGGGATTCACTCTCCTGGGCGCTCGATTCACTGGCAGGTCGACTGTGATCTCCTCCTTCGCTGGCACTCGGGGACAGCTTCACGGCCGGCAACGGTTGTGATCCGCGGGAGAGGTGGCCCGACCTCATCGCCGACGACCTCAGGGCGGCCAGTCCGCGCCTCAGGTACCTGAACCTTGCCCGTGACGGGGCCAGCAGCAGCGATGTGGACGGCCAGGTCGAGCAGGCGATCGAGTTCCGGGCCGACCTGGTCACCCTCATCTGCGGCGCCAACGACGTCATCCTCAGCCCGAGGCCTGACATCCAGGGTTTCGGGATCCGGTTCACATCGATGCTGGACCGCCTGCACTCGGGGCTGCCGGACGCAGTTGTCCTGACCTCTACCTACCCGGAGGGATGGCGGCTCACTGGTGTCGGACCGCGCACCCAGGCGCGGATGACCGCGGGGATGATCGAGCTGAACCGGGCGATCCGGCTTGTCGCCGCGAGCCGCGCTGTTCCGTGCCTTGACGTAGCGGACCATCCGGCGATTCAGGACCCATCGAACTACGAACCTGACGGCCTCCACCCTTCGGCCGCCGGCCACCGGCAGGCGGCAACCGAACTCAGAAAGGCGATCGAAAGCGTATGACTGAAATCTTCACATCGGGATTCGAAGACCTCGGCCCCGACCTCGAATTCCACACCTACGGACGGACGGTGACCGAGTCGGACCTCACGGCCTTTGCCGGCCTGACCGGCGACCACCACCCCCTCCACACCGATGCCGAGTGGGCGTCGAACTCACAGTTCGGCAGCCGGGTTGCCCACGGCATGCTCCTGCTGTCGTATTCAGTCGGCCTGGCTCCGATCGACCCGGAGAGAGTCGTTGCGCTCCGCGGCTTCGAACGTGTCGTCTTCAAGAAGCCAGTCCACATCGGTGACACCATCCACCTCGCCGGCAAGGTACTGGAGACGAAGGATCTCGGCGACCAGACCGGCCTGGTCAAACTGCTCTGGAAGGTGGTCAACCAGCGGGACCAGCTCGTGGTTCGCGCCATCGCCGAGATCGTATGGCGACGGACCTCGGTTGACGAAGCGTCTGACTCTCCGGAGGAAGCGACGAGCGCCGCTGATTCGCAGCAGTCCGAGCCCGAGCCCGTCTACCTCTGATGCTCTCCGGCAAGAGGATCCTGATTACCGGTGTGGTCAACCGCCGAAGCATTGCGTTCGCGGTCGCCGAGCGGGCACAGATACTGGGCGCCGAAGTCATTCTGACCAGCTTCGGCCGAGTCCGCAGGATGACCGCGCGAGCGGCATCACGGTTGCCGAATCCCGTTGAGGTGATCGAGCTGGACATCAACAACGATGACGACCTGGCGGCACTTCCCCGCGCGATCGAACGACGCTGGGACGGAATCGACGGCGCCCTCCACGCCATCGCCCACGCTCCGGCCGATGCCCTGGGCGGGAACTTCATGTCGGCTCCGAGATCGAGTGCCGGTCAGGCATTCGAAACGAGCGCGTATTCATTCAAGGCGCTTGCCGAGGCGCTGTCACCGGTGATGGGCAGCACCGGTATGGGAGGTCGCCGCGCCGAGAGCCCCGCCGGCAGCGGCGCGGCCGGGGGCAGCCTGGTCGGACTCGACTTCGATGCGTCGGTCGCCTGGCCATCCTACGACTGGATGGGCGTGGCGAAGGCGGCCCTCGAGTTGACGAGTCGTTACGTCGCCCGCGACCTGGGCCCGGAGGGTCACCGGGCCAACCTCGTCTCGGCCGGACCGATCAGCACCGCGGCGGCGAGCGGCGTTCCCGGGTTCAGTGACCTGAAGGACCTCTGGGAACAGGGTGCGCCCCTGGGCTGGGAAGTGGATGACCCTTACCCGGTGGCCGACACCGTCTGCTTCCTCCTGTCCGACCTTTCGAGGGCGATCTCCGGAGAGATCATTCATGTGGACGGAGGCCTTCACGCAATGGGCGCAACGGGCATGACAGCAAGCACCGGAGTTCCCGTCGTGGCCTGAGATGCCATGCGCACGGCCGTCGGTGGCCGAGAGTCGGATTTTTGGTGAGCGCCACTGTCCGCCCTTGTCCTCTCCAGCCTTGATGGACTGTCCATCGCTATCCACTACTGTTGAAACAGTGCTCAATCGGGGCGACTGGATTCGAACCAGCGGCCTTTCCGACCCAAACGGAATGCGCTACCAGGCTGCGCCACGCCCCGTGACACCGGGCGAGTCTATTCCCAATCGCTCTTCTCCAGATCTGTCAATCGCGGCGTTTTGGCTCAGAGGCCGTTGGCTGCCTGCCAGGCCTTGAAGGCCTGGCGGGTCGTGTACTCCGGGGTGTAACCGAACTCTGATTTGAGCTTCGCGTTGTCCAACACCGGGCGGTACTGGAGGAAGTCGGTCTGGTCCGGTCCGTGGGGCGTCCGGCCGAGCTTTTGACCCACCGACAGGCCGGCCTTCAGCACGCTCACCGGGATCGGCAGAGTGCCCTTCCCCATCTCCTTCGCAATTTCGTCGACCGTCATCGCCCCGTCTCCGGCGACGTTGTAGATCCCGGTCTTCTCACCGAGTACGGCCTTCAGAATGATCGCGACCACGTCCTGGTCCCAGATGAAGACGAACGGTGTCTCCGACCCGCGGATCTTCAGCAGGCGCTTCGACTTGAAAAGGTCGGTGATCTGGTTGTCGACCGAACGCCCGAGGATCGTGCCGATGCGGAGGATCACCTGCTCCAGGTACGGGTCGCTCTCCCGGTACCCGGCCAGCATCTCCTCGACCAGCCGCTTGTGGAGGCTGTACGGGAAGGTCTCGGTTCCGCGCACCGGGTCGGTCTCCTTGAGCCAGGGGGGGTTGTCCGCGTGGTAGCCGTACGCCGCCCCGCTGGAGGACACGACGATCCGCTTCACCCCGTGCCGCACGCAGGCCTCGAGCACGTTCTTCGTACCGGTCACGTTGACCGCGTACTCCTGCTCGGTGGTCGTGTCCTCGCCCGGGTTGACGATCGAAGCGAGGTGGACCACGGTGTCGATCTCGTTGTCGAGGATCTGGTCAGAGATGACCTTGGCGTCGGTGACGTCCGCCGTCAGGTAGATCACTCCTTCGACCTCATGCTCAGGCGCGGGATCGCGCAGGTCGGCGCTGACCACGTAGTCGACCTCGTCCCAGGCCCTGGCCAGGCCCTTCACGACCGAATGACCGAGGAACCCGTTCCCGCCCGTCACGTAGACCCGTTTCATTCCGCCACCCTAGTAGGCCGGGGGCTCGGGACCGCCCTCGCGGCCGGTCGGCCGCCGGGCCCACCAACTCGAGAGGCCGAGTCCCGCGATCAGGTCCCAGATGCCCCACCAGCCGGCGACGAGTGCCATGCCGCCGATGCCGTCGAAGAACGTGAAGACCATCCCGAGGCCGAGGCCCGCGTACCGCACGCCCACCTCGAAGGTGATCGCCCGCCGGTTGTATTCGTCCAGCTTGAAGGACGAGGCGATGCCGTAGCCGAGGGCCAAAGCGAGGGTGTCGTGGAGGAAGACCACGATGAAGACGATCGGGATGTAGTCCCAGAAAATGCTGATGTTGCTGGCGAGCGAAGCCACGATGAAACCGACCAGCGCCCACAGGCTGAACCGCTTGACCCACGGCTGAACCTTCGCGGTGAACTCCGGCTTCTTCTCGGCGATCGTCAGCCCGATGATGAACGGCACACCGATCACCAGCACCACGTGGACCAGCATCTCGAGCGCACTCAGGTCGACGTCCTCGAGGATCTTCGAGGCCTCCGGCTGCAGCCCGCCCCAGAAGGCGACGTTCAGCGGCATCAGGAAGATCGCGATCAGGCTCGAGATCCCGGTCATCGAGACCGAGAGCGCGACGTTGCCGCGCGACCGGTAGGTGAGGATGTTCGAGGTGCCACCGGGCGGGCAGGAGGCGACGAGGATCATCCCCATCGCGATCGACCCGCGGACGCCGAGCAGGAGGGTCAGGCAGAAGGTGATCGCGGGCAGGAGGATGAACTGGGCGGCGATGCCGACCGCCATCGCTCTCGGCATCCTCCGGACTTCTTTGAAGTCGGAAGCCCTCGTATCCATCGCGATGCCGAGCATCACGATCGCCAACACGACGTTGAGGATGATCAGCGACGAATCGCTGAAGTTGATCGTGACGTCGTCGATGTCGGCGATCGGCAGCATCATCTGTGCTCACCGCCTCGGCAATGCATCAGACGGACGCAGAGAAGATCTCCAGGTGCTTCTGGATCTGCTCGCGGTAGGCGTCCTTGTTCACGTAATACGGAAGCCGGTCCATCTGGCGGTAGTTGTAACCGGCGAACAGGTCGGGCTTGGGCCCGTTCACGCGTCGCCACATCTCGTCGGCCAGCCGGGGATCGTCCTGCTGGGCCTTGATGAATTCGGCCACGAGGATCGCCTGGTTGTAGCGGCCCTGCCAGCCGAGCCCCGTCGCCTCGACCATCCCCAGGACGAATAGGTTCCGGTACTTCGGGGTGAAGATGTTCAGGTAGAGCTCGGGGTGGTTGCCCTGCCAGTTCAGGTGCCCGGGATCGATGAATCCGTAGTCGAGCTTGTATCCGGTGGCCAGCATGACCATGTCGTATTCCTGGCTGGTCCCGTCGATGAACTTCACCTCTGACCCGTCGAACCGGTCGATGTCCTTCCTCACCTTGATGTCGCCATGGCCGGCGTAGTAGAGCACGAGTGTGTTCAGGACCGGGTGGGTCTCGTAGATCCGGCCCTCCGGTTCGGGAAAGCCGAGCCGCGCCGGGTTGCCCGTGATCAGGCGGATGACCCGTCCGTCTACCCTCGTCTTGATCCAGGCGGGCAGCGGCCTGCCTTCGTTCAGCGTGTCGGAAGGCTTCCCGAGGATGTACTTCGGAAAGAACCAGTAACCGCTCCTCAGGCTCATGTCGACCGACTTCGCGTAGTGGACCGCGTTGACCGCGATGTCGCAGCCGGAATTGCCGCCGCCGATGATCAGGACCCGCTTGCCCTTGAAGATCTCGGGGTCCCTGTAGACGCTCGTGTGGAGCAGCTCGCCGTCGAACTCTCCTTCGAACTCGGGGATATTCGGGTTCGACAGCAGCCCGTTGGCGATGATCAGCCCGGCGAAACTCTCCGTCTTCTCGCCGTCCGGGCCGCGGGTCGTGACCTGCCAGCCGTCGCCCTCCGGCTCGGTCCGGATGACCTCGGTCTCGAAGCGGTAGTGCTTCTTCAAGTCGAAGGTGTCGGCGTAGTCGTTGAAGTACGTCTTCATGTCCCGGTGGCTCGGGTAGTCGGCGACTTCCTCCCGCATCGGGAACTCGTCGTAGGCGGTCGTGCCCTTCGAGGAGATCAGGTGCGCCGACTCGTACATCGTGCTCTTCGGGCTGTCGATGTCCCACAGCCCGCCGACCCCGGGGCCGACGTCGAAGCCGACGAAATGAATCCCGCGGCGGGCGAGGTTCCGGGCACCCGCGAGTCCCGCGGGGCCGGCACCGATCAGGGCGTACGGCAGTGCTCGCCCGGAGTCGTCATCTCGCTCGCCCATGAGCCGTGATCCTACCTGTAGGTTTGGGCCATGGCCGACGTCCGACCCTTCCCCGCCCTGCACTACAACCTGGCGGCGGTGAATTCGCTCGGCGCCGTCACCGCCCCGCCCTACGACGTGATCGACCGGGAGGAAAGGCGGAAGCTCCTCCGGCATTCGCCTTTCAACGTGGTCGAGATCGACCTGCCGCGGGCGAGTGGCGAGGGTTCGGATCCGTACCAGCACGCGGCCGACACGCTCGAGGAATGGGTGCTCAGCGGAGTGCTCTCCCAGGACAGGGACCCGACGATCTGGGCGCTGACCCAGGAGTACGAGGCGCCGGACGGCACCACCCACACCCGCAACGGCATCCTCGCCCGCGTGCGCGTGACCGACTACGGGCCGGGGCAGATCCGGCCACACGAACGGACCCAGCCCGGCCCGAAGCAGGACCGCCTCGAGCTGACCCGCGCCACCCGGTACAACCTCTCGCCGATCTTCTCGCTCACCTCGAAGGACGCCTGGCCGCAGGTCGCCGCCCAGACGGAGACCGAGCCGTGGGCCGAAGTCACCGACGACGAGGGCACGACCCACCGCCTCTGGCCGGTGAAGGACCCGGCCGTGCACGCCGCGGTGACCGAGGTTCTGGCCGATGCCGAACTCCTGATCGCCGACGGCCACCACCGGTACGAGACGGCGCGCACCTACATGGCCGAGGTCCCCGGCGAAGGCGCCCAGCGCTTCACGCTGATGGCCCTGACCGGCCTCGACGACCCGGGGCTCACGGTCTTCCCGACCCACCGCCTGCTCTCCGGCCTCGCCGGCAACCCCGACATCCAGGACCACCTGACGAACGGTGTCTCCGAGGCCTTCGACATCGAGGCGACCGGCCTCGACCGGCTCGACCCCGAGGGCATGGAGGGAATCGGCTGCTTCGGCTTCGTCGACCAGACCGCCGGCCGGTGCCTCAGGCTGCGGCTGAAGGATCCGCTGGCGCTCGACCAGCTGATGGAGGGCCGCTCGGAGGCCTACCGCCACCTCGACGCGGCGATCCTCGAGAAGGTCGTGCTCCAGAACATCCTCGGACTGTCCGAGGAAGACGTCGAAGCCAAGCGCGGCATCGGCTACGCAAGGTCGATCGAAAGCGCCCTCGACTCGGTCTCGGGCGGCGATTACCAGGCGGCGTTCATCCTGCGGGCAACACCGATCGAACAGGTCCGCTCGGTCGCCGCGGCCGGCGAAACGATGCCGCCAAAGTTGACCTACTTCTATCCGAAGCTGCTCTCGGGGATGGCCTTCAACCCGCTGAGCTAGGGACCGGCCGCGGCCGCCGCGGCTGCTTCTTCCTCGGCGACTCCTTCGGCCTTCGCCCTGGCGAGGTCGCCGCTGATCCGGACGATGGCCGCGACCACCGGGGCGGCGAGGATCAGGCCCATCGCCCCGAACAGGGCACCACCGGCGATGGTCACCACGAGTACGACCAGCGGGTGGATGCCGAGCGCGGTGCCCATCGCGAAGGGCTGGATCATCTGCTGGAGCAGGCCGTTCGCCAGGAGCTGGAGCACGATCATGCCCGCCGCGGCATCGGCGCCACCGCTGCCGAGGGCGACCAGCACCGTGAAGATGCCGGCCGTCCAGGCCCCGAGGTACGGAATGTACCCGGCGATGAAGGTCACGCCGACGATCGCGACCACGTACGGCACGCCGATGATCAGCGAGCCGATGCCGACGACCACCGCGCTGAAGGCCGCGACGATGGTCGTGCCGAGGAAGTAGCCGCGGAGAGAGCCGACCGCGCGCTGCGTGATGATCTGGGTGACCGGCAGCGGCAGGCCGCTGTGCCGTTCGGCCCAGGTCCGCATGGTCCGTCCGTCCTTCAGCAGGAAGAAGGTGCTGAGCGTGGTCATCGCCAGGAAGAAGACGAGCGACGAGAACCCCTTGATCCCGGCCGCGATCCCGGTGAGGAGACTCGCGACGGCACTGCCGGCGCCGGAATCCAGGTTCTTTTTCACGTCTTCGGTGCTCGAAGAGTTCAGGCCGACGTCGTTGAGATAGCCGCCGATCTGGTCCTTGGCGGAGTTCAGTTCGTGGCCGATGTTCGAGGCCTCGCCCACGATGCCGAGGACGATCGCGGCACCCATCCCCATCCCGATCAGGACGATCAGTAGGAGGACCAGGGTCGCCCCGACACCGCGAGGAACGTCGAAGCGGTTCATCCAGTTGACCAGCGGCGACGCCACGGTCGCGATGATCGCCGCGACCAGCACGGGGATCACGATGACCTGGGTCAGCGAAGCGAGCCAAACCGCTGCCCCCAGAAGCAGGGCGATCCCGAGCAGGAGCCACGCGGTAATGCCGATGTCGCGCAGCCAGTCCGGCACCTTGAAGATCCCGGTCAGCTCGCCGGGCTCGATCTCGACTTCCTGGCGGGGTGCCTCGGGCCCGCCCGGAGAATGGTGCTGACGCTTGAGGCGGCCACGGATCATCAGGGCGATCCTAGCCGTGCGCACAGACACAACCACTAGAATCGACGCATCGTCAAGATCTATACGAAGAAGGGCGACGACGGCACCACCGGGCTCTGGTACGGCGGCCGGGTCGAGAAGTCCGGCACCCGCACGGATGCCTACGGAACCCTCGACGAGGCCTGTTCCGCACTCGGGGTGGCCCGTGCGCTCTGCGGCGATGACCGGCGCGAGCTCCACGACGACATCCTCGCCCTGCAGAACGAGCTGTTCGTCGCCGGCGCTGAGCTGGCAACCGCGCCCGAAGCCGCCGACCGGCTCGAGGACGGCATCAGCCGCATCACCGTCGACATGACCGACGCGCTCGACCCCGAAATCGACAGGTACATGTCTCGGGTCGAGCTGCCTCCGCAGTTCGTGATCCCGGGCGGCAATGCGCTTTCGGCCCAGCTCGATGTGGCCCGGACCATCATCCGCCGCGCCGAGCGGAAGGTCGTGAAGATCCAGCTCGACGGAGAGCTCGCCTCGGCCGAGATCCTGCGCTTCCTCAACCGCTCGTCCGACCTGTGTTTCGCGATGGCGCGGTTCGCCGACCTCGAGGACCCCGAGCTGTTCGAAGGGCGCCGTAAGCCGAAGTGAGCCGCGCTGTTGTCACTTCCGGTTCCACGACACCGATGAAGGTGGAGCTCTCGAGCGGCCATTCGCTGACTTTCGACCTCGGCGAGTCGGCCGGCGGAACGGGCTCGGCCGCGACCTCGACGGAAGGCGTGAGTGCCGCACTGGCTGCCTGCACCGTCGGAACGCTCCGGGTCTACGCCGACCGCAAGGGCTGGGACCTCGAAGGCCTCTCGGTCTCGGTCGACACGACATACGACGGACCCGTGCCTGGCTTCTTCGACGTGACCGTGGGCATCCCCGAACGGTTCGACCAGGAACAGGCGGCAAAGCTGTTGACCATCGCCGCCAAGTGCCCGGTCCACAAGGTCCTTGCCGGGGCGACCGAAGTGCGGGTGAAGAAGGCATGAACCTCGGGCTCGAGAACCGGGTCTGCGCCGTGACCGGAGCCAGCTCCGGCATCGGGCTCGAAACGACCCGCCAGCTCTGTGCGGAAGGGGCCAAGGTCCTGATGATCTCCCGCAACCCCGACCAGCTCGCGGCGATGCAGGAGGTCGTGAGGGCCGAAGGCGGCGAAGCCAAGGTGGTGGTGATCGACATCACCGAAGAGCATTCCGGCGAGCACGTGGCCGCGGCGGCGACCCAGGAGTTCGGCCGGCTCGACGTACTGGTAAACAACGCCGGCGCGTCGGCGTGGCGTGATCTCGAGGACGCGCCCGACGAAGACTTCCGGGCACAGTTCGAGCTGAGCGTCATGGCACCCCACCACCTGATGAAGGCAGCGATCCCGCCGATGGTCGAACGCGGCTGGGGACGGGTCGTGAACGTCTCCTCGACAGCCGGCAAGCGACCCTCGGCCCAGATGCCCGACTACTCGGTGGGCAAGGCCGCGATGCTCTCGCTGTCCAAGCTCTACGCCGACAAGTACGCCTCGAAGGGCGTGCTGGTGAACGCGGTCTGCCCCGGCCCGACCGCGTCCGAGCTCTGGATGGAGGCGGGCGGGCTGCTCGACCAGGCGAAGGAGCATTCGAGCGCCGGGCACCGCGAGGCGGCACGCGAAGAGGTCGGTTCGAAACGGCCGATCGGCCGCCTGGCCACGCCCGGGGAGATCGCCTCGGCGATCGTCTTCCTCTGCTCGGACCGCGCCTCGTTCGTGTCCGGCGCCGCCTGGGGCGTCGACGGTGGCACCGTGCCCGTGATCATTTGATCTGCCGGCGGTTCAGCTGTAAGTGACGAGCGAGTGGACCTGACGGCCTGCCAGGCAGTTGCGGCCTCTCGGCCCGGACAGCTCGATCAGGAACGCACAGCCCACGGCCTGGCCGCCCAGCTCGGGCAGCAGCGGCGTGATGTCCCGGAACAGGGTTCCCGGAACCGGGAAATCCGGGACTTCGCGGATCGGTCCGCGGAGGTCCACCGGTCTGCTTGCGGGCCCTGAACGTGGTGTGGGCCGAGCAGAGCCCTTCTACCCTCATCGAGCCGCTGACCCTGCCACCCCCGAACCTTCCCTTCAGGGTCCGCCTGTCGTCATTCAGGCTGACGCGTGGAACGGCCTTGAAGACGACCTTGAACGAGCCGTCACCCTTGATCCTGATGCTCCGCCCCTTCTGGCCGGCGGGCGGGAAGGCGAACGTGATGAAGTGGTTGCCGGCGTAGCACGAGGCGTAGACCGACGACCCGAACTTCGTTATGCGTTTGTTCCCTACCTTGACCTTGATGTCGAGCCCACCCTTCGTATGGCCCGTGTAGGTACCGCTCGGGACGGCCGCCGCGTTGGAGACAACGAGCCCGGGCATCAGGGCGAAAGAGATGAAGACCGCGGACGCGGATCGGGTGACCATCGGCGGCACTCTACCCACTGGGTCATGATCCACTCCCATGGATTTCGAATCGACCGACCTGTCCGAACTGCTGCTGAGTGCCGAAGACGCCCAGGCGCTGTATGCGTTCGGCAACCGCGTGGCAGCGGTCCTGGTCCCGATCACCGGGTGGCCGGCCGACCCGAAGCTGGTGTTCACGGAGCGGAACGCCGACCTCAAGAATCACGCCGGGGAGATCTCGTTTCCCGGTGGCATGAGTGAGGAGGGTGACCGGGACGTCGAATGGACCGCCCTCCGCGAAACGCATGAAGAGGTCAGCATCAGTCCCGACCGGGTCGAAGTGGTCGGCGCGCTCGCCCCGGTCGGCACCTACGTGACCTCGTACCGGATCCACCCCTTCGTCGGACACGTGTCCGAGGACGAGCCTTTCGTCCCGAACCCTTCAGAGGTTGCGGCGATCCTCGAGTTCGGGATCGAGGAACTGGTCGAGTCATACGCGATGCGGCGCCTGGTGAGGCGCGGCGTCCCGATCCGGACCCCCACGTTCCAGATGGACCGGGTGCTGATCTGGGGAGCGACGGCCCGGATCCTCACCGACTTCCTGGTGAGGATCAAGGCCTTCACCTAGGCTTCAGGTCATGGCCCTACCCCTGCTGACCAGCATCGACGGCGTCGTCACCCCTTCCGATGAGGCCGTTCTTCCCCTTCCCGACGACGGGGCCTTTCGTGGGGACGGTGTCTTCGAGGTCCTTCGCGCCTACGGGCCGAACCTGTTCGCGTTGCCCGACCACCTCGACCGGCTCCAACGGTCGGCCGACTCGATCGACCTGACCCTCGATCGAGCGTCGATCGAGTCGGAGACGCTGAGCCTCCTCGAGCGGGCCGAAGGTGCCGACTGCCTTGTCCGGATCGTCGCCACCCGGACCGGCCGGCGGATCGTCACGCTCGAGAACCTGCTCGACCACCCGCCATCGATCTCGCTCGCCACGGTGACCTATTCACCGACCGTGGTCCTCAACGGGGTCAAGTCGCTTTCTTACGCCGCGAACATGCAGGCCACCCGCATCGCGAAGAAAGCCGGCGCGATGGAGGCGCTGCTGGTGATGCCGGACGGGTCGGTGCTCGAAGCACCGACCTCCACCCTCTTCTGGGTCTCTCGCGGCAAGCTGCGCACGACCTCGCTCGAGGTCGGCGTGCTCGACTCGATCACCCGCGACCGGATCATCGCCGCGCTCGACGTCGAAGTCGGCCGTTTCCAGATCAACGACGTCATGGACGCATCCGAAGCTTTCCTCGTATCGACGACCCGAGAGGTTCAACCCGTCGATTCGATCGACGGCCGGCCGATCCCCACCGACCCCGGGGAGCTGACCAAGGCGAGTGCCGAAGCCTTTGCCGCCGCACTGGCTGCTGAATAGACAATCCGAGTCGCACAGCGAAACCATTCTCGACTTCTATTGAGCGAAGTCGACTTGGATTCCTCGTTCCTGTGCGGCTCGGATCGAGGAGACCTCGAAGCCTAGGTCAAGTCGCGGAGGTACCACTCCGCGTCCAGGGCGCCCCGGCAGCCTGATCCGGCTGCCGTGACCGCCTGGCGGTAGACCCGGTCGACCAGGTCGCCCACCGCGAAAACGCCCTTCAGGTTCGTCTTCGTCGACGGCTCCTGGACCTTGACGTAACCGTCGCCGTCGGTGTCGATCTGGCCGGTGACGATCTCCGAGCGCGGGATGTGCCCGATCGCCACGAAAGCCCCATCCACGCTGACATCCTCCACTTCACCGGTGTCCGACCGCCGGAGTCTCACTGTCGCGAGGGCTCCGTCTTCGCCGGCGATGAACTCCTCCGGCGAATAGGGCGTCTTGAGGTCGATGTTGGAGAGGCTCTCGGCTCGTTCCTGCATGATCTTCGAGGCCCGGAACTCGTTGCGCCGGTGGACCAGGTCCAGGTCCGAGGCGAACTTGGAGATGAAGATCGCGTCCTCGAGGGCGGTGTCGCCACCGCCGATCACCATCGTGGTCTTGTCCTTGAAGAACGCTCCGTCGCAGACGCCGCAGGTCGAGACTCCGCGGCCGGCGAGCTCCATCTCACCCGGGATCCCGAGGCGCTTGGGCTCCGCCCCCATCGCGAGGATGACCGACTTGGCCCGGTACTCCTCGTCGCCGAGGTAGACCTTCTGGATGCCCCCGTCGCCCAATTCGACCCGGTCGACATCGTCGGAGATGAAACGCGTGCCGAAGCGTTCGGCCTGGGCGCGGAACTTGGTCATCATCTCCGGCCCCATGATCCCTTCCGGGAATCCGGGGTAGTTCTCGACGTCGGTCGTGTTCTGAAGCTGCCCGCCCCACTGGAAACCTTCGAACACCAGTGGGTTCAGCTCCGCGCGGGCTGCGTAGAGAGCGGCGGTGTAACCGGCGGGTCCGCCGCCGATGATGATCAGATTCTCAACCTCGTTGCCACTCATTCTCAGAACTCTTTCCGTTCTCTGGTTCCATTACTTTACTTAATGAAGCATAGACCGTCGGTCAAGTCACGGGCCTGGCCCGGCCACCACTCGATCATTTCCGGTCAGGTCCCGGTTTTCATGAGGGTGGGTTGCGGCGCCCGGTCGACCGGCAGGCCCTCGGTCTTCCACCTCTTGATGGTCTTCCGTAGCTGGAAGAAGGCGACGACCCCGGTCGGGATCGGCAGCCAGAATGCGACCAGGCGGTAGATCAGGACCGCGGCGAAGACCTCCGACTCGGGGAACCCGAACAGGACGAAGGTGCCGATCATCCCGGCGTCGACCGCCCCGACTCCGGCCGGGACGAACGGGATCAGGTTGGCGGCCATGCCGATGAAGAATCCCATGACGACGACGCCGAGGGGGATGGCGATCCCGAACGCCTTGAACGAGGCCCAGAGGATGCCGACGTTGGCCGCCCAGAATCCGATCGCGCCGACGATCGCGAGACCCGCTCGGGTCGGATGGGCGACCAGCCTCAGCGCGACCCGGACCCCTTCGGCCAGCGTCGCCGGCACGGTCGCCAGCTTCGCCAGGAGCTTGACGGTGGGGCGCCTGGCCGACAGGTTGCGGACCCGGCGCTCGATGTCCCCGGGCACCAGGGCGATCGTCAGACCGGTCAGCATCACCAGTCCGGCGATCGCGGCCGGCACGATGGTCAGCGAGACTTCGGTGCTCCCGTGGAGAACTCCCGTTCGCAGCAGGACTCCGCAGACGACGATCGCGAGCGGGTAGAAGAGGTAGTGGAGGACGATGAAGGCGACCATGCGGGTGCCGACGTCGCGCCGTTCCATGCCGCCCTGCCGGAGTGCCCAGTAAGTGAGTACGACCCCACCGGCGCCGCCGGCCGAGAAGAGCAGGGTCGCGGCAAACCCTGCCATGTTGATCTCGTAGGCCTCGCGCCACGAGATCGGGAAGGCCTCGCCGCCGACCACCGCGCGGAACAGGGCTATGTATGTGATGAACGAAAGGACGCAGAAGCCGACCGCGACGGCCACCCAGGCCGGACTCGCTTCCTCGAGCATCCCGATCGCGTCCCCGAAGCCGGCCAGCGTCGGGAGGAGGAAATAGATCCCGACGATCAACACCGCGATGATCAGGACAGTCTGGACCGCGGCCCTCGTGGAGACGACCGGAAGCCCGTCGCCTTCGTCTTCCTCGGGACCGGCGACTTCGGTCTCCCGTTCTTCAGCTATCGAAGTCACCCGCGTGAACCCATGCTAGCCGCCGGCAATCGCTTCGAGACGGCGCAGGCGGTTGTTGATCAGCCGGACCAGCGGGCGCGCCAGCGGCTCCGCGTTCCGGGCGACGGCGACAAGCCCGGCCCCGGCGATCAGGTCGGTCACGTAATGCTCGCCGAGGTAGACGAGCGAGAGGCCCAGAGTCACCGCGTAGCCCCAGGCCGCGACTCCTTCGATCTTGCCGCCGGCGTCGGTCACGAGAATCGCCGCCATCACCGCGGTTGCGAAGTGGAGCGACGGCATCGCGGCCCAGGGATTGCCGTTCAGGGTTCCGAAGATCCGGGTCCAGCTCGGGCCCAGCAGGTCCTCGCCGAACTCGACCATGACCCGCTTCACGGTTTCGTCCACATCGACGCCGGCCTCCGCCTCGAGCTGTTCGCGCGACTCGATCCGGGTGGTGAACCCGTTCTCTGCCGCCCACCAGGGCGGCGCGGTCGGCACCAGGAAGTAGATCGCGCAGCCGATGTCGAACACGGTCGCCATCTGGCGGGCCGACTGCGGGAACATCGAGTTCCGTCGTACGAGAATCCAGAACAGCATTCCGTAGGGTTCGATGAACCAGATCCAGTGGGCCCAGGCCGCGACTCTCGTGACGGTCTCTCCGTGCGGCCCGTCGCGCAGGGCCTGCTGGAGGCGGGCGTTGGGCAGGACCCCCCGGCCGATCCAGCGGTCGATCTTGATCGGGTAATCGATGTGAAGGCGTTTCCGCAGGCGCTCGGGATCGTCGTACGGGAGCTCGTGGCTGACCGCGAACGCCCACATCTGCCCGAAGAAGAGACCGATATCCCTTTTCTTCGAACGGGGCCAGAGCACGGAGATCGCAAGGGGCGCCGCGACCGTCGACGCGACCGTCACCGATGCGGGAATGCGTAGCTGGCGGCGCACGTGCGGGACGACGACCGCGGCAACAAGAGCACTCACGGCGCTGAGCCGGACTGCTGTTCTGGCAGAGGGTATTCGAGGCTTGAATGCGGGCGGCAATCTCATCCGGTACCCACAAGGTTAGGCGACGACCGGTCGGCGGGACGCTTGGCGCCAAACCCCCTGTCCGGCTCTTCCGATTAGAATGGCCCGGCCTTGCTGCCTCGCCCGCGAAAAATCGTCTCCCTGTCCATTGCACTGGCCGGATTCCTCGTCGGAACCGGAGTGCTTGCCGGTCCCGCGATGGCACTCTCGCTCAACCCCGATGCGGGATCCGCCGGAGTCGAAAAGGCGAACACGCTCCACTGGATCCTCTTCGTGGTCATCGGCGTCATCATCGTAGCCGTCAACCTGGCGATCCTCCGGGCCGCCCGGCCGCGCACCCGGCACACCGGCGAACCGGCTCCCGCGAAGAAGGGCAAGCAGCTCAAAGTCGGTCTCGGGCTCGGCGTCGTCGCCCTCGCCATCTTCGTCACCGCCACCGTGTTCTCGGACCAGTCCCGCGTCGTCCCGGTCAGCACCGAGAAGGTCTCCGGCATGACCAGCGAGGACCAGCTGGAGATCGAAGCGACCGGTCAGCAGTGGATCTGGCGGTTCAATTACCCGAACGGTGCCTTCAGCTACCGCCGCGTCGTCGTCCCGGCGGGAGTGACCGTCGCACTCAAGCTCAAGTCGACCGACGTGATCCACACCTGGAACGTGCCCTCGCTCACCGGCAAGGCCGACGCCGTGCCGGGCAAGACCAACCGGGTCTACTTCCGTGCCGACGAAGAAGGGACCCACACCGGTCGGTCCGCGATCTTTTCCGGCCCGGGCTACTCGACCATGTCGATCGAGGTCAGTGTGGTTTCACCCGAGCAGTACGAGAACTACGTGAAGGTGCTGGATCAAGACCTCCAGGCCGCGCAGGATACGGTCGAGAAGAGGAACCGGGCCGAAGCCGCCAACGCCGAGAAGATCCGCAAGGAAGCCGCCAACAACAACACCGACGCCGCCAAGAGCGTCGGGAACGCACCTGACGAAAAGCAATGAGCAGCTACCCGACCACGATGCCGCCGACCAGGCCCGAAGTCTCGAACCGGCCCGTCGCCGACACGCGCGCCCGCTGGATCCAGCTCGCGACCAGTGCCGATCACAAGGTGATCGGCATGGTCCTCCTGTCGACCGCGTTCGGCTCGCTGTTCCTGGCAGCGCTCGAACTGCTGCTCGTCCGGGCCCAGCTGGCGGTTCCCGAGAACGTCTTCCTGAACGCCGTCACCTTCGACCGGCTGCTCTCGGTCTATGGCGAGACCGCGATCTTCCTGTTCGCCCTTCCTCTCTGCATCGGGCTCCTCTATTACGTGGTGCCGCTACAGATCGGCAGCCGCGGCACCGCCCTGCCGCGGGTCGGCCAGACCGGAATGTGGCTCTTCCTCCTCGGCGGAATCATGCTCTACGCTGCTTTCCTCTTCACGCCGCCGGAAGCGGGGATCAACCCACTGCCCCCGATGTCCGAACTCGCGTTCACGCCGAACAACGGCGTCAACGTCTGGATCTCGTCGACCTTCATGGTCGTGCTCGGCCTGCTTTTCATCTCGATCGACCTGCTCACCACGCTCCACAACCTGCGGGCGCCGGGCATGGCCTGGCGCCGCGCGCCGATCTTCACCTGGGCCGCCGCGATCGTGACCTGGCTGATGGTCGTGATCGCGCCGGTCATGCTGGCCGCCCTGACGATGCTGATGATCGACCGCCGCTTCGGCGGCGCGTTCTTCGCCGGAGGCTCCGGCGGTTCGCCGCTCCTCTGGCAGCACATGAGTTACCTCTTCTTCACCGCGAGCTACATGACGATCGCGGTGACCACACTGGCCGCGATCTCGGAAATCGTGCAGACGGCGACCCGCCGGGAGCTGCCCGGCCGCCGCGCCGTCATCGGCTCGCTGGTGGCGATCGCGGTGGTCGGCACGCTCGCCTGGACCCAGAACATGATCACCGCCCCGCTGCCGAGCGGCTGGAAGTATTTCGGGATGCTCATGGCGATCTCCCTGATCGTGCCGTTCGGACTGATCTTCTACAACCTGATCAGCACGGTCGCTTCGAGCGATTTCCACATGCGGGCGCCGCTGCGGTACGCGCTGGGGGCGCTTTCACTTGCCTCGATCGGACTGGCCGTCGAAATCTCCCAGTCGACGATCGCCGTCGGCACCCAGCTCCAGCACACCTATGATGCCTGGGCGGCCACCCACTTCGCGCTGATCGGTTTCGCCGTCTTCGGCGGCCTCGCCGCGGTCAGCTACTGGTATCCGAAGATCACCGGTGTCTACCTCAACGAAGACCGCGCGAAGAAGTCGTTCGGCGTGATGTTCGCCGGTGCACTGATCGCCCTCCTGCCGCTGTTCGCGGCAGGCGTGTCCGGCCAGGTGACCGACTCGTACCGCTTCTACGCATCCGAGGACGTCAACATCTACAACCTGATCGCGGCCTTCGGCACGCTGATCCTGTTCGTCGGAATGATTCTTTCGGTCGGCAACCTGATCAAGAGCAGGTCGGAGGAAGGGGCCGCCCCGCCCGATCCGTGGCGCGGCGACTCGCTCGAATGGCTGGCGCTCTCGCCGCCGCCCGGGCACAATTTCGACGTTCTGCCCGACGTGCGCTCGACCCAGCCGATGCGCGATATCCGTGATGCTCTCGCCCGCCGCGACGCCGAAGACGGCGCCCCGGCCGACGAGCCGCAGCCGGTAGCCTGAAACCATGCTCGGTAGCGCCGGTGCGCGGACTACCCGCGTATCCCAGACAGTAGACACAGCCCCCGCCAACCCTTTCCATGACGCGGTCGCGCTGGTCCGCGACTACCTCACCCTGACCAAACCCCGGGTGATCAGCCTCCTGCTGCTGACAACCGTGGCCACCATGTACGTGGCCGACCCGTCCGGTCCCGCACTTTCCCTGATTCTCTGGACGATGCTCGGCGGCTATCTCGCCGCCGGAGGCGCCGGGGCCATCAATCACTACATCGACCGGAATCGCGATGCCCGCATGGCCCGGACCGACTCCCGCCCCCTGGTCAACGGCCGGATCGCCCCGCTCCACGGACTGGCCTTCGGCATCTCGCTCGGGGTCATCGCCTTCTTCCAGCTCTGGCTGACGGTCAACCTGCTCGCCGCGAGCCTGGCGATGGCCGGCCTGCTCGGATACGTCTTCCTCTACACCCTCTGGCTCAAGCCCCTGACGCCGCAGAACATCGTGATCGGCGGCAGTGCCGGAGCGATGCCGCCCCTGGTCGGCTGGGCCGCGGCCGCCGGCGCCCTCAGCTGGGAGGCGCTCTGGCCGTTCCTGATCGTCTTCTTCTGGACCCCGCCCCACTTCTGGGCCCTGTCCCTCATGATCAAGGACGATTACGAGCGCACCGGGATCCCGATGCTGCCCGTGGTCAAGGGCGAGGCGGCAACCCGCCTCCAGATCCTGATCTACACCGTCTTCATGATCGGATTCACCGTCGGGCCCTACTGCACCGGGCTCCTCGGTCCGTTCTACCTCGCTTCGGCGATCGTCCTGGGGACGGTGTTCTTCGGCTTCTCGTTCGCGCTCTGGCGCAATCCTACGGCGGCACTGACGCTCCGCACCTACCTCTATTCACTCGCCTACCTGGCCCTGCTGTTCGTGGCCATGGCTGTCGACGCCGTCGCCTGATAGAACTCTGCCAATGGATCGCCAGACATCGAAATCCAATTTCTCGACCGGAATGCTGATCGGCGGTCTTTCCGCCGCCATCTTCGCCCTCAGTTTCTTCTTCGCGACGTTCTACCTCGCGACATGAATGACACCGACCGGATCATCGAACCGACCGAGACGATCCAGCTCCCGGCACCGTCCTGGGGCCCGGCATTCTTCGCACTCGGCGTGATGGGCATGCTGGCGGGGCTCTTCGCCAGCGACTGGCTGTTCCCGGCCTGGTACTACGGCGCCGCCGGTGTCATCTTCTTCATCGGAGCGATCCGCAGCATGACCCGCAAGGGATCACGGGCGTTCTACAGCCTGCCCCGCGAACAGGGCGACGCCCGGGCCGAACTGCCCGTGGAGAGCTTCTCCGCTCCGACCCACGACTGATTCGGGCTACCGCGGGTCGCGGTATCGGTCTGCCGCCATGGCGGGCGAACCCCGGGTCGGTCTACCGCGGGGGCGGGCGTATCGGAATTAAGGATGGTTACGCCCTGTGCGAGTCTCGCCGAGCTCTGGATAACTGCATCCAAGTTGGTGTTTCTGGTCTCGGTCGAAGATCCGGCCACGCGAGTAAAACCAGCTTGGATGTCTCGACCAGCTGACCATGTCCATGCCAGCTACTCAAAGGCGGCCTATGCGGCGAAGTGGTGGCCTCGGACTTAGGCGTGGTTCGGGCATCCCTGTCCAGGTGCCTAGTTGTCAAGCCTTGAGCCATGCAGCTCTTCGAAGTGAAGACAACATCCGCCGAGATCGCATCCTGGACAGGGATGCCCGGACCACGCCCCTCGGCAGCCCGAACTACTCAGGCTTCTGGGCCGTTGCTCCTTCTTCGGTCCAAACGCGCATGATGTCGCGCATCGAGAGGACGCCGATCATCTCGCCGTTCTCGTAGATCGCCAAGTGGCGGATCTTCCGGCGTGACATCTCCAGCGCCGCCCGTTCCATGCTCCAGTCGGGTGCGGCGGTGATCACGCTCTCGCTCATGTGGTCGCGAACCTTCTCGACGTCCGGGTCGAGACCGGTGCCGATCGCCTTCAGGATGTCTCGTTCGGTGAGGATCCTGGGAACGGGCCATTCTTCGTCTTCGACGATCGCCGCCCCGATTCCATGCTCGGTCATCCTCGTGGCAGCTTCCCGGAGAGTGTGGCTCGGGCCGACCCGGAGAACCACTTCTGACATCCCTACGCTGACCCGCAATTTGGCCCCTTTCCGAAGGTTGTATGTCCGCTTGTGACGATCGTTGCCAGCCTAACTCATCATGGCAGACCGTGAAAGCCGCCGCGATATATAGAATGGCCGGGCTTCGCCATCCTCCATGACCGTTTCCAAGCTCACCTCAAAGATCAGCCTGATTCTGGCCACGGCCGGTCTGGCGATGATCGTGCTCGCCGGCTGCGGGACCGATGACCCGGCGCCGATCAGCGGCAGTTTCCAGGACCGCGGCCGCCAGCTCTTCAACGCCAAGTGCGGCAACTGCCACAAGATGGCCGCGGCCGCCAGCGTCGGCCAACAGGGCCCGGATCTCGACGCTGCTTTCGCGGCGATGCGAGCGGTCGGCATGGACGAAGACACGATCAACGGAATCGTCAAGGCGCAGGTCGAGGACCCGCGGCCGTCCGAAGCGAACTTCCCCGCCGTCTCGATGCCGGCCAATCTCGTCCAAGGCAATGACCTCGCCGACATCGCCGCCTACGTCGCCCGTTACGCCGGTGTGCCAGGCGCCAAGCCGCCCGAGGCGCCCGGTGAGGGTCCCGGAGCCCAGGTCTACGCGAACAATGGCTGCGGCAGCTGTCATGTCCTCGCCGCCGCCGAATCCGCGGGTGTCCTCGGACCGAACCTCGACGAAGTCATTCCCGGCTTGAGCAAGGCAAAGATCGAGGAAGCGATCCTCGACCCCGCAGCGACCAAGGCCCCGGGCTACGAGAACGCGGTGATGCCCGACCGCTTCGACACGATCCCGAAGGACCAGCTCCAGCAGCTCATCCAGTTCCTGATCTCGTCGGCCGCCGCCGACGACGCTTAGTACCGAACCAACCGCGCGCCCTCCGGCGCCCTGACCAAGAGGATTCCGGGCAATGCTGAAACGCGTCCAGATATCCCCCGAACGCTACGCCCAGGTGACGATGGTCGCACTCATCGCCCTGATCCTCATCGTCTTGACCGGCTCGGCGGTCCGGCTATCCGCGTCCGGCCTCGGCTGCCCCGACTGGCCCAAGTGTTACGGCGGCTACGTCGCTCCGGCCCAGATCAACGCGGTGATCGAGTACGGCAACCGCCTGCTGACCGGATTCGTCGGGATCGCGGTCATCGCGGCATCGCTGCTCGCCTTCTTCCGGAAACCGTACCGCTGGCACCTGGCGCTCTTCGGCGGGTTGCTGCCGCTCGGCGTGATCGGCCAGGCCGTACTCGGCGCCTTCGTGGTCGAGTACCATTTGCCGCCGGAGCTGGTGATCGGCCACTTCCTGCTCTCGATGATCCTGATCGACGCAGCCTTTGCCCTGTTCTGGTGCTCCCGCTACGAAGTCGGCGAGCGCCGCTTCTCGACCGACCGGCTCGGCGTCTGGGCCACGCGCTGCCTGATCCCGATCGGCCAGTTCACGATCTTCCTCGGCACGATCACCACCGGCTCCGGACCCCACCCCGGCGACCACGACGAGGAACTCGTCCGCCGGTTCGAGTTCAAGGGCACCGACACCCTCGAGTGGATCGCCCAGCGCCACGCCACGATGGCCGTGATCTTCGCACTGTCCGTGCTCGCCGTGATCTTCATCCTCCGCCGCAGGGGCGGTGACGACCGGGCGGTCAAGCCGCTCACGGTTGCCTTCGGGCTGATCTGCCTCCAGATCGCGATCGGCATCACCCAATGGCTGCTCGAACTGCCGGCGGTGCTGGTCTGGGTCCACGTGGCGGTGGCAACCCTGACCTGGGTATCGATCCTCTGGTCAGTGGCCGCCGCCGGCCAGTTGGAAGAGAGAACTACCGCGGTGGTTGGCGAAGCCTGAACGATCGGTCCTCCGCATGGGTGGGCAATACCTGAGCTCGGCCCCATGGCACCACCGCCAAATTTCCAGTTGGGGAAATTTGGCGCCTCATTCAGAACTGTGAAGTCTTTGAGAGGGCAAAAACACAGAGCTTGTTTGAGCTCTGTTTTGCCCGCCAACGCGGTAGACCGGTTCTCAGGTCAGTTCTTCAGCGGCTTCGGCCAACACCGATGTGTGGGCATCGACATCGCTTTCTGTGGTGTCCGGGCACATCAGGGCCATCATGTGGAACGGGGTCAGGAGGATTCCCCGGTTCAGCATGTAGAGGTGGAGCAGGGCGTCCAGCTCCGGGTCGAAGGCGGCGGCCGCCTCCGCGCCCGAGCGCGGGCGTTCCGCTCCGAGCATGTACTCGGCCCGGCATCCCAGACGGGTGACGGTCCAGTCGAGACCGGATTCGTCGATCACGCCCTGTACTCCTGACTCGAAGCGCTCGCCCATCCGGATCATGTGCCCGAAGGCCTCTTCCGTCAGGACTTCTTCGAGGGTAGCGCGGGCGGCGGCCATCGAGAGCGCGTTGCCGGCAAGCGTGCCGCCGACACCGCCGACGTCCGCGGCTTCCCACACGGTATGGCTGAGCACACGCTCGGCCATCCCGCCGGTCATGCCGTAGGCGCCGGTCGGGATTCCGCCGGCGATCGGCTTGCCGATCGTGATCATGTCCGGCGACAGACCGTGGGCACGGGTGTAACCGCCGGGTCCGCAACAGAAGGTGTGGGTCTCGTCGATGATCAGCAGCGTCCCCGCCTCGGTCGTCAGGCGACGGAGTTCGTCGAGGAAGCCGGGATCGGGCAGCACGATGCCGATGTTGGTCAGCGCGGGTTCCGCGAGCACGCAGGCGACATCACCGTGGGCGAGTTCACGCGCGAGGCCTTCGACGTCGTTGAACTCGACCACCCTCGTCGTCTCGGCGATCGGCACCGGCGGGCCGATGTTGCCGACCCGGAAGGAAGGCTGGCCGTCCTTCAGCATCGCCACCGTCTCGTCGACCGAGCCGTGGTAGCAGTGGTTGAAGACGAGGACCTTGTCGCGGCCGGTCACTTCCCGGCAGAGGCGAATCGAGAAGCGGTTCGCGTCACTGGCCGAAAGCGAGAACTGCCAGTGCGACA
This sequence comes from uncultured Solirubrobacterales bacterium, assembly GCA_963695885.1. Lineage (GTDB taxonomy): Bacteria > Actinomycetota > Thermoleophilia > Solirubrobacterales > 70-9 > 67-14. Next base: position 39,652 of record CAVOIH010000011.1, on the reverse strand, counting down.
GGCCGAAGCGGCGGACCATCTCGCGCCCGAGGGGCAGTGCGTCCTCGCTCGGCAGCATGGTCGTGATGCCTCTCGCGATTCGTGCCTGGGCGGCGGCCACGGTCGGGTCGGGCGAATGGCCGGTCATCGCGCCGGTATCGCCGAGACAGAAATCGATCAGGACGTTGCCGTCCACGTCGGTCAGGGAATTGCCCTTCGCTTCGTCGAAGAAGACCGGGTGGCTGCCCGGCCAGCGGGTCATCCAGTTCATCGGGACCCCGGACAGGAGTGCCTCGTCCGCGTCCTCGTGGATCTGCTTCGAACGCGGGTGCGCGGTCTCGAAAGCCTCCAATTCACGCTTCATGAGCGCCGAAACCGTTTCTTCGTCGATGCCCTGAATTCCTGATGTGTTCGTCATTTGGCCGTGTTCTCCTGGTCGTTTCCCGGACGTCTTGCTTGACAGGCTAACCGCTTTCTGATTTTTTGTGGAATGATCCAACAAAAGATGAAGCAATAGAAGAAACCAAGGAGAACCACCGAATGACTCTCGCCCCGCCCGTGATCACCGGACTAGCCGCCCGAGAAGTACTCGACTGCCGGGGGCTGCCCACGCTCCAGGTCGACCTCACCCTCGACGAGTCCGTCACCGCGACCGCCGACGTCCCGACGGGCCGTTCCACCGGCGCCAACGAGGCCTTCGAACTCCGTGACGGCGGCAAGCGCTTCGGTGGCTACGGGGTGCTCAAGGCCGGGGAGAACGTGACCGGCGAGATCAGTGACGCGATCCTCGGCACCCCCCTCACCGACCAGCGCACCCTCGACCACGCACTGATCGCACTCGACGGCACCGAAGACAAGAGCCGGCTGGGCGCGAACGCGATCCTCGGGGTCTCCCTCGCCGCCGCCCGCGCCGCCGCCGGCTACCGCGACTTGCCGCTCTACCGTTCGATCAGCTCGAATGCCCACATCCTCCCCGTGCCGCTGGTCAACCTGATCAACGGCGGCAAGCACGCCTCGAACGACCTCGACTTCCAGGAATTCATCATCCTGCCGGTCGGCGCCGGATCGATGCTCGAAGCCCTCCAGATCTCGTCCGAGGTCAACCTCTTCCTCGCCGACATCCTGCTCGAGCGGTACGGCAAGGTAGCCCTCAACACTGGCGACGAAGGTGGCTTCGCCCCGCCGATCAGCGATCCCCACGAGGCGCTCGGACTGCTGCACGAGGCCGTCGTAGCCGCCGGCTACGAAGGACGCTTCCGTTATGGCCTCGACGCCGCTTCGACCCACTACTACGACAGCGACAAGGGCACTTACCTGGTGAACGGCGTCGAACGTGACCGCGACGGCATGATCGAGCTCTACAAGGAGCTGATCGAGAAGTACGACATCGTCACGATCGAGGACCCGCTCGACGAAGAGGACTTCGAAGGCTTCGCCGAGCTGACCAGGGAGTCCGGCATCCAGATCGTCGGCGACGACCTCTTCACGACCAACCCGAAGCGCCTGGCCCGTGGCCTCGAAATCGGCGCGGCCAACTCGCTGCTCTGGAAGTTCAACCAGATCGGCACCCTCTCCGAAGCCCTCGACGCCGCCGAGATGGCCCACAAGGCCGGCTACACGGTCGTCGTCTCCGAACGTTCCGGCGAGACCGAGGATCCGATCATCGCCGACTTCACCGTCGCCCTCGGAGCCGGTCAGATCAAGACGGGGGCGCCCGTCCGCGGCGAGCGTACCGCCAAGTACAACCGGCTCCTCCGGATCGAAGAAGAGCTCGGCGACACGGCCACCTACCCCGGCGATGTCTTCGGAGAATGAGGATCCCGGCCCGCCGAGACATTCGCCCGCAACCCTTGAAATGGATTGCCTGATTGTGGAAGAATCCAACACATGACCAGTGAACTGCCTGACATCGGTGTCCGTGTATCCCCGGTTTCTACGGTTGAAGCCGCTGCCAACGCACTTCGGGAGCTGATCCTCGACGGCAAGCTGGCCCCCGGCGACCGCCTGCGCGAACATGAATACGCGGAGCGGCTGGGCATCGCCCGGCACTCGTTCCGCGCCGCGACCCAGATCCTGATCGGCGAAGGCCTGCTCAAGCGGGAGCCGCACCGGGGCGTGGAGGTGCCGGTCCTGTCGGCGGCCGACGTAACCGATATCTTCAAGCTCCGCGCCGCCCTGGAGCTCGAAGCGGTGCGGATCGTCGGTGAAGCCGGCATCGTCCCGGCCGCCGCCCAGCGGGCGGTAACCGAGATGTCGAACCTCACGGACGACGCCCCGTGGCGCGAAGTCGTCTGGCCCGACCAGCGATTCCACCAGGCGATCATCGAAGCCACCGAAAGCCCGCGGCTCCGGCGGGCCTACTCCGGCCTCCAGTCGGAGATCACCCTCTGCCTGGCGCAGCTCAAACCGGCTTACGACCAGCCGGCCGAGGTCGCAGCCGAACACGAAGAACTGCTCGCGCCGATCATCTCCGGTGACACCGAACTGGCTGAAAAGCTATTCCGGCTCCACCTCGACGAAGGCGTCGCCAACCTGGTCGAGCTCCACAACTCCCGCGCCGAAGCGGAAACCGACAGCAACTGATGGAGGCATCCGCACACAGCACCAGGGTGCGGATCGAGAATCTGGACGAGCTGCGCTCCCACGGCCTGAACGACCTCAGGGCAGACGCACTCGGCATCGCCCAGGTCGGGCTGACGGCCTGTGACGGTGCCGTGGCCACGAGCAACGCGGTTGCGCTCACCGAGGACGGCGTCACCGTCGCCGGAGTCGAATACGAACTCGCCCCCGGCGCAAAGCTGGTCGTGCTCGGTGCCGGCAAGGCCACCCTCCCGATCGCCGAAGCGCTCGAAGACGTGCTCGGCGACCGGATCGATGCCGGCGCGGTCATTCTCAGGCGCGGGGAGATCACCAACACCCTCAGCCACATCGAAGTCTTCGTCGCCGACCACCCCCTGCCGACCCGCGAAAGCGTCGAAGGAGCCATCGAACTCGAAAGGCTGGCCGCTCAGGTCGGGGCCGGCGACCTCGTCCTTGCGTGCTTCACCGGTGGCAGCTCGGCCCTCGCCTCGCTCCCGCCCGAGGGGATCACCTTCGAGGACAAGCGCCGCCTTCACGAGATCCTCCTCGGGTCGGGCATGCCGATCGCCGAGGTGAACGCGGTACGAAAGCACGTGTTGACGATCAAGGGCGGCCGGCTCGCCGCGAGGATCGCTCCGGCCCGGATCATCAACCTGACCGTCTCCGACGTCGCCGGCGACACCCTCGACGTGATCACCGACCCGACCGTCCGCGACACCACGACCGTCGCCGACGCGGTCTCGGTTCTCGAGGACTATGGCCTGTGGGAACAGCTGCCGGCCTCGATCCAGTCCCACCTGAAGTCGCCCAAGGCCGAGTCCCCCGACCTCGGCGGTGCCGAAGTCACGACCGAGTTGCTGGTCACGGGTATCGGGGTCTGCGAAGCGATGGTCGAAGAAGCCAGGGTCCGCGGGTACACGCCGGTGATCCTCACGACCACCCTCGAAGGCGAAGCCCGCGAGATGGGCCGCTTCATCGCCGACATCAGTCTCTCCAGCTCGACTTCCTCGTATCCCTTCGCCCCGGGGACCGTCCTGGTCGGATGCGGCAGCGAGAACTCGGTCGCGATCGCCGGCAAGGGCGCGTTCGGCAACGGCGGTCCCGGACAGGAAGCGGCCCTCGCCGCAGCCATGGAGCTCGACGGATCGCAGATCGTGACCCTGTTCATGGACACCGACGGGTCCGACGGCGGCACCGAAGCCGCCGGAGCCATCGCCGACGGCCGGACCGTCGAGCGGGCCGGGCAACTCGCCCTCGACCTGCGCCGGGCCCTGATGAGCCATTCCGCCAAGGAACCCTTCGCCAGGCTCGGCGACCTGATCATGACCGGCGCCACCGGCACCAACGTAAACGACCTCTTCGTCGCTGTGATCGGCGAAACCGAAAGCTGAGGCACACCGGGCCATGCCGATGATCGAGCTCAAATCACTGACCAAGGTCTTCGGCGAGGCAACCGCGGTCAACCAAGTCGACCTCGGGATCGCCCGCGGGGAGTTCTTCTCGATGCTCGGCCCCAGCGGCTGCGGCAAGACCACGACGCTGCGCATGATCGCCGGCTTCGAGGAGCCCACCTCGGGCCAGATCATGCTCGACGGCGAAGACGTGACCTGGACCTCCCCGCGGAAGCGGAAGGTCAACATGGTCTTCCAGGACTACGCGCTCTTCCCCCACATGAGCGTGCGCGAGAACGTCGAGTTCGGCCTGAAGATCAAGAAGGTGAAGTCCGGCGAGGCAAAGCCCCGGATCACCGAGATGATCGCCTCGGTGAGGCTCGAAGGGTACGAAGACCGGCTGCCGGCGCAGCTGTCCGGCGGCCAGCGCCAGCGGGTAGCCCTGGCCCGGGCGCTGGTCAACCAGCCTGCGGCGCTGCTCCTCGACGAGCCGCTCGGCGCCCTCGACCTCAAGCTCCGCAAGGAGATGCAGCTCGAACTCAAGTCGATCCAGCAGCGCACGGGCACCACTTTCGTCTACGTCACCCACGACCAGGAGGAGGCCCTGACCATGTCCGACCGGATCGCGGTCATGAACGGCGGCAACGTCGAACAGGTGGCCGGCCCCCGCCAGCTCTACGACGAGCCGAAGACCGCCTTCGTCGCCGGCTTCATCGGCACCTCCAACCTGCTCACCGTTCCGGTCGACCGGCGCGAAGGCGGAGTCGCCTCGGCGAGCCTCGGTGACGGCATGCGCCTGACCTGCCAGGACGCCGGCCACGCCGGCGACCAGATCCAGATCACGATCCGCCCCGAGAAGATCAAGATCGTGAACGGGAACGCCTCCGGCGGCGGCTCGCTGGTCCGCGGAGAGGTGCTCGAGAACGTTTACCTCGGATCGATGACCCAGCTGATCGTGAGAATCCAGACCGGCGAGCGCCTGATCGTCCACCAGCTGAACGACGAGACCGGGCGCGAGCCGATCGCGCCGGGATCCGAGGTGACGCTCGGATGGGCGACCGAACACAGCTTCGTGATCGAGAAGAACACCGTGGAAGCGGCCCCGGTCACCGGAAACCACGGACTGCCGAAATGAACCAGACCCGCCGCTTTCGAGAACTTCCAGGCCAACTAGCGATGAAGGCAACCAACCCAATGCGTCCCAGAGGAATGACATGAGAAAACACGAGTTCAAGGCCCTGCTGGCCCTTGCCCTGGCAACCGGAACGCTCGGCCTAGCCGCCTGCGGTTCCAGCGACGGCGACACATCCCAAGCGACCGCCCCGGCCGACCTCGACAAGGCCGCCACCGGCGACCTCAGGGTCTTCGCCTACGAGGACTCGGTCACGCCGGAGATGATGGACCCGTTCCAGGCGCAGAACCCGGACCTCGAGATCCAGACCGCCACTTTCGACTCCAACTCGGAGGCCGCCGCGAAGCTGGCCGGCGGGTTCGAGGCCGACGTGGTCGAGGTCTGCCTCGACGAGGCCGAGCCGCTGCTCCGCCGGAAACTGCTCCGCCCGATCGACACCTCGGGCGTCCCCGACTGGAACCAGATCGCCTTCAACAACTCGCCCGGGATCAAGCAGGACGGCGGCGTGATCATGGTGCCGCTGTCGGCCGGACCGCACGGCGTGATCTACAACACCGACGAGATCGAAGGCGGCATCGACTCGTACGCGGATCTCTATGACCCTCAGTTCGAGGGCCGCACCGCCCTGGAAGGCGACTACGCGCTGCCGCCGATCGCGGTTAGCGCGCTGGCCACGGGGGTCGAGGACCCGATGAACATGGACCAGGGCGAGCTCGACGAGGTCGGTGCCTACATGGACGAGCACCGTGACCAGTTCCGGGCCCTCTGGCGCTCGGACTCCGACCTGGTGAACCTCTTCAAGTCCGGTGAGGTCGTCATCTCCGACGGCAACAGCGGCCAGGCCAAGCGGATGAAGGAGGCCGGCATCCCCGTCGAGTGGGTCGCGCCTTCCGAAGGCACGCTCTCCTGGGTCTGCGGTTTCGGCATCACGTCGAAGGCCGAGAACCTCGAGGCCGCCTACCGGCTCATCAACTGGCAGGCATCGGCCAAGGCCCAGGCGATCCGGGGCAAGAACGGCTACGTCGTGACCAACCCCGATTCGATCCCCCTGATCCCGAAGGCCGACCGGGCTACCGCCGACCCGTCGAGCCTCGCCGATGCCATCCCGGAGACCTATCCCCCGCTCTACGACGAGTGGGTCCGGACATTCGAGAACTTCCAGGCCAACTAGCGATGAAGGCAACCAACCCAATGCGTCCCAGAGGAATGACATGAGAAAGCACGAGTTCAAGGCCCTGCTGGCCCTTGCCCTGGCAACCGGAACCCTCGGCCTAGCCGCCTGCGGTTCCAGCGACAGCGACACGTCCGAAGCGACCGCTCCGACCACGGCCGAGGCCAAGGAACCGGCGACCGGCACGCTCCGGCTCTTCGCCTACGACGACACGGTCACGGACGAGCAGCTCGATCCGTTCCGCGAGGAGAACCCGGACGTCGACCTCAAGGTCGCGACCTTCAACTCGAACGAAGAGGCGGCCGCCAAGCTGGCAGGCGGCTTCGAAGCTGACGTGGTCGAGGTCTGCCTGGACGAAGCCGAGCCGCTCCTGGTCCGCAACCAGCTGCGTCCGATCGACACCGCAGGGATCCCCGACTGGGACCAGATCGCGTTCCGCGACGAGCCCGAAGTCCGCCAGAACGGCGAGGTCATCATGATTCCGCTCTCGGCCGGCCCCTACGGGATCATCTACAACACCGAAGAGGTGCCGGGCGGCGTCGATTCGTACGAGAAGATGTTCAGCGGCGAATTCGCCGGAAAGATGGCGGTCGAAGGCAGCAGCTCGGTTGCCCCGCTGGCCGTCGCCGCCTTCGCGCTCGGCTTCGAGGACCCGTTCAACATGACGGCCGAGGAGCTGGACGAAGCGAAGCAGTTCCTGATCGACCACCAGGACGACATTCGCAGCTACCCCGACTCGGACTCGGACATGGTCAACCTGTTCAAGACCGGCGAAGTGGTGGTCGCCAATGGCGGCCGCGGCACCGCGCAGGACATGCAGGACGAAGGCCTGCCGGTCGAGTGGGTCGAACCGGAAGAGGGCATGTGGTCCTGGGTCTGCGGCCTCGGGCTGACTTCCAAGGTCCAGAACACCGACGCGGCCTACAAGCTCCTCAACTACTACGCCGGCCCGAAGGCCCAGGCGATCTCGGCCGAGAACGGCTTCGTGGTCACAAACCCGGCCGCCGAGCCGCTGGTGCCGAAGAAGTACAAGGAGACGTCCAGCCCGGACAGCATCGAGGGCGCGATCCCGCTCACGGCACCGGACGACATCGAGTCGTACACCCGGGCATGGCAGGAAGTCCGCTCCGGCTGATCGACGATGCCGCTCGGCCTCCGCATAAAGCGGGCGATGCCCGATTTCCTCGGCACCACGCTGGTCGTGGTGGTGATGGTGATCCTGTTCGGGCCCGTCCTGCTGCTGGCGCTGTTCTCGTTCAACGACTCCACGGTGATCTCCCTGCCCTGGGAGGGGTTCACCACCAAGTGGTACTCGGAGGCCTTGAACGATGACGGCGCGATGCAGGCCATCGGCAACTCGGTGTTCGTGGCGAGCATCGTCATGGTTGTCTCACTCGTCCTCGGCACCCTGGCCGCCTGGGGGCTGACCCGCATCCAGTTCCGCGGGCGCCCCCTGGTCGCCGGGGTCCACGGCGCGGTGCTGGTCGTGCCGTGGCTGATCATCGGCGTGGCCGGTCTGATCTTCTTCAGCCAGATCGAATACGCCCTGTCGCTCCAGACGATCATGCTGATGCACATCGTCGTCACCTTCCCGCTGGTGGTCGCGGTCGTGTCGGCCGGCCTGATCCGGTTCGACCGGTCGATCGAGGAGGCGGCGATCGACATGGGCGCGAGCCAGCTGCAGATGATGCGGTACGTCGTCCTGCCGCAGATCGCCCCATCACTGGCGGCCGCGGCGATCTTCGCCTTCGCCTGGTCCTTCAACAACTTCGAGATCAGCTTCTTCACCGGCGGCTTCGAGCAGACCTTCCCGGTCTGGGTCTTCGGCGTCCTCCGCCACTCCTCGAACCTGCCGGTGGTCAACGCCGCGTCCACCGTGATCGCGCTGGCCCAGGTGATCCTCGTCTTCGCCCTCTGGTTCGGCATGAAGATGATGACGAAGCGCCGCGGCGGCACCGATCAGGACATGGCGAACATGATGACCGGCGCGGTGAGGTAGCCGGTGGAAGCCGCTTCCCCGCCGGCTTCACCGGTGCCGGTAGTCGTCGGCGAACGGCCCGGCGCACTGCGCAAGCTGCTCCGGCCCCTGGCGTTCATGTCGCTGCCGACGGCGACACTGATCTTCCTGTTCCTGCTGCCGATGGGCATCCTCGCCTACTTCAGCTTCCAGTACGGAGACCTGAGCGGCCAGTCGGGCTTCACCCTGACCAACTTCACCGACATCCTCGGCGATTCGCTCTACCGCGAGATCGCCTGGACGACCTTCCAGATCGCGACGATCGCGATGGTCGCCCAGCTGATCGTCGGCCTCCCCCTCGCCTACGTGCTCGCCTTCAAGGCCGGCAAGTTCGAGTTGCCGCTGCTGCTCGCGCTGGTCCTCGCCGACGAACTCAACCCGATGGTCCGGATCTACGCCTGGCGCATGCTGCTCGGCCGCGAAGGGCTGATCAACGAGGCGCTGATGTCGATCGGGCTGATCGACGTGCCGATCGACGCGCTGCTCTTCAACAAGTTCTCGGTGATCGTGGTGCTCTCGACCAGCTACCTGACCTACACCGTGATCCCGATCTACGCCTCGATGAAGGCGGTCGATTCCGGCCTGTTCGAAGCCGCCCGCGACATGGGTGCCGGCTGGTTCACCACCTTCCGCCGGGTACTCCTGCCGCTGATCGCCCCGGGCATCTTCATCGCTCTCCTCCTGGTCTACGTGCCCCTGTTCACCGACTTCGCCGCCCCCACCCTGGTCGGTGGCACCACCGGATACATGCTCGGCAACGTGGTCAGCGACCTGGTGCTCGAGAACGGGAACCTGAACGCCGGCGCCGCCATGAGCTTCCTGATGCTGCTCGCTGCCGGCCTGTTCTCCCTCGTGGCCTACCAGCTGTCGAAGATCAAGAGCGGAGCGAACTGAGCATGACCCGCCCCGATTACGACGCCGTGGTCATCGGGGGAGGCCACAACGGTCTCGTCGCCTCCTACTACCTGGCGAAGGCCGGTCTGAAGACCCTCGTCCTCGAGCGCCGCGACATCGTCGGCGGCTGTTGCGTCACCGAGGAGTTCGCCCCCGGGTTCAAGGCTTCGACGGGCGCGTATGTGCTCAGCATGCTGCGCGAGCCGATCTGGCAGGACATGGAACTGGCCAGGCGGGGCATCGTGGTCGACCCGGCCGGCCCGTCTCTCCACCTGTTCGCCGACGGTACGCGGCTGGAGCTGTCCGACGACACGGCCACCGCCCGGGCCGCCGTGCGCGAGCTCTCCGAAGCCGACGCCGATGCCCTGCCGAAGTTCGAGGACGACCTCGCCGAACTGGCCGGATTGATCACGCCGCTGATCGACTCGACCCCGCCCGGCACGAAGCCGAGGAGCGCGGCCGGCCTCGGGGCCCTGCTGAAGCTGGGTGGCTTGGCCGCGAAGAAACGCGACCTGATCAACGAGGCCCTCTTCCTCTTCACCACCTCGGTCACCCAGTTCCTCGACGAACGGTTCGAGAACGATTACGTGAAGGCCGCGATCGGCTGGCACGCGATCAACGACTCGATCTCCGGCCCGTCCACGCCGGGCACCGCATACATCCTGCTCCACGACCACGCCGGCGAGGACATCGAAGGCGGCGCCCGCTCATGGGGTTTCGTCCGCGGCGGCATCGGCAAGGTCACCGGAGCGATGGCCGATGCGGCCCGTGAGGCCGGCGCCGAGATCCGGACCGGAGCCGAAGTCCGGAACGTGATCATCGAGGGCGGCGTGGCAAAGGGTGTCGCCCTGGCCGACGGCACGCAGATCCGGGCGGCCCGGGTGCTCTCCAACGCCGACCCGAAGAAGACCTTCCTCGGGCTCGTCGCCGAAGACGAACTGCCGCCGGAATTCGTCGCGTCGGTGAGAAGCTACCGCTGCCAGGGCACCAGCATGAAGATCAACCTCGCGGTGAACGAGCTGCCGATGGCGACCAACATGACAGGCGCCGGCGTCCAGCCGTACCACCTCGGGATCATGGAAGTGAACCAGCCACTGGCCGACATGGACCGCGCCCAGGCGGAGGCACGCGCCGGCAAGCCGGGCGACGACCCGCACGTCGAGATGTGCATTCCGACCGTCCACGACCCGTCGCTTGCCCCACAGGGCCACCACGTCCTCACCATCGACATCAACTCCCAGCCCTACGATCTGGCCGAAGCCGAATGGGACGACATCAAGGACGAGGTCGCGGACATGGCGATCTCCAAGCTGGGCTCCTACTTCCCGAACCTCGAAGGATCGATCCTCCACCGGCAGGTCCTGAGCCCCCTCGACCTCGAGCGGCTGCTCGGCATCAGCGGCGGTCACGCCCTGCATGGCGACATGGCGTTCGACCAGCTCTTCACCCTGCGGCCGGTCCGGGGATGGTCCGACTACCGCACTCCCGTCGGGAACCTCTACCTCTGCGGGGCCGGAACCCACCCGGGCGGCGGCGTAACCGGGGCCAACGGGCGGAATTGCGCGCACGAAGTGATTCGCGACGCCAAGGGCGGCCGCGTCCGGAAGCTACTGAAGCGCCCCGCCGCCTGATGGCGCCCGAACCGGTCACCCAGGTCGAGCTCGAGGAAGCGAAGGCCTTGCTGGTCGAGCTGATCTCGATCTATTCCCCGTCCGGCGGCGAAGGCCGGGTGATCGGCCGCCTCGAGGAAATGGCGGCGAACTACGGCATCACCACGAGGCGGGTCCCGGCCGAGAACGGGCGCGACAGCCTGGTGCTCGGAGCTTCGAAGGATCCGGTGCTCGCGATCGTCGCCCACGTTGACACGATCACCCCGACCTGGTCCGGCGCCACCAGCGCCCGGGTCAACGGCAACATCGTCAAGGGCCTCGGTGCGGTCGACGACAAGGGAGGCGTGGCCGCCTGCCTGCTGGCCGCGATCCGCTTGAAGGAGCACGGCGTCGACCTGGACGGGCTGCCGGTCGTCTTCGCGTTCGCCGTCGACGAAGAAACCGGGGGCAGCGGATCACGCTCGCTCGCGGTGGAACTGGCTCCGAGGTTCGCCATCGCCCTCGAAGGAACGGAGCTCCATCCCGGCACCGTCGAGTGCGGCGACCTCGAAGCCTTCGTCCACGTCCACGGGGTCTCGGCCCACGGATCCCGCCGTGACCTCGGCGAAAACGCCGTTCACGCCGCGGCCCGGATGATCACCGATCTGCCGAAGCTGGGACTCGCGACCCACACCCATCCGCTTCTCGGGGAATCCGAAGCTTCCGTGAACGAGATCGGGACCGGCGAAGGCATGAACGTCGTTCCGGACGAATGCACCTTTCGGCTCGGCATCCGTATGGTGCCGGGCCAGGATCTGCGGACGACGTTACTGGACCTCGAGGACTTCGCAGCCGATCACGGAGCGACCGTCCAGATGATCGAAGGCACCGCGCCGTTCGAACTGCCGGGAGACTCACCCCTCCTGGCCGGAATCAACGGTGCCGTAACCGAAGTCTGCGGAGGACCGCGCGACCAGGCCGGTGTCCCCGCCTGGACCGACGCCCACAACTTCGTCGACTTCGGCGGTTCCGAGGCGATCGTCTTCGGGCCGGGCGGCTTCGACACCGCCCACACCCCGGACGAGCAGATCGACGTCACCCAGGTCGTCGAGTGCTCCCGGGTCTTTGCGACACTGCTCTCCGCGGAGAGCATCGAAGCCCTGTCCGCGGCACCGCCCCGTACCGATCCCGCCCGCTACCGAAAGAACCCGTCTTGAGGACCCTCCACGCCGTCACCGACCAACTCGAGCCGGAAGAGCTCCATCCCGACCAGATCCTCTCCGGCGATCCGAAGACTTATCTGCTCGTCCTCGCCGAGTCCGAGGACGGCGCCGAATCGGGCCTCTGGCGCTGCACCCCCGGGATCGTCACCGATACCGAGGTCGAAGAGAGCTTCCTGGTCATCACCGGCCGGGCCACGATCGAGTTCGAGGACGGCACATCCGTCAAGGTGGGACCCGGCGACACACACCGATTCTCCGGTGGGGAGAACACGGTCTGGACCGTCGAGGAAACGCTGCTGAAAGCCTACTGGCTCAAGGACTGAACCACTGGCCGTGAAATTGCCTCCCCGGGAGGCAATTTCACGGCCAGTCCTTTGCTTCAGGCGATAGCGTGACTCATCGCTTCGACCGCCCGCTCCAGGTGCTCCTGTTCCATCACGGCCGACAGCTGCGCCCTGATCCTCGCGGTGCCCTCGGGCACCACCGGGTGACCGAAGCCGGTGACGAAGACACCGCCCTCGAGCATCTTCGAAGAGATCTCGATCGCCCGTGAGGTCTCGCCGACGATCACCGGCACGATCGCGCTCTCGCCTTCGACCGGTGCGAACCCAGCCTCGTTCAGCAGGCGGCGGTACCCGGCCGTGTTCTCGCGCAGGCGTTTGACGAGATCCGGATTCTCGCGCAGCTCGGTCAGCGCCTGGCGGGCAGACGCGGCCACGGTCGGCGGCAGGCCGTTGGAAAAGAGCTGCGGCCGGGAGCGCTGTTCGAGGATCGAACAGAGCGCTTCGTCGCCGGCGACGAATCCTCCGGCGCCGCCGCCGAGGGCCTTGCCGAGGGTGCCGGTGACGATGTCGACCTCTCCGGCGAGCCCGAAATGCTCGGCGGTGCCGCGGCCGGTGTCGCCCATCACGCCGAGCCCGTGCGAGTCGTTGACGATCAGCACCGCGCCGTACCGCTCGCAGAGATCGACCAGATCGGGCAGCGGGGCCAGGTCGCCCTCCATGCTGAAGACGCCGTCGGTGACGACGAGCTTCCGCTTGACGTCACCCACTTCGATCAGCGCGGCTTCGAGTGCCGCCATGTCCGAGTGCGGGTAGATCGACTTGCCGCCGGGCCGGGCTAGGCGCATCGCGTCGATGATCGAGGCGTGGTTCAGCTCGTCGGAGAAGACGTGCGTCTTCTCGTCGCAGAGCGCGTCGAGCACAGCGTGGTTGGCGGTCCAGCACGACACGTAGGTGATCGCCGCTTCGGTGCCGAGGAAGTCCGCCAGGTCGCGCTCGAGGTCGAGGTGCGGCTGGAACAGCCCGCAGATGAATCGCACCGAGGCGGTCCCGGCACCGTAGTCGGCGAGGGCCTGACGGCCCGCTTCGACCACAGCCGGGTTGCCGGCCATGCCGAGGTAGTCATTCGACGAGAGAACCAGCACGTCGCCGATCCCCTTCAGCTTCACCTCGGGGCCCTGCGGGGATTCGTAGACCCTCAGCTGCTTGAGGGTACCCTGCTCCGCCATCCCGTCGAGCTCGGCCTGGAGCTCCTCGCGCAGCGCTTCCTTCGCGGTCATCGGCCGAGTTCCGTGACCGCCGTCTCGACGGCCACTTCGACCCGGTCGAGGGCCGCGGCGAATTCGTCCGGCGGCATCAAGAGCGAAGGCTGGATGTTCAGGGAAGTCGAACTCGAGTCCATCAGGATTCCGAGTTCCGCCGAGCGTTCGGCGACCAGGTGCTGCAGTTCGGGATCGCGCTCCTTCGTCTCGGGATCGAGCACGAATTCGATCGCCTGGAAGCCGCCGGTCGCCCGGACCTCGCCGATCTGATCGAACCGGTCGGCCAGCCCGCCGAGCTTCTCGCGACCGACACGTTCCAGCTCGTTCACGTTCTCGAGCACCGGTTCCCGCTCGAAGGCTTCGATCGTGGCCAGCGACGCGGCCGTGGCCCACGGGAGCCAGGACCAGGTCGAGCCGGTCGGCACGTCGTCGTACCCGCCCATGGCCCGTTCGGAGCCGAGCACGGCGGCGATCGGGGCGACACCGCCGCCCATCGCCTTGCCAAGGCACATCAGGTCGGGCTGGAGGTCCCAGATCTCGCTGGCGAACATCCGGCCGGACCTTCCGAAGCCGGTCTTCACCTCGTCCAGGGTGAGCAGCCAGCCGTACTCGTCGCAGAGCGCGGTCAGTGCGTCCCAGAACTCCTGGCTCGGGGCGACGCAGCCCCCGGAACCGAGGATCGGCTCGATCAGCACGCCGGCGACCTCGTGCGGGTCGATCGCGTGGAAGAGCAGGTGGTCGCGGATGTAGTCGATCGTCGCATCGCCGCTGCCGCCGGGGCGCGGAGGCCCGAAAGGGGAGCGGTACGGGTTGGGGTACGGCGCGTGCGCGAACCCCGCCGACAGCGGGCGGATGCCACTGCTGATCTCGTTCTCCTCGGCGCCGAGCGCGGAAGTCAGCGAGGTCTCGCCGTGGTATCCGCCGAGGAAACCGATGACCATCGGCCGGCCGGTCGCCTTCCGCATCATCTTGACGGCAGTCTCGACCACTTCGGTGCCGTTCAGGCCGAGGTCGACCCGGGTCAGCGAAGCCGGGGTGATCCCGAGCAGCTTCTCGGCAAGCGGCAGCATCAGGTTCGAGGCGACACCGTGGCTGTCCTCGTTGCCGACCCGTTTCAGGGTCTCGACCAGCGGGTCGATCAGGTCGTCGCGGCCGGCGCCGAGCGGGATCGAGGCCGAAGACGAGACCAGGTCGACGAAGGTATTGCCATCGATGTCGGTGACGTAGTGGCCCGCCTTCGAGTCGATGATGAACGGCGCCAGGTGGTTGGAGGTGCCGGGGTATACGAGCTCGCGCAGCCGCTCGAGCTCCGCGGCGCTCTTCGGCCCCGGGAGGGGGCCGGGAACCGCCGGCAGGATTCCGTCGGGTTCGGTCATTTTGGTTTCTGCTGCTTCCACTGCTTCTCCTTGTCCGCAGTCTACGTTCGGCTGGCAGGTCTTCGAACGAACGAAGGGCCCGGCAAGCATTTCGCCGGGCCCTTCTGTCCGCTCTCACTACCTGGAGGGAGTCAGGATCGGGTCCTGCCGCCTGCCTTCCACGCTGACGCGCGAAAGCCAGGCGGCGAGACCCTTACGGCGTGGTCAGTGCTTCCTTGGCCACATCGAACACGTGGGTGTTCGGCCAGACGCCGACCATCTTCTCGGCGAGCGGTCCGACGGCGGTCACGGGGACCATGCCTCCGGTGTGCTCACCGGTCGTCCAGTTGACCTTGAACTTCCGCTTGGTGCCCTTGATGGTGACGGGGCCCGACCGGACCGGAACCTGACCCTTGGGACCGGCGTTGTTGATCGGCTCCTTGGCCCAGTACGGGATCGGGTCGTCGCCGTCCGAGTTGGTGTTCGTCTCGCCCATCGGCTCGATCGTCATGCCGCCGGTCTCGTGGTCGGCGGTCACGATCAGCAGGACGTTCGGGTTGGTCTCCCGGTACTCCTGGATCGCGGAGACCATCTGGTTGACGGTCTTGCCCGACTCGATGACGTTGCGGACATCATGCTCGTGGCCGGCGGAATCGAGGTCGTCGCTCTCCATCGCCATGAAGAATCCGTTCGGGTTCTGACCGGCGATCTCGAGTGCCTTGGTGACCATGTCCTTGACGGGCACGTAGTGCGGGTCCTTCTTGAGTTTGTAGCCTTTGGTCTCGATCCAGCGGCGCTTGGCGCTGTCCTGGACGAGAGCGAGGACCTTCGGGCCGGTCAGGCCGGCGACGGTGTCCTTGTCGTAGGCGTACTGGTAGCCCTGGCTGATCGCCTGCTTGACCAGGTTGCCCTTGGTGCCTTCGGAGTCGTCTTCACCCTGCTTGTTCGTGTTCGGGATCTTGCCGTCGTTGCCCGGCGGGTACCAGTAGGCCTCGTTGCCACCCATCAGGATGTCGACGCGGTTGTTCTGGATCTCCCGGAACGCGATCTGCGACTTGAGGTCACGGTTGAGAATCGGACCGCCGAAAGCGGCCAGGGACGCGTTGGTGACGTCGTGGTCGTTGATCAGTGCAGTCGTCTTGCCCTGCTCACGCGCGATGTCGAGCAGCGTCGGGACCTTCACCTTGTCCGGGCCGATGCCCGTGTAACCGTTGATGGTCTTCTTGCCGATCGACCACGCGGTCGCGCCGGCGGCTGAGTCGCTGACTGCGCCAGGACCGGCCGAAATCGTGTCGAGGAACCCGGTGTAAGGCAGTGCGTCCATCGGCTGGCGCTTCTCCAGGCCGTAGAGGGCGTACTGGATGGCCGTTCTCTGCTGAATACCCATGCCGTCACCGCTGAGGATGATCACGCTGGTCGCCGGTGTCGCTGGTTCGGCGGCCTTCGATGAATCTCCCTTCGCGATCAGAGCAACCAGAGCGAGGATCATCGCGAAACCGATTGCGATGAGGACCGACTTCCTCTTGGACAGGTGCTGAATCGCTGACATACTGATGAATCTCCTTATTTGGAGGAATTGTTGAACAATTCGATTATCCTACACTTCTGGACCGGCTTGTCAAGCCAAACCCTCAAACTGGTCAACCGAATTACCTGATGCCGGTTGGAACCCGCACCATCGGGATTCGATGTGGGGTCGTTTGTTGAACTTCAGAGCAATCCCCGCCAGGGCTGGAGGACCGGCGCAAGGACGCCGGTGCCCGGCCGGGGGCTGCCATAATTCCGGTGATGAAGAGCACCGCGGTCACCGGGAACCTGACGCAACTCACCCGCCTCGGTGCGGTCAATGCCTTCCTGGTCAGGGAGGACGACGGTTTCACCCTCGTCGACACCATGCTCGAGCGGTCGGAGCAGGCTCTTCTAACCGCAGCCGAAGAGGCCGGCGCCCCGGTCACCCGGATCCTCGTCACGCACGCCCATTACGATCACGTCGGATCCCTGGTCGCGCTGGCCCGCCTGCTGCCCGGTGCCGAAGTGATCGCCCCGAAGCGCGATGCCAAACTCATGCGCGGTGACAAGTCCGGCGAACCGGGCGAGCCCGATGGCAAGCTTCGCGGCGCATACAAGCCACTCGACGTCGAGATCGGCCGCGAGGTGTCCGAAGGGGACCGGATCGGTTCGCTGAAGGTGATCGAAGCCCCGGGCCACTCGCCCGGCCAATGCGCCTACATGGACACGAGGGACGGAACCCTGATCGCAGCCGATGCGTTCTCGAGCCTCGGCGGGGTTGCCACCACGGCAGGCCCGTACTGGAAGTTTCCCCTCCCGGGTTTCATCACCTGGCACCGCCCCACCGCACTGGAAAGCGCAAGGAAGTTACGGGACCTCGAACCGTCATTGCTGGTCGTTGGACACGGCAAGCCGACGAAGGATCCGGTTCCCGCGATGACCGAAGCAATACGGAAGCGAGCCTGAACCAAAGGGTGGGTGCATTTCGAGCGCGGGTGCATTTCAAAGGGTGGGTGCGTTTCTCACCCCATAGGTGTCACGAATGCACCCAGGCCCCTCAGATCGGGGGTGGTTTCGGTGGGTCATCTCCCGGGACCGGCTTGTCGTTCTCCGGGTTGCCGAGCAGGTGGATCATCCCCTTGGCGATGATCACGGTGACGATCGCGATCAACACCATGCCGTAAAAGATCGCGGGGATCGGTCCGATGACCTTCGCCACGATCCCGACCGAGATCGCGGCCAACAGCACGACCACGAACCAGCGGAACGCGGCACCTTCGGATGTAAGCGGATTGCCCACGGCGACGAGTCTATTCCCGTCCACCCTCGTACATCGGGTACCGCCCGACGGGCTGGTCAGATGATGTAGACGGCCAGGAACACGATGATCCACATGATGTCGACGAAGTGCCAGTAGATGCCGGGCACTTCGACGCCCAGGTGGTTCTTCTGTTCCGGTCCGAAATGGCCCCGCCAGGCGCGGACGTTCGCGAACGTCAGCAGCAGCAGCCCGATGAATACGTGGGCGCCATGAAGGCCGGTGAGGCTGTAGAAGATCGAACCGAAGGCACCGTCACGGGCCGAGAAGCCGATGTGGACATATTCGTTGATCTGGATGAACAGGAAGGTCGCTCCGAGCAGCCAGGTGATGCCAAGCCCGAGCTTGAGGCCGTTGTGGTTGCCGTGCTTGATCGCATCGAGGGCGTAGTGAACCGTGAAACTCGACGAGACCAGGATGACCGTGTTGATGCCCGCGACCAGGACGGGCAGTTCGATGCCGACCGGCGGCCAGGTGTCGGGGCTGACCACGACGCGGAGAAAGAAGTAGGCGGCGAAGAATGCGCCGAACAGCATGACCTCCGAAAGGATGAACAGCAGGATGCCGAGGATCGTGCGGTCGATCCGGGCACTCTGGTTGGCCTCCGGAGGACCGTGGTGGTGGTCGGCGTCGTGGCCGTGTCCGAGTGCGACCGAGGCGGATTCCATCGCTACGACGCCTCGTCCATCTTTGACTCCTCAGGCTGGATCGCGGGGTCACGGTCATGTGAGTCGCCACCGAGATTCGGGTCGGCGGCGTCCCCGGTCCCCGGACCTTCGGCCCCTGCGTTCTCGCCCGAGGCGGGAGCAGACCCCTGGTCGCCGGCTTCGGTCCCGACGGAACCGGAGGCGGTCGCGGATTCAGCCGAGGAGGATGCCACCGGCTCGCCTCCGGCGACCATGGCGGCTACGGCTTCGGGCGAGCTGCCGGCCTCGTGGTGCGCGACGGGCTTGTCGGTGATCTCGCGGACGCGTCCGACCAGGTCGCTCTCGAGCCAGCGGGACTGCTCGCCGCTCAGGGTCGAGATCAGGACGTCGTTGACGCGGTAATGCGCGATCGCCTCCTGGATGGCGACGAACGGATCCGGGCTCATCGGCTGGCCGGTGGTGTCGATGTCTTCGCGGTAGAGCGCCGACATCAGACCGGCGAGGTCCCGCGTCACCTTGTTCATCGGCACGCCCTCGGTCTCCGGCGCGATGATCGTGAAGCGGTGCGGGCGGTCCTTCGAGCGCTCGATCAGCCGCGCGGCGAGGTCGGGGCTGGAAAGCGTCCGGTTGGCGACCACCAGCGTATGAGTCACTTCCTGGCTGATCGAGTCATCTTCGATCCGCACCGGGATGTGTGTGATCTTCACTTCGGGCTCGAACGTGCCTTCCGCCCATTCTTCGAGCGCCCGGCGCGTGAGGCCGAAGCGGCTGTTGTACAGGCACGAGAGCAGGACTTCGGAAGGACGATGGCTGCGGATCACGTCGCCGAGCGCGAGGTCGGAAGCAGGATCGAGCACCTCACCGACCGCTTCGATGCCGAACTCGTCGAGCACGGCCAGGGTCACCTCGACGCGGGTGCGCGCAGCTTCGGCAGCCTCTTCGGGGCTGAAGAGCTGGCCGACGGTCGGCTGGTTCTGCGGGGCGGCCACGACCACGTAGGACGCCTCGTCGGCACGCTCGAGCGTCGCCTGCAGGAGCTTCCGCCCGCCGGCCACCTCGTTCAGGAACAGGATGAGGGGCTTCATCAGGGCGCGGTCACCGTCGTCGGTTCCGGCTCCGGGATGTCCGCCGCCGGTTCGCCGCCCATGATCGCGTGGCGCGCGCCGGGTGTGCCGAACTCGTAAGGACCACCGACGACCCGCGGGATCTCGTCGAAGTTGAACACCGGCGGCGGTGAGCTGACCTGCCACTCGATCGTGTTCGAGCGCCACGGGTTGTCGCCGGCCTTCGGGCCGAACCGCCAGCTGACGATCATGTTGTAGAAGAAGACGAGCTGGACCGCACCGAGGATGAAGGCGAAGACCGAGATCAACAGGTTCCAGTCGCCGTACTGGGTCGCGTAGTCCGCCACGCGCCTGGGCATGCCGTCCATGCCGACCCAGTGCATCGGGACGAAGGTGCCCCAGGTACCGATCACGGTGCCCCAGAAGTGGACGCGGCCGAGCTTCTCGTCGTACATGCGCCCGGTCATCTTCGGGAACCAGTGGTAGACGCCGGCGAAGATGGTGAACACCGATCCGCCGAACAGCACGAAGTGGATGTGCGCGACGATGAAGTACGTGTCCGACACGTGGATGTCGATCGGGATCATGCCGAGCATGACGCCACTGATGCCGCCGATCGTGAAGGTCACGATGAAGGCCAGCGCGAAGAGCATCGCCGTCGAATAGACGTGGATCTTCCCGTAGAACAGGGTGCCCAGCCAGGAGAAGACCTTGATGCCGGTCGGCACCGCGATCAGCAGGGTCGTGACCATGATCGGCACACGCAGCCAGTCGAACATGCCGGCCACGAACATGTGGTGGGCCCAGACCGAGTAGCTCAGCACGACGATCCCGATCAGTGCGAGGGCCATCAGCCTGTATCCGAAGACGGGTTTTCGGGCATGGGTGGAGATGATCTCCGAGACGATCCCGAAGCCCGGCAACATCATGATGTAGACGGCCGGGTGCGAGTAGAACCAGAAGATGTGCTGGTAGCTCAAGACGTCACCTCCCTCCAGGAACTGGAAGAAGTTCATGCCGAGGGTGCGGTCGAGGAGGACCATGAACTGCGCGCCGGCGACGAACGGCGTGGCACCGACGACCAGGAGCGAGGTTGACATGTTGGCCCAGACCAGCAACGGCATGCGCCAGAGATTCATCCCCGGTGCACGCATCGTGATGATCGTGACCAGGAAGTTGAGCGCGGTGGCGATCGAGGATGCGCCGGCGAACTGCACGCCCACGTTGAAGAACGTTTGGCCGAGGGGTGCCCCCGTGGATAACGGGGCATAGCCGGTCCAGCCCGCGTCGAACGCGCCGCCCGGGGCCAGGAAGCTCGCGATGAAGATTATGCCGGCGATCGGCAGCATCCAGAAGCTGAGTGCGTTCAGCCTCGGGAAGGCCATGTCCGGCGCGCCGATCATCAGGGGCAGCACGTAGTTGGCCAGCCCGGCGAAGATCGGGATGACGAACAGGAAGATCATGATCACGGCGTGCGTCGAAAACAGGCCGTTGAACGTGTTCGCGGCGACGATCTGGCTGCCCGGCTGGGCCAGCTCGGCCCGCATCATCAGGGCCAGCAGGCCACCGATCATGAAGAAGAAGAACGTGGTCACCACGTACTGCGTGCCGATGACCTTGTGGTCGGTGTTGAACTTGAAGTAATCCTGCCACTTCGTGGCGCCGTGGCCCGAGTGGTCCTCCGGGATGGTCGGCTTGCCGGCGGCCCAGCGGAACCAGTAGTCGAACGCTCCGAACCCGAACAGGAAGCCGAACGGAGCCGTGATCAGCGGCACCACGATGTGCGGGTAGCCGGTCTGTTCCGTCTGGTAGATGTCGAGACCCATCAGGGCCCGCAGGGCGATCACCAGGAAGAATCCGAAGGCCGCCCCGAGCAGGGCGCCGATCGCGCCGCGGTACCAGCCGGGTTGTTTGATTGCTGCTGCCATCTAGCTGAGCCCCATCATGACTGATTGACGTTTCTCTTCCCGGTTTCCTCGACCCCGCTGCCGCCGATGCCACCTTCCGCCTCCTGGGCCTGCTGTTCGATCTCGAGCGCCTGGTCGGCGGTCAGGTAGAGCGATTGCGGGACCTTCTGGCTGAGCCCGGCGACCCACTTCTCATAATCCTCTTCGCTCTCCACGACGACATCGGCACGCATGGTCGCGTGGCCGTAGCCGCACAGTTCGGTACACATGAGCTGGTAGTTGCCGATCTTGTCCGGCGTCACGATCGCGTCGGTGGTGATCCCGGGCACGTTGTCCTTCTTGATGCGCCACTCCGGGACCCAGAACGAATGGATCACGTCCTGGGCGTGAAGTTTGAAGTCGACCTGCCGGTCGACCGGGACGTGGAGTTCGCCCTCGGACCACTTGTTGCCCTGCTCCGGGTAACCGAAGGTCCAGGCGAACTGCTGCGAGTAGACGTTGATGGTCTGGATGTCGGGATCCTTGGCCTCGATGTCGTCAAGGACGATCCAGCTGTAGCCGCCGGCGAACAGCACGATGATCGTCGGAATGACCGTCCAGATGATCTCGAGCCTGGTGTTGCCGTGGATCGGCAGGCCGTCGGATTCGTCGCCCGGCTTGACCCGCCACTTGATCAGCGCGTAGCCCAGTGCGACACAGACTCCGGCGAAGATGAAGGACGAGACGACGATCATGATGTCCAGCAGACGGTCGATCGGCTCGGCCGCGGTGGACGCCGCTTCGCCGAACCAGTCGAACTGCACCAGGATCACGGATTGGACCGCTCCGAGGGCAAGTGTGGCGAGAAGCAGCTTTAGGTACGGGAGTCGAGTCATCGGACGAACGGGATTCTATTGAAGAGACGGCCGGAAGCTCTGTGACCCCCGGGTCACGGCTTCGCCACCGGCCTGATGTCCCCGGCTGAAGCGGCGATCACGTCGGCCGCGACCCCGCGCCAGCTCCAGTTCCGGTCGGCCGCGCCGGCGATCTCGTGGCCGATCCCGGCCCGTTCGGCCGGCTCGAGGGCGAGCCATCGGTTGACCTTCGCCGCCAGCTCGGCCACGGAACCGGGACCGAGCCGGAACCCGGTCAGCCCGGCCGCGGCCGGCACCTCGTCGCTGAGCGTCGTCGTCACCTCGGCGAGTCCGGAGTGCTCGGCACAGACCGGCAGCACACCGCAGGCCGCTCCTTCGGCCGCCACCATGCCGAAGGCCTCGGGGAAGGTGCTGGGAACCACCATCGCGTCCGAGGCCGGCAGCACCTTCGCGACTTCGCCGTGCTCGAGGCGGCCGGCGAAAGAGATCGAGCCCGCCGACCCGGTCGCGGCTTCCCGGTATCCCGGCGGAAGGTTTCCGAGGAAGGCCGACAGGTACTCGAGCCGGGACGCCCCGGCTCCTTCGAGGCCGCGGCCCTTGGCCGCGATGTGGCCCATCGCTTCGAGATCGCCGTCGCCGATCGCCGTGACCAGCGCCCGCATCCCCACCTCGTAGGCACCGAAGCCGATCAGGAGCAGCCGGGCACCGGGATTCACCGCGTGGATCAAAGGCCAGGCGGCCGCCAGCAGGTCGACCCCCTTGGAGACGATCAGCTTGCCGACGAATACCACCCGCGGGCCGGTCGCGGTGGCGTACTCCTCGAGGGCGGCCACCGCTTCGTTCTCGTCCCGGCCGAACACGGTGGAAGGTGGACCTGCCGCGATTTCAGCGGCCAGCTCCCGCAGGTGCCCGATCGCCCGGTCGCGCGGGATCGAGTGGAACTCTTCGGTATCGACCCCGGGCGGGCCCATTCCGGTCTTGCTCTCGATGTCGAGGTCCGGGATCGCCTCCCACAGGCTTTCCGCCGTGTGGTGGGATCCGACCAGGACGGCCGCGGCCGGCTCGAGCCCCTCCATGACATAAGGCACGAACCGGGCCGAGTTCGGCTTCACCGTGTACTCGAGATCGGAGCCGTGGTTCTTCACCGCGTACGGCCGGACCCCGGCCCGGGCGAAGATCACCGGGCCCATGATCAGGTGGTTGGCGAGCGCCGCGTCATGGCCGCCGATCAGGCCGAGCACGTCCTGGACCGCGGCGACGTTCACGTCGATGTAATGGTCGATCTCCCCGTCGCTCAGCTGCGGGAAGGCCCTCGCTTCGAACCCCTCGTACGGATCCTCGACGTAGACCGGGAGCACGGTGCCGATCGGCGGGCGGTAGACCGTGACCGATCCTTCTCCCGCCGCGGCGCGAAGCGGCTCCACGGCGAGTCCGGACTCGTCCCAGGTCCCGATCGCGTTCACCCAGTCGAGCTCTTCGGCACCCGAGTCCTGGCACAGCAGGTGGACGTCATGGCCGAGCCCGGCCAGTGCGTGAGCCAGATTCGCGTTGTAGATGTTGCTGCCGGTACCGCGCAGGAGGTAACCGTGAAAGATCAGGATCTTCATTTACGGATATTCTCCCGGTTATGGACGAAGCAAAGAACGAGCAGCTGTACCGCCTCCGGGCACCGGTATCCGGCCGCGAGGGTTTCGCCCCGGCCGAACCGGACGTGGTCTACCGCGACGCCGAGACCGGCGAGGAGCTCGAACCGGTCGCCCAGGTCCTGCCACTCTCGCCTTCGGCGAGCCGCCTGCCGCGCACCCCGGTGAACCTGAAGGTCTGCCGCCGCTGCGAGCAGCTCACCGCCCGCGACCTCGCAACCTGCGAGTTCTGCGGACTGCCAATCGACTAGCACGGTAGAGCGCCAGATCCGCTGGATCGACGCAGTGGTTTAGCCGGCCCGCCTTGACAATCCCCCCCCCCACGGGGCTATACCAATCGTGTGACAGATCGCAGCAGGGTGATCTGTCGAACGACGTTGGAGGGTTTATGAAATCCGTGGGACGGACTCTCATTCGAGTAACTCCGGTTTTACTTTTCGCGCTAGGCCTCTTTGCGCTGACGCCATCGTTCTCACAGGGCGCCTTGATCGAGGGGGACAATGGACAGGACTGCTTCCGTGGTACCAATTCGGCAGACACAATCCGCGGGTTCGGAGGTGTCGACGGTCTTCATGGTGAAGGCGGCAATGACACGATCAGCGGGGGTGACGGCAACGATTCGGGCGATTTCTGTGCGATTCCTGGTACAGGCGGAGGGATCGGCCCCGGTCCCTTGCCACGGCTTGCCGGTGGAGACGGCAACGACACTCTCTACGGCGGAAACGGCGGTGATCTGCTTTTGGGTGAAGGAGGAGCAGATGACCTTTACGGCAACGAAGGAAACGATGTCATCTATTCGAACGGAGATTTGATTCGTGATGAAATCTTCGGCAATGGCGGGTACGACGTATGCAACGTAACGCCGGTTGATGTGGTTTCAGGCTGCGAAGACGTCAACGTCTCCTATTAGGTTGTGCCTGTCCGGACGGTTCCGAAAGGAACCGTCCGGCCGGCGGTCTACTGGCCGACGATCGTCGCCGAGTACAGCAGCACCTGGTTGCCGTAATAGCAGCCGTAACGCTTGTCAGAGCCGACCTTCTGCTGGGAACGCGACTTCTCCAGCGCCTCATTCGGACCCGACTCGGTGACCGCGAGGGAGCAATAGTCAGGTCCACGGCTGCCGCGCCATGTGTAGTCCTCTTGAGCCAGGTCGCAAGCGGCAGCGTCGTTCACGACTCCCGCACCCGGTACCTCGTCACAGGCTCTGGGCTGCCACAACGCCGGTACCCAGGTCGGGATCGTCAGACCGATGACCTGTCCTTTGATCACGTTCAGCGGTTTGGACAATGCGAAGTGAACGGTCGTTCCGAAATACGGGTTGAGTATCTGGGTCGGGCTCTGCCGCACCATCCTGTAACGCGGGTTGCCCTTCTTGCGCTTCTCGACCTGGCGAAGCACAGCGATCCTTGCCTGGGACGGTGTTCCGAAGATCTCGTTGAAGAACGGCAGCTGAGCCGGCTGGGGTTTGATGCTTCCCGGGATCTTGATCGGCTTCTTCGTGGCCCGAGCCAGAGCTATGGACCAAGAGACCACCTTGCCTTTGAACGGTACGACGAAATTGCGGCCTTCGACCCTTCTGGACAGCGCCTGGTAGCCGGTTACCTTGCCTTCCGCAATGCAGTCGCGATCGAAATCCCGTCCACAACTCGGAGTTAGGCTCATGTTTCCCTTGCCGAGGACAGCGCGCTTGGTCGTCTCCGCCTTGGCGAAGTCGGGACCGGCGGAAAACGCCGCTGCGAACAGGAATGCGACCAGCAGGAGAGCCGTCGCGACCTTGAGCAAAGTCGTGGTGAAATGTTCAGAAGGTGTTAGCTTGGGATTAAGCATCTGTATCCAGAACACTCAGAGGGCTGAAAGGTTCCGCCCCGCCCGGAGCGCCTACTTGTAGCGGTAGGTGATGCGGCCGCGGGTGAGGTCGTACGGCGAGAGCTCGATCTTCACTCGATCGCCGGGCAGGATGCGGATGTAGTGCCGCCGCATCTTGCCTGAAATGTGCCCGAGGACCTCGTGGTCGTTATCGAGCTTGACGCGGAACATCGTATTCGGGAGGGCCTCGGTGATTTCGCCCTCCATCTCGATTTTTTCTTCTTTGGCCATCGGCGAAGCAGCGTACTACGCGCCGTCAGGCGAGGAAGCGACGCGCGAACTCGACAGCTTCGCTTGCAGAATCGACTTCTCCGGCGTATCGGGCCTCGGCAAGCGCATCGATCACCCGCCCCAGGTCCGGTCCCGGCTCGATGCCCAGTTCGGCCGCCAGCTGGTCTCCGGGCAGGAACGGGGGCGGCGGACCGGTGCGGCGCCACTCGACTGCGTCCGCGACCATCTCCGAAGCCAGTTCGAGGTGCCCGGCCACCATCTCGTCGCCCGCGATGCTGCTGGTCCCCCGGGCCGCGAGGCGATCGGCGACGGTGAGGAGAGTCACGTCGACCGAGACCGGGTCGGTGTGGGACAGGTAGCGGTAGACCTGGTGCCGGTCCAACGGGCGCTGCGGCACCATGAACCCGAGGATCAGGTGGTGCTGGGCCAGTGCGGCGACGTATTCGGCCAGGCGGCGGCTCGACTTCAGCCGGCCGAAGATCCACCGGATCGCGTCCGCCCCCTGGCTGTCGTGCCCGCGGAAGCTGATGAAGCCGTTCAGGTCGGTCCGGGTCTGCGGCTTCGCGCAGTCGTGGAGCAGGGCACCGAGGCGGAGGCCGGTCGAGCGGGTGATGCCGTCCGACAGGTCCTCGTCGAGCAATTCCCTGACGGCCGCCGCGTTGTCGCCGACGAAGGCCCCGAGGTCCGATTCGATGCGGATCACGCCTTCGAGCACCTCGAGCGTGTGGCCGTAGACGTCGAGGTGGTGATTCGGGCCCTGGGCCACGCCCTTCAGCGCTTCGACCTCCGGCAGCACGGGCGGGAAAAGCCCGAGGTCGTCCATCGCCGCGAGGCCGGCCAGCGGGTCGTCCGCCGCGATCAGCCGGCAGAGCTCGGCCAGGATTCGCTCACCGGCGGGCTCACCGGCCCGCGGCGCCGTCGCCCGGCCCAGGCCGACGGTGCCCGGATCGATCTGCCAGCCGAACTGGGCGACCAGCCGCGCCGCCCTCATCAGCCTCAAGGGGTCGGCGGTGAACGATTCCGGACCGACCGCGCGGATGGTGCCCGCCTCCAGATCGGCCAGTCCGCCGAACGGGTCGAGCCCCTGCCCGTTTGCCAGGTCGACCGCGACCGAGCCGACCGTGAAGTCCCGGAAGCCGAGGTCGGCCTCGATGCTTTCTCCCCGTAGCGCCGCGAAATCGACCTGCCAGGTGCCGTTGCGGTCGCGGGCCCGCCACGTCGGAAACTCGGAGGAGAGTTCGAAGGCGAATCCATCCAGTTCGGCGGCCACCCGACGGGTGGCCGCCTCGGGGGAACCGTCGACCGCGAGATCGAGATCGTCAACGTCCCGGCCGAGAACCGCGTCGCGCACCGCCCCGCCGACCACCCAGGCCCGTTCTCCGTCCAGTGCCGACCTCACCCGGCGCACCAGCTCGACCGCCATCGTGGCGCGGGCTGCGTCGGTCAGGTTCAACCCGGTTCCTCGACCCCGAGACGGGGCACCCGCGGCGAGATGCCGCAGGTGACTTCGTAGTTGATCGTGTCGAGATGCTCCGCCATCTGCTCGGCCGTGATCCGGGCCGGCCCCTGGGTGCCGATCAGCGTCACCTCGTCACCGACCCGGATCTCGTCGTCCAGCCCGATGTCGGCGGTCAGGTTGTCCATCGAGATCGTGCCGGAGATCGGCCGCGCCACCCCGCCGACCAGGACGGACCCGCGGTTCGACAGACCGCGCCGGACGCCGTCGCCGTACCCGATCGGGATCGTCGCCAGGCGGGTCGGTTCGCTTGCGATCCAGGTCCGCCCGTACCCGGCACTCATTCCGGGCTCGAACCGCTTGATCGAGGCGACCCACGAGTGGAGGGAAAGCGCCGGCCGGAGATCGTGGTCGGCCGGCTCGGCACCGAACGGGTCCATGCCGTAGATCGCGACTCCCGGCCGGACCATGTCGAAGTGCGACTCGGGATCGCTGATCAGTGCGGCGCTGTTCGCCGCATGGACTTTCGCCTCGGGGAACTCCGCCCTGACCCGGTCGCCCAGTTCCTTCATCCGGTCCCGCTGGAGACCAAAGAAGGACCGGTCCGTATCGTCGGCCGTGGCGAAGTGGGTCCAGACCGCGGCCAGCCGGAGATTTGCGTGTGAATCGACCATCCGGGCCATCGCGAGCACCTGGTCGGGATCGGCCGACCCGAGGCGGCCCATGCCGGTGTCGTACTTGACGTGTACGCCGATGGTCTCCCCGGCGGCTTCCGCCCGGGTTCCGAGGGCGGCGATGAAGTCCGGGTCCCACGCCGATACATCGACGCCGGCGGCGACGGCGAGGTCGGTCTCGGACGGCGACATCGCCCCGAGGACCAGCAGCGGCACCCCCGGGGCGACCTCGCGGATCCTGACCGCTTCGCGGGCGGTGGCGATCGCGAGGCGGTCGGCCCCGGCTTCGGTGACGGCCGCGGCGGCGAGTGCGGCATCGTGGCCGTAGCCGTCGGCCTTGAGGACCGGGCAGAGTTCGACTCCAGCGGCAAGCCGCGACTTGAGCGCTTTTACGTTGTGACGGAGGGCGCCAAGATCGATCCGGGCCTCGGCCCGCTGGAACATCAGCCGCCGGTGAGGGCGGCCAGCACGTCGACCCGGGTGACCACGCCGACCAGCCGGCCCTCATCGTCGACTACCGGCAGACGATTGTGGTGACCCTCGGAGATCAGCTTGCCGGCGTGCTCGGCCGGCTCGTCCGGGCCGACCGTGATCGGGTTCTCGGTCATCATCTCGGCCGCGCTCGAGGCAAACGCCTTCTGGGCGCGCTTCTCGAAGTGACTGGTTGACTCGAGGAAGATGTCGGCGCCCATGATGTTCACGAAATGGGGCAGGTGGAAATCGGCGTTCTCGTCCGAGATCACGAGGTCGTTCTCGGTGATGATGCCGACGACCTTGCGGGTCTCATCGACGACGGGCAGGCCGGGGAGGTCGTGGGTCTGGAGAGTCTCGATCACGTCGCGAACCTTGTCGTCCGGAGAAACGGTGGCGGGCTCGCGGTCCATGATTTCGGCAACGGTCGGCATAGCGCGGGAGATTACAACGCCCAGGGTCTCGCCGCCTTGCATCCGCACCAAGCGCGGATCAAGATGTCAGGAGCCGTTTCTTATTCATCAGGCGCTGCCGCCCGGATCGCCTGCGGCAGGGCCTCGATCACGTCGAAGGCGATCACGCCCTCCGTGCTGCCGACCCGGTCGGCCGCTGTCCGGCCGGCGACGGTGTGGGCGTACACCGCGGCACAGGCCGCCTCGAACGGCTCGAGCCCCCGCGCGAGCATCGCCGCCACGACCCCGGCCAGGACGTCGCCGGTGCCGGCGGTTGCGAGTCCCGGAGCGGGCAGGTCGTTGATCGCGACACGATCGCCGTCGGTGACGATCGTGTCGTCTCCCTTGAGGACGACCACGGCGCCCGTCTTCGAAGCGAGGTCCAGCGCGCAACCGAGCCGGTTCGCCTCGACTTCAGCCGACTTCCTGCCGAGCAGCTTGCCCATCTCCCCCGGGTGCGGCGTCAGGACGGTCGGATTCTTCCTGCCCCTGACCCGCTCGAGGTCGCCGTCGAGGCCGCCGAGTCCATCGGCGTCGATCACCAGCGGACCCGCGATCTTGCCGGCGAGCGTGCGAATCAGCTTGGCGGTGTACTTGCGCTTGCCCATGCCCGAACCGAGCACGGTCGCGCCGGCTCCTTCGCAGTGCTCGAGGATCTCTTCTTTCGCGTCGGACCCGAGGTGGCCCTTGGCGCCCCCACAGCCGAGCGACATGACTTCGGTCAGCTTGACTTCGAAGATGTGTTCGAGGTCGGCGGGGACGGCGACCGTGGCGTAGCCGGCGCCTGCCCGGATCGAGCCTTCGGCGGCGAGGCAGACGGCCCCGGTGAGGCCCTTCGAACCGCCGACCACGGTCACGCGGCCGGAGGTGAACTTGTTCGAGGCCACGCCCCGTCGCGGGGGCAGTTCGAGCACCTGCCGGTTGATCCGGCCGGCGGCTTCGCCGGGCGGTGCGCCACGCGGGATGCCGATTTCGACGACCTTCACGTCTCCGCACAGATGCTTGCCCGGCGCCACGAGCTGCCCGGTCTTCAGTCCGTGGAAGGTAACCGTGTGATCCGCCCGGACGGCCAGTTCGGCCGCACCGGTTGACGCGTTCACGCCCGACGGGATGTCGCACGCGACCACGGTCGCTCCTGACCCGTTGATCGCCCTTATCGCCGCCGCGGCCGGATCCCTCGGATCACCCTCGAAGCCGGTCCCGAGGACCGCGTCGACGATCGTCCCCGAACGGTCGAGCCGTGATAGTGCCTCAGCCCGGTCGAAGACCTCGACCCCGATCAGCTGCCGGTAGTTCGCGAAGCTGTCTGCACTGAGCTCGTCGACGGAATACAGCATCAGGACTTCGGCGGTGAACCCCGACTCGACCAGGTGCCGGGCGGCGACCAGGCCGTCACCGCCGTTGTTGCCCTTGCCACACACCACCCGGACAGGACCGGGAGCGGCAGCCTCGGCCGTCGCTTCGGCCAGGGCACGCCCGGCTGCCTCCATCAGGTCGAGCGACGGGACGCCTCCCTCTGCCGTCGCCCAACGGTCCGCGGCGCCCATGCCCGGGGCGTCGTAGACCGGGTCGAGCCACCGCTCCATCAGACGGCCTCGGCGATCGCGACGGCACCGGCCAGTTCCCGGTCGTGGGTGAGGCTCACGCTCACCCGCAGTCCACGCTCGGCCGCGATCCGGCCGACTTCATCGTGGAGCCGCACTTCCGGCGGGGTGCCGGCGACGACTTCGATGCTCCTGAGGCTGGCGCCGGGTTGCAGGGCCAGCGCCTTCACCACGGCCTCCTTCGCAGCGAAACGGGCCGCCAGATGGCGGCCCGGACGCGCGCACGATGCCGCGTACCGAAGTTCTCCTTCGGTGAAGAGGCGCCCGGCGAGGCGGGGATGGCGATCGAGGGCGCGTTCGATCCGCGCGATCCCGATCAGATCCATGCCCAGGCCCGAGGGCACCCGGCTCAGTCCTTCACGCCGACGTTGAACTCGAACGTGTTGTCCTCGGATCCGGAACCGCTGACCATGTACTCGAACTTGTTCAGGATCTTCGTGAACTCGTCGAGTCCCGGATCCATCCCGGCCGGGACGAGCCCGCTGATCGCTCCCGGGTCGGCGAACAGGTTGACGTTCTCGCCGCCCAGCGAATCGAGGGCCGCCTTGTAGGAATCCGAGCCGGCCAGGGTCTCGCCTCCGGCGGACAGGGCCTGCTTCGCGGCCGCCATGCCGACCGCGATGACCAGGCGGTCACCTTCGACGGCGATCACGACCGGGCGGCCGGGCAGCTCCGGCGTCTTGACGCTGAAGCCGGTCCGGCCTCCGCCGAGCGGCTTCACCCGGGTGTTGTCGGCGGCCAGCCCGATGATCGAGGAGAACGCGCCAAGCGTGTTCTTGAGCGGCCCGGGATCGGAGGTCGTGGCGACCAGGGCGCCACCGAGCGTGTTGACCGAGTCGCCGCTGACGAAGAGGCCCACGGTCTCGAGCGATTCGACGATGCTGCGGATGTCGAGGCCGTCGTTCGATGCCTTTTCGAGCTCCTTGCCGATCTGGCCGGGCTCGACGACGCCTTCGATGCCCTCTTTGTCGATCGTCTCGATGATCGTGGTGGCGTTGGTACCGATGTCGCCCGTGCCGAACGCGAACAGCGAGTCCGACGGGAAGGTCTCGAGCACCGCGGCCGGATCACCGCTCTCGAAGGCCGGCTCGAGGTTGGTGGCGCCGACCAGTGAGATCTCGTCGGCCGTGGGGACCAGGCTGAGGATGGTCGCGGTGTCGGCCACGTCCACGCCGAGCGCGGAGTCGAAAGCGGTCGCGTCGAAACCGCTCGACCTGGTGGCAGCGAGCAGCGGCTCGTGGTTGACGTAGAGGTTGAGCAGGCTGCCATCGGCCGCCTTGCCGGAGACCTCGGAGAAAGCGGAGGTGCCTTCGAGGTTGTCGCCCTTCGACGCGTCCACCATCGCCTTGAACACCTCTTCGGTCGTGGCGAACACGACGTAGTCGTTGACGATGCCGAGTACGGACTCGTCGTCCTTGCTGACCTTGTACGAGAAGCCTTCGTACTCGCCGTCAGTCGCACCACGGGGCCCGGCGGCCTTGTCGATGAAGGACTGGCTGGCGTTGACGTCGGTCGTCTCGGCGACGATGCCGACGTCCTGATCGCCGGAATCCATGGCGCCGCTCGTGTCATCGAGTCCGAGCGAAGTGTCTCCGGAAGCGGCCGAATCGGCGATTTCGCCGGCGAAATCGCCCGCGACGTACATGGCGGCATCCTCGCCGAGCCAGGGCTCGACCTCATCCTCGTAGGAAACGTCACCCTCCTGGGCGCCGGCCAGCGCTTCATCGATGGTGTCGCTGAGGGGCTTGCCGGTCAACTTGGTGGCCAGCTCGTCGACGTCGTCCGAGAGTCCCTGCTCGGGACGGACGCTGCCTTCGACGTAGACCGCGGCGTCGGCCGGCACGTACTTGGCGAGGGCCGAGTTGGCGTCGCCGTCGCTGTCTCCGCCACCGCAGGCCGAAAGGACGAGGGCCACGGCGGCCGTGGCAATGAGAATCGGGACTGGGCAGCGAAGCTTGTGGGTAGGCATGGTGCCGGAACCTTACCGCCTGCGTTTGCGAGGAGACTGCGGTCCCGTGCGGACCACATAAGGATCGGGTCCTGACGTCTTGATCCGCGCTCCGCGAGGATCAAGGCGGCGAGACCCTGGGACTATTCGACGGTAACCGTTTTGGCCAGATTCCGGGGTTGGTCCACGTTCAGGCCGTTCAGGCGCGCCACGTGGTAGGCCAGTAGCTGGAGCGGCAGGATCGCCAGCAGCGGCTGGAGAACCCAGTCGGTGGCCGGGATCGTGATCGTTTCTCCAGCCACGGCCTCGACCCGGCCGGAGCCTTCGGTCGCCACCGCGATCGTCTGGGCACCGCGGGCACGGGTCTCCTCGATGTTCGAGAGCATCTTGGCGAGGATCGGGCTGTCGGTCGCGACGCAGACGACCGGGGTGTTTTCGTCGAGCAACGCGATCGGGCCGTGTTTCATCTCGCCGGCCGCATAGGCATCGCTCGGGATGTAGGAGACCTCTTTCAGCTTGAGTGCACCTTCGAGGCAGACCGGCAGGCCGATGTGCCGGCCGAGGAAGAGGAAGAAGCTCTGGTCGTAGTGGCGCTTCGAGATCTCCAGGACCTGGCCGGAGACCTGGTCGATGGTCGCCTCCATCGCTTCCGGAATGCGCTTGAGCTCGGCGACCAGTTCGACGATCCGCTCGTGTGACAACGTCTGCCGGAGTTCGGCAAGGCGCAGCGCGAGCAGATACATGGCGGCCACCTGGGCGACGAAGGTCTTGGTCGCGGCGACACCGATCTCGAGGCCGGCCCTCGTGTAGAGCACGGCATCGGCGTCGCGGGTCGCCTGGCTGCCCATGATGTTGGTGACGGCGAGCACTTTCGCTCCCGCCTCCTTGGCCAGCCGCATCGCGGCCAGCGTGTCGGCGGTCTCCCCGGACTGGGTGATCCCGATGACCAGGGTGTCGGGCCCGATGACCGGGTTCGCGTACCGGAACTCGGAGGCGATGTCCATGCCCACCGGCATCCGCGCCCACTCGCCGATCGCGTACCGGCCGACCAGACCGGCATGGTACGAGGTGCCACAGGCGACGATCATGATGCGTTCGACGCCGGTCAGGTACTCGTCGCTGAGCCCGATGTCGGAGAGGTCGACCCCGTCGTCGTGTGGCATCCGGTCGAGGATCGTCTCGGCGATCGCCTCCGGCTGCTCGTGGATCTCCTTCATCATGAAGGTGTCGTAACCACCCTTCTCGGCCTGCTCCTCGTCCCATTCGACCGTTTCGGAAGCGCGCTCGACCGGTTCGCCGGCGGCGGTGGTGATGGTGATGCCCTCCCGGGTGACCGTGACGATCTCGCCGTTCTCGATCGCCATGACCTCGCGGGTCTCGGCCATGAAGGCCGGGATCGCCGAAGCGATGAAGTTTTCCGTCCCCATGGTCCCCACCCCGACGATGAGCGGCACTTCCTTGCGGGCACCGACGAGGATCCCGGGCACCCCGGAATGCATGGCGACGAAGCCGTAATGGCCGCGGAGTTCGTGGTAGGTGGCGCGGACCGCCTCGGTCAGGTCACCGTCGAAGTGCCTGGCGATCAGGTGGGCGACTACCTCGGCGTCGGTCTCGGAGGAAAAGGTGAAGCCTTCGGCTTCCAGGTTCTCGCGGATTTCCGCGTGATTCTCGACGATGCCGTTGAGGGCGATCTGGACAGCCCCGCTCTCGTCCGAATGCGGATGGCAGTTGGCTTCGGTGACCCGGCCATGGGTCGCCCAGCGGGTGTGGCCGATTCCGGTCCAGGCGCCGTCATCTGTCGGGGAGTCGGAGAGGCCGGCAAGATCGGGAGCGGCGAGCGCCTCGCGCAGGTTGGCCAGGTTGCCGACCGCGCGGACCTTCTCGACGCCGCCGGGAATGAGCATGGCGACGCCCGCCGAATCATATCCGCGGTACTCGAGCTTCTCGAGGCCGGCCACGAGGATTTCCTCGCAGGGCCGTTCGCCGACGTATCCGATGATTCCGCACATGAAGGGATGAAGGCTACGTGAAAGGTCAGGCCAGCTCGGCCTCGACCAGCTCGACCAGGCCGGCACACACGCTGTCGGCCTCGTCCTGGGTCGGTGCTTCGACCATCACGCGGATCAGGGGTTCGGTGCCCGACGGGCGGAGCAGCACGCGCCCCCGGCCCTCGAGGTCACCGTTGGCCGTTTCGACCGCATCCCAGACCGTCACGGCTCCGCCGATCGCATCCCGGTCGGCAACCCGGACGTTGACCAGGGTCTGCGGCAGCTTGACCATGACGCCGGACTCGGCCAGCGGGCGACCGCCGAGGGCGTCGAGCGTCATGAGCGCCGCGGCGATCCCGTCCCCGGTCGGTGCGTAGTCGGTCGAGATGATGTGACCGGACTGCTCGCCCCCGAGCTCCCAGCCCTTCTCGTTCAACGCTTCGGTGACGTACCGGTCACCGACGCTGGTGACCTCGACCTCCACCCCGGCTTCCTTCATCGCCTTGTGGAAGCCGTAGTTGGTCATGACGGTCACCGCGACGCCACCCCCCAGGGTGCCCTCGGCCGACCGGTGCGTGGCGATCAGGCTGATCAGCTGGTCGCCGTCGTGGACGTTTCCGTCTCCGTTGACCGCCATCACGCGGTCGCCGTCGCCGTCGAACGCGAAACCGATCGTGGCGTCACTTTCGGCCACCCGGCGGGAGATGGGTCCGACGTCGGTCGAGCCGCATTCGAGATTGATGTTCCGGCCGTCGGGTTCGCCGGCCATGAGCTCGACCTCCGCGCCGAGCCTGGTGAAGATCTCGCCGGCGACCCGGTAGGTCGAGCCGTTGGCGCAGTCGAGGACGACCTTCAGGCCGTTCAGGTCCATCCGGAAGGCGGTTTGGAGCGCCCGGAGGTAGTCGGCCTCCGCCGCCCGCAGTTCCGTGATGCTGCCGGGGTGCCCCGCCGCCGGCGGCGGGTCCTGGATCAGGGCCTCGACCCCGGCCTCGGTCTGGTCGTCGAGCTTGCCGCCGTCGCCGCCGAACAGCTTGATGCCGTTGTCCCAGTATGGATTGTGGGAAGCCGAGACGACAGCGGCCATGTCGAACCCGTACTGCCGACTGAGCAGCGCGGCCGCCGGGGTCGGCAGGATCCCGCCGAGGAGCACGTCACCGCCGGCTTCGGCTATCCCGGCCGCGAGAGCTGCCTCGAGCATCGGCCCGGATTCGCGCGAGTCCCGAATTATCAGGACCCGGGGGCGCTCCACGGGCAGGGCGGAAGTGCCGGCCCGGCCGATCGAGACCGCGAGTTCCGCGTTCAGCACCTCGCCGACGCGGCCGCGGACTCCGTCCGTACCGAACAATTTGCGGGATGAAGAAGCCAGGGCCCTAGCGCTTCGAGAACTGCGGCTTCTTGCGGGCCTTCTTGAACCCGGCCTTGCGGCGCTCCTTGGCCCGCGCGTCGCGGGTCAGGAAGCCGCGGCGCTTCAGCTCACCGCGGAGTTCGGGATCGACCTCGGTCAGGGCGCGGGCGATTCCGTGGCGCACTGCGCCGGCCTGGCCGCTGATGCCGCCGCCGTGGACGCGGATGCGGATCTCGAGGTTCGAGTCGTAACCGGTCGCGACCAGCGGAGAATTGACGATAGTGCGATGACGGGCGCGCGGGAAGTACTCCTCGATCTCGCGCTCGTTGACCTTGATGGTGCCGTCGCCGGCAAGGATGATCACACGAGCGACCGAGCGCTTGCGCTTGCCGGTCGCGATGAAGCGGGCGTCCTTGGCGATCTTGGCGGGGGCCGGAGGCGGCGGGACGTCCTCGTCCTCTTCGCCATTCTCGGATTCGGCCTCGGCGCGCTCGATCTCCTCGGCTTCGAGACGGGCGCGCTCTTCGATGCTGAGCTCGGCGACAGGCTCGACCGAGATCGGCTCGAGGTCGGCTCCGGGCGGAAGATCGGATCCCTCGGGCGCGGTGGTTTCGGCGACGAAGGTCTCTTCTTCGACGACTTCACCGTCTTCGACAACGGCCTCTTCGACGATCACGGTCTCTTCGACCACCTCGCCGTCCTCGGAGACGGTTTCGGTCTGGACGGCCTCCACTCCGACCGATCCGTCGTCCGCGGCCTCCTCGGTCACATCGAGCTCGACGTCGACCTCAATTCGGGGAGTCTCTTCGCCAGTGGCTTCTCCGGACGCGCCCGCGGGCGCCGAGTCTTCGCTCACGGCTTCTTCGTCGGCCGCTTCGTCGTTGGTTTCTTCTTCGCTCACGTGTTGATCTCCAGAGGCTTCGGCTGCTGGGCCTGGTTGTTGTGCTCAGGTCCGGCATACACCTTCAGCTTCAGCAGCTGCGCCCGTCCAAGCTTGTTGCGCGGCATCATTCCCCGAACCGCCTTGCGGATGACTTCCTCGGGCTGCTTATCGAGCATCTCGCCGAGGGTCCGGGACTTGATTCCACCGGGGTAACCACTGTGACGCCAGTAGGTCTTGGAGTTCTTCTTGTCTCCGCTGACTTTGATCTTCCCGGCATTGACGACCACGACGAAGTCGCCGGTGTCGATGTGCGGGGTGTAGTCCGGCTTGCGCTTGCCGCGCAAGACATCGGCGATCTGGGTGGCGAGCCGGCCCAGGGTCTGGCCCTCGGCGTCGACTACGTACCAGTCTCTCTGGCGTGTGGTGGGGGTGGCTACAAAGGTCTTCATGGATAAAAGGCCGCAGCGAGCCGAACGCTCGCAAACACGGCTTGCGGATGATAGGGAATAAATGGAATCAGAGTCGCTTCGCTCGGCAGAGACAAAAGACGGTCTCCCTGTGCGACTCTGATTCGCCCCGGTTCTCCCCAGATAGTTTCAGGATGATATGCGCCTGCAAGCCGGCTATTTGCGAAATCCCGGTTCGGGTCATTGACCGGGATCCGCGTACCAACGATCCAAGTCGCACAGCGTGACATTTATCCCTCATGAGCGAAGCGACTTGGATCCCTTGTACCGGCAATTTGCGGCATGTCACTTTTTTGCTTCATGCACACTCCCTATACTGGCGACTGACCAATTGCCGAACCCCAGCCGTACTTTCGGTCAGGGGCGGAGGAACCAACGGGGACTTTTCATCCCCATGGGGCGAATCAGGGCATTCACCGCCCGGTAGCGCAACTCTTTCAGCGCGAGCCCGACAGCTAACTCCGCAGGCACGCACGAAAGAGAAATGTCGAACGCCCGAACCAAGTTCCTCAGCTTTTCCGCCTGCGCGATCTTTCTGACCTGCGCCGGTAACGCGTTCGCGATCACCTCCGGCGGCGGGATCAACGTGCCCGACGCGGCCGAGGTCGACGACGTCGTCTGCCTCGCGGGTTGCACCGGGATCAGGACTTCCTCCCCCGGCGGCAAGGTGCAGGTTTCCGGCGCCAACCTCGGAACGGTCGGCTGGGTCAGCTTCGCCGGCAAGAACAAGCGCACCAGGGCGAAGCCGTACCTCACGGCCGACGAACGGGTCGAGGCGGTAGTCCCCGATGACGCCGAAACCGGCCGGGTCCGCGTGATCAGCTCTTCCGGCTCCCCCTCCGGCTTCTCGCCGGAGAAACTGGTCATCGGCAAAGCGCAGGCGCTCGGCCACACCGCTCCGATCCGGATCACCGGCGCCGAGACCAGTCCGGCACGGGCCTACCAGTACGGCAGGAAGCGCCCGACCCTGAGATACGTGACCAACGGCGGCAAGGACACCAACGACCTCCGCATCGATGTCGTCTCTTCCTCGGGCCAGGTGGTCGCCAGCGAGTTCGACAGGAAAGTCCCGACCGGCACCGGCCAGTCGGTCAGCTGGAACGGCAGGACCTCGGCGGGCGAGCCTGCCGCCAACGGCAGGTACCACTTCGTCGTCCGCGGAACCGACGGCACCGAAGCGATCCTCTCGAAGTCCCTGGCCAGGGCATCCCGCAGCAGGAAGGTTGCCGACCCGTTCAGCTTCCGGATCTACGGCTACGTCTTCCCCCTGCGCGCCCCGCACACATACGGTGACGGCATCGGCGCAGGGCGCGGCCACCAGGGCCAGGACCTGCTCGCCGACTGCGGCTCGAAGCTGGTCGCCGCCCGTGCCGGCACGGTCTATGCGAACGACTACCAGGCGGGCGGGGCCGGCAACTACCTCGTGATCAACCTGAAGGGCGCCGGCGGCAAGAGCCACGTCTACATGCACATGCCCAAGCCCTCGCCCCTCGAGGAGGGCGCGAAGGTGAAGACCGGGCAGCGGATCGGGTCGGTCGGCACCACCGGACGGAGCACCGCCTGCCACCTCCACTTCGAGGTCTGGTCCGGACCGGGCTGGTACCAGGGCGGAACGTTCGCCGATCCGGCGGCGCCCCTGAAGCGCTGGGACCGGTACTCCTGACCGGAATCTCCTGGCCGAAGACTTCGGCCTGCCGCTGCCGCCGGTGATGACGGAGGAGTGGGCGCCCACTCCTCCGCAGGCCGCCATCGCACAGGCGCAGGCGGCCAAAAAGTCCGACTGGGCGCTGGCGCTGGCCTATCAGCAGCGCGGGCCGCAGTTCAGCGACATGGCAACGCTGGAGCTGACCTTCGACCTGCCGCTGTTCACCGCCCACCGTCAGGACCCGACCATCGCCGCCCGCCGCGCGGAGCGCGATGCGACTCCATGCCCAGGCCCGAGGCCACGCTGCGCGAACACGCCGCCGAGCTGGACACGGACCTTGCCGAGTACCGTCGGCTGGAGCGGGCGCTCGCACGCCAGAACCGGCAACTGCTGCCGCTGGCGGCGCAGAAGGTCGCGTTGGTCGATGCCGCCTGGCGCGGTGGCCTAGCCAGGCCAGCCTGGCCGACCTGATCGCCGCCCGTCGCGAGCGGATCGAGGCTGAATTCGACCCACGAGCAGCTCACTCTTTAGAACGAACCTAAACAGCTGCCGTAGCCGAGAGCGGCAGGCTTTGTTACAAGCCACCTAACGGCCAGCGGGGGTTCGCTCGCAATTCCTTCATCGTGTGACAAATTGACATGTGTGGGCGGCAGGTCGGAGATTGCGGACTGGTTGATGAGCGACGGCGAGGATATCTGGCAACGAAAGAAGCGCCGCGCTTTCTTCATCAACCAGCTTTACCAGTGGCACTGGATCAGCTCGGGCCTCTGCCTGATCGGCATGATCCTGTTTGCGCTCACCGGTAT
>CAVOIH010000010.1:0-68564 GCA_963695885.1 uncultured Solirubrobacterales bacterium | reverse complement strand
CCGCGGCGCCCGCATGTGGGAATTCCTCGACCGTCTCACCTCGATCGCGATCCCGCGCATCCGCGACTTCCGCGGCCTCAAGGCCAGTTCCTTCGACGGCCGGGGCAA
Source organism: uncultured Solirubrobacterales bacterium (assembly GCA_963695885.1). GTDB lineage: Bacteria > Actinomycetota > Thermoleophilia > Solirubrobacterales > 70-9 > 67-14. Next base: position 68,456 of record CAVOIH010000010.1, on the reverse strand, counting down.
TTACTCCATGGGCGTCCGCGAGCAGCTGATCTTCCCTGAGATCGATTACGACACGGTCGAGGAGAACCACGGCCTCGACATCACCATCACCACGTCCGCCCCGACGGACTACGAGGCCTTCGAGCTCCTGCTCGGCCTGGGCATGCCTTTCGCCAAGGAAGGCCGCCCGGTTCCAGAGGGCGCCGAACCCACAGACGACGAAGAGCAGGAGGACTAGGGCTCTCATGGCCAAGACGTCTCAGAAAGTGCGCCAGCAGCGCACCCCCAAGTTCAAGACCCGTGAATACAACCGGTGCCGCCGATGTGGACGGCCCCGCGCCTATTACCGCAAGTTCGGCATCTGCCGGATCTGCCTGCGCGAAGCGGCCCACGAGGGCTACATCCCCGGTATGACGAAGTCGAGCTGGTAGGAAGACCATGCAGACAGATCCCGTAGCCGACTACCTGACCCGCGTGCGCAATGGCCTGAGTTCCGGCTTGGCGACGATCGAGGTCCCGAGTTCCAAGCTGAAGCTCGAGATTTCCCGCATCCTGACCGAACAGGGCTACATCACCGGGTTCGAGAAGGAGCCGGCCGAGGTCGGCGAGAAGATCTCCGTGCGCCTGAAGTACACCAAGGACCACCAGCCGGTCATCACCGGCATCGAGCGCGTCTCGCGTCCCGGCCGCCGCCGGTACGTGCGCCACACCTCGGTCCCGAGGGTATACGGAGGCACCGGTACCGCGATCGTCTCGACGTCCCACGGCGTCATGACCGGTCACGAAGCGAAGAAGGAAGGCGTCGGCGGGGAAGTCGTCGCCTACGTCTGGTGAGAAAGAACCATGAGCCGAATCGGTAAACAGCCAATTTCAATTCCCGACAACGTCGAAGTCGACGTCAAACCGGGCGTGGTCACCGTCAAGGGACCCAGGGGCGAGCTCGTCCAGGAAGTCTCGACCGAGATGAAGGTCAAGACGGAGGACGGCAACGTCGTCGTCGAGCGTCCGACCGACCGGGGACCGCACCGGGCCCTCCACGGGCTCACCCGCAGCCTGATCGCCAACCAGATCGAAGGCGTGACCACCGGCTACGAGAAGCGTCTGGACATCCAGGGAGTCGGTTACCGCGCGGCGGCGAAGGGCAAGGGCCTCGAGCTCGCGCTCGGCTATTCGCACCCGGTGACGATCGAGGCCACCGAAGGCATCGAATTCGAGGTCCCGCAGCCGACGGAGGTCATCGTCCGCGGGATCGACAAGCAGAAGGTCGGACAGGTCGCGGCCAACATCCGCGAGAGCCGTCCGCCCGAGCCGTACAAGGGCAAGGGAATCCGTTACCGCGATGAACACGTCGCGAGGAAGGTCGGTAAGCGCGTATGACAATTACCACCAACCGTCAGCGGCGCCAGCGCCGGCGCCACCGCGTGCGGGCGAAGATCTCCGGGACCGCCGAGCGGCCCCGGCTGTCGGTCTACCGCTCGAACAAGGGGATTTTCGCCCAGCTCATCGACGACGTCGATGGCAAGACCCTTGCCGCCGCGAACTGGACCGAGGCCGGGCTCAGGAAGCTCGACCGGACCGAACAGGCGAAGAAGGCAGGCGTACTGCTGGCCGAACGCGCAAAGAAGGCTGGGGTCGAGACTTGCGTCTTCGACCGCAGCGGATATCGCTACCACGGCCGGGTCAAAGCCCTTGCCGAGGGAGCCAGAGAAGGCGGGCTTGAGTTTTGATGTTCTCGGATTTCGCTACGGTGGGCAGCTGATATGAAAGGCATGGATACAGCTCGCGTCGAGATGGTCAGCCCCAAGGGGCTTGACCTGCAGGAGCGTGTGATCGAGATCAACCGCGTGGCCAAGGTGGTCAAGGGTGGTCGCCGGTTCTCGTTCACTGCGCTGGTCGCCGTCGGGGATGAGGATTCGGTCGTCGGGATCGGTTACGGAAAGGCCCGGGAAGTCCCGCTGGCCATCCAGAAGGCCGTCGAGAACGCCCGCAAGAACCTGGTTCGCGTCCCGAAGTACAACGACACGATCACCCACAAGATCATCGGACGCTTCGGCGCCGGGCATGTCGTCCTGCGCCCGGCCAGTGCCGGTACCGGCGTGATCGCCGGTGGCGGAGTCCGCGCCGTGCTCGAGCTCGGAGGGGTCAAGGACATCCTCACCAAGAGCATCGGCACCCAGAACCCGATCAACCTGGTCAAGGCGACCATGGACGGCATCGTCCGCCTGCGCCGGCCCGAAGAGGTCGCGGAGCTGCGTGGCCTGACGATTTCCGAAGTGCTCGGCCTCGAGCCGAAGGAGAACGGAGCTGCGCCCGGGGGTGAGGCCGCCGAAGGCGAGACCGCGAGTGAAGCGACCGGGGCAGCCGCCCCGGAAGCCGAAGCGGCCGAGGTCCCCGGCGACATCGCCGCGCTGGAAGTCAAGGCCGAAGCCGACTTCGCCGCGGGTGAAGGTGCGGTCGTGCCCGATCCGACCACCGTCGCGCCGTCCGAGGTCGAGGCGGAAGTGGCCGCCGAGGAGCAGCTCGACGAAGGAACGGTCGAAGCCGCCGAAGAGGTCCAGTCCGAAGAGGAAGCCAACGAGGACGCCGAGAAGGCCGAAACGGCCGAAGCCAGGAGCGAGACCGACTGACCATGGCGAAGCTCACGATCACCCAGACCCGTTCCGGCATCCACAACAACCCGCACCAGAAGGGCACCCTCGAGGCGCTCGGGCTCGGGAAGATCGGCCGTAAGGTCGAACGCGAGGATTCACCCCAGCTGCAGGGCCAGCTCAAGGTCGTGACCCATCTGGTGGAAGTCGAAGGCAACTGATGGCTGAAGAGAAGAAAGAAAGCCGTGCCGACGAGATCGGCCTGCACAATCTGAGCCCGAAACCGGGATCGCGGCGCCCGCGCAAGCGGATCGGCCGCGGCCAGGGTTCCGGCACCGGCAAGACTTCCGGCCGCGGACACGGCGGCCAGGGACAGCGCGCCGGCAACAAGCGGAATTCCGCGCACGAAGGCGGCCAGAACCCGATTCACATGCGGATGCGCAAGCTGCGCGGCCCGCACATGAAGAAATCGATGCCGTTCGAGAACTTCCGTACCGCGACCCAGCCGGTCAACCTGAGCGACTTGCAAGACCGTTTCGAGGACGGAGCCGAGGTCACCCCGGAGACTCTGAAGGACGCCGGCCTCGCAACCCGTCCGCAGCCGGTGAAGATCCTCGCCAAGGGCGAGATCTCTTCGGCCCTCACGGTCCGCGCCCATGGCTTCAGCGCCAGGGCGAAGGAGAAGATCGAGGCCGCCGGCGGAAGCTGTGAGCTGATCGAGGGCTGATGCTCGCAACGATCGCGAAGTCATTCTCAGTACCGGAGATCCGCAGGAAGCTACTGTTCGTCGCCGGAATCCTGGCGCTGTACCGCCTTGGCGCATACATCCCCGCGCCCGGCATCGACATCGACGCCGTCAAGGACCTCGAGGACCAGCTCTCGGGTTCGAACATCCTCGGGTTCCTGAACCTCTTCTCCGGCGGCTCGCTCTCGCGCCTCTCGCTCTTCGCGCTGGGCATCATGCCCTACATCACCGCGTCGATCATCCTGCAGCTGATGACCGTCGTGGTGCCTTCGCTGGAACGCCTCCAGAAGGAAGGCGAAGTCGGCCAGCAGAAGATCACGCAGTACACGCGTTACCTGACCGTGGCCCTGGCCTTCATGCAGTCCTTCGCCTACGTATTCCTCTTCAACTCGCTGACCCCGGCCGGTTCGGAGAGCGTCGTCGGTGAACTCACTCCGGCCAACGTCTTCCTGATCGTCGTCTGCCTGACCGCCGGCACCACGCTGCTGATGTGGATGGGCGAGCTGATAACCCAGCGTGGCATCGGCAACGGCATCTCGCTGCTGATCTTCGCGTCGATCGTCTCCGGCGTCCTGCCCGGCATCCAGACTTGGTGGAACAACCCGGACCAGGTCTTCGTCGTGCTGCTGCCCTTCATCTGTCTGGGCGTCGTGCTCGCGATCGTGTTCGTCCAGGAAGGACAGAGACGGATCCCCGTGCAGTACGCGAAACGGGTGGTCGGGCGCAAGATGACTTCCGGCGGGTCCACCTACCTGCCGCTCCGCGTCAACATGGCGGGCGTCATCCCGGTGATCTTCGCCGCTTCGATCATGGCGATGCCGCCGACGATCGCCCAGCTGATCAACACCCCGGCCGCTCTCGACTTCGCCGCCTTCCTGGCGCCGGACCAGTGGGCCTACGTGGTCGGCGAGGTGTTCTTCATCATCGTCTTCACCTATTTCTACACAGCCGTCACCTTCAACCCGGTCGACCAGGCCGACAACCTGAAGAAGTACGGCGGATTCATCCCGGGCGTGCGTCCGGGCCGGCCCACGGCCGAGTACCTCGACCGCGTCCTTTCGCGCCTGACGTTTCCGGGCGCCCTCTACCTCGGCGCCGTGGCCGCGTTCCCGACCATCCTGTTCAACCAGGTAGGCGGAGGGTTCTTCTTCGGGGGCACCTCGATCCTGATCGTCGTCGGCGTCGCGCTCGACACGGTCAAGCAGCTCGAGGCCCAGCTGATGATGCGGAACTACGAGGGCTTTCTCAGGTAGGGGGCCCTTCAGATGCCGAACCTCAACCTCATTCTTCTCGGACCGCCCGGCAGCGGCAAAGGGACCCAGGGCGAGCGCCTCCAGGAGGACCTCGAGCTGCCTTACTACGCCACCGGCGACATCCTGCGCGCGGCGGTCAAGGACGAGACCGACGTCGGCAAGAAGGCCAAGGAGTTCATGGACCGCGGTGACCTGGTCCCGGACGAGGTACTGATCGGGATCATCGCCGGCCGGCTGGAGAGCGGCGAAGCCGATCACGGTTTCATCCTCGACGGCTTCCCCCGCACGGTGCCCCAGGCCGAGGCACTCGAGGGGGAACTTCACGAACTCGATCGTGCCCTGACCGCCGTCATCCTGATCGATGCCTCCGATGAGGAGATCGTGCGACGCCTGTCCGGCCGCCGCGTCTGCACCGGTGGGAGCCACGTCTACCACGTCGACTTCAATCCGCCGAAGGAAGAAGGCGTCTGCGACATCGACGGCTCCGGGCTGATCGTCCGCGACGACGACAAGCCCGAAGTGGTGGGTCACCGTCTCGAGCAGTACCACGAGAAGACGGCGCCGCTGGTGGCCTTCTACGAGAAGCAGGGACTGCTCAACCGGATCGAGGGTGGCGAGACCCCCGACAAGGTCGAAGAGTCGATCCGCAAGTTGATTTCGACGCTGAGCCTCGAAGAGGGCTCCTAGCCACCGGGTCGGAGCTTCATGATCACCCGAAAGACGGACCAGCAGATCGAACTGATGGCGGCGGCCGGCAAGGTCCACGCCCGCTGCATGCAGATGCTCCGAAAGAGCGCCCGCGCTGGTGTTACCACGGCCGAACTCGACGAAATCGCCGAGAAGTTCATCCGCTCCCAGGGCGGAGTCCCCACCTTCAAGGGCTTTCGCGGCTTCCCCGGCTCGATCTGCGCGTCGCCGAACTCGATGGTCGTCCACGGCATCCCGGGGCCGTATGCCCTGGAAAAGGGCGACATCCTCTCGATCGACATCGGCGTGACCCTCGATGGCTGGGTTGCCGACGGTGCCAGCACGGTGGCGATCGGAGAAATCGACCCGACGACCCGGAGACTGCTCGACGTGACCAGGGAGTCGCTCGACCTGGCCGCCGCGCAGATGGTCCCGGGCAACCGGGTGAGCGACATCTCGAACGCGGTCGAGAAGCACGTCGAGGCGGCCGGGTTCTCGGTCATCAAGACCCTGGTCGGGCACGGAGTCGGCCAGGAGATGCACGAGGAGCCCCAGATCCCGAACTACGGCCCTCCGGGCAAGGGACCGGAGATCGAGGCCGGGATGGTCTTCGCGATCGAGCCGATGGTCAACGCCGGCGGACCCGGCGTCTACATGGCCGAGGACGGCTGGTCGGTCTATTCCGAGGACGGTTCGATGGCCGCCCACTTCGAATACACGGTGGCCGCGACCGCCGGCGGACCGAGGATCCTGACCCCCTGGGACACATTCCCGGGCTGAGCGTCCCGCAGGGTCCCTCCCGGTTCCTTGCCTGTGAGCGGCTGGCTCGTGATTTCGACCTCGTGTAGTACCGCCGGCACGAAGTGTGTACATCCGGTCCATTGATGCCCGTCCGGTCGGTCCGTAACGTCAGCGGAGCCTGAACGATCCCCCGGGATCGGGATGTAGCACCTACCCCTCGATTGATGGAGCCCTATTTCCGTGAGCCTTTTTTCGACCAGATCCCTCGGCCGCTACAGCGGCATCCTTGTCGGCATAGCTGCCTTCTTCGTCCTCCTTGTCTCGCCCGCCGCCGCCTTCAACTACGTCTACACCTCCAACGGAGCCACCTGGGGAGTCCAGGATGCGGCCGCACCGAGAGTCGACACGGGCAGCGTCCGCGATACGTCCGGGAACGCTCTCCGCGGTTTCGGAGGAATCCGGGTTGACGTATCGACCGATCCGCTGCGCGACGGCAACCTGATCCGTGGATTCGGGCTCCGTTTCGATCCGCCCAACCGTTTCGTCAGCACCAAAGCCGTCGACCTCGGCGGTGTCGCCATCTGGCGGAAGTTGTTCTTCAACTATTCAGGCAACTGGGGCCGCTGGCTCGACTTCTACAAGAACACCACCGACGAACCGATCGAAGTCGAATCGATCTTCGGCGGGCAGACCGGCATCGGGAACTCCTCCGGATCGACCGACAGCCATGTCGCCACGACCAGCAGCGGTGATGATCAAGTCACGGCGGATGATTCCTGGCTGGTTCGCCGGGTAGGCACCGATCCTGCGGTTTCGTCGCAGGGCCCTTCCGGGGTCGTGCTCGGTTCACCGGCCCCCTTCGATGGTGCGATCAGCCGCACCGCCAACTTCCTGAAGGATCCCTTCAGCGAAGCCCCGGCAGCCAGCGGACATGAATCCAACTTCGTCGGTTACCAGAACTCGTTCACCCTCGACCCGGGCGAAACGGTCACGATCGCCCATTTCGTGGCGATCGGTGTGGCTGAGAGTTCGTCGGGAACCGGCACGACGGCACCCGGGGCTCAGGTTGACGCGGTCACCGAAGAGGTTGAAGACCTCGCTCAGGCTCCCGCCTTCGGCGAAATGCCGAAGCCGGAAATCTGTGCGCTGATCAACTGGGACGTGGAGTCGCTCGACGTCGCGGCCTTTGATGCGGCCACCGACTGTCCGGAGATCGCCGACCCGACGGGTCCGGCAGTGCCGCCGGCCAACCCGACGACCACCGGCTCACCGTACGACGTTGTCGGCAAGACGATCGCCGATCTGCGGGCCGACATGGAGTCGGGGGAGACCACCTCACAGGAAATCACCCGTGCCTACCTCGACCGCATCGCCGCGTATGACGTCGGTGCTTTCGGCTTCAATGCGTACACGTACGTGGCGAGGGACGCGCTTCTGCAGGCGAAAGCCGCTGACGAACGCCGGGCCGGAGGCTTCACCAGTCCGGTGCTCGGCATTCCGGTTGCGGTCAAGGACCTGTACGACACCAAGGACATGCCGACCACCAACGGATCACTCGTCTTCGAGGGGTTCCAGTCGGAAGAGGACGCGACCCAGGTCAAGCTGCTGCGTGACGCCGGCGCCGTGATCCTCGGCAAGGCTGCGACGGAGGAGTACGCCCAGTCCGGGCAGTACGCGGACTCGGCATACGGTCAGGTCTGGAACGCCTTCGACACTTCGAAATCGTCGATCGCCTCCAGCGGCGGACCGGCGGTGGCCACGGCCGCTGACCTGGCTGCCGTCAGCCTGGGAAGCCAGACCGGTGATTCGCTCTACGGACCGGCGAGTGCCGCCAGCCTCTGGACGCTCAGGGGCACCGACGGAATCGCCAGCTCCTACGGAGTCTGGCCGCTCAGCTGGCTCCAGGACTTCCCTGGAACGATCGCCAAGTCGGCGTCGGACCTCACCGACATGCTGAACGTCACCACCGGAACCGATCCGCTCGACCCGATCACGGTTGAAGCCGACGCGGACGCGAACCGGCCGGAGAACTGGCGCACGTCGCTCGATCCGAACGCCCTCCAGGGCAAGCGGATCGGTTACTACCCGTCGGCATTCGTCGATCCGTTCGGTACCAGTGGCACGGTCGATGTCCAGCGTGAAGCGCTCGAGTATTTCGAGGAGGCGGGAGCGACCCTGGTGGAAATCACCGGTGGTCCGAGCCTGCCGAGCTCCAGCGGCCTCGGCGACCGGAACTACACCGGCTGGCAGTTCTGGATCGATGCCCACCCCAACTCGCCTTACAGCGACCCACGGGAGATCATCACCTCGGAGAAGCGCCTGCCGTACCGGCGAAGCAACGGCTACACCGGTACAGGCATGATGACCGAGACCCAGATCCAGGCATACAAGGACTTCCGGGCGAACGCCAAGGTCGCGGTCGCGGACTGGATGGACAATCCGCCGAGTCCGACCGACCCGGATACGGCCCTGCCCTCGCCAGGAGCCCTGGATGCGGTCGCTTTCCCGGGACTGAAGAGCGTGATCAGCCTGAACGACGGTGGTAGCTCGGCTTTCGGCCGCGGTGACCCGCCGACCAACAGTGCGGGCGCGCCTTCGGTTGCTTTCCCGGCCGGAGTCAACGACCACGGGGAGCCGACCAACCTCCAGCTGGTCGGGCGGGCCTGGGACGATCCCGACCTGATCGCCTACGCGTACGCCTTCGACCAGGTGGCCAACGGGCAGATCCACACCGATTCTGCCCCGGCGCTGCCGTACGTCGAAGATCCGACCCCGCCGGTGATCGAACCGCCGGTCATCATTCCGCCGGAACCGGAACCGCCGGTGGCCGGTACCCCGCAAGTCACCCTCAGGACGCACCCCTGGATGCGCAGGGTCGGAACCCGCCGCAAGTTCGTTACGTACACGGTGAGGTTGAAGAATTCCGGAGATTCCGGGTCCGGTGCGATCACCCTGTGCGCCAATGTGCCGAAGCGCAAACTGAGAGTCCTCGGTAAGCGCTGCGTCAAACTCGGACTGCCGGCCGGCGGGTCGAACAGCCGGAAGTTCAAGCTGAGGATCAAGGCACCCGCCCGCGGCAAGCTGACCAGCATCCAGTTCAGGGCCACTGGACCGCAGATCGTCACCAGGAAGACGAGGGTCGGCCTGATCGTCAGAAAGAGGTAGCCCGAAACCCCCGGACCGAGAGCCGCCGTCAATCCGACGGCGGCTCTCCCGTTTCCGGAAACGACCGGGCTGTAAGGCGGGGCCCGACCTAACGGTCGGGCTGGTGTTCGACGATTCTCAGCGCTTTGAGGGCGAGGCCGAGCCGCTCCCGGTCCTCGCTCCGGAACGGATTCAGGCCGGTCAGTTCCTGGACCCTCGAAAGGCGATTGCTCACCGTGTGCCGGTGGGCGAACATCGCTTTCGCAGTCTGGTTCATGTTGCAGTTGTGCTCGTGCAGGTAGGAACGAAGGGTGGCGACCAGATCGGTCGAGTACTGCTCGTCATGCGCGATGAGCGGACCGAGCGTGGTCTCACTGAACCGCCGCATCTCCTCGGGATGGCTGGCAAGGACCCGGAAGAGCAGGCGGAAAGTGTCGTTGTTCGTACTCTCGTCTCCGGATTCTTCGGTGTCGCGGCTCAGATCGAGCAGGAGACTCGCCTCTTCCAGGGCGTATCTGAGGTCATTCGGATCCTCGTAGTGCGAAGAGATCCCGACGAGTACGTCGTAACCAAGCCGGGCGGCAACCCGCTGGGCGGCTTCGAAGCCGCGGGGCAGCAGCGCATAGATCAAATCGTCGATCTGCTGGACCAGGGCGTCATCACATTCGGCCTGGATCAGGTTCCGGACGTTTACCGGATTTCTGCCATTGGGGTTCACGCAGAAACCGACCGCACCCCTGCTGAGGTCGGACCCGAGGTGCCGGGCCCGGCCGAGTACGTCCCTCGCCTTGATGTCGTCCCTGGTCAGAAGTTCTTCGAGCAGGGAACCACCGAGCCGTCGTTCGGTCTGCAGGCGGGCGTGGTCCATGGCGATCGCGGTCAGCGCGGCCAACGCGGCGGCATTGAGGAACAGGCCGGCGTGAGGAGGTCCGGGGCCTATCATCAGTACCGATCCGTGGTGATGTCCCCCGGCTTCGATCGGGACAGATTCGATCGAAGTGCCGGAAACGTCCGAAAGGTCGCCGGTGATCCACTCGTCGGCGAAGTTCGAGATGGCGTTCCCGGAAGAGATCCTGACGTCGAGATCGGGGATCACCAGGCCGATCGGCCGACCGAGGCTGATCGTCGTGATCTCCACGATTCGTTCCACTCCTTCCCCGGAAACCAGCGCACCGAGCATTTCCCGGTATGCCAACTGGGGATTCGAGTACGAAGGTTCCTGCCGTCGACCGATTTCTAAGATGAAAAGGACTCTAGGGAGCCGCTCCCCGGGGGTCATTGGACCGGTGTCGAGGAAAATCGGCCCGGAACTCTCGGGTCCGGCATCAGGAAGGACAGGGAGTTGATTCTCCTGCTATTGTTCGCTCTCGGCCGTCTAGGCCACTTTTTCACGCCTGCGGCCCGTTTAATGGGGCCATCAGGACACCTCTTCCAGAAGGAACAACAGGACGATGAAAGTCCGAGCCTCGGTAAAACCGATGTGTGAGAAGTGCAAGATTATTCGCCGGCGCGGACGCGTCATGGTGATCTGTGAGAACCCGCGACACAAACAGAGGCAGGGTTAGTCAATGGCGCGTATCGCCGGGGTAAACATCCCCCTGAACAAGAGAGCCGAGATCGGCCTCACATACATCTTCGGAATCGGTCAGTCGACCGCCCAGGACCTGCTCGACCAGGTGGGCATCGACCGCAACACGCAGGTCAAGGACCTGACCGAGGACGAGATCATCAAGCTGCGCGAGGCGATCGAGAACCTCGACGTCGAAGGTGACCTCCGCCGTGAGCGTTCCCAGAACGTCAAGCGCCTGATGGAAATCGGCGCCTACCGCGGCATGCGCCACCGCCGCGGCCTGCCCGTCCGGGGCCAGCGCACCAAGACGAACGCCCGGAGCCGCAAGGGTCCGCGGCGCATGAGCGTCGCCGGAAAGCAGAAGGTCTAGGACATGGCAGCCCAGAAGCCGGCCAAGGCCCGTACGCGCCGCCGCGTCAAGAAGAACATCGCGGTCGGCCAGGCGCACATCAAGACTTCCTTCAACAACACCATCGTCACCCTGACCGACCTCGAGGGCAACGTCATCGCCTGGGAGTCGGCCGGCAGCGCCGGGTTCAAGGGTTCGCGAAAGTCGACGCCGTTCGCCGCACAGGTGACCGCCGACGCCGTCGCCAAGAAAGGCATCGAGCACGGCCTGCAGAAGGTCGAAGTCTTCGCCAAGGGCGCCGGATCGGGCAAGGACACCGCGGTTCGTTCACTTCAGGCCGCAGGGCTCGATGTGACCAGCGTCAAGGACGTGACTCCCCAGGCACACAACGGCTGCCGTCTGCGCAAGCGCCGCCGCGTCTAGCTCCGGCTTTTCAGGCCAGTCCTCCCTCCCACGAATACCCAAGGAACTTCATGAGCACAGACTTCCAAGTACCCAGCATCAGCTCCGAGCAGGTCAACGAGAACAAGGGCATCTTCACGATCGAGCCCCTCGACAAGGGGTTCGGTTACACCTTCGGTTCGAGCCTGCGGCGCGTCCTGCTCTCGTCACTCGGCGGAGCCGCGATCACCTCGGTCCGCATCGAGGGCGTCAGCCATGAATTCTCGAACATCAACGGTGTCAAGGAAGACGTCACCGACATCGTCCTGAACCTCAAGGACCTCGTCGTGCGCATGCACACCGAGTCCGACGCGGTCGAAGCGCCGATCGTCGCCACCGGCCCCGGTGACGTCACTGCCGCCGACATCGACCTGCCGGCCGGCGTCGAGATCCTCAACCCCGGGGCCCCGATCGCCACGCTCGAGAAGAAGACCCGCCTCGAGATGTACGTGACCATCGGCCGCGGCCGTGGTTACCGCCCGGCCGAGGAGAACAAGGACGAGGACCAGCCGATCGGCGTCATTCCGATCGACTCGATCTTCTCGCCGATCCGCCGTGCCTCCTACGTCGTGGAAGCCGCGCGTGTCGGACAGCGCACCGACTTCGACAAGCTGACCCTCGAGCTTGAAACAGATGGATCGATCGAGCCGAACACGGCCCTTCGTGAAGCTTCCGAGATCCTGATCAAGAGCCTCGCGATCTTCAGCGATCCCGACCGTGTCGAGGAACTCACCACCAGAGATCCCGTCGTCGCCGAAGCAGCCGCCACCGAATCGAACGGTACCGGTGCCGGACCGGACAACGACATCCTGATCGACGAGCTCGAGCTCAGCGTCCGTTCGTTCAACTGCCTGAAGCGTGCCGGAGTCGAGACCATCGGCCAGTTGCTCCAGAAGTCCGAGTCCGAACTCGGCGCGATCCCGAACTTCGGCCAGAAGTCGATCGAAGAGGTAATCGAAAACCTCCAGAACCGCGGTTACGACCTTCGACAGGACTGACCCCGGTCAGCCAACAGGAGAACACGATGCGTCACGCCAAGAAAAGAAACAAGCTCGGTCGCGATTCCGCCCACCGGAAGTCGCTGATGGCGAACCTTTCGAAGGAGCTGATCGACCACGAGCGCATCAAGACGAGCCAGGCGAAGGCCAAGGCCGCCAAACCCGAGATCGAGAAGCTGATCACCCTGGCGAAGCGCGGTGACCTCCACGCCCGCCGGCAGGCGCTCTCGACCCTCAGCAACGACAAGTTCGCCGTCCACAAGCTGTTCGAAGAGATCGCTCCCCGCTACGCCGAGCGTCCCGGTGGATACACCCGGATCATCAAGATCGGCCCCCGCAAGTCGGATTCGACCGAGATGGTCTTCCTCGAGCTCGTCTAGCCGGCTCGGCTGAACCGATACTTCGAAAGGGCGCCCCTCGGGCGTCCTTTCTCGTTAAGACCTGAGGTGGCGGGCGGCAGTCGGGTTGGGTTGCTTGTCGTGGCGCGGGGTGGGGGTGTCCCGTCCTCACCGCGGGAGCTCCGGGCGGGACACCCCCACCCCGCGTGTCAACAGTGCACGGCCGACCGGCCCACAGGCAGAGCCGGGGCCAGCCGGCGCCGGTTCGCCGCGACGGCGCACCTTTTCCGGGAACCTGGTGTTTTCACGATGACCAGTGGCTTGTCTGCTACCGTCATGTACTGAATTTCGAATCCAGGGAGCTCTTCTTGAAGTCTGCTTTCACGCGTGCTCGAGTGGTCCTGAAAGCGTTCGGCGCGACTGCCGTGGCTTCGGCCTGCATCCTTGCGACGGCCACCGCGGCCGACGCGGCTTGGCCCAAGGCGGTCACCGGTCCTTCGCAGCTCGCCACCGACTCCGACGGCCGGGTCTACGTCGCGGCTACCGGGCAGGACAAGATCTTCCAGTACAGCCCCGCGGGCACCCAGCTCCTGGGCATCGGCAGCAACGGGACTTCGGGCGGTCAGTTCAAGGTTCCGAAGGGCGTCACGGTCGAATCCGGCGGAGCGATCTTCGTGGCCGACACCGGCAACCACCGGATCCAGCGCCTCTTCCCCGACGGCGGCTTCCAGATCGAATGGGGATCAAACGGACCGGCTCTCGGAAGCTTCAAGAATCCCGCGGCCCTCGCGATCGACGACGGGGGCAACGTGTTCGTCGCCGACACCGGTAACGACCGGGTCGTCAGGTGCAATGCCTGGGACTGGTGCGGATCGCAGTTCACCTATGCCGATCTCGGTGGCATCGAGAACCCCCAGGGCATCGCGGTCGATGACGGTGGCGACATCTACGTCTCCGACACCGGCAACTCGAGGATCGTCAAGAGCAGCCCGAGCGGAAGCGTCCTGGACGTATGGAGCGCGCCGGGTGCGGGCGACGGTTTCCTCAGCGGTCCGACCGGCCTCTGGGTCGACGCCGCCGGCGCCCTATACGTGGCCGACACCGGCAACGACCGCATCCAGAAGCTGAGCACCTCCGGCAACTTCGTCCAGAAGTGGACCGGACCCGGCATCGGCTCCTTCTCGGGCCCGACCGGCGTCGCCGTCGATCCCGCCGGATCGCTGTTCATATCCGACACCGGCCACAACAAGGTCGAGCGCATCGGCGGGGCGATCGTCCCCGACGGTCCGACCGGTGCTGGCGGATCGGTCACCGGGCCGACCGGACCCACCGGCCCGACCGGACCCACCGGTCCTTCGGGTGGCGGCGGCAACGGTGGCGGCGGCAATAACGGCGGCAACGCGAACTGCACCAAGAAGAAGTGTGCGATCCCGGACAAGCGGCCCAACATCACCAAGGTCGAGATCATCGGCGCCAACTGGATCTACGCCGACGGATACCTGAACATGCAGGTCGCCGTGACCAACAAGGGCAAGGCGGCCGCCCGGGTCGTCGAAGTCAGCTTCGGGTCGAGCCAGAAGAGGCGGGTCAAGCCGAAGCCCGAGAAGTTCTACATCGACCGCATCAAGCCGGGCTGGACCGTCACGAAGAACTTCAAGGTGACCGCCAGGCGCGGCACCCGGGGAAAGGCCGTCATTTCCGCCTACGCCGGCGGCAAGAAGGACAAGGCCAGACTCAAGATCATCCAGCCGTACTGGTAAACCGCTTCAGCGACGAGGTGGCGGTGGCGGTGGGTGGCTAGGCTGGCCCCCTTGGCCACTTACCGGCTCGACATCGAATACGACGGCACCGCTTTCAGCGGATGGGGACGCCAGGACGGGACCCATACCGTCCAGGGCTGCATCGAACGTGCCCTTCGGGTCACCCTGCGCACCCCGGAGATCGAGGTCATCACGGCCGGCCGTACCGACACCGGCGTCCATGCACTCGGCCAGGTGGCGAGCTTCTCGTATGACGGCGAGATGCCGGCTTCCATCGTCCGCAGCCTGAACGGCCTGACCCCGGTCGAACTGGCCATCAGAGCGGTGACCAGGGTCGAGAACTCCTTCGATGCCCGCCGCGACGCGGTGTCCCGCACCTACTGCTACCGGATCCTCAACCGCAAGCCCGGCGGTCCGTTCGCCCCGGGCCGGGCGTGGTGGATATCGCGTCCCCTCGACCGCGAATCCCTGGACCGGTGCGCGAAGGCGGTCGTCGGCAAGCACGACTTCACCGCTTTTACTCCGACCGAGACCTACCACACGAGATTCTCCCGCCTGGTCCATTCCGCACAGTGGATCGACGAGCCCGGACTGGAGGATCCCGCGGCCGGAGAGCCGCTCGAGACCGACACGCTCCAGTTCTGGATCACCGGTGAATCCTTCCTCCGGAGCATGGTTCGCGTATTGGTCGGGACGATGGTCGATGTGGCCGACGGCAGCATGGCGTTCAGCGAGTTCGAGGCGCTGCTCGAAGGCGCCGAACGGCCGGCCGCGGGGATGACCGCACCCGGGGAAGGGCTGACCCTCGTGCGAGTCGACTATCCGGAACCGCCGCCACGCAAGCTGGTCCACTGAGCCAAGTGATCCGGGCTTGCTCGGACCACTGGGTCACCTATCCTTGACGGGTGCGCATCCTCCTGACCAACGACGATGGGATCGGGGCCCAGGGCCTCCAGTCGCTGCGGCGGCAGCTCCGGCAGATCGAAAGCGTGACCCTGGACGTCATCGCCCCCGATTCGAACCGCAGCGCCTCGGCCCGGAGCATCACCACGAGGTCCCCGCTGTCGGTGGAGCAGATCGAGTTCGAGGACGGCGACCTCGGGCACGCCACCGACGGCACCCCGGTCGATTGTGTGCGTTTCGCCGATGTCGGCCTGGTCGGCGGCCGGCCCGACCTGGTCGTCTCCGGGATCAACCACGGGCTGAACCTCGGCGACGACGTGACCTATTCCGGCACGGTCGCGGCCGCGCTCGAAGGGATCCTCCTCGGCATTCCGGCGGTCGCCGTCTCGCAGCAGTCCGAGAACGGCCACATGGGTTACTCGCCGCAGCGCCACTACGACTTCGAAGTCGCCGCCCGTTTCACGGCTGACACGGTCCGCGGGCTCATGGAGCATCCCCTGCCCGAAGGAACCCTCCTGAACATCAACGTGCCCGGTGCCCCACCGGCCGGGGTGGACGTGACCAAGCTCGGGAAAAGGCTCTACCGCGACGAGCTGCGGGAGGTCGAGCACGACGAGGAGACCGGCCGCACCAGCTACCGGATCTACGGATTCGAGCCGGACCTCGGGGACCAGGAGGACACCGACATCGGCGCGATCGCCCGCGACCGGATCTCGGTGACCCCGCTCGACCTCGACTGGACGCACCACGGGGAACTCGACGGCCTGAAGCAGCGCGACTTCGAGCGGGTTCTGGGCGCCGCCCGCGGATAGTTGCAGAGCAGTGTCAGGCAATCCCGGGAAAGAGATCGCGGAACTCCGTGAGGAGCTGAACCGCCACATCTACCTGTACCACCAGAAGGACGACCCGGAGATCTCCGACGAGGAGTACGACGAGCTCTACGCGAAGCTGGAGAGGCTCGAGGAGGAGCATCCCGAACTGGTCACGGGCGATTCGCCGACGCAACGGGTCGGTGCCGCTCCTTCCGCCGGGTTCGCGCCGGTCGAGCACGCGATACCGATGCTCTCCCTGGCGAACGCGCGAACCGAGGAGGAACTGCTCGCCTGGGAGAAGAGGATCCGCAACCACCTGGCCAAGCGGGACATCGCCTCCGGTGAGATCACCTACGTGACCGAACCGAAGGTCGAACGGACTGGCGATCTCGCTGACCTACGAGAACGGGAAGTTCGTCCGCGGCGCGACCCGCGGGGACGGCCGGATCGGCGAGGACGTCACCCACAACATCGCGACGATCGAAGAACTGCCGAAGGAGATCAGGGACGCGCCGGCCCTGGTCGAAGTCAGGGGGGAGGTCTACATGCCGCTGGCCGCGTTTGCCGAGTTCAACCAGAGAAGGGTGGATGCCGGCCTGCCCGCGTTCGCCAACCCGCGGAACTCCGCCGCCGGTTCGATCCGGCAGGCGGACCCGGAGGCGACCGCCGAGCGGCCACTCTCCGTCTGGTCCTACGCCCTGGGCACGACCGAGGGTATCCGGCGGCTCCACTCCCACCACGACGAGGTCCGGTGGCTGGCCGAGCACGGTTTCAAGACCAACCCGGAAACGGCCCGGCACGATTCGATCGAAGAAGTGCTCGAGCGCTGCCACTGGTGGCTCGAGAACCGCGACCGGATCGACTTCGAGATCGACGGCGTGGTGATCAAGGTCGACCAGCTCGACCTCTGGAAGGAACTCGGGTCGGCCGGCCGCCAGCCCCGCTGGGCGATCGCCTGGAAGTTCCCGCCGACCACGGCGACCACGGAACTCCTCGAGATCGAGTGGAACGTGGGCCGCACCGGCCACATGGTTCCCTGGGCCAAGCTCGATCCGGTCAGGGTCGGAGGGGTCACCGTTTCGAACGCGACCCTGCACAACGAAGAGGACCTCGAACGGAAGGACGTGCGCGCGGGCGACACCGTGGTCGTCCTGCGGGCCGGGGACGTCATCCCCCAGGTCGTCTCGGCCCTGCCCCAGAAGCGCCCGAAGGACGCGGCCAAGCCGGAACCCCCGACGCACTGTCCGGCCTGCGGCACGAAGGTGGTCAAGCCCGAGGACTCGGTCTTCTCGGTCTGCCCCAATCGCTCCGGATGCCCCGGCCAGATCTTCCAGCATCTCAAGCACTTCGTCTCGCGCGGCGCGATGGACATCGAGGGCCTGGGGGAAAAGCAGGTCCACCGCTTCCTCCAGGAAGGACTGATCCGCGACGTGGCCGACATCTACGATCTCACCCGGGACCAGCTCCAGGCGCTCGACCGCATCGGCGAGACCTCGTCGGCCAACCTGATCGCCGAGATCGAGAAGTCACGCGAGCAGCCGTTCCCGCGGGTGCTCTACGCGATCGGCCTTCCCGGAGTCGGGTACGTGACAGCCGAGGCGCTCGCGGCCGAGTTCGGCACGATCGACGCCCTTCACGAGGCCGATCCCGAGCGGGTCGAGCAGACCGAGGGCATCGGCCCGGTCATGGCGCGTCAGGTGAGCGAGTCGATCGCGGACGAACGGACCTGGTCGATCGTCGAGCGCCTTCGCGAGGCGGGTCTGAAGATGGAGCTCGCCGAATCCGAACGGCGCCAGGAAGGCGGCCCGCTCGATGGAAAGACCGTCGTCCTGACCGGCACCCTCGAAGGGCTCACCCGCGACGAAGCCGGGGCGATGGTCAAGCGGGCCGGAGGAAAGGTCACCGGTTCGGTGTCGAAGAAGACCGACTACGTGGTAGCTGGAGAAAGCGCCGGCTCGAAGCTGGAAAAAGCAGAGAAGCTCGAAGTCCCCGTGTTGGATAAACAGGGTCTACTCGACCTGATTGAGTAGCAGGCACCATATCCAAGTCGCACAGCGAAACCATTCTCAGCTTCTTATGAGCGAAGTGACTTGGATTCCTTATCCATAGTCGCACAGCGAAACCATTCTCAGCTTCTTATGAGCGAAGTGACTTGGATTCCTTATCCATAGTCGCACAGCGAAACCATTCTCAGCTTCTTATGAGCGAAGTGACTTGGATTCCTTATCCATAGTCGCACAGCGAAACCATTCTCAGCTTCTTATGAGCGAAGTGACTTGGTCTCCTTATTCATAGTCGGGCAATGAGGGCTGCGATCCGGTCCTGACCCCGATGGGCCGCTGACAGGTCTCGCACTCCATTCATGAGGATCGAGAAGGCGTACTCGTGGCCTTCGCCCCGGAGGCAGTAGCCGGACAGGGCGCTCACTCCCGTGATCGTGCCCGTCTTCGCGTGGCAGACGCCCTGGGCGGCGGTTCCCCGCATGCGGTCGGCGATGGTGCCGTCGACGCCGGCGATCGCCAGCGAGTTGACGAACTCCCGGCCGTATGACTTCACCCGGACCCGGGCGAGCAGCTTGACGATGTCGGCGGCGGCGGCGCGGTTCGTGGCGGTCAGTCCGGAACCGTCGACCTGGTGGACGTCGGAGCCGAGGCTCCGGGCGAAGCGCTCGGTGACGATGGCCCCCTGGTACGTCGTGCCGGCTTCGCGGACCGTGGCCCCGAGATTCTTCAGCAGCATCTCGGCGAAGAAGTTGTTCGAGTCCTTGTTGGTCATGCGGGCCATCCACGCCATGTCGGGAGAGACCTGCCGGGCGACGAATCCGTTGCGGACCGCCTTCGCGGGAGTCTTCTTCAGGGCGATCTTCGGGGTGATGCCGATGCCCCGCCGGCGCAGTTCGCGGGCCATGATCTTCGTGCCGAGCCTTGCCGGGTCCGAGCTGAACCGGGAGAACGAGGCGCCGGTGAAGCCGAAGTTGGTCGAGAGGCCGGACAGCGGCCCGATGTACGGGCTGACGCCGAATCCGGAGTCGGCGACCCCGCGCAGGCGGTCGAAGACGGTTTCGTCCCCGATCAGGCGTCCGGTGACCCGCTTGATGCCGCTCGCGGCGACCTCGTCCGCCAGTTTCTCGATGCTGGCACCGGTCCCGCCCGAGTAGGAGTTCAGCACCCGGCGCTGGGAAAAGGTCGGGTCGCCCCCTCCCTTGAGGAACAGGTTGCCCCTGAGCACGCCGTCGGGGGTGACCGGGCCGCTGGCAAAGACGCGCGTCTTGTACCGGTGGCCGGGGCCCAGCCTGCCCAGGGTGGCGGCCGTGGTGAAGATCTTCGTGTTCGAGGCGAGCACCTTCGGGGAGCGTGAATTGAGGCCGCAGACAGTCTTACCGCTGGACAGGTCCTTGACCCTCAGGCCGGTTGCGCTGTTGCCGAGCCGGGCCAGGCGGCGCATCGCCGGGCAGACCCGGCCCGCGCTGATGGTCGCTCCTCGTGCTTCTTCCACCCGGGGGGTGACCGCGGGGCGGTCGGGGTTTGGCAGCGGTTTCGGGGTTCCCGCGGTGCTGGCACCCGCGGGCAGGGCAAGGAGGAGGAATGCGGCCAGACAAGTGGTCTTGAGTGTCATCGGGGGTTGCAACAACGGGCAGGCGCAGGGTAGCGGCGTGAACCGTCGAAAACATGCGCCCCACGGCATGGTCCCTTAGATCTGACTATCATTACCTGTATGGGGAAAGTCGTGAACATCGAGGACTCCTCGAAACGACGCAAGACAGGAAATCGCAAGCGGCCTTCCAAAAAGGCACTGGTACTGGGTGGGGGCGGCTTCAGCGGCGGTACCTGGGAGATCGGCGCACTGCGCGCGCTCGACCTGCTGGCCGTCAACAGCACGGTAAACGACTTCGACATGTACGTCGGCACCAGCGCCGGATCCTTCGTCGGCACGATGCTCGCAGCCGGCATCACGCCGGAGGAGATGATGCGGGTGCTGACTGACGACGATGACGCCCCGATCGAGCGGATCAGCCAGGACGTGATGCTGCGCCCGAACTTCTCCGAGTACGCCCGCAAGGCGATCAGCCTGCCCTGGCACGCCGCCGGCCTCGCCAAGAGCCTCCTGCCGCGGATCAACGACGTCTCGATGATCGACATCGGCTACGGCCTCGCCGAGAATCTGCCCAAAGGCCTCTACAACAACGCGGGCCTGGGGCGGTACGTGCGCGAGGCCCTTGCCACCAAGGGCATCAACGACTCCTTCGACGCGATCCGGCGCGAGCTCTACCTGACCGCCACCGACCTCGACAGCGGCGAGCGCATCGTCCTCGGCGACCCCGACAACGAGTGGCCGAACGTGCCCGTCTCCAAGGCGGTCGAATGCTCGACTGCCCTGCCACTGGTCTACGAGCCGGTCGAGCTGAATGGCCGCACCCTGGTCGACGGCGGCATCTATTCGACCACCAACGTCGACGTCGCGGTCGAGCGCGGGGCGAAGTTCATCGTCGTGATCAACCCGATAGTGCCCTATGAGAACGACCGCTTCAGCGGGCTCCCGAAGGTCTCGGGCGGCAACGTTCGCCGGATCGCCGACATGGGCGTGCCCGCCATCGCCAACCAGGCTTTCCGCCTCCTGCTCCACAACCGGCTCAACCTCGCGGTCGAGACCTGGAAGGAGCGCTTCCCCGACGTCGACATCGTTCTGATCGAGCCCGAGGGGGATGACGAGCTGATGTTCGGCACGTCGATCATGGACTACTCGCGCCGGCTCGAGGTCGCCACCGACGGTTTCGAATCGGTGACCGAGAAGCTCGCCGCCGACTACTCCGCGCTCAAGGAGACCGCCGGGAAGCACGGCATCGAGATCTCGGCGACCCGCCTGCGCCGGGTCATGCGCAAGGTGAAGGAGCAGGAAGGTAGCGACGATTCGGTCTGGCGGAGAATCTTCGACCAGACCACGAGCACCCTGCTCCGCCAGACCGGCGCTTAGCCGGTAACAGACACCACAATCCAAGCCAGGAATAAGGCATCCAAGTCGCTTCGCTCAGCGGGATGAAATGTCAGTTTCGCTGTGTGACTTGGATGGTGGTGTCTGCTAGCCCTAACTACGAGGTATAGAGCTCTTCTATCTGGTCGGCGTACTTCGTGGCGACTACCGGCCTCTTGATCTTCAGGGTCGGTGTCAGCTCTCCGCCTTCCTGGCTGAGGTCCGCCGGCAGGACCTGGAAGCGCTTGATCTGTTCGACCCGGGCGAAGTGCGAATTGACCTCTTCGATGTGCTTCTCCAGCTCTTCGCGGACGATCGGGCTGGTGGCCATGGCGTCTGGTTCGTCGAGGGTGCCCTGCTCGGCCGCGAAGCGGGTGAGCCCCTCCTGGTCGAGGGTGATCAGGGCGATCAGATAGGGACGCCGGTCACCGATGACCACGCACTGGGAGACCAGTGGATGCCGCTTGACCAGCGCTTCGATGTTCACCGGGGTGACGTTCTTGCCGCCCGAGGTGATGATGATCTCTTTCTTGCGGCCGGTGATGCTGACGTAACCGTCCTCATCGATCGTGGCGATGTCACCGGTGTGGAGCCAGCCGTCAACGAGCGTCTCGGATGTGGCTTCGGGGTTGTCGTAGTACCCCTGGAAGACATTCGCACCCCTGACCAGCAGCTCACCGTCATCGGAGAGCTTCACCTCGACCCCGGGCAGGGCCCGGCCGACGGTGCCGACCTTCATCGCGCCCGGCAGGTTGGCCAGACCTCCGGTCGAGGTCTCGGTCATGCCCCACGCCTCGTAGACGGGGACGCCGGCGGCATGGAAGAAGCGGATGATCTCGGGATCGATCGGGGCGGCACCGGTGAGGGCGATCTTCATGTTGCCGCCGAAGATGGCGCGGATCTTCTCCAGGACGAGCTTGTCGGCCAGCGCGTGCTTCCGCTGGAGGAAGAACCCCGGCGTCCTTCCTTCGTTCTCGACCTCGTTGTACTTCTTGCCGACCTTGATGGCCCACTTGAAGATGGCTGCCTTGGCGCCGCCGTCGCTGGTCGCCTGGGCGATCGCGGTGTCGTGGACCTTTTCGAAGATCCGCGGAACCGAGGGGAAGTTCTCGGGCTTGATCTCGGAGAGGTTCGGCACGATGCGCAGCTGGTCGCGTTCCCAGAAGGCGATGCGGCCGCCGACGTCGAGCACGCCATACTGGACGAGCAACGCGAATACATGGGCCAGCGGCAGGAAGAGGAAAGTGGTCTCGCCGATGCCGAGCAGGTTGGCCTCCTCCGACATGTTGAGCATCGCGCGGTAGTTGCCGTGTGAGAGGACGCAGCCCTTGGGCGGCCCCGTGGTGCCCGATGTGTAGACGATCTTGCACGTGTCCTCCGGGCTCACGTTCTGGTAGCGCCGGCGGAAGTCCTCGGAGTTGCCTCTCGCGCCGCGCTCCCTGACTTCGGCCATCGAGATCGTGTCATCTGCCTCGCCGACCATCATGATCACCTGCTCCAGCTTCGGCAGGTTCCCGCGGATCTCACGGACCTTCTCGAGCTGGCCTTCGTCTTCGACGATCACGACCCGGGCGCCGCTGTGCTCGAGCACGTACTCGCATTCCCCGGGGGAGTTCGTCTGGTAGATCGGGACCACCGTGGCACCGGCGGTCATGGTGGCCAGGTCGAAGAGGGTCCATTCGGGGCGGGTGTTGGCGAGGATCGAGACGACGTCTCCCGGCTCGACACCGAGATCGATCAGACCGAGGGAGAGGTTCTCGACCTGGGCCAGCACCTGCGTGTAGGTCGAGGTCTCCCAGGCGTCGTCGTCGTTCTTGAACAGGAACGCGCCGCTGTTCGGGTTCTTCTCCGCGGCAACGGGCAGCAGGTCGGCAAGGGTCTTGGAAGCGCTTTCAGCCAACTATGGTCCTCTCGGATGCGCGGTTCTCGGGCCACGCGGTGGTGGGCAACCTCATGCTTGAAGATCGGGCTCTGACCCCTGTCTTCGCGCTGGTGCGCGGAGCAGGGGCGGTGAAACCCTCGAAATCCTCGCACATTAGACTGGATTGGGGACGTCGATGAACTCGTGCCGTATCCCGAACCGCTCGGCGATCAGGCCGCCGAGCCTCTTCACGCCGGCGGTCTCGGTGGCGTAGTGGCCGGCCGCGATGAAATTGATGTGCCCTTCGCGGGCGTCGGCCATGACGTGCTCCGACGGCTCGCCGGTGAGGAACGCGTCCAGCCCGAGCTCGATTGCCGTGTGGATGTCGGAAGCGCCGGCCCCCGTGACGACGCCGATCGAATGGATCTTCGAGGGGCCTTCGGCGAAGACGAGCGGCTCCTGGCCGAGTTCCCGCTCGACCCGGCCGAAGAGCTCGACCGCGCCGATTCCTTCCTCCGACCGGGCGACCACGCCGATGTGGCGCCCCTTCGCCTCTCCGATCAGCCCCGGCCCGGGCTCGAAGCCGAGGAGGCGGCTGATCAGCACGTTGTTGCCGATCTCGGGATTGCCGTCGAGCGGCAGGTGGTATCCGGCGACGGAAAGGTCGTTGTCGAGTGCGGTCTTCAGCCTCGCCGCCATCGGCCGGCTGAGGTTTCGCGGGTGGAAGTCCCAGAAGAGACCGTGGTGGGTGACCAGCAGGTCGGAGCCGAGTCCGGCCGCCGCCGTGATCGAGTCCAGGTGCGCCGATACGGCGGTGGTTACCAGTTCGACCTGCGGGTTCCCCGGTACCTGCAGTCCGTTCGGGGCGTAATCGCCGAACGAGTCGATCTCGAGCAGGTCGTCGCACCAGGCGATCACTTCCTGAAGGCTGGCCATCGCTCCAGAATAAGGAAAAGATGCCGTGCCCATAAACTGTGAACCGTGGCTGAATCCGATCCTTCCCCTCTCGCCCCCGATGAAGTCGACTCCTTCATCGAGTCGCTCATGGAAACCGACCTCTATTCGATGGGGGCGTACTTCTCCGACAGGAACCCCGAGCTGGTCGACGAAGTGATCGAGCGCAGCGTGGCGATCGAAGAGCGCGGCCTTCGCCGTTTCTCGGACGAAGAGGGGCTCGGCATCGAAGAGACCTTCCGGATGCTCTGGACGGGCCTCGCGGTCCGGTATTACAAGTCCGTGGCTGGATGAGCGACGCGGAGTCCGGAACGAAGCCGGCGGGCCGGCCCGGCCGGATCTGGATCATCATCATCCTGGCCCTCGCGATCGTCGGGCTCGGCATCGGCCTGGCCGGACTCGCGACCCAGGAACCCGGGGAGGAGTTCAAGGACGTGATCGGGGCCGGGGACAGCCAGCGGATTTTCGGCGGGGTGCGCCAGCTCGACGACCGTCTCGGCTCCGGGGACGCCCCGGTGGTGGTCCAGTACTTCGTCGACGTCCAGAGCGAGACCTACCGGGACCAGTTCCTCGACACGATCCCGCCGACCGTGTCCACCGACGTGCGTGACGGCGAAGTCCAGTTCCTCCTCCGCAACCGGTCGCTGACCCAGAACGCGACCGAGCTGAGCTTCTACGGCGTGCAGGCCGCCGCCAACCAGGGCTACGCCTGGCAATTCGCCTACCTGATGGTGCGAAACCAGGAAGAGGCCAAGAAGCGCCGCCTCACCGAGGACTTCCTCGAGACCCTGGCCGAGGCGATCCCCTACCTCGAACCCGTCGAATGGAAAGAGGACTTCGAGCAAGGCGTTGACCCGGACAGCGAGATGACCGCCGACCTCCAGGCCCAGGACGAGCTGGCGATCAGCCTGAAGATCAGGGACGAACCCGCCTTCGTCGTCGCCGGGCCGGGCGGCACCGAGATCCTCCAGGACGCCCCCGGCCTCGACCGCCTGCAGCTTGCAATCGATGAGGTTCGGTAGGCTCGTTTTTCTCGGGGCGTGGCGCAGCCTGGTAGCGCGCACCGTTCGGGTCGGTGAGGCCCCCGGTTCGAATCCGGGCGCCCCGATGTTCATGGCGCCTCTCGCGGCTCAACGAGTTACGTCGAAAAGGCGCCCCCGGGGGCGCCCTTTCTCGTTGTGGACTGGTTGGCGGGCGGGCCCAGGGAACAGCCCGGAGCACACGGACCGTTAGGCTAGAACGCAGATATCCAGTCAATAAAAAGGAGTCCCAAATGGCTTACGAAGTACCTGATCTTCCTTACGCATATGACGCCCTCGAGCCGCACATCGACGAGGCGACGATGAAGGTCCACCACGACAAGCACCACCAGGCTTACGTCGACAAGGCCAACGCCGCGCTCGAAGGAACCGAGTGGGCCGACAAGGACATCGCCGATGTCGTCGCCAACCTCGATTCGCTGCCGGCCGACAAGCAGGGTCCCGTCCGGAACAACGGCGGCGGCCACTACAACCACTCCCTCTTCTGGGAGATGCTGAGCCCCGGCGGCGGCGGCGCTCCGTCCGGCGACCTCGCGGCCGCGATCGACGCCAAGTTCGGCTCGTTCGACGACTTCAAGGAGAAGTTCAAGGCCGGCGGCGTCGGCCAGTTCGGCTCCGGTTGGGTATGGCTGGTCAAGGACGGCGACGGCGTGGACATCGTCTCGACCCCGAACCAGGACTCGCCGCTGACCGATGGCAAGACCCCGCTGCTCGGTGCGGACGTCTGGGAGCACGCCTACTACCTGAAGTACCAGAACAAGCGCCCGGACTACCTGGACGCCTTCTGGAACGTCGTGAACTGGGACTACGTCGCGGAGCGTTTCTCCGCCTGATCCCCGAAGCAGCGTCAGCGGAGCCCGCCCATCCATTCCTTTACTTCGTGGGTGGGCGGGTTCTCCTGTGAGGCGAGCAAAGCTCGCCGTTATTTTTCTTCTGTAGCCTGACCGCTTCATGAACTTCCTTCGCAGGTCGCCATTGCCCGCACTAGCCGCCGCCGGCCTCATGGCCTTCGGCCTGACCGCCTGTGGTGGCGGGAACGATGGCGACGAAACCGCCCGTTCGGCACCCTCGCCGACGGACTTCCCTTCCGCCGAAGGAATGAACATCGAAGAGGTACTGAACTCGGTCACTCCTTCGGAGGACGTCGTGGCCCCGGCCGCCTCGGTCTTCGAGCTTGGCAAGAACCGGTACCCCTTCGGCGTCTTCGACGTCGGTGGCGCCCAGATCGATGACGCCGACGTGGCGCTCTACTTCGCCAAGACCACGGCCTCCGAGGTCGAAGGACCGTTGCCGGCCAAGGTCGGGTCACTCGAGACGAAGCCGGCCTTCCGGGCCAAGGGCAGCGGAGGGCCCGGAGAAGCCACGACCTTCTACGTGGTGGACGACGTGAAGTTCAACCGGTCCGGCCCGTGGCTCGCGATGGCGATCATCGACGGCGAGGACGGATTCGAATCGACGCGTGTCACCCAGGGCCCCGTGGTCGGCCAGTTCCCGAACGTCGTGGCGGTCGGCGGCAAGGCGCCCGTGGTCAGCACCCCGACCGCGGACAGCGTCGGCGGTGACCTCTCGAAGATCGACACCCGCCAACCGCCGGACGACATGCATGACGTCGACTTCAAGGACGTCGTCGGCACCAAGCCGGTGGCACTCCAGTTCGCGACTCCGGCCCTCTGTCAGACCCGGGTCTGCGGTCCGGTCGTCGACATCGCCCAGCAGGTGAAGGCCGAGTCCGGTGACGGCGTCCAGTTCATCCATCAGGAGATCTACAACGACAACGATCCGAACAAGGGTCTCCGTCCGCAGCTGAAGCCCTTCGGCCTCCAGACCGAACCGTGGATGTTCCTGATCGGCTCCGACGGCAAGGTCAAGAAGCGGATCGAAGGCCCGTTCAGCGTAGGAGAGCTGACGGCCGACATCGAAAGACTGAAGTCGGAGTAGGTCCCCAACCTGAAAAACCTGCCAGCACTCGATCCGCTACCGACGGGTGAACTGCCGGCGGGCGGTCTCAGTTGACCGGCGACCAGGTTTCGGCAGGTTCCGAGGCCGACGGCTCCGGGGCGGCTTTCGAGTCATCGGCGACACGGGCGCCGCGGGCCTCGACCGGCAGGTCCTTGAGTCCGGCCCCTTCGGCCGGCGGGATCTTGCTCATCGCGCGCTCGGTCATCGCGGTGATCGTGAGGCTGGGGTTTACTCCCGGATTGGCCGGGACCGCCGAACCGTCGCAGACCAGCAGGTTCTCGTAGCCGAAGAGGTGGTTGTCGGCGTCGATCACACCGGTCCCGGGGCTTTCGCCGACTACGGCGCCGCCGAGAATGTGGGCGGTGGTCGGAATGTTGAGGGTCGATTCGGCGATCGAGCTCTGCGGGATGCCGTTCATTCGTTTTGCGAACCATTTGGTCACGTCTTCGGCCGCCTGGATGAAAGTCGGATTGGGCCGGTCGGGATCCTGCTCGGTCTGGAGGCGCACGCCTTTGCCGAAGCGCTTCTTCATCGGCTTCAGGCGCATCGCCGAATCGATCGACTGCATGACCAGCAGGATCACGGTACGTTGCGACCAGTGCCTCGGATTGACCAGTTTGAGCGTTTGGACCGGGTGCCGCATCATGGCTCCGATCCACTTGACGGGGCGGGTCAGACGGGTGCCGTTGCCGGTGAGGATCGTGTAGAGCGTGCTCATCGAGTCGCCTGCTTTGCCGTACGTGACCACCTCGATGTGGGTGTCCGGGTCCGGGTAGATGCTCGAGGTGATCGCGGCTGAATGGCTGAAGTCCCATGAATCGTCCCGGGCGGTGACGGCCTGGATCGACTCCGAATTGGTACGCACCACGTACCCGAGGCGGTCGGAGACGCGTGGCAGTGAGCCGGAAGCCTTGCAGTCGGCGAGCAGGCTGTTGGTGCCGAGCGCGCCGGCCGAGACGATCACGCCGCGGGCCGTCAGTTCTTTCCGGTTGTGCCGGAGGACCGCACCGGACCGGTCGGTCGTGAGACGGTAGCCCTCGCTGCCATCGCCTTTCGGCCCGATCGGCCGGATGTCGGTCACCTGACGGCCGGGCTTCACCTCGACCCCGAGCTTCTCGGCGAAATAGAGGTAGTTCTTGACGAGCGTGTTCTTCGCGCCATAGCGGCAGCCGACCATGCAGGCACCGCACTTGATGCAGCCGGTCCGGTCCGGGCCTTCGCCGCCGAAGTACGGGTCGGAGACCGTCTGGCGGGGCTGTCCGAAGTACACGCCGACCTGGGTGTTGGCGTAGGTGTTGTCTGCGCCCGTTTCCTCGGCGTACTCGCGGAGCAGTTCGTCGGCAGGGCCGGTGTCGCGATAGAGCGTCACCCCGAGGATGCGCTCGGCGGTGACGTAATGCGGGCCCAGTTCCTTCTCCCAGTCGGCGAGTCCGTCCCACTGCTTGTCGGTGTAGAAGGCGGGGCGGGGGCGATAGAGGGTGTTGGCGTATCCGAGGCTGCCGCCGCCGACGCCGCTGCCGGAGATGATGAAGACGTCCTTGAAAGGGGTCATCCGCATGATTCCCCGCAGGCCCAGCTTCGGCATGAAGAAGTACCGGCGGAGGTTCCAGGTCGACTCGGCGAAGTCCTTGTCCTCGAACCGGCGGCCGGTCTCGATGACCGCAACCTTGTAGCCCTTTTCGGCCAGTCTCAGCGCCGACACGCTGCCGCCGAAGCCGGAGCCGACGATGACCCAGTCGTAATCGAACTTCCCTGACATTCGCCAGAGTCTAGAGAGTCAATACAGCTGACTGGTAACCCCGATCGACAAGGCATATGCGTAAACGTATTATCAATGCAATACACGCGACCGCAACCTTTGTCGCTTCTTTGGTTTAGAGTCCTTGAAGCTATCCAGCTCACGTCGGCCCGCTTCGAGGGCACAAACACTTCAAGGAGAGAAATGCAACGGTTGGGAGTAGTTCTGGCGATGGTTGCCGCATTCGCGGTGGCCTCATTCGGTTTTGCGGGTCAGGCTTCGGCCGCCGCCAGGGAGGCGAAGGTCACGGCAGTATCGATCGACTCCGCGATCAGCAAGGCCAAGACCAAGGCGAAGACAACCTGCAAACGGGTTTCGAAGGCCGACAAGAAGGCCAGGAAGGCCGGCAAGAAGGCCAAGAAGCTCGGCAGGAAGGCCAAGAACGTAAGCAAGAAGAAGGGCAAGTCCTCGAAGGCCGCCAAGAAGGCCAGGAAGGCTGCGAAGAAGGCGAAGAAGTCCTCGAAGCGTGCCTTCAAGAATCGCAGGAAGGCCAAGTCGAACTGCAACAAGGCCCGTAACGCCACGAAGAGGCTGACCGCGATGAAGGCGCACACCTACTTCGACGTCTGCACCCAGGGCGACTGCTACCGCAAGATCCAGGAAGCTGCGGACGACGCTGCGACCTTCCAGGAGAAGAACAACTACCTGGCCACCGTTCGCATCCAGCCGGGCACCTACGTCGAGGGTGTCTTCCTCGACGGACGCAACCCGGCTTACGACTACAACGGTCTCACCATCATGGGTGTGAAGGCCGACAAGACCCCGAACCCCGACGCCCGTCAGGCGATCCTCGAGGGCGAAGGCGCCAAGACGATCGTCGACGGCCTGCCCCAGGTTGCCCAGAACGCGATCGAAGCCCGGAACACCGCCGGCGTCGTCATGAAGAACATGTGGGCCCGGCACTACCAGAACAACACGTTCTTCGTCTGGGCCGCGACCGACCCGAAGCCGCCGCTGCCTCCGCTCGACGAGTACTGCGCGGATTACGTGATGGACAATCTGGTCTCATCCGACACGCGTTCCTACGGTCTGTTCGCCCGTAATTGCTTCGGTGGCGAGATGACCAACTCCGAAGGGTGGAACCACGGTGACTCCGCTTTCTACATCGGCGAGACGCCGTGTGACGACGAAAGCTGGAACAACCGCGACCAGCCGGCCAAGGGTGCCTGCCAGGACGAACCGAAATGGACAGTTCTGGACAACGTGACCAGCCACCAGAACGTCCTCGGTTACTCCGGCACCAACTCGAAGTACGTCGAGATCAAGAACTCGACCTTCTACAACAACGGTGCCGGCATCGTCCCGAACACTCTCGACAGCGAGAAGTTCGAGCCTGCCGGCTGGCTGAACATCCACGACAACGACATTTTCTGGAACAACTACAACTACTACTCGACCGGTTCCGAGTTCCAGACCGTCTCGGACGGCCTCGGCGAGATCGTTCCGGGCGTGCCGGTCAACTACCCGACCGGCATCGGCATCGTGCTCTTCGGCACCGACGGTGTTGTCAGCAAGGACAACAACATCTTCGGCCACGAGAAGTGGGGCGCGATGGCGTTCTCAGGTCCGCTCGACGCCAATGAAGGCGGCGACGGGAAGAACCTGAACAACCAGTTCATAAACAACAAGCTGGGCCGGAACGGCATCGACCCGAACGGGACGGACTTCCTCGATGACAACACCGGTGGGGGCAGCTGTTACCAGGGCAACGGTCCGAACCCGACTTACGTCCTCGGCAACGGCAGCGTCTCTCCCGACGACATCTACCCGAAGACCTGCCCGCAGCCCGTGGCGCTGAACAAGAACACGTCGGACCTCGATCTCAATGCCGGCATCCAGGCGGACGCGGCGCTGAACGGTGACGATCCGAATACGGTCCTCGGTTACGCCGCGGCCGACCCGCCGGCATCGATGGAGTGCTCGTGGAGCCATAGCGTGCACCCCCCGTTCACCGATGCCTCGGGCGTTTCGTACACCGAGAAGCGGGCCGACCCGGTCGATCCGATTCTCTGCGACTAAGACAGAAAGCGATAACGAAGAACAGAATGAACTCACTGCTGAACAAGCGGTTGCCGGGGATCCTGGCTGTCGGACTCGTAGCGCTGGCCGTGGGGGCGGCCGGCACTACGGCCGTCGCGTCGAACGACGCGTCGGTGAGCGGTCTGACCTCCAAGCAGAAGAAGGCCAAGGCCAAGGCGATCAAGAAATGCAAGAAGATCAAGAAGGCTTCGAAGCGCAAGGCCTGCGTCAAGAAGGTCAACAAGAAGTACAACAAGCTCGCCAACCAGCCGACGAACCCGGGCGGAGGAGCCACCAGGACCGTCGGAGTCGTCGATAACCGGTTCGAGCCCGATGACCTGACCATCAAGGCCGGTGACTTCATCAACTGGGTCTGGAGCAACGACAACGCCAACGCTCACAACGTGACGCTGGTCGACGGTCCGAGCACCCTGACGGAGACGGACAAGTACAAACTGAGTACCCCGAACTCTCCTTCGGTCCAGTACTCGTTCAAGCGACCCCTGAACAAGCCCGGTGACTACTACTTCCTCTGCAGCCTGCATTCGACGGTCATGGACCTGTCGGTGACGGTCACGAAGTAGCCGTCACGAACGACTGAAGGGCAAAGAGGATGGACATGGATCCTGTCAGCCGCCGGGGGTTTCTCGGCCTGTCCGGCGGAGCGATCATCTGTACGCTCGCCGGACAGAAGATCCGTGCCGACCAGGAAGCGAACCTGCCGGCCCTTTCCCGGAAGCTGCGGGTTCCGCCGAAGGTTGCCGCGGCGACCAGGGATCCCGTCATCGCCAAGGCCGCGATCCAGGGAAACCGCAAGGAGTACTGGATCGCGGCCGAGCAGCGCCGGTGGAACATCGTCCCGACCAACAAGGACGAGATGATGAACCGCAAGGTCAAGGTCCGGGGCGGCAAGCAGTTTCAGGCCTACGCCTACCGGCAGTACTCGGCCGACTTCGCCGCCCCGCTCGGGCCGGCGACGATTCCGGGGCCGCTGATCGACGCCCAGATCGGCGACACGCTCGTCGTCCACTTCCGCAACCTGCTGCCGACCCCGGTCACGATGCACCCGCATGGCGTCTTCTATTCGAACGAGATGGACGGGGCCTACAAGGGCAAGTACACCGATCCCGGGGGGTTCGTCCAGCGGAACCGCACTTTCACATACGTCTGGGAATGCGTCGAAGGGACCCAGGGCACCTGGATGTATCACGACCACGGCCCGATGGATCCGATCCCGCTTTACAAGGGGCTCTTCGGGCCGATGGTGATCCGGGACCCGGACGAGCCGCGCCCGGACCGCGAATTCTTCCTCGGCTTCCACAGCTTCACCGGCGCCGCGACCGGACTGCGGGAGGAGTTTTCCTGCGTCAACGGCCGTTCCTACGCCGGCAACACGCCGACCCTCGAAGCGAAAGTCGGCGAGCACGTCCGCTGGCACGTCTACGGCCTCGACGAGAACCTTCACACCTTCCACCTCCACGGCCACCGCTGGGATGACAACGGGACGTTCATCGACAACAAGACGTTCGGTCCCGGCGATTCGTTCCAGCTGGACTACGTCGAGGACAACCCGGGCCGGTGGTTCTACCACTGCCACGTTTTCTCGCACCTACATCACGGGATGAACGGTTGGTACCTCGTAACCTGAGAAACGCCTTTCTGGCGCTGGCCGGAATGGCCGCGCTCTTCGCCGTGCTCGCCGGTCCGGCGAACGCGGGGAACACCCGTGTCTCGATCGCCGACTTCAAATGGTCGAAGGATCCGACCGTCGACCTCGGTGAATCGGTGACCTGGGACTGGCTCGGCCCGGACACGCAGCATTCGGTGACGGGACAGCCGCCGAACGCCACCCAGTGGGACTCCGACCCCCAGAGTTCGATGCCGATTCATACCCCCGGCGACTCGTACAAGGTAACTTTCGACCAGCCGGGTGAGTACCTCTTCGTCTGCAAGATCCACAGTTCCGTGCGCGGCAAGGTGACCGTCACCGGCCAGCCCGGAGATCCGAACTCGGACCCCGGCCCGCAGCCGCCCATCGATTTCGATTACACGCCTCCGGCTTTCGACGAGATCAATCTCGATCCGGACGTTCTCGGTCCGAAGGGCAAGGGCACCAGGCTGGAGTTCGCGCTCGACGAGAGGGGGGTCGCCGACGCCGACTACTACAAGCTCGTGAAGGTGAAGAAGGGCAGAGAGACCACCCGGAAATACATGGGCTACACCAGGTGGAACGTCCATATCGGTTACAACCAGATCAGGTTCGCGGCCCGGTCCGAGACCTTCAAGCCGACGCCCGGCAAGTACGAAGCGCTGCTCCGGGCCACCGACGAGCACTTCAACACGAGCGACCCGACGCCGATCCGGTTCGAGATCAAGGGCAAAAAGAAGAAAAAGGATCGACGGTGATGAAGCGTTCGGTCAACGTCACGAAGTAGACCCGGGCCAATCGCCGGGGCCGGGCCCCGGGCCGGGAGGGATAGGCTTGCGGCGTGCCGAATTCACTCGAGCGACGCCACAACCGCCGCCGCCGGCATGAGCGGACCCGCCAGGAGCTGATCCAGGCCGCGATGGACCAGGCGGTCGCCGGGTCCTTCAAGGACCTGACGGTCGAAGGCATCACCCGCGAGGCAGGTGTGTCCCGCAGCGCGTTCTACGTCTACTTCGGCGACAAGGAAGAACTGTTGCTCGGCGCCCTCGAGGACCTGATCGCGAGTCACCAGAACCGGCTCGGCAACTGCTGGACCTCCGGTGGCGATCCGCGCCGCGGGGTGGAGAAGGCGATCTACGACATCAGCCGGGTCTACTCCGACAACTCCGAACTGCTCGGGCTCGCTTTCGAGACCGCGACCTACGACGAAGAAGTGCGTGAACTCTGGTCGGTGCTCCTCGAGACGATCACCGAAGGCACGATCACGGAGATCAGGACCCGGCAGCGGGAAGGAGCCATCGACTCTTCACTCGACGCCGAGGCGCTCGCCGGCGGCCTCGTGCTGATGACCGAGCGCAGCTTTCAGGTCCACCTCGGCCAGGACGACCGCAGTGCCGACTCGGTGGCGGCCGAGGTGACCAAGGTCTGGTGGGCGACCCTCTTCGGAGCGGCGCCCCGGCCGGCTGAGCCGGCAAGTGAAGACGAAACCTAGAAGCTGACGGAGGGCGTGGCCCGCTCGGCTTCGACGATCTCGAAGAATTCCTTGTCCTCGAAGTTGCTCTGGCTGGCCACGATCGAAGCCGGGAACTGCTGGATCTTCGTGTTGTAGCTCTGGACGTTCGAGTTGTAGATCCGGCGGGAAGCCTGGATCTCGTCCTCGAGTTCGGAGAGGTTGCGGCTCAGCTGCTGGAAGTTCTCCGTGGCCTTCAGGTCGGGGTAGTTCTCGGCCACCGCGCGGAGATCGGCCATGGCGCGGGTCAGCGCACCCTCGGCCCGGGCGGTGTCTTCGACGCCGGTCGTGGCCATGGCGTCGGCCCGGGCCTTGGTCACGTTCTCGAACACCTGCTGCTCGTGTGTCGCGTAACCCTTGACCGTCTCGACGAGGTTGGGGACGAGGTCATGGCGACGCTTCAGCTGGACGTCGATCCCGCTCCACGATTCTTCGACACGATTCCTCGAGGCGATGATCCCGTTGCGCGTGGAGACGTACCACAGCACCGCTATCAGGATGATCACCACGACAACAATCAGCGCGATTAGACCGCCGCTCATATTTCTTCCCCTTCAAACTTTTCAGGACCGGAATTGATCACGGCGTTATCCTACCCCGATCCCGTCCGTGTACCGATAATCCCTTTCCGAAGCGCCGGAGGGTAGGGTGACGGCGGTGGCAAGCGAAGCTGAAGAATGGGCAGCAACGGTCGCGGGATACAAGGGGGCGGGGGAGGTCACCTATGAGCCGGTGGGCGGGATCAACCCCGCCAACGGGCCGGTCGCGCTCTGCGTCGGTGGCACCAACCGCCTGACCGGCGAACTCGCCCCGGACTTCTGGGGCGCCTGCTGCGACGCCGACGAGGTCGAGGTCGGCAGGGTCTTCCGTAGGTCGGTGGTTCCCCGGGCGCTGCTGGCCAAGGCCCACATGCCGGACCTCGCGAAGGTGATCGCCGCCTTCAACGTCGAATCGGTCGAAGGATCGCCCGATGAGCGCCTGAGACAGAAGACCTCCCGGCGGAAGGTCGAATTCGAGTCGCTCGACTTCAACCAGAACTTCCTGGCGACGGTTCCCGAGGAATACGACCCGACCGCCCTCCGCGAGCTGTTCTCCCCCGGTTTCCTCGACTGGTGCACCACGATCGACCGCGAGATCGACTTCGGCATCAACGACCGGCAGTTCTGGTTCCTGTGGCGACTCGAGGAGCGGACCGCCGGCGAACTGAAGCTGGCCCTCGGCAACGCCGGGGAGCTCTTCAAGCGGATCAGAAGCGAAATGGCCGAGGAGGGGATCCATCACTACGACGCCGGACCCTGGTACGCGGGACTCGCTCCGTTCCCGGCTGAGTGAGTGGCGGCCGGAACCGGCGGCGCTGAAGACCGCCGCGCGGGCGGCGATCGTGATGCCGGCCGCCTTCGCGCTGGCCACGCATTTCGTGGGCGGCAACCACGCGCCGATCTTCGCCGCCTTCGGCAGCTTCGCCTTGCTGGCGATGGTCGACTTCTCCGGGCGGACTCCCGCTCGGGTGGCGGCGTATCTCGGTCTGGCTGCGGCCGGGGCGGTCATGATCGTGATCGGGACGCTCTGTTCGGGAGATCTGCTCGCTTCGACGCTGGTGGCGGGCGCCGCCGCTTTCCTGATCTCGTTCGCCGGGGTCATCAACGGTTATTTTGCGGCCGCGCGCGTCGCCGCGGTGCTCCTGACGGTGCTGCCGATCATGATCCCGGCGGACCCGAACGCGATCGACGACCGCCTGCTGGGCTGGGCCATCGCCTGCGCCGTCGCGATCCCGTCGATCTTCCTGGTCTGGCAGGAACCATGGGCGAGGCCACTTCGAAAGGGCTGCGCCGATGCCTGCCACTCCCTCGCGGACCTGGTCGAGTCACCCGACGACAGGGAACTCCTGAAGGGCGCGATGGAATCCGTGCTCACGGTCCGCCGCCAGTTCTTCAAGACACCGCACCGGCCGACCGGCGCTACCGGATCCACTGCGGCCCTGGCCGCGCTGATCGACGAACTGAGCTGGATCGTCAGCATCTTCTGGCGTCCCGGTCCGTCGATCGGCGAACTCGGTGAAGAAGGAGCGGCAGTCCGGCGGGCGTGCGCCCGGGTCTTGCGCAAGATGGGGGACCAGGTCGCGACGAGGCAGGGAAAGATCTCGATCGCCGAAATCGAGGAGCGGCGCGAGGCCCTGATCCGCGCTTTCAGCAAGCGGGTGGAGGCCGGCACCGCGACCCGGAAGGAAATCCAGGACGACCTCGACCGCACGTTCCGCCTGAGGCTGCTCTCGTTCTCGATCGGCGAGGCCGCCGGAACCAGCAACGTCGCCACGGGCGAGGTGCCCGCCCCGGGAGCGCTCGGCGAGCGCTGGCACCGGATCGTCGGCAAGGGGCGGAGCAAGGCGGCCGCCACGGGCCACCTGCTGGCCGAGCACGCCAATCCGAGGTCGGCGTGGCTCCGGAACAGCCTGCGTGGTGCGGCCGGCATCGGACTGGCCGTCTTCGTCGCCGACCTGTTCGATACGCAGAACGCCTTCTGGGTGGTGCTCGGCACACTTTCCGTCCTCAGGTCGAACGCGGTCGGGACCGAGGGAAGCGCGGCACGGGCGCTGCTCGGCACGGCGATCGGCATCGTGATCGGCGGCCTGGTGCTGATCGTGATCGGCGACCACGAGGCTCTCCTCTGGGTCGCATTGCCGGTCACCGCGTTCGGTGCCGCATACGCGCCCAGGGCCATCTCGTTCGCCGCGGGCCAGGCGGCCTTCTCGATCCTCGTGATGGTCCTCTTCAACCTGATCAGCCCGATCGGGCTCGAAGTCGGGCTGATCCGCGTCCAGGACGTCGCCCTCGGCTGCGGGGTCAGCCTCGTGGTCGGGCTGCTCCTCTGGCCGCTGGGAGCGAAGGCCCTGATCCGGACCTGCCTCTCCGAGGCCTATGAAGTGGGGTCCCGGCTCGTCTGGGACCGGATCCACGCCGCGCTCGAGGGTCGCGAACCCGACCTTTCCGACCCGGTCCGGCTCGAAGCCGCCGCTACCGGCGGGCGGCTCGACGTGGCG
This sequence comes from uncultured Solirubrobacterales bacterium, assembly GCA_963695885.1. GTDB lineage: Bacteria > Actinomycetota > Thermoleophilia > Solirubrobacterales > 70-9 > 67-14. The sequence continues at coordinate 31,354 of CAVOIH010000010.1, read as the reverse complement.
CTCCGCCAGTACCTCGAGGAAAGCTCGTCCGACCGCGCCCATGCCGCGAGTTTCATCGCCCTCACCGCGTGTTCGAGCCGCCTGATGCGGTCGGCGCACGGACTCCGGATGATGGTGGGCATGCCCTGGTACCAGGCCCCGCCGGAGGACCTTGCTCCAGTGGTCGACGGGGTCAATGACCGGGTGCGCGAGTGGTACAGCGGCCTCGCCGGGGCCATGCGCGATTCGGGCCCGTTGCCCGAGGCGGCAGAGGTCGACGACTCTTTCGCGGTCGACATCGTCGGGGCGATCGACCGGGCCGGAGGCGCTGGCCGGGACGTCTACCCGGTCATCAGTGCCGCCTGGCTGGTCCTGAACCTCGAGTACCTGATCGCGCTCGAAGGCCGGGTCGCCTTCCACGCCCACCGGCTGTTCTCCGACTCGCCGATGAAGCTGCAGGGGCCCTGGGGCGGTCAGTCGACGGGGTAGTCGTCTTCGTGAGGCAGCACCACGCGGTGGCGCTTCTCGTCGCCGATCACCTTCGGCAGGATCTGGCGCAATGAATTCGGGTCGGCCTCGGCCGCGGCCATCGCGGCCCTGGTGTCCCTGCTCGCGGCCAGTGCTTCGAGCTGCTTGACCGTCGGAAACACGATCGCGAACTGCCCGGCTTCGTATTCGGCGAGTGCCTGCTTCGGGGACACCCAGCGCTCGGCGGTCATCTCGAAACCATCCGGGACGATCTCGATTCCGGCGGGCGCCTCGGCCAGGAAGAACCAGGTGTCGAACCGGGTCTTGACCACTTCCGGAGTGACCCAGCGGGCGAGCGGCACCAGCCGGGTCGAAGGATCGAGCCTCACTCCCCCTTCTTCGTGGAGTTCCCGGATCGCGCAGGTCTTCAGTCCCTCGATCCCGTTGCCGTCCTCGGGGTCGAGCGCTCCACCGGGGAAGACCCAGACACTGGGCATGAAGCGCGCGTTCTCGGACCGCTTCAGCAGCAGCACTTCGAGGGAGGCGTCGGCGGCGCTTTCGCGGAGCAGGATGATCGTCGCCGCGGCGCGTGGTTCGGTGGGGTCTCCCAGGTTGATTCGTTCCGAAGGACCCGGCTCGGGAAGTTGTGCCACGGCCAAACGGTATCGCCAGTCGGGGTCGTAAGGCGTCTGAACGCTCCGGAAGCACCGGACCCCGGTAATCTCACGTTCATGACCACCGCCACTTCAAACCTCTGGATCTGCCTTTCCTGCGGCTGGATCTACGACCCGGCCGAAGGCGATCCCGACGGGGGGATCCCGCCGGGCACGGAGTTCAAGGACATTCCCGACGACTGGTTCTGCCCGGTCTGCGGAGCGCGCGCAAGCGACTTCGAGCCCTACGACGGCTGAGCTTCTCAGCTGTCTTCCAGGGCGCGGCGCCGTGAGTGCCGGACCCAGGCGCGGTTCAGCGCCAGGCTGATCAACACGATCAAACCGATGGGGATGGCGATCGCGAGTGCGATCAGGCTCACTCCCGCCGCGATACCGAGCATCCGTCCGGCGTCATCGAGCGCGTCGTCGATGCCCCAGGCCGAGTCGTCCTCGCCCGCACTCGTGTCGCCCCCGGTTTCGACGACCACGCTGACCGGGGTCAGATTTGCCCGGCGCTCGAGCTTGTTGAGCCTGGTGTTCAGGCGGGCCGCCTGACGCCGTTCGGAGCCCAGCTCGGCTTCGATCCGGGCGCGGTCTTCGTCGGTCGTCGCCTCTGACAGTTCCTTGACCAGGCTGTCGACCCGGGCGCGGGAGTCCCGCAGCGAATCCTCGACAGTCAGGGTCGGCGCCGTGATGTCCTCGGTCTGCTGGCTGCGGGAACGCAGGTCGGCGATGCCGGACAGGTCGCTCACCGCCGAGTCGAGCTGCGCACTCGGGATCATCAGGCTGAAGCCGGCTCCGGCTTCGCCGGCCGGACCGTCCTGGACCGAGGAATCGAGCACGATGCCGTTGTGGTCGTCGACCACGTTGACGATGTCGTTGCTGACGTCCTGGACGTTCTCCGGTTCGGTGCCGAGCGTGATGTCGGTCTCGTGCGCGACCTTGCGGTCGTCGGTGCCGGCGGCGTAGGCGCCCGGGGAAGGGCCGTTGGCTACCGGCCCCGTCCTGTCGGCCTGCCTGGTGACGGCCTGCCTGGTGACCGGGTCGGCTGCTGCCGCGGCTCCGGGACCTTCGTCGTCGAAGGTGGCGCTCGCGCCACCGCTGGTGGAGCTTTCGGGCTTGGCGAGCCTGGCTCGGGACGAAGATTCGCTCGAGATTGACGACGAGTCCGAGACCGTCGAGCCGGAGTCGCCGCTTTCATTCAGGCCGACCCCGACCACGGCAACCACGAGGATCAGGCCGGCGAAGGCGGCAGTGGCCGGCAAGAGGATCTGGCGGGTGCCGACGAAGCGGTCTTTCAGGCGCGAGAGAAGTCCCGGCTTCGACCGGTTGGTCAAGCCGGCCGTCCACTCCGCCGGGAAGTGCTCCGCCACCGCGGTGTCGAGCTTCTCGGCGAAGCCGGCTTCCGGCTCGGGGCGGTTCTCGCACAGGGCCACGGCGAGCGCCTCCAGTTCGGGGTCGTTCAGTTGGTTGAATTCAGATGCCATTTTCGGACTCCTCCTGGCAGGCGTCTCTCAGCTTGGTCATGGCCCGGTGGATCCGGGTGCCGACGTTTGACGGTGAGATCTCCGTGGTCTCGGCGATCTCGTTGTTGGTCAGGCCGGCGTAGAACTTGAGGGAAATCAGTTCGCGTTCAGCGGCGGGCAGGGTCTCGAGGGCCCGCGTCACCGTCGCCCGGCGCTCGAGGTCTTCACCGGCTTCCTCGACCCGATCGGCCGCCGCCGGGTCGTGGGCGAGCGGGGCTTCGCGCTTCCGTTTTCTCAGCTCGTCGAGGGCGGCGTTCCGGGCGATGCCGAACAGCCACCCCCGAGGGGTGCCGCGCGACGGATCGAACCTGTCCCACTTGCGGTAGGCCCGTTCGAAGGCGAGTGCAGTGACGTCCTCGGCCGCGACCCGGTCCCGCAGCAGCCCGGCCACGTAGGAATAGAGGTCGTCGCGGCTCTCGCGGTACAGGTCCTCGAATCGTCTGGTCCGGGGACCCGATGTCCGCGGGGCGGCTTCTAGCGTCACGTTCATATCTGTACTACGGACCGGACCCGGATCCGTCACAAGCCGCGGTGCCGGGGTAGCCACTGACCGCACCGGCTATTCTTTGTCGCCGCCTCCATTCCGGGCCAACCATCCAAGGAGATCCTCTTTGCGTGTCTTGACCAACTTCGAGTTCCGCCCTTCAAGTCGCAAGCTGATTGCCGGCATCGCCATTCTGACCGGTGCCCTCGCCCTCACCGCCGCCACCACGAACGCCTCCGCCGCACCGTCGGCCGAGGCCAAGGTGGTCATCAAGCCGTTCGGACTGAAGAAGGGTGACGCAACGATCATGGACCGGGTTTCGGTCGGCGGCAGCGTGCGACCGTTCCGGGCCGGGCAGCGCGTCCGGGTCTATTTCTTCCACGACGGCAGGCAGACCGGCACGAAGAGCCTGAAGCTGAACCGCGGCAAGGGCAACTACGGAACCTTCCGGACCAAGATCACGATCAACGAGGGTGGCACGTGGGCGGTCCAGGCCAGGTACTTCGGCAAGCGGGGCAACGACCCGGTCGGCCGTGACTCGACCGTGCGCAAGTCGTGGGGCGTTGACTTCGTCGCGATCCGCGACGGCTCCTGCGGCCGGCTGGTCGCGGGCTTCCGCAAGGCGCTGAACCGGCTCCACATGGTCCCCGCACAGGGCAAGTGCTTCGACGGCCAGATGTCCCGTGCCGTGCTCGCCTACCGCAAGGTCAACGACTACGCCCGTAACTCGCGTGCCTCGAAGGGCATCGTCAAGCGCGTCTTCAACATGAAGGGCGGCTACCGCGTCCGGAAGAAGGGTCTTGGCAACCACGGCATCCACGTCGAGGCGCCTCTCGGCCAGCAGGTGCTCGTCTTCGCCGAGAACGGCAAGCCGACCCACATCTTCCCGATCGCCAGTGGTGCTCCGGCCACGCCGACCATCCTCGGTACCTACAGCTTCTACTGGAAGGACGCCGGGTACAACTCGCTCGGCATGTACTACTCGTCCTACTTCATCCGCGGCTATGCGACCCACGGCTACCAGTCGGTGCCGGACTACCCGGCCAGCCACGGCTGCCTGCGAACGTTCATCTCCGACCAGCCGCGGATCTACAACATGACGAAGATCGGCATGCCGATCTACACGTTCGGCAACGCCTTCCGTTCAGCCGGCGAGCCGTTCTCGCGACAGCTGCCCGGTGGTGGCAACGGCGCGGACCTCGGCCCGGCCGGCGGGCTCGATCCGACTGCCTCCCACATCGAGGACTGATTCGCCCGGAAGCACTTGAGAGGCCGGCCCGGTCGAACCGGACCGACCCTTTTTCATATATCCCTTTGCGCGATTGCGCCTCAGTAGTGACCCGCAATAAATTCCGGTAGTCGGACCTTAGGTCAGGCTGGAAGCGGAGAAATACGCTTCGGCTCCAATGAGATCGGCAACCGGATGACTGCGCTCGAACTGGCCCGCTGGCAATTCGGGATCACCACGCTCTACCACTTCATCTTCGTCCCGCTGACCATCGGGTTGGCCTTCTTCACGGCCTATGCCCAGACGAAGTGGCACCGCACGGACCAGGAGAAGTGGCTGCGGGCCACCCGGTTCTGGGGCAAGCTCATGCTTATTTCGTTTGCCCTGGGAGTTGCCACCGGTATCGTCCAGGAATTCCAGTTCGGCATGAACTGGTCGGACTACTCCCGATTCGTCGGCGACATCTTCGGCCCGCCGCTGGCCATGGAGGGTCTGGCCGCTTTCTTCGTCGAATCAACCTTCCTCGGGCTCTGGATATTCGGCTGGGGAAGGCTTTCGAAACGGGTCCACCTCTTCACGATCTGGGCCGTTTCAGGGTCGACGATACTTTCGGCGTACTTCATCCTGGCGGCGAACTCCTGGATGCAGCACCCGGTCGGATACGAGATGGTCGACGGCAAGGCCGAGTTGACCTCGATCTGGGCCGTCCTCACCAACAGCACTGCGCTCTATGCGTTCACCCACACGATCCTCGCCGCGCTCCTCACCGGGGGCATGGTCATCGCCGGCATCTCCGCCTGGCACCTGCTCCGGAAGAACGAAGTCGGTGTATTCGGCTCATCGCTGAGGATGGTCCTGCCAGTGCTCGCCGTCGCCGGCGTCGTGACCCTCGTCGTCGGACACTTCAACGGCGTCCTGATGAGCGAGCAACAACCGATGAAGATGGCCGCCGCCGACGCGATCTTCGAAACCCAGGAAGGCGCCGGCCTTTCCCTGTTCGCCACGGGTGACATGAAAGGCAATCCAGAGGGAGTGAACCGCAACGTCGAGGTTCCCAAACTCCTTTCGTTCATCATGACCGGCTTCCCCGACTCGGAGATCAAGGGCGTCAACGACCTGAACGAGGAGTACAACCAGAAGTACGGGCCGGGGGAGTACGCCCCGGTGGTCGCGGTCGCTTACTGGTCCTGGCGCGTGATGCTCGGGTGCGGCTTCCTCCTTGCTCTCTTCGGAGTGATCGGCTTGTACCTGACCGGAAAGAGGCGAAAGGTCCGGATCGAAGACTCGACCAGGTTCCTCAAGCTGTCGATGTACGCCGCCGCCCTTCCTTTCATCGCGAGTTCGGCGGGCTGGGTGTTCACCGAGATGGGCCGGCAGCCGTGGGTCGTGTTCGGCCTGATGAAGACCGAGTTCGGCGTCTCACCGACGGTCCCGCCCGCCGAAGTCTGGATCAGCCTGGTCGGCTTCACACTCCTCTATGGGGTGCTCGCCGTGATCGCCGGGAAGGTCTTCTTCAGGACCGTCGGCAAGGGTCCCGCCGCGGAGGGTGAAGAGGATTCCGGGCAGCCCCACCTGGGACTGGCGTACTGATGCGCGACTTCACCACACTCCAGGTCGTCTGGTTCCTGCTGATTTCCGTCCTCTGGGTCGGCTACTTCGTGCTCGAAGGATTCGACTTCGGAGTGGGCATGCTGCTCAAGCTGCTCGGCCGCGACAACGAAGAGAAGCGCGCGATCCTCCACACGATCGGTCCGGTCTGGGATGGCAACGAGGTCTGGCTCCTGGTCGCCGGTGGTGCCACGTTCGCCGCATTCCCCGAGTGGTACGCGACGCTCTTCTCCGGTTTCTACCTCGCGCTTTTCGCGATCCTCGTCGCGCTGATCATCAGGAACGTCGGCTTCGAGTTCTGGGGAAAACGCGACACCCCGGCATGGCGTAACGCCTGGGAGTGGTGCATCGCGGTCGGCAGCTTCCTGCCAGCCCTGCTCTGGGGTGTCGGCTGGGCCAACATCGTCGGCGGGGTGCCCATTGACGCCGACGCCGAATACACCGGCAACTTCTTGACCCTTCTCAACCCGTACGCGTTGCTCGGGGGCCTCGCGACGCTCTCGATCTTCTTCACCCACGGGGCCTTGTTCCTGTCGATGCGCACATCCGGCGACATCGAGCAGCGGGCCCGCAGGGTCGCCGTTTCTTCGGCGCCCGTAGCCGTCATCCTCCCCGTGGCGTTCCTTGCCTGGACGGTGGCCGACCGGACTCCGCTCGACATTTGGTCGACCGCCATCGCCGGGGCCGCCGCTCTGGTCCTCCTGGCCGCGGCAGTGGCCGCGAGGCGAAGCCCGGGGCGTGCCTTCATCGCGACGTGCACGGGTATTGCCCTCTTCTTCTCGGCGCTCTTCGTGGACCTCTTTCCCATGACCATGATCTCCAGCACCGACCCCGCCTACAGCATGACCCTGAACTTCTCGAGCTCATCGAACTACACGCTGACCGTCATGACCGTGGTCGCGGTGGCGCTGGTCCCCGTAGTGCTGCTCTACCAGGCGTGGACCTACTGGGTCTTCCGGCAGCGGCTCTCCGCCGAGGATTTCGGTGACGTCAGGACGCCACTCGACCTGATCGACTCCAAACTCGCCGAGAAGAAGGAGGACGACGATGAGCCGCTCGCAGACCCGGGCTCCGGGAGCCGGCCGACGGGCCCGTGAGACACAGCGGCGCCTGGTCAAGAGCAGCAGGACCGCCCGTCGCCACCTGATCGTCACCGTCGGTTTCGGCCTGGCCGAGACCGTTCTGATTATTGCCCAGGCCTCTCTGCTCGCAGCGGTCGTCGCCCGCGTGTTCATCGGAGGGGAGTCGTTCTCCGCGGTACTCCCAATGCTGGTCTGGCTGGTCGCCGTCGCGGTCGCGAGAGGAGGCATCTCGCTCGGCTTCGAGGCCACCGGCCGGTTCGGCGCAGCCAAGGTGATGGCGGGGCTCCGCGGACGCCTGGCCCGTCACCTCCTGCTCGACAGCCCCGGGTCGCTTCGACGGGAGCACTCCGGGGAACTCGTCACCTCGGCCGTCAACGGGGTGGAGGCCCTCGAGAGCTATTTCGCCAAGTACCAGCCTCAGGTCGTCCTGGCGGCGACTGTGCCGATCGCGGTGCTCATCTGGATCTTCCCGCATGACTGGAAGGCCGGGTTGATCCTGGCCGTCACAGCGCCGCTGATCCCGCTGTTCATGGTCCTGATCGGGCTGTTGACGGAGAGCCGGTCGCGTAACCGGTGGAAGCTGCTCTCCCGCCTCAGCGCCCATTTCCTCGATCTGGTCGGTGGAGTCGAGACCCTTCGGGCCAACGGCCGGGCCGAAGCCCAGACCGAATCGATCGCCCTGGCCGGTGAGCAGTACCGGCGAGAGACGATGGGCACTCTCCGGATCGGCTTCCTGTCGGCTCTCGTGCTCGAACTCCTGGCGATGATCGGAGTCGCCATGGTGGCCACCGCAGTCGGAATCCAGCTCGCCTCGGGCAGTCTCCAGCTCGAAGCCGGCCTGACCGTTCTGCTGCTCGCACCGGAGATGTACATGCCCCTGCGCCAGCTCGGCAGCCAGTTCCACGCCAGTGCGGACGGCATGGCCGCGGCCGAAGCGATCTTCGAAGTCCTCGACGGACCGGCGGCGGTGCGTGCACCCGCCGACCCGGTGCCGGCGCCCGATCCACTCGACGGAGCGATCTGCTTCAACGATGTGGGTTTCACCTACCCCGGCCGGGAACCGCTGTTCACCCATCTGGACCTCCGAATCGAACCCGGGGAGACCCTGGCTCTGGCCGGCCCGAGCGGTGGCGGCAAATCGACGATCCTGGCAATGCTGCTCCGGCTGGCCGATCCCGGTGCGGGGCGCCTGAACTGCTGCGGTGTGGATCTCACGACGGTCGATCCCGCGGCCTGGAGGAAACGCATCGCCTGGGTTCCCCAGCGCCCGACGGTGTTCTCGGAGTCGATCGCGGCGAACATCGCGCTGCTGGAACCCGGGGCCGATCGGGAAACGATCGAACGCGCGGCTGTCTCGGCGGGGCTCGCCGGCATGATCGAAAGCCTGCCCGACGGCCTGGAAACCCGGGTGGGCCAGGGCGGCCGGAGACTCTCGGCGGGCCAGGCCCAGCGGATCGCGATCGCCCGCGCCTTCGTGAGTTCGGCGCCGTTGCTGATCCTCGACGAACCGACGGCCCACCTCGACGCGGAAAACGAGCGACTCGTCGCCCGCGGCCTGGAGCAACTGGCCGTAGGCCGGACGGTCATCGTCGTCTCACACCGGTCGAGGCCGACCGTGGCTGCCGACCGGGTGCTCAGGCTCGAGGGAGGCCGGCTGTCGCCGGCCGGTGATGCGAATCGACCGGTGGCGGCATGAGTTTCGCGAAGGCATTCAGTTCGCCGGTCGGCCGCGCGGCGCTCGAGACACGCAGCCGGTGGCGCCTGCTGGCGCTGTCGGTGCTGCTCGGCGCGGGGACGGTCCTCGCGGCGGTCGGACTCCTGACCAGTTCCGGCTACCTGATCAGCCGGGCAGCCGAGCACCCGGAGATTCTCTCGCTGACCGCGGTCATCGTCGCGGTCCGTTTCTTCGGCATCTCGCGCGCGATCCTCCGCTACTTCGAACGGCTGGTTTCGCACGATCTCGCCTTCCGGACCCTCACCGATCTGCGCACCCGGTTCTTCGCGAAACTGGTCCCCCTCGTTCCCGGAGGGCTCGGGGACGCGAAGCGCGGCGACCTCCTCAGCACCTTCGTCGGTGACGTTGACCAGATGCAGAACCTCTACCTGAGGGGCCTGGCGCCGCCGCTGATCGCGGTCGTGTCCAGCCTCGTGTGCGTGGTGGCCGCCGCGTTGATGCTTCCTCTCGCCGGTCTCGTCCTGGCGGCGATGCTGCTCCTCGGCGGGGTCGGGATGCCGATGGTGACCCGGGCCGCGGCGCGCCGGGCCGGGCGCCGGCAGGCAGCCGCCCGTTCAGCGCTCAGCACCGATCTGCTGGAGATCGCCACCGGCTCCGCCGAGTTGGCCGTCGCCGGCCGCGAACGGGACTGGCTCCAACGGGTTGCCGCTTCGGACCGCCGTGTGGTCGAGCTTCAGCGATCGGATGCCGTCAGCGGCGGTCTCGCGGTCGGCCTGAGCACCCTGCTGTCGGTCCTGACGATCATCGCGGTCACTGCCGTGACCATTCCCGCGGTCCACTCGGGTGACGTGAACGGGGTCCTCCTGGCGGCGCTCGCCCTGCTGGCCCTGGCCTCGTTCGAGCCGATCCTTCCCCTCGGGCAGGCGGCGGCCGGAATCGACGCCTGCGCGGACGCCGCGACCCGCATCGAAGCGGTCACCGAACGGCCCCCGCCGGTGGTCGAGCCGGGACGGCCGTCGGAGTTCCCGCAGGGCGGGGCGATCCGGTTCGAGGACGTCACGTTCGCTTATGCCGCCGGCCTCGATCCCGTTCTCGACCGGTCCGGGTTCACCATCAGGCCCGGTGAATCCGTGGCCCTGGTCGGACCGAGCGGGATCGGCAAGAGCACGCTGAGCGAGCTGATGGTCCGTTTTCGGGATCCGGACTCGGGCCGGATCACCATTGGTGGTACCGACTTGCGTGAACTGGACGGCGCCGAGCTGCGGCGCCGGGTGCGGCTCGCACCTCAGGATGCCTACCTCTTCGACGGCAGCATTCGCGAGAACGTCGCACTGGGCCGGCCTGACGCCGACCCGGCCGAGATCGAGGAAGGCCTGGGCCGGGTCGGGCTCTCGGACTGGCTCGCCGAGCTGCCGGCGGGGATCGATACGGCAGTCGGCGAAGGCGGCGCCCGGGTCTCCGGAGGCCAGCGCCAGAGGATCGCGATGGCCAGGACGGCGATCTCCGGAGCGGACTACCTCGTGTTCGACGAACCGACGACCCATCTCGATCCCGGCGGGGCGAGGGAGCTCGAGCGTCTCCTCACCGGCCTGCGGGACACGGGCAGCGGGGTTCTGATGATCACCCACGAGATCATCGATCCGGACCGTTTCGACCACGTGTTCGAGTTGCGGCGGGGGAAGCTCGAGGAGATCGAGCCCCTGCAGCTCGTGTGACATCGGTATTTTCGTCCGGTGCTGGTCCTTTTGCCGCCCCCGGGGGCAAGGACCTGCCCGCAAGGGGGCCGGCACCGGACCTTTCGGGCCTTGCCTTCTCCCCGGAGCTCGACCGTCCGCGCGAGCGGCTGGTCCGGGCACTCGAGGAGCTCGGCGACCGGCCGGTCGGGAAGGCGGCGCAGGTGACGGGCCTTTCACCGGGACTCGCCGTGACATCGCCCTGAACGCCCGGATCCGAACGCCACCGTCGGCACCGGCCTGCGAGGTCTATTCCGGGGTGCCTAGGGCAGCGCAAGGCGATCTCGCACATGGTCAAGTCGATCAGGGGCGACGTCGCCCGGGTGGTTCTCGGATCGCCGCGACCGCCCACCGGTCTGGACGGTGTCGCGACCTCGTGGCCCGCGCCGGGATGCGGGTCGAGACCACAGATGGCTCGCTCGACGTCATCGAAGCGGGATGAGCCGCCGGGTCCTCACGGACCCTATGATCGGACGACATGGCCCGATTGAGATCCATACCCGGCAAGAGGGGTTCGAAGGTCCGCGCCAGGCGGATCAGAGCGCTCTCGGGCGGCGGCTTCCTGGTCGTCCTTTCCGTCTTCGCCGGGATGATGGCAGGGTCGGCATCGAATGCGGGCCAGGGCGACCCCGAAGCACAGGCCGCCTCGCGGGTTTCGCAACTGGTCGACCGCCTGAGCGACCATGAGCTGGCGGGGCAGCGGGTTGTCGCCACCTTCGACGGGACCTCGGTCCCGCGGGAAGTCAAGCGGGCGATCCGGACCGGTCGCCTCGGCGGGGTGGTGCTCTTCGCCGGGAACGTGCCGACGCGCGCCGCGGCCCGCTCGGTCACCCGCCGGCTCCAGCGGATCAAGCGGCCCTCCGGCCTTCGCAAATATCCGCTGCCGGTCATGATCGACCAGGAGGGCGGCCTGGTGAAGCGGTTGTCGGGCGCCCCGGCGGCGTCGGCCGAGGTCATGGGACGGCGCGGGCCGAGCTTCTCGCGGACGCAGGGCAAGCGCACCGGCAGGAACCTCAGGAACGCCGGCGTCAACATCGACCTGGCTCCGGTGCTCGACGTGGCCCGGCGCGGCGGTGAGATCGCCGACACTGATCGCGGCTTCGGCCGAACCGCCAAGCAGGTGTCGGCGACGGCGATCCCGTTCGCCAGAGGACTGCAGGCGAACGGTGTCGCCGCCACCGCCAAGCATTTCCCTGGCCTCGGACGGGTGAACCTGAACACCGACGACGCCGTCCAGAAGGTGAGGAGCTCACGGCGCGTGCTCCGCAGGGTGGACGAGGTGCCTTACGAACCGTTCGTTCGTGCCGACGGCCAGCTCGTCATGGTCGGCACCGCGATCTACACCGCCTTCGGGAACAAGCCGGCCGCCTTCAACAAGGCGATCGTCACCGGGGAGTTGCGCAACCGGCTCGGCTTCGAGGGCGTGACCGTGACCGACGCCCTCGAGACGGTCGCCGGCCGGGCCTTCGGCGGATCCAGGCGGGTGGCGGTCGCCGGTGCCCGGGCGGGCATGGACCTCTTCCTCTTCACCCGGGCGAAGGAGGCGGGCAAGGCCGGGGATGCACTGGCGAAGCGGCTTCGAAGCGGAGGCTTGGAGCGGTCTGAATTCGAGGATTCGGTCCAGCGCATCCTCACGATGCGGGCCGGCTTCCCCGGCTAGGGATCAGCGCCGGGGTCGATCCCGGCTGGGCCTCAGCGACCGGTCCAGTTCGGCTTGCGCTTCTCGCTGAAAGCGGCGATGCCTTCGGCGAAGTCCTCCGAGGCGAAGCAGGATTCGCGCAGGGCGACCAGCTCGTCAACCTGTTCCCGGGTGAGGACCGGGTTCTTGACGATGGTGCCGATCGCCCGCTTGTTGCCTTTCATCGAGAGCGGGGCGTTGGCGGCGATGGCCGCGGCACAGGCCACCGATTCGGCCCCGAAGTCCCCTTCGATCAGCTCGTTGACCAGGCCGATGCGCTCGGCCCTCTCTGCCGTCAGGTTGCGTCCGGTGAAGAAGAGCTCGCGGGTCCGGGGGGCGCCGATCGTGCGGACGAAGCGGATCAGTCCCGTATGACCGTAGATCAGCCCGAGCTTGGCCGGCGGCATACCCAACTTGGCGCCGGGGTCGGCGACGCGCAGGTCGCAGGCGACGGCCATCTCGAGGGCGCCTCCGAGGCAGTGGCCGTTCAGCGCGGCGACGGTCGGCCAGGGGAAGTCCTCGATCGCGTCGAGTGCGGCGGTGAAGGGGTGGGCGACCAGGGCCTCGGCGTCGGTTTCGAAGCTCTCGGACGGAATGCCGCCGATGTCGTAGCCGGCGGAGAAGACCGGATCCGCGCCAGTGATGATCAGGCAGCGGACCTCGATGCCCCGATCGAGCTCGGGCACGGTGACGCTGATCGCATCGAGGATCTCGTGGTCGAGCGCGTTCCGCTTGCTCGGGTTCGAGATCGTGAGCCGGGCGACGGCTTCCGCGGGGAAGTCGAGTTCGAGCTTCCCGGTGCCGGTCTCGATTCCGTCCATCGATCTACTCGAGGACGATGAGGACGTCACCTTCGGTGACCGACTGGCCCTCTTCGCACTTGATCTCCTTGACGACACCGTCATCCTCGGACTCGACCGGGATCTCCATTTTCATCGACTCCAGGATCACGACTTCGTCGCCATCCTCGATCTCGTCCCCGACGGAGCAGGTGATTTTCCAGACGTTCCCGGTGATGTGAGCCTCAATGTTCGCCATAGAGCCGCAACCTTAGCCCAAGCACCGGGAAACCGGGGCTCCGCAAGAGGCCGCAGGGCCAATCGGTCAAAACTGGCAATGAAATTGCCTCCCTGAGAGGCAATTTCATTGCCACGGGTTCCCTGGCCACCCTTTCCGGCGTGCTCGTCGCGCATCTGTCTGGTTCTCGTTGCCAATTCGTGTGATCCGTGATCAACAAGAAGGGACTGGACGCTCACAATCGGCCGATGAGTCAAATGCAACGAGTGAACCGGCCAGAGATCGCGACCATCGACCCTCCGTTCGCAAGCTCCACTGATCCAGTCCCGGCGATCGTCTTGGACCAGGCGATCGCCGATCTGGCGCGGCACCAGTCGGGTGTCGTATCCAGGAGGCAGTTGATCGGCCTGGGCCTGAGCTCAACGGGGATCACGAAGCGCATCTCCAGAAGGTGGCTACATCGCATCGTCGATGGCGTCTACTCAGTGGGGCACGATGCCGTTGCCCGGGAGGGGCGGTGGGCTGCCGCCCTGCTTTTCGCCGGGCCCACGGCTTGTCTCTCGCACCGGACCGCTTGCTATCTCTGGGGAATCGACAAAGGCGCAGGACGGGTGGAAGTAATCAGGGCCTTCAACCGGTCGAATCCGCGAATCGCCAACACAAGGGATCCCTGGCTCACCGTTCATCGGACACGCTCTCTGCCCGAACAGGACCTCACCCGGCACCATGGCTTTCCGGTCACCACGGTGGCACGCGCACTGCTGGATATGACGCCGAGGTTGACGCAAACACAATTGAGAAACCTCCTGGCGGCGGCTGAGCGCAAGGGTCTTGCCGACCGGAGCGAGTTTCAGAGCATTCTGAATCGTAGATCAGGGAGCAAAGGCATAGGCCGGTTTCGGGAGGTCGTCGCGGAGTGGGACCCACTCGTTGCACTGACGAAGTCAGACGTTGAAGCCTGGTTTCTTCGCCTGCGGAAGAAGTATGGGATTCCAGATCCCGAAGTGAACGTCGGAATCGGTGATTTCGAGGTTGACTGTTTCTGGCGAGACAAGAACGTGATCGTTGAGCTTGACACCTATACCTTCCACGGAGACGTATTCACCTTTGAAACTGATCACGACCGGGACCTCATTCTCAAGGGAATGAAGTTTCAAGTCCTCAGAATCACGGCGGACATGCTCGAAAAAAGAGAAGAGATGGTCATGAACACGCTGCGGGGACTTCTAAACGGGTAGTTCCCCAGCATCGGCAGTGAAATTGCCTCCCCAGGAGGCAATTTCACTGCCGGTCCTCCTGGGCTGCTGGCTTCATCGCATATACAGTCACCGATTCATGGACTCTGCCGTTGAGAGAGCTGATTCGGAACCCACAGGATTGGAAAATGCCTCTTCGCTCGCCGTGCTGATTGCGGCTCGGAATGAGGCCGACTCCATCTCTGTTTCGATTGCTTCGCTGAAGGAGGCGTTTCCCGGCGCCGCGATCTGGGTCGCCGACGATGCCTCCGACGACGGCACCAACGACCTCGCGCTTGCCGCCGGTGCTCACGTGGTTCGCCGGGGCAGGGTCCACGGGAAGGGCGGCAACATGACCGCCTGCGCCGAGGCGATGCTCTCGGCGCCGGACTTGCCGCACACCGTGTTGCTCTGCGACGCAGATCTAGCAGTCTCGGCCGGCCAGCTCGGCCGGCTCGTCTCCGCGGTCGAGGACGGCGAATGCGACCTCGCGGTCGCTGCTTTCGCGCGCCGGGTCGGCGGCGGGTTCGGCGTCGCGCTCGGCTTTTCCCGGTGGGTCATCGAGAAGCGGTGCGGGTTCGTCGCCGATGCTCCGATCTCGGGCCAGCGGGCGATGAAGCTCGAAGTTTTCCGTGCGGTGTTGCCATTCGCCCCGAACTACGGGATGGAGACCGGAATGACGATCGACGCAGTCCGGGCCGGTTACCGGATCGGCGAGTACGAACTCCAGATCGCCCACCGCGTCACCGGCAAGACGCTCAAGGGTTTCATCCACCGCTTCCGCCAGATGCTCGACTTCGCCCGGGTTTACATTTCGAGACGATGAATTCGGACGTCGAAAGCGAAGCCCGGGCCTGGAACCACTTCCTGTTGATCGGGCTGGTGTTTCTGGCCGTCGAGACCGTAGTGCTGCTTCTCCTGGGGGAGGTCGGTTCCACCCCCGTATTCCTGGCCATCGCCGGAACGGGTGGGATCGCGTACCTGCTGCTCGGGGTTTGGGCCGGGTCCTGGTTATCCGGGCCGTTCATCCTGCTGCCGATCGTCATCGCGGTCGCCATCGGGGGCACCTTGGCCCATGGATCCAGTCCATCCGAGACGCCGCTCTACGTGAGCTGGACGTTCCTCACGATCTACTTCTTCGCCCCCGCCTGGCTCCTGGGTCTCTTGATCGCTTTCATTCGGCGCTCCTACCGGTTGACCCCGGAATGATCCTCGCGATCGACCAGGGGACCACCGGCTCGACCTGCTTCGTCTTCGACGGAGACGGGCGCATCGCCGGGCGTGGGTACGCCGAGTTCGGCCAGCACTTTCCGAAGCCCGGCTGGGTCGAGCACGACCCCGGTGAGATCTGGGAGGTCACGCGGACCGTGGCGATGCGGGCGCTCGCCGGCGCCGGGATCGACGGGCGGGAGCTCGACGCGATCGGGATCACCAACCAGCGTGAGACGGTGGTCGGCTGGGACCCGGACACCGGCAAGCCGATCCACAACGCCTTGGTCTGGCAGGACCGGCGCGGTGCCGCCCGGTGCGACGAGCTCCGGGATGAAGGGTTGGAGCCGATGATCCGGGCCCGCACCGGGCTCGTGCTGGACCCGTATTTCTCGGCGACCAAGATCGAATGGCTGTCGCAACACGCCGAAGGCGGGAGGAGCGCCTGCTTCGGAACGGTTGATTCGTGGCTGGTCCACAAGCTCTGCGGCGAGCATGCCACCGACTACTCGAACGCCTCGCGCACGATGCTCTTCGACATCGCCCGCCTGCAGTGGGACCCGGAACTCTGTGAGCTCTTCGGGGTGGATCCGGCCAGCCTGCCCGAGGCACGGCCCTCGGCGGGGATCTTCGGCACGACGACCGAGTTCGGCGGTGAGGTGCCGGTGACCGGGATCGCCGGCGACCAGCAGTCGGCCCTGTTCGGCCAGGCGTGCCACCAGCCGGGTATGGGCAAGAACACCTACGGCACCGGCAGCTTCGTGCTGCTCAACTCCGGCACCCGGACGCCGGCGCCGGGACCGGGGCTGCTCGCCACGGTCGCCTGGGGCATCGGCGACCAGGTCACCTACGCGCTCGAAGCGTCGATCTTCGTCACCGGCGCCGCGGTCCAGTGGCTGCGTGACGGCCTCGGGGTGATCGACCGGGCCGACGAGACAGAGGCGATGGCCGGGTCGCTGGACGGCAACGACGGGGTCTATTTCGTCCCGGCCCTGACCGGCCTCGGCTCTCCCTACTGGGACCCCTACGCGCGGGGGACGATCGTCGGCCTGACCCGGGGGACCGGGCGGTCCCATCTCGCCCGGGCGGCGCTGGAGGCGATCGCCTACCAGACGGTCGACGCCGTCCGTGCCCAGGAGGACTCGTCCGGGCAGCGGCTCGAAGTGCTGAAGGCAGACGGTGGCGCCGTCTCCAACCGGTGGCTCATGCAGTTCCAGGCCGACCTGCTCGGCGTCCCGGTCGTGATCCCGGAGATCCCCGAGACGACGGCGCTCGGCGCCGCCTACCTGGCGGGAGTGGGCGCCGGCACCTGGGGCCTGGCCGAGATCTCCGCGATGTGGCGCCCGAGCGAGACCTACGAGCCGAACATGCCGGCCGGCCAGGCCGGGTCGCTCCTCGGCGACTGGCACCGGGCGGTCGAGCGCTCCCGCGGCTGGGCCGGCCCGGACCCGCAGTAACCAGCGGACGGTCCCGGGGTTACTGTCCCACGCGATGCACGATCTCCCTCCCCAGAAATACAAGGACGACCGCCCGGCCGGGTATTTCGACAAGTTCCACGAGCGATCGCGCACGAAGGACCCCAACCACGTCTACGAACTCGTACGTGGCGTACTCACACCGGTAGCGGTCGGCCTGTACCGGACCCGGGCTATCGCCACCGAGAATGTCCCCGCCGAGGGTGCCGTCCTCATCGCCCCCAACCACTTCAGCCAGATGGACCACTTCTTCGTCGGGATCTACCTCCGCCGGAAGATGCGCTTCATGGCGAAGTCGCAGCTCTTCGGGCCGCCGGTCCTTACCTGGATCATCACCCACGGAGGGGTATTCCCGGTTCGCCGTGGATACAAGGACGACGCCGCCTTCGAGACCGCCTATACGATCTTCGACCGCGGCGGCTCGGTGCTCGTCTATGCCGAGGGAGGGCGCTCGCGCTCCAACGGGCTCGGTGAACCGAAACCCGGCATCGGGCGGATTGCGCTCGAGTCCGGGGTGCCGGTCGTGCCGGTGGCGATCTTTGCGACCCGCTCCAAGCGACCCTGGCGACGGTTCACGTTCCCCAAGGTGACCGTCCAGTTCGGGGAACCGCTCACCTTCGATGTGGTCGAGGCCCCGACCCGCGAGCAGCAGATGGACATCTCGCACAAGGTCTTCGCCCAGGTCCAGAGGATGTACGACGAACTGAAGGAGAAGGGCCGCCGACAGGTCAAGCGGGAACTGAAGGAAGAAAAGGACCGGTCGAAGGCTGACGAATAGGGACCGGTTCCTGTCCTGGTCCCCTTATTCCCACCTCTCCGGGGCGTTGTCGTAGAACTCGGGGTCGTGCCCGGGCGTGATCACCGAGTTCGGGTACTGGCTGTGAAAGAGCCGCATCTCCTGGAGGCTCCGCTTGAAGTTGTGGCGGTCCCGGGTCCTGCCGGGCAGGTCGGCGCCCGGCTCGAGCTGCTTTTCGAGGTAGAACGTGTCGCCGGCAATGACCAGGTCGTCGTCCTTCAGCCTGACGATCACCGACTGGTGCCCGGCGGTGTGGCCGGGGGTCGAGGCGAGCCGGATCGAGCCGTCGCCGAACAGATCGATCGTGCGGCCGAAGCTCGCGTACGAATCGACGTTGTCGCCGTCGTACGAAATGGTGCGAAAGTCGAAGGCATAGTCGAACTGGGGCCGGTGGTAACCCTTCTTGAAGGCGAAGGCCCCGCTGGTCGCGTCCTCCCATTCGTTGTCCGTGACGATGAAGGTCGCGTCGGGAAAGTCGGCGATCGCCGAGGCGTGGTCGATGTGGAGGTGGGTCATGATCACCAGGCGGATCGAACCCGGATCCAGGCCTTTCGCCCGGAGCTGCGAAGAGACGTCGTCACCGTGGGACATCCGGGGCTTCATCATCCAGGTACTGAACCTTCCCAGGTTCTGGACGGGGTCGCTCACGATCGAGGGGTGGAGGCCCGTGTCGACGAGGATCGGGCCGTAGCTCGGGTGACGAACCAGGAACGCCGGGATCGGCACCGGAGTGTTCTCGTCCCGGGTAGCCCGGAGGACCTTGAAATTGCCCACCTCTCCGCCCGGGTTCTCATGGAGGATGTCGGGTGAGCTGAAGGTCCCGGTGACCATCGGCTCGACGGTGACCCCGGACCCGGGAGCCCCGCCGGGGAGCGGGGTTTCGAGGAGGCGGGGTTCAGCCTGGACCGACATTCTGCGACCCTATAGCGGCTTGCCCGGCCGACCGGGCCTCAGGCAAATCATGGGCGAATCCTTACGATCACGAATTTTCCGGGCCGGCCTGCTCGACGGCAGGGTGGTGGTCATCTCCGGTGCGGGAACGGGGCTCGGGCGTGAGGCCGCCCTGGAGATGATCCGCCTCGGCGCGACCGTGATCGGCTGCGGGCGCCGGTCCGAACCACTCTCGGAGACCGCGGTCATGGCCGAGGGGCTTCCGGGCAGTTTCGAGCACGCCCGGCTCGACATCCGCGACGAGGAAGACGTTGACCAGTTCTTCGACGACCTGCTCGTGCGCCACGGCCGCCTCGACACCCTCGTGAACAACGCCGGCGGGCAGTTTCTGAGCCCCGCCGAAGCGATCACACCGAAAGGTTTCCGGACCGTGATCGAGTTGAACGTCACGGGCACCTGGCTGATGACCCACGCCGCGGCGACCAAGGCCTTCATCCCCCAGGAGCATGGGGCCGTCCTCAGCATCACCCTCTCGCCGCACGGGGGCATGCCGGGCATGGTTCATTCCGGCGCCGCGCGGGCCGCGGTCGAGAACATGATGAAGACGCTCGCGACCGAGTGGTCCCGGTTCGGGATTCGCACCTGCGCGATCGCCGCCGGCCAGTTCGCGACTGACACCTTCGTCAACAAGTACCCGAAAGAGATCGTCGAGGGAGTCCACAAGTCGATCCCGATGGGCCGTGTCGGCGAGTCAGAGGAGATGGCCTGGCTCCTGGCGTTCCTCGCCTCCGATGCCGGGGCGTTCCACTCCGGATCGGTGATCACACTGGACGGCGCCCGGGACAACTGGTTCGGCCCGTGGCCACCGTCGGCGATCGCCGGCGAGGGCGGCGAGCCACCCGCCGAAGAACGAAAGTGATCCAGAGGGCCGCCGGTTCGGGCGGGACTCAGGTGTACATGCCGCCGAACTGGCCGCCGGTCACGTTGAGGACCTGGCCGTGCACGTAGTCGGCGAGGCCTGACGCGAGGAAGACGATCGGTCCGGCAGCCTCCTCCGGCGAGGCCGGGCGGCCGAGCGGGATGATCATCGAGGCCATCGCGCGCATCTGCTCGGGGATGCCGAGCTGGATGTCGGAGCCGTCGGGGGCCTTGACCGTCTCGGCGTCTTCGTCCTTGGTGGCGGTCAGGCGCGTCTCGACGAAGCCGAAGGCCACCGCGTTGACGTTGATCTTGAACTGGCCCCACTCCTTGGCCAGCGTCTTGGTCATGCCGACGACGGCGGACTTGCCGGCGCTGTAGTTGATCTGGCCGGCGTTGCCCATCGTGCCGGAGATCGAGGAGACGTTGATCAGCTTGCGGAAGACCTCCTGCCCTTCGGCGGCTTCGGCCTTGGCGGCCTCGCGCCAGTGGGGCGCGAGGGCACGGGCGACGCGGAAGGGCACGATCGTATGGATGTCGAGCATCGCCTGGAACTGCTCGTCGGTCATCTTGTGGGCGACGCCGTCCCAGGTGTAGCCGGCGTTGTTGACCACGATGTCGACCTTTCCGAACGCTTCGTTGGCGGTGGCGACGAGTTCTTCTGCGGCCTCCGGCCTGGTCATGTCGCCGGCGTAGACGGCGGTCTCGCCGTCGATCTCCGAGGACGCCTGCCCGGCCTCGTCGGCATCGAGGTCGTTGATCAGCACCTTCGCGCCGTTGGCGGCGAAGAGTTCGGCGGTCGCCCGTCCGATTCCCCGTGCCGATCCGGTCACGATCGCGCTCTTGCCTTGCAGAAGTCCCATCAGATTCCTCTCCTTGTCAGATTGATTCTGCGCACTATAGGTGGATTTGAGTTGGCGAGACCCTTTGGAGGAGGCCCCTCGGAACGCCCCGCGACGGTGCAGCAACCCGGTTTGGGTAATGTCGAAGCGGCCTGTCCATTCATCCCGGAGGTTTCATGAAGGTCCTGGTTGGTTTCAAAGAATTCATTGCCCGCGGCAACGTCGTCGACCTGGCGGTGGCGGTCGTCATCGGTGCCGCATTCACCGCGCTCGTCACTTCGATGGTGGAAGACCTGCTGACACCGGTCATCACCGCGATCGTCGGGGAGTCGGACTTCTCTTCCCTCTCGTTCACGATCAACGGATCCGAGTTCCGGTACGGCAACTTCCTGAACGCCCTGATCACTTTCCTGTCGGTGGCCGCCGCCGTCTACTTCTTCATCGTCACGCCGATGAACGCCTACAAGGAGCACGCCGCCGAAAACGAGGAGGTGACGCACAGGGACTGTCCCGAGTGTCTGTCCGAGATCCCCGTGGCCGCCACCCGCTGCGCTCACTGCACGACCCGGCTGAGTCCTGCCTGAGGAACCAGCGTGGAGGGCGCGGCGTCCTTGTCGAGCAGGTTCGACGGGTGAGATCACGATCCGCTCGTCGGTGAAGTCATTCGCCGAATCCGGAGACATCGCTCCAGAAACCGACCGAAAAACGCCTGAAGAGTTGCGACTGGGTGCGTTTAGGCCACCTGTGGGGTCAGGAACGCACCCAGTCTCGGTTTTTGGGCTACAGGCCGTATGAGCGGCCGATTACCTCGAGCATGATCTCGTCCGTTCCCGCTCCGATGCGGTTGAGGCGCATGTCGCGGTAGTGGCGCTCGATCTCGTATTCCTTCATATAGCCGTAGCCGCCGTGGATCTGGATCGCCTCGTCGGCGACTTCGCAGGCGACCTGCGAAGCCATCATCTTGGCCATCGAGATCTCGCGCACCGGGTACTCGCCCCGGTTGACCCGCCAGGCCACCGAGTAGGTGAACTGCTTCGACGCCTCGATCTTCGTCGCCATCGAGGCGATCTTGTGGCGGATCGTCTGGAACTTGCCGATCGGACGGCCGAAGGCCTGCCGGTCGAGGGCGTATTCGATGGTCGTCTCGAGCAGGCGCTCGGCACCGGCGTGGGATCCGGCGGCGGCGACCAGCCGTTCGCCCTGGAGCTCCCAGCTGATGTGGTAGAAGCCCTTGCCCTCCTGACCGAGGATCGAGTCCGCCGGCACGCGGAAGTCTTCGAAGGCGAGCTCGCCCGTGTCCGACGAGAGCATGCCCATCTTCTCGAGATTCGAGGTGACCGAGAAGCCGGGGAGGTCGTTGCCGTCCTCGTCGCGGATGTCGATCAGGAGGAGGCTGATGCCGTCGTGGGCCTTCGACGGATCGGTTTTCACGACCAGCACCATGAACCGGGCGCGGGCGGCGTTCGTGATGAAGGTCTTGGCGCCGTTGATCACGAACTCGTCCCCGTCGAGGACCGCGGTGGTGCGGATGCCGGCGACGTCGGATCCGGCGCCGGGCTCGGTGATGCCGAGGGCGCCGATCTTCGTGCCCTGGATCCCGGGAACGAGGTACTTCTGCTTCTGCTCCTCGGTGCCGAGCAGGTGGATCGGGGGGAGGACCATGTCGGTCTGGACCGCGAATCCCATGCCGAGGCCTCCGTTGCCCGCGTAGCTCATGGCCTCGGCCCGGACCAGCGAGTAGAAGTAGTCGCCGCCCTGTCCTCCGTACTCCTCGGGGAAGCAGAGGCCGAGGTAACCGAGTTCGCCGGCGCGCTCGATCGCCGAGTCGGGCCACTTGGTCTCTTCCCACTCGTTGCGGTGGGGATGGAGCTCCTTCTTGGCCCACGACTCCATCGACTCGCGCAGGTCTTCGTGCTCCTGGCTGAAGATGAAATGCTTCTGCGCGGCGTCGAAGTCCGGCTTGATGACTGTTTCGGTCACGGTTCCTGGTTCCTTTGATGGTCGGTGAAGAGAAGTCCGGTGGGGGATAGCTGATCTGGGCAAAGTAGAGAGTAACACTTCCCACTCCTTATTTACTGGTATCTTGGGCCGACCATGAGCGAATCCCGCCAGTCCTTCGAAAAGATCCGATACGAGGTCGCCGATCACGTGGCCACGATCACCCTCGACGACCCGGAAACGCGCAACGCGCTTTCCGACCAGATGCTGTCCGAGCTGCTCTCGGCGCTGGCCCTGGCCAAGGATGACTACGCCGTTCGAGTCGTCGTACTCGCCTCGTCCCACGAGAAGGTCTTCTCGGCCGGCGGCAACCTCGCCGGGTTCGGGGGAGAGGCCGGCACCGTCGAGAAGTTCACCGGCGCCTCGCTCTTCACCGATGCGTTCGAGGCGCTGGGCGAACTCGGCAAGCCGTCGATCGTCGCGGCCGAGGGGCACGTGCTCGCCGGATCGCTCGGGCTCGCGCTCGCCTGCGACCTGATCATCGCCTCCGAGGAAGCGACCTTCGGCACGCCCGAGATCACCGTCGGGCTCTTCCCGTTCATGATCATGGCGCTGATCTACCGCAACGTCGGCCGCAAGAAGACCAACGAGATGCTGCTGCTCGGCGAGCGGATCACCGCCCGGGACGCGAAGGAGGCCGGCATCGTCAACAAGGTCGTACGGCCCGAGCTCTTCGAGGCGAATCTCGAGGAATGGACCAAGCAGCTCGCCGCCAAGTCGCCGCTGGTCATGCGCATGGGCAAGGACGCGATGTGGCGCCAGATGGACATGCCGCTGGTCGAGGCACTCGACTACCTGCGTTCCCTGCTCGCGATCGAACTATCTTCCGAGGACGCGATCGAAGGCGTCAAGGCCTTCTTCGAAAAGCGCGAGCCGGAATGGAAGGGACGTTGATGTCTGGCGAAGCCGCACCGGAAGAGGCACCCGTCAACAAGCTGCCGGGCACCGCACCGCTCACCGAGCTGAACGAACAGCTCCACGAACGCCGCGCCAAGGCCCGCCTCGGCGGCGGCCTCGAGAAGATCGAGGCCCAGCACGAGCGCGGCAAGCTGACTGCCCGCGAGCGGCTCGACCTGCTGGTCGACGAAGACACCTTCGTCGAGATCGGCATCCACGGCCGCCCGCACTTCTCCCAGCCCGCGCTCAAGGACCGGGACGCGCCCGCCGACGGCGTTATCACCGGCTGGGGCGACGTCGACGGCCGCGCCTGCGCGATCGTCGCCTACGACTTCACGGTGATGGCGGGCTCGATGGGCCAGACCGGCGAGGTCAAGGTCACCCGTATCCGTGAGATCGCCCTGCAGAAGCGCATGCCGCTGATCTGGCTGCTCGACTCGGCCGGCGCCCGGATCCAGGAGGCGGCCGGCTCGCTGTTCGCCGGTTCCGGCCACCTCTTCCGCGAGGAGGTCCAGATGTCCGGCGTTGTGCCGATGGTAGCGGCCATGATGGGTCCCTGCGCCGCGGGCACCGCGTACATCCCGGGACTCTCGGACTTCGTGCCGATGGTCGTCGGCCAGGGCGCGATGGCGCTCGCCGGACCTCATCTGGTGAAAGCGGTGACCGGCGAGGACATCGAGATGGAGGACCTCGGCGGCGCGAAGATCCACTGCCGCAAGTCCGGCGTCGGTGACCTCGAGGCCAAGGACGATCCCGAATGCATCGAAGCGATCAAGAAGTACCTGAGCTTCTTCCCCTCGAACTGCGAGGCCGAGGTGCCGGTGATCGAATGCGACGACCCCGAGGACCGCGGCTCGGACAGGCTGCTCGAGATCATCCCGGAGTCCTCGCGCACCCCTTACGACATGTACGAAGTGATCGAGGAGATCGTCGACGACGGGGACTGGTTCGACATCAAGCCGAAGTTCGCCAGGTCGCTGATCACCTGCCTCAGCCGGTTCGACGGACAGCCGGTCGGCATCGTCGCCAACCAGCCGAAGCAGCTGGGCGGCATCCTCGACGTCGACTCGGCCGACAAGGCCGCGCGATTCATCAACCTGTGCGACGCCTTCAGCATTCCGCTGCTCTTCCTGCAGGACGTGCCCGGCTTCATGGTCGGCTCGAAGGTCGAGCAGCAGGGCATCATCCGCCACGGCGCCAAGATGCTCTACGCCGTGTCCCGCGCCACCGTCCCGAAGATCACGGTCCTCGTACGGAAGGCGTACGGCGCCGGCTACTACGTGATGTGCGGCCGGGCGTACGAGCCCGACCTGATCGTCGCCTGGCCCGGGGCGGAGATCTCGGTCATGGGGGCCGAGGGCGCGGTCAACATCATCGGCCGCGGCGCGATCGAGGCGTCGGACGATCCCGAGGCGACCCGCGAGGCGATGCTGAACGCGGTGCGCCAGCAGATCGACCCCTACATAGCCGCCGGCAACGCCATGATCGACGACATCATCGATCCGCGTGAGACCCGCCAGACGATCATCAACGGCCTGCGAATGTCGAAGAACAAAAAGGTCGAGAGGCCCTGGAAGAAGCATGGAGTGATGCCCGTATGAGCCGGTTCGAAGACCCCGTCATCATCAGCAACTCGATTTCCGGCGTGATCGCGAACCGCGACCAGTGCCCGGCGATCCCGTACACGCCCGGGGAGTACGCGGCCGAAGCCCGGCGCGTCGTGGACGAAGGCGCCTCCCAGATCCACATCCATGCCCGCACCCCGGACGGCACGCCGTCCTACGAGATCGAGGATTTCCAGGCGATCTCCGACGCGATCCGGTCCGAGTGCCCCGGGGTGATCATCAACTTCTCGACCGGCGCGATCGGCGTGCCGGTCGAGAAGCGCATCGCCTACCTGCGAGCGGTCGAACCTGACGTCGCCGCGCTCAACATGAGCTCGATGAACTACGCGAAGTACTCACGGAGGCGCAAGGACTTCGTGTTCAAGGCCGTGTTCGAGAACAGCTTCGACACGATCATCGAGTTCATCACCGCGATGAACGAGATCGGCATCCAGCCCGAGCACGAGTGTTTCGACGCCGGCCACGTGGCCAACCTCGACCCGCTGATCGACATGGGCCTGCTCGAAGGGCCGCTCCAGATCTCACTGGTCATGGGTGTCACCGGCGGCATCCGGCCGACCCCGCGGAACGTCGGCGTCATGGCCGACCAGGTCCCCGGCGGTCCGGAAGGCCCGAACAACTGGCAATGCATCGGCATCTCCCGCGACCAGTGGAAGCTGCTCGCCGCGGCCGCCGCGCTCGGCGGCAACGTCCGGGCCGGGGTCGAGGACAACCTCTACCTGCCGGACGGTTCGATGGCGAAGTCGAACGGCGACCTGGTCGGCAAGGCGCGACAGATCTGCGAGGACGCGGGCCGGAAGATCGCGACCTTCGAAGAGGCCCGCGGGCTGCTCGGCCTCGCGGGGAACTCCTAGCACAGGGCGATGCCGCAGCCGCTCGAAGACATTCGCGTGCTCGACCTGACCCGGCTGCTCCCGGGAGGGTTCGCGTCCCAGTGGCTCGCCGACTTCGGCGCCGACGTGATCAAGGTCGAAGACACCGGCGCGGGCGACTACATCCGCTTCGCCCCGCCGTATTACGAGGCCGCGCCGGGCGAGGACGAAGCGGAGATCGTCAGCACCCGGTCGGCGCTCTACCTCTCGCTCAACCGCAGCAAGCGCTCGATCCGGATCGACCTGAAGTCCGACGCAGGGCGCGAGACCTTCCTGCGTCTGGTCGAGAAAGCGGACGTGGTCCTCGAAGGTTTTCGCCCCGGGGTGATGGACCGGCTCGGCGTCGGTTACGAGACCCTGCGCGAGGTCAATCCGGGCGTCGTCTACTGCGCGATCACCGGTTACGGCCAGGACGGTCCGAACCGCGACCGCGCCGGGCACGACCTGAACTACCTCGGTTCGAGCGGGCTGCTCGGACTCACCGGGCAGAAGGGCGGGCCGCCGATCCAGCCGGCCGCGCAGATCGGCGACCTCGGCGGCGGCGCGATGTCCGCGGCCTTCGGTGTGTTGATCGCCCTGTTCGCCAGGCAGCGTACGGGCGAGGGTCAGCTCGTCGACATCTCGATGACCGACGGCGCGATGTCGTGGCTCGCGATGCTCGCCGGCGCGCACTTCGCCGACGGCGAAGTGCCGCAGCGCGGGGAGACCATACTCGGAGGAGGGGCCGTCTGCTACATGCCGTACGAGGCCGCCGACGGCTGGGTCAGCTGTGGCGCGCTCGAGCCGAAGTTCTTCAGGTCGTTCTGCGAGGCGACCGGCAATCCGGACCTCGTGCAACACCAGTTCGACCCGCCCGGCAGCCCGGGCTGGGAGAAGGTGGCCCAGGTCTTCCGCTCGAAGACGCGGGCCGGGTGGAAGGCCTTCAACGACGAGCAGAACTGCTGCATCGAGCCGATCCTGGACGTGAAGGAGGCGCTCGATTCCGACCTCACCCGCCAGCGCGGCATGGTCGTGGAGGTCGACCAGCCCGGAATCGGCCCGGTCCGCCAGCTCGGCAATCCGGTCAAGCTCTCCGCCACCCCGGCCGGCGATCCCCGGCCGGCACCGGTGGCGGGCGCCGACACGGGCGAAGTGCTGGCCGAGGCCGGTTTCAGCCAGGAGGAGATCGACGCACTGATCGAGTCCGGCGCCGCGGCGGGGCCGGGCGGCGGTTCTGGGGATGGCGCCGGATTCCGCGCATGAAACAGAGCATCCAGGTCGCTTCGCTCATGAGGGACAAATGCCGGTTTCGCTGTGCGACCTGGATGTCGGCTGTCCGGAGGTAGGGGATGGCGACCGTAGAAAATCTGCTGAAGATGTCGGAGCTGGTCGAGGCCTCGGGGGTCTCCGGGGCGACGATCAAGCACTACCTGCGTGAGGGCCTGCTCCCCGAGCCGGTGAAGACCAGCCGCAACATGGCTTACTACCGGCCGGAGACGGTCGAGCGGATCGAGATGATCAAACGCCTCCAGGAGGAGCGTTTCATGCCGCTGAAAGCGATCCGCTCGGTGCTCGCGGAAGACCCCGAACAGGCGCGGGCGCTGCTCGAGGTCGAGGACCGCATCCTCGAGCGCGCGCTCGCCGCCGAGCGCACCCGGATCAGCGCCGCGGAGGTCAGGAAGTCATACGGCGTGCCCGGTGAAGCGCTCGACCGCCTCGCCGAGATCGGCATCCTCACCCCGAACTCGCGCGGGTATTCCCCGAGTGACGTCGAGATCATCGAGGCGATCTCCCGCTTCCGCGCCGGAGGCTTCGACGAGCAGACCGGCTTCACCGTCTACGACACGTTGCGCTACAAGCGCGCCCTGGAGGCCCTGGTCAAAGAAGAGGTCGACGTTCTCATGGAACGGCTCCAGGGCGAGATGCCGGCCGATCGCGCGGTCGAGCTGATCGAAGCCGGCGCCGATCCGCTGCGTGATTTCATCGCCGCCCTCCACACGAAACTGATGGTCCAGGAGGTCGAGCGCCGGCGCTGACCGGCTCGATCTCAGGCGCGGCTGTGCGGCACGCTGGGCTCGGGATCCGGCTTGGCCGTCTCGAACTCGAAGGTGCCACGGGTGACCGCGAGGACCTGCTCGGCCAGCCTCGCCCCGTCCGCGGGATCGACCGGCGTCGCGTTGATCCTGAGGACGACTTCGTCCCGGTCGATCTCGTCCAGCCAGATCGAGGGCGGGCGCCGGGTCGGCACCGTGATCGCCTGGGAAAGCATCTCCTGCACCCGGGCCGGGCTGACGTGGCTGTCGAACCGGGCGCGCACGTCGATGCCCTCGGGTTCGACCAGCGGGACGACGGCCAGGTTGAGGATCACGTTGTTCGGGACCATCATCCGGTCCTGACCATTGAGGATGGTGGTGTAGAACAGCCCGAGCGAGCTGACGGTGCCTTCGACCGAGCCGGCCAGGGGACCGCCGGTCAGCCGGACCCGCTGGCCGACCTGAAAGGGGCGGGTGCTCTGGAGGACGACGCCGGCGAAGACGTTGCCGAGGGTCTGCTGGGCGGCGAGACCGACGACCACCGCGGTGAACGCGCCACCGACGGCGAGAGTGCTGGTCTTGACCCCGGCGATGCGGAGAGCGACGACTGCGACCAGGATGATCGTGATCAGGCGGATCGCGAACCCGACCGTGCCGGCGGTGCCGGGATCCATCCGTTTGAGGATGGTCGGGGTGATCGTGCGGCCGAGCGCGGCGGCGAAGCCCCAGCCGAACGCGAAGAGCAGCAGGGCGGTGACGATCCGGCCTTCGGTGTCGTAGTCGGCGGCGATGTTCTCGCGGTAGTTGAATGCGACCAGCACGGCAGCGATCAGTACGGCGAAGAGGATCAGGCGCGGCCAGGCACGGTGCTGGCCCGCGACCTCCTCGGCGAGGCCGGCGTCGCGCCAGGCATCGGTCCGGGTCTCGAACATCCAGCGGGGCAGCTGCGTGCCCGGCTTGGTCTTTGGTTTCTTGACCTTCTCTCTCATCGGCCCAACAGGCTAGTGCCACGCATAAGTTCAACGTAAACCGGGTGTGAGGTGCACATCCGGCGCCGCCCGGCGCGATGACCGGACAGCGATCACGGTATGCTCGGACCGCTCCTTTTTCGGGTTCGTGTGTTGAAGAGGGGGTACAGGGGGTGGCGCAGGCCACTAAAGACTTTTCAGGAGAGGAACCCCGTTTTGAAGCTGATTCGACTGTTGGTCGCCGCTCTGGCCATGACACTCGTCATGGGAGCCGGCGCGAGTACCGCCACGGCCAAGCCCGACTTCGCCAAGCAGGCGAAGAAGAAGTGCAAGAACAAGAAGGGCGAGGCCGGGAAGAAGTGCGTCAAGAAGGCCACGAAGCGCCTCAAGGCCAAGGCCAAGCGCGAGCGGCGGCATGAGCTCAAGACACCGCGGGTCACGATCCGCACCACCGAGTACGGCATCCCCAGGATCGTCGCCGACTCCTACCGCGGCCTCGGTTACGGATACGGCTACTCGCTCGCCAAGGACAACATCTGCTCCATGGCGGACATCTACACCACCAACCGTGGTGAGCGTTCCAGGTACTTCGGCCCCGAAGGCGAATGGCAGCTGACTGGCAACGGTTACGTCTTCACGAACCTCGAGGCCGACTTCGCCCACAAGCGGATCATCGCGGCCAAGACGATCGAAGGCCTGCTCAAGAAGAAGGCCCCACATGGACCGAAGCAGCAGGTCCGCGAGGTTGTCGACGGTTACGTCAAAGGCTACAACCGCTGGCTGTCCAGGACCGGAGTGGACAAGATCCAGGACGAGACCTGCAAGGGAGAGCCGTGGGTCAAGAAGATCAACAAGCTGGACGTCTACCGCCGCTTCTACGAACTCGGGACGCTGGCCAGTGCCGGCGCCGTGGTCGACGGCACCACCAGTGCCGCACCGCCGACCTCGCAGGCTTCGATCGGTTCTGAATCCGACCCGGCCGGCGAGCCGACCGCCTCCGACTTCGAGGGCCTCGACGAGAGCCTGAACCCCGAAGTCGGGTCGAATGCCGTGTCGCTCGGTTCGGAAGCGACCTCGACCGGCAAGGGAATGCTGTTCGGGAACCCCCACTTCCCGTGGTCGGGCACCGAGCGCTTCTACCAGGCACAGCTGACCATCCCGGGCAAGATCAACGTCAGCGGAGCCAGCCTCCTCGGCGCGCCGGTCGTGCTCATCGGTCACACCCGGAACCTCGCCTGGAGCCACACCGTCTCCACTTCGCGCAGGTTCATGCTCTACAAGGAGACACTCGCCCCGGGCGATCCGACCTCGTACATCGTTGACGGCCAGACGAAGAAGATGGATTCCGTTGACGTCACCGTCGCGGTCAAGCAGCCGGACGGGACCCTCGAGAACGAGACCAGGACCCTGTACTCGACCGAGCACGGTCCGGCCGTCGCCATTCTCCAGGGCATTCCGCTCGGATGGAGTGAAGACACGGTCTACACGCTGCGCGATCCGAATGCGGATGGCCTGCGCTTCATCAACCACTTCTTCGACGCCGACCGTTCGCAGAGCGTCAGCGACATGGTGAAGACGCTGAAGCGGAACCAGGGCGTGCCCTGGGTCAACACCATCGCGGCCGACTCCAAGGGCAACGCCATGTATGCCGACATCTCGGTCACCCCGGACGTCACCCCCGAGCGGTTCGCCGCGTGCGGCACCCCCGGCATCGGCGAACTGGCCTGGAGCCAGGCGCGGGTCGTCCACCGGCGACGGGATCTCGGTGTCGACCTTGTCGGTGGACACCTCGACCAGTGGCTTGTCGACGGCGACCTCGTCGCCGACCTTCTTCCTCTTCAGCCAGCGGGTGACGGTGCCCTCGGCGACGGACTCGCCCAGTTCCGGCATCGTGATCGACGTCGTGTCGCCGGAGGCGGCGGGCTCGGGGTCGGCTCCCTCGGCGGGCGCCTCTTCGGCGGCGGGCTCTGGTTCGGGCTCGGGTCGGCTTCTTCGGCGGGAGCGGACTCGGCCGAGTCACCGGCAGATTCGCCTTCCTCGCCGATCAGCGCCAGATCACCGCCGATCTCGACGACGTCATCCTCGGCCGCGATGATCTGGCAGGACACCGGCAGCCGGCGACGGGATCTCGGTGTCGACCTTGTCGGGGGCCGACCCTCGAGCAGCGGTTCGTCGACGGCGACGCAGTTGCCTTGTTTGAGCCATCGCGTGACGGTCCCCTCGGTGACGCTCTCACCGAGTGCGGGCATCTGAACAGAGATTGCCATGGGTTTTGACTCCTCGAAAGTCATCGTCACGGTTCGAACGGGGTGGACTTCTATCCTGTCATGTCCGCCGAGCGCGGTCGTCGCGGACGTACCCACTCGTTGGTCTGGCACCATCGAAGAAGGCCTGCGAGGAGTAACCCCAGTTGGGACTGTTCGGCAGGTGGCGGCGTCCGCGCGGTGGCTCGCGATCGCAGGCCCGTAAACAGGCTTCGGCCGAT
>CAVOIH010000009.1:0-37353 GCA_963695885.1 uncultured Solirubrobacterales bacterium | reverse complement strand
TCTGGGCTATTCGCTCTACGACACGATCATCGTGTTCGACCGAATACGCGAGAACCAGCCCAAGATGCCGCGGGCGACGTTCTCGCAGATCACCAACAAGTCGATGTCGGAAGTCATGACGCGGTCACTCGCGACCAGTGTCTGTACCCTCTTCGGCGTGCTTTCACTGCTGATCTTCGGCGGCGAGACGCTGCGCAGCTTCGCGATCGCCATCCTCGTCGGCATCGCTTCCGGTACTTATTCATCGATCTTCATCGCCTCACCGGTGCTGGCGCTCTGGAAGGAACGTGAGCCCGGGTTCCGCCGCCGCCGCCGCCAGCAGATCGAGACGCAGGGCAGCGTGCCCGCTTTCGCGTCCGACCTCGAGGTCTCCAAGGTGGATGACTCCCTGGATGAAGAAGTTGAAGAAGGCCACACCGAGATCATCGACGGCGAACCGGTGACGGTTCCCGAGCATCCGAGTCCGCGGAAGAAGAGGGGAAGGAAATAATGGCGGTCGTAGTCTGGATAACCACTGGTCTAGCCCTCTGGCACTTCTCGATCTTCGTGCCGGAGCGTTTCTGGCAGGGCATCATCGGCGCGCTCATCGGCGCTCTGCTCGGTTCGGTCGTGTCGGGCGCGCTGATCCAGCTGGCCCTTGGCGAAGGGATCAACGACACCAACGTGGTCACCTTCCTCGCGGCCATTCCCGGCACGTTGGCCGGCGTCGCAGTGATCTACTGGATCGGTTCGCGCTCCGCCGAGCCGGAATTCGAAATCTAGGTCGGTTCGATCGCGTTCGAGGCGCAGCCGTACCGGGTCGACGAAGCTCGAAGGCTCGTCGCGGAACTGGGTCTGAGCCGTCCCGTGGCCGCAACCCTGGCGCGACGGGGCTACGGAAACGTCGACGAAGCAAGGGCCTTTCTCGCGGCCGGCGAGAGGCATGACCCGTCGGAATTCGCCGGCATGGACGAGGTGGTCGGCATGGTACTCGCCGCCGTCGATGCCGGTGAGAAGATCACGGTCTACGGCGATTTCGACGTCGACGGGGTCGCGTCCACCACGATCATGGTGAGCCTGCTGCGCGCCCTCGGGGCCGAGTGTGACTGGTTCATTCCCGACCGGATCGACGGGTACGGCCTGCGTGATGACGCGGTCGGCGCGATCGCCGCACGTGGCACGAAGCTGGTCATCACGGTCGACTGCGGGGTGACCTCGGTCGGCCCGGTGGCGCTGGCGCGAGAGCTCGGCATGAAGGTGGTGGTCACCGATCACCACCAGGCCGGTCCTGACCTGCCCGATTGTCCGGTACTTCACCCCGAGGTGAGCGGCTATCCGTTCCAGCAGCTGTGCGGCGCGGCCGTGGCCTGGAAGCTTGCATCCGCGGTCCGGCGGGCACGGAGACTCGATCCGGAACTCGACGAAAAAGACCTCGACCTGGTCGGCCTGGCGACGGTGGCCGACGTGATGCCCCTGACCGGCGAGAACCGGAACCTGGTGCGGGAGGGGGTCAAAGTCGCACGGCGGGCGGAGCGAATCGGGATGCGGGCCCTGATGAAGGAGTCGAGGGTGGACCCGGCTCGCCTCACTGCCGAGGACTTCGGTTTCCGGCTCGGCCCCCGGATCAACGCGGCCGGACGCATGAACCGGGCCGACGCCGGGGTCGAGCTGTTCCTGGCCGGCTCCGAGGAGCGGGCCGCGGAGATCGGGGTGGAACTGGGCCGGGCCAACCTCGACCGGCGCCAGGTGGAACGTGAGGTCCATGCCCTGGCGGAAGCCGCCCGGCGTGAGCTGCCGGATCCCGACGCCGCCGCCCTGGTGGTGGCCGGCGAGGGCTGGCACCCGGGGGTGGTCGGGATCGTCGCCGGCCGGCTGGCCCGGGACCACGGGAGGCCGGCGGTGGTGATCGCGATCGGCGACGGGGTGGCCAAGGGGTCGGCCCGTGGTGCGCCCGGTCTCGACCTCCACAAGGCGATCGCCGACTCGTCCGAATTCCTGGAAGGCTTCGGCGGCCACAGGGCGGCGGCCGGAATCCAGATCCTGCCGGAGCGGATCGACGGTTTCCGGAACGCGCTGGCCGAAGCCGTCATCGCCCAGATCGGATCCGAACCGCAGATGCCGAAGCTCCGGGTCGACGCGATCGCCGGCGGAATGGACCTCGGGCTGCCCCTGGCCGAGGAGCTGGAGCAGCTCGCCCCGTTCGGCCAGGCGAACCGGCCCGTGACCCTGCTGGTGCCGAACGCGAAGATCTGCGATGTTCGCGAGATGGGTGAAGGCAAGCATGCCCGGTTCACCCTGAACTCCGGCGGCCACCGGGCGGCCGGCGTCTGTTTCGGGCGGACGAGCTTCGGGGTCGGCGAAGAGGACCCGGTCGACGTCGCCGCCGAGCTCAGCGTCAATCACTGGAACGGGTCGGTCGAGCCCCAGGTCAAGCTGGAGGAGGTCTTCCCGGTCGCCCGCCCGGAACCCGGCGAGACGCTGCCGGGCTGTGACGCTTCGGAGTGGTGGCTGCGTTTCGAGCTCGCCCTGGGTGCCGGTGCACCCGGCGGGCGACCGGTCCCGGAAGGCCGTTCCCGCGTGAATACGGGTCCCGGGGGGCCGCCGGGCGTTCGCATTGCCGAACTCGTTTCATCCGGCGAGAGCATCGCGATCGGTACGGCGGACACGATCCGGCGGTGGCGCGACCTCGGCGGCGAGATCGGGCTAGCGAGGTTCCGTGAAAGTGCGGAAGTGGGGGCGGTCTGGACGGGCAGCCCCGCTTCGGCCATCGATGCCGTCTCACGGCTGGAGGACGCGGGAGTCCTCGTGTTCGAGTTCACCCTGTTCGATTCGTTCCCGGGCCTGGTGGCGGGATTCGACAACGTCGTGACCCTCGACCCGCCCTGCGCGCCTTCCCAGGCCAGGAACCTCCTCCTCGGCGACGGCCTGCTGCACCCGCTTTCCGGTCCGCCGGAACTCGAGTTCGCCGACCGCGCCGTGTCGCACCGGTTCGACCTGACCGGGCGCCTCCGGGAACTTTTCAGGACGCTCAAAGACGCCGATCTGATCCGTGGGGAACTGCTCAGGAAAGTGCTGACCGGGAGCCCGTCCGACCCCGCTTCGCCGGAGCGGGCGGCGACCCTGATGCGGATCCTTGAAGAGGTGGGTCTCGTTCGAAGCGAGGGCCATGGCGATGCCCGGAGCCTCGGGGTCGTATCCTCGGAGAAGGTCAATCTCGGAGATTCACCCACCTTTGCCGCCCTGGCAGAGGTTCAGAAGGAGCAACTCGCATTTCTCAGACAGTCGAGAAGGTCAATGAACTGACCGCGGGGCTCACGCCCCGGGAACGCTCCCTGCTCGATGACCTGATCGCGGTGATCGACCAGTTCGAGTCCCAGATCGCCGCCTCGGACGGGAACGGGCAGGCCCCGATCGACCGGGCAGAAGTGGCCAGTGCCTTCGTCTTCGCCAGCCGCCACCACGCCGACCAGAAGCGCCAGTCGGGACACGAATTCATCACCCATCCGGTCGGCGTGGCGCGCATATGCGTCGGCATGAGCCTCGATACGGCGACGCTCTGCGCCGCGCTGCTCCACGACACCGTCGAGGACACCTCGGCCAGCCTCGACGAGATCGAGGAGGCCTTCAGCCCCGAAGTCGGCAAGCTGGTCGACGGCGTCACCAAGCTGACCGAGATCACCTTCGAGAGCCGCGACGAGCGCCAGGCCGAGAACTACCGCAAGATGATGGTCGCGATGGCCAAGGACGTGCGGGTCATCCTGATCAAGCTCGCCGACCGCCTGCACAACATGCGGACCCTGAGTTCGCTGCCGAAACAGAAACAGATCGCGAAGTCGCGGGAGACACTCGAGATCTACGCGCCCCTCGCACACCGTCTCGGCATCCACGCGATCAAATGGGAGCTCGAGGACCTCGCATTCGCGACGCTCCATCCCCGGAAGTACTCGGAGATCAAGCACCTGGTCGCCCAGCAGAGAACCGAGCGCGACGCCTACGTCGACGAAGCCGGTGGTTTCCTCTCGGAGGAACTGAAGAAGGTCGGCATCGACGCCGAGATTGCCGGGCGGGCCAAGCACTTCTACTCGATCTACACGAAGATGACCAAGAAGGGCCGCGAGTTCAACGAGATCTTCGACCTCACCGCGATGCGCGTGATCGTCGGGTCGGTCAAGGACTGCTATGGAGCGATCGGCGTGATTCATTCGCTCTGGAAGCCCCTGCCCGGGCGCTTCAAGGACTACGTCG
The DNA here is from genome assembly GCA_963695885.1 of uncultured Solirubrobacterales bacterium. GTDB lineage: Bacteria > Actinomycetota > Thermoleophilia > Solirubrobacterales > 70-9 > 67-14. Next base: position 33,129 of record CAVOIH010000009.1, on the reverse strand, counting down.
CGATGCCGAAGGCCAACATGTACCAGGCGCTTCACACGACGGTGATCGGGCTCGAGGGCAAACCGCTCGAGATCCAGATCCGAACCGAGGAGATGCACCGCCTGGCCGAGTACGGCATCGCCGCCCATGTCTCTTACAAGGAGGGCGGTGGTCCGGAGACTTCCAAGGAGAAGATGACCTGGCTGCGCCAGCTGGTCGAGTCCGAGCACGAGCAGGACCCGGCCGAGTTCCTTGCGTCGCTCAAGGAGGACCTCTTCGAGGATGAAGTCTTCGTCTTCACGCCCAAGGGCGAGGTGATGAACCTGTCCGCCGGCGCGACCCCGGTTGACTTCGCCTACTCGATCCACACCGACGTCGGCCACCGCTGCGTCGGCGCGAAGGTGAACGGCAAGATCGTTCCGCTCCACTACTCGCTGAAGTCGGGCGACATCGTCGAGGTGATGACGGCAAAGCAGGATCGCGGTCCTTCGCGCGACTGGATCAAGGTCGTGCGGACCAGCCGTGCCCGCAACAAGATCCGGGCGTGGTTCCGCGAGGAACGCCGCGACGACGCCGAGCGCGACGGCCGCGACGCCCTGGCCAAGGCCCTCCGCAAGCGCGACCTGCCGCCGCAGAGGTTCTCCGGTTCACCGATGCTGGCCGACGTGATGCGCGAGATGGGGTTCCGCAAGGCCGACGATTTCTACATCGCACTCGGCAACGGCAAGATCTCCGCGAAGACCACCGCCAACAAGCTGATCCAGCGGTTGCGCGCCGGTGAGATGCTCGAACCGGAACCGGTCGAGGCGATCACCAAGGGGGGAGGCAAGAAACGGATCCGGGAGGCCTCGGAATTCGGCATCGCGGTCGAGGGCCTCGAGAACGTCGCCCTGCGGCTGGCCAAGTGCTGCCGGCCCGTGCCCGGCGACGAGATCCTCGGTTACGTCTCGCTGGGACGCGGGATCACGATCCACCGCACCGACTGCCGCAACGTCGGCGACCTCGGCAACTCACCCGAGCGGCTGGTCAACGTCAGCTGGGAAGGCGAGAACGAAGCGACTTTCCGGGTCGAGATCCAGGTCAACGCCTACGATCGCACCCGCCTGCTGGAGGACCTCTCCCGGACCTTCGCCGAGGTCGGCGTGAACATCATTTCGGCCGAATGCTCGACCAACCCGCCGATGGTCAAGAACCGCTTCGTGATCGAAGTGGGGGACACGGGCCAGCTGAAGCAGTGCATCGGCAGGGTCCGCCACGTGGAGTCGGTATTCGATGCCTACCGAGTAACCCCCGGCGAGTGATGGGCTGAGGTGGCGGGCGGCCCCCAGGAACGTTCTTTGAACAGCCGAACACCGGCAGCCCTTGGGTCACCGTCAACCCGTCCAGGCCGCCGATAGGTAGCTGGCATGGACATGGTCAGCTCCTCGAGACATCCAGGTTGGCTTTCCCATAACCAGTGACCTTGAACTTTCCGGCGCTATTCACAGGGAATGTCAACTTGGATGCAGTCATTCAGAGCGTTGACGTCTCCGAAAGGGCGGAACCATCCGTCTTTCCCTTGTTCAGGTCCGCCCGCCCATGCGGTAGACCGATCCCCGAGGTCCGCCCGCCCATGCGGTAGACCGATCCCCGAGGTCCGCCCGCCCATGCGGTGGACAGATTGCCGCTACAGGCGGTCCTCGACCGACTTCACCTTGGACTCGAGGGTCTGCTCCTTGTCGGTTCTCTCGTCCAGCTTCATCACGGTGTAGACCCGAGGGATGCCGGCATCGAATGGGAGGGCGTGCAGTTCGGCAGCCAGGGCGAAGATGTCGGCGGTCGAGCCTTCCAGTGACGTGCCCATCGGGCCCATCTCGAACCGGACCTCGTCCTGGTCTTCGAGGTGACGCCTGAGTTCGGCGAGGAGGTCACTGACGCTCGCGCCTTCGCGTCCGATCGGCAATACGGTGATCTCAGCGGTCGCCATTACCCAATGGTAGCGCCGGCGGATCGCCGGCAAGAAAGGCTAAGCGATGATCGTCAGGGCTTCCGGGGCTGCCTTCAGCGTGATCTGCTCGAAGGTGCCGATGTAATCGCCGTCGACCTGGACCGGGAACTTGCGAATCTCTCCTTCATCATTCCAGGAGATGGAGCGGACCGAGGCTTCCATCAGGTGCTCGAAGGTCTCCACCTGACGGTGCCCGGACGCCTTGAACTTCGTCGAAAGGAGGCGGGGGACGATCGTGGCGACGTCCAGCTGGTTCGCCCGCTTGAGGAGGACCATGCCGAGCGAGCCGTCGTCGATCAGGCAGTTCTCGCAGATGTGGATCGGCTGCTTGCCGAAGTACGAGAACGGGTCCGAGTTCTGGGTGATGGCGGTGACGCCCTGGTGGACTACACCGTCGACCGTGACTTCGAGCTGGACCGGGTTCCGCATGTACTTCCGGAGGTATCCCGATACCGCATGGTACGAATAGAAATAAGGGCCTGCCTTCGACTTGAGGCGGGGATTGGCGTCCACCTTCTCGACCACGGTAGCGTCGATGCCGGCTCCGCACGAGAACACGAAGTACCGGTCGTTGGTCATCCCGAGGTCGATCTTCCGGGGCTGGAAGTCGTCGGCGAGCGAGAGCAGGTGCTCTGTCGCGTCGACCACGTCGTTCGGGATGCCGAGGGTCCGGCAGACGACGTTGGTGTTGCCGCCGGGCAGGAAGGTGACCGGGATGTCGGTGCCCGCGAGCCCGTTCACGACTTCATTCACGGTGCCGTCACCCCCGAACGCGACCACGAGGTCGTAGTTGCCGTCGCGGGCGTCACGGCCGATCTCGGTGGCGTGGTTCTGCCGGTCCGTTGCTTCCACCTCGACCTCGAAGCGCCCCTGGAGCGCGTAGATCACCAGGTTCTTCAAGCGGTCGGAGACCGTGGTCGCGTAAGGATTGACGATCACCAGCAGCTGGCGTTTGCCTTCGTTCCCATCCGTCACGAGACGGCCTTGAACCGGTCGAACTCGCCCTCGGTCGAGACGGTGACCCGGCCTTCCTCGATAAGGATGTCGAGGTGGCCGATCACTTCGGAAAGGGTGAGATACGCCTGGGTGAGGGCGATGTTGCCCCAGATCGCGTCGGCGATCTCGTGGGCCTTGCTGTGACCGTCCTTCACCAGGCCGAAGACCTTCTCGGTCCTGCGGTCCTGGGACGCGATCCGCTTGTCGATGAGTTCCACGTGGTCGGTGATCGGCAGGCCGTGGCCGGACAGCATCAACTCGACTGGATCAGCCCTGGTCAGCGCCAGGGACTTCCGGTAGTCGAGTAGCGCGTGGGTGCGGACACCTTCGCCGACCAGGGGTTTGGAGATGAGCGGGTTCGACGAGATGTGTGAGAGCAGGTGGTCGCCGCCGAACATCAAGCCGCGCCCGGCGTCCCAGAAGAGGGTGTCGGAGGGACTGTGCCCCGGGCGGAGGAGAACCTCGTAATCGCGTGATCCCATCCGGATCGTGTCACCGTCCGCCACCGGCTGCGTGACGGTCACCGGGCTGCCCCAGTCGCGGAAGCTGGCGGTCACCTCCTGGAGGGCATTGGCGATCTTGTCCGGTACGCCGTTTCGTATCATCAGCTCTACCGCGAGGTCGTCGTCCTGTTCGGACTCGAAGGTGAACGCGGCGAGCCAGTCGGCCGAGATGTCGATCGCGGCGACCTCGGCACCGGACCGTTCGGCGACCGTGCCGATCAGCCCGATGTGGTCGATGTGCTGGTGGGTGGCCACGACGAGCTCGATGTCTTCGAGCTTGTGTCCGGCTGCTTCGATGCCGGCCTCGAGTCGCTCGAGCGAACGGTCGGAGCGCGGGCCGGCGTCGATCAGGGTGAGCGGGTCGCCTTCGAGCAGGTAACAGTTGACCAGGCCTACCGCGAAAGGCGTGGGGACGGTGACCGGGTGGATGTCCCAGTCCGCGGCTTTGGCGAGCGCAGCCTCGGACTCGGGTGTCGCTTCGGGCTCACTCACCGGAACCACCCGGTTCGAACGCGGCCTTCAGTGTCTTGTAGCTGTCCTCGAGCGACTGGGGCATCACCCGGTGGTCGGCGATGACCGGCATGAAGTTCGTGTCTCCGCTCCACCGCGGCACCACGTGCATGTGGATGTGGTGCTCGACACCGGCGCCCGCGGCCTTGCCCTGGTTGAAGCCGACGTTGAATCCCTGGGGGCGATAGACGTCCTCGAGCCGGTTCATCGCGAGCTTGGCCAGCGCGAGCATCTCGCCGGTCGTTTCCGCCGGGATCTCCTGGATCCGGCCGACGTGCTCGTAGGGCGAGATCATGAGGTGGCCGTTCGTATACGGATAGAGGTTGAGTATCACAAAGCAGGACTTGCCCCGGTGGACGATCAGCGCGGTCTCGTCGTCGCCGAGAGCCGGTTTTGCACAGAAGACGCACTGGTCTTCGTTGTCCTTGTCGGCGTCCTTGACATAGCGCAGGCGCCAGGGGGCCCAGATCCGGTTCTCAGTCATTCGAAGACGCAGGCTACAGCCAGCGGCGCTTGCGGAAGTAGCTGACCATCGCGATGAGGATGACCAGCATCACCCCGACCACGATGTAGAAATGGGCGTCGCCCGAAGTTTCGGGATCGCCACCGCCCGGCAGGCCGACGTTCATGCCGAAGATCGATGCGATCAGGGTCAGCGGAAGCACGATGACGCTGATCGCGGTCAGCACCCGCAGGACGTCGTTGACGCGGTGGCTGAGGAAGGATTCGTTCGTCTCTTCGAGCGCGACCACGACTTCCTTGTAGTTCTCGAGCATGTCCCAGATTCGTTCGTGGGCGTCGACGATGTCATCGAAGTAGATGTCGAGGTCCAGGTCGCTGGCGAGGTACCTCGACTTGACTTTCTCGAGGTCGCGCAGCACCGGCCGCTGCGGGCGGATGACCTTGCGGAAGTTGATGATCTCCTGCTTGGTGTTCGAGATGTCGCGGACCACGTCCTCCGAATGCCCTTCGAAGATCTCGTCCTCGAGGGCGTCGAGCTTGTTACCGACCTTGCGAAGCATCGGGAAGCAGTAGTCGAAGCTGTCGTCGACCAGGCGGTACATGAGATAGCCCGAGCCGCGGGAGAAGAGCTTCTCACGCAGATTATCGTCGTTCTCGCACCGGGAGAACAGGTACGCGATCGGCGGTACTGGTTGGTTCGGCAGCGTGACCACGTAATCGGGACCGACGAACAGGTCGATCTCCCCGGCTCCGAGGCGTCCCGCCTTGCGGTCGAACACCGGCACATGAAGGATCAGGAACAGGTAGTCCGGGTATTCGTCGATCTTCGGCCGCTGGTTCCGCGAGAGCACGTCTTCGATGTCCAGAGGGTGGAAGTCGAAATGCTCCTCCAGCCAGCTGCGTTCGGGCCCACCGGGATGCTCGATGTTGTACCAGCGGAGACCGCCGGCTTCGATCATCTCGACCCTGGGCTGGGCCGGCTCGGGGGCTGCCTGAGGGCCCGGTGAACCTACGGGTTCACGGGGCCGACGGAGACGAGGGAGGTTCGGCATCGCCGCCTCCAGACATGTCATCTCGCTTCACGGGCATGGTTCGAAGGTTATGCCAGATTGTCCTACTAGGGTGTCGATGGGGACAAGGGGGCTCATTGTTGCGGCGACGATGGCGCTTCTCGCCGGTTCTCTCCCGGTGGAAGCGGAGGCCGGCCGACGACACCGACGACTTCACCTGCCATCTGGGCGGAACCTGCCTGAAGCCGGTCCCGCCGGTTCCGGGCCCCGGCGCTGAACCGGAGCCTCGTCTGAAGTTTTGGAATCGGGTCCTTTTGGTACGGTGTCGGCAGACATAAGCGCCACATCTAGAGGGGTGGAGGGACTTGGCCCAATGAAACCCCGGCAACCACATCTGCTGATAAGTCAGTTGAAGGTGCCAAATCCAGCGGCTCATGTAGCCGGGTGATGTGGGGAGAAGTCCGATCGGACCTTCGCCCCGCAGGCGAAGGTTTTTGTTTTCAGAAAGGCGATCGGATGGCAGCAGACAATTTGAGATGCAAGGAGTGCGGGGCCGAGTACGAGCTGGGCGCAAACTTCTTCTGTGAGAAATGCTTCGGACCCCTCGAGGTCCGGTATGACTTCTCGGACCTGGATGCGAACGAGGCCCGCCGGCGGATCCAGACCGGCTCCCGGGGGATCTGGCGGTACTCGGACTTCCTGCCGTTCGACTCCAACCCCTCGGATCCACTCGAGCCGGGGATGACGCCCCTGATCAAGGCCGACCGCCTGTCCGAACGGCTGGGCACCGACGCCGAGATCTGGGTCAAGAACGATGCCGCCAACCCGACCCACTCCTTCAAGGACCGGGTCGTCGCCGTTGCCATCGCCAAGGCGAAGGAGCTCGGCTTCGAGACGGTGGCCTGCGCCTCGACCGGAAACCTGGCGAACGCAGTCGCAGCCCATGCCGCCGCAGCCGGCCTCGACTCGTACGTCTTCGTGCCGGCGGACCTCGAGGAGCAGAAGCTGCTCGCGACCGACATCTACGGCACCAACCTGGTCGGCGTCAACGGCAACTACGACGACGTCAACCGGCTCTGCACGCAGCTGGCCGACGAAAAACCCTGGGCCTTCGTCAACGTCAACCTCCGGCCCTACTACGCCGAAGGATCGAAGACCCTGGCTTACGAGACGGTCGAACAACTCGGCTGGAAGCTGCCGGACCGTGTCGTCGCGCCGATCGCTTCCGGGTCGCTCTTCACCAAGATCAACCGCGGATTCCAGGAATGGCTGGACATCGGACTGGTCGAGGGCGACATGCCTGTCTTCCACGGCTCCCAGGCCGAGGGCTGCTCGCCGGTGGCGACCGCCTTCGCGGAAGGCTCGAACGTCTGCCGGCCCCAGAAGCCCGACACGATCGCCAAGAGCCTCGCGATCGGCGACCCGGCCGACGGCCCCTACGCCGTCGCCCAGGCGCGCGCCACCGGCGGCTCCGTCGAGATGGTCGACGACGACCAGATTCGCGAGGGAATCAGGCTGCTGGCCGAGACGACCGGCATCTTCACCGAGACCGCCGGCGGCGTCACGGTCGGCGTGCTGAAGAAGCTGGCCGGGCAGGGCGTGCTCGAGCCGGGCGAGAAGGTAGTCGTCTACATCACGGGCGAAGGCCTGAAGACGCTCGACGCCAATCGCGATAGCTTTGTTTTCACCACGATCGATCCCGATCCGGCGAGTTTCGAATCCAAATTCGGCCAGGAGGTCGCAGTCTGATGCCAGTCACAGTCAAGATTCCCAGCCAGCTGCGCGCGGCCACCGGAAACCAGGCTGAGCTCGAAGCAGACGGGGCGACTGTGGGCGACGTGCTCGACGCGGTGTTCGCCGAACACGGTGACCTGAAGGAGCGCATCACCGAGGAAGGTGAGCTCCGCCGGTTCGTCAACGTCTACGTCGGTGGCGAGGACATCCGCTACGGCGACGGACTCGCCACCTCGGTCGGAGACGACAGCGAGATCACGATCCTTCCCGCGGTGGCCGGCGGCTGAAGCCTCCGGTCCTGATCCTCAGCGGGGGCCGCGGCACCCGCCTGCGTGAAAAGACGGAAACGCTGCCGAAGGCCCTGGTCGAGGTCGGCGGCAGGCCCCTGCTCTGGCACGTGATCTCGATCTACGCCGCGCAGGGATTCACCAGGTTCCACCCGCTGACCGGATACCTCGGCGAGATGGTGGCGGAATTCGCCGGCGGTGAGGTCTGGCCCGAAGGAGTCGAAGTCGAATGCATCGACACCGGGCTCGACACGCCGACCGGGGGCCGCATCCATGCGGTGGGGGACCTCGTCTCCAGCGAGACCTTCTGTGTGACCTACGCCGACGGGGTAGCCGACCTCGACCTCGCTGCCCTCCTCGGCTTTCACGAGGGACACGGCCGGCTGGGGACCCTCACCGCCGTGCGGCCGAACCTCCCGTGGGGCGTCATCGACATCGGCGAAGGTGGCGCGGTCGAAGGCTTCACCGAGAAACCGCGGACTTCGGCCTGGATCAACGGCGGGTTCTTCTGCTTCGAACCGGACGCCCTTTCGTTCATCGGTGAAGGCAGCGTCCTCGAACGCTCGCCGCTCGAAGAGCTGTCCGCTGCGGACGAACTCCGCGCGTTCCGGCACGAAGGGTTCTGGGACTGCATGGACACCTACAAGGACCTGGTGACCCTGAACGACCTCTGGGAGAAGGGTGACGCAACGTGGCTCGCTCGTTAGTCACCGGTGGACAGGGCTTCATCGGCGGGCACCTGGTGAAGGCCCTGCTCGATCGCGGCGACGATGTGGTCGTGCTCGACCTGGCCGGCGCCCCCGGACGAGCTCTGGAGATTCACGGGATCGCCGGCGATGTCGAACTGACCGAGGGCGACGTCGCCGACCGGCAGGTGGTCGAGGGTGCGGTCAGCGGAATCGATTCGGTCTTCCACCTCGCCGCGCAGACCCTGGTCGGCCCGGCGGCAGCGGACCCGGCCGGTACCTACCGCTCGAACGTCGCCGGGACCTGGACCGTGCTCGAGGCAGCTCGCGAGGCCGGAGTGGGGGCGGTGGTCGTCGCTTCGTCCGACAAGGCCTACGGTCCGAGCGATTCGCTGCCGTACCACGAGGACGACGAACTCCGGCCGGCGGCACCCTATGAAGGAAGCAAGGCCGCGGCCGACGTGATCTCCCGCAGCTACTGGCCCGCCTACGGCTTGCCGGTCGGGGTAACGCGCCTGGCCAACGTCTACGGCGGCGGCGACCTCAACTTCTCGCGCTTGATCCCCGAGGTGGTGACCGCGTACCTGGCCGACCGGGAACCGCAGATCCGTTCCGACGGCTCGCCGCAGCGCGACTTCCTCCACGTGTCCGACGCGGTCGCCGCCTACCTGGCGATCGAAGGTGCCGTGAAGGAGGGGATGGCCAGGGGAGAGGCGATGAACGCGGGAACCGGCGAGCCCCGATCGGTCAGCGAAGTGATCTCGCAGATCGGGGAAGCAACCGGATCCGGCCGTGAGCCCGATTACCTGCTCGACCGGAACCCGGAAGGAGAGATCGACCGGCAGTTCGTCAACGCGTCGCGTCTGACCGAAGCGACCGGCTGGATACCGACGAAGTCATTCGAAGACGGAATCGCCGAAGCGGTCGAGTGGTATCGCGAGAAGTGAGGTTGAAGTTACCCGCGCCATGCGACGGAAACCTCGATCTCGCAATCTGACTACTCTGGGTCCATGTGCGGCCGGTTCACACTCACCTCTTCCGACGAGCGCCGGTTGGGCAGCCGGTTCCAGATTTCGCTGGACGCGAGCATGGAGACTGCACTCGGGCGGTACAACGTCGCGCCGACCCAGGAGGTGCTCACCATCCAGAACGACCCGGAGGCCGAAGATGGCAAGTCCGCCCAGCTCGCGCGCTGGGGACTCGTGCCGTTCTGGGCCAAGGATCTGAACGTCGGCTACAAGATGATCAATGCCCGGGCCGAAGGGGTGCTGAAGAGCCGGGCCTACGGTCCGCTCGTCAAGAAGTCCGAGAACCGCTGCCTGATCATCGCCGACGGCTTCTACGAATGGATGAAGGCGGAAAAGCCGAAGGAGCCGAAGCAGCCGATGCGGTTCACGGTCGATGGCGGAGAGCCGTTCGCGTTCGCGGGACTCACCACCACCCGCGAGTGGGAAGGTGAAGGGATGACCTCCTGCACGATCATCACGACCAGGGCCAACGAAGACGTCGAACCGGTCCACGACCGCATGCCGGTGATCCTGCCGGACGCCGAGTCAGAGACGGCCTGGATGAGCGACAAGCTCGAGCCGGACGAGGCGATCTCATTCTGCAAACCGCTCGAGGACGGGCGGATCACCGTGAAGCCGGCCAACAAGAAGCTGAACAAGGTCGGTGGCGCGAAAGAGGGCCCCGACTTCCTCGTGCCCGAAGAAGACGAGGAGTAGGCCTACTCGACGTCCAGTTCCGGATCGGTCTCGACCGCGTCGGGGTCGTCCTCCGGAACCGGCCATTGCTTCTGGATCGCGCTGGCCTTGTGCGTCACCTTCTTCGAACCGGCCTCGCCGGTGCAGGTAATGTCGGTATGGGGCTTGGCAAACGGCGTCTTGAAGACGACGGCGTAACCGAGACTCGCCGGTCCGGGACCCGTCCCTTCCGGCATGTCCCAGATGAAAGAGTGGGTGTTGAGACTGTCTTCCTCGTATCCGCCCCAGTCGACCAGGGTCGGGCTGCCGGTGTTGGTGTACCGGTTGATCGAATCGCGGACGGGCACCCCCGTGATCCTGTTGCCGACGGCGTTGAACCTGACCACGAGTGACTCCGGAACTTCCTGGGCCGAGAGGTCGTCGCTCGGCCGGGGCCAGGCCGCGCGCAGGTTCGGCGTCCTGGCAACCGTCGTCTCGAGGTCCTCGGCAACGGACGGGGCGTTCGGGGCCGTGAAGTCGCACGTGACCAGGGTGGGTTTCTTGCCGGCCGAGTCGATGACGACCTGACCGGATACGCGATAGATCAGCTGGCCCTCGCCGTTCGGCGGGATCGCGGTGATCGTGGTGCGGCGCAGGCCGAACTGGCCCTTGCCGTCGAAGTCGGTCGCCTTCGGGGTCTTGACCACTTCGGTGGTCGCCCAGTCGAGTTCGGCGGAGCTCTGGCCGCCCCTGATGTCCAGCCCGATCACGATCAGCGTGAGGAACAGGCCGACGATCACCACGGCGATCGCGCCGCGTGGGATCTTGTCGGTGGGCTTGTCGGATTGGGGATCGCTCATGAGGTCAATGCGGCGCCTCCGGGGACCTGGACCTGGTCCAGGCCGGACGGACGCGCCCCTGAAGGTTCGCGCAGAGTATTGGATTCCCGGCTCGATCCAGAGTCCGGCCGCCGGATGGGGCCTTACTTGTGGACCCCTGATCCGTTGCCCATAATGAACATGCATGGACGGAGCAGAAATACAAAGGAAAAAGACCGCGGTCGGACTGAGATTCCGGCTGCTGAGCGATCGCGCGCTCGCCGCGCAGGTCGTGGCGGGGGACCGCGGGGCTTTCGGGGAGCTGTTCCGCCGGTACAAGCAGCCCCTGTACGGGTTCTGCGTCTCGATCCTGGGGAATCAGGAGGACAGCGCCGACGTGCTGCAGACCACCATGGCCAAGGCGTTGAAGACCCTGCCGGGAGAAGAGCGGGATGTGCTGCTGAAGCCCTGGCTCTTCCGAGTGGCCCGGAACGAATGCATCGACCTGGTCCGTTCGAGGAAGCCGACCGACGACTTCGCCGAGAAGGATCCGTCCGCGGCCCAGGACGTCGAAGCCGAATTCGCGGGACGGGAACGGCTTCGCGAACTGCTGGACGACCTCGATCACCTTCCCGAGAAGCAGCGGAGCGCGCTGGTCATGCGGGAACTGGGCGGTCTCACTTTCGAGGAGATCGGCGAGGCCTTCGAAACTTCGGCCGGAGCGGCCAAACAGGTCGTGTACGAAGCCCGGGTCTCGCTCCAGGAAGCGGCGAAGGGGCGCGAAATGGAATGTGAATCCGTTCGTGAGGCGATATCGGGGCAGGACGGCAGGGTCCTCCGGGGCCGGTTGGTTCGTGCCCATCTGCGGAACTGCGACTCCTGCAGCGACTTCAAGCGGGGCATCGAAACCCGCAGCAAGAAATTCAAGGCACTGATCCCTCCGGTCCCGGTCGCTCTCGTGGCCGCGGTCGCCGGGATGATCAACGGGTCCGGAGGCGGCGGCGCCGGCCTTGCGGGCCTGGCCGGACTGAAGGCCGCGCTCGGCGGGACCGGTGCGAAGACGGTCGCCGTGGTCGCAGTCACTGCCACTGTCGGGGCGGGCGCGGTCGGCGTCGTCGAGCGGAATCGGCAGGCCGGCGACGGGTCCGGGAGTTCCCGAACCGAAACACCGGCTGCCGTGACGGAGCCCGTCGCGGGCTCCGGAGACTCGGACTCCATCCTGTTCGAACCAGGACCCGCCGGAGGACCCGGCATGGCTGGCGACCCGGCGTCGCCGGGCAATCGTGTCCAGGGAACGAAGCCCGGGAACGGGCAGGCCGGCGGAGCTTCCGGGAGCAACCCTGGATTCGGGCCCGCTGACGCGGCACCCGCCGAGGCCGCCGAGGACGCTCCGGGGAATTCGGAGAACGCCCCGGGTGGTGAAGGGGGATCCAAGGGACGGGGAGCCGTTCCGTCCCCGGGTGGCAAACCGGCGGAGCTTCCCGAGGCCGCGGCCCAGGGTCAGGACCAGGCAACTGAAGCCCAGGCCCAGGGCGGAAAGCCCGTGGATCCGGGAAATTCGCTTCCGGCGGCCGGGGCTGCCAATGCTGCGACTCCGCCCACTTCCGGAAAAAAGACCAAGTAGGCACTTACTTCCGCGTTTCCGCTCCGTTTGCCTCACAGAGGCCTCGGCCTCGTGATATTCCCGAAACAAGGAGTGACCATCATGAGACGGATCGCAACTGCAGTAATGATCACCGGAACGCTCGCCTTCACCGCGGCGCCGGCCCTGGCTTCCAAGCCCGCCGATCATCCGGGCGGACCGCCGTCCGGTAAGGCCGCGAAGGCCAAGGCCTATGGCAAGTACTGCCAGGACCAGAGCAAGAAGCACGTCAAGGGTGTCAAGGGCACGCCCTTCTCGGCCTGCGTCAAGGCGATGGCCAAGGTGGCCAAGACCGAGGCCGAAGGCGGAAACGCCGCCCCGCGCGAAGCGTGCAAGGACCTCAGCAAGAAGCACGTCAAGGGTGTCAAGGGCACGCCGTTCAGCCGATGCGTTGTCGGAGCACAGGAACTGAAGCGTGATCTTCGCGAAGCCGAAGAAGCCGAAGAAACCGAGACGGCCTAACGAACCGGGGATCTCCGCTGGGCGGCCATGAGAGCGGCCGCCCAGCGGAAACCCACGCACTGGCGGCGGCGCTCGCTCGTGCGGTCGGCGCTGAGTGCGCCCGGCAGGATTCGAACCTGCGACCTCCTGCTCCGGAGGCAGGCGCTCTATCCAGCTGAGCTACGGGCGCGGAAGCGCGCAGTCTATTGGCGATCCATCTACGCTGCTGCCCATGGACTTGTCCGTCGCCTTCATGGGAACCGGTGGCCCCGTGCCGACCGCGCTGCGCGGGACCGCCAGCGTGCTGGTGACCCGTGGTGGCGAACGCCTGATGTTCGATTGCGGCGAGGGCACCCAGCGCCAGCTACGGTGCTCGACCGGCCTGGTCCAGGTGGATGAGGTCTACCTGACCCACTTCCACCTCGACCACTTTCTCGGGCTGCCGGGCCTGCTGAAGACCTATGACCTGAACGGCCGCTCGGAGCCGATCCGGGTCTTCGGCCCGGTCGGGCTGCTCCGGCTGCTCCGCGACTTCTCGCCGCTGATCGGGCGGCTCGGTTACCACCTCGAGGCCGAGGAGCTCGAGCCAGGGGACGTCGTGCCGCACAAAAAGTACGAGATCGAGGCCTTCCCCGTCGAACACCGCACCCGGGCACTTGGGTACGCGCTGCTGGAGGACGACCGTCCCGGTGAGCTCGACCCGGACAAGGCCGCCGAGCTCGGGGTCGAATTCGGCCCGGCGCTCGGTGCCCTTCAGCGGGGCGAGACCGTTGAAGGCGCCGGCGGCCCGGTGACACCCGGGCAGGTGGTCGGCCCCGAGCGGCCGGGACGCGCCATCGCCGTCACCGGCGACACCAGGCCCTGCCGGGCGACGATCAGTGCTGCCGCCGACGCCGACCTGCTGATCCACGATTCGAACTTCATGGCCGAAGACCACGATCGCGCGGTCGAGACCGGCCATTCCACTTCCGCCGAAGCCGCCGAGGTGGCCGCGGCCGCCAACGTGAAGATGCTCGCTTTGGTCCACATTTCGTCCCGCTACCACGTGAAGGCGTCGCTCGAACAGGCCGAGGCCAACTTCGAGAACGTGGTCGCACCCCGCGACTTCGACTTGATCGAGCTGCCCTACGAAGAAAAGGGCGAACCGCGACTGGTTGACCAGGGGGCGAAACGAGGCTCTCAAACCCCTAACTTGCGGGATGAAGACCCCGGGGAGTCCGGTTAGCGCCACAGCCCCTGATAGGTTCTCCCTGTTCCTTTAAACCGGTCCTGAGAGACCAAGAAGGGTCACGTTGAACGAGAAAGTAGTACTGGATGACGACGATGTCGAGCGCACGCTGCGCCGCATCGCGCATGAGGTCGTCGAAAAGAACCCCGACATGGGCGGGATCGCGCTGGTCGGGATTCACACTCGTGGTGCCGTCATCGCGGCTCGCCTCCACGGCCTCCTCGCGGAGCTGACCGGGGTCGAGGTTCCGCTCGGCGAGATCGACATCTCCTTCTACCGGGACGACCTGAAGGCCCGGACTTCCGACCGACAGCCGGTGGTCCACGCATCCCGGCTCGACTTTCCGCTCGAGGACCGCACCATCGTCCTGGTCGACGACGTGCTCTTCACCGGTCGCACCGTGCGGGCCGGCATCGACGCGCTCTTCGACTACGGCCGCCCGGCCCGCATCCAGCTCGCGGTGCTCTGCGACCGCGGCCACCGCGAACTGCCCATCCGACCGGACTACGTCGGCAAGAACCTGCCGACCGCCCGCGGTGAGCGGGTCTCGGTGCAGCTCGCCGAGACCGACGGCGCCGACGGTGTATCCATCCTCAGCGCGGTGGAGGCCGTCTGATGAGACACCTGCTCTCGATGGACGACCTCGACCGCGAACAGGTGGAGACCCTGCTCGCCCGGGCGGACTCCTTCGCCGAAGTGACCCGGCGCGACATCAAGAAGGTTCCGGCGCTCCGCGGCCAGACGGTGGTCACGCTGTTCTACGAATCGAGCACCCGCACTTCTTCTTCTTTCGAACTGGCGGCCAAGCGCCTCTCGGCCGACGTGGTCTCGGTCAAGGCCAGCGGCTCGTCCGTCGACAAGGGCGAATCGCTGAAGGACACCGTGGAGACGCTCTCGGCATACGACCCGGCCGCGATCGTCATCCGCCATCCCTACGCCGGCGCGGCCCAGATGCTCACGGGCTGGGTCGACGCCTCGGTCGTCAACGCCGGTGACGGGATGCACCAGCATCCGAGCCAGGCCCTGCTCGACGTCTTCACCCTCCGGCAGCGCATGGGTTCGCTCGAAGGCAAGAACATCTGGATCGTCGGCGACGTCCTCCACAGCCGGGTCGCGCGCTCCAACATCACGGCATTCCAGCTGATGGGCGCAACGGTCACCGTCTGCGGACCGCCGACCTTGATCCCGCGCGGTATCGAGACCACCGGCTGTGAGGTAAGGCATTCGCTCGACGACCTCGAGCAGGCCGACGTGGTCTACCTCCTGAGGATGCAGAACGAGCGCATGGGCGAGAGCTTCGTCCCGTCGATCCGCGAGTACGCGCGGCTCTTTCAGGTGAACGAGCGGCGCCTCGGTCCTCGCCAGCTGGTCATGCATCCCGGCCCGGTCAACCGCGGCGTCGAGATCGGCAGTGACGTGATCGACTCCGACCGTTCGCTGATCGCGGAGCAGGTGGCTTCGGGGCTCGCCGTGCGCATGGCGATCCTCTACGACCTGCTGAACAGCGGCGATTCTGCCGCGGAGCAACCCGCCGACGGCCCCGTCCCGATCGTGGAGCCCGCGTGAACCGGGGACCGGAAGAAGTCGTGGAGCTCCTGCCCGAGCCGCTGGTCCAGCGGCCGGGTCCGGAAGCTTCACTGCTGATTCGTCAAGCCAGTCTGCTCGATCCGGGTGCCGGGGTGGACGGCGAGTTCGACCTGCTGGTGATCGATGGCGAGATCAGCGAGATCGCCGAATCAGGTTCGCTCGAGGCGGGCGAGGGGGTGGAGGTGGTCGAAGCAGAAGGACTCCACGTCTTCCCGGCCTTCTTCGATCCGCACGTCCACCTGAGGACGCCCGGCCAGGAGCACAAGGAAGACATCGAGACCGGGACGCGTTCGGCCGCTGCCGGCGGATACGCCGGAGTCCTGGCGATGGCGAACACCGCACCGCCGGTGTCGAGCCCGGCCGACGTGAGCGCGCTGAGGCACCAGGCCGAGACCGAGGCGTCGGTCCCGATCGGCTTCATGGCCACGGTCACCCGCGACATGGCCGGCGAGGAGCTGACCGACATGGCCGAGCTCAGGGAAGCCGGCGCGGTCGGCTTCACCGACGATGGCCTGCCGATCGCCAACCCCGGGATCATGCGCCGCGCCCTCCAGTACCAGCGCATGTGCGGTGGCCGGATCGCCCTCCACGAAGAAGACCCCGACCTCTCGGCCGGCGGTGTCATGCACGAGGGCGAGGTCTCGCTGAGCCTCGGCCTGCGGGGAGTGCCGTCGATCTCCGAGGCGGTGATGATCAGCCGCGACGCGGCCATCGCCGGCTACGAAGGTGGCCGGATCCAGATCCAGCACCTCTCGGCGGTCGAGTCGATCGAAGCGGTCCGCCGAGCGAAGGCAGCCGGGGTTGACATCACCTGCGAAGTCACGCCCCACCACCTCTGCCTGACCGACGAGGTCGTGCGCAGCCTCGATCCGAACCGCCACAAGATGAACCCGCCGCTCCGCACCGAGAACGACCGGCAGGCCCTGATCGAGGCGGTCGTCAACGGCACCATCGACTGCATCGCCACCGATCACGCGCCCCACGCCAAGCACGAGAAAGAAGTGCCGTACGAGGCGGCGATGATGGGCGTGACCGGACTCGAGACCGCGTTCTCCTCGATCTACACCTGGCTGGTCGAGCCCGGCACGATCACCCTCGAACTCCTCATCGAGAAGCTCGGCTCCGGCGGCGTTCCTTTCGACATCAAGCCGTTCGAACTCAAGGCCGGTTCGATCGCGAACCTCTGTCTGGTCGACCTCGAGGCGGAGTGGGTCGTCGGCGAGGACGGATACGAGAGCCGCTCGCACAACTCCTGGTGCGAAGAAGAGACCCTCAAGGGCCGGGTGCTGATGACCCTCGCCAACGGCCAGGTCGCCTACCGGCTCCCGCGTTTCAGCATGGGTGTCGCATGACGGACCTCAGCGCCGGTTACGTCCTGCTCGAGGACGGAACCCGTTTCGCAGGCAGTATCTGTGGATCACCCGAGGGGGGGGTGGGGGAAGTCGTCTTCAACACCGCCATGACGGGATACCAGGAGGCAGTCACCGACCCGTCCTATGCCGGGCAGATCATCACTTTCACCTACACGATGATCGGCAACTACGGGGTGTCCCAGGCGGCTATGGAGTCCTCCGGGCCTCATGCCCGCGGTGTGATCATGCGTGAGGCGCGGAACGGAGACGACGCCGCATCGGCCGAGGGCGGCTGGCTCGACTGGCTGGAGGCGAATGGCGTCTGGGCGATCACCGGCGTCAACACCCGTTCGCTCGTCCGGCACATCCGCGACAAGGGCGCGATGCGCGGCGGCATCTTTCCGGCCGCGGTCGATCCCGTCGAGGCCTCTTCGAAGATCGAGGCCGAGCCTGCGATGGCCGGATCCGACTACGCGAGCCAGGTCAGCCCCTCCGAGGCGGTCGAGTTCCCGGGCGAAGGGCCTCATGTCGTCGCGATCGACACGGGCATCAAGTCGAGCATCGTCGAGCAGCTCGTCGAGCGCCGGTGCCGGGTCACCCTGCTGCCGTCCACGGCATCGCCGGAAGCGGTGATGGACCGGGACCCCGACCTGATCTTCCTCGCCAACGGCCCCGGCGACCCGGCCGCGGTCGACCATGTCGTAGAAACCATCCGTGACCTGGTCGGGAAACGGCCGATGGTCGGCATCTGCCTCGGGCACCAGCTGCTCTGCCGCGCGGTCGGCCTCGAGACCTACAAGCTCCCGTTCGGCCACCGCGGCTCGAACCACCCGGTCAAGGACCTCGAGACCGGGGTCATCGAGATCACTTCGCAGAACCACGGCTTCGCGGTGCGCGGTCCTGGCGGCAGCAAGACGATCGACGTCGACGAGCCGGTCGGCTGGGACACCGATTTCGGCCCGGCGGTGCTCTCCCACATCAACCTCTACGACCGGACGATCGAAGGCCTGCGCCTCCCCGAGGCGAAGGCGATGACCGTCCAGCACCACCCGGAAGCCGGACCGGGCCCGCGTGACTCCCGCCATCTCTTCGACCGCTTCCTCGAACTGGCCCGAACATCCGAACGTTCTGCCTGATGCCCCGCCGCGAGGACATCAAGAAGATCATGCTGATCGGATCCGGACCGATCGTCATCGGCCAGGCGGCCGAGTTCGACTACTCCGGGGTCCAGGCCTGCAAGGTCCTGCTGGAAGAGGGTTACGAAGTCGTGCTGGTCAACTCGAACCCGGCCACCATCATGACCGACCCCGAGTTCGCCACCGCGACCTACGTCGAGCCGCTGCTCCCAGGTCCGGTCGCCGCGATCATCGACAAGGAACGGCCTGACGCCCTGCTGCCGACCCTCGGCGGCCAGACCGCCCTGAACCTGGCGATGGACCTGTCGGCCGACGGCACCCTCGAGAAGTTCGGGGTCGAGCTGATCGGTGCCAACCGCGACGCGATCATCCGCGGCGAGGATCGTGAGGTCTTCCGGCAGGTGATGAACGACGCCGGCATTCGCATCCCCTGGTCGATCACCGTCGAGAGCGTCGAAGAAGCCCTCGAGTCGTTCGACCATGGCGGTGCGTCGCTTCCCGCCATCATCCGGCCGGCCTTCACCATGGGTGGACAGGGCGGCGGCATCGCCGCGACCCGCGACGAACTCGAGACCGTCGTTTCGGAAGGACTGGCCGCCAGCCCGATCGGCCAGGTGCTGGTCGAGGAATCGGTAATCGGCTGGGGCGAGTTCGAGCTCGAGGTGATGCGCGACAGGAACGACAATGTCGTGATCATCTGCTCGATCGAGAACGTCGACCCGATGGGCGTCCACACCGGCGACTCGATCACGGTGGCGCCCGCCCAGTCGCTGACCGACCCGGTCTACCAGTCGCTCCGCGACATCGGGATCGAGGTGATTCGCGCGGTCGGGGTCGAGACGGGCGGTTCGAACGTCCAGTTCGCGGTGAATCCGGCCGATGGCGAGATCGTCGTCATCGAGATGAACCCCCGGGTTTCGCGCTCTTCGGCCCTTGCCTCCAAGGCGACCGGGTTCCCGATCGCCAAGATCGCGGCCAAGCTCGCGGTCGGCTATGCCCTCGAGGAGATCCCGAACGACATCACCCGGGCGACGCCCGCTTCCTTCGAGCCGACCATCGACTACGTGGTCACCAAGATCCCGCGGTTCGCCTTCGAGAAGTTCCCCGGCACCGACGAGCGCCTTTCCACCCACATGCAGAGCGTGGGGGAGGTCATGTCGATCGGCCGGACCTTCCGCGAGTCGTTCGACAAGGCGATGCAGTCGCGGGAACTCGACTCGGTCTGCGAGGTCCCCGGCACCGACGACGGTATCCTCGCCGCGCTTTCGACACCGACCCCCGACCGGATCGACCTCGTCCTGGCTGCATTCGAGCGGGGCATTCCGGTGGAGGCGGTCCATGAACGCACCCACATCGATCCCTGGTTCCTGAGAGAGCTGTCCTCCCTGGCGGCGGACGGCGACGGCACGGAGGGGCTCGAGCGCATCTACAACTCGGTTGATACCTGCGGTGCCGAGTTCGAGGCGGCGACGCCGTACTACTACTCCTCCCATGAACAGAAGGGGTCTCCTTCCGAGGTCCGCCGGGGCGGCAAGCCCTCGGTGGTGATCCTCGGCGCGGGGCCGAACCGCATCGGGCAGGGCATCGAGTTCGACTACTGCTGCGTCCACGCCGCGATGACCGTGCGCGAGTGCGGCCGTGACGCGGTGATGATCAACTGCAATCCGGAGACGGTCTCCACCGACTACGACACTTCGGACCGCCTCTACTTCGAGCCATTGACGATCGAACACGTGCTTGCCGTCTGCGAGGTCGAGCAGCCCGAAGGCGTGATCGTGCAGTTCGGTGGCCAGACACCGCTCAAGCTGGCGCAAGGCCTGAAGGATGCCGGCATCAAGCTGCTCGGCACACCGGTCGAGGCGATCGACGCGGCCGAGGACCGGGCCAAGTTCGGCAACCTGATCGACCGGCTGGGCATCAAGCCCCCGCCGTACGGCACCGCCCTGTCCGCCACCGAAGCAGGCGTGATCGCCGACCGGGTCGGCTTCCCCCTGCTGGTCAGGCCGTCCTTCGTCCTCGGCGGCCGGGCGATGGAGATCTGCTATTCCAAGGCCGACCTCGAGGCTTATCTCTCGGCCCACGTCAAGGCTTCGCCCGAGCACCCGCTCCTGCTCGACCGCTTCCTCGAGAACGCGATCGAGATCGACGTTAACGCGCTCTGCGACGGCGATGAGGTCTTCGTCGCCGGGATCATGCAGCACGTCGAGGAGGCCGGCGTCCATTCCGGTGACTCCGCCTGCGTGTTGCCGCCGATGAGCATCGGCGACGACATGCTCGACGAGATCCGCAACGCCACCACCGCGATCGCCATGGAACTCGGCGTGATCGGCTTGATCAACGTCCAGTTCGCGATCGCCGACGGCGGGCTCTACGTGATCGAGGCGAACCCGCGGGCCTCCCGTACCGTGCCGTTCGTCTCGAAGGCGGTCGGTGCACCGCTGGCGAAGATCGCCTCGCGCATCATGCTCGGCCAGAAGCTCGCCGGCCAGGACCTGCCCGACGGAAACGGCGAGCACGTTAGTGTCAAGGAGGCGGTGCTGCCGTTCTCGCGCTTCCAGGGTGCGGACTCGGTGCTCGGCCCGGAGATGAAGAGCACGGGCGAGGTGATCGGCATCGGCCCCGACTTCCCGACCGCCTTCGGCAAGGCCCAGGCCGCGGCCGGTGTGTCCCTGCCCGAGTCCGGCACGGTCTTCATCTCGGTGACTGACACCGACAAGGCGGCCGCGACCCAGCTCGCGACCCGTTTCCACGACCTCGGCTTCGAGGTGGTCGCGACCGGCGGCACCGCCCAGGCGATCTCCCGCATGGGCGTCCCGGTCGAGCCGATCAAGAAGATCGCCGAGGGTTCGCCCCACGTGGTGGACCTGATCGAGAACCGCTCCTGCGACCTCGTCATCAACACCCCGACCGGTTCGGGGGCGCGGGTCGACGGGGCCGAGATCCGGGCTGCCGCGGTGCGCCACGGGATTCCCTGCATCACGACCATGACCGGCGCGTCGGCCGCGGTCCGGGCCGTCGCGGCAAGGCTCCAGGGGCCCTCGGAGGTCCTCTCGCTCCAGGAGCTCCATGCCGGTTGAGCGCCCCCTGGCACCCTACAACCGGCGGGAGTGCCGTGTCGCCGAGAGCCACGCGGCCGGCGGCTACCGCATCTTCACCCTGATCGACGAAGAGGGCCCGGTACCCGCTCCCGGCCAGTTCTACATGCTGAGTACGACCGGCACCCCGCCCGGATTTGCGGGCCGCCCGTTCCTTCCGCGGGCGATCTCGGTCGCCCGAACCCTCGGGACCAGGGGCAGCCTCCGGCTCGAGTTCCTGATCGACGAAGTCGGCCCGGGCACGACCCTGATGGCGGAGCTCGGCAGTGGCGACGGCTGTGGGCTGGCCGGGCCGTTCGGCCGCCCGTTCTCGATGCCGAAGGAGCTGAACCCGGACGCATTCGGTGCGGTCCTCGTCGGCGGCGGCATCGGGATCGCCCCGATGGCGGTGCTGCGGCGGCACCTGGTCAGCCGGGGCGTGCCCACGCGCACCCTGCTCGGCTTCCGCGACCAGGCCCATTCGGGTGGGGTCGACGAGCTCTTCGGATGCGAGGAGATCCGGCTCGCCTACGAAGACGGACATGCCGGGCACCCCGGATTCGTGACCGACCTCCTGCTCCAGATCCTGACCGGCGACGACACCGGTGGCGCGGTGATCTATTCCTGTGGGCCCCCGGCGATGCTCGAGGCGGTCCGGGTGCTGGCCGCCGAGCACGGGGTGCCGGTCGAGCTGGCGCTCGAGTCGCCGATGGCCTGCGGCTACGGAGCCTGCTTCGGCTGCGCGGTCCCGAAGTCCGGCGGTGGATACCTCCGGCTCTGCGTCGACGGGCCGGTCGTCCGCGGTGACGAGATCACGACCGCGATGGCCGGCGAGGCGGCCCAGGGGGCGCACCGCCTTTCCTCCGCGCGAAGCGTGGAGGAAGACGTCAGGACCCGATCCAAATGACGATTGACCTGTCTACGGACCTCTGCGGGATCCCACTGGGCAGCCCGGTCCTGAACGGTTCGGGCACCTTCGATGCGGTCGCGGCCAAAAGGGCTTTCGGTGACGCGGTCATCGGGGAGTTCCCGTTCGCCGCCTATGTCTCGAAGACGATCACCCGCCATCCGCGGACCGGCAACCCGCCCCACCGGTTGTGGGAAACGCCCGCGGGAATGATCAACTCGATCGGCCTGCCGAACCCCGGGCTCGACGACTTCCTCACCGGCCTCCTGCCCGAGTTCACCGCGCTGCCGGTCCCCCTGATCGTTTCGGTCATGGCCGACAGCGCGGGGGAGTTCATCGAGCTGGTCGAAGCCGTGTCGGCGGTCGAGGGCGTCGCGGGGATCGAGCTGAACGTATCCTGCCCCAACGTCCACTCGGGCTTGATCGTCGGCGAGCAGCCGGCCGAGACCGAAGGCCTGATGAAGGTGCTCCGCCCGTTGACCGACCTGCCGATCATCACCAAGCTGACCCCGAACGTGGCCAACCCGCACGAGGTGGCAGTGGCGGCCGAGGCGGGCGGGGCGGACGCGGTCTCGCTGATCAACACCCTCAAGGCGACGGCGATCGACCCGGTCCACGGGCGCGTCTGGCTCGGAGCCGGTGGGGGCGGACTGTCGGGCCCGGCGGTTCGGCCGGTCGCGCTGGCCCAGGTCCGGGCGGTCTCGCAGGCCACCGGTATCCCGGTGGTCGGCATGGGCGGGATCGAAGACGGCGAATCGGCGCTCGATTTCATCCTGGCCGGGGCCAGGGTCGTGGCGGTCGGCACCGAGAACTTTCGCGACCCCCGCGCCGGCACCGTGGTGAAAAACGGCCTCGAACGCGCCCTGAGACGCCGCGGGTTCGCCTCACTCGCCGAGGCTCAGGCTTCAACCTTGAGTTGAGGTTTAGGTGGATTTGGCCGAAACGGGGGACTTTCGCCAATCCCTGAGCGGCTGGGTGGCTATACTCGCCGCCTCGATGCCTGCGTCCCCGAAGACCCTTCCGAGCACCCCCGAAGCCCCCGAAAGATCTCTGGATCAGCGCATGGAAGCGCTCAGGAGGGCGAACGACATCAGGACCGCCAGGGCCCAGCTCAAGCGGGACCTCAAAGCCGGCCGCAAGACCATCCACGACCTGCTCGATTCACCGCCGGATTACGTGATGACCGCCAAGGTTTTCGACATGCTCCTGGCGGTGCCGAAATACGGGCGGGTCAAGGCCAACCGGGTGCTGAACCAGTGCCGGATCTCCCCGGCCAAGACGATCGGCGGGCTTTCCCAACGGCAGCGCGGCGAACTCGTCACCCTGCTGCGCCGCTAGAGAAGTGCCGCCGGCCCCAGCCAGGGTTTTCGTGATCACCGGTCCTTCCGGGGTCGGCAAGGGGACCTTGATCGGCATGCTCCTGAAACGCCGGCCGGAGCTCCTGCTCTCGATTTCCGCGACCACCAGGAGCCCCCGGAAGGACGAGCAAGGCGGCGTCGACTACCACTTCCTCACCCCGGAGGAATTCGACCGTCGCGTCGCCGCCGGCGAGTTCCTCGAGCACGCCGCCTATGGCGGCAACCAGTACGGGACGCTCCGCTCCGAAGTCGACCGTGGGGTCGAGGGTGGCCATCCGGTGGTGCTCGAAATCGAGATCCAGGGGGCCGAGCAGATCAGGGAAACCATGCCCGAGGCGATTCAGGTCTTCATCGCTCCGCCCGAACCGGAGTTCGAGACGCTGGCAGCGAGACTCGCCACCCGCGGCACCGATTCGACCGAGGCGATCGCCGGCCGCCTGGCGGTCGCCAAGATCGAGCTCGCGGCCAAGGAGCACTTCCACCACCAGGTGATAAACGACGACCTCGAGCGTGCGACGGACGAACTCGAGGCCATTGTGACCGGCGACCTGTCAGAATCAGGTCAATGATCAAGCCCCGCGTAGACCACCTTCTCGAGCACACCGACTCTCATTACGCCGCTGTCGTAGTTGCCGCGCGCCGTGCGCGCCAGATCAACAGCTACTACCAGAGCCTCCAGGAAGGAGGCTACGGGGACTACCCGCCGCCGATGGTTCCGGCAGAGCCCGGCAAGGGTCCGCTGACCCTCGCCCTCGAAGAAGTCGCCGAGGGCAAGCTCAAGTACGAGTACCGCAGCTAACCGGACATCACTGGTAAGGAAATCGGTATGGCAAAGATCCTGCTTGGGGTGAGCGGCGGGATCGCGGCCTACAAGGTGGTCGAGTTCGTCCGCCTCGCCACTTCAGCCGGCCATGTCTGCCGGGTGCTGATGACCGCATCGGCGAGGAAGTTCATCGGCCCCGACACCTTTGAAGGAATCCTCGGCGCGCCGGTGCTGACCTCAGAGTTCGAACGCGACCCGATGCGCGGCACCTTTCCGGGCGAGACCCTGCCCGGGCACGACCCGATCGGCCACCTCGCGGTGGTCGAGTCGGCCGACGTCTACCTCATCGCTCCGGCCTCGGCCAACACCCTGGCCAAGCTGGCGACGGGCCAGGCCGACTCGATCGTCACCACTTCCTTCCTCGCCTGCGAGGCGCCGCGCCTGGTCGCGCCGGCGATGAACAACCGCATGTATGAGGACCCCGCGACCCAGGCCAACCTGGCCACGCTCCGCGAACGGGGCATCGACGTGATCGACCCGGACGAAGGCAGCCTCGCATCGAAGGGTGAATACGGGGTGGGGCGGCTGCCCGATCCGGCCGAGCTGCTGCGGCGGGTCGAAGCCGCTCTGGGCGGAGACGGCGTGTTTGGTGATCTGAGTGGCGTGAAGGTCCTGGTCACGGCAGGCGGGACCCGGGAGCCGATCGATCCTGTCCGTTACATCGGGAACCGATCGAGCGGCCGCATGGGATTCGCCCTCGCCGAAAGGGCAGCGGCCCGCGGGGCCGCCGTCACGGTGGTCGCGGCCAACGTGTCGCTGGTCACTCCGGCCGGAGTCGAGCGGGTGAACGTGGAGACGACCGCTGAGCTCTCGGCGGCGTGCCTCCGCCTGTTTCCCCGGAGCGAGTTCCTCTTCATGGCCGCCGCCCCGGCGGACTTCCGGCCGCTGGTCCGGTCCGAGTCGAAGATGACCCGGGCGGGCGAGAGCATCAGCCTCGACCTCGAACCGACCGAGGACATCCTGGCCGCGCTCAGCAGCAACGTCAACCAGACCGTGATCGGCTTTGCCGCTGAGCACGGGGGAGACGCCGAGGCCCGGGCGGCCGGCAAGCTCGAGCGCAAGGGCCTGGACCTGATCGTCCTCAATGACGTGTCGCAGGAGGGAATCGGTTTCGACTCGGAGGAGAATGCCGTGACGCTGATCACCCACGACTCTTCGGAAACGGTCGATCGTGCCACGAAGACGGTGATCGCCGACCGCATCCTCGACCGGGCGCTTTCGATCCATCGGGAGACCCGCGACGCATGAAGGCCGTGGTGCAGAGGGTCAGCGCCGCCGCGGTCCGGGTCGGCGGAGAAGAGGTCTCGCGGATCGGTGCCGGGATGCTGGTGCTGCTCGGTGTCCGCCGCACCGACGGGCCGGACCAGGCGGAACGCATGGCCGCGAAGATCTCGAAGCTGAGGATCTTCGAGGACGCAGACGGCCGGATGAACGAATCCGTCGGCGACCGTGAGATCCTCTGCGTGAGCCAGTTCACCCTCTACGGCGATACTTCGGGCGGGAACCGTCCGGGCTTCAAGGAGGCGGCTTCCGGCGACGAGGCGCGGGGATTGTATGAAGATGTCTGCGAGCGCCTCGAAGCGAAACGGGGCGTCTTCGGCGCCGACATGCGGGTGGAGATGACCGGCGACGGCCCGGTCACGATCCTGATCGACGTCTGAAGGGGTTGGCCCGGCGCTCGTGTCGGGCTATACTGGCGAGAGCTTTTCTTTTCAGGTTGCGTCTTGAAGTGGGCCCTGCCCGCTTTTTTTTGGCTCAATTGCTCCCCGGAACTCACATGAAGGCAACTCCTATCGAGATCGAACGACGTCTCAGAGAAGTCGATGAGAACATCGAACTTCTGGCCGTGGAACCGGCCGGCGGTGATGCCCTGCGCATTTACGTTGACCATCCCGACGGAGTGAATCTGGAGATCTGCCGGAAGGTCACAACGGGTCTGAACGAACTGCTGATCGACCACACCCTGGAAGTCTCGTCTCCGGGGCCGGAACGCCCGTTGACAAAGCCTGAACATTTCAGGAGATTTGAAGGGCGCCGGGCGAAGGTCGAGACCGAAGACGCGATCGAGGACCGTCGCAAGTTCACCGGGACGATCCTCGAAGCCTCGGATGAAGATTTGAAGCTCGGCTACGACAACGCAGTCGTGGATATTCCGTACGGGAACATCAAACGTTCCCATCTAGCACCAGAAACTTCCAAAGGAGCCAACTAAGTGAGCCAGGAGATCGTCGACGCCGTAAAGGTGCTTGAACAGGAGAAGGGCATCTCCGCGGAAACCTTGATGGACGCTCTGGCCGATGCGCTGCTCTCGGCGTACCGCAAGAGCCCCGGCTCGGCCAAGTACGCCCGCGTCGATCTCGATCACGAGACCGGCGACTTCCGCGTGTTCGAACTGATCCTCCCGGCCGAGCTCGAAGACAAGCTCCTTACCGAGGCGATCGCCGAGCAGGAACGCACGATCGACCCCGAGACCGGCGAGATGCGCGAGCCGGAGGAACCCGAACTCGATCCCGAGATGCTGGCCCCGTATGAGGACCAGATCGAGACCAGGGACGTCACGCCCGACGACTTCGGCCGGATCGCGGCCCAGACCGCCAAGCAGGTCATCTACCAGCGGATCCGCGAGGCCGAGCGCCAGATGATGTTCGACGAGTACCGCGACCGTGTCGGCGAGCTGATCACCGGACTCATCCAGCAGTCGGACAAGCGGTACACGCTGGTCCAGCTCCGTGAGCGCGTCGAAGCCCTGCTGCCGAAGTCGGAGCAGGTCTACAGCGAGCGCTATGACCACGGAATGCGCGTCAAGGCCGTGATCACCGACGTATCCGAGTCGACCAAGGGCCCGAGCATCGTCGTTTCGCGCCGTTCACCGGAGCTGATCAAGGGCCTCTTCGAACTCGAAGTCCCCGAGATCGCCGACAAGCTCGTCGAGATCGTCGGCGTCGCCCGCGAGCCGGGCTACCGCTCGAAGATCGCCGTGGTCTCCCACGCCGACGGAGTCGACCCGGTCGGCGCCTGCGTCGGCCCCCGTGGCTCCCGCGTCCGCATGGTCGTGTCCGAGCTGCGCGGCGAGAAGATCGACATCATTCCTTATAACGAGGAACCTGCCCGGTTCGTCGCCAAGGCGCTTTCGCCGGCCCGTGTCCGCGAGGTCCTGGTCGACGACGAAGAGATGCAGGCGACCGTCGTCGTGCCGGACGACCAGCTGTCCCTGGCGATCGGCCGTGACGGCCAGAACGCCCGTCTCGCCGCCCGCCTCACCGGCTGGCGGGTCGACATCAAGTCCGAGAGCGAGTTTGCAAAGGACGAGAGCTCGATGGAATACGACGGTGAAGAGGAGTTCGACGGCCGCTGCATGGCGGTCCTGTCGTCCGGCCGCCGTTGCCCGAACGCGGCGATCGCCGGATCGACCTACTGCGGCCTGCCGCAGCACCAGGCGCTTTCCCGCTTCACGACCAGCCACGTCGGCGTGCTCGCCGGCCTCGGCGACGCCGAGATCGCCACCCTGGCCGACCCCGATTCGGATGAAGCCGAAGTGACCGCGCTGGTGGCGGGAGCAGAGGCCGACTTCGTCGAGCCGAGCGACGGGTCCGCAGATGCCGGAGAGTCGGTCGAAGAAGAAGTAGAGGCCGAAGACGGAGCGGAAGCCGAAATCGGTGCCGAAGAGGCCGAAGACGAAGAGGAGGCCGTTGAAGAAGAAGCTGAAGTTGCCGAGGAGGTTGAAGCCGAAGCGGTCGCTGAAGAACTTCCGGCGGAAGAGGAAGTTGAAGGGGCTCTTGAAGAAGCTGGAGCTGTAGCGGAAGTCGAAGAAGAAGCTGTACCGGTTGACGGAGAAAGCCAGGACGAGTGAGCAAGAAGCGCGTTCACGAAATAGCCAAGGAAGCGGGCGTAACCAGCAAGGAATTGCTGGCCGCGCTGAAAGCTGCCGGGATCGAAGCCAAGGCCGCCGCGTCTAGCGTTGAAGAAGCCGACGCCAAGAAGGCCCTCGCCTCGACCAACGGCAAGGGATCATCGGCGCCGAAGACCGCCGCGGCCAAGAAGGATCCTCTGGGAAAGCCCGGCGCGAAGGCGCCGGAGGCTGCGCCGAAGAAGGCTGAACCCAAGGAGCCCGCCAGGACCGGCACCGCCAAAGCCGAGCCCGCAAAGCCCGCCGCGAAGGCCACCCCGTCTAAGGCTCCCGCCGACGCGGAGCCCGCGAAGACGGGCACCGCCGCCAAGCCGGCTGCCAAAGCTCCTGCTTCGAGCGCCCCCGTCAAGTCGTCAACTTCGGCTCCGGCCGCGGGAAACGGGGCCGCCGCTGTCGGGAAGCCCGCCAAGCGCCGCCGGGTCGTCATCGATTCGCAGGCTTCCCGCCGCGAGCAGGGCGGCGGCCCGCCGCCCCAGCGCCCGCCGCGCAGGAGGGGAGGACGCCGCCGGCGCCCACTGCTCGAAGAACCCACGCCGGTCGATACGAATCCGGCCGAACCGGTCGCGACCACGGTCAGCTCGGGTGTCACCGTCCGTGACCTGGCCGAGCTGCTCGGCCTGAGCTCGGCCGAGCTGATCAAGAAGCTGATGATGATGGGCGAGATGGCGACGCTCACGCAGACCCTGACCGACGAATCGGTGCTGGCGATCGCCGAGGAGTACGACCGGAAGATCGAGATCGTCTCCGCCGCCGAGGAAGAGGCTCCGCCACCCGAGTTCGACGACGCCGACGACACACTGGAGGAGCGCCCGCCGGTCGTGACCATCATGGGCCACGTCGACCACGGCAAGACTTCAATGCTGGACGCGATCCGCGAGACCGAGGTCGCCGCCGGCGAAGCCGGTGGCATCACCCAGCACATCGGTGCCTACCAGGTGCACCACGCCGACCATACGATCACCTTCCTCGACACGCCGGGACACGAAGCCTTCACCGCGATGCGTGCCCGCGGCGCCCAGGTCACTGACGTCGCCGTGATCGTCGTCGCCGCTGACGACGGCGTCATGCCGCAGACCCGGGAGGCGATCGATCACGCCCGGGCCGCCGACGTGCCGATCCTGATCGCCGTCAACAAGATAGACAAGGAGGGCGCGAACCCGGACCGCATCCGCACCGACCTGGCTGCCGACGGGCTCAATCCCGAGGAATGGGGGGGCGACACGATCTACTGCAACGTGTCCGCGAAGACCCACGAAGGCCTCGACAACCTGCTCGACATGATCATCCTCGTGACCGAGCTGGAAGAACTCGGCGCGAATCCCGACGCTCCGGCGTCGGGCACCGTGATCGAGTCCAAGCTGGATCCCGGAAGGGGACCGGTCGTCTCGGTCCTGGTCAGCCGCGGAACCCTCCGGGTGGGCGACTCGGTCGTCGCCGGCGCGGTCTGGGGCAAGGTCCGTGCCATGCATGACTACCTCGGCGAGAAGGTCGACGTAGCGACCCCCGGCATGCCCGTGGAGGTCCTCGGGTTCGACGGCGTCTGCGAGGCGGGTGAGTTCGTCACCGCCGTCGAGAACGACCGCCGCGCCCGCCAGATGGCCCAGGAGCGCCTGAACCGACTCAAGGCCGAGACCATCGCCCGCCGTTCGGCGCGCAAGGTCACGCTCGAGGAGATCTTCGACCGCGCCCAGACCGGCGACCTGAAGGAACTGAACATCGTGCTCAAGTCCGACGTGGCCGGCTCGCTGGAGGCGCTCCAGGACGAGATCGCCAAGGTGCCCCAGGAGCAGGTCAGCATCAACATCATCCGGGCCCAGACCGGCGGGATCACCGAATCCGACGTGATGCTCGCTTCGGCCTCGAACGCCGTGATCATCGGCTTCAACGTGCGTCCGCTCAGCGATGCGCGCCGTGCCGCCCAGATCGAAGGCGTCAACGTCCGCTCCTATTCGGTCATCTACAAGATCACCGAGGACCTGCGAAACGCGATGGAGGGCATGCTCGACACGGTTGAAGTCGAAGAAGCGCTCGGCGAGGCCGAGGTCCGCGAGATCTTCAAGGCCTCGAAGATCGGCCGGATCGCCGGCAGCGTCGTCACCGAAGGCAAGATCGGCCGCACCGACCAGGTCCGCCTGGTGCGGGAAGGCACGGTCATCTGGACCGGCAAGCTCGATTCGCTGCGGCGGTTCAAGGATGCGGTACAAACGGTCGAGGAGGGTCAGGACTGCGGCATCGTTCTGGCCGGCTACGCCGACGTCAAGGTCGGCGACGTACTTGAATTCTTCTCGACCAAACAGGTCGAGCAGACCCTCAGTTAGGACTTCAGTGGCAATTTCCAGGATGCGTCGAGTCAACGAAGTGATGCGCCAGGTGATCAGCGACACGATCACTTCGGACCTGAGCGATCCGCGGCTCGACATGGTCACCGTCAACTCGGTCGACACCAGCCCCGACCTGCGCCACGCCAAGGTCTTCGTGACCGTCCTCGGCGGCGAAGATGCGCGCGAAGATGCGCTCGCCGGTCTGAAGCGTGCCCACGGCCTGATCCAGGGCCGGGTCGCCCGTGAGACGTCGATGAAGCACACGCCGACCCTGACCTTCGAATACGATGAATCCGTGGAAACCGGGCTTCGGATCGCCGCATTGCTCGACGCCGATGCCGAGTCCGAACCCGGAACGGGGCGCGATGAACCTGGCAACTGACACCGGCAGGAAGGCGGTCCGGGGTGACCCCCAGGAGATCGCCGACCTGATCTGTGAGAACGGCAAGTTCCTGCTGACCACCCACGAGGGTCCGGACGGCGACGCCCTCGGGTCCCTGCTCGGCATGCACCAGATCCTTGAGACTCTCGGCAAGGACTCGGCCATGTTCCTGGCAGCCAAGGAGTTCCCGCTGCCGATCGAATACCGCCACCTGCCTCTCGAAGGCGTGTTTCACGAGCCGCCCGCCGACCTGCGCGACCGGGTCGTGATCTTCCTCGACTGCGGCAACATCGACCGGATGCCGGTCGACTTCCTGCGCGACGGCGGCAAATGCGTGGTCAACGTCAACCACCACCACGACAACACCGAATTCGGTTCGTTCAACCTGGTCGACCCGGGTGCGTCGAGTACCGCCGAGATCGTGTACGAACTGGCTCTGCTGCTGGACGTCAAGATCAGCGCCTCGATCGCCCGGGCGCTCTACATCGGAATAATCACCGACACCGGCAAGTTCATGTACGACAACACCGACGCCCGCACCCTCGAGGTCGCGGCGGCACTGGTCCGCGCCGGCGTCGACATCGACGACGTCAACCGGCGCCTGTACGAGAGCATGCCGATCGAGAAGCTGCGCCTGCTGAGCCGCGCGCTCGACAAGATCGAACTCCGCTGCGACGGACAGCTGATCACCACGTACATCTCGGCCGAGGACTATGACCTGGCCGGAGCCGGGGAGGAGATGGCCGAGGGGATCATCGACCACCTGCGGTCCGTGGACGGCATCCGGGTCGCCGCCGTGGTCCGCGACCAGGTCAGCCGCGGGCGGGCGGCACGCAAGATCAGCCTGCGGGCGGGCGACGACCACACGGACGTCTCCGCTCTTGCCCGGCGTTTTGGCGGCGGGGGCCACGTACGCGCCGCCGGCTGCTCGACCGAGCTCGAATTCGAAGAGATCGTCTCCGAACTCTGCGGTGCTCTCGAGGAACAGCCTGAAGCCTGAAGACCTGGGCATCCTGGTCTTCGACAAACCGGCCGGCGTCACGTCCCATGACGTCGTGGCACAGATCCGCCGCGAGCGCCGCTGCAAGGCCGGCCACGCCGGCACGCTCGACCCGTTCGCGACCGGAGTACTCACGGTCCTCCTGGGCCGGGCGACGCGGCTCCAGCGGTACCTGCTCGGCCTGTCCAAGACGTACGTCGCGACCGCGCGCCTCGGGTGGCGTTCGAGCTCCGGTGACAGCGACGGCGAACTGACCCAGACCGGCGTCATCCCGGCCGATCTGACCCTGCCGACCGGTGAGATCGAGCAGATGGTCCCGATGACATCGGCGGTCAAGGTTGGCGGAGAACGGCTCTACAAGCGGGCTCACC
Organism: uncultured Solirubrobacterales bacterium; assembly: GCA_963695885.1. GTDB lineage: Bacteria > Actinomycetota > Thermoleophilia > Solirubrobacterales > 70-9 > 67-14. The sequence continues at coordinate 946 of CAVOIH010000009.1, read as the reverse complement.
GCGGAGAAGACGACCCCGACCGCCCGGTGCGGACCGTCAACATCCTGCGCGCCGACTTGCTCGAGAGCGACGATGAGCGGGCGACCTTCGAGATCGAATGCAGCTCGGGCACATATGTGCGGACCCTGATTGAGACCCTCGGCGACGCCTACTGCGAGACTCTCCGCCGGACCGCGGTCGGCCCGATCGGCATCGACCGGGCGGGCGAGGTGCTCGCTCCCCTCGAGGCGCTTTCGTTCCTGCCGCGGGTCGAGATCACGCCGGTCGAGGCGGTCACCGTCGGATACGGCCAGAGTCTGCCGGCCGGCGAGGCGATCCCCGAAGGGGAACCGGTCCTGCTGGTCAACGGGGATAACCTGACGGCCGTGGCGAGCCGAGCTGGAGACAAACTGAAGGCTGAAGTGGTGCTGGAGCCGCAGGGATGATCAAGGTCACGGCCCTGGCGGACGCCAAGCACCGGCCCCGCCACATCGCGATCGGGACGTTCGACGGGGTCCATGTCGGCCACCGGGAAGTGATCCAGGGGGCCGGCACGGTACTGACCTTCGACCCCCATCCGCTCGAAGTGCTCCATCCATCCGCTGCGCCCAAGCTTCTGATGCCGTTCGGAATCAAGCGGGACGTCCTCGACGGGATCGGTATCGACGAGATGATCGTGATCAACTTCGACGAGGCCTTCACCCGGATCACCGCGGAACAGTTCATCGAGGACATCCTGATCGCGAAGCTCGGCGCCGAGAAGGTGTCGGTCGGCGAGAACTTCCGCTTCGGCGCCAAGGCCAGGGGCACACCCGGGATGCTCTCCGAACGGAGCGAGTTCGAGACCCGGGTGGTGCCATTGGTCGAAGTCGACGGCGAAGCGGTTTCTTCGACCCGGATCCGCGCCTTGATCGCCGCCGGCGACATGGCCACCGCCCAGCAATACGAAACTGAACCAAGCAACAAA
>CAVOIH010000008.1:0-254757 GCA_963695885.1 uncultured Solirubrobacterales bacterium | reverse complement strand
CGAACACCGATCCCCACGAGTACGAACCGCGCCCCTCCGACGTCACGGCCGTGGCCGACGCCGACGTCATCTTCCGCTCCGGCGGCCACCTCGACGAATGGACGGAAGACCTGATCCGCGACGGCGGCAGCGACGCCACCGTGATCGACCTGAGCGAGGACCTGCCGGTCCAGCTCCACGGTGAACACGACCAAGCGGAGGCGCACGAAGATGACCATGAGGAAGATTTCGATCCCCACTGGTGGCAGGACCCGGTGAACGTGAACGCCGCGGCACAGGAGATCGAAACCGGTCTCTCCGGGGCGGCTCCCGGGAACGCCGCGTACTACCGCGCGCATGCTGAACGGTTCGACCGGCAGATCGACCGGCTGACCGGAGGCATCGAGACCTGCCTGAAGAAGGTCCCGGTGTCGGAGCGAAAGATCGTCACCGACCACGACGCCTTCGAATACTTCACGGAACGTTTCGGGATCGAGACGGTCGGCACCGTCATCCCGGCCCTGACGACCGAGGCCCAGCCGTCGGCCGGTGACCTCGCAGAACTCGAGGAGACCATCCGCCGGGAGAACGTGAAGGCGGTCTTCCCCGAAGAATCGGCCTCCCCCGCCATCGCCGAAGCCGTTTCCCGGGATACCGGCGCCAGCACCGGGTATTCGCTCTACGGCGACACTCTCGGCCCGTCCGGATCGGACGGTGAGACCTGGCTCGGTTCGATGGAAGCGAATGCCGATTCGATCGTCAGAGGCATGTCCGGCGGCCGATTCGGATGCTTCGGGGTGTCCGGTGGCTGAGCCGGCGGTCATCGCCGACCATGCTTCGCTGGGCTACGGGAGCGAACTCGCCCTGCGCGGGCTCGAGTTCCAGATCCCCAAGGGGACCGCGGTCGGGATCCTCGGTCCCAACGGCGGTGGCAAGACGACCCTCTTCCGCGCCCTGCTCGGTGAGCTGAGCCCGCTCTCCGGCCGGCTCGAGGTGACAGCCACCACAGCGACCGTCGCCCAGACCGACCGGTCCCGGCTCGATTACCCCGTGACGGCGCTCGACGTGGCGGTCATGGGCTCGCTTGCCCGCCTGCCCTGGTGGAAACGCCCGGGCCGGGCCGAGCGCGAACGGGCCCGCGAGGCCCTTGGCGAAGTCGACCTGGCCGATCGTGCCGGCGACCAGTTCGGTGACCTGTCGGGCGGGCAGCGCCAGCGCGTCCTGATCGCCCGGGCGCTCACCGCCGACGCGGAGCTGTTGCTCATGGACGAGCCCTTCACCGGTCTCGACTCGGTCAACGAGAAGCGCCTGGAGAGCCTGATCGACCGGCTGGCCGGATCCGGCCGGACCGTGATGATCGCGACGCACGAGGTCGAACAGGCGGAGAACTGGGACCTGGTCCTCTGCCTGAACCACGAGCAGATCTCGTTCGGCACGCCGGACGAGGCGCTCAGCAAGCCGGTGCTCGAGGCGACCTACGGCGGGCACATCGTCGAGATCCCCGGCCAGCCCGATCTCGGGGTCGTCCCCGCCCACCATCACCACCACGACGAGGAGCACCGGTGATCGACTGGATCGCGGAGCCCCTCAGCCACGGGACGACCGTCCGGGCACTGGCCGAGATCGTAATCCTCGGCGCGATCAGCGGGGCGGTCGGCTGCTGGGTAGTGCTCTACGAGGTCTCCTACAGTGCCGAGTCACTGGCCCACGGCATGTTCCCCGGCCTCGTCGGAGCGGCCCTGCTCGGAGCTCCCCTGCTCCTCGGGGGGGCGGTCGGTATCGTCGCGGCAGCGCTGCTCATCGCGATCATCTCCCGGTTCGCCGACGACGCGGCCGACACGGCGATCGCGATCGTCGTCACCACCCTCTTCGGACTGGGTGTGCTGATGGCGCTCTCGCCCGACAGTCCACCGGGAATCCAGTCGCTCCTGTTCGGAGACCTGCTCGGGGTCGGCGACGGCCAGCTCGCCGCCACCACCGCGATCGCGATCGCCGTTCTCGGGGTCCTCTGGCTGTTCCACGACCGCCTGCTCGCCATCGGGTTCAGCCGCGATGCCGGCTCATCTCTCGGACTGCGGCCCGGGGTGGTCACCGCCCTGCTCCTCGCCCTCGTCGCGGTGACGGTGCTGGCCGGGGTCCAGGGACTCGGCAACCTGCTGGTCGCCGCGATCCTCGTCGGCCCGGCCGCCGCGGCACGGCTCGTGTCCCGCCGGATCGGGCCGATGATGCTGACCGCCGCCGGGATCGCCGGGCTCGCCGGGATCGCCGGGATCTACGCGTCGTACTACTTGCGAACCGCCGCCGGCGCATCGGTCGTCGTCGCGCTGCTCGCCTGTTACCTGTTGGCCGCGGTGGCGGCCGCGAAGCCGGCGAGGCCACGGACCGCGGGCGTTAAGGTGGGTTCATGAGTAACTCCGCGGAAAGCGGGAAAGGGGCCGCGACCTGGGCCGAGTACGCCCTCGACCGGCTGTCCGAGGCCGGGTACCGCAGCGGTGGCTCCCGGCGCAAGGTCGTCGAGCTGATCGGCAGCCAGGACTGCGCCGTCACCGCACTCGAACTGGACGACCAGCTGAACGGCGTCGGCCGGGCCACGGTCTACCGCGCCCTTGAGCAGATGGACGAACTCGGCCTCATCCAGAAGATCGACGTCGGCCGCGACTCGGCCGGATACGAGATGGTCGATCCCGAAGGGCACCATCACCATCACATCGTCTGCACCGACTGCGGCAAGGTCGTGCCCTTCGAGGACAAGAAGCTCGAAGAGGCGATCCACCGGGTCTCGGAGCGCGACGGATTCAAGATCCAGCGCCACGACATCACGCTCAAGGGAACCTGCGAGGACTGTTGATCCGTGGGCGCAGCACGGGTACCGGCACCACGCCTGAGCCTGAAGTGACCTGGATCACTGCCTTTTCGCGGCAGCAAGTCAGGTCGCTACGCCGGGAAGCCCACCCGTTACTCCCACTCGATCGTCGCGGGTGGCTTGGACGAGATGTCCAGGGCCACCCGGTTGACTCCCGGGATCTCGTTGATTATCCGGTTCGAGACGCGTTCCAGGAGGTCGTATGGGAGCCGGGCCCAGTCTGCTGTCATTGCGTCTTCCGATGTGACCGCGCGGATCACGATCGGGTAGGCGTAGGTGCGCCCGTCTCCCTGTACCCCCACCGAGCGGATGGCCGGCAGGACACAGAAGGATTGCCAGAGGTCGCGGTATAGATTTCCGGCCCGGATCTCTTCCTGCAGGACGGCGTCGGCCGACCTCAGAATGTCGAGGCGCTCCTTGTTGACCTCGCCGCCGATGATCCGGATTCCGAGGCCGGGGCCGGGGAACGGCTGGCGCCAGACGAGGCGGTCGGGCAGGCCGAGTTCGGTGCCGACGGCGCGGACCTCGTCCTTGAACAGCATGCGCAGCGGCTCGACCAGTTCGAACTCGAGATCCTCGGGCAGGCCGCCGACGTTGTGGTGTGACTTGATCGTCGCTGCGTGGTCGCTGCCACCGGATTCGATCACGTCGGAGTAGAGCGTGCCCTGGACCAGGTAGTCGACATCGTCCAGCTTCAGTGCCTCTTCTTCGAAGACGCGGATGAACTCCTCGCCGATGATCTTCCGCTTGGTCTCCGGATCGGTCTGGCCCTCGAGCCTCTCGAGAAAGCGCTCCTCTGCGTCGACGTGGACCAGCGGGATGCCGAACTCCTCGAACGATTCGACCACTTCCTCGCCTTCGTTGGCCCGCATCAGCCCGTGGTCGACGAAGACGCAGGTCAACTGGGTGCCGATCGCCTCGTGGACGAGCTTGGCCGCGACCGATGAGTCGACGCCGCCGGAGAGACCGCAGATGACGTTCCGGTCGCCGACCTGGGCCCTGATCGCCGCCACCTGCTCGGCGACCACTGAGGCCGGGTTCCACCGCTCGACGCAACCGGCCACCTCGCGGAGGAAACGGGTGAGAACCTCGGTGCCGTAAGGGGTGTGGACGACTTCAGGGTGAAACTGGATGCCGTAGAGCTTCCGCTCGTGGTCCTCGAGGGCCGCGACCGGTGACCCGGGGGACGACGCGATCGGGGTGAACCCTTCGGGCGCCTCGAAGACCGAGTCGCGATGGCTCATCCAGCAGGTCTGTTCCCTGGGTAGCCCGCCGAGCAGCGTGCCGCCGTCGCCGGTCACGACGAGGTCGGTGCGGCCGAACTCGCCGGCGTCGGCCCCCTCGACCTTCCCGCCCAGGCTCCGCGCCATGGCCTGCATGCCGTAACAGATGCCCAGGACCGGAATGCCCAGTTCGAGGAGACGCTCGGGGAGCGCCGGTGCCCCCGGTTCGTGGACCGAAGCCGGTCCACCGGAAAGGACGAGCGCCTTCGGGCTCCGCTCCAGGATCCCCTCGGTCGAAGTGGTGATCGGGAGAAGCTCGGCAAAAACGCCGCATTCCCGGATGCGGCGGGCGATCAACTGCGAGTACTGGCCCCCGAAGTCGAGGACCAGCACCTCCTCGGTTGTGGCGACCGACATCAGTCGTCGGCCACTTCGACACCGGCCGACACGGCCGCCCGGCCGTTCGATCCCATGCCGACCGACTGCTCGTTCTGGAGTTTCTTGCCTTCCGACATCAGCGCCGGCGCGACCATCACCTCGGCCCGCTGGAACGAACGGATGTCCTCGTAGCCACAGGTGGCCATCGAGGTCCGCAGGGCGCCCATCAGGTTGAAGGTGCCGTCGTTGGTATGGGCCGGACCGAGGAGGATTTCCTCCATCGTGCCGTCCTGGACCGTGGTCACCCGGGTGCCGCGCGGCAGTGACGAATGGAAGGTCGCCATGCCCCAGTGATACCCGCGACCGGGGGCTTCCTTGGCCCGGGCGAGCGGTGAGCCGATCATGACGGCGTCGGCGCCACAGGCGATCGCCTTGGAGATGTCGCCGCCGGTGCGCATGCCGCCGTCGCCGATCACGTTGACGTATTCCCCGGTCTCGAGCATGTGCTGGGAGCGGGCCGCGGCCACGTCGGCGATCGCGGTGGCCTGGGGCACGCCGATTCCGAGGACGCCCCGCGTGGTACAGGCCGCACCGGGCCCGACGCCGACCAGGACGCCGACGGCGCCGGTCCGCATCAGGTGCAGCCCGGTCGAGTAGGAGGCGCAGCCACCGACCACGGTCGGGATCGGGACCTCGCTGATGAATTCCTTGAGGTTCAGCGGCTCGGAGGTGGTCGAGACGTGCTCGGCCGAGATCACGGTTCCCTGGACGACCAGGATGTCGAGGCCGGCCTCGAGTGCGGGTTCGTAGTACTTCTGCACTGACTGGGGGGTGAAGGAGCCGCAGACGACGGCGCCCGCCGCCTTGATCTCCTCGATGCGACGGGCGATCAGCTCGGGCTGTACCGGGGTCTCGTAGATCTCCTGCATGATCGCGGTGGCCTCTTCCTTCGGCGCGGCCGCAACACGGTGAAGCTGCTCCCCGGCGTCTTCGAAGCGGGTCCAGATTCCCTCGAGGTTGAGCACACCGAGGCCACCGAGTTTGTGCGTGAGCACGGCGGTCTCGGGGCTGACGACTCCGTCCATCGCGGAAGCGACCAGAGGCAGATCGAAGCGGTACGGACCCAGCGTCCAGCTGATGTCGATGTCATCCGGATCACGCGTTCGACGGGAGGGCACGATTGCCACGTCGTCGAACCCGTATGCACGTCGGCCTTTCTTGCCTCGGCCGATCTCAATTTCCAATTAGGTCCTCCAGGGCTGGCGGTTGAAAGGAGCAGCTTACGTGCCCCGTCGGACGATTCTAAGGGGCTCGCCACCTTGATCCGCGCTCGCGGGGATCAAGATGTCAGGAACCGATCCTAGAGGGCCTCGGGCCCCGGCTTCCTCCGGGATGCAAAGCCCCTGCAAGCCTCTGCAATTGGAGAGCCCCGGCTGCCGGAAGGAAGCCGGGGCTCAACAGGGAGGGGAGCAAAACGATGACTCATGTCATTCACGTCTCGCTCATTTACTGCCACATGACCGGGGAGGAGAGCCCCGAACCGTTGCCGAAAAGATATCTCCGGCGACGCCGGTCCCGACTCTCATTTCGTACAAGATCGAGGGCACCCCGTCTGTACCGGGGTCAGACACCGGCGGGGGTCTCGACCTGGCGCACGTTCACGCTGTCGAGCAGGCTTTCGACGCGGCCACGGTCGACCCGGCCCGCCCCGAGGTGCTGTGTGGACTCGGCACCACACGCCACTCCGTAGGAAAGGCAACGCTCGGGTGACCAGCCGTCATAGAGCGCCGCGACGTACCCGGCGACGAAGGCGTCACCGGAACCGACCGTGGAGATCGGCTCGAGCGGATCGATCGTCACTTCCAGCATCCGCTGCTCGGGACCTTCGCCGACGACGGCCACGCAGCCCTGTGGCAGGGTGATCGCGGCTTCGGCGGGACCGAGGTCGATCAGCTCGGAGAGCACTTCGAACAGTTCATCTCCGCCGTCGAACTCGTGCCCGACCAGTTCTTCGGCTTCCAGCTGGTTCGGGGTGATCATGTGCGGGCCGGCGCGCATGCCGGCCGACATAGCTTCACCTTCGGCGTCGAGCAATACCGGGATGCCCCGGCCCCGGAGGGTCGTCACGAGGCGCGCGTAGAAGTCGATGTCGACGCCCGGCGGGAGGCTCCCGGCCAGGACGCAGAGCTTCGCCCCTCCCGCCAGGTAGTCGAGGCGGGTGATGAAGGAATCGAGTTCGTCGCCCCGGACCGTCGGCCCGCGCTCGTTGATCTCGGTCTGCTCCCCGGAGGTCGGGTCGATGACCGCGAGGTTGATCCTGGTCTCTTCGGAGATACGGATGAAATCCGTGAGGATCGACTCCTCGCCGAGCTGCTCGATCACGCGCTCGCCGTTCGCGCCCCCGGCCAGACCCGTGGCGATCACGGGCCGGCCGAGCAGGCCCAGTGCCCGGGCTACGTTTATGCCCTTGCCACCGGGAACCGTCCGGCTTTCCACCGAGCGGTGGCGGTGCCCCTGGCGGAAATTCGGAACCGCGACCGTTCGGTCGATCGCGGCGTTCAATGTCACCGAGACGATCATCGTTGTTTCCTGGCCACCCTACGCAACCTTCTCCTCATCCTTGACTGGCGCCGCCTCCTGACCAATGCGGCTACCCCAAGTATGGCGAAGACGACAATCGCAAGCACGAGGACCAGCAAGAAGACGTTTCCGGTGAGCTTGTCGAGCAGGCTCGGCTTGTCGACGGCGGTCGCCGAAAAGAGCGGCACCGTCGCGATCACGTCGCCACCGCCGACCGCGACCGTCGCCCGGCCGATCCGCTGGCCCTTCTTGATCGGGCCCTCGACTTCGGCCGGCACCATGGTCGTGACCGATGCCTTCTCGCCCTTCATGAGCCCGATACGCACCGGCTGCCTGGAGGTGAGGGCCAGGTCCTCGTCCTGATACTTGACCGGGATCTCCACCACGGTCCTGCCGGGCCGCACCGGAACCCGCTTCCGGTAGAGCGAGAAACCGTAGTCGAGCAGCCGCACGGTCTCGGCGTCCCGGGAGAACTCGGTCGGGGTGCCGATGACGGCGCCGATCAGTTCGGTCGCCCGTTTGGCGCCGTCGGAGGCGAGGACGTAACCCGCCTTGGTGGTGTGACCGGTCTTGATGCCCTTCGCCCATGAGTTGTCGAGAAGGAAGCGGTTGATCGTCTCGAGTTCGAGGGGCGGGTCGTAGCTCCGGAGCTTTGCCGTCCGGGACGAGGCGATCTTCCGGAAGCGCGGCATCTCCATCAGCGTCCGGCTCAGGCTGGCCAGGTCGCGGGCGCTCGTGTAGTGACTCCTGCCGTCGAGGCCGATGGGGTTGTTGTAGTGCGTGTCCTTCAATCCGAGGCGGACCGCCGTCCTGTTCATCAGGTCCACGAAGCGCGGCTCGTTGCCGGACACCGCCTCGGCCAGGGTGACCGCGGCATCGTTGCCGCTCAGCAGGATCAGGCCGTAGAGGAGGTCGCGGACCGATACCTCCTGACCGTCCTCGAGACCCATCAGGGACTCGCCGAGGACGCCGTCGTACCCGTTCGCCCGGACTTCCTTCCCCATCGGCAGGCGTCGCATCGCGAGATAGGCCGTCATGAGTTTGGTCGTACTGGCCATCGGCAGGCGCTCGTCGGCGTTGCTCTGTGCCAGCGCCTCCCCGGTACGGGCATCGATCACGATCCACGCGCGAGCGTCGAGCTTCGGTGGCCCTTCCCTCTCGTCCGGCTTCGCGGCGTCCGATACGCCGGCAAAACCCGCGGCCAGGCAGCAGAGAATCGCGGTCAGCCAGAGCGCGCGATGAACGACCGGCCCCGTGAAGCGGCTCACGGCCACGGTCAACGCAGTTTCAGCTCTTGCCCGGCGATCAGCGCCTGCGGATCGAGATCGGGGTTCAAGGCCTCGATCTCGTTGACCGGGATCCCGGTCTTCTGGGCGATGCCGGTCAGTGTGTCCCCATCCTGGACTTCGTACTTCTTGGCCTCGGTCCTGGATTTATCCTTGTCGCCGGATTCCTTCTTGCCGACCGGATTCCGGTTCGGCTCGACCTTGTCGCCGTCGTCGTCACCGCCCGTCGAAGCGAAGACGGCCACGAAGACGAGCACGACCGCAGCCGCCAGGGCGAGGGCGGCGAGGATCCTGGTTATCGGGGAGGTTTTCTTCATGCGAGGAGGTGGGCAGAAAATATGGATCGGTCCCGACGTCTTGATCCACGCTTTGCGCGGATACAAGGCGGCGAGACCTTGAGACAGCGCAACTGTATAGCGGGAACCAGGCCAAACCGGTGCCCCGCCCGGGCCCGGGGAAGGATCAACCGGAGACGTCCCAGACGGCCCTGCGCAGATCCTCAGCGGCCTGTCCCGGGTCGTCGGCTCCGCTGATCGAACGTGAGGCCGCGATCAACGCGGCCGCCCGGCCGGGCCTGAAGGCGTCCCCGAGGTCTTTGGGACTCCCCCCCTGGGCGCCGACGCCGGGGATCAGGAAGATCGCCCTCGGCATGAGCTCGCGGAGACGGGCGATGTGTTCCGGCGCGGTCGCGCCGACCACCGCCCCCATCCCGCTCAAGGTGCCGTCCTCGCCGGCGAGACGGTCGCTGAAATCGTCGACGAGGCCGGCCAGCCGCTCGTGGACCGGGCCTCCCGGGGTCTCGAGGTCCTGAACGTCGGCGGCGCCGGGGTTGCTGGTGCGGACCAGTGCGAACACGCCGGAACCGGCCGTCTCGGCCGCGGCAACGAGCGGTTCGAGCGCGTCGGCGCCGAGGAGCGGGTTCGCGGTGAAGGCGTCGGCTCCCAGGCCGTTGACCGGACCGAACGCCGTCTCCGTCTCACCGACCATCGCCTGGCCGTAGGCCTTCGCAGAGACCGGAACGTCACCACGCTTGCCATCGGCCACGACCAGAAGACCGGCTTCACGGGCCGCCCCACAGACCTCTTCGAGAGCCTTCCAGCCGGGCCAGCCCAGGCGTTCGAAGCAGGCGAGCTGCGGCTTGACGGCCACACATGCCGCTCCGGCGGCGCCGATGATGCGCCGGCAATCGAGGGAAACGGCTTCCGCCGCCTTTTCCGCGGTCGACCCGGTTGTGACGGAATCGACGGCGGCATTGCCGATGTGGGCGGGATCTGGATCCAGCCCGAGGCAGATCTGGCTGCGGCGCTCACTGACGAGCGCCGCAGCCTGATCGATGAAGAGGCTCAGCCCTTGACCTGCTTCTTCAGCGCGGAACCAGCCGAGAAGCGCGGCACCTTGCCACCGGCAATGGTGATGCGCTCGCCGGTGCGGGGGTTGACGCCCTGGCGCTCGCTGCGAGTGGCGACATGAAACTTGCCGAAGCCGGTGAAGTTCACCTCGCCGCCACCGGTGAGGGTGTCGGTGATCGCTTCGAGGACTGCGTTGACTGCGTCGGCGGCGGCCTTCTTGCTGCCGATGCGCTCGTCTTCAGAAACCTTTTCTAGGAATTCAGCTTTGGTCACGTGGTAATCCTCCTCAAGGATTTAGGGAATGGCGGTACCGTAACACCGCATTCGGACGCCGTTTTTCCCGCATTCCTGCTAACCCGTCCGGACCATCCCGCGGCGAAGTCTCAGCTCAGGTCGATCAGGGCGTCCGCCGCGGCGCCGATGCGCTCGGCTTCGGCGGTCCCGTAAGCCACTTCGAGCGCATCTCCGCTCTGGAACTGGATTCGGATGAAAGAACGCCGGTGATGGCGCCGCCGGCGAACGAAAGCGGCTGCTTCATCCGCATAAGAGGAGACCTTGTCGATCACCACGCGATGGGGTTTAAGCACGGGTGGCCCCCCTGTTTACGTCACGCAGAGCCATTCGCATGTCGAAGCTGGTGAGCGAAGCGAGCACGAAGCGGCCGGTGACGGCGACCAGGCTGATCCCGTCCTGTCGGACGACGAAGACTTCCGCGGTCTCGGTGGCGAGATGGGCACTGTCCACCGGGCGCTCGCGGACCGAGTTGACCGAAGCCAGCACCTCGTTTGCCGCGCCCAGCCAGTCCGCGCCGGTTCTGGTCGAGGCGATGGCCTCCCCGCCGGGGCCGAGAACGGCCGCCGCCCGGAGCTCGGGTTCCAGCTCGGCCAGGTTGTCGAGCACCCGCTCGGCGATCTCCGCCTGAGAAACGGTGCCCGGTTCGGGGTTCTGTTCGGTGTTGTCCGCCACGGTGTAGCAACATATCGGGCATGTCCCTCGCCCGAGTCTCATGGCTGACCGTGGTCGCCGTATGTGCTTTGGCTTCGCTGGGCTCATTCATCGCCGGGTACGCGGGCTACGGCTTGGTGGTGGCCGCCGTCGGGGTCGCCGCCGCGGTCAATCTGTGGCCTACAGCCGGGCCGGAATAACGGTCAGACCTGGAGTTCCAGGTGCCGGGCGAGGTCGCGCACGGCCTTGCCACGGTGGCTGATCGCGTGTTTCTCCTCCGGGGAGACTTCCGCCATCGTGCGCTGGTCGTCCGGGCCGGTCTCGTCCGGGATGAAGGCCGGGTCGTATCCGAAGCCGCCGTCGCCCCGGATGTCCCGGGTCAACCGTCCTTCACAGGTTCCTTCGAAGAGGTGTTCCTCGCCGGCATCGTCGATGTAGGCGATGACGCAGACATACCGCGCCGCGGGGTCCCCACCGGCTTCCGCGAGGTCCCGCAGGACCTTGTCCAGGTTTTCGCCGTCGCCGGCGCCCTCGCCGGCGTACCTCGCCGAAAACACTCCGGGGCGTCCGTCGAGCGCGTTGACTTCGATCCCGGAATCGTCGGCGATCACGGCCTGGCCGGTCGCCTCCCGCGCGGACCGGGCCTTGATCAGCGCGTTGCCGGTGAAGGAATCGGCGTCTTCGACCGGCGATTCGACTTCATCGGGCAGCAATTCGAGGTCGATCCCGAGGATCTGCTCGAGCTCGGCCACTTTGTGGGCGTTCCGCGTGGCGAATATCAAGAAGCGATTGCCGCGAGCTGAGCCTCTCGCAGCTGGTCGATGCCGGCCTCGGCCAGACCGAGCAGTTCGTCGAGGGAAGTGCGGGAGAGCGGTGTACGCTCGGCGGTCGCCTGGACCTCGACCAGCCCTCGTTCCCCGGTCATCACCACGTTGGCATCGACCTCGGCGGTCGAATCCTCGGGATAGTCGAGATCGCAGAGGGCGAGCCCTCCAACCATGCCGACACTGACCGCGGCGACGGTGGTGGTCAGGGGCATGCTCGCGATCTCACCCCTCTCGACCAGTGCCGCCAGTGCCAGATGCAGGGCCACATATCCGCCCGTGATCGACGCGCAACGGGTGCCGCCGTCAGCCTCCAGCACGTCGCAGTCGACGTAGACGCTGCGTTCGCCGAGGGCCTTGAAGTTGACGCCGACCCGGAGGGACCGCCCGATCAGCCGCTGGATCTCCACCCCGCGGCCGTCCTGCCTGCCCTTGCTGATGTCGCGGGCCTTGCGGTCGCCGGTCGACGCGGGCAGCATCGCGTACTCGGCGGTGACCCATCCCTCGCCGTTGCCGACCATCCACTTCGGAACCTTGGTCGAGACCGAGGCGGTGCAGATTACCCTCGTGCCACCGACAGAGATCAGAGCGGATCCGTCGGCGCTGGAGACGAATCCGGGTTCGATCGTCACCGGCCTCAGGTCGGCGGGGCCACGGTCGAAGCTGCGAAGGAGTTCTGTCATGCCCCCAGTCTGGCAAGCTCGAAGAGAACCGGGTGCCAGCACTTGACCGGGTCATTGCGGAACAAGTGCTGGCACTGACGATTGCCCTAGCGGAACGCGATCTTGTCGACCGCCGACTGGATCTTGTCCACGATCAGCTCGGCGAGTTCCGTGCCCTGCCGCCCGCTGAACCCCTTCATCGCCGCGACCATGCCGACCATCAGCAGCGAGACCAGCAGGATCAGGCCAACGTACTCGACCGTCCCCTGACCGCTCTGGCAACTGAGCTTCCGCTTCACGATCTCGGCCCGGTGGACGCCGGCCGCATGGGCATAACCCATCGCTTCATAGACCATCTGATTACCTCCTTCGGTTGAGTTGGGGGGATCCTCAGGCGGGGCGGGTCAACGCGGGTGCTCCAAGGGGAACAATTCGTTGAACAGTCGGCCTACCGTCCTGGCGGACGGACCCGGGAAACACTTGACTGGGAGAAACCGGGTGAGAAGCTGGAGGAGTTGCTGTTGCCGCCCTGCATCCAGGTTGGCATTACCTGTGAATAGCGCCGGAAAGTTCAAGGTCACCGATTATGGGAAACGAGCTGACCATGTCCATGCCAGCTACCTGATCGCGGCGCAGACGGCGATGTGGTGCGCCATTGCCGGATAACCTCTGCCGATGCGCGTACTGGTGGTCATGAACTTCGGTGCCGACCCGGAGACTCCGCAGCGCGGCCGCTGGGTCGTCGATCAGGTCGGGGCGATGAGGGAGCTGGGGATAGAGGCTGAGCTCTTCACCTTCCGGCCGGGCAGGTCCAACTACCTGCCCGCCACCCACCGGATCCGGCAGATCCTCAAGGAGCGCGACTTCGACCTGGTCCATGCGCATTACGGCCTCGCCGGTTGGTGCGCGCAACTCGCGGGCGCGAAGCCGCTGATCGTCACCTTCCACGGCACCGACGTGCGTCACCGCGTGGTCGGCCCGATGTCCCGGATGCTGACCAGGCGGATCGACCTCGTGGCCGGGGTATCGAAGGCCCTGTTCGAGACCGAAGCCGGCCGGGCAGGCCTTCCCCTGACGGAAGGGAAGAACGCGGTCCTCCCGTGCGGAACCGACCTTTCACGCTTCGGCCCATCCGACAGGCGGGAGGCGAAACAAGCCCTCGGCCTCGATCCTGATACCAGATACCTCTTTTTCCCGGCGGATCCGGCCCGGCCGGAGAAGCGCTTCGACCGATTCCTGGAGCTGGCCGACGAATGCGACGCGGCGGTGATCACGGGTGGCGGCATCCCCCCGGATGAGATGTCCCGCTGGATCAACGCCTCCCATGCAGTGGTGGTCACCTCCGACTACGAAGGGTTCGGGCTGGCCTGCCTCGAGAGCCTCGCCTGCGACGTGCCCGTCCTCTCGACTCCGGTCGGCATCGCCCCGCACGCTCTGCACAACGTCAGCGGCACGCTCTGCTCCGATTTCGACCTGCCGACCTGGTCGGCCTTTGCTTCTCGCCTGCTAGGCGAAGCCGACCCGAGGGCTCCGGGAAGGCAGGTTTCCGAGGCCCTGTCCGCCGGCCGGATGGCCGAGAGGGTGGTCCTCGCCTATGACGAAATCCTCAGACGACGGGGAGGGAAGCCTGTACGAGCTGCCAAGTTCGGTAATGATGGGGACGGACGATGAGGAAAGGTGCCCTGAAGAAGAAACAGAGGCAGCTCGAAGAGCTTCACCTCGATCGGCGCGAGGCGCTCGGGGAGCTGGTTCTCGGGATGTTCGTCCAGGGGAACTGGGACGACTCACTGATGGCCCGCGGGGCCACCGAAGTGAGCGAAGTCGAAGCTGAGCTCAAGGCACTGGCCGCCGGGGAGACCCCCGAGCCGGACAGCGCCGAACACGACTACCCCGTCACCGGCGAATACACGGCCGAGCACGACTACCCCGTCACCGGCGAATACACGGCCGAGCACGACTACCCCGTCACCGGCGAATACACGGCCGAACACGCACTGCCCACCACCGGCGAGCACACTGCAGGGCAACAGGTTCCGGCCGTACCGCGGAAGCCGTCGAAGGCCGAGCGGGACGCAAAGACCGCCCTTCCCGGCCCGGACCCCGCGCCGCCCACCCCGGTGCCCGCGCCGCCCACCCCGGTGCCCGCACCGCGGCCGCCCTCGGCGACCGCTCCCACTCCTTCGGCTCCGGCCACACTGAAGCCGTCACCTGACCGGGCGAAGCCCACCGCCAAGGCCCCGGTCCAGGATTCGTCCGAGAAGCCGTCGCAGCCGGCCACGAAGACTCCGGCCGCTCCCGCCCCGGCAGCGTCCGCAACGCCGGCGGCGGCTCCGGAGCCGCCGCAGGAAAAAAGTCCGCTGGACACACTTTCGGAACGCCTCGAGGCGAGCGAGAGCCAGGCGAAGACAGCCGCCGAAGCGGCCAGGGCTTCCGTCAAGGCCGACGCCAAGACCGAACTGAGTGCAATCACCCGGGAGGTCGAGGCCGACCAGAAGAAGCTCGACACCGCCCTTGCCACCGCCGCGAACGCGATCAAGGCGGCCGGGGAGAAGGCGGCCAACGCCGAAGCCAGGCTCCAGCGGGAATCGGCATCGAGCCGCGAGGCTGCCGCCGTCTGGGTCCGGAACCAGGCGGCCGAGATCGAGGCCGACGCCGCACTCGCCGCCGAGATGTCGCCTCCGGGTGAGGCTACGGCCGAGGCCGTGGTTCCACCACCGCCGGGATCGCCCGCGGCCACGGAAGCGACCGCATCGGTGCCGGCTGCAAAAGACGCCGCCGCGGCCGCGAGGATCACCGCTCTCGAAGCGGAGCTCGCGGCCGAGAAGGCAAGCAAGGCCGAAGCGCTGAGCGCCGCCGAGACCCGCCTGAAGCAGATCGAAGCGAGCGCGCGGGAAGCCGAGCAGCGGATCGCCGCCGCCGAAAAGGCAGCGGCCGAGAAGCCCGCCGCGGTCGAAGCCGCCGAGTTGTCCTCCGAGCTGAGGGGACCAACCCCCGCCCAAGCCGACAAGATCGAAGCCGAGGCTCGCGAAGCGGCCGTCAACTGGCTGCGCGGCCAGATCGCCGCGCTCCGCCAGGAGATCGCCGGCGCCCCGGCCCCGCCGACGGAACCGGCAAAGGCGGAAAGCGGGAAGCCTGATCCCCCGGCTGCCGGGCCGTCCACCACGGAGCAGCCGAAAGAAGGGTCCTGATGGGACTGTTCAGCCGCAACAAGCAGAGCGGGCGGGAGCGCCGGGCGATGAAGGACCACCTCGACGAGCTCGACGATCTCCGCCGGTCCAGCCTCTCCGAGCTCGGTCAGATGACCGTCGAGATGGCCACCGCCGGCAGTTTCGACCGCGCACACCTCTCCGCGAAAGCAACCGAAGTCGTCGGCATCGACCGTGAAGCCGACCTCATCGCGAGAGGCCTTGAAGACGGCCTGACCCTCGAAGAGCTGGAAGACCTGGCTCGGCACGAGGACGAACCGGGCACCGGTCCCGGTCAGTAGTGACCGGGACCGGGCCAGAGTCCGCCATCGGTTCATACGACCTGGCTGTCATCGGCGGCGGTGCCACCGGGCTCTGGTCAGCGCTCTGTGCGGCGGAACAGGGAGGGCGCGTCTGTCTGATCTCCAGGAAACCCCTGGCCGAGAGCGCCAGCTTCCACGCCCAGGGGGGCCTCGCCGCCGCCCTCGAATCCGGTGACTCCCCGGAGCAGCACACCGCCGACACCCTTGCGGCCGGCAAGGGCCTCTGCCGGACCGAAGCAGTCGAGGTCCTGACCGCGGCCGCACCGGACGTCGTCCGTGACCTGATTCGCCGTGGCATGAAGTTCGACCTCGAACCCGACGGCCGGCTCGCACTCGCCCTGGAAGGCGGCCACAGCCACAATCGGATAATCCACGCCGGCGGCAGCCAGACCGGCCGCGAGATTACGAGCGGACTGACCCGGATGGTCGCCGGGCAGCCCGGAATCGACGTACTCGAAGGCACCTCCGCGCAGGCCCTCTGGAGCGACGGCTCACGCTGCTATGGCGTGATCACCGACCGGGGCAACGTGGTCGCACCGGCCACCGTGCTCGCCTCGGGAGGGGCTGCGGCGCTCTGGCGCCGTACATCGAACCCGTGGGGAGCGATCGGCGCCGGACCCGTCCTCGCCAGCGTCGCGGGAGCGGACTTGGCCGACCTCGAGTTCTGCCAGTTCCACCCGACGTGTGTGTCCGCGCCGGGGACGGGCTACGACGGCGCCCTGATCACCGAGGCGATCCGGGGTGAAGGCGCAAAGCTGCTCGACGTGTCCGGGGACCGTTTCACCGACGAGCTCGCACCACGCGACGACGTGACCGCCGCGATCCTCGCCCAGATCGACGAGCAGGGCGGTGAGCCGGTCCGGCTCGACCTGACCGGCATCGCGCCCGAGCACTTCCCGAGTGTGTTCGCGATGCTTTCCGACGCGGGATTCGACGCGTACTCCGCGCCCGTGCCGATCTCCCCCGGCGCCCATTACATGATGGGCGGCATCGCGGTCGACCTCAACGGTCGCAGTTCGCTGAGCGGGCTCTACGCGGCCGGCGAATGCGCCTGCACCGGGATCCACGGCGCCAACCGCCTCGCCTCCAACTCCCTGACCGAATGCTTCGTCTTCGGCCGGCGGGCCGCGGAGGCGGGCCTTGCCGAATCTGATCCGGGACCCACCCCCGAACTTCCTGAATGGCGCTTCGACCCGCCGACGGTCGAGACCCGGGAGGCCGTCTGGAAACTGGCCGGACCGATGCGCGAGGCATCCGAACTCGCCGAACTCACGGGATACGAATACCCCCTTGCCCGGGCGATCGGCGCCACGGCCGGCGCTCGCGAGGAATCGCGCGGGGGCCACCGGCGGGAAGACTTCCCTGAAACCGACCGGGCGCTCGACGGCCAGCACCTGATCTACCACCCTGACGGCTCGATCGCACTCAAGCGGTGGGACTGACCGCCGGGAGCCCAGGATGACGGCCTCCGATCCGGTCGAGATCCAGATCGTCGCCGGGGCCCTCGCTTCGGCGTGCGAGGAGATGGGCGCCGTGCTGATCCGCTCGGCTCACTCGGCCAACATCAAGGAGCGCCGCGACTGCTCCGCCGCCGTCTTCGACGCAGCCGGCGAGATGGTGATGCAGGCCGAGCACATCCCGGTCCACCTCGGCTCGATGCCGGCCTCGGTCAGGGCCGTCGCCGGCCGGGAACACCGGCCCGGCGTCTCCTGGTTCCTCAACGACCCCTACGCCGGCGGCACCCATCTGCCCGACATCACCGTGGTCACGCCGGTCTTCGACGGGGACGGCACCCGGCTCGGCTTCGCTGCCAACCGCGCCCACCACGCCGACGTCGGCGGCCGGCTGCCGGGCTCGATGCCGGCCGACTCGCGCTCCCTGGACGAGGAGGGGGTCGTGATCTCGCCGCGGGTAATGGACGATGCCGCGATCGCCGAGGTCACGAGCGGGATGCGACAGCCGGACCAGCGCCGGGCCGACCTGCGCGCCCAGCTGGCAGCCAACCGGGCCGGAGTGGAACGCCTCCTCGACCTCGCGCTGCTCAAGGGAAAAGAAGGTTTCCCGGCTGCGCTGCAATCGGTCATCGAGTACGCCGAAGCACGAACCCGCGCCCGCATCGCAGACATCGAAGACGGCGAGTACACCGCCACCGACTGGCTCGAAGCGCTCGACGGCGATCTCGGACTCCAGCTCAGGGCCACGGTGCGTGGCGAGCAAATCCGCTTTGACTTCACCGGATCCTCCGGCCAGGACACCGGCAACCTCAACTGCCCGGTATCGGTGACCGAATCAGCCTGTTATTTCGCGGTGCGTGTCCTGACCGATCCGGACATCCCGGCCTCGGCAGGGGCCTACCGGCCGGTCGAGGTGATCGCACCGGAGGGCACGCTGCTCAACGCGAGGCCTCCGGCCGCGGTCGTCGCCGGCAACGTCGAGACCTCGTCACGAGTCGCCGACCTCTGCCTGGCCGCCTTCGGCCGGGCGCTCGGCCAGGGCACGATGAACAACTTCACGCTCGGCAACGAGCACTTCACCTACTACGAGACGCTCGGCGGCGGCCAGGGCGCATCGGACGGTGCCGACGGCCCGAGCGCGGTGCACGTGGCGATGTCGAACACCCTTAACACCCCGATCGAGGCCCTCGAGATCGAGTTCCCGGTCCGCGCGGCCGAATATTCGATCCGGCGGGGCACGGGCGGCGCCGGTCGCCATCGTGGAGGCGACGGGCTGGTCCGGGAGGTAGAGGCCCTCGAACCGATGGACTTCGCCCTGCTCAGCGAGCGGCGGCGCCACCACCCGCCCGGAGCGGCCGGTGGCGATCCCGGAGCGCTCGGCCGCAACCAGCGGATCCCGGCCGGCGGAGAACCGGAGGTACTGGAACCGAAAGCCAGCGGCCGGCTCGGGCCCGGCGACCGGCTGCGGATCGAGACCCCGGGCGGGGGCGGTCATGGCCGGGCCTGAGCCGGGGACGATCCTCGGAGTCGACGTGGGCGGCACCTTCACCGACGCTGTCCTGATCATTGGCGGCCGGACCTTCACCGCAAAGGCCCCGACCACGCCGAAAGACCAGTCGGAAGGCGTCATCGACGCGATCCGGGCGGTCCTCGAGGACGCGGACATCGGGCCTGCGGACGTCGAAGTCTTCGCCCACGGCATGACGGTGGCAACCAACGCACTGCTTGAAGGCCGCGGCGCCCGCACCGTCCTGGTCGCCACCGGAGGGTTCACCGACCTGGTCGAGATCGGACGCCAGGACCGGGCCAGCCTCTACCGGCTCGAAGCCGCCCAGCCCCCGCCGCTCGTCCCGCCGGAGCGCCGGATCGGCGCGGCCGGGAGGAACGGACCGAACGGCGAACTGGAGCCCCTGAGAGATGAGGAGACGACGAGGATTACCCGCGCGGTGGAATCGGCCGGGGCTGAATCGGTCGCCGTCTGCCTGCTCCACGCCGACCGGCATCCCGCCCATGAACGAAAGATCGGCGACGCGCTGGAGGCGCGATTCGGGGATGAGGTCCACGTGTCGCTCTCTCATGAGGTCGTCGGCACATTCCGGGAATACGAACGCGCGGCAACCACCGAGGTCGACGCAGCCCTGTCACCTCTGCTGGCGGGGTACCTGGGGCGTCTCGCCGGCTCGTGCCAGGAGATCGGCCTGGCCTCGCCCTCGGTCATGCAGTCGAGCGGCGGCCTCACCAGCCTCGAGATGGCAGCCGGCCACGCCGCCCACACCGTGCTCTCGGGTCCGGCCGGCGGCGCGGCGGCTGCGGCGCTGATCTCCCGGGCCTCGGGCGAGCCGGACCTGCTCTGCTTCGACATGGGCGGCACCTCCTGCGACGTCTGCGTCGTCGAGGGCGGCGAGGTGGGCGAGACCAGCGGCAAGCGGGTCGGAGGCCGGCCGATGGCCCTGCCGATGGTCAACATCGACACGGTCGGCGCCGGCGGCGGCTCGATCGCCTGGCAGGACAGCGGCGGAGCACTCCGGGTCGGGCCGCAGTCCGCCGGCGCACGCCCCGGGCCCGCCTGTTACGGGCACGGCGGAACCGAGCCCACGGTGACCGACGCCAACCTCTATCTCGGCCGCCTCGATCCGGACAGGCCGCTCGCCGGGGAAATCAGCCTCGACCGGAAAGCGGCCGGGCACGCGATCTCCGGCCTCGCCGGCGACCTCGGCATCTCGCCGGAAGCCTGCGCCTTCGGGATCATCCGGGTTGCCGTGAGCGAGATGGTCCGGGCGCTCCGGGTGATGACCGTCGAGCGCGGGCTCGACCCCCGCCGCTTCACCCTGCTCGCCTTCGGCGGTGCAGGTCCCCTCCACGCGACGGGTATCGCCGACGCCCTCGGCATCGGCCAAATCCTGGTGCCGGTGGACGGCGGCGTGTTCAGCGCCCTCGGCCTCGCCGCGGCCGACCGCCGGCGCGACGAGGTCCATACGGTGATGCTCGGGGAAGAGTCGATCACGGCCGACGCCCTCGCCGGCCTGATCGGAGACGCCGACGCGGTCTCCTGGGACCTGCGTTACCGGGGCCAGTCGTTCGAGCTCACGGTGCCCGACATGAGCGCCGATCCGGCCCGGCTGCGGCAGCTCTTTGATGAAACGCATGACCAGCGGTACGGGTACCGCGACCAGGAGGCGGCGATCGAACTGGTCACGGTCCGGCGCCGTTACGTCCAGCCCGGGCCGGATCCCGAGCTGGCGAATCCGGGACTGGACCCGGTGTCCGGACCGGCCTCGATCGACCTGAAGCAGGCCACCCTCTACTTGCCGAACGGGTGGCGGGCGGAGGCCACCGGGGCCGGATTGTTGAGGATTTCCCGTACCCAGGCCCCGTAGAATCCGCCGCATAGGCTTGAACTTTCCGGAAACAATCTGTATTGTTCTTCGTCCTAGCAGGGCCTCGCAGTCGCCCAGTCCGGCTTCCTCTCGGCCCCGCTCACATGTCCGTGGCAACTTTCTACCCCGACTGAGAAACCCCTATGCCAATTGCGTTCAAGGAATGGGCAGTAACCGTGCGAGCCCTGGCCGAAGGCGAACAGCTCCTTACCCTGCGTAAGGGCGGAATTCGCGAAGAGAACAAGCACTTCGAGCTGGAGCACGAGCGATTCTTCCTCTACCCCACGTTTGACCATCAGCAGAATGACTTGGTGCGCCCCTCACACCACCCGGAACTCGACCGCGCCCTCGAAGAAGGCGTCTGGCCCGACGAAGAGCCGCCCGCACGCGCGCTGCTCCAGGACGGTGGCATCAGCCAGCCGGACCGCGTCCGCATCCGCGCCTGGGCCGAGGTTGCCGAGCACATCACGATCGACAACCCGAGGGTCGTCGACGGACTGTCGCCGTTCTACATCTGGACCACCGACTACGCCGCGAAGCGCCTGAACTGGAAGCCGCGCCACCCGCTGCATCTGGTGCTGCTCCGGGTCCACCGGATCCCGCGCCCCGTGACCGTGCGTGTCCGCGAGGAGTACCACGGCTGCCGTTCCTGGGTCGAGATCGACCGCGATCTGCCCTTCGAAGGCACCCCGGTCATGGCCGACGAGGAATTCGAGCGCGCCAGCGCCGAGATCCGCGCCGTCTGCGAAGGCGAACGCGAAGTCGCCTTCGCGTAGGTAGCACGAGAGCGTTTCATTGCTTCAAAACGGGCTCCCGAAAGGGGGCCCGTTACGTGCAGGTCGCCCACGGCCGGGTGCACTCCTGACACCTATGGTGGCGAAAACGCACCCAGTCCTGGTTTCGGCCTCGGTCCGCGCGAGTCCATACCCTTGTTTCGATGACCTGGATCGAGACCACCTCCCTCACCTTCACGGCTCGACATGAAGACGGGGACACGGCTTATGCCGAAGAGCTGCTCGACCGGCTCGAGGACCTGAGCCTCAGGCTGGAGGACCGCTTCGAGGCCGTCCCCAGCCAGATCACGGTCGTGGTGCACCCCTCACCGATCTGGCTGACCATGGCCCACCCCTTCCTTCCCGCGGTCCGGTGGGCGGCCGCACCCGCCGGCCGGCGATACCTGGCCGGCTGGCCCATGGCCACCGAGGTTCATGTCCTCGGGGAGGCCGCGATGGAAAAACGCGCCGCGGGCGACGCGTCGCTCGAAGCGCTGAAAGGCACCGCGGAACGGCTCTACACCGAGATCGTGATCGCGGCCAACAACGAACGAATCCCGCCGCCCTGGACCCCGTTCCGTTTTGTCAGGTACCTGCGCTGGGCCTGGCTGGTCGAAGGCGCGGCCCAGCACTTCTCCCGGCAGGTTGACTTCTACCGGGCGGCAGTCATCCGCCGGCTACGGGAAGGCTCACGCCCGTCATTCCCGCCGTCCCGGCGCGATGCGATCCTGCTCGCTGGCACGATCTTCGACCTGCTCGAGGACTACCGCGGCGGCGGGGCCTGCGAACTGCTGGTCGCGCGGCTCCGGCGCGACGGCCCCGAGGCTAACCTCGAAGCCGCCTTCGACCTCCCGATGAGGGAGATCGAAGGCATGTGGCGCCGGTACCTCAGGGACACCGGTCAGCCCGACCCGATCAACCGGGACGCACCGACCAGCCTCGACCTGACCCTCTAGCAGGCTATTGCCTCAGCTTCGGCAGCGTCACCCTGTGGACCGAGCCGTACCTCACGCCGGAAGCATCCTTCAGGTTGATCCGGACGCTGAGTGAAAACCTGCGCCGCTGGGCAAACCCGGGCAACTTGTGTTTGATGATGCTGGTGCCGGATTCAACGACCCGGCGGCCGGGGATGCCGGCGAAGTCGGGGGCACCCTTGCGCACGCTCCAGATCGTGTCAACCTTGAGTGTTTCGCCGCTCTTGACGCGAATGGACAGAAAGCGGTTTCCACCCTTCCTGTATCCCTTCACGCGAGTGACCTTGCCGGCAACGTTGCTCGCGCCGAGCGGCTTCTCGCCCTTCTTCAGTTCGTAAGCACCCCACGGCGGGCTCGGGTTGATCACACGGCCCGGCCTGCAGCTTGCCAGCACGCTCGCGAAGCGGGTGCCGGGCGCCGAGGTGACGATCCGGTAGTTGCCGGCCGGGACGATCGGGTAAATGATCCCGCCGTCCCTGGAGGTCTCGGTGCGGGTCGGGTCCGGGATAACGTTCTCGTTGAAGTAGATCGGTCCGTCAAGGGCCGCGTACTCGATCGACGTGGCCCCTGGCACTCCGTGACCGTGGTGCTCGGCCGTTTCTTTCTCGAACGTGTTGTAGTCGACTCCACGCACGTTGCGCATCGACGCCGTTGTGACTATTGCGCATTGTTCCGGGCGCCCGTCCTCGCGGGCCGGCACGTTCAGGAAAACCTTGAGCAGGTTGAACTCGAGGTCGGCCGGCGCCTGGAAGTTCGCGTTCTCGATGTCAGCTCCGCGTGTGTGGAAGGTCTGCAGGTCGATCTCGTTCCAGTCGGTCTCCCCGGCGGGGCCCTTCGGGCTGTAGTCGTCGAGGTCGTACCTGGTCAGGGGTCCCGATCCCGACGGGATGTACGGCGTGACGTTGCTGTCGTTCGGAACCTTCAGCTCGTAGTCGCCGATCGCGTTCGTCGTGGTCGAGAGTTTCGGGAACTCACGCACCTTGATCGTCGCGTTCGAGATCAGGGTGTCCATGTGGTTGAAGATGTACGCCTTGCCGGAAATGGTCACGGTCTTCTTGGCAGCGTTCGCGGTCTGGGCTCCGGCCAGCAGGACGACGGCGGCGCAGAGGCCGGTCAATACGGCGGTCAGTCTTCGGTTCACGTTGTCTCCTGATCTTGTGGCCCGGCCACACGGCCGCGGTGTTTCTTCAACTGGCAAGTGAAACAGATGCAACCGCCGGTAGGTGCGGTTTCAGTGTTCGAGCACGAGGCCGAGGAACTGCTGCGTGCGTTCTTCCTGCGGATTGCCGAGGACGTCGTCCGGCTTGCCCTGCTCGACGATCACGCCGCCGTCCATAAAGATCACGCGGTCCCCGACCTCGCGGGCGAAGGTCATCTCATGGGTGACACAGACCATGGTCATGCCTCCGTCGGCCAGTTCCCGCATCACGTCCAGGACACCCTTGACCAGTTCGGGGTCGAGCGCGCTGGTCACCTCGTCGAAAAGCATGATCTCGGGGTCCATCGCGAGGGCGCGGGCGATCGCCACCCTCTGCTGCTGGCCTCCCGAAAGCCGGTCCGGATACTCGCCGATTTTTTCCGCGAGGCCCACCTTGGTCAGCAGTTCTTCCGAGCGTTGCCTGCACGCGTCCGCCTTGCGGCTACGGACCTTCTTCTGGGCGATCGAGACGTTCTGCTCCGCCGTCATGTGGGGAAAGAGATTGAAGGACTGGAAAACCATGCCGACTTCCCGTCTCAGTACATCGAGGTCCTTGGGCTTCCCGCCGCCGAAGATCTCGTTGCCCTTCAGTTCGATACGGCCGCCGTCCGGCAGCTCGAGCATGTTCAGGCATCGCAGCAAGGTGCTCTTGCCGGAACCGCTCGGCCCGATCACACAGACGACTTCACCCTTCTGGAGTTCGAAGTCGATGCCCTGGAGCACGTCGAGCTTGCCGTAGCTCTTCTGAAGATCGGAAACTCTGAGGATGGGGTCGCTCACGGGATGCCTCTCTCGAATTTCTGGTCCTGGCGTTTGATCTGCCAATCGACCAGCCGGGCCAGAGGGATCGTGACGACGAGGAACATGATCGCGCCGAGGGTCAGCGCCGACGGATTGAAGGTGGCCGAGTAGATCTCGTTACCGACGTTCACCACCTCGGGCATGCTGATCACGCTGATCAGTGAAGTGTCCTTCATCAGAGCGATGAAGTCGTTGAGGAGCGGCGGGATGACTTTACGGACCGCCTGCGGAACGATGATGAACCGCATCGCCTGGCCGTGGCTCATGCCGAGCGACCGCGCCGCCTCCATCTGGCCCCGGGGAACCGCCTCGATGCCGGCTCGGTAGACCTCGGCCATGTATGCGCCGTAGGTGAGGGTCAGGGCCATGATCCCGTACCAGAAGGCACTTGGATAGCCGAAGTACTCGGGCACGCCGATCCAACGGGGAATCGTGTCCTCGGCCTGAAGGGTGCTGAGTCCGCCGTAGATCAGGAGCAGCGTGAGCAGCATCGGGATGCCACGCAGAGCATCGATGTAGACGATGGTGAGCCAGCGTACGGGCGCCATTGCGCGCCCCGGCAGCTGCCTCAACACCGCGAGGATCAGTCCCCAGATCAGGCCCAGGACCCCGCCGACGATGGAAAGCCTGATCGTCCACCAGAACCCTTCGAGCACGTCGCCGAAGTATTCCTCCATCAGCGAGAAGTCGAAGTATGTACTGAAGAAGGTTTCCAACTACTGCTTTCCGTCGGACGAACGGCGGTTCAGCAGGGGGAACGCGAGCCGCGTCCCCCCGCCCGAACGGCCGGGTTACTACGGGTTGGTCGTGGTGCCGTCGATTACGTCCTTGGGCGCATTGACCTTGAACCACTTCTGGTAGATCTCGTCGAGCTTGCCGTCGGTCTTCATGCCGGCGAGCGCTTCGTTCACCGCCGCGAGCAGCTCGGTGCTGTCCTTGTTGAGACCGAGGCCGTAGAGCTCACCGGTCGGGATCGCGGTCGCAACCTCGAAGCCGGTCTGGCCCTTTTCGATCGCGTCACGGGCAACCGGCTCGTCGATGATCGCCGCATCGACCTGGCCGCCCTTGAGCGCCGCGATGGTCGCGGGGCCGTTCGGGTAACCCTGGACGGTGCTGGCGTCGGTCTCATCCTCGGCGTACGCCTTGCCGGTGGTGCCGTTCTGGGCCGAGACCGACTTGCCGGCGAGGTCTTCGACACTCGTGATGTCGGTCGAACCCTCGGGTACGAGCAGGGCCTGCTGGGCGCTGTAGTACGGATCCGAGAAATTCACGACCTTCTGGCGGTCGGGCGTGATCGTCGACGCCGAAGCGACCATGTCGAACTTGCCCTGCGCGAGGTCCGTGAAGATGGTCTCGAACGAGGTGTCCTGGTACTCGGGCTCGACGCCCAGCTGTTCGGCGATGGCATTGACCAAGTCGATGTCGAAGCCGTCGTAGTCGGGGGCCTTGCCGAACTCGAACGGCGGGTACGGGGTGTCGGTGCCGACGATCAGCTTGCCGTCTTCGATCAGCTCCGACGAGAAGTCGCCACTGGCGGTCGACGAGGACGTATCACCCGAGTCGCTCGAGCTGTCGTCATCGTCGTCGCCACAGGCGCTCAGGACGAGGGCCGACATGACCATCAACGCGGTCATCAAGAGTAAAAGACGAGACTTCTTCATACGATGATTCCTCCAAAAAAGGGTAGATGGACGTACGCCTAATCTTCTGAGTATTGCATGTAACCGACTTGTTTCCGACGTCAGATGTCCAAGTCACTACACTTTCTAAAGTACCGCTGTACAAGCTTCCGAACCATGAGTCCGTACTACGACCTCCTCAACAAGCCTTGCGGTGGCACCTTCACCGACATCGTCGACTCGATCGGCAACACGCCGCTGGTCGAGCTCGCCACGCTGTCGCCGAACGAGAACGTGAAGCTGTTCGCCAAGCTCGAATCGGCCAACCCGACCGGATCCGTGAAAGACCGGGTAGCGCGTTCGATGATGAAGGCCGCCGAGGAGTCCGGGGCGATCGGCCCGGGCCAGACGATCCTCGAGCCGACCTCCGGCAACACGGGGATCTCGCTGGCGATGATCTGCCGGCGCAAGGGCTACAAGCTGAAGGTCGTGATGCCGGACAACGTGACCAGGGAGCGCACGCAGCTGCTCGAGATGTACGGCGCCGAGATCGTCTGGTCCGAGGGTGCCAGGGGCTCGAACGGTGCGGTCGAGATGGCACTCGAGATGGCTGAAGACCCCCGGTACTACATGCCCTACCAGTACGGCAACGAAGCCAATCCGCTGGCCCATTACGACGGCACCGCGGTCGAGATCCTCGAAGAACTCGATTCCGTGGCCGCCTTCGTGGCCGGCCTCGGTACCGGCGGGACGCTGATGGGCAACGGCCGCCGCCTGAAGGAACACGACCCGGAGACGCAGATCGTCGCCGCGGAACCGATGCAGGGCGAACTGGTCCACGGCCTCCGCTCCCTCGACGACGGCTTCATCCCGCCGATCATCGACCTCTCCATCCTCGACCGGAAGATCATGGTCTCCAACCGCGACGCAATCGTCTGGACCAAACGCCTGCTCGAGGACGAAGGCATCTTCGCCGGCGTCTCGTCAGGAGCGGTCGCGGCGATCGCCGTCCGCATCGCCGGCGAGATCGAGAGCGGCAACATCGTCTTCCTCATCCCGGACGGCGGCTGGAAGTACCTGTCCTCCGGCGTCTACACGAAGTCGATCGAAGAACTCGGCGACATCGACGCCACCAACTGGTGGTGACCCCATGAACATCCCCGAGGCACTGGTGGACGAGATGATCGCCCACAGTCAGGAAGACGCTCCGAACGAATGCTGCGGCCTGATCGGCGGCGTCGGAGACGAAGCGAAGTCGCTGCACCGCGCCACGAACAAGGCCGCGAGTCCCCTGCGCTACGAGATCGACTCGAAGGAACAGCTCCAGATCTACAAGACGATCCTCGATGCAGGCGAGGACATCGTCGGGATCTACCATTCACACACGAAGACCGCCGCCGTTCCTTCCCAGACCGACATCAACCTCGCCAACGGCTGGCCGGACCCGGTCTACTTCATCGTCTCGCTCGAGAACCCCGACGATCCGTACGTCCGGGGCTTCCGCATCACCGGGAACAACGTGGAGGACGTCGATTTCCAGACGGTCTGACCGTGATCCGGAACCGGTCGAGGTGGCGCTGGCTGCCAACCAGACCGAGGCCGACCTGATTCAGGGGATCCTCCGCGAGGAGGGTATCCCGAGCATGACCCGGAAACCGAACGGCACTTTGCTCACCGACCTCTTCGGGATCGGGCCGAGGAACATCGTCGTGCCGGCCGCGGCGGAAGAGAAAGCGAAAGAGATCCTGGCCGAGATGGAAAAGGTCGGAGGTCCGTTACCGGGCGAATAGCCCGGTTGCGGCAGGTGCCGGCAAAAACCGCGCACTCCGCACCAACATCGCCGTCACGTGTCTTTCAGGCTTGGGATCCGCCGGCCATTGCCGGGAGGATCATGACCGTGTCGGTGTCCTTGACCGCGGTCTCGAGTCCGTCCAGGACCCTCACGTCTTCGTCGTTCAGGTAGACATTGACGAAGCGGTTGAGGTCGCCCCCACCGGAGAAGAGCTGTTCCTCCGTCGCGGGGTGCTGGGCGACCAGCGCCTGAAGCACCTCGCCCACGTTCGAGCCTCCGGCATCCACCTCGGTGGCACCGTCGGTGTGCTGGCGGAGAACGGGGGGAATCCTTACGGTCGGCATGCTGCTGATCCTACCCAAGATCGGGTCCGGGTCAGGAACCGACGTGACCACCGCAGAAGGCATCGTAATCGGGGAACTGGCCCATCTCCGATTCCGGGATCTCGGCCGCATCCGGTCCGCAGATCGGGCAAGCCGGGTCGCGGCGGACCTTGAGCTCGGTGAACCGGGTGCCGAGCGCTTCGTAGAGCAGCAGGCGGCCGATCAACGGTTCGCCGATGCCGAGCACGAGCTTCATGACCTCGTTGGCCTGCAGCAAGCCCATGACGCCTGCCATGACGCCCAGGACGCCGTTCTCGGAGCAGCTCGGGGCGAGCTCCGGAGGCGGAGGGCTCGGGTAGAGGCAGCGGTAGCAGGGGCCCTCGTACGGCATGAAGGTCGAGATCTGCCCGTCGAACGAGAGGATCGACGCGGAGACGACCGGCTTCTTCAGCCGGACCGTGGCGTCATTCAGCAGGTACCTGGTTGGGAAATTGTCGGCGCCGTTGACGATGATGTCGTAGTCGCTGATCACGTCGAGGATGTTGGCGGCGTCGAGCCGGAAGTTGTATTCGACGACTTCCACGTCCGGGTTCAGGTCTTCGATCGCTTCACGGGCCGAGCTGGTCTTCGGCTTGCCGACCGTCGAGGTCTTGTGGATGACCTGGCGCTGGAGGTTCGAGGAGTCGACCACGTCGTCGTCGACCAGGCCGATCTTGCCGATGCCCGCCGCGGCGAGGTACAGCGCGGTCGGCGCGCCGAGCCCGCCGGCGCCGAGCAGCAGCACCTTGGCCTCGAGCAGCTTGACCTGTCCGTCGACCCCGACCTCGGGGAGCAGCGTGTGGCGTGAGTAGCGGTCGCGCTGCTCCGGCGTGAGGGCGGTGCTGGTGATGACCGGCAGGCCCTGCTCCTGCCATTCGAGAATCCCTCCGGCGACCGAAGCGACGTCTTCGTAGCCCATTTCCATCAGCAGTTCGGCGGCGGTCGCCGAGCGGACTCCAGAGCGGCAGGACATGAGGACCCGTGAAGACTTGTCCGGAACCTTGGCCTCGATGTTGTCGGCGACCATGGCCGGCGGCATGAGGTTCGCCCCGTCGATGTGCGACTCGGCGTACTCGTGCGGCTCACGGGTGTCGATCAGGATGGCGTCGCCGGAGTCGAGCTCCTGAAAAGCCTCCTGCGGGGTCACTTCCTGAACAACCTGGGTTTCGGGGGTCATCGTTTCCCTTGAATTCTGGATTTGGAGTTACTTCAAAAAGTGTAGCGCCCTTGTGCCGCAGGTGGTCAGGCGGTGACCCTGGGCGCGGCCGGCAAGGAGTAAGGCCCGGAATGGTCCGCGATTGTACCTACGTAGCCGAGCTGATCATTCCGGGCGTCGACGAAGGCAGGCGGGCACAGGGGTCCGCCGTGCCGCCTGCAGGAAGAAGGGCGGCCTGGTGGCCGCCCTTCCCACGACATTCGTTGGCGTCCCGTTACAGGCTGGGGCGCATCTGGCGAAGCCTCGAGACCCGTTCCTCGATCGGAGGGTGGGTCGAGAAGAGGCTCTTCAGGCCCGAGCCCTTGAAGGGCTTGACGATGTAGAGCGGCTCGGTCGCTTCGTTCTGGTGGCCGGACATCGGGATCGCGTCGGCCCCCTGCTCCAGGCGGAGCAGCGCACTGGCCAGCGATTCCGGATTGCCGCAGATCGACGCTCCTCCGGCGTCGGCCGCGTACTCGCGCTGGCGCGAGACCGCGAGCTGGATGATCGAGGCGGCCAACGGTGCCAGCAGTACCATCGCGAGCGCGCCGACCAGGCCGAGCGGCGAATTGCTGTCGTTGCCGAACCAGAGGAACATGTAGCCGATGTAGGTGATCGCGGCGCCGATGGTTGCGGCGACGGACTGGATCAGGATGTCACGGTGCTTGATGTGGGCCAGCTCGTGGGCGACGACGCCACGCAGCTCGTCGGTCGAGAGGAGCTTGGTGATGCCGGCGGTGACCGCCACGGCCGAGTGGTTGTAGTTGCGGCCGGTCGCGAACGCGTTCGGCTGCTCCTGCGGGATCACGTACAGGCGGGGCATCGGGATGTCGGCCCGCTGGCACAGCTCACGGACCATCTGGAAGTAGGCCGCGTTCTCGGACTCCTCCATCGGCTGGGCGCGGCTCATCTTGAGGGCGACCTTGTCGCTGAAGAAATACGAGAAGAAGTTCATCGCGACCGCGCCGGCGAGGAAGAGCAGAGTGATGCTCGGGTCGCCACCGCTGACGAGGTAGCCGATGCCGACGAGCAGCCCCGACAGGGTCGCCAGGAGGATGGTCGTCCTCAGTGTCGCGGCAAAAGTTGAACCTTTGGTGGTGGTCATTCTTGGTCTCCTTGGGGTCGCGCCGCCTTGATCACCGCGAAGCGTGGATCAAGACGTCAGGACCCGTTCCTTAGGTGTTGGGGTCGCGCCGGTGGCACGATCGAACCAGTCCCGTCAGTCTGAAGCAAACGACGGATTTGGCCATAGGGGACAGCCCCCCAATTCGGGGCAGGCACCCCCTACTCACCCCGAAATCACCCTTTCGCCTGGCCCAGCTGCCACGATGCTGGCACCCATGAAGCACCGCCCCCTGTTCACAGAGGTTCTCGCGCTGAATGCGGCCATGGTCGCGTTCGCCACCGCACTCACGGCGATCGTGACCGGCCTCGACTGGGACCGCGCCGAGATCCTGTTCCCACTGGTGGCGGTGACGGCCGGCGTGACCTGCCTTCTGAACGTCGCCCTGCTCCGGCGCCGCTTCAATCCGCTCGAGGACCTGATCGACGAGATGGAGAAGGTCAACCTGAGCCGCCCCGGCGCCAACCTGCCGCCCGGGATCGACGGCAAGGCGGAGACCGAGGAGGTCGAGCGCCTGGAGATCGCCTTCCTCCGGATGATGCGGCGGCTGGAAGCCGAGCGCCGGCGAGCCTCGAATGCAGCGCTGAGCGCACAGGAAGAGGAACGGGCCCGCGTCGCCCGCGACCTCCATGACCAGGTCAACCAGTCCCTGACCGGTGTCCTGCTCCGCCTCGAGGCGGCCAGGACCGCGGCGCCGCCCGAGCTCGAGGAGGAGATCGCCGAGACCAGCGTCCTCGCCCACCAGGCGATGGACGAGCTGCTCGCGGTCGCCCGCCAGCTCCGCCCGACCGCCCTCGACGACCTCGGCCTGAGTGCGGCGATCGCCGGCCAGATCGAGCAGCTCGGCGGTGGTGAGGTGGAGGCGACTTTCGAGGTGGAAGGCGAGGTTGGCGGGATAGACCCCGACATCCAGCTGGTGACCTACCGCGTAGCGCAGGAGTCGCTCGGCAACGCGATCCGCCACAGCGGTGCCCGGCACATCGACATCCGGCTGCGCCGGGCCGCGTCCGAGGTCGAGTTGACCGTGAAGGACGACGGCTCCGGGTTCACCTTCGACGACGCCACCTCCGGCCTCGGTCTCGGCGGGATGCGCGAGCGGGCGATCCTCGTCGGCGGCGACTTGAAGATCGAGTCGAGGCCGGGGCACGGGACCTCGGTGCGCCTGACCGTGCCTGAGCGGACGGAACCGGGTTCGGGGATGGGAGACTTGCCCTCATGAAGATCGTCATCGCCGATGACCACGGCATCGTGCGCTCGGGCATCAAGCTGCTGCTCGAACGCCAGCCCGGCCTCGAGGTCGTCGCCGAGGCGGCCGACGGCATCGAGGCCCGCGACCTGGTCATCAGCGAGCGGCCGGACCTGGCGATCCTCGACGTGAAGATGCCCGGCCTGACCGGCCTTCAGGCGACCCGCGAGATCAAGGCGCAGGCGCCAGACGTGCCGGTCCTGATCCTCTCGATGCACGATGACGAGCGGTACCTGTTCGAAGCGCTGAAGGCGGGCGCCTCCGGATACGTCCTCAAGTCGCAGGCCGACACCGACCTGCTCGAGGCCGTCCGGTCGGTCGAACGGGGCGAGCCGTTCCTCTCGCCCGGGGCCCAGCAGGCACTCATCCGGGACGTGCTCGAGCGCGGCGAGCACGATCACTCGGAATTAACACCGCGCGAGGAAGAGATCGTAAAGCTCGTGGCCGAGGCCAATACGACACGAGAGATCGCGGAATTACTCCACCTTTCCGAAAAAACCGTCGAAAACCATCGCGCCAGCGCGATGAAGAAGCTCGGCATGCGCGACCGGGTCGAGTTGGTTCGTTACGCCATAAGGCAAGGTCTCATCGAGCCGTGAACCGGCCGGTCGAAACCGAGCGGGTCGTGCTCGAACCGGGGGTCGAGGTCCTGGTCAGGCAGATCCGCCCGGACGACAAGCTCCTGCTGGCCGAGGCGTTCGACGGACTGAAACCGGAGTCGCGCTACCAGCGGTTCTTCGCTCCCGTCGAGCGCCTGAGCGAAAGCGACCTGGCCTTCCTGACCGAGGTCGACCACAGCGACCACGAGGCGCTGGTGGCGATCGACCCGGACGAAGGGTCGATCGTCGGATCCGCCCGCTACGTGAGGACGAAGCTCGGGAACGAAGCCGAGGTGGCGATCATCATCGGAGACGGCTGGAAGGGGAGGGGGCTCGCCACGGCGATGCTCCAGCGGCTGGTGCGACGCGCGGCGGCCGAGGGGATCGAGTATTTCCTCGCCCTGGTGCTGACCGGGAACACTTCGGCCACCGACCTGTTCGAAGGGCTCGTACCCGACCGGGCCCGCCGGATGCGGGGCGACCCGGGCCAGGTCGAGATCCTGATCGAGCTGCCCGGGCCCGGGTCCTTCTCGGATTCCCTGCTCGCCCGGGCCCTCGGATCGTCGGCCCGCGGATCGCTGAAGGTCTCGCCCTGGAGGCGCCTGCGCCGTCGCATGGCCCGCAACCGCCGCCGGCTCCAGGACGATCAGGAACGGCACCCCGCCTAGCCTGCGGGGTAAGCCCGACTGATGCCGTAGGATATGAAGCGATGCTCTTTTCGACAAAAGCCGAGTACGGAGTACGCCTCATGGTCGAGCTCGGTCGCCAGCGCGGTGCCGGCCCGGTCTCGCTGAATGCGGTGGCCGAAGTCGAGAACCTTCCGCTTTCCTACCTCGAGCACCTCGTGGCGAAGCTGCGGCAGGCCGGTCTCGTGACTTCGACCCGCGGTGCCCACGGCGGATACAGCCTGGCGCAGCCGGCCGAAGAGATCACGATGGTCGAAGTGGTCGAAGCGCTCGAAGGCCAGATCGCACCGATGGACTGTTTCCACGAGACGCCCGCCGGCAAGGTCCAGTGTTCGCACATCGACGACGCCGACCAGGCTTGCGCCACGAAGCTGCTCTGGACGAGGGTCCAGGGCGGAGTCAACCGCGCACTCGCCGGGACCACGCTGGCCGAACTCGTCGAATTCTCCCGCCGCCCGGCCGAAGAACGCAGCGCCGTCGGCAGCGCCGCCTAGAGCGCGCAAACACCCAACCGAAACACAGAAACGGAGCCAGTCTCTTGGCAGAACTAGAGATCAAGAACCTTCACGTCAGCGTCGAGGAAAAAGAAATCCTCCGCGGCCTCGACCTCAAGGTCGAGTCGGGCAAGGTCCACGCCCTCATGGGACCGAACGGTTCCGGCAAGTCGACCCTCGCCAACGCGATCATGGGGCACCCTGCCCTCACCGTCACCGAAGGATCGATCCACTTCGACGGCCAGGACATCACCGAGATGGCGGTCAACGAGCGCTCCCAGCTCGGAGTGTTCATGGCCTTCCAGTACCCGGTGGCGATCCCCGGGGTCGCGGTCAGCAAGTACCTGCGCCAGATCCTCAACGCCCAGCGCGAGGCCCGCGGCGAGAAGCCGCTGAAGATCAAGGAGTTCGCCGCCCGGGCCCGTGAGGCCATGGAGCTCGCGAACATCCCCCAGGACTTCTCCAGCCGGTACCTCAACGACGGTTTCTCCGGCGGCGAGAAGAAGCGCATGGAGCTGCTCCAGCTCGCGCTGCTCAAGCCGAAGATGGCGATCCTCGACGAGACCGACTCCGGCCTCGACATCGACGCCCTTCGCACCGTCGCCGACGGCATCAACAAGTTCACCGGCCCCGAGATGGGCGCCTTGGTCATCACCCATTACCAGCGACTCCTCCACATGGTCGAGCCAGACGTGGTCCACGTCATGTTCGAGGGACGGATCGTGAAGGAAGGCGGATCCGAGCTCGTCGACCAGCTCGAAGCCGAGGGTTATGCGTGGATCAAGGAAGAGGTGGAAGCAGCGGCCGCATGACCGCGGGCGCGACGACTCCGGCCCTCCCCCGGACACTTGCGTCGATCCGCGCCGAATTCCCGATCCTCGGACGTGAGATCAACGGCCACCCGCTGTCGTACCTCGACAGCGGCGCCACGGTCCAGAAGCCGGCCGCCGTGATCGAGGCGGTC
Source organism: uncultured Solirubrobacterales bacterium (assembly GCA_963695885.1). GTDB lineage: Bacteria > Actinomycetota > Thermoleophilia > Solirubrobacterales > 70-9 > 67-14. The sequence continues at coordinate 220,503 of CAVOIH010000008.1, read as the reverse complement.
GACCGCTACTACCGGGAGCACAACTCGAACGTCCACCGCGGCGCCCACAGCCTCTCGCAGGAAGCGACCGCGCTCTACGAAGGCGCCCGGGCCAAGGTGGCCCGGCACATCAACGCGGACGCCGGGGAGATCGTCTTCACCCGGAACGTAACCGGGGCGATCAACCTGGTCGCCCAGTCCTGGGGCCAGGCCAACCTCGGCCCCGGCGACCGCATCCTCCTGACCGAGATGGAGCATCATTCGAACATCGTGCCGTGGTACCTGATCGCCGAACGCACGGGAGCGGAACTCGAATTCGTCGAAGTCGATGACGAAGGCCGGCTCGACCGGGCCCACCTGACCGAGTGCCTGGCACGCGAACCGAAGATCTTCGCCTTCACGCACGTCTCGAACGTGCTCGGCACGACCAATCCGGTCGCCGACATCGTTGCCGAGGCCAAGGCAGCCGGAGCCGTGACCCTGATCGACGGCGCCCAGTCCGCACCGCGCCTGAACCTCGACATGGCCGCGATCGGCGCCGACTTCTACGGCTTCACCGGCCACAAGTTCTACGGCCCGACCGGCATCGGCGTCCTCTACGGGCGACGCCAGCTGCTGAACGAGCTCGAGCCGTTCGAAGGCGGCGGTTCGATGATCAGCAAGGTCACCAAGGAGAAGATCACCTGGGCCGAGGTCCCGGCGAAGCTCGAAGCCGGCACCCCGCCGATCGCCGAAGCCGCCGGGCTCGGTGCGGCGGTCGACTGGATCGACGAACTCGGCATCGAAGCGATCGCCGCCCACGAGCGCGAACTCGGCGAATACGCGATCGGCAAGCTGAAGGAAGTCCCGGGCCTGACCCTGTTCGGCCCAGCCGATATGACCGACCGCGAGGCCATCCTCTCGTTCGACCTCGAAGGGGTCCACCCCCATGACGTCTCCGAGATCCTCGACCGCCATGGCGTGGCGGTCCGGGCGGGCCACCACTGCGCCCAGATCCTGATGAAGCGACTCGAAGTCCCGGCGACGACCAGGGCGAGCTACGCGGTCTACAACACGAACGAAGAGACGGACCGCCTGATCGAAGCACTGTTGGACGCCCGCCGCGTCTTCGGCTTCTGAACAATACGAGGCTTCTCGTTCGGTCTCGGTACTCGGATCTCCCGGGCCAGAAACCCAGTGGCCAAGCCAATTTCGTTGGGTTCGCCTTTGCCGACTTGACACAATCCGATCGGGCGGCCTCGTGTCGCAGATCGGAACTCTCGTGCACATGCACGCCACAGATCAATCCGGAGTCTGAGCTTTGAGTCGGCGGAGCTACCGCAAGTTGACCCATAACTTGTACAAGTCGTGGTACTATCTTCTGCATGCCAATCGTGAGAGATGTAATTCCCAGCAGTGAAGCGCGTCGTGATCTGCCGTCGATCATCGATCGAATCGCCCGTGATCCGACCGAAGTCGTAGATGTCGGCCGCCAGCGAAAGCGCGAGGTCGTTTTCCTGCTCTGCAGCCCGCTACGACGAGATCATGGAGGTCAACGATGTGGCTCGTGACATCGCCTGGGCCGAGTTCACGCGCGATCGGATTGAGAATCCCACCAGCCCGCCGGTGTCATGGGAAGAGGCTCAGCGGCGCCGTCGGCGTTAGTTCGTGCCTTACGTCGTCGATTTTCTGGACAACGCTGCCTTCGAGTCAGTAGACGGGCTGCCTGAGCCCGACCGGACGGTGGCGTGGGGCCTGCTCGATCATTTGAAGGCGCAACCGAGATTCGGCAAGCCACTGGAAGCCAATACCACCACCGGTGATCTCTCTGATTCACGAAGCCTCTATGTCATCGACTTTGAGGAAGAGCTGATCGAGCACCCTCCGCCGTATCGAATCGTCTACCGGCTAATCCCCAGCGAGAAGAACGTGGAAAAAGTTCAGGTTGTCTGGGCCGGAGAAAGGGACGATCTCGAGGTGTACCGGACCGCCGCGCGGAGGCTCGGTCGCTAGACCGGACCGCAGCGCACTCGATTCATGCGGTCATGCGTCTACCAGTGTGGGTTCGTAGCCCTGGAACAGGCCTGATTCGATCACTCCCGTGATCGACTTGATCTTCAGTTCGAGGTCGGGGGCTATTCCGTCGAAGCGGCAATCGACGATCACGTTCCCGAGTTCGGTGATCACGGGACCGTCCTTGCCGCTCCCGGTCCTGATCTCCGGGTCAAGTGCACCCAGGGCTTCGAGCTGGGGCATGACTACGGGCAGGGTGCCCGGAACGATCTCGACCGGGACTTTGAACTTCGAACCGAGCTGGTCGACGTACTTCGACGCGTCCACCAAGACCCGCCTGTCGGTCGTTGACTTGAATAGAAGTTTCTCGCGGAACAAAGCTCCACCGCGGCCCTTGATCAGGTTCCCGCCCGGATCGACCTCGTCCGCTCCATCGAACAGCCAGTCCGGTTCGACGCTGAAAAGATCGCCCACTTGGAGTCCGAGCGAGGCGATGGTCATCTCGATCTCGATCGAGGTCGGTACCAGCGTGATGCCTTCGAGCTCGCCTGCCTTCACCCGCCTGGCGATCGAGTGGACTGCCAGGAAGGCAGTGCTGCCCGAACCGGCACCGATCGTCTGTCCCGATTCGGCCGAACCGGCCAGTCGATCGGCAACGACCTCCTTGGCCTCCCGGTTGGAGATACCGTCGGGGAATACTTCAAATTCGACCTTCGAATACAAGTTCCGGCCTGATCCTTTCGATTGACTGAGCTGACCCTACCGCCGCCGGCCCGACGGTTGGGTCAGGTAGCCTCAGATTCAGAGCGCAATGGAAGAGCTATACCGCGAACAGATCCTCGAGCACTACAAACGGCCACAGAATTTCGGCGTCATCGATGATCCCGATCTCGAATTCGAGGACACCAATCCCTTCTGTGGTGACGAGCAGCACGTGACGATCAAGCTCGATGACGACGGCAAGGTCGAAGAGGTCATGTTCGACGGCAGCGGCTGCGCGATCTCGACCGCGGCCACCTCGATGCTCACCGACGAACTAGCCGGCAAGACCCGGGACGAGCTGATCATGCTGCCCAAGGAATTCGTGCTCGACCTGCTCGGCATCGACATCTCCGCGACCCGGATGAAGTGTGCCCTGCTCGGCCTCAAGGTCGTGAAAGGTGCCGGTCTCGGCAAGACCGCCGACTGGGACGACGAAGGCGAATCGGGCGATCCGGCTCTGGCCGACCAGATCTAGCCCCGGCACGTAACTGCAACAACTCGGGGAGTTGCCTTTACACGTGTGGATGCCGGGGTAACCTCCGTCCATGGCCGTTCAGCCACATCGCACCTCCTGGACCGATGAGCGACTCGACGATCTCAATCAGTCGATCCGGGATGGCTTTGCCCGGAATGACCGGGACCATCGCGGCTTCTTCGAGGAGATGCGAGCCATGCGTGACCAGTCCGCGCGTCAATTCGATGAAATAACTCGCCGGATGGACGCGATCAACTATCGACTCGACGAGCGGATTGACGGTCTCCAGCGCTCGATGGTCATCGGCATGTTCGGCATCTCAGGGACCATCTTCGCCGCTGTGATCGCCGCGTTGATCAAAGTTGGCTGAGCAAGTTCCCCGTAAATCCGGCTCTAACTGACCAGATCGGCCCGTTTTTGGCTTCCCAGCAAGATTAGGGCTCCCTAATCAGGGATGCCGGGGTCACCGACCGACTAGAATCCAATTCCTAGCCGCTGAGTCGGCTTAAGTTGCGACTGTCACAACTATGACTACTGACGAGAACACGAAAATTCCGGTCTGCCCCGTTTCCGAGCTCGCCCCCGGCGAGCGGAGGATCATCGAGCACGAAGGCGAGCGGATCGCGGTCTTCAACTGCGATGGCGAGCTCTTCGCGATCGAGGATCGGTGTTCCCACGACGACGGCCCCCTGGCCGAAGGCGAGTGGGACTGCAACGCCAAGACCGTCGAATGCCCACGGCACGGATCGCTATTCGACCTGACCACGGGCAAGCCCAAGACTTTGCCGGCATTCCAGCCGGTCCGCACTTTCCCGGTGGAGATCACCGGAGACACCATCACCCTGGAGGTCTGACATGGCTACAGCCGAAGCAATTGCCGAGAAGAAAGCAGTCGAAGGAATCAACGCCGACTACAAGGAAAAGTTCGGCTTCAGCGATTCCGAGGCCGGTTACGCGTACAAGGCGCCCAAGGGACTGAACCGCGAGATCGTCGAGTCGATCTCCGATTACAAGAACGAGCCGGACTGGATGCGCGAATTCCGCCTCAAGGCCTACGAGACCTTCGTCGACAAGCCGACCCCGCAGTGGGGCGCCGATCTCAACCAGATCGACTTCGACGACATCCATTATTTCGTGCGCGCCTCCGAGAAGAACAGCCGCGACTGGTCCGAGGTCCCCGAGGACATCAAGAACACCTTCGACCGTCTCGGCATCCCCGAGGCCGAGCGCAAGTTCCTGTCCGGCGTCGGGGCCCAGTACGAGTCCGAGGTGGTCTACCACCAGGTCAACGAGCAGCTGGAGGCGCAGGGCGTGATCTTCACCGACATGGACACCGCGCTCCGCGAGCACGAGGACATCCTCAAGGAGTACTGGGCGACGGTCATCCCGCCGGCGGACAACAAGCTCGCCGCGCTGAACTCCGCCGTCTGGTCCGGTGGCTCGTTCGTCTACGTTCCAAAGGGCGTCAAGGTCGAGATGCCGCTGCAGGCCTACTTCCGGATCAACACCGAGAACATGGGCCAGTTCGAGCGCACCCTGATCATCGCCGAGGAAGGTTCCGAGGTCCACTACATCGAAGGCTGCACCGCCCCGGTCTACTCATCGGACTCGCTCCACTCGGCCGTGGTCGAGATCGTCGCCAAGCCCGACGCCAAGGTCCGGTACACGACCGTCCAGAACTGGTCGCAGAACGTCTTCAACCTGGTCACCAAGCGGGCGATCGCCGAGGAGCGGGCGACCATGGAATGGGTCGACTGCAACCTCGGTTCGAAGGTGACCATGAAGTACCCGTCCATCTACCTGCTGGGCGACGGCGCGCACGGCGAGATCCTCTCGATCGCGTTCGCCGGCGACGGCCAGCACCAGGACGCCGGGGGGAAGATCATCCACGGCGCCCCGAACACGACCTCCTCGGTCTTCGCCAAGTCGATCTCCAAGGACGGCGGGCGCTCCACCTACCGCGGCCTGCTCGAGATCGCCGGCGGCGCCACCGGAACCCGGTCGAAGGTCGTCTGTGACGCGCTGCTCCTCGACGAGAACTCCCGTTCGGACACCTACCCGACGATCAAGGTCGACGAGTCCGACGCCGATATGGGCCACGAAGCGACCGTATCGAAGGTCGGCGACGACATGCTCTTCTACCTGCAGAGCCGCGGCCTCTCCGAAGAAGAAGCTTCGAAGATGATCGTCAACGGCTTCATCGAGCCGGTGACCAAGGAACTGCCGATGGAGTACGCGGTCGAGCTGAACCGGCTGATCGAGCTCCAGATGGAAGGCAGCATTGGCTAGCTCCGTCGCCACCGAGCCCCGGTGGCTGAGTGATCGCCGCCAGAAGGGCACCGAGCTGGTCAACTCGCTCCCCCTCCCCGATCGGAAGACGAAGGGCTGGGAGTTCACAGACCTGAAAGCACTCGACCTCGACGCTTTCGAGGCCGCTCCGGCCGATGCCGCGATAAGCGGCGGAAACGACGAAGTAGTGGTCCTGCCTCTGGCTGATGCCCTGGCCGACCACTCGGACCTGATCGAAAAGCACTTCGGCTCGCTGGTCGGTGCCGATGATCCCTTCGTGGCCCGCAATGAAGCCGCCTGGCAGGACGGTGTTCTCGTCTTCGTTCCCCGGAATGTGACCTGCGGCGAGCCGATCAGGGTCAAGATCGACCTCGACGCGGAAGGCAGCGCCAACTACTGGCGCACGCTGGTCGTACTCGAGGAAGGCGCCCAGGCCGAGGTCTGGGAGCACTACGGCTCCGATTCCGACGACACATCCGCGATGCTCAACACCGTGGTCGAGCTCGTGGTCGGCCAGAACGCGAGCCTCGACTACATCGCCACCCAGGACTTGTCGGAAAAGGCATGGCTCTTCTCGTCGCAGCGCGCCTCGGTCGAGCGCGACGGCAGCCTCGATTGGGCCACGCTCGGTTTTGGCGGCGGAAACGGCAAGGTCCGCATGACTACCAAGCTCGCCGGCCAGGGCTCGTCCGCCCGGGTCACCGGCGGCTACGCGAGCGGCAACCGCCAGCACCTCGAATACGACACGCTCCAGGAGCACGCGGCCGAGGACACCTTCTCGAACCTGGCCTTCCGTGGTGTGCTCGGCGACCATTCAACCGCAGTCTGGCGGGGCATGATCAAGGTCGACGAAGGTGCGCAGCGCACGGACGCCTTCCAGGAGTGCCGCAACATGCTGCTCTCCACCGACGCCCACGCCGACGCCATCCCCGGCCTCGAGATCCTTGCCGACGACGTCGCCTGCACCCACGCCGCGGCGATCGCCCAGGTCGACAAGGACCAGCTCTTCTACCTGAACACCAGGGGCCTCGGGGACGCAGACGCGAAGACGATGATCGTCGAAGGCTTCCTCGAAACCCTGGTCGAGCGCCTGGCCGAAGGCCCGGTACGCGACGAGGTCTCGGCTTCGATCGAGAAGCGCCTGGCCGAGATCCTCTAGGCCGTTCTCGTTGGCCCTTTCGCTCGATACCCACGGCCGCTGGCCGCTGGTGGCGGGCGCGGCCCTGGTTCCCGCTGCAGCACTTTCGGTCAACCGGCAGGAACTCCGTCCGCTGGCAGCGCTTCTCGCCCACCAGACGGAGGAGTGGGTCTGGCCGGGAGGCTTCCTGCCCTGGATCAACCGGACGGTCATCGGCAGCGAGAACCCCGAGTTCCCGATCGACCGGCGAGCCGGGTTCCTCATCAACGTCGGTTTCGGCTGGGGACTCTGCCTTTCGGCGCTTGCCGGACCAGCCGCGGCGGCACCGCAGGTTGCGCTCTACGTCAGCCACCTCGGCAACGCCGGGCTGCATGTCGGTTGGTCGATCAGGAACCGGAAGTACGATCCGGGACTCGCCACCTCCATCCTGACGCTGCTGCCGGTCGGGGTTTCAGGTCTCCGCGAGATCGCGAAGGACCCCGAGATCAGCCGTCGGAAGAAGGTCGCCGGGGCCGCCTGCGGCCTCGCGATCGCGGCCGGGATGTTCCCGCTGATGAAGATGCGGCTGAAACGCAACCTGCCCGGGTCCTGACCGTGCTAGCGTTGTATTTACTGAAATCCGATCAGGTTTACATGAATACCTTGAACCGAAAGGGACCACATGGCTCTTCACCTAGGAGATGAAGCACCGAATTTCACAGCTGAGACGACCGAAGGGACCATCGATTTCCACGAGTGGCTCGGTGATTCCTGGGGCGTGCTGTTCTCGCACCCGAAGGACTTCACCCCGGTCTGCACCACCGAGCTCGGCTACATGGCGAACGCCAAGCCGGAGTTCGACGCCCGCGGCGTGAAGATCATCGGCCTCTCGGTCGATGCCCTCGACAAGCACGAGGACTGGGCAAAGGACATCGCCGAGACCCAGGGCACCGCACCGAACTACCCGATCATCAGCGACGAGAAGTTCGAGATCTCGAAAGCCTACGGAATGCTGCCGTCCGAGGTCTCGGGCGACGCCGCCGACCGGACCCCCGCCGACAACCAGACCGTGCGGAACGTGTTCGTGATCGGCCCCGACAAGAAGATCAAGCTGATCCTCGTCTACCCCATGACCACCGGCCGGAACTTCGACGAAGTCATCCGCGTGATCGACTCGCTGAAGCTGACCGCGGAGCACAAGGTCGCAACCCCGGTCAACTGGAAGAAGGGCGAAGACGTGATCATCGCCGGCTCGGTCACCAACGACCAGGCCAAGGAGATCTACCCGGAAGGCTGGGACGAGCCCAAGCCCTACATCCGGATCGTGCCGTCACCCGTCAAGGACTGACGCCTCCGGTCAGATCACCGTAGCCCCGAAGCCCCAGCTGCGGGGCTTCGGGGCTTCGTTCTTGCAGGACCCGAAGTGGAAAGGATCTGAATGGCCTGGTTGGTCAAAATGTGATCAGGCGTTGGAGACCGAGAGCAGGAACAGGCCGAAACAGGTGAACGCGACCATCACCGCGAGCATCCAGTACTGGGACCGGGCGGCCTTCCGGTAATCGCCCCAGGTCGTGATCGCCCGGTCGTGAGCCAGCACCAGTCCGGCAACGTGGCCGAGGACCAGGGTCCCCACCTGCACGTACCAGACCAGGTCGTTGCTGATCGCGTTGTAGTCGATCCCGTAGCCGGCGGTACCGAACAGGTCGGTCGTGCCGGTCCCGAGGGGGTCCGACAGCAGGTAGGTGAACTGCGCCTGCTCCTGGAAGAAGAAGAGGCTGAAGTAGTGCGCCAGCAGATACGCGAAGGCGATCGGGATCAGCGCGTGGCCAAAGCTCCGCCACAGGGTTCTCCGGTCCGGGGCGCCCGGAACCGTGCTCATGCCCCTGACGCCGAGCAGGTAGATCAGGGCGACGATCGCGATACTGACCGCCATCCAGGTGGTGCTCGCCAGGCGGGTCGAGGCGGTGGCGCCGAATCCGATGTCGCTGAACCGGTCGAACGTCCACCCGATTCCGTCCTTGAACACACCCTCCTGGGCTCCGTCGAAAGTGGTCGTGCCGATCGACGCGATGATCACGGCGACCGAACCCGCCCCGGCCACCCACGTGGTCGCGCCGGACAGGAAGCGCCTGATGCCGAGGACGCCGCCGCGGAACTCGAACTTGCCGAGCGAGCCGAACATGCCGAAGTAGACCGAGAAAGTCTCGCCGTTCCTGAAGAACGCCTCGCGGCCGAAGGCAGCGGTCATGCCGAGCGCATACACCGAATAGGCAATCGCGGCGCGGGCGACCACCTCGGGCTCCAGTCCGACCGACACGCCGTTCCCCTCGCCATAGATCAGCTCCAGCCACACGAAGCCGACCAGCCCGGTCGCGGCCGGCCAGCGGCCGAGGCGTTCCGGCCATATGAAGTGGTCGGGCGCGCGACCGAACACCTTGCGGTAGGCCAGGCCGATCGGAGTCGCGACCGCCTTCCACGGATTGAAGGCGGAGAAGACGTCGCCGAACAGAACGCCGAGCAGCGGGAAGCCGAGCCAGGCGGTGACGAACAGCAGGGTGATCGCGACGTTCCGCTCCGGCGCGGAAGTCCCCTCGAAGCCGGCGTAGACCGAGACGCCGAGGAGGAAGACGCCGATCAGGCCGCAGAGGATCCGGACCGGCAACGACCCGATCGCCGTGCCGAAGCCGGTCAGGGCCGGGTGCCAGGAATCGCCCTCGTAGCGGGCCTGGCGCCAGCCCGCGGAGAGTGCGAAGAACGAGACCATGAGGACAACTGAAGCTCCCCAGGCGAAAAGCCACGCCGGTATGGGAATGTCCTCGCCGGCGGCGAGGGCGTGCGCGAGCGGGAGCTCTAGCAGGACGGGCAGACTCCGTCGAGCAGTCTCCAGTTCGCCTTGAAGGCCTCCTCGGCCGCGGCCACGAGCTCGTCTTCGCTGAAGTCGTTCATGTGCCGCTCGATGAGCGCACGGCCGGCTTCGGCATGATCGACGTCCATGGTCTCGTGGACCGTGAAGTACTGGTTGCCCGGTCCGTCGTAGATGTCGTAGTGGGCGGAGAGTCCTTCGGTCTTGGTCTTCGAGATCGACGGCTGACCACTCTCTACCGCGTACATGCGGGCCAGCTGCCTGCCGAACCCGTCGGACCTGGTCCAGGCCTCGACGCATTCGAGGGTCTCGGGCGTAGGCTGAGCACCGACTGTGCCACCGACCTCATGGACGAATCCGTCCCACAGGGCGACGTGACTGGCTTCCTCGGCAGCATGGGCCTCGAGCCCGGCACGCTCGCCGGGAGGAGCCGCTGCGGCGATGTCTGAACTCATCCGGGCGATCGCTTCGGTCGCGTAGCGGTACTGGCCGGAATAGTCCGCCAGCTCGTCACGAGTCAGTTGGCCGGCTGACCAGCGCTGGTAGAAGGGGTGCTCGAGGACGTTCCACTCGTCTCGTGCCTGCTCGATGCGGTCCCATAAATTCTGGTTCATGACGACTCCTGGTCCGGGGGGCGGGACCCAGATCATACCTGCCCGTAATATCCGGCCATCCTTCCGCTGAGAGACGACATCGCCGCCCCCCACCTCCCCCCTGAAGGGACCTGGATCGGGGGCGACCCCGGCAAGATGCCGGTACTCGCGGCCAAAGGACCCGTGCTGGTCCATTTCTTCGATTTCAGCCAGCTGAACAGCGTGCGCACCCTCCCGTACATCGAAGAGTGGTCACGCCGGTACCGTGAATCCGGCCTGACCGTGATCGGCGTCCAGGCGCCCCGGTTCCCGTTCGGCTCCGACCCGGCCCAGGTCGAAGCCGGACTCGGGCGACTGGGGATCGACTTCCCCGTCCTGATCGACGACGGCCTGGCGCTCTGGCACATGTACGGCTGCGAGGGGTGGCCGAGCCTCTTCCTCTGGGGACGCGGCGGCATTCTCCGCTGGTTCCAGTTCGGCGAGGGCGACTACGGCGGAACCGAAGAAGCGATCCAGGAGAGCCTGCTCACCCCCGGCGCCGAGCCGGACTTCCCGGCGCCGATGGACCCCGTACGGCCGACCGACGCCGCGGGCATCGAGGTGATCGCCCCGGGGGCCGAACTGCTTCCGGTCGAAGGACGGCCCTGGACCACTGCCGACGGCAGCGTCTTCGACGTCGAATACGAGGGCGGGGGCGTCCACGCGACCGCGACTGGGTCAGGAGCGCTCGTGCTGGCGGTCAACGGCGAGCCGGCCGGGCGGGTCGAAGTCGACGGGGCCGGGCTCTACACGCTTTGGCAACATGACCGCCACGGAAAGCACAGGATCGAGATCGCCCTCGACGGCAACCCGGAGATCTGGTCGGTCAGCTTCTCCCCGGCCGTCAGCCAAGGATGAGGATCAATCCGGCGAGATGAACAAGGATCGGGTCCTGGCGTCTTGATCCCGATGTAACGCGCGAGATGCGAGCGCGGCGAGATGAACAAGGATCGGGTCCTGGCATCTTGATCCGCGCTTCGCGCGGATCAAGCCGGCGAGACCCTGGGGAGCGGCCGGATTTCCTTCGGCAGCATGAAGCGGACCGACTCCTCGACCGTTCGCAACTCCGAGACTTCTTCGACGCCACGGTCGCGGAAGGACCGGACCAGATCTTCGACCAGTTCCTCGGGAGCACTGGCGCCCGAGGTGATCCCTACCGTCTCGATGCCTTCGAGCCACTCGTCCTTCACCTGGGTGTGGTTGTCGATCAGGTGGGAATACGAGCCGTACTCGCGTGCGACCTCGACCAGGCGGTTCGAATTCGAAGAATTGGTGGAGCCGATGACGAGAACCAGGTCGCACTGCTTGGCGAGCTGCTTCACCGCGATCTGGCGGTTGGTCGTGGCGTAACAGATGTCTTCGCCCTTGGCCGTGACGATTCCCGGGAACCGCTCGCGCAGGCGGGCGATGATCCCAGCGGTTTCGTCGACCGAAAGTGTGGTCTGGGTGATCAACGCGACGTGGTCGGGATCTTCGAGCTCGAGCAGGTCGACCTCTTCGACCGTCTGAACCAGGACGATGCTCTCCGGAGCCTCGCCCATGGTGCCCTCGACCTCTTCGTGGCCTTCGTGTCCCACCATGACGATCGTGTAGCCGTCGGCCGCGAACTTGCGGGCCTCGACGTGGACCTTGGTGACCAGCGGGCAGGTGGCGTCGATCGTCTGGAGGTTCCTCGAGGCGGCATTCTCGTGGACCGCCGGGGACACGCCGTGGGCGCTGAAGACGACCATTTTGCCCTCGGGGACCTCAGTCTCCTCTTCGACGAAGATGGCTCCGCGTTTGGAGAGTTCCTCGACCACGTGCTTGTTGTGGACGATCTCCTTGCGTACGTAGATCGGGGCGCCGTGCTTGTCGAGTGCGCGTTCGACTGCCTGGACGGCACGGTCGACGCCCGCGCAATAGCCCCGGGGGGCGGCCAGAATCACTCGCTTGAGGCCCGTTGAGGCGGTTGAAGACATGCAAACAGGGTACCCACAGTAAGGTTCGGGGCGACCCGCAGCCGGGAAGAGTACGACTTCGCGCAGCATGATTGGATTTGGGGAGACGATGGAAACGACGACCAACCACCTCGACCGCCTGACCGCAGTCGACGCCTCGTTCCTCAGCAATGAGAACGAGAACAGCCACATGCATATCGGTGCGGTGATGATCTTCGAAGGCCCGCCGCCCGGCTACGAGGACTTCGTGGCTCACGTCGAGTCCCGCCTCCCATACGTGCCGCGCTACCGCCAGAAACTCGTCTATCCGCCACTCGAAGCCGGAAGGCCACTCTGGACGGACGACGCCGGATTCAACCTCTCCTTTCACATGCGGCATACGGCGCTGCCTGATCCCGGCACCGAATCAGAGCTGATCGCGCTCGCCAACCGGGTCTTCTCGCAGTCGCTCGACCGCCGCAAACCCCTCTGGGAGATGTGGCTCGTCCAGGGACTCCAGGACGACCGCTTCGCCGTGTTGATCAAGAGCCACCACGCGATGATCGACGGGATCTCCGGGGTCGACATCGGCACCGTCCTCTTCGACGTCACCAAGAACCCGGAGCCATCGGCGCCGGCTGAGGAATGGCGGCCGCACTCGGAGCCTTCGCCGGCCAGTCTGCTCCGGCAGAGCGCCGGCGACCTCGCAACCGCCCCGCTCCGTCTGACCGACCGCATCCTGGGAGCCGTTCGCAATCCCCAGTCGATCGTCAACCGGGTCGGTGACCAGGCCGAGGGAGTCTCCGAGGTCGCGCGTGCATTCGCCGATCCCGCCCCGGACGTGCCGCTGAACACGAAGATCGGCCCGCACCGCCGGATCGCTTGGGCCCGCGGCGATCTCGCCGACTTCCGCCGGATCAAGAAGTCGTTCGATACGACCGTCAACGACGTCGTCCTGGCGGTCGTGGCCGGGTCGGTCCGGAACTGGCTGATCGACCGTGGCGTCGACACCGAAGGGCTCGAGCTACGGGCGATGGTCCCGGTCTCGGTCCGGGCCGAGGGCGAGCAGGGGCAGCTAGGCAACAAGCTGACGACGATGCGGGCCCCCCTTCCCGTCTACGAGCCCGATCCGGTCGTGCGGCTCGAGATCGTCAGCTCGGCCATGGACGGACTCAAGCAATCGAAGCAGGCCCTGGGAGCCGAGACGATCGCGCGTCTGAACGATTTCGCGCCACCCACGCTTCTCGCGCAGGCGGCCCGGCTCACCTTCTCGACCAGGCTCTTCAACCTGCTCGTGACCAACGTGCCGGGTCCCCAGATGCCGCTCTACGTGCTCGGCCGGAAGCTCCAGGAGACCTTTCCGGTCGCGTTCCTCGCAAAGAACCATGCGCTGGCGATCGGCGTGATGAGTTACAACGGCCAACTGAACTTCGGCCTGCTCGGGGACTTCGACGCGATGCCGGACATCAAGCTGATCTCGGATGGCCTGAACGACGCGCTGGACGAACTGCTCAAAGCGAGCTAGGGTCTCGCCGCCTTGTATCCGCGCGAAGCGTGGATCAAGACGTCAGGACCCGATCCTTGTGTCAGAAGCCGAGGGCGAACTTGGCGTCCTCGGTCATCATCTCCGGGGACCACGGCGGGTCGAAGATCATCTTCGGGTGGACTTCGCGCACGCCGTCGAGATTGCCGACGAACTCCTTCATCTGCTCCGAAACCTGGGGGCCGATCGGGCAGGCCGGCGTGGTCAGCGTGAAAGTCACGTAGACGTCCGGCTCCTCGACTTCGACGTCGTATACGAGCCCGAGCGAGACAAAATCGAGACCCAGTTCGGGGTCGATCACTTCCTCGAGCGCTTCGTACACGAGTTCTTCGGAAGGCATGGTTGCCTGGTCTTCAGCCATTCAGGCATCTTACCGGGCGGAGGACCCGGCCCCGGAACGAAGAACCGGTCTCGATGCTCCCGCGCTGACGCACGAAGGAGGGCGGCGAGACCCTTGTAGCCTTAGCGGCATGTTCGCGATCATCATCGCCCTGCTGATCATCTGGCCGATAGCGGAGCTATGGGTGATGATCCAGGTCGCCCAGGCGATCGGGTTCTTCTGGATGCTCAGCCTGATCTTCCTGTTGACGGTCATCGGGGTCCTGGTGCTGCGCTACCGCGGGCGGGCCCACTGGCAGCGCTTCCGCGACGCGATGGCCGAGAGGCGGCCGCCGGCCAGGGAGGCCTTCAACGGAGTGATGATCACCGCCGGGGCCACCCTGCTGATCATCCCCGGCTTCATCACCAGCGGGATCGGCCTGCTGCTGCTCTTCCCCCCGACCCGCTACCTGGTCCGACTCCTGCTCTTCACCCTGTTCGCCGGCCGCTGGAAGGTCACCGCGACCAGCGCCACTATGGGGGCCAGAGGCTACGACGCGTACCGGACCCGGTACGGCCGGACCGAATACGACGTCGAGGGAGAAGCGGTCGACGTCACCGATCACCCCGATGGAAACGCCGGGCAGGCCGTTCCGGAGCTACCCTCTCCGGAATCGAAGCCCAATCCTTGAAAACGCATTCGGTAGAGATCCTCGATCCCGAATCGGGCCTGTTCGTCAGCCTGACCAACGGCGGCTCCGGAGCGGTCATGATCGGTGACGATGTCATCGCCGCGACGCCGATCCCCGAGCACGGCCTCGACAGGCTGAGCGACGGACCCCTGTCCCTGGAGACCGACCGCGGCTCCCTCGAGGTGCAGATCGCCTCCGAAGGCGAGCCGATCGTCTTCGACGGGAACCTGACCGGCAGGCGTGAAGCCCGGCTCGCCAGCATGGCCGGAACGCTGGTCGACCGGGGCCAGACCCACGAGCTCGAATGCTCGGGCGTGCTCCATTCGCGTGAGGACGATGGAAAAGCGACCGAGCTGACCCGCGACCTGACCATGATCCTGGCCGACGGCGGCCTGATCTGTGTCGCCACGGCCGCCCCTCCGGGCAGCGCGAAGCACAGCGAGGAGGAGGCGGTCTCGGCGATCTCCCATCCACGCGGCTACGTCGAGTTCGAAGAAGTGCTGCTTTCGACCGAATACGACGGCGCCGGCCGGCAGGTGCGGGCCACCCTCGAACTCTGGCCCGCGTCGGACGAGATCGCGGTGCTCCACGGCGCCGGGTCGGTCATCTCCGGGTGCACCGCCATGGTCGGTGGCCGGCAGATCAACACGGCACTCTTCCGCTGGTCGCTCGACGGCCACCTCGGGCTCGGCCGGTACGAAATCAGCGCCGCGAGGAACCAGGGCTGATGGCGAAGATCGAAATGGTCATCTCCGACTTCGGCGGCGTCCTCACCACCCCGCTGGAGGAAGCGTTCCTCTCGTTCCAGGACCGGCTCGAAGTGCCCCCCGAGACCTTCGGCGTAGCGATGAAAGAAATGATCGAGAAGACCGGCAAGCATCCGCTCTTCGAACTCGAGTGCGGCCGCATCACGGAGGCCGAATTCGACGACCAGCTGGCAACGGCCCTCGAACCCCACGTCGGGCACCGGCCGAACATCAGGCAGTTCGGGCTCGGCCTGTTCGGCCGGCTCGAAGTGAACCCCGGAATGATCGACCTGATCCGCGAGGTGAAGCGGGACGGTTACCGGGCGTCACTGCTGACCAACAACGTCAAGGAATGGGAGAAGCTCTGGCGGGAGATGATCCCGGTCGACGAACTCTTCGAGGCCGTCGTCGATTCCGCCTTCGTCGGCCTCCGCAAGCCGGACCCGAGGATCTATGAACTGCTGCTCGGGCGGGTGGACCTGCCGGCCGAGGCCTGCATCTTCATCGACGACATGAAGGTCAACTGCGACGCCGCCACCGGACTCGGCATCCACGCCGTGCATTTCCGCGAGACGGCCCAGGCCCGGTCAGAAGTCCACACCTTGCTGGCCTCCCACGGCTGAGCTCAGGCCGGCTCGAGATCGGCGAACACCGCGGCGACCAGTTTCGTGATTTCCGGGTCCGCCTTCTCGGGCGAGCCCGAATCGAGCGGCGGCTCCGGGTTGTACTCGATCCCGAGCTGGACGGCGGAAGCGACCTCGTCCCCGTGGATGCGCTGGACCAGGGTCAGGGCCATGTCGATGCCGGACGAGACCCCGGCCGCGGTGATGATCTTCCCGTGCTCGACCACCCGCTCGGCCCGGACGTTGACGCCCATTTCACCGAGCCGGCCCCGTGAGCACCAGTGCGTGGTCGCCGGTGCCTCGTCGAGCAGACCGGCAGCTGCCAGGAGCAGTGAGCCGGTGCAGACCGAGGTGGTCCAGGTGGTGGTTTCGTTGACCTGGCGGATCCACGAGAGAAGGGGCTCGTGGTCGAGCAGGACGCGGGTGCCGAATCCGCCGGGGACGACCAGGATGTCCGGCGAGGTGACTTCGGCAATCGACTTGTCGGCGACCAGCGACAGGGTGTCGCTCTCGTTCCGGACGGGGCCCGCTTCTTCGGCGACGAAGATCGATTCGGAGCCCGGCACGCTGTTCAGCACGTCGTGCGGTCCGGTGATGTCGAGGGCGGTGAACCCCGGATAAAGCAGGTAGGCGGTCAGCATGGTCACTCCTCTCGGCGGGCGACGCCCGCGCGTTCTGGTTCCCGCCGGAAGCGGGCTGATCGGGTCGGCGGTCTCGGCGACCACTTCGATCTCGTACGAATCGTGAACCAGCCTTTCGGCCGTGCCGAAGACCTCGGCCGGCCCGACTACGTCAAGCGGCTGGACGCCCGGGAAAGCGACGATCACGATGCGACGGGTGGCAGGAGCCTGATTCATGCGAACCACTATGGCCCCTCAAAGATCTGTCCGCAAGGACTAACACCGGACAAATCCTGCCAAACCCGTGCGGTGTGCCCGAGGACGTCCTAGGCCCGGCTGGCAAGGAGTAAAGGCCGGGAATGACCGCGATCGTACCCACGTACCTGAGCTGTCATTCCCGGCCGTCGACGAAGCCAGGCGTGCATAGGTCGTTCCCGGGTACTTGCCGCCCTACTAGTTGTCGGAACCGATCCTGTCCCAGATGTACAGGTCCATGGCCTCCGCGGCGAGGGCCATCAGGCGTTCCGGGGAGAGCCAGCCGACGACGGTCTCGAGGGCGAGGTCTTCGGTCAGTCCTTCTTCGAGCACCTCTTCCCCACGGAACCCGGCGGCGAGCTTGAGGGCTTCGCGGCGGTGCTCGCCGAGCGACCCGAAGGCACCCATGAGGAAGTCGCGGTTCGGCACCGGCTGGCCGATGTCCATCGACCCGTGCCACGCCGCGAGCAGCGAGAGGTCGTCCTGGTCGAGCTCCGCGAGTGCACGGGCGTACTGCGCCTCGAGCTCGTCCTCGGGGATCTCGTCAACCCAGGCACGCAAAGCCTCGCCGAGCAGCTGGCGACGGGCCTCACGGCCGACGGAATCGGCGATGACATGAATCGCATCAGCAGGGTCAACGAAGCAAAGGGACATGTGGCGGGACCGTCCTTCTCGTAGGAATAAGGTCACCAGTGAAGATAAAGACGCCGGTGGACGTAAAAACCGTCCCGTGACCCCGCAAATTGCGGATTGCAAAGGCGTTTTCGTCAGGTTCGGGCCGCCGCGTCAGACACTAGTCTCACCCGATGCCCCTTCACCTGATCCACGGACCCCCGAACACCGGCCGAACCGGTGAAGTCCTGCGCAGATACACGGAAGTCCTTCACCGGAATCCCGTGCTCGTCGTGCCGGGCGTGGATGACGTGTTCACGTGGGAGCGGCGGATCACCCATGACTCCGACGCCTTCGTCGGGGCGCGCATCGTCACCTTCAACGAACTCTGTCTCGACATCCTCAAGGCGGACGGTGGCCCACGTCCCGAGCGGGCCAGCGAACTCCGCCGCCGCCACCTCGTCCGGCAGGCGATCGTCAGGTCGGGTTGGGATGCCGTCACCGCGAGGCTCGACTTCCAGCCGGGACTCGTCAACGCCGTCCTCGAGCTGATCGATGATTTCCGGAGGGAGATGATCGGTCCCGAAACCCTCGAAGCCCGCATCGGTGAACAGAAGCTCGGCCACCTCGGAAAGCTGGCCGGGATCTATCGCACCTACCTGGAACTCCTGACCGGGTCGGGTTGGACCGACCTCCCCCGCGAGATCGGGGTGGCCGTCGGGTCCCCTTCGCTGAAGGGTCAGTTCGAAGGGCGCGCGGTGTTCCTCGCCGGCTTCGACGACCTCTCCGGCCAGCAGGCGGAGCTGGTCAGCAAACTCGCGGTCAACAACGGGATCGACGTCCACGTCGCCCTCACCTTCGAGCCGGACAACCCGGCCATGAAGGTGACCGGCAAGATGATGTCGACCCTCCGTGAGATCGGCCAGGGAACCAGGCTCGACGAGACCGCGACCGAACGGTGGGAAACGCCCGAAGACCACGTCGCCGCCCTGGTCGAGGTCGAGCGCCGCTTCCTGCGGGACCGGGCCGGCGCCGGGGACCCGATCCCCGCGAGCGATGCCGTCGGCGTGTTGCGGTCGGCGGGTCCGAGGAACGAAGCCGAAGCCATCGCCTCCGAGATCGCGCGCCTGCTCGACGGCGGCACCTCACCGGATTCGATCGCGGTCGCGATCGAGAACCCGGCGATCGAGGGCCGTCTGCTCTCCGTCGTCCTGGACCGGTTCGGGATACCCGCCTCGCTCGAGGCGGAGACGCCGGCCCGCGACACCGCCACCGGCCAGGCCGTTCTCGCCGTGCTGGAAGCCATCCGCCCGGACGGTCCGGCATCCGCGGCGCTCGTCTGGCTGCGTAGCCCGCTCTACCGGGACCAGGAACTGGTCGACCAGGTCGAGCTCGAGAGCCGGCGGCTGTCGGAGACCTCGGCCGAAAGTGTGATGCGGCGCCTCGGGGACGAGCGCGCACCCGCCTACTGGGAAGAGCTGCGAGCGGCGACCGCAGCCGGTGAACCCGTGAAGGAGTGGATCGCGAGGATCGCGCTCGAACTCGGCGATCTGGCGATCGGCGCGAGTGCGAGCGGAACGCACGAGCCCGCGGCCATCCTCGAAGGCCAGACCGGGGCCGCGATCGCCGATGCATGCGAAGAGATCTCGTCGATCCAGGGGACCGGAAGCACCGGAATCGACGGAATCCGCGACGCGATCGAATCGGGAGCCGTCCGGGTCTGGTCGATGCCGGCGACCGGGACGGTCCGGATCGCCAGCCCTTACAGCCTCCGGGCGAAGAGATTCGGTCACCTCTTTTTCTCCTCGCTTCAGGAGAGCGGCGTCCGGGACCAGGAACGGGTCGGCCCGTTCCTCTCGAAGGACGAGCGGGGCCTGCTCGGAATGTCGAACCGGACCGATGCCGAGGACCAGGAGCGGTACCTCTTCTATTCCTGCCTGACCGTCCCCACGGACGGACTCTGGCTGTCCTGCCGGACCTCTGATGAAACCGGCAAGTCCGAGCACGAGTCCCCTTTGATCAAAGCGGTCGAAGAACTGTTCGAAGAGGTCGATGGCACCCGCGGCGTCCGCCATGGTGGCCGCACCGGGACCTCGATCGTCTTCGAAGGCGACGCTGCGCCTACTGAACGCGAGGTTGCCCGGGTGATCGCCGCGAGTGGCTCTGATCCCCGGCAAGTCGAAATTCCGGACGACATGAGGGACAGGATCGAAGTCGATCTCGGACGGGCGGGCGCCATCCGCGACGACACCCTCCGGCTCGATTCGTTCGTCGTTCCCGAGATCATCGAGATGCTCGCGGCCGATCCCACCTTCTCGGCGACGACGATCGAGGCCTACGCCGGCTGCCCCTACCGCTGGTTCATCGAGAAGCAGCTCGACCCGGCCGATTTCGAGCCGAAGCCCGAGCCGATGACCATGGGCAGCCTGATCCACGACGTCCTGGAGAAGCTCTATCTCGAGCACCTCGGACAGATGCCCCGCCCCGAGACACTTCACGAGCTCTGGCTCCCCCGCGTTCCGGAATTGATAGAAAAAGCCGCAGCGGATCCCCGACTTCGCGTCGACGGGGACGATCCGTCACGGGCTGCAATGCGGCGCCGGGCGGCCGATGTCATCTTCGCCTACCTCAGCCGCGAGGCCGCGGTCGAGAATCCGCTCCACCTGCCCAGGGAGGTCGAGTACAAGTTCGGCATGGGAGAGGACGACGCCGGTCCGGTGGAGATGGGCGGCTGGAAGCTGCGGGGCATGATCGACCGGATCGACGTAGCCCCCAACGCGGGCCCCGACGACCGGGCCGAAGCCGTCGTGGTCGACTACAAGTCGGGGAACGTCGATGCCCTGACCCACAAGAGGGTCAAGAAAGATCGCAAGTTCCAGCTCCCCCTCTACCTGAGGGCCGCGGAGATTTCGATGTCGGTGAATCCGGTCGCCGGGATCTACGTGCCCGTCCGGGCCGGGAAAGCCGCTTCCCGTGGGGCTTTCGAAGAAGCCGCTCGCGATGAGATGCTCGGCCGGGGCGTGTCGAAGGAAGACGGCGTCCCGGAGATTCAGGACTTCATCCAGGAGGGGGTCGAAGACGCCACGGAAGTCGTGGCCCGGATCGTCGCCGGAATCCTCACCCACGACCCGGAGACCTGCCCGGACCACTTTGACCACCAGGCGGTTCCCGACAGGGTCTGGGAGGAAGAGGTGTTCGGATGATGAAACCGACCCCACAACAGCAGGCGGTGATCGACAGCACCGAGGAGGAGATCCTGGTCGAAGCGGGTGCCGGGTCGGGCAAGACGACGACTACGGTCGGCCGGTACATCAGGCTGACCAGAGACGGTCTCGATCCCGGGAAGATCCTGGTGTTCACCTTCACCGACAAGGCCGCCGGCGAACTCCGCGAGAAGGTCCGCGAAGCCCGGGTCCGGCAGGCGACCGAAGCCGGTGACCCCAATCCGGAAGCGGTGTCGATGAGCTCGTCGTGGATCGGCACTTTCCATTCGATCTGCACGCGCATCCTCCGCGCCTACCCGGTCGAGTCCGGGGTCGACCCCCGCTACTCGGTCCTCGAGACCACCGCCAGCGAAACCCTCAAGCAGGATGCATTCAACGAAGCGGTACGCGAGTTTCGGGAAGCGGACCCGGACGGCCGGGACGAGTTCCTCGCCACCTACCAGCTCTACCGCCTCAGGGACACGATCGCCGACGCTTACGAGCAGCTCCGCTCACGTGGCATGGGCGAACCGTCCCTCCCGCCATTCGAACCCACCCCACGGCCCGTGGAGGACCTGGAGCGGCTCTACCGTGCCGCTCTGGTCGCCCAGGAGACCGGCGTGACCAAGGGGCAGCAGCCGAAGATCGCCGCCGTCATCGAACAGCTGAAAGGCCGGATCGGCGAGGTTTCTCATGACGACCTCGCGCCCTTCGGGTTCTCCAACAAGAAGGATGGCGTCTCGCAATACTGCGAAATATTCAGGCAGGTCGTGCCGGAACTGCTCACCCACGAAGTCGGTGACGCGTGGCGGGAACACATGGGTGTCCTTCTCGAGGACTACGGCGAGGTGTACTCGCGGCTCAAGCGGCTACGGTCCGCCCTCGACTACGAAGACCTCCAGCTCATGACCCTCAGACTCCTCCGCGAGAACCCGGGGATCCGCGACGGGTACCGCGGGCGATTCGACGAGATCATGGTCGACGAGTTCCAGGACACGAACCAGCTCCAGCTCGACCTGATCCACGAACTCCAGGGCGAAGGCACGACCCTGATCACGGTCGGCGATGAAATGCAGTCGATCTACGGTTTCCGGCATGCCGACGTCGAGCTGTTCCGCGCCCGCCGGAGCGATCCGAAGGTCACGCCCTACCCGCTCACCGAGAACTTCCGCTCGCAGAAGTCAGTGATCGAGACGATCAACCGGGTCGGGGGGGAACTCGATGACCAGGTGACCGCGCGGGAGGGCGACGAACGGACCGCGAGACATGTCTTCACCAAACTGACCGCAGGCCTCCCCGAAGAGGGCGCGACTTCAAGCAGCCTGATACTCACGGCGCACGACGGCTGGAAGACACTCGACCTCGGTCCGCTGGCACCGGCGGTACCGGCCGATCAGGAGATAGGCAAGGATCAGGACCACTTCAACGAAGCGGAGGCCCTGCGGGTCGCACACCGGCTGCGGGACCTCGTTGACGATCCGGGCAATGACGTCCAGCAGGGCGACATCACGATCCTGCTTCGCGCGAAGACCCGCACCGACATTTATGTCTCGGCGCTCGGACAGGTCGGCCTGACTCCCTATGTGGTGGCCGGCTCCGGTTTCTGGAAGAAGCCGGAAGCGATCGAACTCGTATCCCTGCTGTCGACGGTCGCCAACCCGCTCGACGAGAACAACCTGCTCGGGGCGCTCACTTCCCCAGCCTGTGCGGTAAGCACCGATGCCCTCTGGCTCATCCGGAAGGGCGCGCCCAAATACGGAGCGCTGTGGCCGACGATCGAGGCGCTCGTGACCCCCGGGGTCGAGGCGCCGGAGGGTTGCCGGACGGACCGGCTCGACCTGATCCCGGAAAAGGACCTCGGACGACTGAAGGATTTCGTCAGCACCGTCGAGCTGCTCCGCGATCGCCGCGCCGCCCTGCCGCTCGACGAGCTGATCGAACTCGCGGTGACCGAGACGGGGTACGACCTCGCGATCCTCCACCGCGACGACTCGGGCAACGGGCTCGCGAACGTACGGCGGGTCGAATCTCTCGCGCGGGAGTTCGAGTCGGCCAACGGGCGGGACCTGCGGGGCTTCCTCGACTGGACCATCCTGAGCCGGGACCTCGATTCAGAGGCGTCGGTCGCCACGACCGACGAGAACAGCGACGTGGTGCGGTTGATGACGGTCCACGCTGCGAAAGGACTCGAATTCAAAGTGGTCTGCGTTCCCGATCTGAGCCGGAGCAGCTCGGACCGCCAGGTCAACCACCTGCGCTTCGGCCGTTCGGAGCCCGGACATCCGGAACGATTCGAGATGGGCCTGCGGGTGCCGCGGATCGCCGGCGGGAACGTCAACCTCTACGCGTGGGACGAACTGACGGCACGCGCGAAGCGAAGTACGGAGGACGAAGAACTGCGCCTCCTCCACGTCGCCCTCACGCGCGCCGAGCGACACCTCATCATGAGTGGGGTCATTCCGAAGAAGTGGCCCCCGGCGCTCAAGAAGAACGGGATCCCCACCGAGCCGGCCCCGATGATCAACCGCATCTCGCGCGCGTTCGACCTCGATCCGGAGGACACGGAAGCCTGGCCCACGGAGATTGCGGGCCAGAGTTCCACCGTTGAACCGATCGCCGTGCTGGCGAACCTGCCGGAGCCCGAGCGCGCGACCATGCTCGCGGGCGTACGCGAGCGGCTTCTGGTGCCCACCCGCATCGCCACCGGAAAGCCCCCGCTCGCCCGGCCCGGCGTCCGCGTCCACCCGGAGGTCCCCCTCTCCTTCTCGGCGATCGGGGAGTACGTGGATTGCCCGGCGCGGTTCCACGCCCGCCGGATCCTGCGGCTCAGGGATCCCGGCTTCGCGCCCGGCGGCTACGACCCGAACTCCGAACTGCTCGCCGAGCGTGACCACGGACGCGAATTCGGGAACGCCGTCCATGACGTCTTCGAACGGCTCGCGGTCTCGGGCTGGCGGGAGCCGTCGACACAACTGGTCCGTGAAGCGCTCGAGCGGTACGGACTCGATCCGGACGTGAAGGACCGGGAAGACCGGGCGATGACGATGATCCGGGACTTCCTTGGATCCGGGACCGGCGAAAGGGTACGCGCCGGCGACAGCCGGGCGGAGGTGCCGATCCTCGTGCGAAGCGGCTCGGTCATGCTCCGCGGCTTTATCGACCTGGTCGTCGATGGCGGCGAACGCCCGCTGATCGTCGATTACAAGACCAACAGTCTCAGCGGGTCGTCGGCCGGGGAGAAGATGACCGGCTACGAACTGCAGAGGAACCTCTATGCGCTGGCGCTCGGATCGGCCAGGGATCTCGATGCCATCGACACCGCCTGGGTCTTCCTGGAGGACGCCTGGAACCCGGCCGAGAAGACCTTGACGCGCGACGACCTCGTTTCGGTGAAGGAAGAACTCGCGGCGATCGTCGGCGAGATCACTTCGGTGGGAACGACCGCCGGCCGCGCAAGCGGCCACGAACCCTGCGGCGACTGCTGGGCCTGCGAGCGCCTCGGCGCCGAACCCGTGAAGACCAGCCTCTTCTAGAAGGGGACTTCGTCGTCTCCCGGGATCGGGGGCTGTTCCGGCACCGGGTCCGGGACCGGTTCGGGCCGCTGCTCCCCGGCCGGGGTCGTGGGTTGTGGCGGGGCGAGGGTCTGGGCAAGCTCGTCGAGCTTGAGTTCCTTCAGGCCCTGGTCCACCGCTGAGAGCTCCGCCGCGCAGAACTCGATCAGGGTCTTGGCTTCGGCGCACAGGTCGAGCGTTTCGCGGAGCTGGGCGTCGCCCGAGTCGAGCCGGCTGATGATCCCGTCGAGGCGGTCGACCGCTGATTCATACGTCTTTTCTTCACTCATCCTCTTCCACTCTCTCGAAAATCGTCTGCTGAAGTTCGTTCGGTTCCTTCGATGGCCGGGTCCTTTTCGGTTTCCCGGCTCCGGTGTGTGCTTTCACCACACCGTCCGCGAAATGGATGGCGAGGTCACCGGCCTTCCTGGCGGCGCCCTTCGTGACGATCGGTTCGCCTCCCTCGTCCTCGACCCGGGCGTAACCGCGTTCGAGCGTCCGCTGGGGATCGTGGGCGCGAAGCGCCAGCGCGTGGCGGTCCAGATGCTGCCGGTCCCTCCCGGTTTCCTTCACGACACGCTCGGCGAGGTGGTTCGGCAGGGCGGCGATCCGAATCCGGTCGTTGCCGACGGTCCTGCCGGCCCGTACCAGGCTCGCGGTCAGTTGACGGGCGGTGCTGCCGGCCAGATGGGCGCGGCGGGTGACCACGCTGCGCCCCGACGAAGCCCGAGTCTCCCTCGCCTTCTGGTTGAGCGCGGCCCGCTGGACCTTGATCGCCCGGCCAGGACCTCCGGCCAGCGAGATCAGCGGCGCGATCCGGTCGTTGACCGCGGCCCGGGCTGCACGCTCGAGGACTACCGATGACACCGCGAGGTCCGATCGGGCACGCCGGCAGTCGAGCGGTACCGCCGCCTCGGCCGCATGGGTCGGGGTCGAACAGCGGACCGCAGCGACGTCGTCGAGCAGCGTCACGTCCCGCTCGTGGCCGACCGCCGAGATGACCGGCACCGCGAGCATCGCTACCGTCCGGCAGAGGTCCTCGTCGCAGAAGGCCCAGAGGTCGGTCAGGCTGCCCCCGCCGCGGCAGACGACGATCGCCTCGACGTCCGCGGTCGCGGCCATGTCCGAAAGCGCCCGCGTGATCAGCGGTGCTGCCTTCCGGTCCTGGACCGGCGCGAAGCCCCAGACGACCTCGCCCCGCCAGCCCCGGCGCTCGAGCCCGACCATCAGGTCCTGCCGGGCGGCACCGCCTTCGGCGGTGATCACGCCGATTCGCTTCGGCAGGCAGACCCGCGGAAGCCGCTTCTGGGGTTTCAGCAGGCCCTCGGCATCGAACTGCTTCCGCAAAGCCGCCAGCCGGGCGAGCAGGTCGCCTTCGCCGCTCGGGCGAAGGTTGGTGACCCGAAAGCTGAAGGCCGGCGACGCCGTCTTGCCGCCCGGGTAGTAGTCCGGGCCCCCCGTGGCGACGATCGCGGCGCCGTCGCGCAGGACTTCGGGTGGAAGGCCCAGGCGATCGAAATCGTTCTTCCAGATCGCACACGGCACTCCCCCGCGCTCGTCGCGCAGCTGGAAGTAGTACTGGACCCTGGTCTTCCGGACGTCCGACAGCTCACCGGTGATGGTCACCCGGGCCAGTCCGCGCAGGTCCCTGGTCAGGGCGGTCGCGTATTCGCCGACCGGCAGCGGGGCCGGCGGTTCGCCGCCTACCGGAGAGGCGGGTCGGGCATCGGGGTCCGAAGCGAACGAAAACTCCATCCGGGGAGGATGACACCCGAGGGAGACAGACGGGGCTTTCCGGCGGAAACCCTCGCCCGTGAACATTTTGCTGACCTTCCTTACCTTTTGACTCGACAAAGCGCCGCGGACCGTGGTAGGTTTTTGCGTTCACTTTCTAATGTATTTCCATCAACAAACTATTAACATCAACTAAGGGGGTATCACCCATGATCCAGCCGAGTCCGAAATTCATGCAGCGCTTCAGGATGCAGGGACTGCTCGTCCTCGCCCTGGTCGCCTTCGCGGCCATAGTGGCCGGCTGTGGCAGCTCCGACGACAGCGACGGTGGGAAGGTCCAGCTCGTCGCCTACTCGACTCCGCAGACCGCGTATGAAGAGCACCTCGAGCCAGGCTTCACCGAGACCGACGGCGGTGACGGCATCGAGTTCAGCAACTCGTTCGGAGCTTCCGGCGACCAGAGCCGCGCCGTCGAGGCCGGTCAGGGCGCTGACTACGTCAATTTCGCACTCGAGACCGACATCACCCGTCTGGTCGACTCCGGTCAGGTGGCCGACACCTGGCGCGACAACAAGTACAAGGGCATCGTCACCAACTCGGTCGTGTCGATCGTGACCCGTCCCGGCAACCCGGAAGGCATCGAGAGCTTCCAGGACCTGATCGACAAGGACGTCGAAGTCGTGACGCCGAACCCGTTCACCTCGGGCGGAGCCCGCTGGAACATCATGGCCATCTACGGTGCCGCCCTGAACAACGGTGCCAAGCCGGACGAGGCGCTCGAGGCCGTCAAGTCCGTGCTGGAGAAGACCCCGGCTCAGCCCGAGAGCGCCCGTGTCGCGCTGCAGGCATTCGTCGGTGGTGCCGGTGACGTCCTCCTCTCCTACGAGAACGAGGCGCTCGCGGCCCAGACCGCCGGAGAAGACGTGGACTACGTCGTCCCGGACGACACCATCCTGATCGAGCAGCCGGCCGCGGTTACCGTCGACGCACCGAAGGCCGCGACGGACTTCCTCGAGTATCTCTGGACCGATCCGGCCCAGGAGATCTGGCAGGAGCAGGGTTACCGCTCGGTCAACCCGGCGCTGCACGACGAGGAGAAGTTCCCGACACCTCCCGGTCTCTTCACCATCGACGACCTCGGCGGATGGGACAAGGTCGCGACCGAGTTCTTCGACGAGGAGAACGGTTCGGTTGCCAAGATCAATGAAGAACTCGGAGTGCAAGGCGGGTAGTGGGCTCCGAAGCTCCCGCATTGGATCCCGCTCCTGAAGTGGGCAAGCCGGTCCGCCGGGTAGGCATGCGCCTACCCGGCGTCGGTGATGGGCTGAACAAAGGGCTGGTGGTCACGTACCTCGGCCTGATCGTGCTGCTGCCCCTCGCCGCGATCGCCAGCAAGGCGTTCGAAGACGGCTTTTCCGGATTCTGGACCGCCGTCAGTTCGCCCCAGGCGGTCGCTTCACTCAAGCTGACGGTCATCGCTTCGCTGATCGTCGTGCTGATCAACGCCGTGATGGGCACCCTTATCGCCTGGGTCCTGGTCCGCGATGACTTCCACGGCAAGGGCTTCGTCAACTCGGTGATCGACCTGCCCTTCGCCCTGCCGACGATCGTGGCCAGCCTGACGCTGCTCGTGGTCTACGGCAAGGACTCGCCGGTCGGAATCGACATCGCCTTCACCCGGGTAGCCGTCGTGGTGGCACTGCTGTTCATCACCCTCCCCTTCGTCGTGCGCGCGGTCCAGCCATTGCTGTTGTCACTCGACCGCGACATGGAAGGGGCCGCCGAGTCCCTCGGCGCCGGCAAGGCGAGGATCTTCTGGCGGATCATCTTCCCCAACCTCGGCCCGGGCGTCGCGACGGGAGTCGCCCTCGCTTTCGCCCGGGCACTGGGGGAATTCGGGTCACTGGTCCTCGTTTCCGGAAACGTGCCCTTCAAGACCGAAGTCTCGTCCGTTTTCATCCGCGGCCAGATCGAGTCCGACAACCTCGTCGGCGCATCCGCCGTCTCGGTCGTCCTGCTCGCAGTCTCACTCCTGATGCTCGCGGTCGTCACCTTCGTCCAGCGCCGGAGCCTCCGACATGACCGATAGCTCCCGCCTCACCCGCTGGTCGCTCCGCTACGTCGCCCTGGCCTACCTGACCTTCCTCCTGCTGCTGCCGATCGCGGTGATCCTGATCCGGACGTTCGACGAGGGCATCGGCGCCGTGTTCGAGGCGATCACCACACCGAACGCCCTCAATGCCCTTCAGCTGACCCTCCTCACCGTGATCATCGCGGTCCCGCTCAACACGATCTTCGGAGTCGCATGCGCACTGATCATGGTGCGCACCGACATGCACGGCAAATCGATAATCAACGCACTGATCGACGTCCCGTTCGCGGTCTCCCCGGTGGTCATCGGTCTCGCCCTCGTCCTCGTCTACGGCGAAGGCGGCTGGTTCGGCGCCGACCTGGCGTCGATCGGTATCCAGGTGATCTTCTCCACCCCGGGCATAGTCATGGCCGTGATCTTCGTGTCCCTGCCTTTCGTGGCCCGCGAGACGATTCCCGTGCTGCAGGAGATCGGGGACGATCAGGAGAAGGCCGCCGAGACGCTGGGGGCAGGCCGCTGGCAGATCTTCTGGAAGGTCACCCTTCCTTCGATCCGCTGGGGCGTTTCCTACGGCGTCGTCCTGACCACGGCCCGGGCGCTCGGCGAGTTCGGGGCGGTGACGATCGTGTCCGGCCGGATCTCGGGTGAGACCGAGACCCTGCCACTGTTCGTCCAGAAGCAATTCGAGACCTTCAACTCGGTCGGGGCTTACTCCGCCTCGCTGGTGCTGGCGCTGCTGGCGCTGGCCACGCTCCTGGCCCTCAACCTCATGCGTCGCAAGGAGAACTGATGACCACCGAAACCCCCACCCAGAACGGCACCGGAATAGACGTCGTCGGCGTCTCCAAGGACTTCGGCGACTTCCAGGCCCTGAAGAACGTCACCCTCGAGGTACCCGATGGATCGATGACCGCGCTCCTCGGACCGTCGGGCAGCGGCAAGTCGACGCTGCTCCGCACGATCGCCGGGCTCGAAACACCCTCGGCCGGCCGGGTCCTGATCGGCGGCGAAGACCAGACCAGGAAACCGGTCCGCACGCGAAACGTCGGATTCGTCTTCCAGCACTACGCGGCCTTCAAGCACATGACGGTCTACGAGAACATCGCTTTCGGACCCAAGGTCCGCAAGTGGCCGAAGGCGCGGGTCGGCAAGCGGGTTTATGAACTCCTCGACCTGGTCCAGCTCAGCGGCCTCGCCAAGCGGTACCCGTCGCAGCTTTCCGGCGGCCAGCGTCAGCGCATGGCTCTCGCCCGCGCCCTCGCGGTCGAACCGTCCGTGCTTCTCCTGGACGAGCCTTTCGGCGCACTCGACGCCAAGGTCCGGAAGGACCTCCGTACCTGGCTCCGGAGGCTCCACGACGAAGTCCACGTGACCACGATCTTCGTCACCCACGACCAGGAGGAGGCGATGGACATCGCCGAACAGATCGTCGTGATGAACGACGGCGAGATCGAGCAGACCGGAACCGCCGCGGACCTCTACGACGAACCGTCGAACGAGTTCGTGATGGGTTTCGTCGGGGAGGTCAACCGTCTTGCCGGCAAGCTGGTGCGCCCCCACGACGTCGAGATCCTGAAGGAGTCCGCGCCCGACGCCGTCGAAGCGAGGATCGACCGGATCGTCAAGCTGGGATTCGCCGGCCGGGTCGAAATGCTGACCGCCAACGAGCACAGCGAAGTATGGGCGCAACTGACCAGTTCCGAACTCGAGGCACTGAAGCTGGAATCCGGCCAGACCGTCTACATCCGCCCGAAAGGCGACGCGGTGGTGAAGGAGGACACCGGCGGGCTGGACGAGGTCTTCAGGGAAGAGGGTCCTGCCAGTGACACGCCCACTGACGTAACTCCTGGATTGCCGGTCTGAGCGCCTCGCCCTTCCCGGTCAGTTCGTAAGTCACTTTTACCGGCTGGCCTTCTTCGACCGTCCGGTCCATCACCCCGGCTGACTCGAGTTCCCTCAGCCGCTGCGAGAGCAGCCGGTCGGAGAGGCCCGGGATCGCTCGCTTGAGTTCGGCGAAACGCATCGGGCCGTCTTCGGAAAGCGACCAGATGATCGCCCCGGTCCACCGCTTGCCGATCAATTCGATCGCCGCATGGAAGTGGGGGCAGACCTGCGTGAATTCCGGCTGATCGACGGGGCTTCCCGCCAAGTCCAGATTGATAGTAGTTCCGGTCACCGCTCTCCAGCTTACAAAAGACGCTGCACGGGCTGGGAAAATTGCTTTAGGTGATCGATCTACCGCGGGTGGCGGGCGTATCGGAAATAAAGAATGGCTACGCCCTGTTCGAGTCTCGCTGAGTTCTGAATAACTGCATCCAAGTTGGTGTTTCCGGTCTCAGTCGAAGAACCGGTCGCGTTCGTAAAACCAACTGGATAACTGCATCCAAGTTGGTGTTTCTGGTCTGGGTCACAGTTCCGGGAACGTTCCAAAACCAACTTGGATGTCTCGACCAGCTGACCATGTCCATGCCAGCTACCCGACGGCGGCGATGTGGTGAACTGTGGAGTCGCGGTGATTCTTCGAGATTGAAGTTTTCAGCGCATACGACTGATAACTCGGATCTCGTTACCTCTGGCCTCGTGCGGCGTCGAACCCTCCTCGGCTGTCCCCGGCTTTGCCTGTGGGCCGGTCTGCCGTCCACTGTCGATACGTGGGATGGGGGTGTGCCGCCCGGAGCTCCCGCGGTGAGGACGGGGACACCCCCATCCCACGCCAACACACGCAATGGAGGGCGATGAACGTCACCGCGTACACGGCCCTGTGTCCACTTCACCGGCGGCTCCCTCCGCGATCCGCCTTACGATCTTGTTCGGAATCGCCAGCCCCCCTTCCGGGCCTTCGGTGGTGGCGGCGAAGACCGTCCCCAGCACCCTCCCTTCGCGGTCGAGGAGCGGTCCGCCGGAGTTGCCGTGCTGGACCTTGCCGCGGAGCGTCAGCATCGAACGCTGAAAGGGGCCGTTCCCGTAGGCGTCGTCCCCGAGCACCCGGACGGTGTTTCCCGCCCGTGCCGGCGTGATCCGCAAGGGGCCGTCGAGGGGGAAGCCGACCACCGCAGCCGAGGTCCCGGCCGATGCCCGGGCGAGGATCGGCAGGGCCGGCGACTCGATCCCGGCCGAGAGCACGGCAACGTCGTTCTTCGGGTTGAAGGCGACCGGGGTGGCATCGACCGACAGGCCGTCGTTCGTCTCGATCCGCGTGTCGTCCTCGCCGGCAACCACGTGGGCGTTGGTGACCACGGTCCCGGGCGCGATGACCCAGCCGGACCCCATGACGCCCACGCCACAGGCCGTTCCGGTCACCTTGACGACCGAGGAGCTCGCCGCCAGCACCGCGTCCGAGCCACCGGCGCCGGAGTCCGGGGCGGCGATCGCTCCCGGCGACCGGGCGAAGGTCGGCACCGGGTCGATCCGGTGAAGAGCCTGGATCAGGGGGCCGGAAGGCGGCATCACCTCGTTGATCTCGCTCAGGAGGATCGACTTCTGCGCGTCCTTACGCAGGCTTTCCGCGCCCGGCGTGTAGAGGACCACCGCACCGAGTACCCAGACCAGGCCGACCGCTACCGCGGAGATCAGGAGGGCCCCTCCGACGCCGTCGACCACCTGTCCGAAGGTGCCGCGGATCGCCCGGCTCCGGATGTGGTCGCCGAGCAGGACGGCCAGGGTCAGGGTGAGGGAGCCGATCACGATCGCACCGATCAGGGCGACCATCGGGGCGTAGGCCGAGTTCGATCCGTTCTCCAGGAGGACGGGCGCCAGCCGGGAGCCGAGTACCGCCCCGATGGCCAGTCCCCCGAGCCCGAGGGCACCGACGATGAGTCCCTGCCGGAATCCCCAGAGTGCAAGCAGGAAGGTGAAGCAGACGATGAGCCAATCGATCGTGGTCACCTGGCCAATCTATCCACCGCCCTCCCCGGTAGTTTTGTTGTCTGATGAGCAGGCCCCCCACACGGTCGGAGCGCCAGAAGCGCCTGAAGACTCGCGCCCTGCCGCTATTGGGGATCGCCTTCGTCGCCTTCGTCCTCGGCGTGATCGAAGGCTGCCCCGGAAGCCCCAACCGCGACCTCGCGGGGAGCTACGCCGAGGCCTGGGCCGATCACGACTACGCGAAGATGCACAGCCTGCTCAGCACCAAGTCGCAGGAAGCGATCCCGCTGGAGCGGTTCCAGCAGCGTTACGAGCGGTCCGAAGGGCTGGCCACCCTCCAGAGCCTCGATCCGGACGAGGCCGAAGGCGATGAGACCAACGCGGAGGTGCCGGTCACGGCAGAGACGCTGGCCTTCGGGACGATCGAGCAGCCCCTCGACTTCACCTTCGGTTCCGACGGTATCGCCTTCCGGAACAACCTGCTCTTCCCCGGACTCGAACTCGACCAGGAACTCACCCGCACGACGAAGCTCCCGCCTCGCGCGGCGATCCTCGCCTCGAACGGCGAGCCAATGGCCGAAGGGCCGTCGCTGGCCCGCGAGCACCCGCTCGGGGACGCCATGATCGACGTCACCGGCGTGGTCGAGGAACCGGCCGAAGACACCGACGAGACCGCCAACCTGGCGCTCGGCTTCTCCCCCGGGGAGCCGACCGGCGTCAGCGGCCTCGAACTGGCCTACAACGGCCGGCTGGCCGGCAAGCCCGGTGGCACCCTCAGCGCGACTCCGATCGACGGCGGGGACGATACCGCGGGCAGGGAGCTCGGCACCGGCGAACCGGTGGAGGCCGAGCCGCTGAAGACGACGATCGACGTTGACATCCAGAACTCGGCGGTCGAGAACCTCGCCGGCCAGATCGGAGGAGTGGCCGCGCTCGACACGAGGACCGGCCGCATCAAGGCACTCGCCGGATCGGCCTACTCGGTACTCCAGCCTCCGGGCTCGACCATGAAGATCATCACCGCGACCGCCGGGCTCGAAACCGGGAAGGTCTCGATGGACGACACCTTCGAGTACGCCACCTCCGGAGTCGCTGACGGCCGCGAGATCTCGAACGCCCACGACGAAATCTGCGGAGGCACCTTCACGGAGACCTTCGCCAATTCCTGCAACTCGGTGTTCGCTCCCCTGTCGATGGAGGTGGGCGAAGAGGACATGACGAAGACGGCGGAGCTGTTCGGCTTCAACCGTCCGCCGGCGATCTTCGACGCCGAAGGCACCGAGGCGGTCGCGGCGCCGGTTCCGACGATGCCCGTCCCGGGCGAGTACAACAACGAACTCGGCGTGGCCGGGATCGGACAGGGTACGGTCCAGGCGACGCCCCTGCTGATGGCCAGCTCTGCCCAGGCGATCGCCAACGGCGGCAAGTCACTGCCCACCCCCATCGTCTTCGAGAAGAACCTGCAATCGGACGCCGAACCGACCCAGGTCGCTTCGAAGAAGACTGTCGCGGACGTCGCCGAAATGATGGTCGCAGTGGTGACCCAGGGCACCGGAGCGGCCGCGGCCATCCCGGAAGCCCAGGTGGCAGGCAAGACCGGCACCTCCGAGGTCGGACCGCGTGGCGACGGCGTGGTGGATGCCGAGGGCGATCCGGACCTGGTCGAAGACGCCTGGTTTGCCGGCTTCGCCCCGTCGGACAAGCCGCGGCTCGCGGTCGGCGTCATGCTGATCGACGCTTCGGGGGACGGTGGCACCGTCGCCGCGCCGATTGCCGGCGCGGTCCTCTCGGCCGGCCTCTAGGGTCTTAGGGTCTCGCCGCCCTCGCACTACGCGCGGCACATCAGGATCAAGGTGCCAGGACCCGGTCCTTGTTCTTCCCGCCGCCCTACGTTTCGCGCGAAAACTAGGGATCAAGGCATAAGGACCCGGTCCTCAGGCCTTTTCGGGCGGCGATCCGAGTGCCACGGCCACGAGGGCGATCACGGCGGCAACCGCGGCGAGGATGCCGCCGAGACCCGTCGCCACGAAACTCAGCCCGTATCCCGCCAGGCAGAGGACCCCGGCGGACGCGAGCACTATCCACCATTCGGCCAGATACGGACCGGGTTTGCGCGCATCCGGTGCGGCAACCACGATTCCGGCGACCAGGCAACCGGTTCCGGCGAGGAGAAAGCCGCCGCCGAAAGGCGTCAACAGGGCGAGGACGGCCCCGAGGGCCGCGATCAGCTGACCGGCGAAGCCGGCTTCCCTGAGGTTTGACCTAAAGGTCGAGCTCAACGGTCGCCGGTCCGTCTTCACCTTCGATGTGAAGCTCTACCGGCCGCAGCTCCAGCGATTCGTCAGGCAGGAGGTAGAGCAGCATCGAAGCCTGGATCGGGCCGACCTGCGGAGTCGAATCGATCGCCGGCACGTCATCCTCGGGCCCGACTTCGATGCCCGGCTTCAACGCATAGATGCTGTCGCTCGGGATGTTCTCGAATTCCTGTCCGGTGGTATCGACCAGCTTGAACGATTCCGGCAGGGTCGCCGACTCGTCTTCGCTGGTGTTCTTGATCTTGACGAACACGCCGATGTAGGTCTGGTCCGGATCGGCCACCGGCTGGCCGACCAGGTACTCCTTGTCCTCGACGTCGTCCCGGTTGAGCGGGCGGGTGAAGAGCACGTTGTACTCCAAGTGGCCGAGGTGGACGGGCTCGCCTTCGACGATGCCTTCCTTGTCGTCGTGGTCGACGCCACAGGCCGCGACGGCGAAGCCGGAGAAGAGGACGATCGCGAGGAGCGCGAGACCGCGCAGCCACTTGTTCTTTTCAGATGTCTCCATCGGCGCCGGAGTTTATTGGTCCGCCGTGCGGAACGGCTAGCGGACGCCGGTCGCGTAACGATTGCCACCGGCAACGCCGACCTCGGCGGTCGCGGTGCGCTCGGCTTCGATCCGCGTCCTCAGCTCCGCGGCAGCCCGCTTGACGAAGCGGCCGTACCAGCGCGACCCTCCCGTGAGGCGGTCGAAGAGCTTCGCCCAGCCGGTGGGCTGGGTCCAATAGCTGAGCCTGACAGTGCTCACGCCGGCTGAGGACTCGGCGATCTCCCATTCGGTGCCGGTGGTGGTCCGGTTGAGGTTGCCGGTGGCACCACGCTCGGAGATCCGGCTCGGGTACTCGCTGGCCGTGATCGAGGAGTCCGCCCAGGCCTTCCGCCGCTTGAACCGGAACCGCGCGCCGGCCCCGATCCCCCTCGATTCCAGCCTCAGCAGGCGGAAGCTCGACACCGAACTGCCGTAGAGGTCGGGCCGCGTAGCCATGTCCATCAGGTAGTCGAAGATCAACTCCCGGGGGGCATCGATGTCGATCTCGGCGTATACGGGTCCCATCCCGGCTGATTCTACGCGAGCGGGCGCCGTCCGCCTTCCCGGCGAACTAAGCTTGGCCCGTGGCTACCACGATTGCGATCCTCTCCCAGAAGGGCGGTACCGGCAAGACCACGGTCACCCGCTCCCTGGCCGAAGGCCTCACCCGCTCCGGACTCAAGGTCCTCGCCATCGACGCCGATCCGCAGGGGAACCTCTCCGAGTACTACGGCGTTCCGGCAGATGCCTTCCCGACCCTGGGCGAGGTCCTCGCCGGGCATCAGAAGGCGGTCGACGCAATCCACGGCGGCGTGATCCCCGCCAACCTCGGCCTGGCGGAGGCCGAACTGATGCTGGCCGGGAAGATCGGCCGCGAACTGACCCTCCGGAATGCCCTGCGCGAGCCCAAGCGCCGTTACGACGTGGTCCTCATCGACTGCCCGCCGACCCTCGGACTGCTGACGGTGAACGCGCTCGTCGCTTCCGACCGGGCCCTCCTCTCGACCGAAGCCGAGCATTTCTCGGAGCAGGGCGCCGAAGGGGCGATGGAGGTGATCGGCCTGGCCCGGGAGAACCTGAACCCCGACCTCGAACTGCTCGGGATCCTGCTGAACATCGCCGACATGCGGACCAACCACGCCCGCGCGACGCTCGAGATGCTCCGGGAGAGCTTCGGCGACAAGGTCTTCGAGACGGTGATCAAGCGGTCGATCGTCTACCCCGAGTCGGCCCGGGCGGGCAAGCCGATCTTCGAGTACCGCAAACGGAAGGCATCCGACTACGCCTCCCTCACGGTCGAGGTCCTGGACCGGCTGGGGCTCGACGAGCCGCTGGCCGAAGCCGAGAAGCAACTCGCGGCAATCAAGCCGCCGGCCTGATCGGGCCTAGAGTTCGGGGACGTCCGCGCCCAGCGGGCTGAATCCGACCCGCCGCACGTCGGCCCAGCCTTCGCACCGGCCCGCGAGCCCGGTGATGACCTTGCCGGTTTCCTGCCAGCCACACCAGATCAGGACGGTCGGACCTGCACCCGAGATGCTCGCGCCGATCGCGCCAAGATCCCGGGCGGACTCGACGATCTCCATGGACCGCGGGTAGAGCGAACGGCGCCGGTCCTGATGCATGCGGTCGGCGAGGCCTCTCGAGATCAGGTCGAAGTCCCCGCGGCTGAGTCCCAGCGCGAGATGGGCGGCAGCCGAGACGTTGGCGACCGCATCAGCGATCGGCACCTCCGCCGGGATCGCCTCCCGGGCCTTGCTGGTCGGGACCTCTTCGTGGGGGATCACCAGGATCCCCTCCAGGCCCTCGGGAGCATCGACGCGGGTGGCGATCAGATCCTTCCCCCGACCGTTGCAGATGACGAAGCCCCCACAGAGCGCCGCCGCGACATTGTCCGGATGGCCTTCGAGTTCCGCCGCCTTCTCGAGGAAGTCCTGCCGGCTGAGCCCGAGCTCGAAGAGGTGGTCGGCCGCCATCAGACCGGCGACGATCGCCGCCGCGCTCGACCCCATGCCCCTGGCGAGCGGGATGTCGTCGCCGATCCGGAAACAGAAGCCGTCGGCGGGGTGAAGTGACTCGAAGGCCCGGACCAGCAGGTTGTCGCGGTCGAGCGGGATGTCGAGGTCGCTTATCACCTCGAATTCGCCGGTTTCCACGACCTCCAGCTCGAGGAAGACGTCGAGAGCCGCCGCCATCACGTCGTAGCCCGGGCCGAGATTGGCCGACGAAGCGGGAACGCGGACAAGACGGCGCCGTTCGATCACGAACTTGAACCGTAAAGCCTCGGGCGGCGACGGCGCCGTGCGATCCTCAAGGCGGCGAGACCCGCTCCTTGTTCAAGGGCCACTTTACTTCAAGCACGCTCGAACCTTCATGATTGTCCCATGCAGCTTTCCTCCGAAACCAACCCCCTCCCCCTCAACCTCGAGTCACCCGGATCCGGCGACGGCATCGCCCTCAAGGCGAGCCACGTCTCCAAGCGTTACCCGAACGGAGTCGAGGCCCTGAGGAACGTGAACCTCGAGATCGCCGAAGGCGATTTCTTCGGCCTGCTCGGCCCGAACGGCGCCGGCAAGTTGACCCTGATCCACTGTTCGACCGGTCTCGCCCGCCCGACCGGCGGTGAGATCGAGATCTTCGGCAATGACGCGGTCCACAACTACGAGGCGGCACGCGAAGCGGTCGGCCTCGCGGCCCAGGAGATCAACCTCGACTGGTTCCTCACGGTCGCCGAAAGCCTCGACTTCCACGGCGGTTACTTCGGCATGCGGAAGAAGGACCGGAAGGAGCGGGTCGACGAGCTGCTCGAAGCCTTCTCCCTCACCGACAAGAAGGACGAGCGAACCCGGACGCTCTCCGGCGGCATGAAGCGCCGCGTGGTTCTCGCCCGGGCGCTGATGCACCGCCCCCGCCTCCTGATCCTCGACGAGCCGACCGCCGGGGTCGACGTCGAGCTCCGGCTCGAGCTCTGGCAGTACGTGCAGCAGGTCAACACCGAAGGAACCACCATCCTGCTGACCACGCACTACCTCGAAGAAGCCGAACAGCTCTGCAACAGGATCGCCTTCATCAACGGCGGCGAGATCGTCGCGGAAGGTACGAGCAACGAGCTGTCCGCCAAGTTCGGCGTTTCGAGCCTGGAGGACGCCTACCTCGCGCTGGTCGGGCGCAAAGAGCTCTCGCGCGCCCACATCGGCGAGGACGCAACTTGAGTCCGAAGTGGGTGCGGTTCTTCGCGCTGACCAATCGAGAGGTCAGCCGGTTCGTGAAGATCAAGGGCCAGACGATCGGCGCCCCGCTGCTCGAAACCTTCCTCTACATCTCGGTCTTCGGCGCCGCGCTCGGTTCGAGGGTCGGCGACCTTGACGGCGTCGACTACGTGGTCTACGTGATCCCGGGCCTGATCCTGATGGCCTGGGCGATCAACGCCTTCACCAACAATGCGTCATCGATCCTCCAGCAGAAGTTCCAGCATTCGATCGACGACCAGCTCTCCTCGCCGGCCGGACCGGTGCAGCTCCTGATGGCCCTGACCCTCGGTGGCTTCCTGCGGGGGATGACGATCTCGGTCCTCACCTTCCTGGCAGCCAGCCTGCTGGTCGACCTGCCGGTCGCCCATGCCTGGGCCGCCGTCCTGTCGCTTCTCCTCGTCGGCTTCTTCTTCGCGCAGCTCGGTGTGCTGATCGGGGTCCGGGCAGAGCAGTTCGACGACGTCTCGTTCGCCCAGACCTTCGTGCTGCAGCCGCTGATCTTCCTCGGCGGCGTGTTCTACTCGGCTTCGCTCCTGCCCGAGCCGTACCAGACGCTGACCCACTTCAACCCGGTGTACTACATGACGTCATTGGTCAGGTACGGGTTCCTGGGGCAGGCCGACGTCAACGTCGCGGGCTCGTTCCTGGCGCTGGCAACCGCGACCCTCGCCATCTTCCTCCTGAACTACCGCCTGTTCAGGTCGGGATACAAGCTGCGTTCGTAGCAGGGTCTTCAGGGGTTGGCACTACGATCAGGGGCAAGGCGCAGGGAGGGACGTCAGTCGAAGACCGCCTTTTCGACCGCGGTGATCTCATTGACGCAGCTGATCACCGGCGGAGCTTTGCGGAGGGCGGTGTCCGGGTCCTTGAGGCCGTGCCCGGTGAGCACACAGACCACCGTCTCCGGCTTGTCCATGCCCTCTACCGTGGGCAGGCCGTGGTTGATGATGCCGGCGACCGAAGCGGCCGAAGCCGGCTCGCAGAAGACGCCTTCGTTCGAGGCGAGCCAGTCGTAGGCGTCGAGGATCTGGTCGTCGGTGACGGCCGCGACCCGGCCGCGCGAGGTGTTGAAGGCGTTCATCGCCTCTTCCCACCGGGCGGGGCTGCCGATCCGGATCGCCGAAGCGACCGTCTCGGGGTTGGCGACCGGGGCGCCGTCGACCAGCGGTGCGGCTCCGGCGGCCTGGAAGCCGTATAGGACCGGTGAGGTCTCGCGCTCCTGGAAGCCCTTCCAGTAGGCGGTCACGTTGCCGGCGTTGCCGACCGGGATCGCCAGTGCGTCCGGGGCCGAACCCAGCTCGTCGATCAACTCGAAGGCGGCGGTCTTCTGGCCTTCGATCCGGTACGGGTTGACCGAATTGACCAGCTCGATCGGGTGGCGCTCGGAGAGTTCCCGCACGAGCAGCAGGGCGTCGTCGAAGTTGCCTTCGAGCGCGATCACCCGGGCGCCGTGGATCAGCGCCTGGGCGAGCTTGCCGATCGCGATCTTGCCTTCGGGCACGATCACGGCACCACGCATGCCGGCGCGGACCGCGTAGGCGGCGGCGCTGGCCGCGGTGTTGCCGGTCGAAGCGCAGATGACGGCTTCCGCCCCCCGCCCCTTGGCCCGGGACACGGCGACGGTCATGCCGCGGTCCTTGAAACTGCCGGTCGGGTTCGCGCCCTCGACCTTGAGCCAGACCCGGGCGCCCACCCTCTCGGACAGGCGGGGTGCTTCGACCAGCGGGGTCGAACCTTCGTTGATCGTCACCACCGGGTCATCCGGTTCGAGCGGCAGGAACTCGCGGTATCTCTCGATCAGTGGCTGCGGCATTCCCGGATCCTCAGACGAACTCTTCTTCGATGACCCGGATGAAGCGCGGTGCAGAGCGCAGGGAAGTCAGCCGGCCGATCTCTTCGATCGCGGACTTGAACTGTGACTCGGGGCATTGGTGGACCACCATCACCAGACGGGCATCGTCGCCGATTCCGCGCTGGACCACGCTCTTGACCGAAATGCCGCCGTCCGACAGCACCTTGGCGACGGTGGCGAGAACGCCCGGTTCGTCGGCCACTTCGAGGTGAACGTAGAAGGACGAGGTGACGTCGGTGAGCACCGGAAGGTCGTTCTGGACCGAGTGGGTCGGGGCTTCGCCGGTGGCCACCGAAACCACGTCTCCCAGGACGGCGGAGGCGGTCTGGATGCCGCCGGCACCGGGGCCGGAGATCGTGACCTCGGTGATTTCCGGTGCCTCGACCGTGACCGCGTTGAACGGTCCCTCGATCGGCGACAGCGGGTGGCCCTGGTAGAGAAAGCAGGGGAAGACACGAACGGTGATGCCTTCGTCCAGGCGTTCGGCGACGCCGAGCAGCTTGAGCGACAAGCCGAGTTCCTTGGCGTAGGCGAGGTCGTCGGGCTGGACCGATTCGATCCCTTCGAAGTCGACCTGGTCCAGGGTGACCGGGGTGTGGAAGGCGAGCCGCGCGAGGATCGCCATCTTGGCGGCGGCGTCGGCCCCATTGACGTCTTCGGTGGGATCGGCCTCGGCGTACCCGAGATCCTGGGCCCGGGCGAGCGTGTCTTCGTACGAAGCTCCGGTCGCCGCCATCTCGGACAGGATGAAGTTGGTGGTGCCGTTGACTATCCCCGACACCTTGGTGAATTCGACCGCGCCGAAGCTCTCCTGGACGGCCCTGACCACCGGGACGACGCCGGCGATGGCAGCTTCGAAGCGCAGCTGCACGCCGGCTTCTTGCGCCGCGGCGAAGAGCTCGGCGCCGTGCCGGGCGAGCAGCTGCTTGTTCGCGGTGACCACCGGCTTGCCCGCTCCGAGCGCGGCCAGCACGTGATCGCGGGCGGTGTCGGTGCCCCCCATCAGTTCGACGATGACGTCGGCGCCGGCGAGGATATCGTCGAAGTCGCCGCTGCTGGTGGTCAGGACGCCGGAGATCTCGGCGGGGCGGCCGATCGCCGACCTGATCGCATCCTTCCGGCCGCCGACCAGTTCGTCGAAGGCGCCGCCGACCGTCCCGTGCCCGAGCAGGCCGATCTTCAGCTTCTCGCTCATGCGTCCCTCGCCAGCAGGTCTTCGTAGCTCTCGCGCCGGACCACGATCTTTGCGTCCCCGTCCTCGCAGAAGATCACCGGCGGCCGCAGCATGCCGTTGTAGTTGTTGGCCATCGAGTGACCGTAGGCGCCGGTCGCGGGCGTGAGCAAGATGTCTCCTACCTGGGGGTCGGCCAGAGCCACGTCACGGATCAGGATATCCCCGGACTCGCAGTGGGAGCCGGCGACGGTCACGACCCGGTCGGCAGGGTCATCGGCGCGGTCCGCGATCACCGCTTCGTATTTTGCGTCGTAGAGCATCGGCCGCAGGTTGTCAGACATGCCGCCGTCGACCGCCAGATAGGTCCGGACACCGGGGATCTCCTTGATCGTGCCGACGGTGTAGATCGTGACCCCGGCATTGCCGACCAGAGAACGGCCGGGTTCGACCAGGATCTTCACGCCGTCCCCGAAGAACTCGCGGACCGATTCGAACTTGAGGTCGATGTAGCTCGCGATCTCCGGCGGACGGTCCTCCTCACCGTAGGAGATCCCGAGCCCGCCGCCGACGTCCACTATGCGGCACCAGTCGCCCCTCAGTGAGGCCAGGGCCTCGATCGCGAGGCGGAACGGCTCGATTTCGAAGATCTGCGAACCGATGTGGAAATGGAGGCCGACGAGATTGAGCCGGTCCGAGGCCAGCACCCGCTCGATCGCCTTCGCCGCGGTGCCGTCCTCGAGCCCGAAACCGAATTTCGAGTTGACCTGGCCCGTCTGTATATAGGTGTGGGTCGAAGGCATGACCCCCGGGGTGACCCGGACCAGGACGTCCTGGTCCTTGTCGAGGACCCGCTCGCACCGTTCGATTTCGTCGAAGGAGTCGATTATCAGGTGGCCCACTCCCGACCGGCCGGCAAGCTCGATCTCGGCG
Organism: uncultured Solirubrobacterales bacterium; assembly: GCA_963695885.1. GTDB lineage: Bacteria > Actinomycetota > Thermoleophilia > Solirubrobacterales > 70-9 > 67-14. The sequence continues at coordinate 178,577 of CAVOIH010000008.1, read as the reverse complement.
TCGGTCTTGTTGTTGCCGTGCATGTAGATGCGCTCGGGCGCGTAACCGGCGGCCAGGGCCATGGTCAGTTCGCCGCCCGAGGCGACGTTGACCGAGAGCCCGGCTTCGGCGAACAGGCGGTAGGCAGCCGTGACCGGCAGCGCCTTGCTCGCGAACAGCACCTCGAAGTCGTCGGTGTGGGCGGCGAAGGCCGACTGGTATGCGGCGGCCCTGCGGCGCATCTCCTCGACCGAGAAGACGTATGCCGGCGTGCCGAATTCCGCGGCCAGGCCGACCACGTCGCAACCACCGATTTCCAGGTGGCCCCGCGCATTGGTCACTGTTCCGGCTGGGTAGACCATCGCCGCCATTCTTACGACTTCCGCCGACCGGTACGGTGTGGTCCGTGCCAGGGTCTGGAAGACAACCGATCAACGCCCCTGCCGGCGGACCGAATGGCGCAGGAGTCCCCTGGATCGGCCTCGGCATCCTGGTTGTCCTCACCCTGATCCTCCTCGCCTTCGTCGCCTACTTCTTCTTCGATGTCGGCAACGACGGGTCAGGAGACGACTCCGGAGGCCCGGCTCTGATCACCGGCGGTCCCACCGGACCGGCCGGTGACGTCGAGGGCAGCAGCGTCGGTTCACTCGGCTACCCGGCCGTCGCAACGCGCAACACGACCAGGATCAGCGGTAGCGACCCGGAGGACATTTCCCTCGCGGCCGCTCTCGCCTCCTACCCGACCACGGGGCCCGGAACGCCCCCGAATGCCGTGACGGTCGTCAACGCCGACGACTGGCAGTCGGGGGTCGCCGCCGCGACGCTCAGCGCCGCTCCCGTGGGCGCACCGATTCTCCTGGCCCCCTCGGGCAAGCTGACCGAGACTGCCGCCGATGCCCTTGCCGAGTTCGAGCCACAGGGTTCGCCGACCACCGGCGAGACCGAGGTCTTCGCGATCGGCAAGGTCGCGCCGCCGTCCGGCTACGACACGGAGACGATCAACGAAAGCAACCCGGCCACTCTCGCGGTATCCATCGCGGAGCTGAAGCGCCAACTGGCGGGCGAACCCCCCGACGCCTTCGTCCTCGTCTCCTCGGAGGACGCCGAATACGCGACTCCGGCCGCTTCGTGGCTCGGCCGCTCCGGCGACGTCGTGCTCTTCGCCGGCAGGGACGAACTGCCCAAGGCCACGTTGGACTACCTGAAGAAGAAGGAGAACGAGAACGTGCCGGTTTTCGTGCTCGGCCCGACTTCGGTCGTCTCACCGGACGCGCTCAAGCCGCTCGACAAGGTCTCGACCGTCGAACGGGTCGGCGGCCAGGATCCGGTTTCCGCGGCCCTGGAACTGGTCCGGTTCTCGAGCGGCACCTTCGGCTGGAACTTCAACGTTCCCGGCCACAACTACATGGTGGCCCGCAGCAACCGGCCGATGGACGCGATCGCGGCATCGGCGCTCTCGACCAACGGAACCTGGCCCGCGCTGCTGCTCACCGACTCGAGCGACGAGCTGCCCGAAGATGTCGGCGACTACCTCCTGGACGTCAAGCCGGGTTACGACACCGACCCGACACTCGCCCTGTACAACCATGTGTGGATAATTGGTGATGAATCGCAGATCGACGTGACCCAACAGGCGCTGATCGACGACGCCGTCGAGCTCGAGCCGGTAGAAACCCTCTCAACCACAACACCATGAGCGAAGAAGAACACATAGGAGTCCTCGATTCCGGCAAGGCCGTCACCCCCGAAGACATTCGTGAGCTGACCGGCGCCGTCACCCCCCACTTCTCGCTCCAGGTGAGAAACAGGGTCCGCCGCCTGATCGCGCCCCTGGCGGCCGACGATCCGGCCCGCCTCGAAGGCGAGCGCCAGATCGCCCGGCTCGAGAAGCTGGCGCAGAACAGCGGCCAGCCGGGACCGCCGGCCACCGACGCCCGCTGACGATGAAGCGGCTCGCACCGGGGGTCGAGCGCCTCGGTCAGTTCCCCCGGCCGATGGTCAACGTCTACCTGGCCGAAGACGTCCTGGTCGACGCCGGGACCACCTGGGACCGGCGCCGGGTATTCAGGCAGATCGAGGGACGCGACCTCTCGATGGTCGCACTCACCCACGTCCATCCCGACCACCAGGGCGTGGCCAGGGATGTCTGCCTCGCCCGCGACATCCCGCTCGCCTGCCACGCCGACGATGTCGGCGCGATGGAAGGCCGGGTGCCGGTATCCAGCGAACAGGCACCCAACCCGCTGGTCCGCCGGCTCCAGAAGGCATGGGAAGGGCCACCCCACAAGGTGAGCCGGGTCCTCGAGGAAGGTGACGAGGTCGCCGGTTTCCAAGTCCACCACGCCCCGGGCCACGCGAAGGGCGAAGTCATCTACTTTCGCGAGAGGGACCGGGTCGCGATCTGCGGCGACGTGATCCGCAACATGAGCTACGCGACGACGATCGCCGGGATCGGCGAGCCACCAGACTTCTTCACCTACGACCCGGTCGAGAACCGGCGGTCGATCAGGAAGCTCGCGGATCTGAATCCGTCGTTGATCCTCCCCGGACATGGTCCCGCGGTCACGGACATGGCCGACTTCGAGCGATTCGTGGCTGCTCTTCCTACGGACTGATTCGGTCTACTTGCAGCCTCCGCCGTTCGGCTTCTGGCTGCATAGGTCGTTCCTGAGGGCCGCCCGCCACCCCAGATCACTCAGGGGATCAGGAACCTTGGTTCGTTCGTGGACAACAATTGCCAGGCGGCGGCGGCCGCTGCCGGCCACACGTGGTACTCGACATCGAGTTCGTCCCGGCCTTCCAGGATCGTCTCGTTCGACTGGAGTGGCGCGGTGCTTCCGCCCGCCGCCGTGACTTCGCGCCACTTCTTCGACTCGTGGTCAAGGGTGGTTGTGGACCTGCCGTTCACGGCGGTCGCGGCGCGCACCTCGGCGGTGCCTTCGAACCAGATCACCTCCGGGACCATGGTCGCCGCGTACGGCTTGAACCCGGCGAAGAACTCCTTGGACGACCAGGTCTGGTTGTACTTCTTCACGCTGTTGTTCAGAAGGATCTTCTGCTGTTTGACCGCGAACCGGTCCGTGATTCCGTTCAGGACCTCGGCAGCCGACAGCAGCCGGGCACGGCCGGCAAGGTGGATCGCCCCGATCGCCTGGGTATCGAGGGCATCGACCGGATCGTTCAGTCCCTGCAGGTAACGGAGCCCGTTCTTGTCATCGACGAGGAGATTGGTGTCGATGGCGTTGAGGATCCGCGTGGCGGCGGTCGAGTATTCGACGGTGTTGAGCAGGTCCTCGCGTGCCGCCCTGGTCAGGAACGCGTAGGCGATCAGGTTGTGGAGGGTCGAGATCCACGACACGTTGGGTCCCCCCTTGACCAGCCCGTTGGACGCCTGGAGGCCGAGCAGGAAGTCGGCCGACCGGCGCACGGTCTGGAGGTACCGGCTGGTCAGGTTCCGCTGGTCGAAGGTCGTGGCTGCCAGGCCCAGCCAGGCCACGTTGCCCGATCGGTAGAGGCCGGCGCCGATACCGTTCGTGACGTCGAAGGCGATGTCGATCGCGCCGGTGTTGAACTGGAGGGCGGACAGCTGGTCGAGGATCTGCTGGGCCTGGGCCTTCTCGCCGAGGGCGATGAAGGCGGCGGCGGAAACAGCCGAGTCGTAGGTGAAGGACCAGTTGACGAGACGGGAGTAGTCGGGATCGTCCTTGGGGATCTGGTACGACCGGGCGAGCAGAACCGGGTCAGCGGTGGCAGCAGTGAGCGAAGGGACAGCGCTGCGGGTGGCGTTCGCCGGAGCGCCCGGGTCCGTGGCCGCCGGCACCGTGGACGGCATTGCGGAGGAGGTTGTGGACACCTTGATGCGGCGGTGCCAGCGGATGCATTTGCGGACCTTCCTGTTGTGCCGGCGCCGCTCGGCACGCTTCCCCCTTGTCCACTTCCGGCCGCACGGCTTGACCGGGCCCACCTGGCGGGCCAGCCACTTCGCCAGCAGCTTCGAAGGAGGCTTGCTGCCGGTGCGCGGCCAGGCTTTCTTCACCTTCCCGCCGACCCGGTGCTTGCCGGACGTCGCGGCATCGGCGGTGACCGTGCCGGGCTGGATGGCTACAAGGCCGAAGACGAGGCCGGCAAGAAGCATCGCGGCGCCGATCAGCCGGACCGTCCTGGCTCTCCGACCTTGATGTGTCGCTCCCGCCGTCACCACCTGAAACTACCCCCGCCGCATGTTCGCGAACCGCAGAAACAGGAAGATCAGTGGTTACTACCGACTTCCGGAGAACTCAGCTCGAGGCAGGACCGAAAGCTTCGATGATCTTTTCGTTGTACTCGACTATCTGCTCGTTCGGGATGAAGTAGGTCGGAGCGCCGGGGAAGATCGCATCGGCGAACTGAGCCACCTCTTCGACCTTCGCCTTCACTTCGTCGACGGAACCGACCGCGCAGTACTGCTCGACCATCTCGTCCGGGATGGCGGCGGCCACCCCTTCGATGTCGCCCTTGCGGAACGCGGCGGCGGCGTTGGCCGCGTTCTCGCCGAAGCCGTGCATCTCGTAGAGCGGCAGGTAGGTCTTCACGGTCGAGTAGAAAGCCACCGTGCGGCGGGCCGCATCCATTCCGCGCTCGTGGTCGTCGTCGATCGCGACGCAGACGCTCGGCAGATACGTGAAGTCCCCCCGGTCGCGGTTCGAGCGGGAAAGTCCGAGTTCGAAGGCCGGGACGATCACCTCTTCGATCCACCGGGCCGAGCACAGCGGATGGCCGATCAGGCCGTCGGCCACGTCGCCGGCCATGCGTGACATCCCCTGCTGGACGGCGGCGGTGTAGATCGGGATGTCGGCCCGTACCGGCGGGGTCGCCCTGTACCAGCCCTTGATGTCGAGGTCGTAGTACTCGCCCTTGAACTCCACCGGCTCGCCGGCGGCGGCAGCGCGAATGATCGTGCGGGTCGCTTCGATCGTCTCCCGGAGGTGCGGGGCCGGCCTGCCGTACGGGGCGTTGTGCCAGGTCTCGTTGAGGCGCTTCACACCCGGTCCCAGTCCCAGACGGAAGCGGCCGCCGGAGATCTCGTCGATGTCCATCGCACTCATCGCCATGGTCATCGGACTGCGAACGAACCCCCAGGCGATCGACGTGCCCACCTGGACCGACTTCGTCTGGCTGGCGAGCCAGGTCGTCTGGGTGAACGCGTTCCGGAAGAGTTCGATCGCCCAGACCGACTCGAATCCCGCGGCTTCGGCCTTTTTGGCCAGATCCGCCATGTCTTGCGGGGAGTCCCCCATCGCGCCGATCGAGACGCGCTCCATAGCCGTCATACGGGTGAGGCTATCTGCTGGCCAGAGGGGACGCGGCCGGCGGACAGCCCGGCCCTTCTTGTTGCCTTGGAGTTGGCGCTAGAGCTTCTGGAGCAGCGTGCCGGTACCGATACCGCCGCCGCAGCACATGGTCAGCAGGCCGATCTCCTTGTCGTCACGCTCCATCTCATGGAGCAGCGTGGTCATCAGGCGGGCGCCGGTCGAGCCGAGCGGGTGCCCGAGGGCTATCGCTCCGCCGTTGACGTTGACCCTGTCCATGTCCGGATCCAGCTCACGCTGCCAGGCGATTACCACCGAAGCGAAGGCTTCGTTGATCTCGACCAGGTCGATGTCGTCCATGGTCATGCTGTTCCGCTCGAGCAGCTTCCGCGTCGCCGGGATCGGACCGGTGAGCATGATCACGGGGTCGACCCCGACCGCGGTCTGGTCGAGGATCTTCGCGCGCGGGGTCATGCCGAGCTCGTCGGCCTTCTCCCGGGTCATCAGCAGCATCGCGGCCGAGCCGTCGGAGACCTGGGAAGCGTTGCCGGCGGTGACCTTGCCATCCTCCCTGAAGGCGGGCTTCAGCCCGGCGAGGGCCTCGACTGTCGTACCGGGGCGGATGCCCTGGTCGGCCTTCAGGATCTCGCCGTCGATCTCCACCGGGACCATCTCGCGGTCGAAGCGGCCCTCTTCGGTCGCCTGCTGCGCGTTCGCGTGCGAGCGGACGGCGAGCTCGTCGAGCTCGGTGCGGGAGATCTCCCACTTCTCGGCGATCATCTCGGCCGAGATGCCCTGGTTGACCAGGTCGTACCTCTCGAGGATGGCCGGGGAGTACCCGTGGCCGTACTCCTCCATGACCTTGTAGGAGTCGGCGAACGAGTTGTGACCCATGTGCTCGACTCCGCCACCGATCATCACGTCGTGGACGCCGGAGGCGATCATCGCGGCGGCGTAGTTCACGGCCTGCTGCGCGGAGCCGCACTGACGGTCGATCGTGGTCGCCGGGGTCTCCATCGGGAAACCGGCTTCGAGCCAGGCGTTGCGCCCGATGTTGAGGCTCTGCTCGCCGAACTGCTGGACGCAGCCCGCGACGACGTCTTCGACCAGAGCCGGATCCAGGCCTGAGCGATCGATCAGCTCGGTGTACGACTTCGCCAGGAGCGTCGAGGGATGCACGTCCTTGTAGTAGCCCTTCTCCTTGTGTCCGCGACCCACCGGGGTGCGGACCGCTTCAACGATTACGACTTCGCGACCGCCAAACTTCGTCATCGAAAACCTTTCCTCTACTGCTGGTCAAAGTGCCCGGGTGGCCCGGATAAACTACCTGAACGATACTGATTGACTTGTCAGTCAACCAAAGGACCGCCCACGGCCGGAATCGAGACGACCGCCGAATGCAAGAAAACCCCTACCCCGAGATGGCCGTCGCCGGAAGTGGCGCGATCGCCACCGGCCTCGCCGCCCTGGCCTCGGCCCGGAGCAAGACCGTCTGGCTGCTGGCCCGCAGCCAGGAATCGGCCGACGTGGCGATGGCCACGGTCACCGAGGCCTGCCGCCGGATCGACGGTGCCGATGCCTCCTGCGTCAGGCCGACAACCGAACCCGAAGACCTGAGCGGAGCCCGGTTCGTGGTCGAGGCGATCATCGAGGACCACGAAGCGAAGACGGCCCTGCTCGGAGAGATCGGGGCCGCCACCCCGGAGGCCGACCTCGCAACGACGACCTCCTCCCTTTCGGTCACGGACATCGGTGAAGAATCCGGATGCGGCGACCGGCTTTTCGGCCTCCACGTCTTCAATCCGGTGCCGGTCATGAACCTGGTCGAGATCTGTCTCCCCGACTCCGTCGACCCCACGGCCGGTGAACGCGCCCACAAGTGGTGCAAGGCCATCGGCAAGACCTCGATCGACGTGCCCGACACCCCGGGTTTCGTGGTCAACCGCCTCCTCTTCCCCTACCTGTTCGACGCCGTCCGCCTCCAGGAACGGACATCGATGCCTTCAGCCGACGTCGACGCCTGCATGACCCTCGCGGTCAACCATCCGATGGGGCCACTCGCCCTGCTCGACCTGATCGGGCTCGACGTGTCACTGGCGATCGGCACCGCGATCCACGCGGACACCGGCAACGAGGACCACCGACCGCCGGACGTCATCGCGGAGAAGGTCGCGGCGGGAGACCTCGGCCGCAAGTCGGGCCGCGGTTTCTACGATTACAACTGACCAAAGGGTCTCGCCGCCTGGATTCCCGCGAAGCGTGAATCAAGGCGTCAGGACCCGATCCTCATTCCCCCAGTCTTTCGATTCTCGCGGCCAGCTCGAAGTCGGCTTCGGTCAGGCCGCCCTCGGAGTGATTGGTGATCGCGACCTCGACCTTGTTCCAGGAGATCGACAGGTCGGGATGGTGACCCATCGCTTCCGCCGGCTCGACCACCGAGTCGACGAACTTGACCGATCCGACGAAGTCGTCGAACTCGAACTCGCGAACGATCTCGTCGTTTCGCCGGCTCCAGCCGTCGAGGGCACCAAGACGCGTTTCTATCTCTTCATTGCCGAGAAGTGCCATATTTGAACCTCCATGCGGATTGCCAACCTCGTTCCTTCTTCCACCGAGATGCTATTCGCGCTCGGTCTCGGCGATCAGGTCGTCGCCGTCACTCATGAGTGCGACTACCCGCCGCAGGCTGCCGAAAAACCGCACCTCAGCGAGACCGTGATCAGCGAGGGCCTCTCCGCCGCCGAGATCGACGCCGAGGTCAAGCGGGTGGTCGGTAACGGTGATCCGCTCTACCGGTTGAAGACCGGCGTCTTGCGGCAAGCCAGGCCGGACCTGATCATCGCCCAGGACGTCTGCGCGGTCTGCGCCGTGTCATACGACGACGTCGTCTCGATCGCGAAGACCCTGCCGGGCTCACCGCAAGTGCTGCGGCAGAATCCGACCAGTCTCGGGGAGGTCCTGGCCAACGCCCGCGAAGTCGCCCGCGCCGCCGGGGTCAAAAGCGACGGGGAACGGCTGGCCAGGACCCTCTGGGAGCGGATCGAGGCGGTGGGCGGAGCCGTGGCCGGAGAGCCCCGGAAGACCGTGGTCGCGCTCGAGTGGCTCGACCCGCCGTTCACCGGCGGCCACTGGGTCCCCGAGATGATCGACCTGGCCGGGGGTACCGACCTGGTCGGCCAGGCGGGCGGAAAGTCCCTGGAGACGACGTGGGAAGAACTAAGCCGGCTGGAAACCGATGTGGTCGTGGTCATGCCCTGTGGTTATTACGCCGATGAAGCCGAACGTCAGGCGCACCACCACCTCCACCGGATCAGGACGCTGTCGCCAAAAGAGGTCTTCGCGGTCGACGCGGCAGCTTCGTTCTCGCGGCCCGGCCCGCGGCTGGTTGAACGGGATCGAACTGCTCGGCCACCTGCTCCACCCGGACCGGGTGCCGGCCCCGGAAGGGCTTGCCTCGCGCCCGGTGCCGCTCGGCTGAACCGGCAGCTCAGAAGCCGAGCAGGGCGAAGATGACGCGGGTGGTGGTCGGCGGCTCGGAGATCAGGATCGCCGCGACCGCGGAGACCACTCCCACCGCCACGATTCCGCCGTACTCGATCGCCCTGGCGCCGGACCCGAGCCGGCCACGCTCACCGGCGATCACCAGTGCACCGCAGATAACGCCACCGATGGCACCGCCGAGGTGGCCGCCGATGCTGATGCCGCTGATCGTGAAGGTCAGGGCGAGGTTGATCAGGAGGATGATGCCGACCTCGCGGGCCATGTCGGTGAGGCCACGTCCGCGGGCGATGATGAAGACCGCGCCGAAGATGCCGAACACCGCGCCGGAAGCGCCGACCGTCACCACGTGGCTACCGGAGAGCAGGATCGCGCCGAACGAGCCGGCAAGCATGCAGGCGAAATAGATCATCACGAAACGCACCGTGCCCACCGACGGCTCGAGGATCCGGCCGAGGAAGTAGAGGGCGAACATGTTGAATGCGATGTGAATCAGCCCGGCATGGAGGAAGCCACCGGTGATCAGCCGGTACCACTCGCCGTCCGCCACGGCCTGGCCGATCAGCCCGAAGTCGCCGATCACCGGCCCGCCGACCGAACTGAAACCCCCGGAGCCGGTGGCGATGGTGAGCAGGAACATAATCACGTTCGCGCCGATCAGGACCAAGGTCGCCGGGTAGGCCCCGGTGGCGCTGACCGCGCCGACTCCGCTCTTCACGACGGTCCGCTCGCGCGAGCAGTCCGGGCAGCGGAAACCGACCGGGGTCTGGGTCATGCAGTCCGGGCAGATCGGGCGGCCGCAACTCGAGCAGGAAACTCCGGTCTCGACCGAGGGATGGCGGTAACAGGTGGGCAAGACCACGAAGCCTAAATGAACGGGACTACGGCGAACTTCACGAGCCGGGAGAATGGCCGTGTGGAGAGGATCGGATATACACGGCTCTACGCCACCTCCGCCGGAGTGGTGCTCGTCCTGCTCGGCCTGTTCGGGCTGCTGGAGAACGCCGAGTTCGACCCGCCCGAGCTCTACTCGCAGTTGCTCGGCTTCTACCCCGTCAACGGCTGGGCGAACCTGCTCCATGTCGCGGCCGGCCTGCTCGGCCTGTCGATGGCCCGGCGCCTCTCACGCGCCTACGCGCTGATCGCGGCGATCGCGTTCATCGGCCTCGGGCTCTGGGGCGTCCTGGCCCCGAACTCCGAACTGCTCCTCTCGAAGCTGCCGGCCGAGCGCTGGGTCAACCTGATCAACCTGCTCCTGGGGTTCGGCGCCCTGGCCTGTCTGGTGGCGAGCGACTGGGACCGCCTGAAGGCGTCGGTGAGCCGGAGGATCGAGCACCGGCGTACCCGCCACACCCGGCGTGAGCAACGACGCCGGGCGGAACGGCGGAAGCGGGGCCAGAAACTAAAGTCCGGTACGTGAGAGCGCGCCCTTGACCAGACCCTCGATCCGCGACGGCCGCTGACGGCCCCGGCGCCGGTACTCGAGGACGACCAGCGCCCCGGTCGCGACCCCGCCGGCGGCGACGGCCACGACCGGCCTGACCCAGTTGCGCGGATCCCGAAGTGACCGCATCTCGCTTTCGGTCAGTTCATCCGCCCAGTCGCTGAGGTCCGTCGCGGCGGCGTCGGAGATCGCCGAGAAGGTACCGCGAAAACGGGTTGACAGCCTCTCGGGAGGCTCGACCGGCTGAAGCACGTCGGCCAGGAGGTCTTCCAGGCGAAGCTCATCCATCACCGGCCTCCTCCATGCGTTCCCGAAGCTGCTTGATCGCCCGGTGAAGCAGGACCTTGGTCGCCCCGTCGGACTTGTTCATCGCCCGCGCGATCTCGCGGTTGTCCATGCCGAGGGCGAACCTCATCACGAGTGCTTCGCGCCGCTCCCCGGGCAGTTCCTCGAGGTGCTTCATCACGGCCCGCAGTTCCGCGCGCCCCTCGACCACGTCCTCGGTCGAGTGAATCGCTGCCGGCGGCTCGATGTTCTCGAGGGGCGTCTGCGGCCGGCGCGACCGGTCGCGGTGGTAGTTCGCGGCGAGGTTGTGCGCAATCCGGATCAGCCAGGGGCGCAGGGGCCGCCCGTCCGACTCGCGACGGGCCCGCGGGTAGTGCCGGTACGCCTGGAGGAAGGTCTGCTCGGTCAGGTCCTCGGCGTCGTGGTGGTTGCCGATCCGGTAGTAAGCGTAGGAGTAGACGTCCCGGAGGTGGTCCCGGTAGAGCTCCTCGAAGCCCGCGTCGGTGACCGCCTTGCTCTCGGCCGGAGCCTCTGGTGCTTCCGTCTCTCCCGCGGCTTCGTCCACCCGGGCACCCTATCCCGAATGCTGCCGGTTCCGGTGGAGGACCGGCCATCAGGCAGCCCTCCTCGAATGGCCGACCCTCCTGAGGGCCGCGACCCATTCGTCCGAGGTGATCTGGCCGGTGACCATGCTGGCCAGCCCCTGGAGGGCGTCGGCCCGGCAACCGGACTCGGCCACCGTCGCGGCGATCTGGGGCACCGAATCCATCGCCTCCGAGGCCTGGCCGATCTCCCGCCGGATCTCGTCGGGTGGGGTTCCCCGGCCGAGGAGTTCTCCGGCCCGCCGGTTGCGGCTGCCTTCGGCCATGACCGTGGCGAGCAGGTCGCCTACGCCGGCCAGCCCGTTGAAGGTGTCGAGGAGGCCGCCCTGGGAGACCGCGTAGTCAACGCATTCGCCCCAGACCGCCGAGGCGGCGATGCCGGCCGCGTTCAGCCCGTGGGGCTCGGCCGCGGCGGCGGCCAGCACGGCGGCATTCTTGGCGGCGCCGGCCAGCTCCACCCCGACCACGTCGCGCGAGCGCTCGCAGACGAGTCCGGCCCGGTCGAACACGTCACCGAGCTGCGCCCTCAGGTCGGGATCGCCGGTGCCGAGGACCAGGGCCGCGGAGCCGGAGACGGCTTCGCGGGCATGGGCCGGGCCACCGAGACAGGAGACACCGCGGGATTGGATCCGTTCGGAGACGTACTCGGAAGGCAGTTGCCCCCGCGGGGCGACCAGGCCTTTGGCGAGTAGCAGCACCCCGGCCCTGCGGCCGACCCGGTCGGCGACGGCGCCTACCGCCTGCGGATAGGAGGCCGAAGGCACGGCGATGCAGAGCAAGTCCACCCCGCCCAGTTCGATTTCGCTCGAAGTGCGTACTTCGATCGCATCAGGGAGCCGCACTCCGGGCAGGTAATGCTCGTTCTCGCGGGCGATCGAGATCTCGTCCGCCTGTTCCCCGGTCCGGGTGCCAAGCTGGACCTCGAGGCCGCCACGGGCGAGAAGAACTGCGACGGCAGTGCCCCAGCTGCCGGCCCCGATGATCGCGGCGCGGCGCATCGGGGGGAGCCCGCCGATATCTTCCCACTGGAGTTCGACGTTCGGCCAGATCCGCGAGGTGACCGAGGCGGCCAGGGCCGGAGACGGGTTCTCGGACCGGGGGAACGACATCGGGCGGCCGACGCGGATCGTGACCTTCTTCGGGCGGATCCGGAATCCCCGGCGCACGTTCTCGCTGCCGCTGATCGCGACCGGCAAGACCGGCGCGCCGCTCCTCAGGGCGAGGCGGCCGACTCCGCGCTTCGGGGTGCCGAGGGAGCCTTTGCGGATGCGCGTTCCTTCGGGAAAGATGCAGATCGAGCCACCGTGTTCCAGGACCATCTCCGCGGTGTCGATGGCCAATTCGTCTGCCTCGCCCCGGCGGATCGGAAAGGCACCGACACGGCAGAGGATGAAGCCCTGCCAGCGCTTCTCGAAGAGCTCGACCTTGGCGACGTAGTTCATCGGCTTGCCCCACGGCAGGCACGTGCCGATCACGAACGGGTCGAGGAAACTCCTGTGGTTCGCCGCGACGATGGTGGCGCCCTTGATCCGGGCGTTCTTCCGGCCGTGCCTGGAGAGCCAGAAATAGACCATGAAGATCGGCTGGAGGATGATGCGCGTGACGATGTAGACGCCACGGTTGACACCGTGTTTTCGCGTGAAGTCGTGGTAGGCGGCAAGCTGCGCGTCGGTCACTGGATTCGTTACACGGTAGCCGGACTGACGTTACAGGCGAAGGCCCTGCCGGGTCCCGGCCCGCGCGTCCGGTGCCGGGTGACGCCTATTCCCTGGAGCGGACCACGATCGGAGATGACGTCCCCACGCTTTTCGATCGCAGGCGGTAGATGGCGTAGGGACGGCCCTTTCCGGGCCGCGGCAGGCCGACGCTCACCCTTCCGCGGAGTGAAGTCGCCGTCATTTTCAGGATCTTCGCCCGATGCTTCCGGCAGCCCACCTGTCGGACCAGCTGGACCGCCCGGTGTCCCGGCCGCTTCAGCGCCACCTCGATCCGCGGAGCGTTCCCCCGGCGTGACGTTCCCCGGGGACTACGGCGGACGATCCTGATCGCCTGGCCGAGACGGCGGGGCCAGGACCGCGCCTTGCCGGCAACCGCACGGAACCTGGTTCTTCCCCGGAAGCGGTCAGCACCGTCCCGCGCACCGGCCCAGAAGGTGCCGTCGGGCCGGACCGTCGTCTGGGAGATCACATCACCGCCCGTCTTGATCTTGATCCGGCGCCCGCGAAGGGCAAAACGGGCCACCCCCTCGAACCGGATCGAGTCGCGGAAACGGTAGGCGGCGGTAAGAACGAGGCGACGGTCGGCACAGGGCAGGATGCCCTTGGGGGCGGGCGGCCGTGAATCGACTCCCTGGTCCAGTCGGGCCTCGCTCGGCCGGAAATCGCCGGAGCTCGCGTAGTAGGCCCTCACGTCGTGTTCCCCCGGGGACAGCGACGAGGTCCGGTAGGTCGCCGTACCGTTGTTCAGCTCGACCGGATTGCCGAGGTCTTCGCCGTCGGCCCAGAACTGGACCGCACCGCCGGGTGTTCCCGCAACGGGTTCGACCGCTGTCACCATCGCGGTGAAAGTGACCGGCTTGCGGAAACCGACCGGGTCGGTGTTGCTCGACAGCCCGATCTCCGTGTCTGCCGGGTCGACCACCAGGACTCCGGCGGACCCGGCCGGGCGGAAATCGCGGTCGCCGGTATAGAGAGCACCGACCGCATGGGCCCCGGCCGCGAGGGGCGGGGACTCGGAATCCGGCAGGGAGGCGTTTCCGCCGGTCACGGGAACCGGCGTCCCGATGATGCCGCCGTCCACGGAGAACGACATCGACCCCGCGAGATCCTCACCCGCATCCGGCACCGGGACCGCCTGGGCATCAAGCCGGTAACCCGACCCGAACCGGACCGGATCCGGGTCGGCCACCACCGCGACGGCGGCCGTCGCTTCGAGCACCGAAACCGTGTTTCGCCCTGCGGAAGGCTCCACACCCAGGGGCGCGGGCTGGAATCCGGCAATCAGCTCATAATCACCGGCCGACAGTGAAGGATCGACTTCGCAGCCGGCCGATCCGGCGGTCAGGGTCACGTCCTGGCAGATTTCAAACAGGCCTCTTTCCGGCGAGGACGCCGAAAATGTGACTTCACCCTCTGGCGGGACCGGACCGCTCACGTTTGCGGTGAGCGTCAGCGGGTCGCCGAAGACCGGGGCCGGATCTGAAAGCGAGAGGCTGGTGACCGTCGCCTCGTCACCGACGGACTGGACGGTCACGCCGTTGCCTCCCGCGAACGAGTCGTCGCCGCTGTAGACGGCACGAACGATGTGCTGCCCGGCCGTGTCGAAGCTGTATTCGGCATCGGCGGTGCCGCCCGTGAGTGGCACCGATGTGCCTACCCGGTCCCCGTCAACCGAGAAGACCACGCCTCCGGTCGGGTTGCCCACCGCCGGCGGGAGCGCACTCACGTCGGCCGTCAGGGTGACGTCGCCCCCCTCACTCGAAGGGTTCGGCGATGTGGAGACATCGACCCGGGCACCGCCCTTCTGCACGGTCTGGCTCGTGCTGCCGTGACTCGCGGCGAAGTCGGTCGAGCCTTCGAAGCTCGCGGTAATCTGATGGGTGCCGGGCCCCGGGATCACTGGTGGCGCGACCGCAGTCCCGTCGGGGCTGAGCGATACGGGTGGCCCGGCCAGGTATCCGTCGATCTCGAAGCTGACCGCTCCGTCCGGAGGACCGGCGGATGAAGGTGACGAGCCGACGACCGCGGTCATGGTCACCGGCTCTCCCGAGCGGGACGGGGTCGGTGACGTGTAGGCGGCGGTCGCCGTACTCGCCCGCAGGTTCTTCATCGGGAACGAAGCCGGCGCCTTCACGGAAGCGACGGTGGCGCTTGCGGCCCAGGAACCCGCGTTCGAATTCGCCACCAGGGCCGGAGAGGTGGCGATGCCGTTCGAGTCCGAGATTGCGGTCGCGGTGAGCGGCTCGCCCGGGACCGCGAACGATGCGCCCGCTCCGCTCGATGGGAGCCTGAAGGTCACCCGGGTGCCGGCAACGGGGTCGCCGCTCTGGGCCAGGACCCGGGCCGCCAGCGGACCGCGGAAGCCGGCGGTGATCGGTGCGGACTGGCCGCTCCCGGCGTATGGCAGGACGCTGGTCGGCTGCTCAGTCCAGTCGATGACGATCTGGCCATCACAGATGTCGGTATAGGTGTCGGGCTGACAGTTGCCGTTCTCCGTCGTGAACTGAACGTTCTCGACCGACGGGTCAGCGTACGAGTCACCTCCGCCTCCGCCTCCGCCGCCGACCGGTTTCTCGGCGTTGTTCACCGCGGTGAAGTTCCAGTTGGCCCCGCCGCCACCGCCTTTGATGCCGCCGCCTCCCCCGCCGCCGGCTCCGGAGAACAGGTTCGTCGTGCCGTCGTCACCGCCGCCACCACCCGGACCTGATTCGGACCCGGGCATGCCGCCCAGATCCACGTACCAGTTGACCGGAACCCCCTGGCCGGTGCCGCCCTGGCTGCCGTCCGGCCCGGGCCCGCTGCCGTTGGCGCCGTCACCGCCGGCGCCGCCATCGAAGTAGGCACTGCCGTTGCCACCGCCACCGCCACCGCCGGCGGCCACGACCATCGGCGTGGAGCCGACCAGGATCGCGCTGCCCCCGCCACCACTCGCCCCGTCACGGCCCGGGCCCCACTGGGTGCCCCGGTCGCCGCCGCTGCCGTAGCCGAAGTTGCTCGTACCGCTGCCGTAGCCGCCCACGGTCACGGTGAGACAGTCTCCCTGGTCGACCGGGATCGAACCCTGGACGAAGCCTCCGTGTCCGCCGAGTGCCGTCGGCTCGTACTGTCCTCCCCTCGCTCCCCGGACCGAAACGTTCGCCTTGACCACGCCCGCGGGCACCTGGATCTGGACCGAATCGCCGGTGAAGCCGTACGTGAGAGTCGGGCCGTTCACGCTCGGGCAGCTGCTGCCGGCGACGGCGCCACCGGTTCCGCCGAAGAACGTGGCGATCAGGCCGAGCGTCAGCAGCAGGGTGATTCCGGTGGCCAGCCGGCGGGCCGCGCTCATCCGGTCCTGCCCCGAATCCTCTCCGGTTTCGGCAGGCGCAGCTTCGGGTGGCTGAGAATCCGCACCCGGTAGGGCTTCATCAGCGCGGTGCCGGGCTCCGGCGTCGCGCTGACCTGCGAGGCGACCCCTTTCATCCGGACGAAGATCCTGATGCCGTCGTTCGTGAGGTCGAACTTGAGGCGAGCCGTCCGGCCGGCCCTGACGTTCACGTTCCGCAGGGCGAGCGCCTTGCCGGGCCTGACCCGGACCCAGCCCCGGCGGCTCTTGCGGCGGGACATGCGCACCACCTGGCGGGAGCGGATCACCGAACGGGCCCGGCACCATGTGCCGCCGGGTCCGTAGCAGCGTGCCCGCAGGATGAGCGATCCACGGCGGGTGATCTTCACCCGCCTGCCGAGGAACTGGAGCCGCGGCGTGCCGAGATTCGGATCCGGCGGACCGACTTCCTGAGTGAGATCCCCGGACGACGGGGAGAAATTCGCCGAGCCGATGAACCGGGCCGTGACCAGGTGCTCGCCCTGGGCCATTTCGACCGGCAACGAAACTGCCTGCTTGCCGCCTCGCACGGCCACCGCCTCACCGGTCGCCTGACCGTCGACCAGGAACTGCACCGGCCCGGTGGGAGCTCCGGCCGAAGCGGCGGCAGTCACGTTCGCGGTGAAGGCGACGGGCTCATCGGCCGGGGCCGGGTTCTCGCCCGAGATCACCGTGACCGAAGTCGGCGCGGAGGTCACCCGGTGGCGGATCACCGCGTGGCTCGGTTGGGTGTCCCCGCCCCCCGGAGCGAACTCCGCCTCGACCAGGTGGCCGCCGGGCGTGAACGGGCACGGCGCCGGGGGGATCTGGCAGTTCTCCGGGGTAGCGGCCACGCCGTTGTCAAGCGGGATCGCCGGCGCGACGTTCTGCCCGTTGACCGAGATCGAGACGGTGCCGGAGGGACTGAACCCCGGAGAGCCGGGCAGGGTGACCACCGCCCGGAGCGTCGCCGGCTCGCCGAAGGCGGAGGGTTCCGGCGTGACCGACGGTTCGGTCAGGCTCGGCGCCTCCAGCACGACCTGGTCGAGGACGCCGCGGCTCGGCAGGTCACCCGATCCGGCCGGCGGGTCGTAGTCGGCCTCGACGGAATGGACTCCGGCTCCCGGTGGGCTCGCAGGACTGCAGGTGACCTCGCCCTGCGCGTCCACCTCGGCCGGAGCGCACACCGGGTCACCGTCGAGTTCGAAGGAGATCGTGCCGGCGAGAGCCGCTCCCTGATCGGTCCGGCGCACCGCGGCCGTCCAGGTGATGCCCTCCCGGTAGACCGACGGATTGGCCGAGGCCGAGATCTGGGTGGCAGTGGCTTCCGGGCCCACCGACTGCATGACCCGGCCGGAGGAACCCTGGAAGTCGGGGTCCCCGGCGTAGGCCGCGGTCACCTCGGTCGCACCGAGGGGCAGGGCCGTCGTCGCGATCTCGGCCTGTCCGTTGGCATCGAGACTCTGGGTACCGAGCGGGTCGCCACCCTCCCTGAACTCGACCAGGCCCGTCGGCACGATGCCGGGATTGCCGGCCGGCGACACGGTCACCAGGAGGTTGACCGACTCGCCGGCGTCAGACGGGTTGGGATCGGAGGCGAGACTCACGGCCGTGGGTATCCGGTTCACGGTCTGGGTGCGGGAACCGCTGCTGCCGACGTGAGCGTCGTCGCCCAGGTATTCGGCACCGAGATCGCGGGAGCCCACATCGAGGACAGGCACCTGGTCCGTGGGCAGGACCGACCGGCCGAAGCTGTTGACCGGAACCGGCGGCCCGGCCGGATCGCCGTCGACCGAGAACTGGACGTCGCCGGTCGGGATCAGGTTCGGCGACCCGGAGGCGACGTAAGCCTCGATCCGGACCGGGTCCCGGTAAATGGAGGGGTTCGGATTGGAGGTCACGATCGTCCTGGTGGGAGCCGGCTGATTGGTCATCGTGAACTTCGCCGTCTGACCGGCCCCCGGCACGGTGGCCTTGGCGGTCCAGCCGCCAGTGACCGAATTCGCCCGCAGGCGGGGTACCGTGGCGACGCCCATCGGTCCGGTGGTCACGTCCAGCGTGGTTCCGCCGTTCGGGAAGAGGCCCGAAGGTCCGGTCGCGGGCAACGTGAACGTGACCGGGGCGCCCGGCACCGGGATACCCGCGCTGTCGGTCACCAGGGCCGAGATCGGCGCGAGTTCGGAGTCGACCTGCGCGACCTGACCGCCGCCCGAATAGACGGCGATCCCGGCCGCGGGCTGACCCCACGACAGGGTCACCTGACCGTTGCAGGCGGCGTCGGTGGTATCCCCGCCGGGGCAGTTGGAACTGCTCACCGAATACTTCGTGTTGAGACCGAAGCCGCCGACCCAGGAAAGTCCACCACCACCGCCGCTTCCGCCGATGTTGTCGACCTGTTCGAACCGGTAGACCCCGTTGTCACCACCAGCGCCACCGTTGTAACCGCCTCCGCCCCCTCCGCCGCCGCCACCGACGACCTCACCGAAGTCGGTGCCTTCGCCACTGTCGCCGTCACTTTCGGACCGGCACCCGCCACAACCGCCGACGCGGCCTTCGTCGTTCAGCTTTCCGCCCTGGCCGTCCGCGTCGGTGCCTTTCTGGGCAGGATTGCCGCCGTCACCGCCGGCGCCGCCCCAGGCATGGTTCTCGTCGTCGCCGCCGGCTCCCCCGCCGCCGCCGGCGACCACGATCACCTGACCGAGCGAATTGGTGATCGCCGACGCACCACCTCCGCCGTCGCCCGAATGGCTGACCGATGGACCCCAGGCAGCCCCGTGGTCTCCCCCGTGTGCCCAGCCGGGGCCACCCTCGTTCGCCCCGTAGCGGCCGACCCAGACACCGAGCTGCATGCCCGGGGACACCGGCAGAACGGTGTCGACCTCACCGCCCTTGCCGGGCGCGGCGACGTTGTCATAATTGCCGCCGCCCCAGCCGCCACGCATGTCGACCGTCAGGAAGTAGACCCCCGCCGGAACCGTGAACGGTTGCGAACCATCACCCTGAAAGGTGAAAACCTGCGAACCGGCCGCCACATCGTCCTCGATGGCCGAAACGGAACTCGACGCTGCGAGGCCGCTGAAACCGAGAAACAGCAGGAACGAGGCAACCGCGACGGCCTTGCGACCGGTCGCGACGGTGCCGAGAGATCTTGTTCCCCCACCCATCTTCACCTTTCAGGAAGGGTAGCGGACCCGAACGGAGACCCGGATTCATTGTCCATTCCCTCGATCGGCGTGTTCGTCCCGGGGGTGAGCGGTCGAAGGGCCGTTCCGGATCGACCGGCCGGACTCGGTACCGTACGGATATGCCACCGGACTGGCCGGAATCGGTCGCCTGGGGATCGATCGCTCTTGCTTTCCTCTGCGCGGGAGCGATCCTCCGGGACATCTTCAACGCCGCCGGGAGTCGAACCGATCCGGCTCTTCGGTCCGAGACGGCCCTGACGATGACCGGCGGGGCGGATCGATGCTGAGCCGCCTGATCGATCGGCAGCGGGCAGCCCGCGTTCGCCTGGAAGACGAGCACACGCCGGAGGGTGTGAGGTCGCGCCTGGCCGAGGCGCCTGCCCCCAGCTATGTGAAGGATTTCGTCTATGGCGCGATCGACGGGGCAGTGACGACGTTCGCGATCGTGGCCGGTGCGGCCGGGGCGAGCCTGGGCTCACGAATCGTCCTCATCATGGGCCTTGCCAACCTGTTCGCCGATGGCTTCAGCATGGCCGTGAGCAATTTCCTCGGATCCCGGGCCGAGAAGGAGCAGCGGCGACTGGCCCGGCTCGAGGAACAACGGCAGATCGACCTCTTCCCGGAGGGCGAAAAGGAAGAGGTCCGCCAGATCTTCGCGGCCAAGGGATTCGAGGGGGAGGACCTCGAGCGGGCGGTCGAGGTCATCACGGCGGGCCGCGATCGCTGGGTGGACGTGATGATGAGCGACGAACTCGGATTTGCGAGCAGACAGGCATCCCCGGGGCGCTCGGCCGCATCGACCTTCATCGCGTTCCTGGTCGTCGGATCCGTCCCCTTGCTCTCGTTTCTCGTCAACCTCGCTTCACCGGGGCTGATCTCACGCCCCTACGTGGCGAGTGCGGTCCTGACCGGAGTCGCTTTCGGCGCGGTGGGTGTCGTCAAAGCCGCGGTCATCGGGCAGAGATGGTTCCGCGGCGGGATCGAGACGCTGGCGCTCGGCGGCGCCGCGGCGATCGTCGCTTACCTGGTCGGGGTGGCGCTCGAAGGGATCGGATGAACCGCAGGCCAGCCAAGCCCGCCTCCGGAATCGAACCGGAAACCTCCTGTTTACAAGACAGGTGCTCTGCCAATTGAGCTAGGCGGGCGTGAACTGCTCCAGGGATTTCGACGCCTTGATCCCCGGGGAGCGTGAATCAAGACGTCGGGATCCGTTCCTTGTTCAGGATATGAGGATCCAGAGGCCGGTGGCCTGGTCCCTGAAACCGGATGTCGCGCCGCCTGCCCCGGGTTCTAGACGGCTACGTCGCGGGTGGCGAGGTGCTTGCTGACCTTGCGCTTCACCCGCTGGAGGGCGTTGTTGACGGTCTTGGTATCGCAACCGAGAAGCAGCGCCACTTCTTCGTAGGAACGGTCCTCGAGGTAGTAGCCGAGCACACTGCTCTCCATCTCCGAGAGGCTGGCGCGCAGGCACGAGACGAGGCTGCCCAGTTCCTCCGACGAAATGGCCTGGTTGACCGGATCGAAGGCGGACGGACCGGGAAGGATCTCCTCCACGGTCGTCTCGGACTCGCTGTTGGCGGCCGGCGACTGGCCGAAGGACACGTACTGGTTGAGCGGCACGTGCTTGTTGCGCGTGGCGGTCTTCACCGCGGTGATGATCTGGCGGGTGATGCAGAGCTCCGCGAAGTTGCGGAAGCTCGACTCGCGGTCGGTCCGGTAGTCCCGGATCGCCTTGTAGAGACCGAGCATGCCTTCCTGGATCAGGTCGTCGGCGTCCCCGCCGACCAGGAAATACGAAGAGGCCTTGAGCCGGACGAAACCCTGGTAACGCCGGATCAGTTTGTCCGTGGCTTCGGTCTTGCCGAGCTTGGACTGGGCGACGAGAGCCTGGTCATCAGGTTCAAGTCGAGGCTTAGAGTGGCCGACTGGCGAGACGCGTAGCCGGGGAGGAACTGCTGGAATTGCCGCATTTGAGGTTGAGGTAGCCACCGAACGATCTCCTTTAGAAGAGTTCTGTGGCGCCACTTACCTCCCCTGGACGCCGTTACATTACTGATGAGCCTCACACTCAAGTGGAGGTTCACCCTTTATCTGCGATTAGTTTACGGGTTCGCAGAGTTCTGTCAACCCCTCCCCGCAAATCGGTGCAACAGACATTGCAGAACCACCCACCCGGGTGCCTGCGGCAATTGCGGTATCTGCACCGAAATCGCAAGCACCCGGAGGCTTGGGGGCATGGTTTCAGGTGCTGCGCTGGCGGACCGCTTCGAAGAGCAGCACCGAGGCGGCCACCGAGACGTTCAGTGACTCGACCTTGCCGCGCTGGGGGATCGCGATCAGTCCGTCGCAGCTGTCGGCCACCCGTGGGCGGAGTCCTTTGCCTTCGGTGCCCATGACGAGGGCCGTCTTGCCAGTGAGGTCGGTCTGCCAGGGGGCCTGACCGGACGAACCGTCGGCTCCCCACACCCAGAAGCCGGCGTCCTTGGCCTCGGCCAGCCAGTCGCTGACGTTCCGGACCCGGGCGATGGCAAGATGCTCGACCGCACCGGCCGACGCCTTGCAGGCGACCGCCGTAACCGAGGCGGCGCGGCGGTCGGGGATCACGACCCCGTCCGCGCCGGCCGCCTCCGCTGAACGGCAGACCGCGCCCAGGTTCCGCGGGTCCTGGACCTGGTCGAGGACGACGGTCAGCGCCTCCGGCCTGATCAGGAGCTCCTGGCCGCCTACGTAGGGATAAGGATCGACCTCGGCGACGACCCCCTGGTGGTCCTCGCTGCCCACCATACGCTCGAGCTCGGCGTTCGAAGTCTCCGGCGCCCGCCATATCCGGTGGACCTGGCGGCGTCCGCGTTCGGCCTCGGCGACCGGCTGGCGGCCGTAGATCAGTTCGGTGGCACTCATGAACCCGGGATCGGAACGAGCGACGCCCCATCGGGTCCGTCCCGCACTTCCCAGCCGAGATCCGCGAGCTGGTCGCGGATCTCGTCGGCCCGGTCGAAGTCCCGGACGGCCCTCGCCTGCTCCCGCTGCTCGAGCAGCGCCGTGGCTTCCGCATCGGGCCCTGCGCCGGAACCGGCGTCGGCGAGCGTGCCCAGTCCGACCAGGTCGAGCATCTCGGCAAGCGCCGTCGCCGCTCCCTCGACCTCACCCTGGTTGGCCTTGCGCACCAGCTCGAACGCCTCGACCATGGCACGAGGAGTGTTGAAGTCGTCGGCGAGAGCGTCACGGAAACGCCCCACGGCAGCGGCGGCTTCCTCCCCGGCCGGCTCACCCGGCGGGTTGGTCCTGAGGAAGTTCCGAAGGCGCTCCACCCGGGTGACTGCCTCCTCGAGGTTGGCCTCGCCGAAAGCCAGTGGCTGCCGGTAATGGCCCGAGATCAGGTAAGAGACGACGGCCTCGGCCCCGTAGGCGTCGAGCGCCTCGGAGAGCTGGAAGATGTTGCCGTCCGACTTCGACATCTTGTTGGAGCCGGTCTCGATCATCCCGTTATGCATCCAGACCTTGGCCAGGGCCTTGCCGCGTGCCGCCTCGGACTGGGCGATCTCGTTCTCGTGGTGCGGGAACACGAGGTCGGAGCCGCCGCCGTGGATCGCGAAGGGCAGCTCGCCGAGCTCTGCCTCGGCCATCGCTGAGCACTCGATGTGCCAACCGGGGCGCCCCGGTCCCCACGGCGAGTCCCAGGAGGTGTCCTCGCCCTCCTTGTGGGTTTTCCAGAGGGCGAAGTCGAGCCGGTCGCGCTTGAGGGTTCCGGCATCGTCGCCCTCCCCCTGCTCCATGTCATCCGGAGAACGGTGCGAGAGCTTCCCATAGTCATCGAAACTCCGGACCGAGAAGTAGACGTCGCCACCCGATTCGTAGGCATGGCCGTTATCGACCAGGGTCTGGATCAGGTCGACGATGCCGCCGACCGTTTCGGTCGCGAGCGGCTCGGCGTCGGGACGGCCGAGCCCGAGGCGGCCCGTGTCCTCGAAGTAGGCGGAAGTCATCTCGGCCGCAAGTTCGCCCGAGGGGATCCCCCGGTCGGCGGCCGCCGTGTAGATCTTGTCGTTGATGTCCGTGACGTTGATCGCCAGCCGGGTCTCGTAGCCCTCGTTCTTCAGGAAGCGGGCGAGAAGCGAAAACACCACGAAGGGGCGGGCGTTGCCGATGTGGACCCGGCTGTAGACCGTGGGGCCGCAGGCGTAGATGCCGACCTCGGAGTCCGGGTCGATGACCCGGCGCTCGCCGCTCATCGTGTCTTTGATGCTCACCTCACGCATGCCAGCATTCTGGCGTGGTGGGTCAGAAGGTGCGATATCCGCCGGCGCCGGGTCCGCCACGGCGGCGCCTCGGAACCGATCCGGGATCATCGCCGCCTTCACGGCTCGATTCCGTCCGCTCCCAGTCCGGGGCGGTGCTGGAGGCCGCCGAGAGTGCTTCCTGGCGGGCCCGGTCGGCAGCGGCCCGGACTTCTTCGTCGGCAGACTTCTGGGCCAGCTCGGCGCGGCGATCGGCTTCCCTCCGGATGCGCTCGTCTTCGTCGCGCAGGCGCTGTTCGGCCAGCTCACGGGCTTCCTGCTCGCGTTCGCGGCCGAATTTCTCGACCAGCGCGTCCACCCGTTCGGCCGCCTCACGGCGGACCTGCTCGGTGCCCTCCATGACCTGGCGCTCGACGTCTGCCTCGATCTCGGCGATCCGCTGGCGGGCGAGCTGCTCGAACTCGTTGGCGTGCGATTCGGCCAGCGCCGCACGTTCCTGGGCCTTGGTGGCCCGGGCGTCGGCGGCGTCGATCCGGTTGACGGCTTCCCGCTCGGCGGCCTGCCGGGCCTCCTTCGCCAGACGCTCGGCGGTCTCTTCGAGATTCCTGGTGCGCGTGGCGAGACGCTCCTCGCCTTCAGCGGCAACCTTGCTGAGCGCTTCCTCGCGATTGGCCCGTTCTTCCTTGAGGGTGTCCTGGGCACGCTTGAGCTCGGCTTCGAGGCTGGCCTGCTTGTCGCGGGCCTCGGCTTCGCGGGCGGTGAAGCCCTCGAGTGCCTCCTCGGCCTCCCGGCGGGCCTTCTGCGACGCCTCGATCTTCTCGCGGGCCTCGGCGCTCAGCTTGCGCAGCGTCTCCCGCGCCTTGGCTTTGATCTCTTCCCGGGCCTCGGCCGTCTCCCGGGTGGCGGCCGTCTTGGCGGCTTCGACGCGCTGGTCGGCGGTCGCTGCCTCCGCCCTGGCCTTCTTCGCGTCGGCTTCGCGGTTACGGGCCTGGCTGACCGCTTCGCGCGCGATCGCCAAGGCCTTCAGCTCCGATTCACGGGCGGCGAGCTCGGCCTCGCGAGCCTTGGCTTCGCTGGCGTTCATTTCCTTCGCGAAGGATTCGATCCGGGCGTTCATCTTCGACGACGCCTCGCCGACCTGGCGGAGTTCGGCCGGCAGGCCATTCGTCGTAGCCGCGTCGTCCTTTGACGGAGCTGGGGTCGAGTCACTCATCGTCAGTCCAAACCTACTACTAGAGAGCGTTTGAGGATCTTTCCGGTCGAGTTCCTCGGCAGTTCTTCCATGAAAACGACCTCCTTCGGGGCCTTGAACGAAGCGAGGTTGGACCCGACGTACGCCTTGAGGGCCCGTTCGGTCAGCTCACCCGGGTCGCGCGCGACGACGAACGCTTTCAGCGACTGGCCGAACTTCTCGTCCGGCACGCCGATCACGGCGACCTCGACCACGTGCTCATGCCCGGCCAGCAGATCCTCGACTTCGCCCGGGAAGACGTTCTCCCCGCCGGACACGATCATCTCGTCGTCGCGGCCGTCGATGAACAGCATCCCGCGCTCGCCGAAGTGGCCGACGTCACCGCTCGAGATGTAGCCACCGAGGTTCTCCTTGCCGCCGCCTCCGGTGTACCCCTCGAACTTCATCCCGCTGTCGACGAAGATCCGGCCGGTCTCGCCTGCGGGCACGTCGTTCCCGTTCTCGTCGACCAGGCGGAGCTTGGTGCCGTGCGGCGGGCGCCCGGCCGTCGCGGGATCGATCCGCAGGTCCTCGGGCGTGGCGATCGAGGCGAAAGCGATCTCGGTAGACCCGTACAGGTTGTAGATGTTGTCGCCGTAACGGTCCATCCACTTGGTCGCGAGACCTCCGGGCAGGGTCGAGCCCGAAAGGGTCACGATCCCGAGGTTCGAGGCCCGGAAGCTCCTCAGCCTGTCCTCCGGCAGTTCGAGGATCATCTGGAGCATCACCGGGACCACGACCAGCACTTCCGCGTTGAATTCGTCGATCCGCCGCATCGAGGTTTCGGGGTCGAAACGACGGTCGAGGACCACCTTCGCCCCGAGGGTCACCGCGATGACCAGGTTGATGAAGCCCCAGGAGTGGAACAGGGGGGCGGCGATGACCATCGTCTCGCCGGAGCGATGGGGGATCTTGCCGAGCAGGCCGACGATGGAAGACAGGCCCTGCGGCGAGGTGCGCTGTGCGCCTTTCGGGGTTCCGGTCGTGCCAGACGTGAGAATGATGAACTTCGACTCGGTCTCGGGGACCGGCAGGCCGGCAGCGTCGACAGAGTCGATCAGCCCTTCGAGGCTGCCGTTGCCGGTCGCCTCCCCGCCCCAGGCGATGAGCCGGGTGACATCGTCGGGCACGTCGGACAGGAGGCCCTCGAACTCCTCGTCGTACACGAGAACCTTGGGGCCCTCACGGTCCACGACCTCGGCCAGTTGCGGACCGGAGAACATCGTGTTGAGGAAGAGGGCGGTCGAGCCCAGTTTCCCGGCGGCCAGCATCGTCTCGATGAAGCCGCGGTGGTTGCGGCACATGATGCCGATGCCGTCGCCATCTCCCAGTCCCAGCCGGGCGAGCCCCCGGGCAAGGCGCGTCGAGCGTTCGTCGACTTCGCCGAAGGTGAGCGAACCGGTCTCGTCGACCACGAAGGTGCTGTCGGGGTGCTTGATGGCCGCCACCCGGATCGCGGTCGCGGGATTGGTGCCGCCGCGGACCAGGGTCGAGATCACCCGGGCCGTCCGATCCGGGCGCATCGGGGCGATGATGCCGGTCTCAGCCAGCACCTTGATCTGGTAGCCCAGATCGGTGAGTTTCGTCGCTACCTCGCCGGCTCCCATCAAGGCGTAACCCTATCCACCAGCAGCCGAATCAGTTGACCTCGACGCTCGCGACCGCCATGCAGGCGATGCCTTCGCCGCGCCCGATCCAGCCCATGCCCTCGTTCGTGGTCGCCTTGACGCTGATCCTCGCCGAAGTCACGTCACCGATCGTCCGGACGATCCGCCCGCGGTATGCGCCGAGTTTCGGCTCCTCGCAGATGACCGTCGCGTCGATGTTCTCGATCCGCCCGCGGAGCATTCCGACCACCGTTCTCAGCAGCCCGATCGAATCCGCACCTTCCCAGGTCGGGTCGCTGTCGGGAAAGATCTCCCCGATGTCACCGAGTCCGGCGGCGCCGAGAATGGCGTCGATCACCGCGTGGGTGAGAACGTCCGCGTCCGAGTGGCCGATCAGCCCGCGCTCGTATTCGATCTCGACCCCGCCGATGATCAAGGGCCTGTCCTCGCCGAAACGATGACTGTCATAGCCGATTCCGACGCTCGAGCTCACCGGACTAGGATAGCGATGGGCAAGCGGTCGGCGAGGAGATCCTGACCAGCGGGGGGCGGGAGCTAGGGTCTCGCGGGCGCCGGCGCAAGCGCTGTCGGGATGCGCTTGCGGCCCTCGAAGACCGAGATTTCGCCGACCCCGTGGTCCCGCAGGAAATCGAGCGCGGCCGGGTACTCGAATCCGATCTGCCCGGGCTCGTGGGCGTCCGAGGACAGGGCGAACGAAGCTCCCGCCTCGACGCACATCTCCATGAAGCCCGGTGCCGGGTAGATCTCGCCGACCGCCTTGCGCAGCCCCGCGGTCGAGACCTCGACCGTCACACCGGTTTCGGCGATCGCCTCGATCGCCGGCTCGTAGAAGAAGCGGAGGTCACGCGACGGCAGCCGGCGGGCACGGCCCCAGACCTTGACCAGATCGGGGTGGGCCAGGATGTCGAAGAGGCCCGAGCGGGCGGCCATGGCGATCGTCTCGAAGTAGCGGCGCCAGATCTCGTCGGGGTCACCGGTCTCGTCCCAGATCGTGAACTCCTCGGTATCGATCGACTTGTCGCCGATGAAGTGGACCGAACCGATGACGTAGTCGAACGGGCGCGGTGAGAGCATCCGGTCGAGCTTCTCCTCCGCACCAGCGACGTAGTCTGCTTCGATACCGGCCTTGACCGGGCTGTTCACGAGGGAGTCGCAGTAGTAGTCGAGGTCGTCGATCGCCCACTCCTGCCAGAACGGGTGGCCCCATACGGTCAGGGCTTCGGTGAAGCGGTACATGTGCTCGGCGATCCCCAGTTCCGTTACACCGGCGCGGCCGGCCGCCTCGACGTACCGGTCGATGTTCGCGGGCGTGAAATGCCCGGCTGCGGTGGCACCCAGGTCGTCGGGCCTCAGGTGCACGTGGTAATCGGTCAGCAATGGATAGTTCCTAATGTAAGGGGTTCGAGCGGCCGGCCGCTCCGAGGAGGAGTTCGGCCAGTTCCAGGTCCGAGGGGACGGTGACTTTGATGTTGGTGGCCGGAGCATCCAGCACGGCCACCCTGCCACCTGCGGATTCGATCAGAAACGCGTCATCGGTGGCGTTCTCGAGGTCGCCCGCGACGATCGCGCGGCGAAGCGCTTCGGTGCGGAACACCTGTGGCGTCTGGACGGACCGGAGTATCGAGCGGTCGAGAGTCTCCGTCACCTCCCCTGCCTCGCCGACGCTCTTGATCGTGTCGGTGACCGGGGCGGCGGCGATGACGGCGTCACTCGACCTGTCCACCTCGAGCGCTTCGACGGTCGCATCTATCAGATCCGGCGTGACCAGAGGGCGGGCGGCGTCGTGGACCAGGACGAGGTCGCTGATGACCACCTCGAGGCCGGCGGCGACCGACTGCGAGCGGGTGGTCCCGCCGTCGACCAGTTCGGCCCCGCGATCACCGAACCCGCCAGCCGCACCCGGGGGAACGGCGATCACGACCCGGCCGATCCGCCTTGCGGCCAGGCACGCGGTGAGCGACCATTGATACATCGGGCGGCCACCCACCGGTACCAGCGCCTTCGGACCGCGGACCCCGAGCCTCTGCCCGGAACCGGCCGCAACGATCAGCGCGGTCACGTCCCCAACCTTTGTGGCGGCCCCCTGCCCGGACCGGCCGGCCATCGATTCAGGCGGCTGCCGCTGCGGCTACCGATGCTTCAAACCGCTCTTCGAGCAGGCCGTCGAGGTACTCCTCGGCTCCTTCTTCGTCCTTGTCGAGGGCGTACATGAACTCGGAGGAGAGGATCTTCTTGGCCCGGGTGTACATCTGCTTCTCGCCGGTTGACAGGCCCTTCTCCATCTCGCGCAGGGCGAGGTTGCGAACGACCTCGGCCAGCTCGAAGACGTTGCCCGTCTTGATCTTCTCCTTGTTGTACTTGAAGCGGCGGTTCCAGTTCTTCGGCATGTCGGAGACTTCGTCCGAGAGGACCGAGATGACCTTCTTGATCTCGTCTTCGTCGATCACGCGGCGGAGCCCGGCGATGCCGGCATTCTCGGTCGGGACCTTGACGGTGAGATCGTTGTGGAGAATCTTGATCGTCAGGTACTCACGAGTCTCGCCGAGCAGGTCGGTGCTCTCCTTCTTGAGCACGACACCGGCACCGTGGTGCGGATAGACGACTTTGTCGCCTTCCTCGAAGTCACAAACGTAAGGCTCGACTTCGAGGTCTTCGAGTTGTTCGTCTTTCACTGCGTCTGAGTCAGAAATCAGATGCTCCTTTGCTTCGTAGCGACGGCTCTCGCCGTCATGTATTCAAAAACCGGTCGGAGAGGACGGATTCCTGGAGCCGCCTCACTCCCTCGCGGATGTCCTTGGCCCGTGAGGGACCGACACCGTCCACCGACGCCAGTTCCTCGTCGGGGGCCCGGAGGGCCTCCTCGAGACTGCCGAACTGCTGGACGATCTTCTGGACCACAAGTTTGGGAAGGCGCGGCACCCGGCCCAGGAGGCGGTAGCCACGCGGTTCGATCGGGAAGTCGAGCGTGTTGACCTTCCGGTCGTATCCGAGGATCTCGGCGAGGCGGCCGAAATCGAGCACGTCCTGGTGCGAGAGCGAAGTGAGCTGCCCGGTGACGTACTGGAGGTTCTCCTCGGTGTCTTCGATCGAGTAGTCACGGATCAGGGCGGTCCGGTCGGAGTTCACGCCGACCATGGTCTCGTCAAGCTGCATCTCGATCAGACGGCCCTCGGTGCCGAGCTCGACGATATAGCGCTCGACCTCGATCGCCATGCGGGATACGAGTTCGGAGCGCTGCATCACCGCAAGCGCGTCGTAGAGCACGACGTTGCCGTTGAACTCGGAACGGGTGAGCCGCTGCGACAGCTCGTCCAGGCGGGCCCGGTACTTGTTGAGCGTGGCCAGGGCCTGGTTCGATATGGCGAGGACCGACGGGATGTCCTGAAGGATGTACTTGGCACCCTCGAGGTAGAGCGAGACGACCTCGCGGCGCTGGGAGATGGCGATGACCAGGGCGTCGACCTGCTTGGAGATGCGCTCCGCGGTGCGGTGACGCGTGCCGGTCTCGGAGGAATGGATGGTCGGGTCGGGCATCATCTGGACGTTGGCCCAGCTGATCTTGGTCGCGTCCTGGTTGATCAGGATCGCGCCGTCCATCTTGGCCACCTGGTAGAGCATCGCCGGCGTGTAGTCGATGTCCAGCCGGATGCCGCCGGAAAGCATGAACGCGAAGTCTTCGGTCTCCCCGACGACGATCAATCCTCCGGTCCGCGCGTGGACGATATTGTCGATGCCTTCGCGGAGGTCGGTCCCGGGCGCAACCGCGTCCATGGCGCGCAAAAGCCGGGGATCCTGACGCTCAGTCAGGTGGGCTAGATCGCTTTCTACGGCCGGTGACATTCCCTCCATTATGCCAGATTCGGCTTTCTACTGCGATCTGCTGCGTTCTCGGGCCTGCGATTGCGAACAGTGGCCGAAATAGACCCCCAGAAACAGGACTATTCGTGAGCCAGGTGGCCGTTCAGGCCGCCATCCGGCTATTCGATCGGCTCAGGACGGTACGGACCGCCTCCCTGACCGACCCGCATCCCGACAGTCCGGCGATCCGCTCTCCGGAGCGCGGACCGACCACCGGCCCGAGCCCGAATTTGACGGCTTCCGCGACCCGCCGGTCGGCGTGCCCGACGAAGCGCAGGTCACCGGTCAGGCCGAGTTCGCCGAAACAGGCCAGAGGACGTCCACCATCGCCCTCGAGGGGCTCGCCCTCCCGGGCGGAGACGACGGCCAGGGCGACCGCCAGGTCGGCTCCCGGCTCGTCCACCCGGACGCCGCCGACCACGTTGACGAAGACGTCGGACGTGCCGAGACCGATTCCTGCGTGGCGCGCGAGTACGGCCAGGATCATGCTCAGGCGATTTCGGTCGATCCCGTTGACCACCCGCCGCGGGATCTCGAGCTCGGAAGGCGAAACCAGGGCCTGGACCTCGACCAGAACCGGCCGGGTTCCCTCCATCGACGTGAGGATGACCGAACCGAGCGCGCCGGTAGCTTCTTCGACGAACCGGGCAGAAGGATCTGTGACCTCGGTGAGGCCTCCGGAGCGCATCTCGAAGACTCCTACCTCGGAAGTGGCCCCGAAACGGTTCTTGATGGCGCGGAGTGTCCGGTATGTCCTCTCGCGCTCGCCCTCGAACTGGAGGACGCAGTTGACCAGATGCTCGAGCACCCGCGGGCCGGCGAGGCTGCCCTCCTTGGTCACGTGACCGACGAGGATCACGGCGACCTCCAGGCGTTTTGCGATCTCGGCCAGCTTGCCGGCCGCCTCACGGACCTGCCCGACCGATCCGGGCGCGCCGGTCAGATCCGCGGAATGCATCGTCTGGATCGAATCGATCACGACCACGTTCGGCTGCCCGGTCTCGATCGTCGCGAGGATCGTCTCCAGCGAGTTCTCGGCCAGTGCCTTGACCTCGAGTGCGGCCGGGCCGAGGCGTTCTGCGCGCAGACGCACCTGCGAAGCCGATTCTTCGCCTGAAACGTAGAGCGTCTCGATACCCCGGGCCTGAAGATTGGCCATCGCCATGCCGGTCAAAGTGCTCTTGCCGATGCCGGGCGAGCCACCCAGGAGGACCAGCGATCCGGGGACCACCCCTCCGCCGAGGACCCGGTCGAACTCACCGATACCGGTGGCGTAGCGGGCGGTCTCAAGCGCAACGACGTCGCGGAGGAGGACTGGCTTTCCGGAGGCGGCGGAAGCCGTGGCCCGGGCCTTTCCGGCGGTCGCCTTCGGCGGCACCACGGACTCGACGAGTGTGTTCCACTCACCGCAATCGGGGCAACGACCGGTCCAGGCCATGGCGACATGGCCACAGCTCTGGCAGACGTGTTGGGATCTGATCTTTGCCACCACGTCAGGGTAAGGATCGGGGTGGATGGACTCTTCCCCAAGCGGCACCCGGGAACTGCCTGCGAGAGCCTGGACTTCGTCGACGGCCGGGAATGTCAGCTCAAGTACGTGGGAACGATCGCGGACATTCCCGGCCTTTACTCCTTGCCAGCCACTCGCAGGCAGCCCCCGTGCACCACTTGCTCAGGACTTGACTAGATCGACTTCGGGAGTGATACCCCAGCGGTCCGCGATCTTTTCGAGCTCGAGGGTCATCGCCCAGCCGTCCGGCTTCTCTTCGCCTTCGAACACCGGTGACCCGCCCTTGAGGGCCATCGAGCCTCGGTTGTCGCCGATCTTTGCGATCTCTTCGACTTCTTCCGGGGTCAGACGTATCTCGGCCGGCAATGCAGCTAGTTCCTTCCGCATTTCTTCGATCGGCTTCGCGTTAGGTCCAACTTCCTGGATCACGGTGGGGGCTACACACTCGACGGCCGGGTGGGCGAGGTTCCACTGGCAGGCGAGCTGCATGAGGGTCAGGTCGTGCCGCTCGGCGATTCCCCGGACCCGGTCGAGCTTCTCCACCCCGGCCTCGATCCAGCCGGCCGGGCGGTAGCCCCGGTGGTCGGTCTCGCCGAGCTCGGCGCCCGGCCGCAGGATGTCCCAGAACAGGCCGCCGTAGTCGACCACGCGGGTGAGGACCTTGATGTTCTTCTCGGCCGCCGCGTCGAGGACGTAGCTGCCGGGCCAGGGCTCGAAGGGGTTGAGGATGATCATCGCCCAGTCGATCATGTCGCCGAAGCGGTCGAAGCAGTCGAGCAGGTCGAGCGTGAAACCGTTCGCGGGCCCGGGAGCGACGCCGATCATGCCGGTGAGCCCTTCGTCCCGAAGTCCCGCCATCGCCTCCCAGACGGCCTCCGACGTGTACCCGATGCGATCGGGGTTGTGGAGGAGCAGGAGGTCGAGCCGGTCCTGGCCGAGGCGCTCGAGCTGCTTTTCCGTCGCCATGCGCACGTAATCGGCGTATTCGCCCGGCCCACGCAGGGCGGTCGATGTGAACCGGGGGAAACCGCGGGGGCCGTCGCGCTCGGCGTTGTAGAAGTCGTGGCCGATCGCCCCGATCAGCTTGTAGCCGTCGCGGGGCATGCCGGCGATCGCCTTGCCGAGGACCTCGTCGGCCTCGCCGAGGCCGTACACGTCGGCGGTCATCACCGTGTCGATCCCGTCGCCCGGGGTCAGCAGGCCGATCAGGCGGTCCTCGGAGACCGCCTCCCCGAAGTGGAGAAAGCGCCCGCCGCTCCAGGTGCCGAGGGCAGCTCGGCCGAGGCTCGGTGAACCGGTGGAACTCATGGATCCACAGTACCGGAACCTCCGGCTCAGGGTCCCGTCCCGCATCGGCTCCCTGATAGCTTCCGAAGCCACATGAACCCCTCAGAGACGTCCCCCTCGCCGTCCGCCGGAACCTCACAGGAGATCAAGTTCCTCAACTGGATCGCGGTCGTCGCGATCCTCGACTTCCTGCTCCTGATCCCCCTTGTCTGGGCATCACGCTGGGTTGCCGACAAGCACGACATCGTGTCGGTGCTCGGCCCCGTCCACGGCTTCTTCTTTTTGATCCTGATCGGCCTGTGCGCGTTCGGCACGATCAACAAGTGGTGGGGCTGGTGGTTCCCCCTGATCACGCTGGTCACCGGCGGGGCGATCGGCTCGCTGATCGGTGACTGGATCGTCCGCCGCGACCTCAAAGAGAAGGCAGGCCGAGCATGAGCGCACTGGAAGAAGTCACCTGGAACCTCGATGACCTGCTCGAGGGCGTCGACGCAGCGGACCCCGAAGCCGCGGTCTCCATCCTGCTCGACGAGGCGGACACGGCCTCTGACGCGTTCGCCGCGAAATACGGCGGCGAGGTCGCCGAACTGGACGGCGAGGGCCTGATCGAGGCGATGAACGCCCTGGCGGAGATCTCCGACCTCGCCGGACGTGCCCTGAACTATGCGCACCTCCGCTTTGCCGCGGACACTGCGGATCCGGCCAACGGCGCCCTGCTCCAGATGGGTTCCGAGCGGGCCACCGTAATCCAGACCAAGCTGCTCTTCTTCGACCTCGAATGGGCCGCACTCGAGGACGACCAGGCCGAGACGCTGCTCGCCACCCCCGGTCTCGACTTCTGTGAACACCACCTGCGGAACGAGCGCCGCTACCGCGACCACCTGCTGAGTGCGCCCGAGGAGAAGATCATCACCGAGCTCTCGGTGGTCGGCGGCAGCGCCTGGAGCAGGCTCTTCGACGAGCTGACCTCCGCGATCCGGGTCGAGCTCCCTGGCGGCGACGAACCGGTCTCGCTCGACATCGCCCTCTCCGGGCTCCACGACCCCGACCGCGAGGTGCGGAAGACGACGGCCGAGGCGATCACCGAATCGCTACAGCCCGGCATCCGCACCCGCGCCTACGTCTTCAACACCCTGCTCCAGGAGAAGGCGATCGGCGACCGTCTCCGCGGCTACCCGCACTGGCTCGCCACCCGCAACCTCTCGAACGAAGCCTCTGACGAATCGGTTCAGGCGCTGGTCGAGGCGGTCAAGGGCCGCTACGAGATGGCCCGCTCCTGGTACCGGACCAAGGCCCGGCTGCTCGAAGTCGACAAGCTCGCCGACTATGACCGCATGGCCGCGATCGCGGTCGACGACGAGAAGATCGAATGGGACGAAGGCAGGGAGATAGTCCAGTCCTCCTTCACCTCGCTCGCTCCTGAAGCGGGCGAAGTGGTCGAAAGGTTCTTCGAGGGCCGCTGGATCGACGCGCCTCCCGGCCCGAACAAGCGTGGCGGCGCCTTCAGCGCCTCGACCGTGCCGTCGGTCCACCCCTACGTGATGCTGAACTACACCGACAAGCGCCGGGACGTGCTGACCCTCGCCCATGAACTCGGACACGGACTCCACCAGACGCTGGCCGGCCGCCAGGGCATCTTCCACCAGGACACGCCGCTGACCGTCGCCGAGACCGCCTCGGTCTTCGCCGAGGAACTCGTCTTCGGCCGCCTGCTCGAAGCCGAGAAGGACCCTGCCTCGCGCCTGGGCCTGCTGTCCGAGTCGGTCGAAGGACAGATCGCCACGATCTTCCGCCAGATCGCGATGAACCAGTTCGAGGACCGGGTCCACACCGCCCGCCGCACCGAGGGCGAACTTTCGGTCGGGCGTTTCGGCGAGCTCTGGACCGAAACCCAGGTCGAGCTGCTCGGCGACTCGGTCGAAGTGACCGACGGTTACGCCGGCTGGTGGTCATACGTGCCCCACTTCATCGGCTCCCCGGGTTACGTCTACGCGTACTCCTACGGCCAGCTCCTCGCCCTCTCCGTGTACCGGATCTACCAGGAGCGCGGTGACGACATCGTGCCCGGCTACCTCGAGATGCTC
Organism: uncultured Solirubrobacterales bacterium; assembly: GCA_963695885.1. Taxonomy (GTDB): domain Bacteria; phylum Actinomycetota; class Thermoleophilia; order Solirubrobacterales; family 70-9; genus 67-14. Next base: position 143,399 of record CAVOIH010000008.1, on the reverse strand, counting down.
GCGTCCGGCGGTTCGAAGTCGCCGGAGGACCTGGGCAAGCTGGTCGGCGTCAACCTGACCGACCCGTCGTTCTGGGAGAACGGCCTCGACCTCGTCGCCGGCCAGATCGAAGCCGCGCGGGAAGCGGCCGAAGCCGTCATCGCCACGAGGTAGCCGATACCCATACACTCCCTCGTACAGGAAGTCACCGGGAATGCAGGGTTCCCGGCGTACCAAAATGTCTACGACGAGGCGAGATGGCTCGAGGATCAGCGAGCACGAAGAGGAAGTCCAGGGTTCCCCAGGCCGAGCGCCGGGCTGACGTGATCGACGCCGCGCTGGTCGAGTTCGGCAAGCGCGGTTTCGACGGGACGACGACCTCGATGATCGCCGGGCGCGCGGGGATCCAGCAGCCTTACATCTACGCCCTGTTCGAGAACAAGCGCGACCTTTTCCTGGCCTGCCAGGAAGCGCTCTACGAACGGATGATGGCGATCTTCGAGGAGGCGATCGAAGCGGATGACTCCCCGTACGAACGGCTGCGGAAGATGGGTATCGCCTATCTGGCCCTGCTCCAGGACGAGGCGTGGATGCAGTGCCACCTCCAGATTCTCGCGGCCAGCGGGCACCCCGATCTCCAGCCCCAGATCCGGGATGCCTTCGTCGGGACCTTCGCCCGGATCGAGGAGATGACCGGTGCCGAACCGGAACAGGTGGCCCACTTCTTCGCTTCCGGCGTCCTGATCAACGCGATGGGCGCGATGGACGTGCCGTTCCAGATGATCATGCACCTCCGGATCCCGCCCGAAGACGAGCTATAGGGTCGCGCCAGGACCCGAACCTTGTGATTTCCTCCGCTTTAGGAGCCGGAAAACCGGCTTTGCCACACTGCCTGGAGTGAGAACGCTCGTCCCGACAAGCCTGTTGGTCCTCGTGGCCATGCTTTTCCTGCCGTCTTTCGCTTCGGCTGACAACCAGAAGACCAAGCCCGTCGGCTGGGGTCCGCGCACGAGCAAGGCGGCCGCCTTGCTGGTCGACCGGGCCCGGTTCGAGCCGCGCCCGCAGAACCGCAAGTCGAACCATCGTGTTCCCGGCAGGAAGCTCCTCCGCTCCTGGCGCAAGCGCAGCGAGATGCCCTACAAGCAGTACGTGAACGGGCGCTTCGAGGGCACCACCGACGAGATCATCCAGTGGGCCTCGCACAAGTGGGGCATTGACACCGAGACGATGCGTGCCGCCGCCGTGGTCGAATCCTGGTGGGAGATGGACACCCGTGGGGACGCAGGTGACTCCTTCGGGCTCTACCAGGTGCGCCGTCCCTACCACTGCTGGAACAAATGCAGGATCGCCCGCTATTTCACCGCCTTCAACGCCGACTACTACGGCGCGATCATCCGTTCGTACTACGACGGCACCCAGACCTGGCTGAACGCGGTCTCGGGCAACGGCAAGCTCTACCGGGCGGGTGACCTCGAAGGCAGCATGGGCGCCTGGTTCTCCGGGCGCTGGTGGCCCGTGAACGCCGGCGTCGAGAAGTACCTCGGGGACATCCGGATGCGCCGCGCCGAAAGGACCTGGTTCCAGCCCTACTTCGTCGGCAGGTAGGCCGGCCGGCGCCGGTCAGCGCTTCAGGCGCAGCCGGGCCGAAGCGCGGCGGTTGTTGGCGTTGCCGGCTTTCATCCGGAAGTTGACCGCGTACTTCTTGCCCTTCTTCGCGCGGCCGTTCAGCCTCAGGTTGAACTTGCGCTTGACAGTCTTGCCGACTCCGATCGAACTGATCCGGACACAGCGCTTCTTCGGCCGGATGACCCGCTTGTTGCCATAGGCGCAGAGCCTCACATTGTTGGCCACGATGCCGCCGAAGTTCTTCATCGACGCGGTCAAAGCCCGGGACTTGCCGCGACGCTGCGCGCGATTCCTCGGCTTTACCTTCAGCGAGACCCTGGTGCGAGCCGAACCGTAGCCTTTCAAGTCCGCGGAATAGCCACCGGTTTCCGTCTGAAGGGTGACCGTGGCGTTCTTGGTGCCGGCCGAGGTCGGCTTGAAGCTGAATCCGATCGAGCAGGTGGCGCTCGGCGCGATCACCGGGATGCAGTCCGACCCGCCAGTGAGCAGGAACTGGGACGCGTCAGGTCCGCTGATGTCCACGCCCTGCACCTGGTTATCGGTGGATCCGCCGCTGGTCAGGAACACCGCCCGCGAGTTGGTCTTCACGTTGAGGAGCTGGCTGCCGAATGCGAGCACAGATGGTGAGACAGCCAGGCTGCCCGGATCGGTGAAGCGGGAGAAGTTCGAATTGAGGTTGCCACCGTCGGTCGCATCGAACGCCACAGTAGGCACTCCGCCGGGTCCCATCGCGATCCGGGGACCTTCCGTCGAGGTGAGCGACCCGTTGGTCAGGCTCTGGACGGACGAAGGGACTCCGCCCGGTGAAATCCGGCCGGCCGTGGCTTCATAGACCGCCGGGTTGGCCGTGCTTTCGGTCCAGGCGACCGTGCCGAAGTTCCGGGTGCTGAGGGCCGGCTCGGGGAATCCCCCGGTGCCGACGTCCCCGGGGAAGGTCATGAGGACGCCGCCGCGCCCGCCCGGCAGGATCCGTGACGCCTGGATCTGGCGGTTCCCGGCTACTTCAGTGGTCCAGGCGGCCAGGGAAGTGTCACCGCCGACCGTCGTCGGCACCCCGGCACTGTTCGTGTTGACCCTGGTAGCGGACCGGGCGAGGCTCAGCTGGGAGACGTCGAAGGCCGTCGACGAGATCCTCGTCGTCAGCGCGGCGGTGACACCGTTACTGATGCCGCTGGCTTCGACCGACCGGACCGCGGGCCCGCTGGGCTGCTCCGGATCGACCGCGATGTCCCTGATCCAGACCAGGACGAGCGGCCCGTTGACGAAGCCGGCGAGCTTCGCGTTCCCCGGGGCACCGGTGACTCCGGCGGGCACGGACGCGCCTTCTTCATTGAGCGTCGTGGTCGGGAAGATGTAAGCCGGCTCTGACGGAACGGTCCCGTCCGCGGCCAGCGCGACCGTTCCCACGTTGCCGAGAGCGCCGGTGCCGACTCCCCAGATCAACTGGAAATTGCCGTCGTTCAGCGCCGTAACGTCCGGGAAATCGGTGTTCTGGAAATGGATGCCGTTGAAGGTCTGGATCGGCGTGGCTGTGCCGGCGGCGGTCACTACCCTCGCCTGAACCGCCCAGAAGGCCCCGTTGAACTTGCGCCAGGTCACCGCCATCGTGCCGTCGTCCTTGATCGCCACCCGGGGAGCGGCCGCATCCTGGCCGGCAGGCCCGGGCTCGGAGCGGTTGCCGACCGCGCTCACCTGGTCCGACTGGCTGACCGTGACCGATTGCACGACCTGATTGGTGCCGCCGGTCGAGATCCAGGCGACGGCCGCGGTCCCGTTCGGGGAAACGGCCACTACCGGAGAAACGGCGTTCTGGAGCGGAGCAGAGAGGGTGAGAACGGGGCCGGAGGTGCCGTCTTCATTGAGATGGGTGGCCTGGACCGTGCTGATCCCGAGGACCGGTTTGGTCCAGACGACCAGAGGCCTGCTCTGGGTGTTGCCGGCGATCCGCGTGCTGGTGGTGTCGGGACCGGTCCCGGCGACGGGCTGGCTCGCGGACCAGCCGGCCTGGGCGGCGGCCGGGGCCAGAAATGCCACAAGCATGGAACCGGCGACCAAAGCGGTCAGCCGCAATTTCGAAACGCTCCTCACCACTCCTCCACTCCTAAGGGAACCGGATGCAGTCTATAACCGGGGTCGGTCCCCGGAGTTGCGGGACCACCGTGCCGGAGCCGCCAGGCCGGTGCTCACTTCACCTTGAGCTTGACCATCGCCTTGCGGGCCGGAGCGTTTGCCGCAGTCAGTCTGAACCGAACCGGGAACTTCTTGCCCTTCTTCGCCTTCGATTTCGGCCCGATCCGGAAAGTACGCCGCTTCGACTTGCCGGCAGCGACCGTCCCCAGTTTCACGCACTTCTTCTTCGGCTTGAGCTTCTTGCCGGCGTTGAGGCAGAGCTTCACCGAACGGGCCGCGAAGGAGCCTCCGTTGCTGACCATGACCTTGAGCTTGGCCTTCTTGCCGCGCCTGACTTTTCTGGTCTTCGGCTTGGCTTTCAGGCTCAAGGCCGTCACGTCGGTTGCGGTGCCGGCGAGTACGGCTGTGGTCACCGGCACAGCGGATGACACTTCGACGGTCACCGATTTTCGGCCGGTCGAACTGGGCAGAAAGGCGTATTGGGGCTCGCAGGAATCCCCGGCTGCGATGGGCCCCACGCATCCGCCGGAGTCGTGCACGGTGAACTGGTCGAAATCGATTCCATTGAGGTTGACGCCGTAGATGAAGTTCGGCGTCGAGCCGGAATTGGTGATCGTCACCGTCCGGGGCCGGCTCTTCGAGTTCAACTGCTGCCTGCCGAAATCGGTAGATGCGGGGGCGATCGTGAGGCCGGGATCGGTGAACCTCGACGTCCAGACGGACTTGCCGCCGACCGCTTCAAAAGCTTCGTAGACCGCCAGGGCGGTGTCATCGGTGGCCGTGACCACCATCGGGGAATTGGCACTGACCGCGGGAGGTTTCGAAACGACAGTCGGCCCCGTGACGATGCCCAGAGGAGAGATCCGGGCAGATTCGACGGGAGCATCCGTAGCCGCCAGGAATTCAGTCCATACGACCGTGGCAGTGCCCCCACCGCCGACCGAGATCTCGGGACCGGTGACGCTCGAATAGTCGGCAGAGAGTTTCTTGACCCCGCCGGGCACGTTCAGCGGTGACACCCGCGCCGCTTCGATCCAGTGGACCGCCGGGTTGCCGCGCGACGCGGACCAGGCTACGCTCGCGGTGCCGTCCGGACCGATTCCGACGCGCGGCGAGAAAGCGTCATGGGTGCCGGCGGAAATCTGGAATGCGGTACCGGGAGCACCGGTGGCGTCGATCCGGTTCATTTCGGTCACCCAGCGCGAGTTGACGTTGCGGCTCCAGACGACAGCTACGCGCCCGTCACTTCCGGCTTCGAGATCCGGGTCGGAGGCATTGCTCCCGATGGCGGAGATGTCCTGCAAAGGCTCTGGCACACCGCCGGTGAGCCGCCGGGAAACCACCTTTGCCGTCGCCCCAGCGCCCGTCACCCAGGCCACACGGAAGGCGCCGTCCGGCAAGGCGATGACGTCCGGGGTCGTGATCTCGCACGTGCCGAGGTTGCGAATCGTGTCGACGGGGGCACTGTCGGGGATCAACCGCGACCGGACGGAGAAGCTGGACCCCTCCGCCTGGCGCCAGGTCAGGGTCGCGTCTCCGCCTTTGTTGACCGCCACGCCCGGCTGGGAGGAATTCTCGGTCGGCTCCGTTCGATCGGCAACCGTCCCCGGGACACCGGCCGGGGAGATGTAGACCGTCTGGATGATGTTGTGATTGCCCGGAGCCGGCCCGGTCCAGGCCACAGTGGCGCTGCCCGTCCTCGCCCATTCCGACCGCGGGAGACTCCGAATCCTGACCCGTCGGGGAAAGCGTGAGGACCGGTCCGGCCAGACCCTCTGAATCGATCCGCGTCGCCTGGATCAGTAAGTCGCCCCCGACGCTCCGCCGCCAGACGACCGTCGCCCGTCCGTCCGGCAGGCTCGCCATTTTGGCGAATGCCGGGGCCGATCCGGTCCCGGACACCGGCGTGTTCGGAGCCCAGCCCGCTTCGGCGGCAGCAGGAACGGCAAGGCACAGCAGAATCAGGCTCAGCGTGAGCCGGAAGGTCCGTCTACTCAGCGGCGGATTCGGTCGCATCGCCGCTGCCGGCGGGATCCGACGGCTTCGTGCCGCCGGTGGTTTCGGGTGTGGAAGCCACGCCGACCTTTTCGGGCTCGTCTTCCTTCTTCGCCTTTTTCGCCTTCTTGCGTGGCTTGGTGATCTTCAGCTGGAGCGGGTTGTCCTCGTCCGACTCGTCGGAGTTGCGCTTCACGGTGACCAGTGATCCGGCCACGGAGTCACCTCCACCGGCCTTCAGCACCTCGTCGGCGAGCGGGTCCTCGATGTATCGCTGGATCGCGCGGCGCAGCGGCCTCGCGCCCATCGACGGGTCCCAGCCCTTGTCGACCAGGAAGTCCTTGGCGCCGCTGTCGAGTTCGAGCATCAGTTCGTGCTCGGCGACCTGGTTGCGGACGCGGCCGATCATCAGTTCGATGATCTCGCGCACTTCCTCGCGGGTCAGCTTGTGGAAGACGATGACTTCGTCGATCCGGTTGAGGAACTCGGGACGGAAAACCTTGCGGAGCTCGGACATGATCCGGCCCTTCATGTCGTCGTAGGTGATTCCCGTGTCGTCGGAGACGGTGAAGCCGATGCCCTGGTTGCGGGCGATCTCGTTGGCCCCGATGTTCGAGGTCATGATGATGATCGCGTTGCGGAAATCCACGGTGCGGCCCTGCGAATCGGTCAGGCGACCGTCCTCCAGGATCTGGAGCAGGATGTTGAAGACGTCCGGGTGGGCCTTCTCGATCTCGTCGAGCAGCAGCACCGAGTACGGCTTGCGGCGCACGGCTTCGGTGAGCTGGCCGCCCTCGTCGTAACCGACGTATCCGGGGGGCGAGCCGACCAGACGGCTGACCGCGTGCTTCTCCATGTACTCGGACATGTCGATGCGGACCATCGAGTCCTCGTCACCGAACAGGAATTCGGCCAGCGTGCGAGCGAGTTCGGTCTTGCCGACGCCCGAGGGGCCGAGGAAGACGAAGGAGCCGGCGGGACGCTTCGGGTCCTTGATCCCGGCGCGTGACCGGCGGATCGCCTTGGAGACGGCTTCGATCGCGGCCTCCTGGCCGATGACGCGCTTGTGCAGCTCGCCTTCCATCTCGATCAGCTTCTTGGTCTCGGCCTCGGTCAGCTTGAAGACCGGGATGCCGGTCCACATCGAGACGATGTCGGCGATCTCTTCTTCGCCGAGGACCGGGCGCTCCGTACCTTCACCCTCGGCCCACTCCTCTTCGAGCTGGCGCTTGCGGGTGGTGAGCTGGCGTTCTGTGTCGCGGAGGTTCGCGGCCTTCTCGAACTCCTGGGCCTCGATCGCGGCTTCCTTCTCGCGGCGGGCGGTCTCGATCTCTTCTTCGAGGTCGCGGTAGACCGGCGGTGCGGTCATCGACTTGATGCGCATGCGCGATGCGGCTTCGTCGATCAGGTCGATCGCCTTGTCGGGCAGGAAGCGGTCGGAGATGTAGCGGTCGGCCAATTCGGCGGCGGCCTCGAGGGCCTCGTCGGAGATCTGGACCTTGTGGTGCTGCTCGTAACGCTCGCGCAGCCCTTCGAGGATCTTCACCGTCTGCTCCGGGGTGGGCTGGTCGACGCGGATCTGCTGGAACCGGCGCTCGAGGGCGGAGTCGCGCTCCAGGTACTTGCGGTACTCGTCGAGGGTGGTCGCGCCGATGGTCTGGATCTCGCCGCGGGCCAGGGCCGGTTTCAGGATCGAGGCGGCGTCGATCGCGCCTTCGGCCGCGCCGGCGCCGACGAGGTTGTGGATCTCGTCGATGAACAAGACGATGTCGCCGCGCTGGGCGATCTCCTTCATGACCTTCTTCAGGCGTTCCTCGAACTCACCGCGGTACTTGGAGCCGGCGACGAGTGCCGCCAGGTCCAGGGTGTAGATCTGCTTGTTCCGCAGCATCTCGGGGACCTCACCCTTGATGATGCGGGAGGCGAGGCCTTCGACCACGGCCGTCTTGCCGACGCCGGGCTCGCCGAGCAGGACCGGGTTGTTCTTCGTCCGCCGGGAAAGGATCTGCATGATGCGCTCGATCTCGGTCTCGCGGCCGACGACCGGATCCAGCTTGCCGTCCTCGGCGAGCTTGGTCAGGTTGCGGCCGAACTGGTCGAGAAGCTTCGACGACTTCTTGCCACCTTCGCCCTGGCCGGAAGCGGAACCCGAACCCTGGCCGCTCTGGCCGGGGCGACGTCCGCCGGGGCCGGAGAGCATGCGGATGACTTCGTTCCGGATCTTGTCCGAGTCGGCGTCGAAGTCGAGCAGGATGCGGGCGGCGACGCCTTCGTTCTCACGGACCAGGCCGAGCAGGATGTGCTCGGTGCCGATGTAGTTGTGGCCGAGGCTGAGCGCCTCGCGCAGGGCGAGTTCGAGCACCTTCTTGGCGCGCGGCGTGAACGGGATCTGTCCGGAGGTGACCTCTTCCCCGGAACCGACGATGCGCACGACCTGCGCCCGGACGCGTTCGACCGTGATGTCCAGGGACTCCAGGACCCGGGCCGCGAGGCCCTCTTCTTCGCGCAGCAGACCGAGCAGGATGTGCTCGGTGCCGATGTAGTTGTGCTTGAGCGTGCGCGCTTCTTCCTGAGCGAGGACGACTACCTGACGAGCGCGTTCTGTGAATCTCTCGAACAAAGTTCTCTTCTACCTCAAACCTCTTGGGTTGGTGGAGTATCGGTGACGGGTCGGCGGTTGGTCTCGAATGTCCGTTGAGCTGGTACTGGTTGAAAACGAGAACGCCTGATCGCCGGTTGCCCAACCCCTGTTTCGGTGACGGATCCACCGAGGGGTTCGACCTCCGGTCTGCCAGGCACGGGCTTACGCCCAGTATAACGAGGCCAGTCACCCGCCTGAGCGGACTCACTTGCCGGGAAAGCCGGCCCGGACAGGGTGCTGCCATGGGAATGAAGTCAGGGAGGGAAAGCAGAGGTTTGACCTTCGCGGCGGGAGTTGCCGTTGCGTGCGTCCTGCTGCTGACCGCATTCGCTGCGCCCGCTCCCTCTTCGGCGGCGGTCCGGAAGGGCTTCGTGCGTGGTGCCCGCTTCACTTCGATCCGCCGGATCCGCCAGTCCCGGTTCGCGCAATTCCCTCACTCGGTTAACCGGGGATTTGGTCCTTGATCGTTTCGATCAGGCTGTGCCAGGACTTCGCGAATGAATCCTTGCCTTCCGCCTGCAGCCTCGCGGCGAGCTGGTCGACGTCGAAGCCCGCGTCGGCGTAATCCCTGAGGACTTCCTCCGCGGTTCCGCCGTCGCGCGGGATCGGGTCGCCGGTCACACCGTGGTCGGCGTAAGCGAGGAGCGCCGCCTCGGGCATGGTGTTGACGGTGTTCGGTGCTCCGAGCGCCTCGATGTAGAGCACGTCGGAAGCCTCGGGGTCCTTGGTCCCGGTACTTGCCATCAGCAGGCGCTGCGTCATCGCGCCTTCGTTGGCGAGGCGCTGGGCCCGGTCGCCGGCGATCAGCTCGCGGTATGCCGCGTACGCCTGCTGGCCGATCGCGATTCCCAGCTTGGCGCGCAGGTCGGGGGAAACGTCGTCGATCACGGCGGCGTCCCAGCGGCTGACGAAAAGTGATGCGACCGAGTTGACGGCCGGGTCGAGTCCTGCCTCGATCCGGCGTTCGACACCCTTCATGTAGGCGTCGGCCGCGGCCAGGTACTGGTCGTTATCGAAGAGTAGGGTCACGTTGACCGGGACGCCTCTGAAGACCGCTTCTTCGATGGCGGGCAGGCCGGCTTCCGTACCGGGGATCTTGATGAAGAGGTTTTCCCGGTCGGCCAGCTTGTGGAGCGACAGAGCCGCCCGGGTCGTGCCTTCGGTGTCGTCGGCCAGCAGCGGCGAAACTTCGAGCGAGACGTAGCCGTCGACGCCGTGGGTGCGTTCGAAGGTTTCGGTGAACAGGTCAGCCGCCCGGCGCAGGTCGGCAATCGCCAGTTCGAAGAATATCTTCTCGGTGTCCGACACGCCGCCCTCGGCTATCTCGGCGATCTGATCGTCGTAGTCGTGGCCGCCGCCGATCGCCTTCTCGAAGATCGTGGGATTCGAGGTCAGGCCGGTGACCGACAGCTTCGCGATGTACCTCTCGAGCGTGCCGTCATCCAACATGCCGCGCGTGATGTTGTTGACCCAGAGACTCTGGCCCTGGTCATGAAGCCTGCGGTTGTTCTCGTTCATGGGTTGAGATTACTTGCCCTCCGCACCTACGGGTAAACAGGGTGTAGACCAAGGCAGCGAGTGCTGGGCGTCCGGGTCGTACAGCGAAGCGAAACGACCCGGACGCCTTATTCCCTCATCGCGGGAAACAGCACTACTTCCCTCAGCGACGCGGTGTTGGTCAGCATCATCACCAGGCGGTCGATCCCGAGACCGACCCCGCCGGTGGGCGGCATGCCCTGTTCGAGCGCCTCGATGAAAGTCTCGTCGTACGGCTGGGCCTCTTCGTCGCCGCGGTCGATCTCGCCGGCCTGCTGCTCAAAGCGGCGGCGCTGCTCGTCCGGATCGTTCAGCTCGGAGAACGAGTTGGCGATCTCCACGCCGCCGATGAACGCCTCCCAGCGCTCGACCACGCCGGGCTTCTCGCGGTGGGCCTTGGCGAACGGCGAGAGCTCGACCGGGTAGTCGAGGATGAAAGTCGGTTCGACCAGCTTCGGCTCGACCTGCTTGGAGAAGAGGGTGTCGACCAGCTTGCCCCACCCCACGGTCTCGTCGAGTTCGACCCCCATCGCCATGGCAAGTCGCTCGCGGGTGGTCTCCCTTCCGATGTCGATGCCGCTCACTTCGAGGATGGCGTCCCGGAGGGTGATGCGGTTCCAGGAGGGCGACAGGTCGATCGTCCGCCCGTCGCGCTCGATCTCCGGCTTGCCGAGCACCGTCGTGGCGACCTCGGACACCAGCGTCTCGAGGTCCTTCGCGGTCTTTTCGTAATCGGCGTACGCCTCGTACCACTCGAGCATCGTGAACTCGGGGTTGTGCTTCATCGAGATGCCTTCGTTCCGGAAGTCCTTTCCGAGTTCGTAGACCCGGTCGATGCCGCCGACCACGCAGCGCTTGAGGTAGAGCTCGGTCGCGATGCGCAGAAAGAGGTCGCGGTCGAGCGCGTTGTGGTGTGTGGTGAAGGGTTTCGCGAGCGCGCCGCCGTAGAGCGGCTGCAGCACCGGGGTCTCGACCTCGAAGAAGCCGTGAGCGTCGAGCCAGCGGCGGGTTTCGGAGACGGTCCGGGCGCGGATACGGAAGATCTCGCGGCTCTCTTCGTTGGCGATCAGGTCGAGTTCACGGCGACGGTACCGGGTCTCGGTGTCCTCGAGCCCGTGGAACTTGTCCGGTGGCGGGCGAAGCGACTTGGCGAGTATCTGCCAGCCCGTGACCTCGATCGAGAGCTGTCCGCGCCGGGTCACGACCGCCCTGCCATCGACGCCGAGGATGTCGCCGAGGTCGAGGTCTTCGAGCAGCCCGAAAGCGTCGCCGAGGATGTCCGCCTTGGCGTGGAGCTGGATCTGGCCGGACGAGTCACGCAGGTCGATGAACGCGGCCTGGCCGTGGCCCCGCCGGGCGGCCACCCGGCCGGCCACCCGGTGCACCGAATCGGTCTCGGTGCCGGCTTCGAGGCCTTCGTGCAGTGAAAGTACCCCCGCGATCTCCTCGCGGCCCTCGAATGAATGGGGGAACGGGTCGATCCCCGCGTCGCGGAGGCGATCGAGTTTCTGGCGCCTTTCGGCGAGCAGGGTGCTGACTTCGGGCTCGGTCATGTTCGAGCCACCGGAAATCTAGGAGGCTTCGATCTTGGTGATCTTGAACTGTTTCTCGAGGCCCTTGGGCGCCGGGATCTTGACGATCTGGTTGACCTTGCCGCCGATCAGCGCGGCGCCGATCGGGGACTCGGACGACAGCTTGCCGCCGGCCAGGTCCGCCTCGGTCGAACCGACGATCTGGAACTTGCGGGAATCACCGGAGTCCTGGTCCTTGATGTGGACGATCGAGCCGAAACCGACGGAACCCGTGTGCTTGGCGCTCTTCTCGACGACGGTCGAGCGGCGCAGGCGCTCCTCGAGCTGGCTGATCTGGGCTTCGAGCTGGGCCTGCTCGTTCTTCGCGTCGTCGTACTCGGCATTCTCGGAGATGTCACCGAAGTCACGGGCCTCCCGGATCCTCTCGGACACTTCGCGGCGGCGGACGGTCGAGAGATGCTCGATCTCTTCCTCAAGTTTCTTCAGGCCTTCAGGCGTGATTTCAGACGTGCGGCTCACTGGTATCAACCTCTCTTGGGTGGCCGGAGCAAAGAGCTGCCGACCCTGCAAATAGAGCCCTGTATCGGCTTGGACGAGACGCCGGCAGGGCAACGGAGTCCGCGATTATACCGATGAGGCCGATCGGAGGAATAAGGACCGGGACGCGCCTTCGGCCGTCATGGACGTCTTGATCCGCGCTTCGCGCGGATACAAGGCGGCGAGACCCTAGGACAGACAGGCTGCCATCGACTCGTTCAGGGCTTCGGTGAAGCGAGCCGGGTCCTCGATCTGCGGATAGTGGCCCAGATCCGGAAAACGCACAACCGGCAGGTCAGGCCGGAGCTCGAGCAGCCCGTCGAGGACCTCGGTCACCGCCACCGGATCCTCGAGGCCCCAGAGCAGGCGCAGGTCGCCGTCCCACTTCGAGACCGCGCCGTGCCAGCGGTCGGCGTAGATCACCCGTTCATCCATGTACGAGACGAGCTTGTGGCCGAGCCGGTTGCCTTCGTTGTAGGCCATCAGCGACCAGTTGTCGGTCGCGTCCTCGTCCGACAGCGGATGGGCCTTCGAGAAGACGGACGCGAACTGCCGGCGGAAGAAGGCCTCGTTGGCGAACCGGGCCGCCAGCGGGCCGAGCGGGCCGCGCAACAGTTTCTGGGCGAGGATCGGGTTGGCCCGCTCGATCAGGATCGAGCCGTTGAAGAGCAGCACGCCCGCCATCTCGAGGCTGAGCTCGCCGGCCAGGTCGCGGGCGAGGAGCTCGGTGGCGACAGAGGTCCCGAGGTCGTGGGCGCAGACGTAGACCGGTTCGCCGTCGCTGTACCGGCCGGCGAGCTCCTCAGTCAGGTCGGCCTGCCAGGACAGCGTGTAAGAGTGGTCGCGAGGCTTGTCGGAGAGACCGAAGCCGAGGAAGTCGAAGGCGAGGATCGCCCGGTCCGGGGAGCGCTCGATCAGGTGGCGCCAGTCGTAGGAACTGGTCGGGAACCCGTGGAGCAGGACGAGCAGCGGGCCTTCGCCCTCCTGGTGGAAGACGTGGATCGAATGGTCCCGGAAGTCTTCCTGACGGCCCTCGAGCTGCCAGGTCTCGACCCGTCCCGTGATGTCTTTGCCACTCATGAGGATCGGACGCTGAGGTCCTTCTTGACGCTGCTCGCGAAGGAAAGGCGGCGAATCCCTGCCACCGGCTCGCCGGCACCGATCTCCCGCACGATCTCCCGCGCCCGGTCGAGCCCCGCCGTCTGGCAGAGCTCGCTGCGGACCAGCTTCGGCACGTCGACCCGGTCGAGGTACCAGGGGTAGAACTTGCGCAGGTAGCGGCCCGCCCGTCCGGTGCCCATGTGTTCCTCGGCGCAGTCGATCACCCAGAGCAGTTCGTCCATGACTTCGGTCCGGTCCGGCGGATCCATCCGCCGGCCGGTCAGTTCGGCGAACACCCACGGATAACCGAGGGCGCCGCGGGCGATCATCACCGCGTCCGCACCGGACTCCTCGTAAGCGATCCTCGCGGTCCCGGCAGTGCTCAGTCCGCCCGAGATGATCATCGGCACGTCGATCGTCGCGGCCAGTTCTCGCGCCAGCGCGTAGTCCGGAGTGCCCTTGTGGCCCTGCTTGGCAACTCGCGGGTGGAACCCGATCGCGGCTACGCCGGCCTCGTCGACCAGCCGCACGGCGAGGTCGAAGCCCGAACGGTCGCCGGGCATCAGGCCGGAGCGGATCTTCACGGTCACGGGCAGGCCGCCGCCCTCGCGGGCCGCGCCGGCCAGGTCGAGCGCAAGTTCGGGATCGGCCAGCAGCTCGGCCCCGGCACCGGTCTTCCGGACCTTCGGCACCGGGCAGCCCATGTTGACGTCGATCAGGTCGGCCCCCGACGCGGCGGCGATCCTTGCGGCGGACTCCATCGCCTCGGGGTCCTGCCCGAACAGCTGCATCGAGACGGGGTGCTCGTCCGGGTGGATGCGCATCAGCTCGTTCATCGTCTTCTCGTTGCCGTAATGGAGGCCGAAGCTCGAAACCATCTCGGACACCGCCAGACCGGCGCCATACCGGCGGGCCTGAAGCCGCACGAACCAGTTGCCGATACCGGCCAGTGGCGCGAGCAGGACCCGGTTCGAGATCTCGACGCCACCGATCTCGAAGGGGTCCGTCAGCGACGGCTGCCGTCGGGTTTCAGGACTGGTTGCGCTCATGGATGATGCGAAGGCCTTTCAGGGTGAGCAGGTCATCCACGCGGTCGAGCGTCTCCGTATGCGGGACGATCATCGACGCGTAACCGCCGGTGGCGATGAACTTCGCCTTGCCGCCGAGCTCGCCGTTGATGCGGCGGGCGACGCCGTTGACCAGTCCGGCGAAGCCGTAGAGGACGCCCGACTGGATCGCCGAGCGGGAGTTGGTGCCGATCGCCGCCTTCGGCTCACCGATGTCGATCCGCGAGATGCGGGCTGCACGCTCGGTCAGGGCGCTCAGGGAGATCTCGACGCCGGGGGCTATCGCCCCGCCGAGGTAGGCACCATCGGCCGAAACGGCGTCGAAGTTGATGCCGGTGCCGAAGTCGACTCCGACGCAGACGTCGCCGATCTGGTCGTAGGCGGCGATGGCGTTCACCAGCCGGTCGGCGCCGACCTCGACCGGATTGTCGATCTCGATGGCCATCCCGGTCTTGACCCCGGGTCCGACGACCAGGCAGTCCACCTCCGAGAGGTACGCGCCGGTCAGCCGGCCGTACTCCTGTCCGAGCGGCGGGACCACCGAGGAGACGACGAGGCCATCGAGATCGTCGAATGCCAGTCCCTTGAGCTCCATCAACCCCGAAAGGCGTTCGGCCAGTTCGTCGCTGGTCGCACCGGCGCGAGTCTGAAAGCGCCAGTGTTCCGCGAGTTCCGTTCCCCGAAACGCGCCCAAGTGTGTCTGTGTGTTGCCCACGTCAATAGCCAGAAGCATCGGCAAATAGTGTGGCAGGACATCCGAGCGCCCGGGAGGACGCCCCGAAGAGAAGGCCCGGTCCCGCCCCGGTGGAGAGTCAAGAACTCAAATCGGAGGCCCTCTAAGCGAAATCAGAGGGGAATCATCCACCACCCAAACCAGAAATCCCTTGAGTCGGCCCTTCAGCTGATTGATGAGGAGGTCGAAGAAGCCAGGTCAGCCCTTGATACCGCTCAGTCGCGGTATGACAATACCGTCGCTTCGGCGAAAGATCGCACGGACGAGATCGCCGAGAAGCTGAGGGCTCTTTCCTAGCAGCAGCAGGCGTTCCTCAGCGAATCTGCCTCAATTCGACAGGCACATCCACTCTCGCCCACGCAGCATCGGCTGTCAGGGCGGGTAGATCCAACCGCGCGGCAAGGGCAAGGCAGGCGCGGTCTCCCAGCGAAAGTCCTGCGGCGCGAGTCATTGGCCTGAGCCTCGCGACCTCGATCGCGTCGGTATCGGTGAACGGTTCGACTGAGATGGCTCCGTGGAGAAGTCCGTTGGCAGTCAGCTTCTCGACCAGATCAGACGGATCGGATCCTGAACCTGCCACCCGGCTCAGCACTTCCGCGAGATTCACCGAGGAGATGGCAGCCCCGCCGGCGATCGTCATTGAGACCACGTCGGCCCCAGGCTCGTCAGCCAGGTAGGCGAGAAGGGCCGAAGCATCCAGCACAGCGCCCGGCATCAGTCGCGGTCTTCTGCCTCGGCCTCGAGACGTCTTTCGGTCTTGAGGTCGTCAACCAGAGATTCACCATCTGGCACCAGACCCTTGAGCAATCCTCGCCCGCTTTCGGCAACTGCTCCGAACGGCCGCAGGCGCAGTGAACCATCGGATTCCGCGCTGACCAACAAGCGACTTCCTGCGTCCAAGCCAAGCTCGGCACGGATTTCCGCCGGAAGTACCAGCCTCCCCCGATCTCCGACCGTTACTTGACGCAACTTGTGGGACATCTTGGAATCGTACCACCTGAAAAGGCCTCCCACAACTTGCTTCTTCGGGTGGGCGGAGCATCGACGCGACAGGTGCATAAACTGCCAAACCATGGACCAGGCGAGGCTCTACAACATCCCGGGATCGCATCCCGTCCGCACGGTGGAGCTGATGCTCGACGCCAAGTCGATCCCGTACAAGCGGGTGGACCTGCTGCCGGTGATCCACAAGGCGGTCCTCAAGGGCCTCGGGTTCTCCGGGGTCACGGTGCCCGCCCTGAAGATCGACGGGCGAAAGGTCCAGGGGTCGATCGCGATCGGCCGTGAGCTCGACCGTTTGCGGCCGGAGCCCCCTTTGCTGCCGGAGGACCCGATCCTCCGCGCGCGGGTTCTCGAAGCCGAGAAGTTCGGGGACGAAGAGCTCCAGCACCCCGTCCGCCAGATCCTCTGGTGGTTGCTGAAGCGGAACAGCGACTCGCTGGCGGGTTACCTCGAGGGCACCCACACGGGCATACCGATCCCGCTGGCCACCAGGACAGCCTGGCCGCTGGTCGAGGCCGAGGTCCGCCTGAACAAAGCTACCGACGAGAACGTGCGGGCCGCCCTCGCGGGCCTGCCGGACCAGCTCGACCTGCTGGACGCCTGGATCACGGAAGGGGTGCTCGGCGGAGACCGGCTGAACGCCGCCGACTACCAGGTGGCCACCTCGATCTCGCTCGCCATGACCGTCGGCGACCTCAGGCCGGTGATCGAGAACCGTCCCATCGGCAAACTCGCCAAGCGGGTCATCCCGAGCTACCCGGGCTCGATCCCGCCGGGCCTGCCCGAAGCCTGGCTCGCGCCCCTTGGGTCCTAGGGCTTCAGGGTTCCGGCAAGCCTGACGGCGTCGTCGGCCTCCGGCAGTTCTTCGAGCGCCGACCTGAGGCTCTTGCCGTCCGGCGTAGCCAGGTCCGGGTCGAGTTCGAGCAGCGGGACCAGGACGAAACGGCGGCTGGTCACCTCGCGGTGGGGCAGGGTCAATCGTTCCGATTCGAATTCGAGATCACCCAGCAGCAGCAGGTTGACGTCGATCTCGCGGGGTGAATGCCTCGGCAGGCCGGTCTTGCGTCCCCGTTCGGCTTCGACCTCCTTCAGCAGGTCGAGCAGGGCTTCCGGTTCCAGGTCCGTGGTGGCACGAACCGCAGCGTTCAGAAAGTCCGGCTGGTCGAGGATGTCGCCGACCGGCGCGGTCTCGTAGGCGGAGGAGACCGCTTCGATCGTGAGGCCGTGATGGAGAAGCGAACGGATGGCTGCCTCGAGGTGGCCATACCGGTCGCCGATGTTGGAGCCGAGGCCGAGGTAGGCGGTCCGGGGAGTCAAGACGGCCGGCGCAGGATCAGCTCGACGGCAGCCCCTTCCATGACCTGGTCGAGCGGCGGTTCGGGCTTGATCGCCCGGACCCGCACGACATCGGCGCCGTAGTCGTCCAGGAAACGTTCCGCGATCACCGCGGTCAGGCGTTCGAGGGTCTTGTAGCTCCGCGCGGTGGCCAGTTCGACCAGGAGGTCAGTCACCGCGCCGTAGTTGACCGTGCCTTCCAGTTCGTCCGAAGAGGCCGCCGGGCAATCCGGCAGGGTGAGGTCGACGTCGAAGACCATGGTCTGGCCGACCTCGCGCTCGGCCGCGGTCACCCCGTGACTGGTTCGGACCGAAACTCCGTGGAGCTGGATCGTGACGGTCGGGTTCGTCATCTGGCGGAACCTACTGCCCGTCGCCGATCGCCCGCGCCACCCGGAGCGCCTGGGCCACCGGTCCCACGTCGTGGACCCGCACCATCGCCGCGCCCCCGGCCTGCGCCCGGAGGCAGGCCGCGATGGTCCCGCCCAGCCGCCCGTCCTCGGCCGAGCCGTCGATCTTGCCGATGAACGCCTTCCTCGAAGGACCGACCAGGACCGGCAGTCCGGTGCCGGTGAAGGCCTCCGTCCCCTTCAGCAGTGCCAGGTTGTGGGCGAGCGTCTTGCCGAAGCCGATCCCCGGGTCGATCCAGATGTTCGTGCGATCTATGCCCGCGGATACCGCGAGTTCCGTCCGCTCGAGCAGGAAGTCCCGCACCTCGCTCACGACATCGACGTAGGCCGGGTCGTCCTGCATGGTCCGGGGCGTGCCGAGCATGTGCATCAGCACCACCTCCACCCCGCGCTCGGCACAGAGCGGAGTCATGCCTTCATCGCCACGCAAGCCGGTCACATCGTTGACGATCGAGGCCCCGCGGTCGATCGCGGCGGCCGCGACCGGGGCCTTGGCCGTGTCGATCGAGATCGGGACCGTGCCCGCCAGCCCTTCGACGACCGGCTCGATCCGCCGCAGTTCCTCTTCGGCCGGGACCGCCTCGGCTCCCGGCCGGGTCAACTCACCGCCGATGTCCAGGACGTCGGCCCCGGCCGCGATCAGTTCGTGGCCATGAGCAATGGCCTTTGCGGCATCGAAGAATTCGCCGCCGTCCGAGAACGAGTCCGGCGTGACGTTGACGATCCCCATCACCTTCATCGGCGGCTCTTCCCAGTCCGTCCACCGACCCGGTCCCGGGCTTCGATGACCTGGGCGGCGACGCCTTCGGCCTCGAAGGGCCGCGCGGCACTCTGGCCCGCCAGGCCCACGCCGATTACCCCTGCCTCAGTGTCGAGCGACTCCACGGTATGAGAATAGTTGGAGGGTCGGGGAGTCGGGCGGGTCCTTGACATCGACGACTCGTGGTGCGAGGGTTCTCACCGGCCAAGAAAGCAAAAGGGGGGTTCCGATGCGAAGCAGTTCGAGGTTGGTGGACAGTCGAACCGGATTGGCTTTCTTTCTTGCGGCGACGATCGTCTTCCTGGCCTGCTCAGCGAGCCGGACCGGGAGTGCCGATGCTGCCTTGGGAACCGACTGGGTGGTCCGAACCTCGGCTGCGAACAATTCCTGGACTTCGGTCATTTTCGGGGACGGCAAGTTCGTGGCCGTTTCCGAAACGGGGTCGGCAAACCGCGTGATGACCAGCACCGACGGCATCACCTGGACCTCCCGGACCTCTGCCGCCGACAACAACTGGACCTCTGTCACCTACGGCAACGGAACCTTCGTTGCCGTCTCTGATACGGGAACCGGCAACCGCGTGATGACCAGCCCTGACGGCATCACCTGGACCTCCCGGACCTCTGCCGCCGACAACGAGTGGTCCGGTGTCACCTTCGGCAACGGGCTCTTCGTCGCCGTCGCCGCCACCGGTACCGGGAACCGGGTCATGACCAGTCCCGACGGGCTCGCCTGGACCCTGGGCACCACCCCGGTGGACAACGACTGGTATTCGGTCACCTACGGCAATGGCACCTTCGTCGCCACGGCGGCCTCGGGTGCGGGCAACCGGGTCATGACCAGTCCCGACGGGCTCACCTGGACACCGCGCACCTCGACCAACGACACCAGCTGGTATTCCGTCACCTTCGGCAACGGGCAGTTCGTCGCCGTGTCCGCAACCGGGACGAACCAGGTGATGACCAGTCCCGACGGAGTCACCTGGACCCCGGTTGCGACACCGGGCAGCAACTCCTGGAGATCGGTGACTTACGGCGGAGGACTGTTCGTCGCCGTGGCTTCGAGCGGCGTCGGCAACCGAGTCATGACCAGTCCCGACGGATCCGACTGGACCCTGCGCACCTCAGCCGCCGACAGCGCCTGGGACGCCGTCGCCTACCACGCCGGCCTGTTCGTCGCGGCCGGATTCAGCCCCATCGGCCAAGGCGTGATGACGTCGGGGGCCCTGATCCAGGAACGCCTGGTCAGCGTCGCCCGGACCGGCTCCGGGTCCGGGAAGGTCACGTCCAGCCCGGCCGGCATCGATTGCGGATCTACCTGTTCGGCGAACTTCCCCGACGACAGCACGGCCACCCTCACGGCCACCCCGGCCGAGGGTTCGAAGTTCACCGGCTGGAGCGGGGACTGTTCGGGCACCGGGACCTGTCAGCTCAGCATGACCGCGGCGAAATCCGTGACTGCCGCCTTCGGACCAGACGATTCCCCAAAGTCCAAGGCCAAATTCACAAGGCTGATCCTGAAACCAAAAAAGAAGAAAGTCAAAGCGGGCAAGAAGGTCAAGCTCACCGTCGCGGTCACCAATTCCGGCCAGACCAGGGGCACCGCCACGGTGAAGCTCAAGTCGAGCAAGAAGAAAAAACTGAAGGTCCCGAAGAAGATCAAGCTCGAGGTACCGCCCGGCAAAACGGTCAAGAAGTCCTTCAAGGCCAAGACGAAAAAAGGCCGGACCGGAACAGTCAAGGTGACGGCGACCTTGGGATCGAAGAAGGCCAAGTCGGTCGTCACACTGAAGAAGTGAACCGCGAGGGCGGGCAAAACAGGCCCCTCTGAGCGTTCGACGAAGTCCAGGCGCGCCTAGGACGTTCCGGCGGGCGCCGCCCGCCACCTCAGGTCAATCGTCGCTGCGAATGTCCGTCACGCCGCCGGCGTATCCGGGCCGAGGGGGACCCGGGTCCGGGGTCACGCCCGAGTCCGGGGTGTGGACCGGTTCGGGCTCGGACGGGAACTCCGATTCCGTCTCCGATTCGGACTCGGCCGGGAACACTTCTTCCTCGGAAGCCCCTTCGAGGAGCTTCACGAACTGGTCGGCGTCGATGGTCTCGCGGGCCAGGAGGATCTCGGAGATCCGGGTGAGGTCGTCGCGGCGCTCGTCGAGGATGTCGCGAGCAGTCTGGTGGGCGCCTTCGACGATCCGGCGGATCTCGTCGTCGATCTCGCGGGCGATCTCGTCGGAGTAGTCGGGCTCGGAGCCCATCTCGCGGCCGAGGAACGGCTGGCCGCGGTCGTGCCCGAAGACGCGGGGACCGAGCCGCTCGGACATGCCGAAACGCATGACCATCTGCTTGGCGGTCGCGGTGACCTTCTCGAGGTCGTTCGAGGCACCGGTGGTGATCTCGTCGAAGACGAGCTCTTCGGCGGCGCGGCCGCCGAGGGACATGGCCATCGTCTCACTGAGCTCGGCGCGGGAAGTCAGGAACTTGTCCTCGGTCGGCAGGGAGATCGTGTAGCCGAGCGCCTGGCCGCGGCTGATGACCGAGACTTTGTGGACCGGGTCGCAGTTCGGCAGCAGATGCCCGACGATCGCGTGCCCCATCTCGTGGTACGCCGTGATCTTCCGTTCCTTTTCCGACATGATGCGGGTCCTCTTCTCGGGTCCGGCGACCACGCGCATTATGCCCTCTTCGAGCTCCAGCATCGTGATCTCCTTCTTGCCCGAGCGGGCCGTCAGCAAGGCGGCCTCGTTGACCAGGTTGGAGAGGTCGGCACCGGTGAAGCCGGGGGTCTGGCCGGCCAGCGCGTCGAGGTCGATCTCGCCGGCGAGAGGCTTGCCGCGGGAGTGGACTTCGAGGATCTTCTTGCGGCCCTGGCGGTCGGGACGGTTGACCGCGACCTGACGGTCGAAGCGGCCCGGCCGGAGCAGCGCCGGGTCGAGGATGTCGGGCCGGTTGGTGGCGGCGATCAGAATGATGTTGTCCTTGATCTCGAAGCCGTCCATCTCGACCAGCAGCTGGTTGAGGGTCTGCTCGCGCTCGTCGTGACCGCCGCCCATGCCGGCACCACGGTGGCGGCCGACCGCGTCGATCTCGTCCATGAAGATGATGCAGGGAGAACTCTGCTTGGCCTGCTCGAAGAGGTCGCGGACGCGGCTGGCGCCGACGCCGACGAACATCTCGACGAAGTCCGAGCCGGAGATCGAGAAGAACGGCACGCCGGCCTCGCCGGCGACGGCCCGCGCGAGCAGGGTCTTGCCGGTTCCGGGAGGCCCGTAGAGCAGCACGCCCTTGGGAATGCGCGCACCGAGGGCCTGGAACTTCTTCGGCGTCTCCAGGAATTCCTTGATCTCGTGGAGCTCCTGCACCGCTTCGTCGGCTCCGGCGACGTCCTTGAAGGTGATCTTGGGGGCGTCGACCGCCATCTTCTTGGCCTTCGACTTGCCGAAGCTCATCACCCTCGAGCCGCCGCCCTGCATCTGGTTCATCAGGAAGATCCAGAAGCCGAAGAAGAGCAGGAACGGAAGGATGTAAGTGAGCATCGACAGGATGGAACTGCCGCCGGTGCCCTTGACCGTGGTCTCGACGTCATTCGCGTCGAGCTGGTTGATCAGGCTCTGCTCGGTGTTGTTCGGGTAACCCGTGTCGTACTTCTCGCCGGTCTCGTCGCCGCTGCCGGCCACCGGGTTCTCTTCGACCTCGAGCGAGTTGTCCTTGGTCTTCATCGTGACCGACTTGATCTCGCCCTGGTCCACCTTGGACAGGAATTCGTTGTAAGTTGGCGGTTCCGGTCCGTCGTCGGGGCTGATCACGCGCTGGGCGACGAAGGCCAGGATGACCACCAGGA
Organism: uncultured Solirubrobacterales bacterium; assembly: GCA_963695885.1. Taxonomy (GTDB): domain Bacteria; phylum Actinomycetota; class Thermoleophilia; order Solirubrobacterales; family 70-9; genus 67-14. The sequence goes on along the minus strand of CAVOIH010000008.1, from coordinate 121,178 downwards.
GGATGGGGAACGCGGCGCTCTTGAAGAACCGTTTCAAGGTTACTGTCTTATCTCTTTCTTTTTGGCCACGCCGGAGGGTCCGGACGCTAAAGGCCGGATGATCAGACTAGCAGGGAGATACCGCGGTCCGGTGCCGGTTGGAGCCTCGGAGCAACGGGTTACAGAGTGGGGACCGAGTCTTCCGGGAGCGAAGCGACGTGGTCGAGGTTGCGGTAGCGCTGGGCGTGATCGAGCCCGTAACCGACGACGAAGGTGTTCGGGATCTCGAAACCGGTGTATCTGATCGGTACTTCGACTCGCCGCCGCTCCGGTTTGGTGAGCAGTGAACAGACCTCGAGACTTGCCGGATCCCGCGCCCGGAGCGTGCGCATCAGGTAGTTCAGGGTCAGCCCGGAATCGACGATGTCCTCGACGATCAGCACGTCCCGCCCGGTGATCGAATCGTCGAGGTCCTTGAGGATGCGGACCACGCCGGAAGAGTCGCGGGACGAGCCGTAGCTGGACACGGCCATGAAGTCGATCTCGCACGGTACCTCGAGCTGCCGGAGCAGGTCGGCGATGAAGACGACGGCGCCGCGCAGGACGCCGACGATAACCAGGTCCTTACCGGTGTAGTCGCGACTGATCTCCGACCCGAGCTGCTGAATCCTCAGTTCCAATTGTTCCGAGGAGATGAGGACCTCCCCGACGCTGGCTGCCATGGGCGCAGTCTACGTGCGAGCGGCGCTCAGACGGACCGCCGCGGCCGTCTCCGGGCGCAGGCGGTGCCGGTGGGCCACGGCCAGGCCGGCGACCCAGACGACCTCGGTGCCGGAAACGACCACCGGCACGCGGCCCCGGTCCGTCCGGGGGACGCCGGCGTCGGTGAACAGGTCCTGGAGGGTCTTGCTGCCATCCATCCCGAGCGGCTGGATCCGGTCGCCCGGCCGCCAGCCCCTGACCGTCAGCTCCGGGGCGAGCCCGGCGCTGTCGAGGGTCGCCACGTCGGGCCCCTCCGCCTCGAACGGAGGCTCGAGGCGGGTGACGCTGACCGTCCAGCCGGCCCAGTGCGCGCTGCGGCCCGGCCCGACCCCCACGGCGGGCCCCTCGGCGCCGGGCCCGCCGCCCTCGACCGCGATCGTGCCCGCCTCCATTCGAAGCCGGTGGCCGCGGCCGAGATCGAGGAGGCCGCCTTCCGGCCTTCCGGCGAGCCGCCAGGCCTCGGCCGCCTGCCGGATCGATACCGGGACGGCTTCTCCTGTTCCCCGGGTCGCCAGGGCCCGGATCACGAGCCGGCGGAGCGCCGGGTGGAGGGCCGACAGCGCCGAAGCCGGCAGCCGCCCGTCGTCGCCGAGCTCACGGTCGAGCAGGTCGCCGGCAAGGCCGTCGAGGAAGTCCCCTTCCTCGATCAGCTCGGCACGGGTGAGGGCGAGGTTCACCGCCGCAGCCGGATTGATCTCCACCAGGACCGGCAGCACCTCCCGGCGGATCCGGGTACGGGCGAAGGACGGATCCTCGTTCGAGGGGTCGTCCGCGAAACCGAGGCCTGATTCCACGGCCAGTTCCCGGGTCTCGGCCCGGGCCAAGCCGATCAGCGGACGGACGATCCGGCCGCTGGCCGGCCTCATCGCGGCGGCGGCCCTTCGCCCGGGCGAGGTGGCGAGCCGGTAGATCACGGTTTCCGCGACATCGTCCAGGGTGTGGCCGACCGCGATCCAGTCGGCGCCGCGCTGTTCCCGCAGCTCCTCGGCCGCGGCGTACCTCAGGTCGCGGGCCCAGTTCTGGACGTTGCCCTCCGGGGTTCCGGCGCGGCGGACGACGAGATCCACCCCGAGCCGCTCACAGGCGGCTTCGCAGACCGCCTGGTCGGCGTCCGACCCCTCACGCAGCCCGTAGTTCAGGTGAAGGGCGACCAGGCTCCCGAGCCCGGAGCCGGCCAGGCCGGCGGTCAGACTGATCGAATCCGGCCCGCCCGAGAGCAGCACGACCCCGCTCGAACCGGGCGGGGTCAGCCCCGACGCGCGGATCGCCGCGACCAGGGACGGCGGCGAGGAAGCGGCTTCGTCAATTGCGGACACGGACGAGGAAGAGCGGCGTCGGTACGGGGAATCCCTTGAGGTCGACCTCACCGAGACTCTCGAGCTCGAGGTCCGGGTGATCGCCGATCGCGTCACGGACGGTGTCGGTCACCAGCACCTCGCCACCGAGGGCGCGGTTGACCACGCGGTGGGTGAGGTTCACCTGGCTGCCGAAGTAGTCGCCGTCGCGGAACACCGCGCCGCCGAAGTGGATGCCGACCCGCGGCTTCGGGCGATCGTCGAACAGCGCCAGGAAGCCGACCGCCCAGACGGCGAGCGTCACCGGATCCGGCGACACGACCATGACTTCGTCACCGATCGTCTTGACGATGTTCGCTTCCGGAGGAAGGGTCGCCTCGACCGCTTCGGTGAAGCGTTCGATCACCGAAAAGGCCTCGGCGTCGCCCTCCTCCTCGGTGAACCGGGTGAAACCGGTCAGGTCGATGAAGCAGAGGCTGATCCGGATCTGGTCGATCTCGTCGTCGCCGCCGAACTCGTCTTCCATGTGACCGACCACGTCCTGCTCGATGAAGTACCGCACGTACCTGTCGTGGAGGTACTCGAGCAGCGGCACGGTGACCGGCGAGACCGACGAGACCAGGTCACCCATCTCGTTCGACATCTCGATCGCCCCGAGCCCGTCGCGCATCATCGGCTCGTGGACGAAAAGGTGGAACAGCCGGACCTCCGCGTCTGCGATCCGGCGTACCGCCTGGGCGTAGACCCGGACGAGCTGGAGCAAGGCTTCGATCGGCAGGCCGGCGTCGGCCACGGCCGCGAGCTTCCGCATCGCCTCGACGTCGACTTCGGTCAGCGTGCGCTCACGGCCGGAAGGGGTCCCGAGCACGACCATGATGCGCTCGATCAGCCCTTCCGACAGGCCGATGTCCCCGGCCGCATCGGAGATCGCGACCCTTTCGCTCTGGTCCGCGAAGATGTCTTCGGCGGAACCGAAGGCGAGCCGGCCGTCACGCCCGGCCCGCTTCAGGTCTTCGAGGCTGTAGCCCCGCTCGCGCATGCGGGCCACGACCCGGGCCTGGGCCGCCGCCGCCGGCGTCCATCTTCCCTTGCGGACGGGCACGATCTTCTCGTCGGCCCACCGGGTCAGGGTGGCCGTCGAAACTCCCGCCCGGCGCGAGGCTTCGTTGAGGCTTATGCGGTCATCCGCGGCCATGGTGCCCCGAGGCTACAGGCGACGGCCGGAGCCGCGCGCCCGTTCCGGGGGTGACCCCTGTCTCGGCACGCACGATGCCCGTCATTCCGGGACCCTCGGGCCGAATTCGGTCGCGATCGGCTCGAGCATCAGCGTGCGCACCTCGTTGACGTCCCGTGAGCATCCGGTCGCCCACATCATCTTCACCAGCGCGACTTCGGGCATGGTCGAGAGCAGCAGGGCGTCGGACTCGATCATGTGGAGGGTCGAGCCGTAGGCGTTGATGCGGCCGACCGGCGCGTTGCCCACGGTGAGGGCCACGGCGACATCCATCGCGCTGCATCTTGCGACGAAGTCGGGAAGCGACGAACTGGGCGGGTAGGAAGGTGCGGTGAATGCCGGGTAGGTGCTGACCACCACTCCGCGGATCTCACGCAGTTCGATCACGTCGATCATCGCGCTCAGGTCGATGCCGGGATGCAGGGTCAGTTGGAGAACACGGTCCGAGACCTCGATGCGGGACGGGCTCCGCGGGACCTTCCCGAGGGTCCGCCGGAACCTGAACCTGCCCTTCTCCACGGTGGCGACCGGCCCCCGGTTGGTCGAGCGGTAGGCGGGCCCGGAGGCACGGACCTTCCGCGCCGAGACCGACTCCATCACCCAGCTGATCGCGTCAGGCTTACCGGCGAAAGAGATGAAGACGCCGGGCGGCAGCTTCTTCAACGCGACCAGCGCGTCGCTGATGTTGGTATCGGCGTCGGAACCCTCCTCGTCCGGTGGCAGGTTGGCCCCGGTGAAGACGACCGGTACGTCGATGCCGGTCAGCATGAAGGTCATGGCCATCGCCGCGTAGGCCATCGTGTCCGTGCCGTGGAGCACGAGGACTCCCTTCACGTCCTCCTTGCGGCAGAGTCCTTCGATCTCCCGCGCGATGTGCGCCCAGTCGCCGGGAGTCATGTCCTCCGACAGTGCGTTCACCGGCTGGCGCACCACGAGTTCGAGTGAGTCGCGGTAGATGACCCGGCTGGTCCTCTTGCCGCCGAGTACCACCGGATCCCCTTGGCTCCCGACCAGTTTGACCAGTCGCCGCGCGACGTTTTCGCGCTCTTCCGACATCGATCCGATCGTGCCGCCGGTCGTGATCAGACCTATGCGTTTGCTTCCGGCCAAGGGCGTTTGAGACTAGCGATTCAGACCAAAAGACAACGTGCCCGGAAACGGCGAAAGGCGGTGGAACCGGGTGGCTCCACCGCCTCGCCATGTCAGCCCATCGCTACTACTCCTCGTGGACCTGTGTTACTTCATTTCCCCGTTCGCCGGTCCGGATCCTGATGGCCTCCTCGACCGGAATCACGAAGATCTTGCCGTCTCCGATCTCTCCTGATCGAGCGTGACGCAGGATCGTCTCGACAACGAGGTCTTTTTCACCATCCGCGACGACGATCTCCAGCTTGAGCTTCGGCCGTACGTTGACGGTCACCGTAGATCCGCGGTAGGTCTCGACAATGCCTTTCTGGCGTCCGGAACCTTTCGCTTCCAGAATCGAGATGGACGGGATTCCTTTTTCAAGCAGTTCGGTCCTGATCGGCTCGAACGCTTCATGCCGGATGAATGCTTCTACCTTTTTCAACTGACTCAACCCCTTATGCCTGGTCGCTTGGCGGTGTGGATTCCAAGGGCGCTACCGGAGTACCGGCCATGGACGGCGTGTATGCCCCGACAGGGTATTCCGGCTGCGGAATGAAGGCTTCCGGATATCCGTACATCCCGTGACTGGAGATGTCCAGGCCGGCGTCTTCTTCCTCTTCCGAGACCCTGATGCCAATCGTCGCCTTGATGATCGCGAAGACGGCGTATGAGACCACCATCACGAAGACGAAGGTTCCGACGACCGCAAGGGCCTGTACCCCGAGCTGGCCGAACGTCGAACTGAACGTCTGGTCGCCGAAGATCGAGTACCAGATGCCTGAACCGGCGCCGTCGGCAACCAGTCGCGGAGATCCGAAGATTCCCACTGCGAGCGTTCCCCAGATGCCGGCCGCACCGTGTGCCGACAGGGCACCGATCGGATCGTCCAGGTACTTCTCGATCGCGAGCACGCAGACGACGACCAGGAATCCGGCCAGCAGGCCGATGATCGGTGCCGCCCAGTTCTCGACGAAACCGCAACCCGCCGTGATCCCGACGAGGCCGGCGATCGCGCCGTTGCCGGCCATGCCGACATCGAGCGTCTTGGTCTTGAGGTAGATCAGCAGGCTGGCGCCGATGACACCGGCGGCGGCCGCGAGCTGGGTGTTGAGCATCACTTCGCCGAAGAACGAGCCTTCGGTGGCGAAGGTCGAGCCTCCGTTGAATCCGAACCAGCCGATCCAGAGGATGATCACACCGAGGCCGACCAGCGGCATCGAGTGACCGGGGATCGCCCGGGGCGAACCGTCCGAGCTGTACTTGCCCTTGCGCGCACCGAGCAGGAGCAGTGCTGCAAGGCCACCGACCGCACCGGTGAGGTGGACCACCGAGGAACCGGCGAAGTCCATGACCGGCTTGCCGCCGACATCGGACAACAGGCCGCCACCCCACACCGAGTGAGCCACGATCGGGTAGATGAGTGCGCCGAAGACGACCGCATAGATCACGTAGGCGCTGAACTTGATGCGCTCCAGGGTGGTACCCCAGACGATCGCCAGGGAGACGGCACAGAAGGCCAGCCCGTACAACATGAGCATGGTCGTATCTGCGGTTACCGCGGTTCCGAGGATGTCCTGGTTGAAGTGGAAGAAGAATCCGTCGGTCCCGATGAAATCTGCCAGTCCTCCATCACCGAAGCCGGAGATGCCGTAGCCGATGGCCCACCAGGCGATCGTCACGACCGCGAGATTGACCAGGACCTTGGCAACTCCGGTTCCGGCGTTCTTCATCCGGGAGAAGCCGATCTCCAGGAACATGAAGCCGGCCTGCATGAAGAAGACCAGCACCGTCGCGACTGCGACCCAGACCATGTCCAGTTCCAGCGCCTTGGCCGTAAAGACCTCTTCCTGGACCGGACCTGCCGAAGCCATCCCTGGCACAACCAGGGCGGCAACGAGCGCCAAAGCCGAGGCTATGCCTAGTTTCTTGAAACTCATACGAGTGTTTCCTCCTGTACCCGCAGGGCTGTACCCACGCGGTCGTTTTGCGAATAGCTGACCGCGTAAATCTAGGTTTTGGGGAGAGGGCTTCTTTTGGCCCGTCGGAGGAAAAGCAACGGTGCGAGTTGTCAGATTGGTAAAGACGACCTAAATCCGGCCGCAGAGCCTGAATGCTCAAGGCGGCCGGCCGGTCAGGGTTCTTCTGTGACGCCGGACACTGCTTCGCCGGGCACCTTTCGTCCGTTGGGCGGATCGACTCCCTCGCCATTCACGTTCACGCGGGGCCGGCTGTTGCCGTTTCCGTTGGTGGCGCTCCCGGAATCCCCTGCCGCAGATTCCTCTTTCCCGGGGAGCGAAGCTTCATATTCGGCCCTCGACTTGGCGAGCTTGCGTTTCGAGACCCAGCCCGCGGCGAAGTAGCTGCCGATCACGAACGTGATCGCCAGGACCTGGGCGGCGAGGGTCTCCCACGCGGGGTAGATCCCGAGCCAGTTGCCGATCCACAGGGGGAACTGGGCGTCGATCGGGTGGACCGGCAGCCAGCCGACGCCCTGCATCACCCGAACGGTCGTGCCGACCATCGTGAACAGGACGAAGGCGATCAGCACGCCGGTGACCACCAGCAGCTTCTTGTAGGGCAATTTGCTCTCGAGCTTGAAGGTGAGGAAGCCGACCATGCCCATCGCGGTGAGCCCGATCGCGACACCGATCATGACCGGGCCGGTCCCGGCCGCAAGCTGGAGTGCCTGGAGGAAGAGGACGGTTTCCATGCCCTCGCGGAACACGCTCTCGAAACCGAGGGCGTACAGTCCGAAGACGGTCGCGGCAGCGGTCACGGCACCGGCCCCGAGGCCGGCCGTGATCTCCTTGGTCCGGCGCCGGTGGGTGGCGATCCATTCGGTCCAATACACCTTGTGCAAGAACCAGTTGAGCACTATGAGAAGCACCGCGATCGCCATCAGGCCCACGATCGCCTCTACTTTCTCCCCGTACTCGGCGAACGAGCCGAGCAGCATCACCATCAGCACGTACGAGACGATGCTGGCCGGGATGGCCAACAAGGCACCGCGGTAGACCGGCTTCCGCAGGTGCTTCCGGACCCCGATCATCGAAGCCGTGATCGCGGCGATGATCAGGATCGCCTCGAGTCCCTCCCGGAAGACGATCAGCGCGGCATTGGTGATGACGGTACCGTTGCTGGTGTTCGATCCGGTGATCTCGTGGGCGTCGTCGATCGCGGAACGCAGTTCGACGAGAGTCGGCTGGACCTCCCGGCCGCTCTGCTTGTTGGCGATCTGCGTGGCCAGGCCGTCGAAGCCGCGGGCGCCGTACCAGAACAGGCCTTCGATCTCGACCGAGAGGCCCGGGTCGAATCCGCGCAGCTTCACCTCGGGTCCGAATTCGAAGAAGGCGTAGGCGGAAAGCCGGTTCTGCTCGGCGATCTCGTAGTCGGCCGCGTTGATCGCGTTCAGCATCTGGTCGAGGCTGATGTCCACGAGGTCGTAGTCGGCGTCGTCACTGGACTCCTTCCATTCTTCGGGGAACATCGCACCGGCGCCGTCCATGACCCCGGTCGACTGCGCTTCGATCTCCTCGGGTGACTTGATCTCCCTGTTCTCCACCGCGCTGACGAGACCGGCCTTGAGCTGCGAGAGTCCGTCGATCAATTGGTGGGTCGCGTCCGGGTCCTGCTTCAGCAGGTCGGATGAAAGGTCGGCGAGCGCCTGCTCGCCGCCTTCGGCGAAGGCGATCGCCTCCTGCACCTCGAAAGCTCGCGTCACGACACCGTCGACGACGCCCCGCCCGTACTCGATCGGCACGAGTTCGATGAACCTGGTGAACTGGTTGGCACGCCGGACCTTGTCTTCGAGGGTCAGAGGCGACGCGACGAAGCCCTCGAGTTCGAGGGTGACGTCATCCGAAGCCCGGTTGAAGGCCTCGATGTCCCCGGTCACACCGGCACGGGAGATCTCGCCGAAGTCGCGGTCCACGTTCTTCGCCTCGGCCTCACCGAGATCCTCGACATAACGGTCGCGGATGATCTGCCAGTAGCCGGCGCTCAGTGCGGTCAGGTTCGCGAACTCGGAGAAGAACCGGTTTTCGCCGGCCTTCCCGGCTGCCTCCAGGCCGATGTCGACGCGGGCCTGGTAGGTGTCGAGCAGGTCCTTCCTGACAATCGCCGCCGCGTCGTCCGGGGTCGAATCGCCGGATTCGAGGCCGTTCAAGGCGTCGGCGGCCTCCACGGTCAGCTTCGAGAACTTGGTCGACGGACGGAAGTCGCGGACCAGCAGCCAGGCCTTCGCATCCTCGACCCGGCCGGACTCGGCCATCTCGACGGTCGTCGTGTACGAGCCTTCCCGCAGGGTCGAGAACGCTCTTCCCTGCGCCGCGGCCAGGGCGACCTCGTCGCGTTCTCCGGCGGCTACGCGAGCCGCATCGAGATCGTTGCCGAGGTCGGCGAACTCCTCGGGCGCGAAGCGGCGGAGCTGCCTTGCCGGCGGGCCCGCGAGCAGTGTCTTCGCGTCGGCGAAACGGATCCTTCCGGGATCGTCCAGGGCCAGGGCGGTCCGGGCATCCGAGAATTCGGCTTCGATGCCGGCCTCGAGCTGCCAGGGCGCCTGCGCCGCGGCGTCGGCCCTGGCGGAGAACGGAACGAGCAACGCAGCCGCGGCCACCGCGAAGATGACCGCGACGGTCGCCACACTGCTGCCGTCCAGAGCGGGCTTCTTTGCTTCTCCGAATCGCACCTGCCGGCTAGCCCTCCTGGATCTCCACACCGCTGTCCTTGGCGGCCTGGGTTACCTGTCCGGCGATCTTCTCGGCCTGTGCCTGCATCTCGGCACCGAGCTGGTCGGCCTGCTCGGCGCTGAACCTCTCACCGGCGGCTTCCCGGTCACGCAGATCCTCGGCCCTGGCGAGAAGGTCCGCCAGCTCGGCTGCTGTCTGCTCGGCCTGGTCCGGGTTCTCCTCGGCGATGACGGGCTCGATCTCCTCGTAGGTGAAGTTGATGCCCGTGAGGATGTCGGCGATGTCCGAGAGGCGTGACGTCGCCACGAAGCTCGGGTCGGACTGGTTGCCCTCGCCGGCGACGAACGAAGAAAGCTTCCACTGCTCGAAGTACTCGCTCATGGTCGGCGTCATGACGGTGATGGCGGTCATGGCGTCAGAGTCGTTGATCACGATTTCCTGGGCGTCGGCGTCGAGGTCGTTCGCCTGCTTGTCCATCTCGTCCGCGGCGGCCTTCAGGATGTTGGCGTCCGGCAGCCCTTCGCCGAACTCGACCTTGCCGTCACAGTTGACGTCCGGCTTGACCCCCTTGACGACCAGATCTTCGTTGGTGCCGTAGAGCGAGGTCTCCAGCAGGAAGAACAGATTGCCCGGCTGCTTCATGACCTTGCCGTTCGGCAGGGTCAGATTGAAGGAGACGGCGCTCTCGGGGTCCGACGCGTCCGAACCGGCGTCCAGGTCGGAGTCGTACTGGGCGGTCCTGGGGATGCCCGCGACTATGCCTTCCATTTCTTCGTAGTTGGGGTTGGCGGCGATGAAGGCGTCCTTGGCGTCGGTCAGCGCCGCATCGGCCGCTTCGCAGTTTCCTTTCAGCATCCTCGCGTAGTCGAAGTCGACCGACTCGGCGAGGTCGTAATACGCGTCGGACGCGGCCTTGATCCTGGCCGTGTTGATGACCAGTTCGGCGGTGTGGTCCGTGAGGTACGACTTCGTCGCGGTCAGACCGGTGTCTGCGGACTCGGAGCCCGAACTGCCGTCGTCGCTTCCACAACCGGCGATCAGTGCCATTGCCGCAACCGGCGCGGCCAGCGAAGCACGCTTCAAGAACCTGCTCATCAAACAAACCTTTCGTGATCCGGACGGGTCCTGCGAGGGTCGGATCCTGACGCCTTGATCCACGCTTCGCGGTGATCAGGGCGGCGAGACCCTATGGACGATGGGTGAACCAGTCGCTGACGACTAGTTCGGACACCCTAACGCAATCCGCACCATGAAGGTCGGGTTAGGTTAGGCCAGCCAAGGAACGAACGGATTCTGGCAAACCCTAGATGAACGCGGGACCCCGGTCGACCAGGCCCTTGTAGAGGGCTTCCTGGATGTTCTCCCTGACCTGCTCGGAGAGGTCGAAGACGAGTGAGCGGTCCTCGCTGGCCCCGGGTCCGTAACCGGAGAGGTCGATCGGCTCGAGGAATTCGATCCGCCAGCGCGACGGCAGCGGCAACAGCCCCAGAGGGCCGAGCCAGGGAAAGGTCGGGGTGATCGGCACGTACGGTGCTCCGGTGATCCGGGCGAGGGTCTCGGACTGGCCGAACTTCGGGTAGATCTCCTCGGACCCGACCACGGCGACCGGTACGATCGGCGAGCCCGTTTCGAGGGCGACCTCGACGAATCCGCCGCGGCCGAACCGCTTGAGGCGGTACCGCTCCGAGAAGGGCTTTCCGAAACCCTTCACACCCTCGGGGAAGACCATGACCGGGTGGTCCTGCTCGAGCAGGCGCGACAGGTTGGCGGGGTTGGCCGCCACTCCGCCGATCCGGCGGATGAAGTAGCTGACGAACGGCAGGTCGAAGGCCCAGTTCAGGACCAGGGCGCGTGCCCACCTCGGCAGCGGGTGTTCCTTCTGGATCGCCACGCCGATCATCGTCGCGTCGAACGGAAAGATGCCGCCGGCATGGTTGCCCACGATCAGGGCCCGCCCGTGTCCCGGCACGTTCCCGATGCCGCTGACCTGGACCCGCCACCACGACCGGTAGAGGAATTCGAAGACCGGGAAGGCGGCTTCGGCGAATTCCTCGTCGAAACCCCACTCGTCCTCGTGGTACTCGCCCGCCAGCCGGCGCAGGATCCGCTCCGACGAGCTCTGGACTGCCGACGTCCACTCGAGCGCCATGCCGGGGTTGCTCACCTCACGCTCCTCACCGGAGACCCCGGGTGGGGAGCCGGGAAGATCGCCCTGACCCCGGATTTCCTGGTCACGAAGTCGCGGGCGGCACCTTCGGCGTCGAAGGCCAGCTCATAGCCGATGTCCTCGCGTAACCGGCGGTTGTCGCAGCCCCGGCCGTAACGCAGGAGCAGCTGGCCGTCGTACTCCATGTCGCCCGAGCCGAGCATCGGCCCGAGGCGCTTGAGCAACACGCCCGAAAGGCCGGGCGGGATGCCGACGGCAGGTTTGCCGGCCAGCCTGAGGAACCGGCTGAGCGAGATAGCCCCGTCCGGAGCCACATTGACCGCGCCGCGTACGGGATTCAGCGTGGCCGCGGTCAGGGCGCCGGTGGCGTCGGCGGCATGGAGCGGCTGAAGGCGCGGGTCCCAGCCCATCCGGGTCGGGACGACCGGCAGGCTCAGGTACCTGGTGAGCGGGTTGTCGAGACCGGCCCCGACCTCGGTCTGGAACCGCAGCATGCAGCAGGTGATCGACGGGTGCCGGTGGGCGAAGTTGTCGAAGTAGCCCTCGAGCTCGCCGATGTCACGCTGGAAACGGGTCTCGAGGGGGAACCGGCGGGCCATGTCTTCGGTGAAGAAGGACGGAGCCGAGGGCGAGCCGCCATAGATCGCGGCCGATCCCCGGACCACCAGGGCCCTCAGGCTCTCGACCTTCTCGCAGGCGGCGAGCAACTGGAGGGTGCCGATCACGTTGATGTCGTGGAGCGCCCGCGAGGGACGGCCCTCCTCCGGATACCAGAGGATCCCGCAATGGACTACAACGTCGGGCTCGAGCGAAGGCAGAAGCCGCGAGATGACCGGGTTGCGGATGTCGGCCTCGACGAACTCGGTGCGGCCGAGGCCGGCCGCCGGCTCGGCGGTGTCGATTCCGATGATCCGGCCGACGCCCGGGGTGCGTTCGAGGGCGCGCGCCAACTCGGCACCCCAGTGGGTTGCCACGCCACTGATTACAACGCGGCCTTCCCTCGCCATTCCTAACCGTCAACTTGAGGCTTAGACTCTGCCTCCAATTTGGCTACACGACTGGAAAGTTCGTCGATGTTCGCTTCCAGGTCGCGAAGTTCGTCGCGACTGACCAGCCGCAGTCCCCCGAGGGTGTCCCGGGCGTCGGAACCCCGCTTCGAGACCTCGTCGGCCAGGCCCTGGGCCCGGTCCTTGGTCTTGTCACCGAGTCCGCGGGCCTGGGCGCGGGTCTTTTCGGTCGCCGCGAAGGCTCCTTCGATCGCCTCACGCAATCCGTCGGGGATTCCACGTCCGTGCTCTTTGTCTTCCTTGTCGGCCATGGGCCTAGTCTAAGCCCTGTACTTCGGATCTGCACCCGCTGATGCCAGCCCACCTCACACCCATCTCCGGCCCCACCCGGGACGCCCTGGTCACCGGCGACCCGCGGCGGGCGTTCGCGCTGGCGCAGGCGCTCACCATCCAGCCGAAGATGAGCCACCAGGCGCGTGGGCTCTGGGGCTACACCGGCGTGACGGAATCCGGGCTCGGCCTCACCATCCAGTTGACCGGGTCCGGTGGTCCGGGGGCGATCGCGGTCGTCGGCGACCTCGCCGGGTTCGGGGTCGAGCGCCTGGTCCGCCTGGGCACCTGCGTGGCCCGTCGCGGGGGGCCTTCGCCGGGCGAAACCCTCCTGGTCGAATCGGCGACGGCCCGGGACGGAGCCGGAACCCGGCTCACGGCCGGCGAGGAGGCGCTTCCCGATCCCGGGCTCCTCGGGTGGCTCGACGGCATCGCCCCGAAGGCAACGGTCTCCAGTCACGACTTCGTCAGCCGGTTCGACCCGGACAGTGCAGCGCCGGCCGCCGGAGCTGCGGCCCGGGATCTACAGACCGCCGCGATGCTCGCCTTCGCCCGGCGCCTCGGGGTCCCGGCGGCGGCCGTCCTGGTGGTCGGGACCGTGGAAACGGGAGAAGGCCTGACGGAATCCGAACTCGAGCCGGTATTCCACGAAACCGGACGGAAGATCGTCGCCAGGCTCGAAAGGAACCAGTAACCTTAACCTCGACCGGAGGTTGAGGTCAAGTCATTTCAGCCGGTGGATTTCGGTTTCGCCGCGGCGGGCTTCCGCTTTTTCGTGGTCGACGAGACCAGCGGTGACTGCGCCGTGCCCTGAAGGTCCTTCACGACCCCTTTCAGGCTGCGAAGTTCGTCGAGGGCGCGGTCGAGGCGGTCCTCGGTGTCCTCGAGGCGGTCCGAAAGCACGCGAAGCCGGCGTTCGAGGCGGTCCGCGTCGTCCTGGGAGGAGACGTTGAGCGCTCCCATCGCGGCCCGCTGGGCATCGTTCGCGGCGTCCTTCGCCACCACGGCGGCCGAGACCGCCTGGCCGAACGCGGGGCTGCCGATCAGCGCCTGGGCGATGTCGGCGGCAGCCTTCTCGCCACTGCTACGCACCCGGTCCCTGATTCCGTCCTTGTCCTGGTCGTCCATGCCCGGATGGTAATTCAAGCGGCCGGAAACCGGCGCGCGGCAGGATGTGGAGGGGCGACGTAGAACCCGTCTGCGATACGGTTTCCCGACGGTGCCAACGGGAGAGTGTCGGACGTGTCTGTTTTAGTTGGGAACAACTGGTGATAGAGGGCTCTGAGTCGACACGCAGGATTCATCTGGCCGCGTTTGTCTCGGCATTCCTCTTCCTGCTCGTTTTCGGCCTGGCCATTGGTGCTTCGACCGCATCTTCGGCCGAAGCCGGACCGTCCGTGCCGAGCCGCGCCCTCGTTCTCGCCCCTGACGGCGACGCCACGCCGGCTGCCAGCAACCTGACCGAGGCCGAGGCCGAGCAGAACGTCAGCGCTCCCGTCCCGCCCGACGCGACGCCCGAACCGGGCACCGTGGCACCTCCCGTGACCGGTGGTTCCGGCGGAGTCGAACCGGAGATTCCCGCCTCCGGCGGAGGCAACGGCGGCGGCGGTGGTGGTGGTGGAAGCACCCCGGCCCGCGAGCCGAAGTTCGTCGAGGAAGACCCAGGGCTCGCCGGCGGAGGCGTTTCCCCCGGCACCGGTTCGGCGGCGGACGCCAAGCTGCTCAAGTCGATGGAAATCCCGAACTTCGTCATCGACAACTTCGAGATCCCGCCCTTCCTCCTGCCGATCTACCAGGCCTGCGGCAGCGAGTACGGAGTGCCATGGCAGGTCCTCGCCTCGATCAACCGGGCCGAGACCACGTTCGGCACCAATCTCGGCGACTCGACCGCGGGCGCCATGGGCTGGATGATGTTCATGCCGGCATCCTGGGCCGAATGGGGAGTCGACGCCAACGGCGACAAGGTCAAGGACCCGTACAACCCGGTCGACGCGATCTGCGCCGCAGGCAACTACCTGCAGGACTTCGGATACGCCGAGGACCCCTACGAGGCGATCTTCGCTTACAACCACGCCGACTGGTACGTCCAGCTCATCCTCAAGTACGCCAAGGTGTACAGCGCGATCCCGCCCGAGGTGATCAGCAGCCTCACCGGCCTGACCGAAGGCGCGCGGTTCCCGATCGCCGCCGAGTCCTCCTACGAAGGCCAGGTCTCCACCGGGCGGGCCAGGGAGAAGGGCAGCGGGTCGCAGAACATCAGCTCTTCCGCCGACCGCACCTCGATCGCGATCTCGGCCGAGGGTGGCTCCCCGGTCATCGCGGTCAACGACGGCACGATCAAGGAGATCGACCCGCAAACCGGAACGGTCGTCCTCGAAGACGTCTACGGCAACGATTATTCATACGCCGGCCTCGGTTCGGTGTCGGAAGTCCACCCGGTACCCACCCACCAGGACGACGTCAGCCAGCCGTCCAGCGAGGACGTACCAGTCGAAGCCCAGCAGAAGGCCCCCGACCCTTCGCTGGAGATGGGTACCGCCAAGGCAACCGACAGACCAACCGCCGCCGAGCAAGAATCTGGCCCTCAGGTAAAGGGTGAGGGTTCGGAACCCTCGGACCAGGCGATCAGCGAAGTGCTGATCGACCCGGAAGCCGCCCAGCAGGCCGCGGCCGCCCAGGCCGCCGGAGCCGCCGCATCGGATTCGACCGGCGACGCATCCGGAGAACCGATGGACGTGGCCGAAGACCGCCGCGCCGCGCAGGAGGACCTCACCGCCCGGGCCGAGGCCTCCGAGCGGATGCTCAACACCGAGGACATGCGTGGCCGCACCTACGCCAACCCTCTTCGCCCGAGCAACCACGAGCGGGCCACGATCGAAGGCCAGTCGACCAAGGTCAACGCACCGGTGGCCAGCACCTTGAGCGGGGTCAACGGCAAGCCCGGCGACTACATCATCTACGACGGCTCCAAGGCCGGCGTCTTCCGCTTCAAGCCCGGGACGGTCACGCTCGAGGAGCTGAAGAAGGGTTCCCGGGTGATCGCCGGCACCGTGCTCGGCCGTCTGACCGATGGTGGCACGCAGTCGATCAACTTCTCGATCAAGCCAGGCGGCGAAGAGACCCCGCAGATCGACCCGAAGCCGTTCCTCGACGGCTGGCGGCTGCTCGCCGAGACCAACATCTACAACGCGCAGGGCAAGGACCGCTTCGCCGAGCGCCTCGGAGTCGGCGGCGTCCTGCTGCTCTCCAAGACCGCCCTCCAGAAGCGGGTGCTGGCCGACCCGAGCATCGCCATGGACGAATGCAACCGTCAGTACGTCGCCCACGGAGGAATCGACCGCCGCCTGCTCGCCGCCCTGGAGTTCGCCACCGAGCGTGGCTTCACGCTCGGCATCACTTCGATGCTCTGCGGACGCGAGAGCTCGATCACCACTTCCGGCAACGTCTCGAACCACACCCACGGTTCGGCCGCCGACATCGCGATCATCAACGGCGAGGTCGTGACCTCGGCGACCCAGGGCCCCGGCTCGAACACCGACCGCCTGGCGCAGGAGTTCCTCTCGCTCCAGGGCATCATGGCCCCGGACGAAGTCATCACCCTGATGGACTACCCGCAGGCCGCCGGCTTCGCGATGGGTGACCACAACGACCACCTCCACCTCGGCTACAGCCCGGTCGCCGGAGCCGGCACGCCGGGCAGCACGATCGAGACGAGCAGTCTCGGTGCCGAACAGTGGCGCGAGCTCACCGAGCGCCTCGGCCAGATCAGCAACCCCGACATCCAGACAACTCCCTCGGACGACTCACTCCCCGCCGAGAAGTCGGAAAAGGGCAAGTAGCCACGATCAGCCCGCTATTCGGGTTCGTCCAGATCGAACTTCCCGGAACTCTGCCCCTCGATGACGGGCGTTACCTCGACCGGCAGGGCCCGCTCGACCGGGTGCTGGTCCTGGAAACCGAAGGCGCGATGCCGCCGGCCCGCCGCAAGCGCCGCCGGCCGAAGAAATCGGGCCGGGCCGACGCCCCGACCCACGTCAGCGTCACCACGGCGACGCTGATCCGCGCCCACGAACCGCTCGCAAGCGAATCGGCGGCCGCGGCCTGGGCCGCCCGGCTGAACGAAGACGAGTTCACGCAGTCCCTGCTCGACGAAGCCCTGGATTCCCTGGAACGGGTCCTCGCCGCCGAAGCCGCGGCCACCGGCCGGCCCTTCGTCCAGGCGCCCGCCCTCGAGCAGATCGTCAACTCGCGCATCGGCTACGGCGAAGGGGACCGGCTGGCCGACGGCCGTTTCATCGATGCCTTCGACATCGACGCGCGTGGCGGCACCGCCGGCAGTCCCCGCCGGGAACGCCAGGGGCGCACCAGGCCGATCGCACGGATTGCCGCCATCCTCAGTGGCAAGGACGAAGCCAACGCCTGCGAGTTCCTGGTGCCACGGGTCCGGGCCGACTTCGATTCCGGCCGCATGTACGCGGCGGCGATGGGAATCGAGCCCGCCGCCCGGGCGACGCTGGTCGAGATGGACGCCGCGCTCGACGTTCCCGACCACGAAGCCGACCTCGACGAGCTGGAGCGGATGCTCCCCGGCCTGACCGTGCTGACCGACCGGGCCCTCGAGGAGGGACGGGCCTGGGGTGGCCTCGCGGAGACGGTGGAACCGGCACTCCGTCTGGCCGAGCGAATAATCCGGCGCCGCCGGGTCCTCGAGCAATAGGCCTCATCCCCCTTCAATGAGTATTCCAAGCGCCACCAGGACGGATTCGTGCGCCAGTGACGGTGCCGTGAGGTCGGCTGCGGCCAATTCGATCCCCGGCACCGACGGCACGCCGATCACGTACAGCCCGGCCGCCCGGGCGGCGGTCGCCCCCGAGGGGGAGTCTTCGAGGGCAAAGACCCGCTCGCCCGGTTCGACTCCGAGCTGCCGGCAGCCCTCGAGGTAGGCGTCGGGGGCCGGCTTGGCCTCGGGAACCTCGTGTCCACTGACCGTGGCGTCGAACTCGAGGCCGGACCCGGCCACTTCGTGCGAGCGCTCCATGAACCTCCGCGGCGAATTCGAGACCAGCCCGACCGGCACTCCGGCCCGGCGAAGCGCCCGGACGAGGTCCCCCGCTCCGACCATCTCCTCTACGCCGTTTTCGAGTTCGGCCAGCACGAGCTCGTTCAGCTCACCCATGATGGCTTCTTCGTACCCGACGTCGTTGAGGATCCTGCCCAGCTTCACGCCGGCGACCTCGTGCGAACTGCCGACCAGGCTGCGCTTGTGCTCGATCGTGAATTCGAGGCCGCGGCGCCTGAAGAGTTCCTGCTCGGCCCGGGTCCAGACCGATTCGGTGTCGAGCAGGAGGCCGTCGTTGTCGAAAAGCACCGCGTCCGGGTAAGGCATGGGGGCACCCTAAGCGGAAGTTTTCACCCTCACCCCTGCGGATCTCGCACCGCCACTGAGATCCGGCGCTCTCGGGGCGGCGCGGTTCTGTCTACGCGAGCTTGACGCCGAGCAGCTCGAACGCTCTCGCTTGAAGCTCAGTCGGCTCGGTCAGCCGGGCGAAGCTGTGCTCGGCGCCGCCGATCCGGACCTCGTTGCGGCAGAGCGTGCCGAGCTCGGCGATCAGGTCGGCGAAGCTGTGGGCGGGGTGCCCGTCCGGCGTGCTCGCGCTCCCGGCCTTCGCCTTCGCCGCGGCCGAGCGCCTCGCCGGTGCGACCGGGTCGGAGGGCGAGAGCGGCTCGGTGTCGGTGAACATAAGCGGCGCCAACCTCAGCCCCAGCTCGAAGGCGACGTAGCAGGCGAGCATGCAGAGGAAGGCGTGGGCGCGGACCCGGTCCTCGAGGTGGTGGTGGATCGGGCGGATCTCGATCTGGTCCTTCATCGTCCGGAAGGCGCGCTCGGCCATCTTCAGCTGCTTGTAGGTGCGGACCACCGCGGCGGGGCTCTCGAGCTTTGAGGTCGCGCAGGTGGTGCGGATCACGTAGAGGCCGTCGAGCGAGGCCTCCGCTTTGATCTGCTCTTCCTTTCGCTTGAAGGAGAAGGCGCCGTCTGAGATCTCGAGCTCGAAGTGCTTGGCGACCTTGTATTTGTCCGAGACCCGGCCGACCCGCTCACCGATCTTGCCCGCGTCGGCCCTGCGGAGCGATCCCCGCGGGCCCTCGACCATCGAACGGACCTTTTCGAGCTCGGCCTCGGTGGCCGCCAGCAGCTCGTCTCGCTTGCGCCTCCGCTCGGCGGCGAGCGCGGGGTTGCGGCAGACGACCAGCCGCTCGCCGGGGAACTCCGCCGAGCTGATCTCGGCGAGGTTGGTCTCGTCGAAGAGGGTCAGCTGCAGGTCG
Organism: uncultured Solirubrobacterales bacterium; assembly: GCA_963695885.1. Taxonomy (GTDB): domain Bacteria; phylum Actinomycetota; class Thermoleophilia; order Solirubrobacterales; family 70-9; genus 67-14. The sequence goes on along the minus strand of CAVOIH010000008.1, from coordinate 102,264 downwards.
CCGGAGGCCAAGAGCTTGCGGATCTGGGAGGACTTCAGGGCGCTGACGAAGTCGACCCCGGCTTCGGTCAGCGCCTCGGCGTGGGTCTTGGTCAGCATGCCGCGATCGCCGACCACTACCACCTCGGCGATCCCGAAGCGACCGCGGACCGTCTCGACGGCAGCGGGCAGGGTCCTCTGGTCGGTGACGTTGCCCGCGTGGACGCCGATCGCGACCGGGCGGCCCTCGGGCGAGCAGGTCAGCCCGTAGTTGACCTGCGCGTAGCCGCGCTTTTTGTCACGCGAGTAGCCGCGCACCGCCAGTGGGCAGCAGCGGCCCTCGACGTAGCTTGAGGAGAGGTCGTAGAGCATCAAGCCCTCGCCTTGCAGGTGGCGGCGGGCGAGCGCCTTCTCGATCCGCTCCTGTCGCTCCAGGAGCCAATCCATCGCGGCGAGCAGCTCGGCCTCTTTGACCTCGCCGAGATCGAGCTCTTCGGCGAGCGTGCTCTGCCCGAAGCGCCGCGTCGCCGAGAGCTTCGAGCCCGGGCCGATCAGCCGCTGGCAGATCATCGCGACGACCAGGTCGCGCTCGCGGCAGCGCTCGCGCGAGATCAAGCGCTCGAGGTCGAGGTCGCGCAAGACCCCGAGGACCGCGGCGACATGGCCGTGGGGCGCCGAGCGCTCGATCGCGAAGGACTCGTCGAGATCGACCAGCGCTTTGCCCGCCAGCATCGCGCGGATCCCCTCGATCACGTGGGCGGGCAGATGCGAGAGGTTGCCGACCGTCTCGTTCTTGACCTTGCCGCCCTCGCGGTAGGAGCGGCGCAAGAGCACCGTCTCGTAGGTCTTGCCTTTGTAGTGGCGACGGGTGGTGGTTATGTGGACCGGGCCCTTGCGCTTTGCCATATACGCATCATCCCACACCCGGCGGACGGAACAGCGGGTGATTAGTGACTACGTACACCGGCCAAGAAGAGACCCGATCGGAGATGTAGAGCCGGATCGGGCCTCAGGTCAGCGAAAACTTCCGCCTAAGGGTCTCGCCGCCTTGCCTCCCCGCATACCCCCGCGGGTGCGGCAAGCACCTTTTCCAATAATTTGAGGGAGGCCGATACCACCAGGCACTTGACGGGTTACAGACAGAGCATGCAGCATCAGAGGCAGCACAGATCCGGGGCCAACCCCGCGCCGCAGGGGGCAAACAGCATCAGCCATGGTTTCCCCCTGTTCCTGGTGCTGCTCGCCAGCTTCTCCATCCTGATGCTCGGCCTCGCCACTGTGGCGGTCGCCTCACCGCCCCGACCCCCGATGGAATTGCCTCCTCCGGACGTTGGCGCTTCGGTCAGCGGAGCAGCCGCCTCGGCTTCAGGCGCCGAAAGCTGGATCGTCGGTGGGCGGCCGGGCGCCGTGTCCGAACGGATCGCGGACCGGGCCGGTGCCGAGGTCGTCAACCGGGCGACCGGGATCTTCACGATCGACCGCGACGATGCCACGGTATTCGCCGGCTTGCTGGACCGGTCCGGAAAGCTCGTCTACGCCGAACCCGACGTCGCGATCACTCCCACCAAGTACCCGGCCGACCTCTACTCTGCCCGGCAGTGGTGGCTCAACCGCATCGTCAACCCGACCGTGACTACCCCGCCGCCGGTCACGGAGTTCAGCCCCGAACTCGCGTTGATCGAAGAGTCGGTCGATCCGCTTCACCCCGACCTGACCACCGCCCGTCTGGCCGGCGCAAGGTCGCTCGGCCCGGTCAAGGACGGCCATGGCACCGCGATCGCCGCGATCGCCGGCTCACCCGGGGAGGGCCTCGGAATCCGCGGCGTCTGGCCGGGCATGAAGATGCGGCTCGTGCCGTCGGGCACCACCTGCTCGACCGCTGCCGACGCCGTCATCAAGGCGGTGAAGGCCGGGAGCGCGGTGCTCAACCTCAGCTACGCCCTGCCGGCCGACAGCTGCTTCTCGCACTTCGTCGCGACCGAATACGCGGTCAGCAAGGGCGTTCTGCCAGTCGCTTCGTCCGGCAATACCGGCCTCGAAGGCAATGACGCGGTCCGGCCCGCCGCCGATCCGCATGTCCTCACCGTCTCGGCCGTCAACGAGCAGGGCGTGAGCGCCCCGTTCTCGACGAGCAACTCCAAGGTCGACATCACGGCCCCGGGCGTCGCGGTGTTCGCCCCCGACGTGACCGTCAGTTCGACCGGCGGTACCAGGCACGGCTGGTCGAAGCAAAGCGGCACCAGCTTCTCGGCCCCGATGGTTTCGGCTGCCGCGGCGTGGCTCCTCCAGTCGAGGCCCGACCTCGACGCCGGCCAGGCCGCCAAGGCCCTCACCGATGCCGCGACCGACCTCGGCGCCTTGGGCCGTGACGACCTCTACGGAAAGGGACTGCTGAACATCGACGCCGCCCTGACCGTGACCGCGCCGCCGCCCGACCAGCGGGAGCCCAACAACGACATCAAGTGGATCGACGGTTCGCTCCTCAAGAAGGCCGGCTTCCTCTTCAAGCCCGGGTCCGGCAGGAGCAAGGCGGTCACCGCGACCCTCAGCCAGGACGAAGATGCGGCCGACGTCTACCGGGTGAAGATCGCTCCGCGCCGCAAGGTGCTGATCACCGGCGCCCAGTACCAGGGTGACATCAGGCTTCAGGTCTTCAAGCCGAAGGTGAAGACGATCCTGAAACCGCGCAGGAGCCTGATCGTCAAGTCGGACCGGCCCCGGACCAAGACCGAAGGTGTCCGCGTCCAGAACCTGAAGCGCAAGGCGCAGGTCGTCTACGTCGCCGTGACCCCGAGCGTCCGCATGGCAACCGAGACCTACCGGTACAGGCTCAGCGTCTTCAAAAACAGGTAGGAGCGGCGCGAAGAGGGCGGCCGTTTGGCCGCCCTCTTCGATGCTTCCGTGAAACGGGGGCTACTTGCCCGACCACTTCGGCGTGCGCTTTCCGAGGAACGCACCGATTCCTTCCTTGGCATCCTCGCTGAGGAAGGCGGTCGCGAAGCCCTGCTTTTCAGCGTCGATCCCTTCGCCGGGGTCGCCACCTCTGAACAGGACCTTCTTGATCTGTTCGACCGCGATCGGGGCCTGCGCCGCCAGGCGGATGCCCCAGTTGAGCGCCGTGTCGAACAGCTCCTGGTCCGGGACCACCCGGGTGACGAGGCCGCACTCGAGGGCTTCGAGTGACGAGATCGGGTCTCCGACCAGGTCCATCTCGAGGGCCTTGTTGCCACCCACGAGGCGCGGCAGACGCTGCGTTCCGCCGAACCCGGGGATGATGCCGAGCTTGATCTCGGGCTGGCCGAAGACGGCCGACTCGGCCGCGATCCGGAAGTCACAGGCCATGGCCAGCTCGCAGCCGCCTCCGAAGGCGAGCGAGTTGACGGCGGCGATCGTGACGACACGGCCCTCGCCGAAGCCCTTCAGCAAGGTGTGTCCGTCATTGATCAGCGCGGCTCCACCCTCGGTATCCATCTGGGTGAACTTCTTGATGTCCGCGCCGGCCGAGTAGACGACCGGCATCGACGAGGCGATGATCATGGCGCCGATCCCGTCGTTCCCCTTGACCCTCTCCCAGACGGTGCCGAGGTCCTCGATCACCTGGGGGGAGATCGCGTTCATCGGCGGGTTTGCGAGCCAGGCGATCGCCACGGTGCCGCGGGTCTCGAGCTTGACCAGCTCGGTCTGCTCGCCCTCGTCGGGACGGGCCCAGGGGTAGAAGCCCTGTCCGGACGCGATGCCGAAGCGCTTCTGCGCGACCAGTCGCTTGAGGGTGACCGGCGGGGCGAAACGCTCACCGTGCTTCTCGTGCAGCTCCTCGATCTTCGCGAGGGCCTTGTCGACACCGTCGATGTCGGCTTTCCAGAACGGCGGGAAGAGGCCGCGGCGGGGGTCGAGTCCGGCGCCGGCCATCATGCCGAGGTCGATGTCACGAACGGAGGCGACACCTTCCTCGAGCAGCAGGCAGGCCTCGATCAGCGCCTTGGCGGTGAACAGGTCGGCGAGCTCCTGGGCGTCGGCGTCTCCGTCACCGGGAATGTTCGGCTGGCCGTCCTTGTAGAGGCCCTCCCCGCCGGTTTTCGCTCCCAGCTTGCCTTCGGCGACGAGCTTCTTCATGCCCTGGTGGACGTAGAAAGAATCGCCGTAGGCGTCCTGCAGGTTCTCGGTGACGTGGAACACGGTGTCGAGGCCGAGCATGTCGGCGAGGACGAACGGGCCCATCGGGGCGACGTTCGCCGCCCCGACCCCTTCGTCGATCTTCGCGATCGAGAGGCCCTGCTCCTCCTGGGCGCGCCAGATCTCACTGACCGCGGAGTTGAGGATGCGGTTGACCACGAAGCCGGGGACCTCTCCGCAGGTGATCGGCTGCTTGCCGATGGCCTGGGCGAAGTTCGAGGCGCTCTGGACGGTCTCCGAGGAGGTCTCGTCACCGATGATGACTTCGACCAGCGGCATCACCGACGCCGGGTAGAAGAAATGGAAGCCGACGACCTTGTCCGGGCGAATCGTCGCCTCGGCCATCTCCGAGATCGAAAGGCCGGAAGTGTTCGAGGAGATGATCGCGTGGCCGGGAGTGGCCGCGTCGAGCTCGGCGAAGACGGCCTGCTTGATCGCCATCTTCTCCGGCACGGCTTCGATCACGAAGTTGACGTCGCCGAACTCGTCGTAAGACGTGGTGCCGGTGACGAGGCCCATGACCTCCGCGAGGCGGGCGTCCGCCTGCTCCTGGGTCAGCTTCTCCTTCTTGACCAGCCCACCGAGCTGACCCGAGGTGACGTTCCTGACCTCTTCGATTGCGTGGTCGACGAATTTCTGATCGACGTCCTTGATGACGACGGGGGTGTCAGACGCGGCGATTGCCTGCGCGATCTGGCCACCCATGGTGCCGCCGCCGACTACGGCGGCCTTGTGTACGAACATGAGGTTCTTGATCCTCCAGGGGGTCGTATGTTGAAGCCTGTGATGAAGCCTTTGCGAGCAGCTGACTCGCCGGTCAACAAGTGTATGGACCGGCGGAGGATCGTGGGTCCGACGCAGCCCATTGTGACCGCCCTCCACTTACCGAACACCGGTTCCTGCTACCTTGGTTGACGTTGGATGTCCCCGACGGATGTCCATCGAGGTTCTGTTCCTTCCTGCACCGCAAGGTTTTCGGGGTTACCGGATCTCCCCACACCCCTCACTTTTCAGAAGGAAGTTGAACATCATGACCAAGTCTTTCGCCGATCTCGGCGTGTCAAAACCCGTGGTGAACGCGCTCCGGAAGCGTGGCATCGAACAGCCCTTCACCGTCCAGCGACAGGTCATCGAAGACGTGCTCGACGGCCGCGACGTACTCGTCCAGTCGCCGACCGGCTCCGGCAAGACGCTCGCCTTCGGCGTGCCGCTCGTCGATCTGATCGCGGCTGACTCCCGTCGTCCGTCCGCGCTGGTCCTCGCCCCGACCCGGGAGCTGGCCAGCCAGATCGTTGACGAGATGGATTCCATCTGCAAGGCACGTGCCCTGTCGATCGCCGCCGTCTACGGTGGTGTCGGAATCCAGGCCCAGGCCAAGCGCGCCGCGAGGGCGCACATCGTCGTCGCCTGCCCCGGCCGGCTCGAGGACCTGCTCCAGCGCCGCTCGTTCACCCTCGACCACGTCGAACACCTCGTGCTCGACGAAGCCGACCGCATGCTCGACATGGGATTCAAGCCCGCCGTCGACCGCATCGTCAAGAAGATTCACGACAACCGTCAGACGCTCTTCTTCTCGGCCACCCTCGAAGGTGCCGCCGGCAAGCTCGCCGACGCGTACACGCACGATCCGATCACCCACGTGAACAAGCCTGCTCCGGACAAGAACCAGGGCAAGGTCGAACACCGCTTCATCCACCTTTCCCACGATGCCAAGGTCACCTCGCTCCTCGACGAACTGGAGAACTCCGAGCGCGGCCGCACCCTGGTGTTCGTGCGCACAAAACATGGCGCCGACCGACTCGTGAAAAAGCTTAGCCGCTCGCCCCGGATCAGGGCAGCGGCCATGCATGGCAACAAGTCCCAGAACCAGCGCCAGCGCGCGCTGGCGGACTTCGAGAGCGGCAAGGTGGACACACTCGTGGCCACCGACGTCGCGGCTCGCGGTATCGACGTCGCCGATGTCACCCACGTAATCAACTACGACATGCCGGAAGACCGGGACACGTTCGTCCATCGCGTCGGCCGGACAGGTCGAGCGGGTGCTGATGGCATCGGCATCAGTTTCGTCCTGGCCGATCAGGCCAGAGACATGCAGAAGATCGCCAAGTCGCTCGGGCTTTCGCACGAGTACGAACAGAGCGGCGCGCCGGTCTCGATCCATTCCGAGACCCATACCCCGCGCCGCAAGCGCTCCGGACGTGGCTCCGGCCCGCGTGGCAACGGGTCGGGCGGCGGTTCCGGGAACGGCAATCGCAAGCGGAAATCCGGCAACCGGACGGGCGGCCAGCACCCGAAACAGGGCAAGGGCGGAAGCAACGGGAAGCGGAGCCGCAGCAGAAGCTAGTTGAGGCATCTGCCTCAAAGTCCCCCGTTGCACGCGAAAGCGTGCTACGGTCCCGGACATAGGGTCGGGGAGTTCCCCGACAAAGACGTGTGTAGCGCTCGCAGTCGTTGCTTTACCGGCATCCTCCGCGTTTGGCTCACCATTATGTGGAGGATTCAATGCCCACAGGCACAGTTAAGTGGTTCAGCGACGAAAAGGGCTTTGGTTTCATTACGCCCGATGACGGTTCGAAGGATGTTTTCGTCCATCACAGCGCCATCCAGGCTGACGGATTCCGCACTCTCGCCGAGGGTGCGAAGGTCAGCTACGAAGCTGAAGACGGACCCAAGGGTCCGGCTGCCGCTTCGGTCGAAGCCATCTAGGCCTCTTCCAAGCTGAAGCACCGCGAGCGCGCCCGCCATCCAGCGGGCGTTTCGCATTCAAGGGGCCGGTTCACGCCGGCCCTTTCCATGTCCGCGCGACCCGGAGGGTCCGTGATTCGCGGAACGCGGTGATTCGTAACTTAATCATTACGTTTGCGGGACAAAGGCGTGATTTCGTATCTGCCATAGTTGATTAGAAGGCCCTTGAGCGGAAACCTAGAAGGTAAGAGAGGAAATACGAGAAACGCGACCGAATCGTTCGGCATTCTGATCGGTTGAAGGTTTAGACATGAACACAAAGTTCAACGTAGGCAAGAAGGTCCTCGGCAACCTGAACTCCAGCGGGTTCGCCTCGCGAAACGCTCATGCCAAGAACTCCCCCCGCCCGAACATGATCGAGCCGCCCAGGACCATCGAACCAGTCGTGATCGACTCGCTGATGTTCGGTGAGGCCGAGATGATGGCGGCGCACCTCCTCCCCGGGTCCCGCCCCGCGATCGTCGATCCCGGCCCGGCCAACACGGCGGAGAACGTCATCGAAGGGCTCGAGGGCCTCGGCATCGAGCGCATCGACTCGATCGTCCTGACCCACATCCACTTCGACCACGCCGGCGGCGCCGCCCGCCTCGCCCGCGAGTACCCCGACGCGACCGTCTACATCCACTCCCGCGTCGCCAGGCACCTGGCCGAGCCGGCCCAGCTCACCGAGTCGGTCAAGGCGGTCTGGGGCGACCGGACCGAATCGCTCTTCGGTTTCCCCGAACCGGTCGACCCCGGCCGGATCGAGTCCCTGGAGGACGGCGACACGATCGACCTCGGCGACCGGCTGCTCGAAGCGGTCGCGACACCCGGCCACACCCGGGCCCACATGTCGTTCTACGACCAGAAGACCAGCGCGGTCCTCTGCGGCGACGCGCTCGGCCTGCAGCTTCCCGGCTCCCGCATCATCCGGCCTTCGTCTCCACCGACCGACTACTCCCGCGAGGAAGCGATCGCCTCGATCGGGCGGATCCGGGCGAAGAACCCTTCCAGCCTCCACCTCGCGCACTTCGGCCTCGCCCGCCAGGATCCGTCGGCCACCTGTGACCGCGCGATCGTCGCGATCAACGACTGGCACGAGTCCTACCTGAACAAGCGGGAGACCTCGGAGGGCGAAGAGGACCTGCTTCGCCGGGTCAACGCCTGCGTCGAAGCGAAGCTCGAGCCGGTCCCGCCGTCGGTCCGACGCGGTTTCGAAGCGGTGAACCCCACCTGGCTCAACGTCGCCGGGATGAACGGCGAGATGGAGCGGGCGCAGCGCGCCTTCTCCGACGCCGCATGAGGGTCTCGCCGCCTTGTATCCGCGCTTCGCGCGGATCAAGACGCCGGGTACCCGTTCCCGCGGTACTCACCACCAGGTTCCGCTGAAATCGGGGACGTTGTCGAGCGGATCGTCCGAGGGCCTCATGGCCGCCACCCCGGTGAGCGGAGCGAGCATCAGACCGCAATCGCGGCAGCCGAAGCAGGCGCCCGAACGGTGATGCCAGCCAGGTGAGAATGGCCGGTCCCTTCGAATGGCCGGTTCCGCATTTCCGCCGCAACGCGAGCAGGGCAGCTGCCTCCGTGCAGCTGCCCTGCTCGCGCGCACCGGTGAACTGTGATCCGGGTGTTCCCCTTCGGCCATCGGTAACCAGGTCCGGCCAGGTCTGCCTGATCTGACAACGCGAACTGGGATAGTGCGCACATGGACTACCGGCTCGACCAGCTCGATCTCGACCGGCTTCGCCTGAGGCGGAGCGTCAAATGGACGAAGTTCGGGCCGGACGTGCTGCCCGCCTGGGTCGCCGAGATGGACTTCCCCCTCGCCGAGCCGGTCAAGTCGGCATTGCTCGACGCAATCGAGCACGACGACACCGGATACGCCGACGCGGAGTCGAGTGGCCTCGCCGCGGCCTTCAGCGATTTCGCCTCGCGACGGCTGGGCTGGACGCCGGACCCGGCCGGTGTCGTCGCAACCGGTGACGTGGTCAGCGGTATCGGCGCCCTCCTGAGGGCGCTGACCACTCCCGGGGACAAAGTGATGATCACACCGCCGGTCTACCACCCGTTCTTCAGCGTCATCGAAGAGTCCGGCTGCCGCGTGATCGAGGCACCGATGCTCGGGGGGCGTACCCTCGACCTCGATGCAATCGAAGCGGGCTTCCGGTCGGGCGCCCGGGCAATGATCCTCTGCAGCCCGCACAACCCGGCCGGCACCGTTCCCACCCGTTCCGAGCTGGAAGCGATCGCCGGCCTCGCCGCCGAGCACGAGGCCTGGGTCCTGAGCGACGAGATCCACGCGCCACTAACGCTGGCCGGGGCGGTCCACGAGCCCTTCCTGCCGGTCTCGGGGGCCGCCGCCGAATGGGGCTTCTGCCTGACCTCGGCTTCGAAGACGTTCAACCTCGCGGGACTCACCTGCGCGGTGATCGCGACGGCCTCGGAACGCACCCGGATGGTCGTCGGGGCCCTTCCCTTCGATGAGAAGCACCCCGGGCACCTGGGGGTGATCGCGGCCGAAGCGGCCTTCAGCCTCGGCGACGAGTGGCTGGACCAGGTCCTGGCCCAGATCGACTTCAACCGGCGTCATCTCGCCGAACTGCTCGCCGAACACCTCCCCGAAGTCGGATACCGGCAACCCGAGGCGGGATATCTCGCCTGGCTCGACTGCCGGGCCCTGGGCCTGGGTGACGATCCGGCCGAAGCGATCCTGCGGTCGGGGAAGGTCGCCCTCAGCAACGGCCCGTGGTTCGGCGACGGCGGCGACGGGTACTGCCGCATGAACATCGGCACCTCGCCGAAGTTGGTCGAAACGGCAGTCGATGGCATGACACGGGCCACGCACTCCCGGTGATCGATTTGGACCGGGGGCGCGGCAAGACTTGCCGTCATCCCCGCTCTGGGCGATAATGGCCGGGCATGAGCCAGGGGCGGGGGCATGACGACGACACCGGACAAACAACCCACAAGCGACGATCTTCGGCGAACCGATGAGGATCTCCGCGAACTGATCGAGGCTATACCGGCCATCGTGTACATAGCCGAGATGGGCGAGGCGGGACGATTCCATTATGTGAGTCCGCAGATCGAGCGGATCCTCGGGTATACGCCACTGGAGTGGACCTCCGACGCCCGCCTCTGGTTCGACTCCCTGCACCCCGACGACGTCAATCACGCGATGGCCTTCGAAGGGAACCTCAACCACAACGAAGAAGACTTTCCGCCTGCCGAGTACCGCCTGAGGACCAAAGACGGGCGTTACGTGTGGATATACGAACGAGCCCGCCTCATCCCCGACGCAGAAGGGGTTCCGGTCTGGCACGGCGTGATGCAGGACATCTCGGCCCTCAAGCAGGCCGAGATCGAGGTCCAGCAGAAAATCGACCAGCAGATGACGACGGCCCGGCTCGGGAAGCTCGCGATGAGCGGCGAGCATCCCGACCGGCTGATCGAGATCGCCGTCGACCTGCTCGCCAGGCACGAGGCCATGCACGAAGTGTCGGTGTGGGAGGTCGAGGGCCGGAACGGGTTCCAGCTCCGCCATACCTCGAACGATTCGCCGGTCACCCGGTCGTTGCCCTACGACACCGACCGCTGGCCCGGGGAGTTGCTCGCCCGGGGTGAAGTCGCCGCGATCGGCGACTGGCACAACGATCCCCGGGTGGCCGAATACCGCGAGAAGAGCACGCCCGAGATCCGCAGCAGCATGGTGGTCCCGATCGACGGGACCCACGGCCAGTTCGGCATCCTCTCGGTCAATTCGAAGATACCCCATCGTTTCACCGAGCAGGACGAACACTTCCTCAAGGCCGCTGCGAACGTGCTGGCCAACGCGATCGAAAGGCATCGCGCGGATGAGTCTCTTCGCCACCGGCTTCTCCACGATCCGCTCACCGGCCTGCCCAATCGCCTGTTGTTCACCGAACGACTGAAGACCGCGATCGACACCGCCCGGCGGAACGGCGAGCAGGCCGGCGTGGCCTTCCTCGACCTCGACCACTTCAAGCTGATCAACGACGGCATCGGTCACCGGGCGGGCGACAACCTCCTCCGCAAGGTCGCTCCGAGGCTGGCCGCGCACATCCGCACCGGCGACACCCTCGCCAGGTTCGGCGGGGACGAGTTCGCGGTGGTGCTGAACGTCGTCCGGGACGACGCCGAAGCCCGCGAGATCACCGACTGCCTGCTCGAGAGCCTGAAAGCCCCGCTCACGGTCGACGAGAGCGAGCATTTCGTCTCGGCCAGTGCGGGTATCAGTATCTTCTCCCCGGCCCGCGACCAGGAGAAGTCGCCCGAAGAGTTGCTTCAGGAGGCCGACGCCGCGATGTATCAGGCCAAGGGCATGGGCCGGGGCCAGAGCGAACTGTTCGGCCAGCCGATGCGGGACCGTGCGGTCAAGCGCCTGGAGGTCGAACGCGAACTCCGCAGCGCCCTCGAGTCGGACCAGCTCTGCCTCAACTACCAGCCGATGATCTCGCTCCGCACCGGCAAGCTGACGGCCTTCGAGGCATTGGTGCGCTGGCAGCATCCGCAGAAGGGTCTTCTGGCTCCACTCGAATTCGTCCCGATCGCAGAGGAGAGCGATCTGATCACCGAGATCGACCGATGGGTGCTCCGCGAGGCCACCAGGCAGCTCGGGATCTGGCAGGAGCTGATCGAGCAGGAACGACACCTGATCGTGGCGGTCAACGCATCGGCCCGGATGATCCGCGACCCGCGCCTGCCCCAGCTGGTCGGCGAGCTGATCGAGGAGCACGGGATCCGGCCCGACCGGCTGGCCATGGAGATCACCGAGACCGTGCTGGTCGCGGGCACCAGCACCGTCAAGGATGTGATGAGCCAGCTCCACGACCTCGGTATCTGGCTGGCCCTCGACGACTTCGGCACCGGCTTCTCCTCGCTCAGCTACCTCAACGAGTTTCCGCTCGACACCCTGAAGATCGACCGGTCGTTCATCGAGCACCTCGCGGTCGGCGATCCCAAGGGATCGGCGATCACCGACGCCATCGTCCAGATCGGAAAGGCGCTATCGATGACGGTGGTCGCCGAAGCAATCAGCTCGGAGACGCAGCTCCAGATGGTGCGTGACCTCGGCTGCCAGCTCGCCCAAGGCAATCTGATCTCCCTGCCGGTGTCGCGCGACGTAGCCACCGGCATGGTCCAGGCGTCGCCCGACTACTCGTTCAGTCCCTGAGCGCGGGATTCACTTCGGGGAGGTCGTGGACGTAGGCCGGGCGGGAGAGCGGCAGCCCGTGCTGCGCCCCCGGGATCGTCGCGACGATCTGATGGATCGCGACGTCGCCGCGCTCGAAGGCACCGATGCTCGCGGTCATGTAGAGCCGCCAGATCCGCTCGCGCTCCTCACCGATCTGCCGGACTGCCTCTTCCTTGTTGTCGGCCAGATTGCGGACCCACCGTTTCAGGGTCAGGGCGTAGTGTTCACGCAGCGACTCCGCGTCGCGCATCTCCTGGCCCGACTCCTCGAGGGCGGCGACGACCGTGGCGACCCTGTGGAGTTCACCGTCGGGGAACACGTAACGGTTGATGAAGGTGTTCGGCTGCTCTTCGTCGTCATGCATCCGGCAGATGCCGTGGTGGAGTGCGAGCCCGCCCGGACGGCCGAGGTTCTTCACCGTCTCCATGTACTTGCCGAGTTGGCTGGCTCCGACGTGCTCGTACATGCCGACGGAACAGATCTTGTCGTACGGACCGTCGGTCACCTCGCGGTAGTCCTGGATCCGGACCTCGACCATGTCGCTCAGCCCGGCCGCCGAGACGCGCTCCCGCCCCAGCTTCGCCTGCTCTTCGGACAGCGTGACACCAACCGCCCTCACCCCGTAGTTGGACGCCGCGTGGATCAGCAGCGAACCCCAGCCGCAGCCGATGTCGAGCAGGCGATCGCCCGGCTGAAGCTCGAGCTTGCGGCAAATCACGTCGAGCTTGCGGGTCTGCGCTTCCTCGATCGTGTCGTCCTCGGACGCGAAGTAGGCGCAGGAGTAGACCATGGTCGGCCCGAGGATCAGCCGGTAGAACTCATTCGAGACGTCGTAGTGGTGGGAAATCGCTTCGCGGTCACGACGGAGTGAATGGAGGCGGCCGGAAACCCTGACCTCGGTCTCCGGAGGCTTGGGCGGCGGGATCTTCACGGCGCCGACCGAGAGTGCGAGCCGCACGGCTTCGAGTTTTTCCCGGGCGGTGAAATCGAACCCGTAGAGCCTCGAACCAGCCATCATCACCCGCTCGAGATCGCCTTCGAGCTCGATGTCGCCGGAGACCCAGCCACGGGCGATCCCGACCTGGTCCGGCCGCATCACGGCATAGGTCAGCCCGCGTTTGTTCCTGATCACGACGGTGTCCTCGACCGAACCCGGTTCACCGGGCCCGAACTCCGAGCCGTCCCAGAAGCGGACCGCGGCCGGCAGCGGACCGCTCAATCGTGATTCGAGCTTCGAGACGAGAGGGACAAAACGACTGGCGACTCCACCGGTGCTGTACATGCACCGAGGATAGCCGAGGCACACGCCCAGCCGAAGGCCGGATGCCGGGCCGCCAGACACGGGAGACTACTTTCCGTAGACCTCGGCCTTGATCAGGCTGATCGAGCGGATGACCGAGTCGAGGAACGGCTCGATCTCCTCGACCAGGCGCCCGTATTCCTCTTCGCCGGCCGGGGTGATGGAGTAGAAACGCCGCGTTCGCTTGTCGGGGTGCTCCCAGTCGCCTTCGATCATGCCTTTGCTCTCGAGGTCGCGGAGCAGCGGATACATCGTGTTCGGGTTGACCGACACGACGCCCTGGGTCATCGATTCGATCGCTTCGATGAGGAGGTTGCCGTATGACGGCTCGTTCCGGATCAGATGCAGCACCAGGAGCGGGAACAGGTCGCGCCGGCGCATCTCTCCGCCGACCACGTCCGAAGCACGTCCCCCTCCGCGCTTTCGTCCCGCCTCACCTGCCGTCTGGCCGGTCGCCGCCTTCGTCGCCTCGGCGATCGCGTCTTCCAGGTTGGATCCCTTGTCCGCCACAACAGCGAGTCTAGGGTCTCGCCGCCCTCGCACAACGCGCGGCACATCAGGATCAAGGCGTCAGGACCCGGTCCTTGTTCTTCTCGCCGCCCTCGCACAACGCGCGGCACATCAGGATCAAGGCGTCAGGACCCGGTCCTTGTTCTTCTCGCCGCCCTCGCACAACGCGCGGCACATCAGGATCAAGGCGTCAGGACCCGGTCTTCTCTCGCGGGCATCCATGGTCTTCCTTATCCTCAGTCGATGCCGGTCAACCAGCCCCTCTTCGAGAACGAAAACGGATTCGAGGGTCCGGTCGAGGTCAGCCGCGTCATCTTCACCGCCGCGGACGACGGCTTCGCGGTGATCGAGGTCCGGGACGACTCCGGCGAGGAGTTCGTGGTGACCGGGACCGTGGCCCACCTCAAGCCGGGCGAGAGAGCGAGACTGGCCGGCAAGTGGCAGCATCACGAGCGGTTCGGCCCGCAGCTCAAGGCATTCACCGCTCTGCCGCTCGACCCCGGCGACCGCACCGGCCAGATCGCCTACCTCGCCACCCTGCGCCACATCGGCCCGGTCCGGGCGGAAACTCTCGTCGACCTCTACGGCGGCGAGGTCATGGAGAAGATCGCCGCCGACCCTTCCGGAGTCTTCGGTTCGCTGCCGAAGCTCGGCCCCCGGCAGGCGGAAGCCGCGACCGAGAGCTGGTACGCGACCCGGGCGGTGAGGGATCTCCACGTCTCGCTCGCTCCCCACGGCCTCGCCCACCTGGCCGGGAAGATCCATGCCCGATTCGGGGACCAGGCCATGAAGACGATCCGCGAAGACCCGTACCGGCTGACGGAGATCGACGGGGTCGGCTTCGTGCGCGCCGACAAGATCGCCCTGGGCACTGACATGCCACCGGAATCGGACCGGCGCGCCCAGGCCGCCGCCTACTTCCTGATCGGCGAGGCCGAGCGCCGTGGCCACACCAACCTGCCGGTCGAGGAGCTCCAGGTGAACGCCGCCAAGCTGCTCGGCTATCCACCGGATCCCGGAGTGTTGTTGTCGGCCCCGGGCCTCGTCCTCGAAGACGGGGGCCTCTACCGCGAGCGCACCCTGAACCGCGAGATCTGGGTGGCGGGCGACATCCGCGACCGGGCGATCACGGAACCGCACATCGAGCACGTCCCGGACCACCCCGAAGATGATTCGCTGACCAACGAGCAGTGGCAGGCCGTGCTCGGCGCCTTCGAGGCCCGGGTCTCGATCATCACCGGCGGCCCCGGCGTCGGCAAGACCGTCTGCACGCGGGCGATCGTCTCCGAGGCGCGCTCGGCCGGGCTGCGGGTCGGCCTCTGCGCCCCGACCGGCCGCGCCGCGCGCCGCATGAGCGAGGCGACCGGTGCGGAAGCCCACACGATCCACCGCATGCTCGAGTGGCGTCCCGGTGCCGAAGCCACCTTCAAGCCCGGTCACCCGCTTCCGCTCGACCTGCTGATCGTGGACGAGGCTTCGATGATCAACCTCCACATGGCGGAGATGCTGCTGGGCGGAGTGGGCCTCGACACCCACATCGTCCTGGTCGGCGACGCCGACCAGCTGCCGCCGATCGGGGCCGGCAAGCCCTTCGCCGACCTGATTGATTCCGGGGTGGTCCCGGTGACCCGCCTCACCTTCATCTTCCGCCAGGCGGCGCGCTCGATGATCACGACCGCGGCGCACGAAGTGAATCAGGGGCGTCCCCCGCACCTCGCCCCGGCCGAGGACCAGGTCCGGGACTTCTTCTTCGTCGAGCGGGTCACCCCCGAGCGCTGCCGCGACGCGGTCGTGGACATGGTCGGGGAACGCGTGTCGGCCGGCCTCGGCCTCGACCCGATCCGTGACGTCCAGGTGCTCGCCCCGGTCTACCGCGGCGAGGTCGGCATCGACGCCCTCAACCGCCAGCTGCAGAAACGCCTCAACCCGGACGGCAAGAAGGCCCTGACCGACCGCTTCCGCATCGGTGACCGGCTGATCCAGACCCGCAACGCCTACGAGCTCGGCCTGATGAACGGGACGATCTGCTTCCTGATCGACGACGACCCCGACGAGGAGATGGCCGTGGTGCAGACGGACGTCGGCCAGGAGGTCGTCGTGCCGTATTCCGAGTCCTCGGACCTCCGCCTGGCGTACGCGATCTCGGTCCACAAGTCCCAGGGCAGCGAGATCCCGGTCGTCCTGTTCGTCTGCCACCGCTCCCACTCGGGAATGCTCACCCGCCCCCTGATCTACACCGCCATCACCCGGGCCAGATCGATGTGCGTGCTGATCGGCGACCGGCCGGCGCTCGAAACCGGAGTCAGGCGCGACGAAGGCGGCGGCCGCTACTCTTCACTCGCAAAGCGCCTGCGTACCGGCATCTAGACTGCCTTTCCATCAATTCTCAGGGAGTAGGGAGACTGTTCGGATCAATGCCGGTCTTCTGTGAGAGCGAGCGAATCGAGGCGATGGACCATCGCCTTCTGCGAGCAGTTGAACGCTTCGCAGAGCGGCTCGATCTCCGGGCCGATCGTCCGGTGACGGCCCGCGACGAGTTCCGCCGGCATCAGCAGCGCCGCTGAGAACGCGTCGGCTTCGGCCTCGGGCAGCGGCTTGGCCGGCCTCGGGACCTCGATGCCCTCCCCTTCGTCGATCTCGGCCTTCCGGCAGTACACCCGCGGACGGGTCACCTGATGCATCACGAAATGCCCGAGCTCGTGCCCGATCGTGAATCTCCGCCGTCCATCCCACCGCCGGGCCTCCTCGGCATTCACCCAGATCTCGCCGGCTCCGGTCAGCAGCAGACCGGACAGGGTGCCATCGATCTCGGGGCAGCCGGGGGCTGCCGACATGTCTTCGACCAGGCGGATTCGCAGGCCGTAGACACTGTCGACGATGTCGTCGACCGGCACCGGCAGTGTCATGCCGTCCCAGACGTGCCCGGGGACCGAGTCCAGGATCTGCTGGACCTGGTCCTCGATCAGGCCGATGTCGAGTTCCTCCGGTTCCACGGAAACGAGGATAGCGCCGGCCGGGGTCAGTCTCCGGCGGTGAAGAGCCGGTCGATCCGGTCGGGGGGTTCGGCGGATCTCGATTCGTGCGCAATCTCCTGGTCGTCCAGGGCCACGTACTCCTGGTCGCTCGGGACCCTCAGGTAGACCGGACCCGTGCGCCCGGTAGGCGGACCCAGGGCGCGTCCGGCATCGGCCAGCGCCTGTGCCGTGGTCCGGTAGATGCCGGCGAGCGCTTCCAGCACCCGGGTCGAAACTCCCCCGGCCGGAAGGGTCCCCCACTCCATGTCGTGAAGGTAGTCGCCGACCTTCTTCGTTTCCGACGGATCGGCGCCGAGTTCGCCGGCGAGCTGCTCGACGACCTGGGACCTCATCAGGCCCTGTTCGTCGCGGAGCTTCGGGAGCAGTACCGGCCATTGTCCGGAAGCTCCGGAGATGCTGCCGGTCACGGAAGCCGCGAGGTCCCGGGCTCCGGATGACTCGAAGTCCTCTTCCACATACTCGCGGGCCGGCGCCTCCTCGATGAAGGCATCGATCAGCAGTTCGAGCTGTGGACGCTCGGATTCGCCGAGACGGGCCAGGTATGGCCGCGGGTCGAATTCGCCGGCCTTGAAGGCGGCCACATAGTCGTTGAATGCGTTTTCGACGGGGTCCATGTTCAATCGTCGCCCGCTTTGTATCTCTTGTCGAGGGCCTTCCGGAAGCGAGAGAGGATCTGGTTGACGTTTTCCGGGGTCATCGCCTGTTCGTCGATCGCGGGTGTGTCGTTGACTCTTGCTGCCGTCTCCTTCGAGGAAAAACCCCCGAGTCTGCATATGACCGCCGCCCGGTGGGGTTCGGGCAGCTCTGCGAGGAGTTCATCACGCATGAGTTTGAGCGGCGAGCTGTCGACGCCACCGGTCTCCGACGGCTCCGGCGGACCGTACTCGTCATCGCCGTCACCGATGTCGAGGCTGACGTCATCCTTCGACTTCTCGCGCTTCTGGTGGAAGTCGGCAATCCGGTGCCGGGTGATCGTCTTGATCCAGTTGACGAATTCGCCGACGTGGCTCCCGGAATACCGGGTGGCCGACTTGAGGGCGCTCTCGAACACATCACCGACCAGCTGCTCCTGGTCATGCCCTTCGATCCCCTTCCGGAACGACATCGCCCGGACCTTGCCTTCATACCTGAAACAGGCGAACGAAACGGCAAGTTCCATCTGATCGGGCCTACCGGCATCGCGGGCAGCGACCAGATACTCGATGAGTCCCTCATCTGGGAGTCCGTGAAGTTCATTTTGTGTTTTCGGCTTGAAGTTCAAGCTCTTCCCAGGCGTGTCCCGATTCGGGCTGTCGATCTGACAGCGGCCCTGCTGCGCGGAGTGGCCAACATATCGCGCCCGTCGGTTAGGGTCGCTTGATCAGTCCAGCCCACACTGACATCGCCGTCTGGCCCACCGGTGAACCCAGCGCTGCCCACCGGGCGTCGTTCAGCGAAGCCGTGCCCGAATCGTTCTGGCTTTCCGGTCCGCGGCCTGCTCCGCGGCCTCCGGTCAACGGGATCATCGACACCGATCTGCTGATCGTCGGCGGTGGACTGACCGGACTCTGGGCCGCCGTCCGTGCCGCCGAGCAGGAACCGGACCGCTCGATCGTGCTGATCGAGCGCGATACGATCGCGATCGGGGCGAGCGGCCGGAACGGCGGATTCATGTCTTCATCTCTCGTCCACGGGATCGGCAACGGCCTGGCCCGTTTTCCCGGAGAGGTCGAGAAGCTCGAAAGGCTGGGGCTCGAGAACCTGGAGGCGATCAAGTCGACCATCCGCCACCACGGGATCGACTGCGACCTGCTGTCACCCGGCGCGATCGAAACGGCGATGACCCCGGGCCAGCTCGAAGAGCTGAGCGGTGCTGCCGAAGAGCTGCGGAAGTACGGCCACGAAGCCGGGTTCCTCACCGGTGAGCAGATGCGCGCGGAAGTCGACTCCCCGCTGTTCACCGGCGGCCTGTGGCAGAAGAGCGGTGAGTGTTCGGTCGATCCGGTCAAGCTCTGCGACGGTCTCGTCAGGCTGGCCGAGAGCCTCGGCGTGCGGATCCACGAGGAAACCGAGATGCTGTCGCTCCGCCGCGCCGGGGCCGGGGTCGACGTGACCCTTGACAATGGCGGCACCGTCCGGGCCCGCCGAGTGCTGCTGGCAACCGCCGCCTTCCGCAGTCCGATCCGGGCGGTCCGTTCCCGCGTGGTCCCGGTCTTCGACTACGTCCTCGTCACGGAGCCGCTGACCACCGCCCAGTGGGACGCGATCGGGTGGAAGAACCGCCAGGGCCTCTCCGACTCATCGAACCGGTTCCACTACTACCGGCCGACGGCCGACGGCCGCATCCTCTGGGGCGGGTACGACGCGATCTACCACTACGGCGGACGGGTCGACGTGGAGAACTACCAGCGGGACGAGAGCTTCGCCGGACTCGCCCAGCGTTTCTTCACCGCGTTCCCCCAACTCGAAGGACTGAACTTCACCCACCGCTGGGGAGGCGCGATCGACACCTGCTCCCGGTTCTTCGCCTTCTACGGCCTGGCGATGGGCGGCCGCGTCACCTACGCCGTCGGACATACCGGTCTCGGCGTCGGCGCCAGCCGCTTCTCGGCCGGCGTCGCCCTCGACCTGCTCGACGGGCGCGACAACGAGGTCAGCGGCACCGAGTACGGGTCGAGGAAGCCGCTGCCCTTCCCGCCCGAGCCGCTGCGCTGGGGCACGATCCAGTTCACCCGCGGCCGTCTGGCCGCCGCCGACCGGAAAGACGGCAAACGGGGGTTCTGGCTCCGGACCCTGGACCGGTTCGGCCTGGGTTTCGACTCTTGAGGTGGGTTCTGACTTCTTGATCCACGCTTCACGGCAAACAAGGCGGCGAGACCCTAGGGAGCCAGCTTTGCCGAAGCCTTGGCGAGGCCGGTGGCCTTGATCGAACCCCAGCCGGAAGCTGGGTCGAAGCCCTTCAGCGCGTCGCAGCAACCGAGGGGCGTTCCGCCGCCCTGCGCGACCGGGATCGCTGCGCCGGTGTCGTTGTTCCCCTGGAAGACGTCACGGAAGACCGAGCCCGCCGACTTGCCCTTGCCGAGCCTGTAGAGGAGCGGGTTGGCGAAACCGATTGGCCTCTTCCCCGCCATTTTCGCCTTCTGCGCGAGAAGCACCAGGCCGGCCGCCGTCAGGGGTGTCGCAGCACTGGTGCCGCCGACTCCCTGCCAGCCGCCACCGGGCAGGCCCTGCGGGGTGCAGCCCGATCCCGGTTCGGTCGCCGAGCAGTAGATCGCGTATCCGGGGACCGAGTCGGCCACCGCGGCGACGTCTGGCACGACCCTCGTCAGGCCGTAGTTCCGGAAACGTTTGGTGCCCTGCTGGTACCAGGGGCGTTGCGTGGCGAGGATGCTGAACCCGCCGCCACCGCCGAAGGGACCGAGCGATCCGTCGTTCCAGACGAACTCCTGCGTGATCTGGTTCTGCGCGTTCAGCACCATGTTGGTGCCGCCGACCGCGGTGACGAAGGTCGAGCTGGCCGGGTCGCCGACGGCAGCCTGGGGCAGCGTCTTGGAGTTGTCGTCGAACGAGCAGTTGGCGACGCCGTTGTCGCCGGCGGCCACGAGAACCGAGATGCCGGCCCCTGCGGCCACGGCGAAGATGTTGTCGAGCCCGCGGCGGAATTCCATCTGGCCGAACAGGTCCGGCTCGCATTGACCGAGCGAGATCGAGATCGCGGCGGGCTTCGTTTTCGGCTTGCCGAGCGCTTCGCCGACCGACAGTATGATCTGGGCCTCGGCCCCGCCGCCCTCGTAGACGTCGATGCTCTTCAGTTTCGGCGCTACGGCACTGATCACGGACAGGTCGAGCGTGGTCTCCGCCCCGGGCGGCAACGGCTTCTTGATACCGACCGGGATCACCTTGGTCGGCGGGATGTTCATGCCGAAACAGGAACCGAACGCCGTCAGGTCCGAGCGCTTGAAACCGTCGATCTCGACAACCGCCATGCGCACGCCCTGACCCTTGAAACCCTGCTTGTGGAGCTGCGAGTAGCCATAGGCGTCGAGGTACTGGTTCGGCGTGAACGGTTCCTCGCCGGACAGCCGGTGGCCCGAACGTCCATCGGCGCAGCCGGCGGCCGTGCCGCTGTGCGGACGGGCCGAGCTGTCTTCCGGAAACCGGCTGCCGGACGGCTGCGGCGGGTACGGGGTGGTCGCAAGGGACCTGAACTTGTCCGGGTCGGTGTCGAGGAACGCGACGGATGCGACTGGACCGGCGAGGTCGGCGGGCACGTGGGCGGAGTCACCGTGGCGGGCCGACGACACCGACGCACCGGGCGGAAGCAGGCTCCTGGTCTCGGTGCGATCCAGGCGGGCAAGGATGGCCGTGCGCGACGCGTCCAGCCGCCCATGGATTCCGCGCGCCGCGAGCTGCCTCCTCGCGCGCTTCAGGTCCTTGTTCGAGACGCCGTACTTCCTGACGATCCATTTGACCGGTTTGTACTGCCGGTACTTCCTTGAGTTCGGGCTGGTCACCGACTTGACGAACTTCTGGAGGCCCGACGGGTGTGCCAGGTTGAACATCGCCTGCGTGTAGTACTGCGGGGCCGCGGGACCGGCCGCTGAGGCACCGGTCGCCCCGGTTGTCAACCCCGTGAGGGGGGCCAGGAGCATCACCAACGCAAGACGCTTCCAGACGAGGCTCATGTCATCCACAGTACCCCCGGTCTATTCGTACGAAACAGCCTCGAGCACATCGAGCTTGGCCGCCTTGCGGGCGGGATAGATCGCGGCGAGCACGCCGGCGATCGCGGTCAGGATCAGGATCAGGATCAGGGTCAGGGTCGGGTAGCTCGGCTCGAATCCCTCGCTCTTCAGCGGGATGCCGAGCAGGAAGGCGAAGATGACGCCGAGGATCAACCCGGCGATCGCCCCGAGCACAGCGGTGATGACCGCCTCGTACCGGACCATGCGCTTGACCTGGCGGCGGGACATGCCGACGGCGCGGAGCATCCCGAGTTCGCGGGTGCGCTCGTAGATCGAAAGGATCAGGGTGACCACGATCCCGACGAGCGACACCACGATGGCCAGGGCAAGAAGCACGTAGATCAGGGCCAGCAGGCCGTTGATCTGCTCCTGCTGGGCTTGCTTCAACTCGTCCTGGTTCAGCACGTTGACCGTCGGGAACGATTTCCCGAGGTCGTCTTCGACCCGCTGCTGGATGGTGTCCACGTTCTCGCCGGGAACGGTCTTCAGCAGGGCGAAGAACGAAGTGTCGACCCCGAAGGTCCTGATCATCTCGTTCTGGGTGATGACCAGGTCCCCGAGCAGGTCGAGGTTGCCGGAAGCCATGATCGCCGTGACCGTCAGCTCCGGCTTCTTGCCGGTCTGGCCGAGTACCCCGAGCTGGTCGCCCACGCCGACGCCGGCCGAATCGGCCAGGCCCTCGCTGATGATCACCCGGCCGTCCACAAGACCGGACAGGTCACTGGCCGAACCCTGATCGAATTCGATGTTCATCACCTGGTTGATCGTCTCGGGCTGGACCGAGGACATCGACTTCGATCCGCCCCCCTCGACCTTGACCTGGCTGAAGCTGAAGCCCGACGAACCCTGGACGCCGTCCACCTTGCCGGCTTCGGTCACGGCCGCGATCGGAATCGGCGTGAATCCGCCCGGGCCCTGCAAGGTCAGTTCGCCCTTGAGGTCCTGGTCGATCACCTTGGTCACCGAGCTGTTGATGCCTGAGGCGAAGATCGTCACGAAGCTGACCAGCGCGAGTCCGATCATCAGGGCCGCCGCGGTGACCGCGGTCCGGGACGGGTTGCGCTGGGAGTTCTCCCGGGCGAGACGGCCGGTGAGGCCGCCGATCCACCCGAGCGGCGCGCCGACGATCGACGCCATCGGCCGCACGATCTGCGGGCTGAAGATCGAGATCGCGACGACCACGCAGAGCACACCGCCCCCCATCCGGAGCGCGGCATCGCCGCCTTCGCTGCCGCTGGCCAGGACCGACACGATCAGGACGAGCCCGAGCGCCGTGAGCAGCGCCGCGACGACGCTCCGCAGGACTGCGCGGTTCTTGCCCGCGATGACGACGTTCTCGGAGAGCGCCGCGATCGGCGGGACCCGGGTCGACCGGAGTGCCGGGATCAGCGACGACACCAGCGTGACCCCGATCCCGATCACCAGCGAAACGATGATGGTGCGTGATTCGAACACCAGTGACTTGCTCGGCAACTCTGCACCGGCCGCGCTGAGGATCGCACTCAGCCCCTTGGCCAGGCCGAGGCCGACCAGGATGCCGGCGACCGATGCGAACAGGCCGATCAGGAACCCTTCGGTCAGCACCGTCCGCAGAATCTGGCCGCGGCTGGCTCCTAGCGTGCGCAGCATGCCGAACTCGCGGGTGCGCTGGGCGACCGTGATCGAGAAGACGTTGAAGATGACGAAGGACCCGACGAAGAGGGAAATCCCGGCGAAGGCGAGCAGGGCGATGTTGAGAAAGCTCAGGTCGTCACGGATGTCGTCCGAGTTCCGCTCGGCGTTCTCTTCTCCGGTCTCGACGCGCAGGTCGTCCCGCGCGGAGGCAGGCAGGGCGTCGATGACCCGTTCCTTCAGCTCTTCCGGGCTCACCCCGGGATCCGCCGCCATGGAGATCTGGTCGAACCTGCCTTCGTTTCCGGTCAGCTTCTGGGCGACCGGCAGCAGGACCTGGGCAACCGAGGTGCCGCCGAACGAAGCGCCGCCGAGCCGGGTCAGCCCGACGATCGTGAAAGGTGTGGCCTTGCCCGTCCCGACCAGCTGAATGCGGTCGCCGATCGTGAGGTCTACACGTTCGGCCGCGGATTCATCGAGTGAGACTTCCCCCTTGGTGAGGGGTTCACGGCCGTCGACCAGTTCGAGGGATTCGAGTCCCGGCGGCAGCTTCGAGGCGATGAACTGCGGGGAGAACCCACCGCCGGTCGAGTCGCCTTCCGAGTCGAGGATCGCTCCCTGGTTGAAGATCGAACCGGCGGCGACCTTCACGCCGTCCACGCCTTCGACCGTCTTCAGGTACCTGCCGGAGAATGCGGGGACGGCACCGTCCCGCTGCTCGACCTTCGCCTTGTTGGTCACCGTGACGTCGATGCCTTCGTTCGACTTGGTGAAGATCTCGTCGAATGCACCGTTGGTGGTGTCGGTCAGGACGTACGTGCCGGCGACCAGCGCGATGCCGAAGACCACCGCGAGGGCGGTCATCAGGGAACGCCATTTGCGCGCCCACAGGTTCTTGAAGGTCAGGCTAGGCAAGCGTCTTGAGCAGTTCGATCACGGCGTCGGCGGATACCGGCGGCGCGTCGTGAACGAGCTTGCCGTCGCGGAGAGCGATCAGCCGGTCGCCGTGGGCGGCGGCGTCGGGCTCGTGGGTCACCATGATCACGGTCTGTGCGTACTCGTCGACCGAGCCACGCAGGAGCTGGAGCACGTCCTCGGAAGCCTTGGAGTCGAGGTTGCCGGTCGGCTCGTCGGCGAACAGCACGGCCGGCCTGGTGATGAGTGCCCGGGCAATCGCCACCCTCTGCTGCTGCCCGCCCGAGAGCTCGGACGGACGGTGCGTCCGACGGTCGGAGAGGCCGACCCGCTCGATCACTTCGTCCACCCATGCCCGGTCGGGCTTCCGCCGGGCGATCGAAAGCGGCAGCACGATGTTCTCCTCGGCCGAGAGCACCGGAAGGAGGTTGAAGAACTGGAAGACGAAGCCGAGCTTGTCGCGGCGAAGCTTGGTCAGGCCACCGTCGTCGAGCTTCGTGATGTCGGTGCCGTCGACTTCGACCACGCCGGCGGTCGGCTTGTCGAGGCCGGCGAGGATATGCATGAGCGTCGACTTGCCGGAGCCCGACGGTCCCATGATCGAGGTGTACCGCCCCTTCTCGAAAGTGACGTCGACGCCGTCGAGCGCCCGGACTTCGGCTTGCCCTTCGCCGTAGATTCGCTCCAGCCCGATCGCCTTGATGATCGAGGACTCGGGAGCTCTTGATTCGGTGGCTGAGTCGAGGGCGGATTCCATGATCGGGCCACCGTAGCAACCTCAACCCGGCAAAAACGGGCCTCAGGGTAATCCCCGACAGACCCTTACGAGGATCGGGTCTGGCGTCTTTCCACACGCTTTCGCACGGACGAAAGGCGGCGTAAACCTAGCGCTTTGGGACCAGCCTGACCGTACGGACGACGCGCTTCGGACTGGTGCCCGCCTGGGCGACGGTGAAGACGACTTTCGCCCGCAGACGGCCCTTCCGGCGCAGCTTCCGCTTGGTCCGGCCGTTGGGCTTCAGCTTGATCGCACGCTTGCCGGCCTTCACCTTGTACTTGCGGGAAGTGACGCGGATGTCCTTGCGCGCACGCTTCCGCTTGAGGCCGAACACGCGTCCCTTCACCGAAAGCGTGGCCCGGCCGTAACAGGAATTCATTCCGGTCAGCGTGCAGCGGACCTTCGCGTAGCCGCGGCCGCGGCGGTTGATCCTGATGACCCGGGAACGGGTTCCGAGCAGTGCCTTGGGGTAGCCGACGATGAAGCCGACCTTGGCCGGGGACGGGTCGGTGTTGCCGGCGATGTCGGTCGCCCGCACTTCGAACGAGTGGTAGCCGACCCGCAGGGAGCTACGGGTGAGCGGCGGCGCGCAGGCGGTGAACTGCGCCGGGTCGAACCGGCACTCGAAGGACGAGCCGGTCTGGGACGAGGTGAAGAGCAGCTTCACCTGGCCCGACTGGCCGCGCTTCTTGAGCGACGAGGAGATCGCGGTGTCGGGCGCGGTCGTGTCCGGGGTCGGGCCCACGGGCAGGGCGGGCCAGGTCTTCCGGCTGATCTGCTGCTCGACGCCCGGCTTGGTGTTGTCACAGGTGCCCTGGGGAAAGACCGCCTGGAGGCGGGCCAACTGCGGACCAGTGAGAGTCACGCCGTACTCGGACTGGTCAACCGGCTTCAGCTGGCACTTCAGGATGTCATTGGCGAGCGGCTGTCCCGCCTCTTGGCGAGGTCCCGAGGATGACGGGAACTCGGTGCCGCAGGTGCCGGAATCGTCGGTCTGGGTCTCCGTGGCGATCAGGGTGCCGTCGTCGTCGGAAAAGCAGGCGTCAGCGGCGGCCGGTGACCCGGCGATCGGGCCCGGACGGTTGTTCAGCACCTTCTCGCGCTTCGAGGCGGATGAGGTGTCGTTCTCGATGCCGGTCACCCAGCGGTCCATCGTCAGGAGCTGGAGCGAGTCGTCGAGACCCTGGGGGCTCGTCCAGATGACCTGGGTCCCGGCCTGGCCGTTGTTGTCCGGGTCGCCGCCGTTCGCTTTCAGCAGGCGCTCTCGCATGGAGAGGGCGTGGATGATCTGGTGGCCGTTGTCCATGGTCTCGATCGAGTAGTCCCGGTTGTCGATGACCGGGGTGCTGGCGAGGCCGGCTCCCCCTTCGTTCAGCAGGCCGGAGTCGTACGCGCGGCGCAGGGCTTCAGTCGTCGCCGTGGAACGGGTCGGGACCGACACGCCATCGTACTGGCGGATGCCCCCGACGCCTTCGTTCAGGTCGAGAAACTGCTCCACCGTGATCACTCCGCGCCTCAGTGGTTCGAGTCCGTACTGGACGCCGACGTTGTCTACCGGCCGGCGGACCAGGCCGTCGTCTCCTTTGCCGTACACGTTGATGTTGCCGTCGTAGATGGTGCAGCGGGTGCCGCCGGGGTTGGTGTTCGGGTCGAAGACCGTGTTCGGCACCAGTTCGGGCGGACAGGCTCCGCCCGGGTCGAAGAAGTCTTGGCCGAAGGCCGAGTAGACGATCGCGCAGGCCGTTTCGCGGGCGAGGCCCTTTACCGCGCGCTTCTGTTCCGTCGTCCAGCCGGCCGCTTCGGGGCCGGCCAGGAATTCGTTGATCAGCCGGCAATCCATCAGCTGATTGCCGGGGAAGGCGTTGTCGGTGAACGAGTTGCTGATCTGCAGGCCATCGAGCAGACCGGGGAAGTTGTTGCCGATCATCTGCTGCGCCATGGCGCCGCCCGAGCCGCCCTTGCCGAGCACGAAGTCCGGCTCGCCGAAGGCCTCGATGAAGTGCTCCTTGACCATCGACACGGTCTCGGCCGAGACCGAATCGGAGCAGCGGGTGCCGAACACGTTCTGCGTGGAGCCGGTCGTGGCGTAGCCGCCGAGCACGTCCTGGAGGCGGAGGAAGCTGTTGTCGCCGAGAGGTCCCTGAACGAAGCCGGCTCCACAACCGCCGCCGAAGCCGTAGATCAGGCGGCCGTTCCAGCCGGGCCCGGGGACGTTCGGATCGTCCGGGTCGATCAGGAAACCGATCCGGTAATTCGCGCGGTTGACCGTTCCGGTCTCGACCCGCATCGCCTGCGGGACGACGATGCCGCCGGGCCGGTCACCGGTCGGGACGGTCGTGGTTGTCCTGAGCAGAGCGGTGTCGGGGATCTCCGCCGGGCTGTTCACCGTGACCCAGCCGCCGCCGGATTCGAGGCGGTACCGGTACTCGACCTTGATGTTCGTATTGCAGTCGGCGGGGCTGATCGCTCCGCCCGGGACTTCACAGACGAACGGAGTCTGGCGGATTCCGGAGAGGATCGGGCCGTTGACCGAGTGGTCGACGATCAGGAGCTTCGCGGTGGTATGGCCCGGCAGCAACGCCGTAACGGTCCCGCCGCCGGAAAGGTCGAGCAGAGCCCGGCGCTTGCGCTCATTGCCGGGAACGGCACTGAAGCTCGCACTGACGTCATTCCCGTCGAGCGCGACCTTCAGCTTGGCCGGATCGCCGGAAGGGGGCACGGTCGCCTGAACCAGGCTGCTGCCACCACTCGCCATGTCGGCCCGCGAAGAAACGACGTCGAGTTCGACTTCACCGGAGGCGGACGCCTGACCGGCGCCGAGGACGAAGAGTCCGGCCATGACCACCGACATCAGGCTGATCGAAGTCAAAAATCGTTTGCCGGAGCGCATCAAGATCCCTTCGTCGGTGACTGGTACCCGTTGGAACCCGGCCAGGAAGGGAAGTTTCGGCTTTAGGCAAATTAGTTGGCGCAGCGCCAATTCTTCTGTCGAATCGTTGGCGAACTTCGAGTACCGGTCTACCGCGGGTGAGGGCCTCCGCGGTGAGAGCCACCGTGGCTCTGCTTTTCCGTGATAGGCAAGCGGGTGGTGCCCAGGGACGTCCTGGGCGTGGCTGGCGAGGAGTAAGGGAGCCGGTGAAGCGATTTGACTTTCGTCAATGAGCGAACCGTGCGACCGTCGACGAAGTCCAGGCGCGTCCAGGACGTTCCTGGGGGCCGGCCGCCACCTCATGGCTAAACGGAAGTTTTCACTGACCTGAGGCCCGATTTGGCTCAGCAGAGCCGCTCGGGTCTTCTTCAGGTGGGTGAGCGTAGCCAAAGTGTCACCGTATACCGTCCGATGAAGCCGCTATATTGTCGTCATGCCAAAGCGTGGAGGCTCAGCACACGTAGCCACAATCAAGACCAAGGGCAAGGGCGGGCGCGTCTACACCTCGCATCTCCTCCGTCGCTCCTACCGCGAGGACGGCAAGGTCAAGCACGAGAACCTCGGCAACCTCTCGCACCTGCCGCCGGCGGCGATCACCGCGATCAAGGCGGTGCTGGCCGGGCGCAAGCTCGTCGACTTCGATGAGCGCTTCGCGATCGAGCGCTCGCTGCCGCACGGCCACGTCTGCGCGGTGCTCGGTGTCTTGCGCGAGCTCGACCTCGAGCGGCTGATCTCGCGCCAGAGCTGCCGCGAGCGCGACCTGGTCGTCGCGATGATCTGCCAGCGGTTGATCGGGCCGGGCTCGAAGCTCTCGGCGACCAGGCGCCTGGGCCAGAGCACGCTCGGATCCGAGCTCGACCTCGCCGAGGTCGCCGAGTCCGAGCTGCTCGGCGCGATGGACTGGCTGCTAGAGCGCCAAGGGCGGATCGAGAAGGCACTCGCAAAGCGCCATCTCGCCGACGAGGGGTTCATGCTCTACGACCTCTCCTCCAGCTACTTCGAGGGCCGCGAGTGCCCGCTTGCCAAGCTCGGCCATTCGCGCGACGGCAAGAAGGGCACGCTCCAGATCAACTACGGGCTCACCTGCTCGCCCGAGGGTCGCCCGGTCGCGGTCAAGGTCCACGCGGGAGATGTCGCCGACCCGAAGACCGTGACCGGGGCGCTCGCTGCGGTCCGCGCTCGCTTCGGGATCGAAGACGTCGTCTTCGTCGGCGACCGGGCGATGATCACCGCCGCCCACGCCGAGGCGATGACCGAGGCCGGAGTCGAGTTCGTCAGCGCCCTCAAGTCGGCCCAGATCCGCAAGTTGGTCGAGGCCGAAGACCTGCAGCTGACCCTCTTCGACGAGACCAACCTGGCCGAGATCAGCTCCGCCGAGTTCCCCGGCGAGCGCCTGGTCGTCTGCCGCAACCCGGCGCTCGCCGCCGAACGGGCGCGAAAGCGTGAGGACCTGCTCGCCGCGACCGAGGCCGAGCTCGCCAAGGTCCGAAAGATGGTCACCGGCCCACGAGGGTCGTTGCGCAAAGCCGACGCCGGAAAGATCGGCGAGCGGGTCGGCCGGGTCTCGGACAAATACAAGGTCGCCAAGCACTTCGAACTCGAGATCTCAGACGGCGCCTTCTCCTTCAAGCGAAAGGAAGAGCAGATCAAAGCGGAGGCCTCGCTCGACGGCCTCTACGTGATCCGCACCACCTGCGCGACCTCAAAGCTCGAGAGCCCCGAGTCGGTCGTTCGCACCTACAAGCAGCTGAAGATGGCCGAGCGCGCCTTCCGGACGATGAAGGACCAGATCGAGATCCGCCCGATCCACCACCACCTCGAAGACCGGGTCAGAGCCCATGCCTTCCTCTGCATGCTCGCCTACTACGTCGCCTTCGAGTTGCAGTCGAGACTGGCGCCGCTTCTGTTCACCGACGAGGCGCCGCCGCTACCGGCCGACCCGGTCGCGAAAGCCGAGCGCTCGGACTCGGCAAAGAAGAAGGCCGCCGGCGCAACGACCAAAGACGGCTTCCCCGCGCACAGCTTCGGGGATCTGATCGCCGAGCTCGGGACGCTCTGCCGCAACGAGGTCCGGGTCGGCGAGGGCGAGCACACCTTCATGCGGCTCACGGAGCCGACCCCGCTTCAGGCGCGGGCCTTCGAGCTGCTCGGGGTCAGGCTGCACTCGTAGCCAAGGCGAAGCCGGCCCGAATCACCACGGATCCAGTGGCGACGCGGGATCCGGGCGCTCAGCCTCGAAAACTTCCGGCTAAACGAGAAAGGGCGCCCTTGGGCGCCCTTTCGACGTAACACTCGACTGCGGGTTACCGTCAGACGCTGCGCGGCAAGAGCACCTCACGCGCAATGACCATGCGCTGGATCTGGCTGGTGCCTTCGTAGAGCTGCATGATCTTGGCGTCGCGCATGAACTTCTCGACCGGATAGTCCTTGATGAAACCGTAACCGCCGTATACCTGCACGGCGTCGGTGGTGACTTCCATCGCCGAATCGGAGGCGAAGCGCTTCGCCTCGGAGGAGGTGAGCGTGTTGCTGATGCCCTGGTCGAGCTGGACACCCGAGTGCCAGGTGAGCAGACGGGCGGCATCGACCTTGACCGCCATGTCGGCGATCAGGAACTGGATCGCCTGATGCATCGCGATCGGTACGCCGAACTGCTGGCGCTCCTTGGAGTACGCGACGGCCGCTTCGAACGCGGCGCGGGCGATGCCGACGGCCATGGCGGCCACACCGGGCCGGGTGCGGTCCAGGGTCATCATGGCCAGCTTGAATCCGCGGTTCTCCTCACCGATCAGGTTCTCGGCCGGAACCTCGACGTCGTTGAAGGAGACGGACGCGGTGTTGGAGGCGCGCTGACCCATCTTGTCTTCCTTCTTGTCGATGGTCACGCCGTCCTGCTTCTCGACCACGAAGGCCGAGATGCCCTTGCTGCCGGCCTCGGGATCGGTCTTCGCGTAGACGGTGAACCAGTCGGCGTACTGGCCGTTGGTGATGAAGCACTTCGAACCGTTGAGGACGTACTTGTCGCCCTTCTTGACGGCGCGGGTCTTCATGCCGGCGACGTCGGAGCCGGCATCCGGCTCGGTGAGGCAGAAGGAAGCGAGCTTGGCCGACTCGGTGAGCATGCCGAGGTACTTCTTCTTGGTCTCCTCGGAACCGCCGAGGGCCACCGGAGCCGAAGCGAGGCCGTTGCAGGCGAGCGAGGTGCCGATGCCGGAGCAGCCCCAGCCGAACTCCTCTTCGATCAGGCAGCCGGAGAGGTAGTCGAGTCCCGGTCCCCCGTACACCTCGGGCACGTGGATATTCATCAGGCCGACTTCCCAGGCCTTGTCGATCACCTCCTGGGGCCAGGTCCCGTCCTTGTCGTACTCCCTGGCAACGCTGCGCATCTCCTTGTCGGCGAAATTGTGCGCCATCTCGCGCAGATCTCTCTGCTCGTCGGTAAGCGTGAAGTCAACCACTTCTGAAAGCTCCTTCAGTCGATGAAATTCGGTCTGTGAGGTCGTTTGGGGAGGTTTTGTGCGTTCCCGATTGACCAGTCAGTCAATAACTCGACCCGAAGGGTAACGGATAGCGGTGGCAGGCGGACTAATCTGGCTTCATGACTGCGCGCGTCGGTGCCTCCGAACTCTCGCTCGTGCTCCTCGTCCTCTGCGTGGTGGCCGTCCCGGTCGCCGCGATCGCCTTTTCGCGATCGGGACGCGCCCTCGAGCAGCTCGGCAAGGGCACCTTCGCGATCGACAAGGAGGAGCCCGGCAAAGCGAAACCCTCCGACCCGTCCCTCGACCGCGCCGGGCACGAAGCCGAGGTCCGGCAGATGGTCGAGGCCAGCGCATACCGCCGCCGCGCCCGGGGTGAACCCGATATCGACGTCCAGTCCGAGATCGACCGGGCGCTCGGGGCCGGTCCCCGGGCCGGGGTCGATGCCTCCGAGGTCGGCGGCGAGGACGGCAAGGACAAAACGCGGGGCGAAGAAGGAGCGGCACGGCCCGAGGGCGGCGTGTCGGGGATCAGGGAGGAGATCCGGCAACTGGTGATGGCCAACAACGAGCGCCGCGTCCGCCGCGGGGAAGACCCGCTCGACATCGACGCCGAGGTCGAACGCCGCTTTCGCGAGTTGACCTGATCCGGAAATCCCGGAAGTCGGGGCTGCTTCAGCCTGAGGTACCGGTTATCGCGGTTAGTATGCCGTCAATGAATGACGAATCCCTCTATGAACTCGAGGAACTCGCCGTCCAGCCCGGGACCTACTTCAACCCCCAGACCGAGGTGGTTGTGATCGTCGACGACTCCGCATCGGTCAATCTGGAGATCTTCGACCCGGAGACCTTCGAGGGGTCCGAATGGGTACGGGTCGCAGAGGACGTCGCCGTTGACGAAGAGCAGCGCGACGAGATGATCGAAGAGTTCCAGGCCCGGCACCACGCCAGCAATGCCGAGCCGATCGCCGGCGGTGCCCTCGATCCGGACGACCCTGACCTCGACGATCCCGATCCCGAAGAAGCCCCCGAGGGAATCGCCCTGGAAGACGAAGACATCTGATGGAGCAGGAACGGCTGACCCTTCTCGGTGTGCCGATCGACAGTGTGGGCCGCGAAGGCGGAACCGAACACGGACCGGCAGCGCTTCGCAGGCTCTTCGAACCACTCGGGCTGCGTGACGACGGTGATACCAGGCAGCGGGTCCGGGGGTTGAACCGCGACCCGGCGAACGGATGGCTCGCCTATCCGGACATCGTCCGGATGAGCGCCGAAGTCCGTTCGCGTGTCGCCACCATCACCGCGAAGGGTGAGGTTCCCGTGGTCCTCGGCGGCTGCTGCACCCTGCTGCCGGCAGCGATTGCCGGGGCGTGCGACTCACGCGGCAAGCTCGGCCTGGCCTACCTCGACGGGCACCTCGACCTCTTCACCGGCCGCACTTCACCGACCGGCGAAGGCGCCGACATGCCCGCCGCCACCGTGCTCGGCCTGGCCCCACCGGAATTGATCGACCAGGTCGGCCCCACCCCCATCGTCGAGCCGGCCCGCATGGCATTCCTCGGCGCCCGCGACGAAGAAGAGCTCGAGATGATCGCCCCGCTGCCGAAAGGTCTCGGGATCGGGCGGATCGAGGACCGGGACGCACTCCGCCACGCTGACCTGGAGCACGTCGCCCGGTCGGTCGCCGACGAACTCACGGCCGACGGCGGGCACTTCTGGCTCCATCTGGATGTCGACGTGCTCGATCGCGACGCGTTCCCGGCGACCGACTACCTCATGCCCGACGGCCTCAGCCTCGCCGAGCTGCGAGCCCTGCTCGGCCCGCTCGCCGGATCGCCGCGCCTGGCGGGGATGAACGTCACCTGCTTCAACCCGGACAAGGACAAGGACGGATCCTGCGGCACCGCGCTTGTCGAGATGCTGAAAAGCACACTGATCACTTAGAATCCAGGAGTGCTCGAAGCCGGATCGAAAGCCCCTGATTTCACACTCAAGGACCAGAAGGGAAAGAACGTCACGCTCTCCGACCTTTCGGGGAAGACGGTCGTCCTGTACTTCTACCCCAAGGCCAACACCCCCGGCTGCACGACACAGGCTTGCGGTGTCCGCGACCACAAGTCCGAGTACAAGAACGCCGGGGCCACCGTCATCGGCGTCTCGCCGGACGAAGTAAAGGCCGTCAGGAAGTTCGACGACGAGAACGGGTTCGGGTTCCCCCTGCTGGCCGACAAGGACCACAAGGTCGCCGAACTCTACGGGACCTGGGTCGAGAAGTCGATGTACGGCAACAAGTTCATGGGCGTCCAGCGCACGACCTTCATCATCGGCGGCGACGGCAAGATCGTCCGGGTGTTCCCCAAGGTCCAGCCGAAGAAGCACGACGACGTGGTGCTGAAGGCACTCGTCGAGATGAACACCACCGTCTGATGGGTCGGCTCCGTCTTGGCTGACTGGGGCGACGGAAGCTACGAGCTGACCGCCGCCCAGCTGGCACCCGTCGCCGAGGCCGTGGTCGACGCGGTCGAGCCCGTCTCCGGGCTCAAGACCCTCGACCTGGCCTGTGGTACCGGAAACGCCGCCCTGCTCGAAGCCGGACGCGGGGCCGTCGTCACGGGATTCGACGCGGCCACCCGGCTGCTCGAGGTCGCCGCCGGGCGCGCCGCCGAAGCCGGCCTTGAAGCGACCTGGGTCGAAGGCGACATGCAGGACATGCCGTTCGCCGACGATTCGTTCGAAGTCATCACCTCGGTCTTCGGCGTGATCTTCGGCGACCCGCAGAAAACCGCCGCCGAGGTCGCCCGCGTCCTCGAGACGAACGGCCGCATGGCTTTCACGACCTGGACCGACGAAGGTGTACTGCGTCGGATCTCCGAACTATCCAGGCGTGCGGTTGCCGAGGCATTCGACCAGGACCCCGACGCCGGGCCGAAGGCGTTCGGGTGGGGCGACGGGACCGAGCTGCGGGAACTGTTCTCCGAGCACGGGATCGTCCTCCAGTGCGAAGTCAGGAACATGGTCTTCACGGCGGATTCCGCCGAGGCCGCGATCCAGGAGTTCCGCGAGCACCATCCGATGGGCCTGGCGCTCCGCGAGGCCATCGGGGACGAAGGGTTACATGCCCTCGCTGGCAAGGTCCATGAAGAACTGAAGAACAGCAACGAATCCACGGACGGTGGCTTCAGCTACAACGGTAGGTACCTGCTGGCCGTGGGGTCTCCTGTTTGACGTTTTCTGAACTGCATTCATGCTGACCGAGCTGAAAAAGATGCTGGCCGGCGGCCCCTATGCCGCCGATGACCCTGACCTGATCTCCCGTCGGCAGCATTGCCAGTCGGTCCTGCGTCAGTTCAACCAGCTGCCGGAGCAGCCTCTGGAGGGAACCACGCTCGGCGACCTCTTCGGGGCTGTGGGTGACAAGACCTACATCCAGGCGCCGTTCACATGCGATTACGGCTTCAACATCTCGATCGGCCACCACTCGTTCATGAACTTCGGCGGCATCGTGCTCGACTCGTCGCCGGTTGCGATCGGCAACCACGTCGAGATCGCCACCGGCGTCCAGCTGCTGACCGCCGAGCATCCGCTCGACCCGGCCGAGCGCAAGACCGGGGTCCAGTTGAACCGGCCGATCACCATTCAAGACGGGGTCTGGCTCGGTGGGGGCGTCATCGTGCTACCCGGGGTGACGATCGGCGAGAACTCGGTGATCGGCGCCGGAAGCGTCGTCACGCGTGACATCGAACCGAACGTCGTTGCGGCCGGCAGCCCGTGCAGGCCGATCCGTTCGCTTGAATAAGGAACGGGTCCTGGCGCCTTGATCCACGCTCCGCGCAGATCAAGGCGGCGAGACCCTATGAGGAACGGGTCCTGGCGCCACGCTCCGCGCAGCGAGACCCTCAGCTGAGAATCACGAAGGAGAGGAACGTCAGGTAGAAGATCGCCCACAGGCCGATCGCCAGCTTGCCGAACTCCCCCCGTTTTCGGAGAGCCCAGTAGGCGACGGCGCCGCCGAGCAGGCCGAGGATCATCGAGACGATCGCGTACCTGTCGAGGTTCCAGTCGATGAAGACCATGCCGAAGAAGACCGGGATGGTCGACTGGAAGACCATCGCGCCGGTGATATTGCCGAGAGCGAGCGCGTCCTTGCCCTCGCGAACCCAGAAGAAGCTGTTCGCCTTCTCCGGCAGCTCGGTGGCCAGCGGGGCCAGGATCAGCGAGAGGATGATCGCCGACACGCCGAGTTGCTCGGCGACGTTCAGCAGTTCGTGGACGAACAGGTGGGCACCGCCGACCATCGCGCCGAGCCCGACCAGCAGCTGGGTGATCATGATGAAGTTCGGCGGCGGGCTGTCGTGGCGTTCGCTGCGGCGATCCATTACCAGCGGGTCCATCTCGTGGGCCTCGGAAGCGTCGCCGCCGTGCAGGATCGTCTGGCGCACGTACCAGCCGTAGGCGAGCAGGAACACGGCGCCGGCGATGATCTCGACGTACCGCGGCGTGTCGAACAGGCCGATGACCAGAGCGAGCCCGAAGAAGATCATGAAGAAGACGAGGTCCCGGTCGAGCGTCTCGACATGGACGTCGAGACGGTGGCCCTGCGGGCGCTTCTTGACGTAGGCGAGGGCGGAGACGCCGACCAGGGTCATGGCGATCGTCGCCAGGAGGAACGGCGCGCCGACGATCGCGCCGATCGCGACTTCGGAACTGCCGACCGAGCCGCCGATGATCGCGACGATCGGGATCAGGGTCTCCGGCATCGCGGTGCCGACCGCGGCCAGGAGGCTGCCGACGGCACCCTCGCCGAGGTTCAGCTTGTGGCCAACCCATTCGATCGCGTTGGTGAAGAGCAGGGCACCGGTGAGGATGACCGCGAAGCTGACGAGTAGAAGTACGTATTCCATTTAGTTCGGCGCCCGTTCGGGGTCGGACCCGGTCAGCCTGAACCGGATCCTGGTCGGTGGGGATGCATTCTCCCGATCATCGATGGAAAGTGTCAGGTCGAGCTGTTGAACCGCCCCGGTTTCGCTCTGTGCGTAGAGATCGAACTCCGCCGAGACCAGCCTGTCGCGTAGCTCGCCGAGCTCCCCGACCCCTGGCAGCGACGCGGCCGCGGCTCCGGCCCCTTCCGCGGCGGACTCGAGCTGCCCGACCAGCTCGGCCACGTCGAACTGCCCGGCCACATGGTCGACCTCGGTCCCGTCGAGGTCTTCGGTGCCCACCGTCTCGATGTTCTCGGCCAGCCCGAACAGCCCCTCGCTCTTGCCACCGATGCCACCGATCGCCCGCCCGACCTCGGCGTAGGTCTCCGGATCGACCGACAGGGTCCGGCTTTCGAGCACGGCGTCCTCGAACCCGAGCGAGGCGACCTCGACCGTGGCCGATTCCGGCGAGGTAGCGCCGATGTCGCCCGGAAAAGCGGTCTCGATCACCCGCTGCGGGTCGGCCGGCGGATCGTCCTGCCCACAACCGGCCGCGAACAGCGCGGCGGTGGTCAGAAGGGCGGCCAGCGGACCGGTGGGGAGCTTTGGGGTTCGCCGTTTCAAGGGCGGGCAAGCGTATACGCTCGCTGGTTCCATGCCACCCCGCACGATCCTCTACACAGGCAAAGGCGGCGTCGGAAAGACCAGTGTCGCCGCCGCGACGGCCCGCCGCTGCGCCGAGCAGGGCCTCCGCACGGTGGTCATGTCGACCGATCCCGCCCACAGCCTCTCCGATTCGCTCGGGCAAGAACTGGGCTCCGAGCCGAAACAGATCACGCCCATGCTTTGGGGCCAGGAAGTGCTGGCCGCGGCCGAGATGCGCCGGAACTGGGACCAGGTCTCGACCTGGCTGACCGGGCTGCTCCAGAACCAGGGTGTGGACCGGATCCGTTCCGAGGAGCTGACCGTGCCCCCCGGAATGGACGAGCTCTTCTCGCTGCTCCAGATCAAGCGCCACTGGGACGAAGACGAGTTCGACGCCGTGATCGTCGATTGCGCCCCGAGCGGGGAGACACTGCGGCTACTCGGTTTCCCCGAGGTCGCCGGATGGTGGGTCAAGAAGGCGTTCCCCTGGAACCGCGGGCTTCTCGGCGCGGCGGCCCCGCTCGCGCGGGCCCTCGACCTGCCGCTGCCGGACCCGGAGATGATGGAGGAGGTCAACCGGCTGATCAGGAACCTGGTCGAGATGGACACGATCCTCCGCGACCACGGGCACTGCTCGATCCGGCTGGTGATGAACCCTGACCGCATGGTGATAAACGAGGCGCGCCGCACCTTCACCTACCTCTGCCTCTACGGCTACCAGACCGATGCGGTCGTGGTCAACCGGATCTTCCCCGACGAGGTCAACGGCACCTACTTCAGCGCCTGGAAGGCCCGCCAGGCCGAGCAGCTCGAAGCGGTGACCGAAGGCTTTGATCCGGTGCCGATCCTCACGGCGAGGTACTTCGACGAGGAGGTGATCGGTGAAGTGATGCACGACCGGCTGAGCGACGAGCTCTTCGCGGACCGGGACCCGGCCGAGATCTTCCATCCCGGCCTCGCCCGGGAGCTCACGAGCACCGGCGACAGGACCGTGATCCGCATCAACGCGCCGTTCACCGAGAAGCAGGACATCAAGCTCAAACAGGTCGGTGATGAGTTGCTTGTCACAGTAGGTGGAGTCAGGCGCACTATCATGCTGCCTTCAGGTCTCGCCCAGCGCGAGCCCTCCCGCGCAGCTTTCGAAGACGGAACTTTGGAGATCACGTACGACGATGTGCCCGCAACACAAATCTGAAAACGGCTCGGACCCCGGTCTGCCGCCCGGAGCCGACCGCTTCTGGGGCCAGTTCTCCGAGGCCAAGGGCGGCCGCACCACGTCCGGGGAGGAGCCCGGGGAGGCCCCGCGGCAGGATCCGGCCGGCGAAAGCACGGACGAGCAGGCCGCGAGCGGGCATGAATGCCTCGAGTGGTGCCCGATCTGCCGTTCGGCCGAGCTGCTCCAGGCAGCGGCATCCCCCGAGGTGAGGCAGCAGATCCAGTCGATCCAGAACGAGGCGATCACGATCCTCAAGGCGTTCGCGGCGAGCTATGCCGAGCGCACCGGTGAGGACCCGTTCACCACGGGCAAAGCCGGGTCGAACGGCAACGGCCATGGCCATCGGCCTCCGCCGGAGTCCGACGCACGTAAGGTCACCGACATCTCAATCGAGTGACGGCAGCTTGAAGCCCCAGCGCTCCAGCCCGTTCTCGATCCGGGCGTTCACTGTCTCGATCACCGAGACCCTCGAGTAGCGCTTCGACTCCGACGAGATAACGTTCCACGGCGCGGCTTCCGTGTGGGTCTTCTCGAACATGTCCTCGACCGCCTCGGCGTAGTCGGGACGCTTCTCCCGGTTCCGCCAGTCCTCGTCGGTCAGCTTCCAGCTCTTCAGCGGATCGGCGGCACGTGCTTCGAACCGCTCGAGCTGTTCATCCTCCGAAAGGTGGAGCCACAGTTTGACCAGGATCGTCCCTTCGTCGGTGAGGTTCTGCTCGAAGTCGCGGATCTCCTTGTACGACCGCCTCCATTCCTCCTTCTTGGCGTACCCCTCGACCCGTTCGACCAGGACCCGGCCGTACCAGCTGCGGTCGAAGACGGCCATGCCACCCCAGCCCGGAAGCGACGGCCAGAAGCGCCAGAGGAAGTGGTGCCGCTTCTCGTCCGTGGTGGGTGCCGCGAACTGCACGACGCGCACGTGCCGCGGATCCATCGGGGCGGCGAGCCGCTTGATCGCCCCGCCCTTGCCGGATGCGTCCCAGCCCTCCATGACCACGCAGACGGGCGGGCCGACCTCACCCGAGCCGATCTGCCCGCCGAGGGTCAGGCGCAGGGCGGCAAGCCGCTCCTGCGCCGCCCCGAGCCGCTTCTCGTACTTCTTGCGCTGGTAGTCCAGGGTGAGGTCGACTTCGGTGAGGCGGTCCATGAAGTGAGGATATCCGCGCGACCCCTATCCTTCGCAACATGCCCAGCACCGTGTCCGCCGACCCCGAAACGCCCGAAGCCGTCGCCGAAGCGCTCCGCGAGGCGCGTTACCTCGCCGACGATTCGACCGCCCTGATCGCCTTCCTGGCCCAGCGGCTGGGCAAGCCGGTCCTGGTCGAGGGCCCCGCCGGAGTCGGCAAGACCGAGCTGGCCAAGGCCCTGTCGAGGGCCACGGGCCGCGAGCTGGTGCGGCTCCAGTGCTACGAAGGGCTCGATGAAGCCAAGGCCCTCTACGAGTGGAACTACCGAAAGCAGCTGCTCCAGATCCAGGCAGTCGCCTCGACCGCGAAGGAAGGCGAGAAGGACACGGTCGACATGGGCGAGATCTTCACCGAGGAGTTCCTGCTCGAACGCCCGCTGATGCGCGCGATCGCCAATCCGGATCCGGTGGTCCTGCTGATCGACGAGATCGACAAGACCGACCAGGAGTTCGAGGCGATGCTGCTCGAGCTGCTCTCCGACTTCCAGATCTCGATCCCCGAGATGGGCAAGATCGAAGCGAAGACACACCCGATCGTGCTGTTGACCTCGAACAACTCGCGCGAATTGACCGAGGCCCTGAAGCGCCGCTGCCTCTACCTTTGGCTGGACTACCCGGCTCCCGAACGCGAGGTCGAAATCATCCGCCTCCACGCCCCCGAGATCGACGAGGCGCTGGCGGCCAGACTGGTCGAGATCGTCGACATGGTCCGCGAGCTGGACCTGAAGAAGCCGCCCTCGATCGCCGAATCGATCGACTGGGCCAGGACCCTGATCCTGATGGGCGCCGACGACATCGACGGCAAGACCTTCCGCGAGTCGCTGTCGATCATCATCAAGCACCGCACCGACCTCGACCTGGTCGCCGAGCGCATCGGCCCGAGGCTCGGCCGGAGCGACAAGGCTGAAGGCGCCAGAACGGCGAGTGATGGCGACGGCCGCTGAATCGAGCGGCTCGCCGGGCCAGGTCGGCCCGTCGGGAATGACCGAGCAGGTCCTGTCCTTCTGCGAGGACCTCCGCTCCGAGGGAGTCGCGATCGGCACCTCCGAGATCCAGGACGCCTTCCAGGCGCTTACGATCGTGCCTTGGCACGCCCGGGCCGACTTCAAGGAGTCGCTGGCGGCCACGGTGGCCAAGTCGCCGAAGGACCGCGAGATCTTCGAACTCGTCTTCGAGCGCCACTTCTTCCGCGCCACCGAGCACGCCGCGCTCGAGTACGCCGAGCAGGCCGAGTCGTCCCGGCGGGCCCTGGCCGAGGAGGGTGCCGGCGAGCCGGAGGGCATCGACACCGAAGCTCTCGGCGAGCTGGTGCGGGAGGCGATCGCGGCCGGTGACGAATCGGCGATGAACGACCTCGCGCGCCTGGCGATCGAGGCGTTCGGCCAGCAGGGCCAGAGCTCCGGGGTTGTCGGAGTCGACCTCCAGCGGATCCGCCGCGGCCTCGGGCTGACCCGGGCCGACGGCGAGGGTGAAAGCGATGGCGAGCAGCAACCGCTCGACCGCGACCAGATGGCCCGGTTCGAGCGCCAGCTGCGGCGGGAGCTCCAGCGCGGCCAGATCGAGCGCCAGGGCAACCTCCCTCCCGCCCGGCCGCTCTCCGAGCTGAACCGCTCCCTGCCGATGCGCGGGGCCCAGGACCTCGCCGCGGTCCACAAGGCGGTTTCGCAGATGAAGCGGCGCCTGGCGACCCTCGGGCAAGACCCGCGGGGCGCCAAGCGCGGCCGCACGGTTGACGTGCGCCGGACGATGCGCTCGTCGCTCGAGACGGGCGGCGTGCCGCTCAACCTCGCCTACCGGCCGAAGCGGCCGCGCAAACCGGAGATCTACGTCCTCTGCGACGTGTTGACGTCGGTCAGTTCGGCCGCGACCTTCTTCCTGTCGGTCCTCCATG
Source organism: uncultured Solirubrobacterales bacterium (assembly GCA_963695885.1). Classification (GTDB taxonomy): domain Bacteria; phylum Actinomycetota; class Thermoleophilia; order Solirubrobacterales; family 70-9; genus 67-14. The sequence continues at coordinate 61,039 of CAVOIH010000008.1, read as the reverse complement.
CCCTGCACGACTCGTTCCGGAAGCTGCGCAGCTTCGTCTTCATCGAGCGCATCTCCGAGGTGACCCACGTCTTCGAGGAGGAGAGGGACTTCCGCAGGATCTCGGAGCGGGTCACCTCCGAGGGAGGGGTCGCCGACGTCTCCGGCTACACCGACTACGGCCGTGTCTGGCGCGAGTTCCTCGAAGACGTCTCGGCCGACCTCGGCCCCCGCTCCACGGTGATCGTCCTCGGCGACGCCCGCACCAACGGCCGCCCGCCGGCGGAGGACCTGTTCGCCAAGGTCGCCGACCGCGCCAACCGCACGTTCTGGCTCAACCCCGAACCTGAGCTCTACTGGAACTACGGCGATTCGGTGATGAATGCCTACATCCCGTTCTGCGACGGGGCCTTCGAGTGCTGGCAGACCGAGCACCTCGAGACCTTCGTCGACATAGTCGCCGCCGGCCGCCCTTCACTCGAGAAGCCAAGGGCCCGAAAGTCAGGCCACCGCTACTGACGGGTCCCCGGTGAAGTGACCCGAGTTACCACCCCTCTCAGGGCGGTGGTCCCGGTCACTTCGGCTTCAGCCCGGGGCGAGGTCGCAGTGGTCCCAGCTTCCTCTGCCGGTTGCCCTGGCTGCCTTTTCAGACCGGTGGTAGGCCGGATACCTGAGGAACTCATCGTCGTAGACGTAGGCGGAGGCGAGGCCGCGGGCCACCATCGTGCGGCCCAGGTCGAGGACTCCCTTGTTGATATAGGCGAGAAGCCGGCCGTACCGGTCCAGCCGGTCCTGGGTCGGATCCGTCCGGACCGTGACCACGCCGACGGCCAGGACCTTCATCGCGTCCGACGCAGCGCGTCCTCCGCACTCCACCCCTCCGTAGACCTCCGGGGTGTCGATGCCGATCAGACGCACCGTGATCTCGCGGCCCGACGAGGTGATCAGGTCGAGCGTGTCGCCGTCGGCCACCGACTCGACCTCGGCGCGGAACCGGGAGGCACCGGGAAGACCGGCCCTGATGACTCTCCGGCCCGGCTTCGCCTTCGAACACGGACATGGCAGCGAAGTGCAGGCCAGTCCGTCACCGTCCCCGTCGAGTTCGTACGGATCGCCTCCGGCCAGACGCCTCTGGGCCTGAGCCTGGTTCGAGAACGCGCCGCAATCGAGGTCCCCCGTGACCCGCGCCGGCCGCTTCTTCGCCATCGCCTCCTGCCGCCGGGCTTGCCGAATCGCCCTCTGGCGGGCCTTCCGGGCCCGGGCCCGGGCCGCTGCGGCATTTCTCTTCACCCCGGCTTTCAGGTCCGCGACCGAGCTGCTGCTCGAACCCTGATTCATCCGGGGAGACTCACTGCTGCCGGTGCTCCCGCCGCATCCGGCCATGGCCATGGCCACGGCGATTGCCGTGGCAGCCAGGACACCGTACGACCGGAACCGGCTCAGCTGAACCGCACCCGCTTGACCGTCTTGCTGGTGTTGCCTTCCGCGTCCGTGGCCTTCACCACGAGCCGGGCCTGGGCGACGTCCCGCCGGCGGAGCCTGTCCTTGTGCCTCTTGCCGACCTTCACGCGGATCTTCTTGTCTCCCGCCCTGGTTGCCTTGGTCCTCAGGGTGCCGATCGTGACGTCGCGCGAGCCCTTGCCGGACCTGCGCTTGATCTTCGTGACCAACTTGACGTCGAGGATCACCGGAAGGCTCTCGTCCTTGACGTTCACTTTGAAGAATCCGCCGCGCTTGAGCAGGCCGCGCAGGGTCGGCTTGCCGAGGGTGCGGATCTTGATCCTCGGCTTCTCCTGGTCCGGGGGCGGCGGTTCGGACCGGGTCTTGCGGAAGGGTCCGGTGATCTCGAAGACGGCACCTCCGGCGATTGCACTGGTCGGGGCCCCTCCCCGCTGCGAAGCGAAGTAGAAACGCGACCCGGTCGGATCGAACACCGGTCCGGTGAGTTCGGAATCCGCATGTGCGTCTCCGGGCAACTGGAGGAAGGCCGCGGCCTCGCCTTCGGTGCTGATCAGGCAGACCTGCAGGTCGTCCGCGTCCTCGGCCACGAACAGGTCGCCCGAGATCGGCGACACGGTCACATTGTCCGTGTCGTGGAGCGGTGCGTCCGGTCCCAGGGCGACGCCGTCGTAGAGAACCTCGAGCTCCCTTTCCGCGCAGTGATAGGCGTAGACCCGGTCGTCCTGCGTCGTCGCGAAGTAGATGACGCCTTCGTCGTACCAGCAGCCCTCGCCGCGCTTGAACCTGGTCGCGTCGACGACCTGCAGGCGGGTCGGGGTGCCGGCCAGGTTCTGCGGGTCCGGCACGGGAAGCCAGCCGACCTGGCCGTCACCGGCCACGGCGGCGACATCGAGCTTGCCACGGGTCAGGTCCGGATAGCTGTCGGGGGTGAAGCGGTAGAAGCAGCCGTCTCCGAGGTCCTCGGTCAGGTAAACCTGTTTGCCGACCGGATCGACGGCGCAGGCTTCATGCTTGAAGACGCCCATCGCGGGTCTTGCGATCGCGTCCTTCTCACCGTACGGATCGCATTCCCAGACCTTCCCGGTGTCCGTTTCCTCGCAGGAAAGCCACGTTCCCCAGGGAGAAACGCCGCCGGCACAGTTGAGCGAGGTGCCGCTCAGGATCCGGTAGTAGTCGGTGACTTTGAAGTCCTTGTCGAACCGGATCGCCGCCGCACCTCCGCCCAATACGTTCACGAATTCGCAGTTCGAGGTCAGGATGAATCCACCGTCCTCAGTCTGAAACGTCCCCATGCCGTCGGGGAAGACGTGGAAGAGGGCCAGCGAAGCACCGAGCGGCACTCCCGACCGGGCGACGATCCTGGAAGTGAAGCCCCGGGGCAGCGCGACGCCGTTCGAGTCCGGAGCCTGAAGCGGCCCGTAGGGCCCGTCGCCGATCACAGCCGGGGCGGCTGCCGCCTCGACTCCTTGCCCGAGCAGACCACCGGCCAGGGCGATCGTGCCCGCGGCCCCCACACCCGCCTTCAAGGCATCGCGCCGGGTCAGACCATTCGCAGCGGCATTCTCAGTTGTCACGCATTTCCCCTTTGTTCGGAACCGAAGATTTTGGAGCTCCCTTCGGCAAGGGTACTGTCTGCATCGGGGACGCTGTGAACCGTCCGTGAACGGCTGGAACTACTTGTGGCGCGAGACAGCGTCTGCCGGAAGCCACGCGTCCTTGCTGTCGGCGAGTTCCTGGACGTGGTCCGGGAGTTCACCGTTCACCAGCTGGGAAAGGCTCACCGATTCGAGCACCTGGCGGAGAGAAGCGCGGACCGCGATCCAGACCGCCGATAGCTCGACCGCACTGCCCCGGTAATGGATCGATTCCGGTGGCGCCGACTGGACGTGGGCGATCGGGCCTTCCACCGCCCGGATCACATCGGCGATCGTGACTTCTTCGGGCGGCTTGGCAAGCCAGTAGCCGCCCTTGGCGCCGCGGCGGGCGCGGACTATCCCGGCGTGTTTGAGATCGAGCAGGATGTGCTCGAGGAACTGAAGCGGGATGTCCTGTGCTTCGGCCAGGCGCTCACCCTTGATGGGTCCGTCGGGTGATGCCGCCAGTTCGGCCGCAGCCCTCACCGCATAGTCAGCTTTGGCGGAAACGCGCACAGTGCTAGTAAACCAGCACCGGACCCCGGAAGCTGTCAGACTGCCAATAAGTTGGCGCAAATCGCATGAAATAGCGATTTGCGCCGATCCGGGCACACTCACTTTTCTCGACGAAAGGCACCCGAATAGTCGAGATTGACGGGTCCACGGGTCTTTGGCAACCGCGATCAGGTGGTATCTGGTTCCGGATCCGGCGGCTTCGGACGAAACCTGCCGTACCAGCGCGGGGCCATCAGGATCAGCGCGAAACCGATTCCGGCGACGGCGGCCGCGATCGGCCAGACCAGCGGGTCGCCCTTCTGAATCGTGGCGATACCCGATGCGATCAGCACGACGCCCAGCGCGATCCGCAGCCTGTCCTGGGGCACTCTCTCCGTGAGGGCCGCGCCGATGATGATGCCCGGGACGGAGCCGAGCAGGATGTTGCCGACCAGGCCGAGGTTGACGTTCCCGTGGCCGAAGTGGGCGATCCCGGCCGCCCACAGGATGATCGCCGCGTGGAAGACGTCGGTGCCGACCACGTGTTTCGGGGTGAGGCGGTAGACCGCGATCAACAGGACCGCGATGACGGTGCCCGAGCCGGCCGAGGTCACGCCGATCATGAAACCGGTAGTCGTGCCGATCGTCACGGCCGCGACCTTGTGCCGGAGCTCGATCTTGAAGTCGTCCCGTTCGTTGATCGTCTTGGCGAGGATCAGCGCCCGGCCGAGGGTGATGATGCCGACCATGAGCAGAGTGCCGCCGAGTACCGCATAGACGAGCGAATCGAGCTTGTCCTCCCCCAGGCTGTCCTGAAGCATCGAAACTACCTGGATCCCGAGAATGGCCGCGGGCACGCTGCCCAAAGCGAGCCAGAAGACGAGGCCGAGGTTGACCGTCCCCAGCTTGTAGTGGCGCTGGGCGCCGACGGTCTTGGTGACCGCCGCGTAGAGGATGTCGGTGCCGATTGCCGTGGTCGGCGATACGCCGAAGATCAGGATCAGCAGCGGGGTCATCAGAGCGCCGCCGCCCATTCCGGTCATGCCGACGAGGATCCCGATACCGAGACCGAACAGGATTATTGCGATGGAGAAGTCCAAAGTGGCGAGGCTGGCTAGGTGATGCCGGGGTACCGCGGGGCTAGGTTGGAACAGCTCCCGACACTCCTGACCTACATAGTCAAGAGATCGAGAATGACGGTAGATTACAGGCTCGGGCGTCGAACGGCCCGTCCGCCGAGGGCCGGGGACGAGTCGCTGCATAGACTTGGCGTGATGACAGCTTCCCTGTCCGGCCGGGAGATCGGTCACCGCTTCGGCAGCCTGACCGCGCTGGACGGCCTCGACCTCGACGTCGGCGCCGGTCAGACCCTCGCGATCGTCGGCCCCTCCGGCTGTGGCAAGTCCACCCTGCTCGAGCTGATCAGCGGGCTGCAGGAGCCGGCGGAAGGCGTCATCGAGGCCGGTGGCCGGACCGACGCCACGGGCCGGCTCGAAGTCTGCGCCTACATGCCCCAGTCCGACTGCCTGCTGCCGTGGTATTCGGCGATCGACAACGCGGGACTCGCGCTGCGGAACCAGGGCATGTCCCGGTCCCGTGCCCGGGCCGAGTCGGCCGGGTTGTTCGAGCGGTTCGGCCTGGCCGACTTCGAGGACGCCCGCCCGGCCGAGCTCTCCGGCGGCATGCGCCAGCGGGTCGCCTTCCTGAGGACGCTCCTCTCGAAGAAGGACGTGCTGCTGCTCGACGAGCCGTTCGCGGCGCTCGACGCGATCACCCGGGCGGAGCTTCAGGAGTGGCTGCTGCCGGCGATGCTGGCCGGTGGCCGGACCGTCGTGCTGGTCACCCACGACGTCGAAGAGGCGCTCTACCTCGGTGACCGGGTCGCGGTCATGAGCCCCCGCCCGGGCCGCATCACCGAACTCGTAGCCAGCCCGCGGCAACCGGACCGGCCGCGATCCGAAGTGGTCACCGCCCCGGAGTTCACTGCGCTCCGCGAGCAGATCATGATTCACCTCACCCGCCCGGCGGAGACCGTCCCGGAGATCTCGCCGTGACCCAGGTCCGCCGCTGGCTGCCGCCGCTCCTCCTCATCGTCGCCTGCTTCGCCCTCTGGCAGGTCGCGGCTTCGTCGGGGTTCCTGGCCGGAACCCTGAACCTCGAGGACTTCCTGGTGCCGTCTCCCGCGCAGATCTTCGAAGTCATGTGGGAGGACCGGGACCTGATCTCCGACAACGCCCTCACCACCTCGATCGAGATCGTCGCCGGCTTCGGGGTCGCCCTGGTCGCCGGACTGTTGGTGGCGACCCTGCTCCACCTCTCCGACCTGCTCCGCCGCACCAGCTACCCGGTGATCGTCGCCTCGCAGACGATCCCGATCATCGTGATCGCGCCGGTGCTGGTGGTCTGGTTCGGTTACGGAATCGGCCCGAAGCTGGCGATCATCGCCCTGATCTGTTTCTTCCCGATCGCGGTCAACACGCTGGACGGCCTCCGCTCGGTCGATTCGGACCCGGTGAAGATGATGCGCACCCTCTACGCGTCGCGCTGGCAGATCTTCAAACGGGTCGAAATACCCACGGCGCTCCCCTACGCCTTCAGTGGTGCGAAGATCGCGGTCGCGGTCTCGGTCATCGGCGCCGTCTTCGGCGAATGGGCCGGATCCGAGAAGGGCCTCGGCCACCTGATGCTCCAGGACAACGCCCAGCTGATGACCGACCGGCTTTTCGCCGCGGTCTTCGTTCTCTCGGGCATAGCGGTCGCCCTGTTCGTGGCTATAAGTCTGCTGGAACGAAGAGTGCTGCGTTGGCGATAACCTGAAAATCCGTTACGCCCCCGAACCGGAGCCCTTCTTGAGAAAGCCCATCGCCCTCACCCTCGCCGTCGTCGCCGCGTTCGCGATCACGGCCTGCGGCACCAAGTCGGAAGAGGTGACTCCGGAAACCGAGGCGTTCAGCCTGGCGCTCGACTGGTACCCCAACCCCGACCACGCCGGCATCTTCACCGCGAAGGACTCCGGCTACTTCGAAGCTGCCGGCCTCGACGTCTCGATCGACAGCCCGACCGATCCTGCCCTGCCGATCAAGCTGGTCGCCGCCGGGAAGGCCGATGTCGCCCTGTCCTACGAACCCGAGGTGCTGCTCGCCCGCGAGCAGGGCCTCGACGTGGTCGCTGTCGGCTCGGTCGTCAACCAGCCGCTGACTTCCTTGATGTGGCTCAAGAAGTCGAAGATCAAGCGGGTCGCCGACCTCAAGGGCAAGACGATCTCGACCGCCGGCATCCCGTACCAGGCCGCGTACCTCGGGACGATCCTCGAGCGGGCCGGCCTCGCCGGGAACCAGGTCACGGAGGTCGGGGTCGGCCAGGGGCTGCTGCCGTCGATCGTCAGCGGCAAGGCCGATGCCACCCTCGGCCCGTTCTGGAACATCGAAGGTGTCGACCTCAAGCTGTCCGGCCAGAAGCCCGTGATCCACCCGGTCGACCGGCTCGGCGTACCGACCTACGACGAACTCGTGGTGGTCGCCCAGGGCAAGCGGATCTCCGAGGACCCCGATTCGATCCGCCTCTTCATGAGCGCCCTGGCCCGTGGCACCGCCGAGGCCGCGGCCAAGCCGAACGCGGCCACCGACACGATGCTCCAGGCCAACGACGGACTCGACCCGAAGGTCACCGCCGCCCAGGTCAAGACGACTCTTCCGCTGCTCGCCCAGAAGGGCGGGAACCAGCCGTTCGGGTACATGGACCCGACCCTGTGGCAGAACTTCATCAACTGGATGATCGACAATGAAGTCCTGGCGAACCCCCAAAGGGCAGTGGACGCGCTCAACAACGAGATGCTCCCCGGCGGGCCGGTCGACCCGGACTGATCCCGCCCCCTAGGCAGCGCGCTTGATGTTCTGCCGCATCCGAATCCGGGCGGTGGTTCCCGGACCGTGGACCGGGTGGCCCTGCGCCGAGACGAGGTACTCGCCGGCGAGGCCCCGGTACGGCGCGTATTTCTCGTAGAAGGCCTCCACCTCCTCGACTTCGGCGATCCGGCCGAGGCCGCTCAGGAAACCGATCAGCTTGGTCTGGCTCAGGTCTCCCGCGAGCAGGGCGTCGGGATCGCCGCGGCCGCGCAGCCCGAGGCAGGCGACGGTCCAGGGGCCGATCTCCGGGATCGCCAGCAGCCGCCGGTCGTCGTCCTTCACCCGCAGGTCCGTGCGCTCCGTGGCCACCTCACGGGCGACCTTGATCACGGCGATCGAGCGGCGGGCACTGAGACCGCAGGCTTCGAGCTCGGCCGGCGCGACTCCGGCGATGACATTCGGCCCCGGCACGGTGAACATCACGTCCTGGAAGCCCCGGGCACAGGGGCCGGGATCGTCGAGCCTCATCCCCCACTTCCGGATCATGCTGCGCTGGATCGCGGCGGCACGCCTGTATTCGATCAGCTGCTCGGTGATCGCCCAGAGCAGCGCCTCCCAGGGGTAAGGCCGGCGGTTCGGCCGGCCGGGAAACATGCCGGTGATCGCCGGGCCGAGGAGCGGGTCGCCGCCGAAGAGGTCACGCATCGGGGCCAGGTCGAGGTCGATACCGAGTGCGAACCTCATCCGGCTGATCCCGTCGAGCAGATGCTCCTCGCAGGCCTCGATCAGGACGTTCGAACCGGGACCGGTCATGCGCTCGGGGGCGATCGCCTCGGCGGAGAAGAGATAGCGGTCAGGCCCGGATTGCCGGACGCTGACCACGGTGGCCGCGCCGCCGGTGACGAGCAGGCGCTGGAAGCCCGTGCCGCGTTCCTTGATCAGGCGGTCGCCGCCGGTCAGCCGGGGAAGCCTGAAGGGTGACCGCGGCCCGACTTCGACCTCGATCGGATCCATCGCCCCGCTTAGCGCCCGAGGACGTGGACGTCGACCAGGAAGGAGCGGCTGGCAACAATATTGGCCGGCTTGCCGCGCTTCGGCATCCTGCGGGACCGGTGCTTCGAGGGTCCGGTGCCGGTGACGGCCCGCACCGCGGCGACGGTGACGGCGCCGGCGAGGACTCCGCCGGCGGCGGCGATCGCGGCGGCGGTCACCTCCGAGCGGAGGGCAGGAGCAAGCTCCTTGGATTCGTCGTACTTCCGCGGCAGGGCACGTACCTGGTCGGCCTGCGCCGCCTCGACATCCTCCTCGGAAACCAACTCTCCATCTAGCTCTACGTCGGACACGAGAAGAACACTACCTGTGGTCGTGGTCGGAACTTTCGGGGTTGGGAGTCATTCCGCCATTTACAGGGTTTTCTCGTATATCCGGAACTTCTTGGTCACTTCGGCACCCATTCCCTCGAGCGCCCGGTTCATCGGCTCGTTCGTTTCGAGGATCCATCCCGCCTCTCCCTGCTTCACCTTGTCGGTGTTCTGGATGTGCTTCACGTAGAGCGCCGCCGCGACGCCGGTGTGCTGGTACGCCTTCTTGACGCCGAGGGCGAGGATCCGGACGCGGTCGATCTTCTTCCTGCCGGTGAGGAAGTGGTACCAGCCGGTCGGGAAGATGCGACCCTTCATCTTCCGCTGGACCTGGTTGAAGTCGGGCAGGGTCAGCGCCGCCCCGACCACCTCGCCGTCTTCCTTCTGGGCGATGAACGTCCAACTCTCGTCCACGATCTGCTTGAGCAGCCTGGCGTGGTAGCCGGCCTCGTCGGTCGTGATCGGCACGAAGCCCCAGTTGTCCCCCCAGGCCTCGTTGTAAACCTCGTGGAAGCGCAGGACCTCCGCCTTCATGTCGGATTTCTTCATGTTGCGGATCGTGATGCCGTGCTCGTCGAGGCTCTTCTGGGCCGCCTCCATGATCGCCGGGTGGAACTCGAGTCCCTTGGCGAGCTTGCCCATCTCGAGGTGCCACATCAGCAGGTCCATCGCCTTCGTGAACCCGTTGCCTTCGACCAGTTTCTGGAAGTAGGGCTGGTGGCAGTTCTCGAGGATGATCGGCGGCAGGTCGAATCCGGAGATCTGGATCCCGATCTCGTCGTTGGTCGTGAAGTCCATCGGGCCGTACACCTTCTCCCGGCCCTTGCCGGCCAGCCATTCACAGGCGCCGTCGAGCAGAGCGTCAGCCACTTCAGGGTCGTCGATCGTCTCGAAGAAGCCGAACTGGCCGTCGTCGCCGCCGCGGTATTCGTCCCAGCGTTCGTCGACCTGGGCACTGATCCGGCCGACGGGCTCACCGTCCTTCTCGGCGATCAGCAGCTTGACCTCGGCGTGGTCGAAATACGGGTTCTTCTTCCGGTTGAGGAACTCCATCCGCTCCATCAGAAGGGGCGGGGCCCACTCGGGGTGGTCCCGGTGGACCCGAAACGGAACCTTGACGAACTTCTTCAGGTCCCGCTTGTTCTCGACTTCGCGAACTTCGACTGTGGCCATTCGGCAACGGTATCTATCTCGCGAACTCCCTGATCGCCGCGGCGGGCTGGTCGGGGTCGTCCTCCATCGAAAACGTGCGGGCATCTCGATCCATTCGGTCCGGAAAGGCCGTCCGTCGCCGGTTGCCACTCGTAGCCGAATTCGCTGTGTCGAAATGATTCGCTGATGCGGGCTCCATTTGCGACACTGTTCCCATGACTGAAACCTCATCGGCTCCGATCGATCTGTTCGAGAAGGTCAAGAACCACGAACGGCGCGAACAGCTCGAAGCCGCCAACGCGGCCGACATCAATCCGTACTTCCGCATGCTCACCTCCCAGGCCGGCCCCGTGGTCGAGATGGAAGGGCGCGAGACGATCATGCTCGGCTCGAACAACTACCTCGGTCTGACCGGCGACGACCGCGTCAAGCAGGCCGCCCGCGACGCGCTTGACACCTACGGCACCGGGGTCACCGGCTCCCGGCTCCTGAACGGCACCACGCCGCTCCACGTCGATCTCGAGACCGAACTGGCCGAGTGGATGGACACCGAGGGCGCGATCGTCTTCTCGACCGGCTACCAGGCGAACGTCGGCGCCCTCCAGGCGCTGCTCGGCCCGGAGGACACGGTCATCGCCGACGCCGGCGACCACGCTTCGATCCTCGACGGCATCAAGCTGTCCGGCGCGAAGATGCGCCCCTTCCGCCACAACCAGACCGACAAGCTGGAGAAGATGCTCCAGCGGGCCGCCGGGGACGGCGGCGGGATCCTCGTGGTCGTCGACGGTGTCTACTCGATGGAAGGGGACCTCTGCGACCTGCCACGGGTCGTCGAGCTGTCGCGGCATTACGGTGCCCGGCTGATGGTCGACGAAGCCCACGGGGTCGGCGTCCTCGGCGCGCGCGGCGCCGGCGCGGCCGAGCTCTTCGGCCTCGAGGACCAGGTCGACCTTCGCATGGGCACGTTCTCGAAGAGCCTCGCCTCCTGTGGTGGCTTCATCGCCGGCAAGGCTGAGGTCGTCGACTACCTGCGGATCAGCTCCCGCTCCTTCATCTTCAGCGCCTCGGGTGTTCCGGCGGCGGTCGGCGCCGCACTCGAGGCCGTCCGGATCGCCCGCGCCGAAGGCCCGGCGCTCTATTCGAAGCTGCTCGGCAACGCCGACTATCTGCGCGAGGGCCTGAAGGGCCTCGGGCTCGAGGTGATCGAACCCGGGCTGATGCCCGACGGTTCGGTCGCGACCACCCCGGTGGTGCCCGTGGTCATCGGCGACGACTGGAAGGCGATCCTCCTCTGGAAGGCGCTGTTCGAGGCCGGCGTCTACACCAACGTCGCGATCCACCCGGCGGTCCCGCCGAGCGGGGCGCTGCTCCGGACCAGCCTGATGGCCACCCACGAAACCGGGCAGCTCGACAAGGCCCTCGCGATCTTCGAGTCGGTCCTGAAGGACGAAGAGTTCGCCGGGATCATCGATTAGCGAAGGCGGCCGCCTTTACAACCCGAAAACATTAATGCTGCTCTTAGCGAGATTTTGCGCTTTTGGGCATTGACCCGCAAGGGGCGATTGCGTAGGTTGATTTCAACGCATCGGAGCCGCTCAGGAGGGGCCCCGGCGTGAGGAGAGTTCGACTCGGGGAAGCAATTCGTCTTCGCTGGTCGTCGCCCTGAAACCAGTCATTCACACCCATCCCCGAAGGGAGGACAGTCCGTGGAACCAATTGCCACTGCCGCTTCACCAACTGCCGAAGGTACGGCGGTTCCCCAGCATTTGCGCGCGCTGGAGAGGGCCAACCGGGTTCGCCTGGCCCGGGCGGCACTGAAGCGGTCGATCGCCAGTGGCCAAGTACCGGTCACCAGGGTCATTTCCGAATGTCCCTGGCAGACCGAGAGCATGACCTTGTCGGAACTGCTTCGCAGCCAGTCACGGTGGGGAAGAACGAGGACTCGCAAACTTCTCGCTTCGGTTGGACTGAACGAGAACAAGCGGCTCGATACTTTGACCGAGCGCCAACGAATGCTCCTGGTCAGCCAGCTCCGTCCTCACTGAAACGAAGGACGGAGCCAGAACGGACTACGGCCGCTCGCTGAAACGCGGGCGGCCGTTCCGGTAACGGGTCAGCGCAGCTTGTAGGGGACGCCGGCCCTGGCCTCGAAGGTTCGCCGTAGCCAGCCCCAGGCGAGGCCGCCGAGGGTGACGCCGATCACCAGGCACTTCCAGAGTTCCGGGGAGGAGACCTTCGGGATGCTGCCGGCGAAGAAATAGGTGAGACCGGTCGCGAAGACGAACACTACGCCGGCCAGCAGGGTGGTATGCGAGCGGTAGCCGGCAAAGTGCTCGCGGATCGAGAGTTCGAGACCACCCAGCGAACCGAGTGCCAGGCCGATCCCCAGCTGGGTCAGGTTGCTGGTGATCGCACCGATCACGATCAGGATCAGGCCCGCGAGAACCGAGAGCTCCATCAAGGGGAACGACCCCCACGGAGCCGGTGGCTCTTCCTGTTTAATGCCGGGGGTTTTGCGGTTCGATTTCTGAGCCATTCGAGGCCTTGATCTTAGGGTCTCGCCGCCTTGATCCCCGCGCAGCGTGGATCAAGACGTCAGGACCCGATCCTTGTTCTCCTCGCCGCCTTGATCCCCGCGCAGCGTGGATCAAGACGTCAGGACCCGATCCTTGTTCTCCTCGCCGCCTTGATCCCCGCGCAGCGTGGATCAAGACGTCAGGACCCGATCCTTGTTCTTCTCGCCGCCTGGTGTTTCCCGCGGAAACTATGGATCAAGACGTCAGGACCCGGCCAGTAGTGCTCGTACCTGTGCGTCCAGTTCCGGAAGGGTCATCCTTTCGATCTTCGCGTTCTTCAGGACACCACCGGGCTTGATGAAGAGGAAGGTGGGACAGCCTCCGACCCGGTAGATGTTCGACACGGCTCCATCCCGGTCGTAACCGACCGGCACCTTCCAGCCGTGTTCCGCGATCAGGTCGCGCACTTTGTCGCGGTCGTCGCGTACGTTGATCGAGAGCAGGCCGACCCGGCCCCGGTACCTGCCGTACAGCCGGTCGAAGACGTCCTGCTGTTCGTCGCAGCCCGAGACTCCTTTGGTGAACCACCACGACATGACCAGCGGCTTGTCGAAGAAGTCGCAGACCCGGATGGCGCCGGGCACATCGACCGAACAGGCCTGTTCCGGATCGACATTGGCATCCCCGTCGAGGTCCGAGGCGGCGTCCGGGACCGCGAAAGGCGCCACCTTCTCACCGATGCCCACCGATCCGATGCCAACCGTGCCCGACTCTTTTCCGCGCAGGGCGAAGAAGGCGATCACGGCAAGCGCCACCACCAGGACCGTCGCGAGCAAGACATAGAGGTTGGCCCGCGGACCCGCGGGTTCCGGTCTCCCGGGGCGGGGCTTCTCGTCCCTCTCCCAGCTCACCGCCGCTCCAGCCAGGCAAGCACGGCGGGCAGGACGATCGCCACACCGAGCAGGGCGACGGTGAGGTCGACCACGGCGACGAGGCCGAAGTTCCGCAGCATGCCGATGTCGCTGGCCGCAAGCGCGGCGAAACCGGCGATCGCGGTGATGCCGGACGCGGCGATCGCCATCCCGGTCCGGCCGTAGGCGAAACGCAGGGCGTCGGCCATCGAAGCGCCGCCCTCACGCTCCTGGAAGTAGCGCCCGGTCAGGATCACGCTGAACTCGGTCGCGATCGCCGTGACCAGCACCGCGAGAACCGTCGAGAGCGGGTTCAACGACACGTCGAGCGATGAGACGATGGCCGCCGACCAGCCGCCGGCGACGACGATCGGGACCAGCGGCACCAACATCCGGGTGAACGAGCGGTAGACGGCGAGCAGGATCAGGCCGACCGCGACGATCGCGAGAACGGTCAGGAGGTAACGCGACGAAGCGAGATCGGAGACGGTCGCGCTTACGACCACCGGCAGCCCGGCGAGCTCAGCCGTGGTGCCGGGCGGCGGGCCCCGGCCGTCGTCCGACTGGGACACGGCGTCTTCGATCTGGTCGATCACCTCGGTCTGCCGGTCGACCGAGCCCGACCGGATCACGAACGGGATCTTGGTCTCGGTGGGCACGTCCTCGCCGGCGAGTCCTCCGGCGACGATCCCCTCGCGCTCCTGGCGAGGCAGCCCCCGCAGCGCAAGGCGGATGTCCGCGGCGGTCTGTCCCCTGGCGCCGGTGTCGACGAAATCGGTGATCGCCGGGCCGGGACAGAGCTCCGCGTTGACGCAGTCGGGATTCTTCGCGGCGTATCCGGCACTCCCCAATGCCGCTTGGCGGACCTCCGCCATCCACGCGACGACTTCGGGGTCGGTGACATCATCGGACCTCACGATCAGGTCGACCTCACCCGAGGTCCCGGTCGAGGTTTCGAGGTCGAGCAGGTCCTCGACCACCGGCGTCCGGGTGGGCAGGAGTTGGCGGAGCTCGGCGGTCGTATCGGCCTGCGTCCCGGCGGCCCAGCCACAGCCGGCGATCACCAGGCTGATGACCAGGAGCCGACCCGGCGCGAGGATCGCCAGTCCGAGGACGCGCTTGGCCCCGTGCTTCACGTAACCGAAAGCACGGAGGCGCTCGAAGGCGATCGGGCCGGGCTGTCCCGGCCCCCGGATCGAGAGGGCGGCGAATCCGAAGAGGAAGACGACAGCCAGGCAGACCAGAACGCCGGCGGCCAGCAGCAGGCCGAACTCCGAGATCAGCGGTACCGGGGAGATCAGGAGAGAAGCGAAGCCGAAGGCGCTGGCAACGCAGGCCGTGGCGATCATCGGCACCCCCCGGCCGGCGGCGATGCGGGCCGCTTCAGCCGGGCCGAGCTCCCGGTCCGCTTCGTCGTACCGCGCCTGGATCTGAACCGCGTAGTCCACTGTCAGCCCGATCAGGATCGGGACGGCCCCGAGGGCGGCGAGCGAGATCGAGCCGCCGGTGACCCTCAGAATGCCGAAGGCGATCGTGATCGCGAGCAGGGCAAGGCCGAGCGGCAGCAGGCGCCAGGCCGATCCGAAGACCAGCCCGAGGGCGATCGACATCAGGACGAGGGCGACGACCGCAAGTAGCACGACCCCGGTCTGCAAGGACTCCGAGAGGCCGTCGAAGACGACCGGCGACCCCGACACCACGTAGGTGGCCCGGTCGAGCCGCGTCGACTGGTCCCCGGTCGCCTCCTTGATCAGGTCGATCGTCTTCTCGCGCTCACCGCTGGTCAGGTCGGGCCTCAGCCTGAGGACGATCTGGGCCGAGTCTTCGTTCGGGAAGAGGTACGAGAGCTTCGGTTTCGGCCCCAGCCTGATCCGGCCGTCGCCGTAGACGACCTTGTTGATGAAGGTCGGGTCGTCGAGCGAAGGCAGCGAGGTCAGCCCGTACCTGGAAACGATCTCGGCGGCCAGCGACAGCAGCTCCTGCTGGCCCTGCTCCGCTCGCGCCGAGCCTTCGGGAAGCGCCCGGATCCGCCGGAGCTGCTCCTGGTAGACGGCGGTGATGCCGTTGACCGCACGGGTCAGGAAGGTCGCGGGGCCGGCCCAGACCTGGACCGGATCGAGCTCCGAGATCTGGTCACAGATCTCAAACAGCGTGCCGCGCCCACGCTTGATGTCGCCGGACACGCAGAGCTCGAGCACCCTCAGCCGTTCGAGGTTCTCCGGCTTGAGCGTCTCCTGGAGGTCGCCCTTGACCAGGATCACCACCGGGTCGGAACCGAACGACTTCTCGGCGGCGGCCGTGTTGGCGTACGCCTCGGAGTCGCGGTCGAACAGGGCGTCCTCGACCGCCTGGACCTTCATCCCGGTGAAGACGACGATCGCCACCGCGGCCGCGGCGACCAGGAACCCGGCAGCCAGTACCGGCCAGGCCCGGCGGGCCGATGCCGCCGCTACCCGCCCGAAGAAATCCCCCAGGGCCCCAGTCCTCAATCCATCGCCAGCGGACCGGTCACGTCAGCGCGGAGGAACTGGTGGACGAACTCGTTCTCCGATTCGAAGAGACGCTCCTTGGGACCGCTTTCGACGATCTTGCCCTTCCACAGCACAGCGATGAAGTCGGCAATGCGACGTGCCGTTCCGAGGTCGTGGCTGATCACCATGTAACAGCCACCGCTCTCGGCGTGGACTTCCTTGATCAGTTCGCAGAGGAGGGCCGTGCGGACCGGGTCGAGGCCCGAATCGGGCTCGTCGAACATGACGATCTCCGGGTCGAGCACCAGGGCGCGGGCGAACCCGGCGCGCTTCCGCATGCCGCCGGAAAGCTCGTTCGGCATCTTGTAATGGGCTTCGCCCAGGCCGACCTCACGGAGGCGGCGCGTACAGATGTCCTCGATCTCGTCCTCACCCTTGTCGGTGTGCTGGCGGAGCGGGAACGCGACGTTGTCGAAGATGTTCATCGAGCCGAAGAGCGCGCCGTCCTGGAACAGGAGGCCGAACTTCTTGCGCATCTCGAACAGGTCGTCGTCGCTCAGTGACGGGACCGACTGGCCCTTGACCAACACATCACCGGAGTCCGGGTAGAGCAGGCCGACGATGTGCTTGATCAGCACGCTCTTGCCGGTGCCCGACGGGCCGAGGACCATCGAGATCTGGTCGTCCGGGAGGCCCAGGTTGAGGCCGTTGAGGATCCGCGTGCGGCCGAACTGCTTGGTCAGGTCCTTGATCTCGATCGCGTCGGTTCCGCCGTGGTCGATCTTGTTGCCGGTGTGCCACCGGTAGGGGTCGTTGTCGCCGGGAGCGACGCCGGGCAGGATGAAGTCACGGCCGAGGACCGCACCGTCCCCCGCGACGTACTCGCCGCCGGACTGCGCGGGGGTGGGCTCATCGACGACGCCCGTGCCCTTCCTGACCGGCTGGTTGGTCTGCCCGACGGCGGGTGCCGGGGAGTCGCCGGCTTCGACGTCGGCGTCGACGGTCGCGTCATCGGCGGCGTTCGCCTCGTCGGCGGTCTCCATCTCTCCCGCGAGCCCGGAGGAATCGCCTACGTCACCGACGGCGCGCTCGACTTCGGGCGACTCGTCGGGCGTCCCGCGGTTGATCGGTGTTTCGTCGTCTGCAAAGGTCAAAATCTCACCCTCCTATGGGTGCTCTCGGGTTGGCTCCCCAGAAGACCAGGGTCCCCAACATTCCGACGATGTGCACAAGGACAATATTAAGCACCATGGATTTGGCCGTGGCCGTACCCACGCCCACCGGTCCCCCGGACGCGGTGTAGCCGTAATAACAGCCGACGAGCACGATGACCGTGGCCATCGTCATGGCTTTGATCACGGAGAACAGCACGTCGGGCGGATTCTGGAACGCCCAGAAGATGAGCTGGTATCCACCTGACGACACGTCGCCGATCTGGTCGACCACCGCGATGTACGAGGCGAGAAAGCCGACTCCGATCGCCGCCAGGTACATGAACGGAAGCGTCATCCAGGCACCGAGCAGCCTGGTGGCAGCGAGGAAGGTGACCGGTGGTACGCCCATGACCTCGAGCGCGTCGATCTCGTCCGAGATGCGCATGGCGCCGAGCTCGGCGACGATTCCGGTGCCGACCTTCGCGGCCATCATGTAACCGAACGCGTAGGGAACCGCCTCGCGCAGATCACACCAGGCGGCAAACACGCCGGCGTACGCTGGAGAACCGACGGAGCGGTTGAAGTAGGCACCCTCGATACCGCAGGTGAGGCCGATCGTGAAGACCAGCCCGAGGATCACGGTGGTCGATCCGAGAATCAGGATGCCGGCCTGCTTCAGGGCTTCGCCGAAATACTTGAAGACCCGGCCGGAGAACACCTGCCCGATGACCATGGTGCAGAATCGGGTTATCTCGCCGAGAGACTCGAGCCAGGCGCGCGGGACTGTCAGCCATCCTGTTGCCATCTACTTGATCGTCTGCAGTTCGGGGTTGGTCGCGAGCAGGGTCTGGGTGAAAACGTAGTTGAAGGCAAAGACCCCGAGCAGCGAGATGACGACGGCCTCGTTGACGGCACGGCCGACTCCGGCTGCGCCACCGATTGCGGTCATCCCCTTGTAGCAGCAGACGATCGCGATGATCGCGCCGAACAGGGTGCACTTGAGCACCGACGCGGCCAGCTCGGTGGTCGATGCGTTCGAGAAGAGGGTCGCGAAGAATCCGCCGAGCGGCTGGGAGTAGAGCAACTCCGCACCGATACCGCCAGTGATGCCGAAGAGCAGCGCGTAGATGTCGAGCAGCCCGGTGATGAGCATCAGCGCGAGGAAGCGCGGAACGACGAGGTTCTTGATCGGGTTGACGCCGAGGACCTGGAGGGCGTCGAGCTCCTCGCGGATCTTCCGGGCACCGAGGTCGGCGGTGATCGCGGTGCCGGCGACGCCGGCGACGACGACCGCGGTAACGAAGGGCGCGAACTCCCGGATAGAAGCGAGGACGAAGAAGCCACCGAGGCGGTCGAGCGCTCCGAAGAGCGAGAGGAAGTTCGCGGCCTGCAGGCCCGGCGCGCCGAATCCGAACGCGACGCAGGAGATCATCATCGGGAACCAGCAGAGCTGCAGGGCGAAGAGGAACTGGCCGATGAACTCGTTGCCGTACGGGTACGGTGCCCGGAGCGCGGACGCGATGGTCCGGCCGGTGAGGATCATCATCTCGCCGATCTCGGTGAACAGGCTCCTCGCGGGTTCGAAAACCTTGTTCGCGGCACCGACGACCGGGTTGCCCCGGGGCCGCGGCCTGGGCGGTGCGTGCACCGGCTCGTCCGGACCGGTGGGCTGGTGGATGCCGGAACCGCCGGCGGCCGGGGGCTCGGGCTGGACGACCACGCCTGACGTCACGGAACGCCCCGCGTTGACCGGAGTCTCCTTGCCGTCAGGTTCTGTGTTTTCGTCTGCCGGACTCAAGCTCGCGCCTCTCCTGTCAGCACTCCCGACGGGTGTACCCCGGAAGGTCGGGGTTCCCGATCGCCAGGATGCGCCTTGCCCCCGCAGTCTATGTGAAACCCCCGGCGTCTGTGACCGTCGGCACACCCGTGGTATGTTCAGCGCGCCTTGCGGGAGACGAGACCACACCTCAACCGTATCTTGGGCGGGGCCGCGATGATCCTGGCCACGACGGCGATTCTCGCTGGCTGCGGCGGTGACGGGGACACCGGCGAGCAGTTCGCCAACCAGCCCCCGGGCGACTACCCGGTCGAGGTCGTGGCTGCCGGTTTCCCGGTGAAGCAGACGATCGCCGAGACCTACGACCTCGGGCTCGCGGTGCGTAACTCGGGTGACGAGACGATCCCCGGGATGAGCGTGACGATCGATCTTCCGGGCGAAGCATCCACTTTGGCCTTTGCGTACCGGGACGACCAGCTCGGCCTTGCCCAGCCGCAGCGGCCCGTCTGGGTGCTCGAGGAGGGCTACCCCAAGCTCGCCGGCACGGTGGGACGAGGCGGTGCCGCGACCGCCAACCGGCGCACCTTCAACTTCGGTGAAGTCGAGGCCGGCGACACGGCCGCGATGATCTGGCGTGTAACTGCGGTGAAACCTGGCCGGCACAGGATCTCGTACCAGTTGAACGCGGGTCTGAGCGGAGAGGCGAAGGCCCTGGACGAGTCGGGCGAACCGGCCGGAGGCACGCTGCCGGCTTTCATCTCGTCCCAACCGATCCTGACCAGGATTGACGAGAACGGCAAAGTCGTACCATTGAGCCAGCAGGAACGTCTTCATCTGAAATTCCAGCAAGAGGAAGCGACACCTTGATGGCAGGCAGCGATATGGACGGGGTCAGGGCCGTTCGGGAGCACCACTTCTCACCGCGGACTCTTCGGTCCGGGTCCCTGAACGGGTCCTGATCATGGGCGGATCCCGGATCCGGCGCCGGCATTCGCTCCCGCTCGCCGCGGTCGCCTTCGCCGCGGTCATGGGTTTCAGCACCACTGCCTGTGCCGGTGGCGATTCATCGATGGGCGACGCACCGACCGCCACGGTCACCAACTCCGCGGACAGCGGGACGACGCCGGATCGATCCGGCTCCCGTGGTGCGACCACGAGCGCCCGGCGCCTTCGCCTCAACCGCGTCGCGAACTTCAGCCAGCCGGTCGAGATCAAGTCCGCCCCCGGCTACAGGAACCTGATGTTCGTGGTCGAACAGGAGGGCAAGATCAAGGTCCTCCGCCGCGGCAGGAAGCTGCACAAGCCGTTCCTCGATATCACGAACCGCGTGAACTACGGCGGTGAACGCGGATTGCTCTCGGTCGCCTTCCCGCCGGACTACAAGAAGAGCAAGCGCTTCTACGTCTATTACACGGACTCCGCCGGTGACATCACGATCGACGAGTTCCGCCGTGGCACAGCGGTCACGGCCCGGCGCGGCACGCGCCGCAGCGTGATCCGGATCCGCCACCGTGAGAACTCGAACCACAACGGAGGCCAGATGCATTTCCTCGGCCACAACCTCTACTTCGGTACCGGCGACGGTGGCGGGGGCGGTGACGAACCGGGGAACGCGCAGAACCTCGACGTCCTGCTCGGCAAGATGATCCGCATCGATCCGCGCCGGAAGAACGGCAAGCCGTACTCGGTGCCGGGTTCGAACCCGTTCGTCGGCAAGCCGGGCCAGAACGAGATCTTCTCCTACGGGCTGCGCAACCCGTTCCGCTGGTCGTTCGACAGGGTCACCGGCGAGGGTGTCCACATGGTCATCGCCGACGTCGGCCAGGACGAGTTCGAAGAACTCAACTACCTGCCGCTGGGCGCCGCGAAGGGTGCCAACTTCGGCTGGAACAAGTACGAGGGTTTCAGCGAATACGATGGCGGCCGCCCGGGGACCACGAAGCCGGACTTCGTCACCACGCACGACACCGGCAACTGCTCGATCATCGGCGGAATCGTCGTCCGTGACAGGAAACTGAAGTCGATCCGGGGGCGCTACCTGTTCTCGGACTTCTGCAACAGCGACATCCGCACGTTCAAGCCCGGCGACCGCAGGATCAGGAATTCCCGCAGCACCGGTCTTGCCGTGCCATCGATCTCTTCATTCGGAGAGAGCCTGGGGGGAGCCGTCTACGCGACTTCCACCTCCGGCCCGGTTTATCGATTGAGACAATGAAATCGTCCAAACCCTTTGTCGCGCTGGCATTCGTGGCGGCGGCCCTGTTCAGCGCGGCTTTCTCGCAGGCGGCTGGCGCCCGGACCGAGACGAAGGTCACTTTCGAACTGGTGACCAGGATCGTCGAGCCGACCGTCATCGCTTCCGCCCCGGGGTACCACAGGCTGGTCTTCGCGGCCGGCAGGCTCGGCAAGATCAGGGTGATCAAGCGCGGCAAGCTGCTGCCGGAACCGCTGCTCGACATCGAGAACCAGGTCGACACCGAATGGATCGAGCAGGGTCTGATCGGCCTCGCCTTCCCGCCCGACTTCGCGAAGACCGGCCGGTACTACATCCAGTACACCGCGAAGAATGGTGACAACAAGGTCAACGAGTACCAGGTCAACCCGAAGCATCCGACCACGACCATCCCGGGCACGAAGCGGAACGTCATCCGGATCCCGGCGGCCGGTCCCCGCGGCAGCCACAACGGCGGCCCGCTCGAATTCCTCGGCGACAACCTGTTCATCTCGGTCGGCGACGGCAACGATCCCGGCGACCAGAAGAACCTGGCCCAGAACCTCGACAGCCTCCGCGGCAAGATCCTCCGCATCTTGCCCAAGCAGGACGATACGACCGGCCGGACCTACCAGATCCCCGCCTCGAATCCGTTCGTCAACAAACCCGGCCGCGACGAGGTGTTCGCCTACGGATTCCGCAACCCCCACAGCTTCCACTTCTACGAGCCGAAGGGCGGCGAGACCCAGATGATGATCTCCGACGTCGGCCAGTCTCGCCAGGAGGAGATCAACTACCTGCCCTACAAGTTCGCCTGGGGCGCCAACTTCGGCTGGCACGACTTCGAAGGCACCCTTCCGTTCGACTGCGGCCCGCGGGAATGCCCGGGCTCGCTCACGACCGCGCCGATCATCCCGAAACCGGGCCTCAAGTGGCCCCAGCTCACCTACACCCACAAGGTCGGCTGCTCGATCATCGGCGGTCCGGTGGTCACCGATCCGTCGCTGACCACGATCTTCGGCCGCATCGTCTACGGGGACTTCTGCGCCAACCGGTTCCGCACCGCCCTGCCGAACCCGGCGTGGATCACGGACGACAAGCCGCTCGGCTCCTTCATGCCTCCCGGCAAGGACGAGCAGCCCGCTTTGAACGGTTTCGGCGAGGACGAGTGGGGCCGCGTTTACGCCTTCAGCGACTTGGGCGAGATCTACCGGCTGGAGCAGACCCGGGTCGAGATCAAGCCGACCAGGGCGGAGATCGTGAAGTGGTGTGCCAAGAAAGAGAACAAAAAGAAGCCGGTGTGTGTCAAGCTGAACGAGCCGGAGAAGCCGACCAGGGCCGAACGGCTGAAGAAGTTCTGCAAGAAGAAAAGGAACGCTTCGAAAATGGCCTGCAGGAAGAAGCCGGTGAAACCGGACAAGCCGAAGCAGCCGAGCAAGACAAACCAGACCCGGGGGTAGTGAGATGGAAGCGCTTTCAACAGTCGAGGAACCGGTCGCTGATTCGATTCCCGTCATGAACCCGTCCACCGGCGAGACGATCGTCGAGGTGCCGGTCACTCCGCCCGGAGATGTCGCGGCCACGGTCGCCCGGGTCCGCGCCAACCAGCCCGCCTGGGAAGAGCTCGGTTTCAAGGGCCGCCGCTTCTGGCTGAACAAGCTTCGCGACTGGTTGCTCGACAACACCGACGCTGTCGCCGACACGATGCAGGCTGAAACCGGCAAGGTCCGGGCGGAGGCGACCAACGAAGGCGTCTACCTCACCGACCTGATCAATTTCTACGGCTCGAAAGCCTCGAAGTTCATCGGTGAGGAGAAGGTGCGACCCCATTCCCCGCTCGCCGCGACCCGCAGGCTGCGCGTCCAGTACCGGCCCCATCCCGTGGTCGGCCTGATCAGCCCCTGGAACTTCCCCCTGATCCTCTCGATCGGCGATGCGATCCCCGCCCTGATGGCTGGCGCCGCGGTGGTACTCAAGCCCTCGGAGTTCACCCCACTCGGCGTGCAGCAGATCGTCACTGCCTGGAAGGAAGAGATCGGCGCGCCGGACGTGCTCGACTGCGTGGTCGGCACGGCCGATACCGCCAACGCCCTGATCGACGGTTCCGACTTCATTGGCTTCACCGGCTCCGACCGCGTCGGCAAACTGGTCATGGCACGAGCCGCCCAGACCCTGACCCCGGTCAGCCTGGAACTCGGCGGGAAGGATCCGATGATCGTGCTCGCGGGCTCAAACATGGACCGCGCCGTCAACGCGGCCGCGTGGGGCGGCATGACCAACTCCGGCCAGGTCTGCATGTCGGTCGAGAGGATCTACGTCGAAGAGCCGGCCTACGACGAGTTCGTCGGGAAGCTCACCGACTCCGTAAGGGAGCTGAAGCAGGGCGCCGACGGTGCCGGGTTCGGCAGCGACGTCGGCGCGATGACTTCGCCCAACCAGGTCGACCACGTCGAGGACCAGGTCCAGGACGCCGTCAAGAACGGCGCGAAGGTCATGACCGGTGGCAAGCGCGGCGAAGGGCCCGGCGACTTCTACGAGCCGACCGTCCTCGTGGACGTCGACCACTCGATGAAGCTCATGGTGGACGAGACCTTCGGCCCGGTCGTGGGAATCATGAAAGTCAAGGATTCCGAGGAGGCGATCCGCCTTTCGAACGATTCGCGTTACGGACTCTCGGCCACGGTCTTCGGACCCGGCAAGAAGGCCGAGACGGTCGCCCGGCGGATCGAGTGCGGAGCGGTCAATGTCAACGACGTCATGTTCAACTTCCTCGCCCCCGGGGTACCGATGGGCGGCTGGAAGGAGTCCGGGATCGGTTACCGCCACGCCGAGTACGGCATCCGCAAGTACTGCCGCTCGGAAGCGATCGTCAGTGCCCGGATGCAGACGAAGTCGGAGCCGCTCTGGTATCCGTACACACCCGAGCGCCGTGCGCTGGTCGACAAGCTGACCAGGTTCCTCTCGGCCCGCGACATGAAACGCCGCTTCGGCAAGAGAAAATAGCCGACCGGAAGAAGCAACTCTTTCAAGAGTGCATTGAGTTGCCCTATGGGTATTCTTGCGTGTACTCTTGAATTGTGACGAAGCTCACCGAAGTGGAAGCTACTGAGCTCTTTCATCTGATGTTTCTCGGAGTCCTGTCCAGAGAAGTGGACCCGAAATGCTACGTCTAGGCCTGGAGTCGAAAGATTGATTCGGCCCGCCTGCGAACGATCGTTTCCCAACGGTTGGCTGAAGTGCTCCAGGACGCCTCAGCGCAGTGAAGTCCGGCCGCGAGACAGACCGGACCCTGGCCCGCATCGAGACGGCCCGGGCCGACGGGCTCGGCATCCATGTCTTGCGGCTGGACGAGCCGCGTCCGGGCTGGATCGAAGTCGAAGAGCTGCTCGAGTCCGAACAGCTGATGACTGCCCTCTTCGCCCAGGTGTCGGGACTCCGCGAGCGTCCCGACGACCACATCTGCGCCGAGTGGATGCTCGAGAACTGGGCGCGCGCGGTCGCTGACCTCGCCGGTTCGTTCATGGTCAGCCACCGGAGACTGCCGGATCTGAACGCGAACAATCTGATGCTCGCGTCGCAGAAGGGTCTTGCCGCGGCGACCGCGTTGCGGACCCCGACGATGAGCGCGCTCGAAACCGACAAGCAGGCGATCAGGGGCGGAGCGGCCCCGTTCCGCGACTGGCAGGCGCTGGCCGACCGGATGTACGAAGGCATGGTCAACCTGCTGTCGCCGATGATCGTCTGGATCGACGGTCACGGGATGCGCCCGGAGAAGACACTCTGGAACGCGGCGGCAGACCGGATCGCCCAGTCGCTGGTCTGGTCGGGAAAGGCATTCGACCAGCGTGATTTCGCGCTCGAGCTGACCGGGTATCTGATGGCAAAGGACGGGCCACTTTCGATCCCGGTCGAGCGGGAAGAGGATGAAACCGGGGACCAGTACCACCTGAGGGTCAGCTGCTGCCTCGCCTACCGGACTCCCGAGGGAGGCCTGTGCCGGGCCTGCCCCCTCGGCCGCCACGCCTGAGTCCGGCAGTTCCAGTAGCAGGGTCGGCTCAGCCAACGGGCCGGTGAACGACGGCGGAAATCCGTCACCGTACCGCGCAACCGCAAGCGCTAGAGGTCGGCGGCCATTTCGGCCAGCTTCTTCACCGTATTCATGTTGCGGGTCGTACCGTGGATCTTCTTCTCGTCGAAACCGAGCTTCGACGTGCCGAGGCCGTCGGGGTAGCTGATGAAGATCTCCCGGTCGGCGCCCTTGAACTTCTCGTCCCTCACGCCCTTGGCGACCGAATCGAGATCGGCGGGCGGCTTCTGGTCCATGAAGAGTACGGCGGTCTTGTCGCCCGGCTCCTTCGAGAACGGATTGATCTCGACCAGGTCCTTCATCTCCCGGACCGAGCGCACGTACACGTCGACTTTCTTGCCGGCGTAGTCCTCGAGCCGCTTCTCGATGATCGACTTGACCTTCTCTTCAGAGTCGCCCGACTTGAAGACGACGTTGCCGCTCGCGATGTAGGTCGAGACCGATTCGAATCCGGCCTCCTCGCACATCGCCCGGAGTTCGGCCATCGGCAGCTTGCCGGTCCCACCGACGTTTACTGCCCTCAGAAGTGCGACGTAGGAAGCCACGGGCGCAGTCTAGATCCCAGGCCAAATCAGAGGACCGGGACGGCATCACATGCGAGGCCCGATACCCTGTCTGGATGCCCGAACGCAACTATCTCGATGCGATCGCTGACCACATCGTCGTCTTCGACGGCGGCATGGGCGCGACCCTGGAGATGGTCGACCTCACCGAGGCCGACTACGGCGGCCTGAAGGGCAAGTGCCACGAGGCACTCGTCCTGCACCGTCCCGACGTGATCGAGGACGTCCACAACTCCATGCTCGAAGCCGGAGCCGAGGTGGTCGAGACCGACACCTTCCAGGGCTCGCGGATCAAGCTCGAGGAGTGGGGCCTCGACGAGCACACGGTGGAGATCAACGTCAAGGCGGCCGAGATCGCCCGGAAGGCCGCGGGCCCCGACCGGTTCGTCGCCGGATCGATCGGCCCGACCGGCCATTTGCCCGCCTCGGACGACCCGACCCTCGGCTCGATCCGGTTCCCGGAACTCGTGACCGTCTTCACCGAGCAGGCCACCGGCCTGGTCAACGGCGGCGCCGACCTGATCATCATCGAGACCGCGCAGGACATCCTCGAGGTGAAAGCCGCGATCTTCGGAGCGCGCGCCGCGTTCGAGGAGACCGGCAAGACCCTGCCGATCCAGATTTCCGTGTCACTCTTGCCGAACGGCGGCAAGATGCTCCTCGGCACCGACATCTCGGCCGTATTGACCACGCTCGAAGCGCTCAAGGTCGACGTGATCGGGCTGAACTGCTCGACCGGCCCTGAAGACATGCGCGACGCGATCCGGTACCTCGGCGAGAACGCGACGACCCCGGTCCACTGCATCCCGAACGCCGGCCTGCCCCTCCAGGGTCCGGACGGCGAGACGATCTTCCCGGAGAAGCCCGAACCGCTGGCCAACAGCCTCGGCGAGTTCGTCGAGAAGTTCGGCGTCGGAGTGGTCGGCGGCTGCTGCGGCACCACGCCCGAGCACATCGGGGCGATCGCCGACCGCGTCCGCGACCTCAAGCCGAAGCCGCGTCCCGGCAAGGGCGAAGAGCTCCTGCTCTCGAGCATGATGACCGCGACGCCTCTCGTCCAGGAGCCCGCCCCCACGATGGTCGGCGAGCGGGTCAACTCGCAGGGCTCGCGCCGCGCCAAGGAACTGCTGCTGGCAGACGATTACGACGCGATCCTCCAGGTCGCCGAAGACCAGGTCGAAGGCGGAGCCCACGTGCTCGACGTCTGCGTCGCCCTGGTCGAACGCGACGACGAGGAAGAGCAGATGAGGGAAGTGGTGAAACGGATCTCCTTGACCCAGCCGTCCCCCATCCAGGTCGACTCGACCGAGCCGAAGGTGATCGAGACCGCCCTCGAGCAGATCCCGGGCCGCGCCATCGTCAACTCGGTCAACCTCGAAGCCGGCCGCGACAAGCTCGATCGCGTAGTGCCGGTCACGCTCGCCCATGGCGCCGCGCTGATCGCCCTGACGATCGACGAAGTCGGCATGGCGAAGACCGCCGACCGCAAGGTGGAGATCGCCCAGCGGCTCAAAGAACTGATCTGCGACGAGCACGGCCTCGAGCCGGAGGCACTCGTCTTCGACTGCCTCACCTTCACCCTGACCACGGGTGACGAGGAGTGGCGGCCGTCCGCGGTCGAGACGATCGAGGGCATCCGCCGGATCAAGGCGGAGATCCCCGGGGTCAAGACTTCGCTCGGCGTGTCGAACGTCAGCTTCGGCGTCGGCCAGCCGGCCCGCGCGGTACTGAACTCGGTCTTTCTCCACCACTGCGTGGAGGCCGGGCTCGACCTCGCCATGGTCAACCCGAACCACATCAAGCCGTACGGCGAGATCGACGAAGAAGAGAAGAAGCTGACCAACGCGCTCGTCTTCAACGAATCCGAGGACGCTCTCGAGAAGTTCATCGAGCACTTCGAGTCGAAGGGCGACGAGGCCGAGGCCGAGGCGGCCAACCCGACCGAGGGCATGGAGCCGGAAGAGGCGCTCCACTTCCACATCCTGCGCCGCCGCAAGGAGGGCGTCGAGGACTGGATCGACAAGTCGGTCGAGAAGATCGGTGCCGTCCCGACCCTGAATACGGTCCTCCTCCCCGCCATGAAGGAGGTCGGCGACAAGTTCGGAGCCGGCGAGCTGATCCTGCCGTTCGTGCTGCAGTCGGCCGAGGTCATGAAGAAGGCAGTGGCCCAGCTCGAGAACTACCTCGAGCGGATGGAAGGGCACACCAAGGGCAAGGTCGTGATCGCGACCGTGTTCGGTGACGTCCACGACATCGGCAAGTCGCTGGTCAACACGATCCTCACCAACAACGGCTACACCGTGGTCGACCTCGGCAAGCAAGTCCCGGTCGACGTGATCCTCGATGCCGCCCAGGAGCACGAAGCCGACGCGATCGGCCTCTCGGCACTCCTCGTCTCGACTTCGAAGCAGATGCCGATCGCGATCCAGGAGCTTCATTCACGCGGGCTCGAATACCCGGTGCTCATCGGCGGCGCCGCGATCAACCGCGACTTCGGCCGCCGGGTGCTCTACCCGAACGGACGAGAGAACGACGAGGTCTACGAGCCCGGCGTCTTCTACTGCAAGGACGCGTTCCAGGGCCTCGACACGATGGACGCGCTGATCGAGCCGGAGGCGCGTGAAGCCCTGGTCGAGAAGCTCCGCGGTGAGGCCGAGGCGTTCCGGAACAAGCCGGAAGTGGTCGATGACGGTCCGCCCGTGACCGACGATTCCGTGCGCTCGGCCGCCGACCCGGACGCACCGATCCCGACACCTCCGTTCTGGGGAGTCCAGGAACTGCCGATCGAGATCGACGACATCTTCAACCACCTCGACCTGCACGTCCTGTTCAAGCTCCACTGGGGCGGCCGCGGCGTGAAGGGCGAAGAGTGGGAGAAACTCGTCAGCGAGGACTTCCGCCCGCGGCTCGAGCGCATGTGGGCCGAGCAGGACTACCTCCACCCGAAGGCCGTGCTGGGGTATTTCCCCTGCAACGCCGACGGCAACGAGCTGGTCATCTTCGACCCCGAGGACCAGGACAAGGAGGTGCAAAGGCTGGTGTTCCCGAGGCAGCCGAAGCATGACCGCATCTGCCTCGCCGACTTCTACCGCCCGCTGGGTGATGACGGCGTCCGCGACGTCGTCGCGCTCCAGGGCGTGACCATGGGCTCCGAGGTCACCGATCTGATGGACCAGCTCGAGAAGGACGGCGAGTTCGCCGAGCAGCTCTTCACCCACGGACTGGGCGTCCAGTCGGCCGAGGGCCTGGCCGAGTGGCTCCACCAGAAGGTGCGGAAGGACCTCGGGATCGGGCCGGCCCAGGGCCGCCGCTACTCGTGGGGCTACCCCGCCTGCCCGGACCAGTCCGAGCACGAGAAGGTGTGGGAGCTCCTCGACCTGAACCAGATCGGCATGTACCTCTCGGGCGGCTACGCCGTGATGCCCGAGCAGTCGACGGTCGCGATCATCAGCCACCACCCGGACGCGGTCTACTTCGGCATGAAGTCAGGATTCATCCCCAAGGACGGGCCCGCACCGGACGAGGTGATCGAGCTCAGCGACCGCAGCGCCAACCCGCCCGAGGAAGATCCCGACGTGGATCCGGAAGTCGGAGAGATCGGCGCGGAATCGACGGACGAAGAGCCCGCAAACGCCTGATCGCGGACGGTGCTGCTGACCAGCACCTCGCCTGAGCCGGAGAGGGCTTGTCCGGCATCACCGGAGCAAGCGGTCCAGCTGACCTCGTACAACCGGCCGCTCCGGACGATCATGGCGCAGTCCTCACTGCGTCCGGCCCTGGACCAGTGGGACGAACCTGACGGGTTCCAGGCGCTTCTGCGTAATCTCCTCGCCGTCGCGGCGGACCAGCGTCAGGTACTGGTCCCGCCCCACGGGCGCGACCAGGCGGCCGCCGTCGGCCAGCTGGTCGATCAGCGCCGGCGGCACCTCACGCTCAGCCGCGGCCGCAACATTGATCGCATCGTAGGGGGCCTCCGGTTCGTATCCGGCGGAGCCGTCCCCGACGATCATTTCCACGTTGTCGATGCCGGTCTCGGCGAATGATTCCCGGGCCGCGGCCGCCAGGTCCGGCTGAAGCTCGATCGAGACGACCCTCCGGCCGAGCCGCGAGAGCACCGCCGCGTGGTAGCCCGATCCCCCGCCGACGTCGAGAATCGTCTCGTCGCCCTTCAGTTCGAGGATCTGGCACATCCGGGCGACGACGAGCGGCTGGGAGATCGTCTGGTCGTGCCCGATCGGCAGCGGTTCGTTGTCCCAGGCCGACTTGCGGAGGCAACCGGGCACGAAGGCCTCGCGGGGCACCTCGCGCATCGCTTCGAGGACACGCCGGTCCTCGATGACGAGCGACAGCTGGTCGAGCAGTTCGTTCCGGTCCATTCTCACGCGATACCCGTCAGGGACGGTTGGTAACAGGCGCCCCGGTTCAGCACGCGAGCGCCGCGGCCCGGACCGCTTCGGTCCCGGCGGCGGAGATGGCTGTCGGCACATCCACTTCGACCGGGTCGCGGTCGAGGGACGGGTCGAGGCCCGCCATCGCCTCGATCGTCGCAAGGACGCAGAACGGCATGTGGTCGAGGCTGTAGCCACCCTCCTGAATCCCGGTGAGACGACTGTGGCAGTGCTGTTTCGCAAACCGCGAGACGAGACGTGCCGTCTCGCGAAAGCCTTCGGTGGTGACGCTCATGCGGCCGAGCGGGTCCGAGGCCGCGGCGTCCTGTCCGCTCGACAGGATCAGCATGCTCGGCCCGGATGGTGGTGTCGGCGGGGGTGGTGACGAGTGTTTCGTTCTTTGATGTCTCTGCACTCATTTCGAGCCCCTTTCCTTTTTCTTTCTTTCGGGAATTTCGTCGAGACGTTCGAAGCGGTCTGCCCACTGGCGGCGGAACTCATCGAGCCAGAAGGCGACTTCGTCGAAACCCTCCGAGTCGAGGCGGCTGTGCCTGGTCCGGCCGACCTTCTCGGTGGTGACCAAACGGGCTTCTTCGAGGATCGCCACGTGCTTCTTCAGGCCGGTGAGTGACATGCCGGCCGATTCGGCCAGCTCGCTGATCGTGGCGCTGCCATCCGCCAGCCGGTTCAGGATCAGCTGCCGGGTCGGGTCGGAAAGTGCCGCGAACGTCTTGGCGACTCCAGGATACTGAACCATATAGTTCAGTTCATACCGATAGCTCAGAAGCCTGTCAAGAGTGAATTCGAGATCGATGCGGTGAGCGCAATCGGGGAGCCAATTCTGTTGCCAGGCACGCGACCATCAGATTTCTCACTCGCTCGAACAGATTCAGTCCAGTCATCGCCATATCCGGCATCGCGCCCGGAATGGCAGGTGCCAAGGTCACCCAGCCGACCTGTGGCAAGTTCGCGAAGAAGAAAAGGACCTCGACGGGGGCGAAGAAGCGCACCGCGGCCCGCCAGTTCAAGCAGTGCAAGGCCGATGCGCTCATCTACGGCCAGGTGAAGAACTCGATCTTCCACGGCTTCCGCTCCGACTATGTGGAAGTCAACACGATCTACTGCGCAAACGGCAAGTCACAGGACGGCTACGACACAGGCTTCGCCGGCAACGTGAACAAGCTCGGCTGGAAGGTTTACGGGGCGAAGGTCAAGGGCCCGAAGAAGTTCACAGCGATCATCGAAGCGAAGATCAAGGGCGGCACCTTCGTCCAGAGCGTCGGCCGGAACGGCGCCCAGTGGCAGGTCGGATACGAGTCGGGCGACCAGCCCCAGGCACTAGGCGACGTCGAGAGGACTCCGGCAAAGAAGGAGTGCGCGACCCTCTAGCCAGAGAGGGCCGGACCCGAGACTGGGTGCGTTGACAACGGGTGGCGTCAGACGGTCATCGCAACAGCAGTTCGTTCAATCTTCTCAGTCGGTGTCCCGAAACGAGAGATCGGCGCGGAATCAACGGACGAAGAGCCCGCCACCGCCTGACCCTCACAGCGATCGGGTAAAAGACGAATAGTCGTCGTTTTCCCGATCGGTGAGGACGTGGTTCTCCTGCTTCCGGGTCGAGGGACGGATCGAGGCCCGCCATCGCCTCGATCGTCGCGAGCAAGCAGAACGGCATGGGGTCGAGGCTGTAGCCGCCTTCTCCAGAGCCCGCGAGACTATGGAAGTCATCGATATCGCCGGACTTTCGTGGTTTCACGGGCTGCAGCGCGTTCGCTTTGCGAGGCGAAACACTGCCCTCGCGTGGCGCTCTTGATCGTCACGCGTGGCTGGACTCCCCCCGGATCGCCGGGGCCTCGGCCGGAACGGCATCGCCCCCGGGCTTCCAGCCCGGACCCCTGAAGGTGAAGGCGAAACGGTCGCGCCAGTTGTCGGCCGCCTTGACGTCCCGCCATATGTTGTGGAACTCGCCGAAAGCGACCCGGACCGGGTTGTACGTATCGATGTTCTTGGTGAGCCCGTAACGGACCCGCTCGGCCTCGGGCTCGAAGCTGCCGAACATGCGGTCCCAGATGATCAGGATGCCACCGTAGTTCTTGTCGAGATACTGCTCCTGGGACCCGTGGTGGACGCGGTGGTGGCTCGGCGTGTTCCAGAACCATTCGATCGGCTTCGGGTACTTGTCGATCGCTTCGGTGTGGAGGGTGAACTGGTAGATCAGGCTCCAGGACATCGCCACGAAGATCATCCAGGGCGGGAAGAAGACCGCCATCGGCAGCCAGAAGACCGAACCGGTGAAAGGCGACCAGTCCTGGCGAAGCGCGGTCGAGAAGTTGAAGTGTTCCGAGGAGTGGTGGACCACGTGGGTCGCCCAGAAGACCCGGATCCGGTGGTGGCTGCGGTGGTAGCAGTAGAAGGCGAGATCGTCGGCGAAGAAGAGCAGGACCCACACCCACCAGTCACCGGCGGAGAGCGCGAGCGGGCTGAGCGTGTAGATGCCGGCGTAGACGAAGAGCAGGACGAGCTTCCAGGCGCCGGCCACCAACAGGTGGCCGAGGCCCATGGTCATGCTGGTGCTGCTGTCCTTGACGCCGTAACCGACCGGGGCTTTCGGATCGGCCTCGTGCTCGTGGGCGGCATGGCGTAGCGCGACGAATTCGAGCGCGACCGAGAGCAGGAAGAACGGGATCGCGTAGATGATCAGGTATTCGTCGTTCACTGCAACTGGTTATACCAGTTGACTCGGCTGTGTGTCAAACCCCCTCCCATGAGCTTCTGGAACGGCACGTTCAGCTATTTCCGAAGGATCTGGAGCAGAACGGGATCAGCCGAAGGATTCGACATCTGATTCGAGCATCGTGCGTGCGGCTTCGGTTGCCGCCGCTTCGTCCCCTGAAGCGATCGCCTGGCCCAGGGTCCGGATTCCCCCTGCGTCCGTCGGCCGGATCCTTTCGGCGATGTCGCCATACGCGAACATGGCTTCCATCAGTGAGTTGAGGGCGAGGCGGTAGGCGATGTTGTCCGAGCCGGCGACGATCGCGCCCCACATCGCCGCGAACGCCATGTCCAGCTCGCCGTCACCCTCCCCAATCAGCCCGGCGGCGGTCTCGGACAGGTCCCGGATCCGTTCCCGGTCCTCCGCCGAGGCGCGCACCGCACAGTGGCGAGCGGCGTTGACGCCGACCGAGGCGCGCATCTCGACCACCGACCGGGCGATCTCGGGCGGTGGGTCGAAGGTCTCTCCGAGCAGGTCGAGCAGCACCTGGAGGCCGCCGGTGTCACGCCAGTCCAGCACCCGGGTCGCGCCGCCGTGGGTGATGCGGATCAGGCCCGCCTGCTCCAGCCGCTTCAGAGCCTCGCGCACCGCGTGGCGGTTGACTTCGAACTGTTCGGCCAGGGTCCGCTCGGAGGGCAGCGGCGCGCCGGCCTCGAGCCTGCCTTCGAGGATGTCCCGCCGGAGCGATTCGTGGACCCGTTGTGAAGCAGATCCGGTCCGGGCTGCGGCCGCCATGCCGGTCAGCCCGCCTTGCGCCCGAACATCACGGCGAAGCCCCGGTCCTTGAACAGGACGTTGACATCCCCGAAGCCCGCCTCGGCCATCCATTCGAGCTGGACCGCGAGCGGGGACAGGTGGTCGGCGAGCATGCGGTCCTCGGCCTGCTGCCACTCGAGGTCGTTGATGCCGTTGTGTCGGGCGCACTTCTCGTGCCAGTGGCGGTACTCGCGGTCCATCGCGGCCGTCGGCCCGAGGATGTGCTCGGCGTTGACGAAGATGCCGCCCGGCCGGAGGGACTCGAAGGAAGCTTCGAACACATGCTTCTTCCCGTCGTCGGTAAGGTGGTGGATCGCGAGGGCCGAGACCACGGCGTCCCAGGGACCCGCGGGCAGGTCGGCGTAGAGGTCGCCCTCGACGTACGTGATGCGCTCGTCGCCGTACATCTCCTTCGCCTTTTCGATCATCAGCGAGGCTCCGTCGAAGAGCGTGACCCCGGCATCGGGGAACGCCTCCCTGACCATTGCGGCGAGCATTCCGGTGCCACCGCCGAGATCGATGACCCGGCGGACATCCGGCCCGGCCAGGCGGATCGAGTCGACCGCGGTGCCGTAGAAGTCCTCGAACGGAGGGATCAGCCGATTGCGGGCCGCTTCGTAATGGGCCGCGTGCGAATTGAAGACCGAAGCGGCGTCGTGCGCGTGTGACGAGGGGTCATGCGCGGGGCCGCCATGCGCATGGTCGTGGTCGTGAGGTCCAGCTTCGTGCATGGACCGATCCTAGATCGCAGCGGTAGGTTCAGTCACCCAGTCCGGCCCGGGCACGCCAGGATGCGGCCTCGTCTTCCGTGATCGTTCCGTATCGGAGGTTTGCGTCCAGGAAGATCTCGAGCTCCTGGGCGTAGCGAGGGTCCGCCTTCACCCGGTCCGCAGCCTGGTCCCCCACACTGAGCGCACTCTCCCGGCGCTTCGCGAGTTCTTCGGGTTTTTTCGCAGGGACAGACCGATCTGATCCGAAGTCCGCCGGATCTGCTCGAGCTCGGCTTCGTCCGCGACGTACGGCTCCCCGGGGCCCCTATCCCCGAGATGCCGGATCCCATGGGTTACGTCTTTCACTTCCTTGACCAGGCTCTTCAGGAACTTCGGGGCCATCCCCGGGAGGACGAAAGCGGTCCTCACCGGTGCCAGCGGTGCTTCGGTCTGCTTCCAGTGGTCGACCGCGACCTTCCGGTACGGCTCGTACTCGGCCTCGGCCGAGGCGATGTTGACCCCGGTGATCTCCCCTGTTTCCGGCACCACGGACACCGACACACAGGTGTTCCGCGGAAGGTGCTCCCACGGCCCGTAGCTGCTGCCCGAGCAATGGAAGACGACCCGCAGCCAGTTCGGTACCCGCGCGTCGATTCGCTGCCGCCGGGTGTTCGCGGGTTCTCCGGCGTCGGTCCCGACCAGAACCAGGGCCAGGCTGATCTTCACCCGGTCGCGCGAAGTGAAGTTGCTGAAGTTGAACTCCGGGTCGTTGACCGCCTGTAAAGGAACCAGTATCACCTTCCCGCCAATCGTAGTCTTCGGCTCTGCCATGCCGACAAACCTACCCGCCGGGTGGGCATGGGATCGGAACCTGCCCGGCTCAGCGCCAGGCCTTCCAGTAGGAACGGAGGCGTCGCCGGAAGGCCTTCGGCTTCTCGGCGTAAAGTCGCTTGCCGAGTTTGTGCGCGTGCTTTGCCAGCTTCTTCTGGCGCTTGCCGATTGCCGCGGCGAAGGCGTCGCGTTCATCGCCGGAGAATCCGCGCGTCTCCATGTCCTCCCCGAGCACGGCGAGGTCATGGTAGTCGCCGAGCAGGTCGCCGAGTTCGTGCGCCTGATCGACCGTCTCGTCCATGAAGCCCGGCCATGACTTCCTGAGTAGACAGAGGTGGTACCAGAGGTCCTTGGCGCGCTTGCGCCATTCGTGGAAATTCTCCGGCGCGGGGTCGTCGTCAGCCTTCTTCATCGCCTCGCGCCCGCGCTCGTACTCGCGGGTGACTCCATCCAGCAGCTCCGGCAGCTTCAGTTCGAGGCGGGCCCGGGCGAGCTCGGTCCGTCCGGCCGAAACGTTCCGGATCGATTCCTCGAGCACCTCGCGGTCGAGCGTTGCGGCAGCGTCACGCTCGGAGATCAGCGACGCCTTCCATCGCGCCACGGCCGCCGGCATGAGGAGCTGGTCCCCGTCTCTGGTGAGGCTGTCGAGGGTCTCGATCTTCACCTCGGCGTCCCGCGCGTCCGAAAGGTACCTCCCGGCGTCCCGGTAGTAGCCGTTCTGGGAGCTGTAGACCTTCGATCCCAGCCCGTACCGGGAGGCCCGGAGGACGGACCTCAGTTTCTTCAGGTCCTTGCGCACTCCGTGGACGGTTTCCGCCTGGTCCTCCGACGCACCCGCACCACGCAGCGCTTCGAGTGCTTCGTCGGCCCGGCCGAGGGCGATCCGCTTCAGGCCGGGGCCCGGGTCCTCCTCCTTCTTGAGGTGAAACCTGCGGCTTCGGTCTCCGGGCAAGGCTCTCTCTTCCTGCCGCTTCAACGGCCGCCCGGCAGTCCTTCCACGGCAAGGGTCTGATTGGTGAACTCATCGTTCCCGGTCAGTTCTTTCCCAAACCAGCCGGGCTCGCTGAACCGGTCCGCCTGTTCGTCGCCGCCGAACTCGACCTCGACGGTGCAAAGCCCTTCCAGCGACTCCGAGTAGACATCGACCTCCGCCGTCAGCTTGTCTTCCAGCGGCACCTTGAAACGTCGTTTGAACACCCGGCAGCCTTCGGTCCCGGGCCAGAGGCGCGAGAACTGCTCGTCCGTGAGATCGATCTCGGTCTCTTCCCTTGATCGGCCGTGGCCACGCTTGACGGTCAGCGTCGCCGAACCGCCGGCCTCCCTGACCCGGACTTCCGCGTCGCCCGAGATCGCCAGGTAACCCTGCCGGACCTCATCGGATTCGTGGTCCTCCAGCCAGTCCGGCATCGCCTCGACCAGGAACTTACGCTCGATTTCCGAAGCCATTCAAGCAGGGTACCGGGTGCCCGTACCGCCTAGATCGAGTCGAACTCGTGGTTCTTCTCGCTGCGGCGCGGCGGCTCCGAGCTGAGCTCGACCGGCGCCTGGGCGATCGCCTGGGAGCGCATGTCGCCCCAGGTGAGACCTTCGCGGACCAGGGCCGGGACCCCGAGGGCGGCGGCGGTCGCCATTTCCACGGCCTGCAGGATCACGCCGTAGGCGAATGCATCGGCCGTCGAGACTCCCCAGCCGGTGTGGAGCACGGCGACGACGGCCAGTTGGAACACGCCGATGTTCGACGGGGTGACCGGGACGGCGGCGGTGAAGTTGACCGCGAACAGGACCGCGGCGGACGCGGCGAATCCGGCCTGCGCATCGAGGCCGAGGGCGAACATCAGCGCCCAGCACGACAGAAGCTGGATGAACCACGCGCCGAGCTGGAGGCCGGCGGCCGGAAGGGTGGCCTTCGGCTTCTTGAACACGCTCAGGCCGCTCCGGACCTGGATCATCAAGGAATGCATCGCGGCGGTCATCCGGGCCAGGCGGCCGTCCTTCGCCCCCTGGTTCCGCAGGACGATCGGTGCGACCACCACGGCCAGCAGCAGTCCCAGCGGAACGAGGCTGAAGAGCAGGACCTGCTTGGTGTCGCTGTGGAAGACGCCACCGATGTTGGTCAGGACGATCGTGCCGAGGACGGCAAGGGCGAGGATGTTCAGCATCGTCTGCGAGACGATCGTGCCGACGATCACCGGCAGGTTCTCCCGGGCCCGGCCGGTGTGGCGGGAAAGCGCGATGGCCCTCGCCGGCTCACCCAGCCTGGCCGGCAGGGTGGCGGACATGAAGACTCCGATCATGGTCGCCGAGGCGAAGTCCCGGCGTCGGAGCGTGGCGATCGGCATTGCCGCTTTGGCGACGAAGTACCAGGCGTAGGCCCGGAAGAACATCGAGCCCGCCATCAGCGCCAGCGCGATCAGGACCCACGAGACGTCGGACCGGACGATCGCGTTGCCGA
Source organism: uncultured Solirubrobacterales bacterium (assembly GCA_963695885.1). Taxonomy (GTDB): domain Bacteria; phylum Actinomycetota; class Thermoleophilia; order Solirubrobacterales; family 70-9; genus 67-14. The sequence goes on along the minus strand of CAVOIH010000008.1, from coordinate 23,512 downwards.
CCCGGTCGAGACCGATCTTCTGGGCGGCGATCGCGGCAAGACCGAGGCCGAGGATCGCCGCGACCCCGAGGGCACCCCTCCGCAGGAGGTGGCGCTTGCGGTTTGCGTCGATCGCCGGGGGCGGGTCGAGCGACTTGATGCGGGCCGGGTAAGTCTGCGGCCGGCCGTCGCTCGGGATGAGCCCGGCACGGCGGCGGATGCGGTCGGGCAGCGATGTGGGCTGTTCGACCTCGATCGCCCGCTCGTACACGCCGAGCACCTCTTCGGCGACGTTGTCCCAGGCGTAACGCTTGGAACTGGCGCGGGCGTTCATGCCCATGCGGAGGAGGCGGTCGGGTTCGAGGTAGGCGCGCTGGAGTTCTTCAGCGAGGCGCTGCGGATCGCCGGGCGGCACGAGCACGCCATCGTGACCGTCGGTCACGACGTCCGAGTAGCCGGCGATGCCGGACGCGATCACGGGTGTGCCTGCGGCGAATGCCTCGGTCAGGATCATGCCGAAGCTCTCGCCCGAGAGCGACGGGGCGCAGAGCACATCGGCGTGGTGGAGCCGGTGCCAGAGGTCTTCGCTCGAGACGCGGCCGTAGAAGTCGATGTGGTCCTCGAGCTCGGGGTCGGCGAGCATGCGCCGGACCTCGGACCGGTCGCTGCCGATGATCCCGAGCCGCGCCGGGACCTGGTCCTTGAGCGCGTCGAAGGCCCGCAGCAGGACCGGCAGGCCCTTGCGTTCCTCGGCCCGGCCGATGAACAACACGCGAAGCTCGTCGCTGGCCGTCTTCGGGCCGATCGGGGCGTGCTCGATGTTCACCCCGTTGGGGACGATCGTGTAGTTGCCGCCGTACCAGCGGTGGCCGGTCCAGGCAGCGGCCTCGGACACGGCGATCCGGGCGGAAAGGCGATTCATGACGCGCTTGGCGCCGGCAAACTTGCCCAGCGCATGCGGCATCGGCCGGGTCGCATAGGCGTGGAAGGTCCCGACCACCGGGGTGTCGCTCGCGGTCGAGATGTCCCAGCCGTTCACCGGGGTGATCGGCTCGTGCACGTGGACCACGTCGAAATCGCCCTCTTCGATCGCCCGGCGCGTCGCGCTGACCGCGGACGGAAAGAGGGGGATGTTGGAGACCGACCCGTTGGATCCGATGCCCATCGTGCGGCCGACCGGGATCAGGTAATCGGGCGCTTCGAGCCGTTCAGCTGGAGCGCGGTGCAGGACTTTCGACAGGCGATCAGGGGGGTCGAACGGTGCTATGACACGGACGTGATGGCCTCGGTGGATGAATTCCTCGGCCAGCGACTGGATGTGCCGATTGACACCGCCCTGATAAGTCCATGAATACGGTGTTACAAAGGCAATTCGCACGAACAGACAGTGTAACCGAGGAGTCGGTCATCCGTCGGAGGTCGCCCACACATACCCACCCGGCGATCAGTCCCGGGTAGAGGACTCCTACCTGGATGAAGAGCGCTCCGGAGTCGTTGCTGAGCGCTCCGACCACCGATCCGGCGGCCGCGGCGATCAGACCCGCCCTGAGTGCAGGAGCGGGTCTGAGCCGCCCGTCGATGGTCTCGCGCCCGGTCCAGGCGAAGGCGATCAGGGCGAGTGCGGCGAGAGTGACCGGCAGGCGCGAAAGACGGGTGAAACTGGCCGCCGTCTCTTCGAGGCGGTGGACCAGTACCTGGCCCGCCGAGTCGCCCGGCGATCCGTCGAAGACGGAGCGGAGGTAATGCGACTCTCCGCCGAGCAGCGCGTCCCCGGTTGCGATCAGGGCCAGCGCACCGGCCGCCGCGATCACGCCGAACCAGGCGAGGCGGGGCCGTTCGAGGACCAGGGCGGCGGCGATGACGGCGGCGACCGGGAAGATGATCGCCGCGCCGACGTCGGCCCCGACGCCGGCCGAGGTCAGGATCATCAAGCTCGATTCGAGTTCGTTGCCGATCCCGTAGAAACGCGCCCCGAGGCCGGGGTTCGGGCCGACCACGGCCTTCGGAGTGAGCACGGAACCCGCCAGCATGTCGATCGCGTATGGGCCCACGGTCAGGAGGCAGGCTGCCGCCAGCGCCGCGAATCCGGGGAGGAGGCGCAGCAGACCCGCGGCCGTCACCGCCGGGAGCAACGTCGCCACCGCCCTCTCGACGCCGAGGGACGGGGAAAGCGATGCCGTGAGCAGGAGGGCCGCCGGCAGCAGGATCACCGACAGCGCCAGCAGTTCGAATGCCGGCCGGGCAAGCCTGCCGCGGGTCACGGCAGCGGCGACGGCAGCCAGCAGAACCCAGATCAGGATGGGCACCAGTAACGCGGCCCCGCGGCGCTTGCCGACCTGCTGGTACCGGCCTTCCAGACGGTCCAGCGCTCCGTAGTCGATGACGCCGCCGGAAGAGATCGGCAGGCCGGTCATCGCCCGGGGCACTTCGACGCCGAAGTACCCGAGAACGGTCGGAGCGAGATCGGTGGTGAGCACGTATCCCTCGGTCCGGGTGCTCGGCGAAGTGAGCATCCCGTCGAAACCGGGCCCGGCGACAGCGATCGACAGCTGGTCGCCCGAATCGGCCGGCGGGGCCTCGATGACAATCAGGAGCTGCCCCCGCTTTCGGTCGCGGGCCAGGCCGGCGGCCGCGGGAATCGTCGTCCGCCTGACTTCCACGGCCCGTGGGCAGGTTTCGGGTGGACAGCCCGCCTGGACCGGGGTCAGCCGCCCGTTCCGGTCGACCGCGATCAGGGCGGGGGCACCGGTCGCGGGGGCAACCACCGAAACGAGGCCCGCACCGGCCAGGGTGGCAGCCAGGAGGCCAGGCCGGAGGTCGGGAGCGGCGAGCCGCGCCCGCTCTCGTACTCTTGCCCATGGAATGACCCTCCGAGGCAACATCGCCAGATTGTTCAACGATGTGTCATACGAGCTGTCAAACGTTCGGGCTCCCTGACACACGTCGAGCCAGGTCTGCTCGGGAGAAACGTCACCGAGGCCCGGGTTGAGCAGCCCGACCGCGGTGGCTTTCAGGCTCCCGAGCGCCGGCGGGGTCGTGCCCTGGGGCACCACCACGATCGTGACCCGGGGCTGGGCTGCGACCGCAGCCACCGGGACGGCCCCGGCCGCGGCCGGGGCCGTCGTCGCCAACAGCAGAGCAACAATCGCTATCTTGACTGGCAGCATGGCCGACCGCACCTTCGCCAAGTTCACGTTTTTCAAGATGGATCCCGAGTGGCACCGCCGCGATCCGGCCGACCGCGCGACCGACAAGCGCGAATTCCTCGCGGCCTGCGACGACTTCGCGGAGGATCGCTCGCTTCGCGCCTATTCAACCATAGGCACTCGTGGCGATACGGACATGATGGTGCTCAGCCAGAGCCCGGTGCTCGAGGACATCCACACCCTTCACGTGGTACTCGGCCAGAGCGGCCTGGCGAAGTGGGCGAGCATCCCCCACTCCTATCTCAGCGCGACCCGCGCCTCGCCGTATTCGGACGAGAATCCCCGGAACGAGATCTGCCTGTCCGAGCGCAAGTACCTGTTCGTCTATCCGATGGTCAAGAAGCGGTCCTGGTATGCGCTGGATCCAGACGAGCGCGGCCGCATCATGAAGGGTCACATCGCGATCGGGCGGACCTACCCGGACGTCTCGATCAACACCACCTATTCGTACGGGCTCGACGACCAGGAGTTCGTGGTCGGCTTCGAGGGCGACGATCCGCTCGAGTTCCTCGACCTGGTCCAGGAGCTCCGCTACACGGAATCGAGCTCGTACACGGAGTCCGAGACCCCGATCTTCACCTGCGTCTCGATGTCGACCGCCAAGGCGCTCGACGCACTGGACGGCACGGCGGTCAGTTCGGTAGTCGGGGCCACGTCCTGATCCGATGACCATCACGGTCCCCGAGGAGCAGCTGGCACCGGTCGGGGACGGCGTCGAGATCGCGTTCGACGTCCGCGGCAATCCGGACGATCCGGCTCTGCTGCTGGTCATGGGCCTCGGATCCCAGATGATCTTCTGGGAGGACGAGTTCTGCGAAATGCTGGTGGCGCGCGGGTTCCGGGTGATCCGGATGGACAACCGCGACAGCGGCCATTCGACGTGGCTGAAGGACGCAGGCACGCCGGGAATCGTCCCGATGATGCTCGGCGTCCCCCGCGGACTCGCCTACACGATGTCCGAGATGGCGCTCGACGCGATCGGAGTGCTCGACCATCTCGATATCGACAAAGCCCATATCTGCGGCTGTTCGATGGGTGGCATGATCGTCCAGACGATGGCGATCGAACATCCCGGACGCATCCTCTCGATGTGCTCGATCATGTCCCGGACCGGCGCCTACAGGGACGCCCTCCCCGGGGCCAGGGAGCTGGTGGCGCTGATGAGGGCCGCTCCGGACGACCTCGAGGGGTACCTCGAACGCCTCGAGTTCATGTCCGGCACGATCGGCTCGCCGGCTTACCGGCCGGACCCCGCCAAGATCCGCGAGAAGGGCACGGAGTCCTGGAACCGGGGAATCACCCAAGCCGGCACGGCCCGCCAGCTCCACGCGATCAACTGCCAGCCGAACCGGACGAAGCACCTTCGGAAGCTGGACCTTCCCGCACTCGTGATGCACGGGACGGCCGACCACCTCATCTTCCCGCGCGGCGGCCGCGCCACCGCCCGGGCCATCCCCGGAGCCAAGCTGCGCATGTACGAAGGCATGGGCCACGACCTGCCCGAAGAGCTCTGGCCGCAGTGGGCAGCCGAGATCGAAGCGAACGCCGCCCGGGTCGTCGCGGCATAGGCAACCCCCGGGCTCGGATTCCTTAACCTGTCAGTCGATGAGCAATCCAGGCACCCGGGACAACCCCCTCCGCGTCGCGATCATCGGCGCCGGCCCCTCCGGCTTCTACGCGGCCGACCAGATCCTGAAGGATCCCGATACCCACGCCCAGGTCGACCTCTTCGACCGGCTTCCCACCCCTTACGGACTGGTCCGCGGCGGAGTCGCACCGGACCATCCCAAGATCAAGTCCGTCACCAGGGTGTACGAGCGCACCGCGGCGAAGGAAGGCTTCCGCTTCTTCGGCAACGTCGAGGTCGGCCGCGACCTCGGCATCGCCGATTTCGAGAACCACTACCACGCGATCATGTACACCTTCGGCGCCGAGGCCGACCGCGAGCTCGGGATCCCCGGTGAGGACCTGCCCGGCAGCTACGCCGCGACGGCCTTCGTCGGCTGGTACAACGCCCATCCCGACTACGCCGACCGTGACTTCCACCTCGACCGGGCCAAGCGGGCGGTCGTGATCGGCAACGGCAACGTCGCCGTGGACGTGGCCCGCATGCTGGCGCTCGACGACGCCGAACTCAGGAAGACCGACATCGCCGACCACGCGATCGACGTCCTCGACGCGAGCACGATCGAGGAGATCGTGATACTGGGCCGCCGCGGCCCCGCCCAGGCGGCCTACACGAACCCCGAGATCAAGGAGCTCGGCGAGCTCGATGAGGCCGACGTGATCGTCGATCCGGCAGACGTCGAACTCGATCCGGTCAGCCAGGCCTGGGTCGATTCCGACGATGCCGACAAGACGACCAGGGTGAACGTGGACATCGTTCGCGAGTTCGCGGAGAAGACTCCCGAAGGCAAGCCGAAACGGATCGTCCTGCGCTTCCTCGCCTCGCCGGTCGAGATCAACGGCGGCGACCACGTCGAGAGCATCGTGATCGGCAGGAACGAACTGGTCGACGAAGGCGGGACCCTGCGCGCCCGCGACACGGGCGAGCGTGACGAGCTCGAATGCGAACTGGTCCTGCGTTCGGTCGGCTACACCGGCATCCCGATCCCGGGAATCCCCTTCGACGAGAAGCGCGGCACCATCCTGAACGCGCACGGACGGGTGCTCGTCGAGCACGGTGGCGACCACCACACCGGGCACTACACCGCGGGCTGGATCAAGCGGGGGCCGTCGGGCGTGATCGGCACCAACAAGAAGGACGCCCAGGAGACGGTCACCCACCTGCTCGAGGACGTGGCGTCAGGCGACCTGCTGGACCCGGCGTCGCCCGATCCGAACGCGATCGAGTCCCTGCTGCAGGAGCGCGGCGCCCATTACGTCAGCTTCAGCGGCTGGCAGAAGATCGACGCCGAAGAAGTCGGCAGGGGCGAGCCGCACGGCCGCCCGCGGGTCAAGTTCGTGAACGTCGAAGAGATGCTCGACCACGCCCACGACAGAGTCGCGAAGTAGGCTCGGCCGGTGCCCGCCGACCTGCTCGAACTCAAAGGCATGATCGAGGCCGCCCTGCCCGGCTCGGTCGCCGCCGTGATCGACGAGACCGGCACCGGAGACCACCTGCGCGCCGAAGTCAAGGCACCCCAGTTCGAAGGCCTGACCCGGATCGACCAGCACCGCCTGGTCAAGGCCGCGGTCCGCAGCCGGTTCGACGACGGAACGATCCACGCGCTGACGATCAAAGTGATCAAGTGAAAGGACTGGCAATGAAATTGCCTCCCTGGGAGGCAATTTCATTGCCGGTCCTTCGTGGGCCGGGTGGCTGATGTTCTACCATCCATTCATGGCTGACCAGGAACTGACCACCCGCGTCAAGGAGTTGATCTCCGAGAACCCCGTGCTGCTCTTCATGAAGGGCACACCCGAAGCGCCGCGCTGCGGCTTTTCCATGCGTACGGTCCAGGTGCTAGACCAGATGGGGGTCGAGTACGGCGCGATCGACGTGCTGCCGGCCCTCCAGCCGCTGCGTGAGGTGACCACGGAGATCTCCGACTGGGAGACCTTCCCGCAGCTCTACGTCAACGGCGAACTGCTCGGCGGTGCCGACATCGTCGAAGAGATGGCCGCCTCCGGCGAGCTCGCGACCGCGCTCGGCGTTCAGCAGCCCGAGGCCGCCGAAGCTCCCGAGTCAGCTTCCGAGCTGCCGGCCCAGAGCCCGCCCCTCAAGATCGAAGGCGCCTGAGCTCTACCTGAGGTCCCCGAAGGCCGTCGAACAGGTCGTCGGCAGCCTTGCGTCCCTGATCGTCCGAGAGGCCGGTCAGCGTCAGTCCCCCGCTGGAGACCTCCGCGGTGGCGTTCACCGTCCGGCCGACCGCGAGAGTGGCCGGATCGAATTCGGCCGGCATCCTGATCACGATCTCGCCATCGAGCCGTCCACCGCTGTCCGGCGCCAGGTCGAAGGTCTCCGCCTCCTCGTCTACTCCGAGGACCCGGCCGTTCAACTCGAGGAGGTCCCCGGGCTCACCGATCGCCTCGAGGCCGATGGCCACCAGCAACGGACCGGAATCGGGGTCCTCCCGCAGCTCTTCCGGAAACTCGACCAGGCCCTCGACCAGACTGCCGAGCTCCATCTCGAGCTCGCCGGAGGCGATCACTTCGGCCGCGTCGACGGCGATCGAAGCGCCGCGGTTGGAGATCACGATCCATCCGGTGACGGGGTCGATGAACGAGACGACCCCGCGCAGGGGCGACTCGGCCTTCTCGCCGTCGGTTGTCCATTTCCGGGCTTCGCCGAAGGTCCCGTTCTCCAGGGGCTCGATCCGCGTCGAAACCTTTGCCGCGAGCGGCGGCGAGGTCTCGGCATGAAGGGCGAGGACGTTGCCGAAATCATCGGCCACTGCGTAGGAGGTCGGGGTCGTCCCCTGGCTGACCACGGTACCTTTCAGCGGCGTCCCCGAAAGGGCTCTCGGAGGGTTTCCGTCGTCGTTCCGTCTCTTCTCGGGCGGGGTATAACCGTCTTCCGTGTCCGGGACATCCGGCTCGGGGTCGGCCGGAATGCCCGAAGAGTCCGGGGGAGGATCGGCCGATGGTACGGATGCGGTCACATCCGGCGGGGGGATCGATTTCGAAGCAGGACTCTCGCTTCCCGCCGGGGCACCGAGAGGCGGAAGGCCGGTCCCGGAACCGGCCACTTCATCGGCCTCCGGGGTTTCCGCTTCGGTTGCCGCGACACCCGGGACGACGGTCGCCCCCGCGTTGCCGAACTTGCCGAGGGCGGGACCGATGGCGACTCCGATTATGAGCCCGAAAGCGAGGGTCATCAGGCCCATCGCGATCAGGTCATCGCGGTTTGGCACCGGGATGCGGACCGGGAGCTGCCACCCCGAAACCCGGGCATGGACGCGGCCCAGCCGGGAATTCGGGTTCGGGGATTTCACAGCCCCGTATCCCTCACCTCGGGCCGGTAGGTGGCGATCGGATCCATTAGCGGGTCGAGGGCGTCGGAGCTGCCACCGTTCCCGGGCGGCACCGTCAGGGGCACGGACGCTTCCGCCGGTTCCGGTCCCGCGGCAGTCGGCTGCGGCGACGGCGCGATCGGTGCTGCCGGCGGAGCCTCGGCCGGCACTTCCACCGCGGCCGGAGGTGCGGTCGCTGCCGGACCGATCGCCGCCGGCTCGGGGCGGCTCGGCCCGACCACGGTGCCGGCACCTTCGTTCAGGTTCCGGCCACACCGCCAGCAGTACAGCGCTCCCCGCGCGTACAGGGAGCCGCATCCCGAACATGCACCGGCGGCGCCGGCACGTTCGAGCTTGGCCATGCGCTCGATCTCGGCCAGTTCCGCGTCGACGATCTGCAGGCGGGAAGCCATTCCTGCGAGGACGTCGAGCCGGAAGTAATCGCGAGCCGCCATCTCGTAGACGGCTCCACCCAGGTCCCACTGCATCTCGGTGAACCGCGCTCGAAGCTCCTCGCGCCGCTCCTCGAGCCTGGTCATCGGTTTGGCACGTTCAGCCAGCTGTTCCGGCGTGGGTCGTCCTTTACGGGTCAGTTTCGATGGAATCATGTTCATCCGATCTCGACCGCGCCGCCGCCGGCACCCGGAGCCTTGTTGTCGGGTTTGGGCGCCTTGCCGGTCGTTTCGATGGTCGGGGGGAGCTTGTCCTGTAGTTCCTGGTAGTCCTCGGCGTCGGCTTTGTTGATCGCGTTCAGGTCTTCCTCGCTTGCCTCGACGGCGGTGTCGGGCTTGGCCTCGCCGGCACCGTCTTCCGTGATCAGTTCGTTGCCTCCACCACCACCACCGCCACCGCCGGAGCTGGCCGGAGCGGCGGTGCTCACCTCGATCACCTGAGCGTCAGGGAAGCTGCCCGAGAGGTCGCCGAGCGCCTTCTGCGCCTCGGGCTTGCTGTCGTAGACCCCCGAATAGAAGACGTAGTTGCCCTCCGGCAAGCTCGCGTATTCGTCTGAATCGAGCACCCCCACTTCCGGAGCACCCTGGGCGGCCAGATCCGCTTTGGTCGCCTCGACGGTCGCCGCGTCGGTCGAGTCATTGGGCAGGTTCGCAAGTTCGATCGTGAAGCCGTCGGTGCCGCTCGGCCAGTCCGCCGTGAAGCTGACGGCGACGTCCGTGCTGGTTTCGCCAGGTGCTGCGGCGGGCGCGGCAGTGGTTGCCGGAGCCGCGGTCGTCGCGACGACCGGAGCCTGGGAATCGCCATCGCCCAAGCCGCCGATCAGGACCCCGAGCAGAAGGATGACCGCGAAAGCGACCAGTCCGGTGGCGGCCATCAACGGCGTCACCTCGCGCACCGGCCGCGGGTCATCGGGTAGGACCGTGGTATCCGGGGGAATCCGCTCGGGCGCCTCGCCCTTCGGCAACCCGTCGCTCATGTAGTCCTCGAACCGGACCCTCGGGTCACCCTTTCGCCGTCCGCATTCGAGGCAGTAACGCTGGTCGGCGGCCATCGTCTGGCCGCATCCCGTGCAGCGCACCGGTGCCTGGGCCGGGGCCGGGGCCGATGGCGCGATCTTCGTCTGCTGATTCATCGTCCGGTTCTCCTATTCGAAGGTCGAAGGCAGGGCAAATGTTTCGATCTCGGCGCCCTTGGGGTCGCCGATGAAATAGATCCGGTACGGCTCCGGCTTGCCGCCTACCTTCAGCTTGGGGATCAGGCCACGCCCGGCGGCGACCACTTCCCCGCCCTTCGTCGCCACCGCGTACAGCAGGAGGTCGATCTGCTCGATGTCAGACTTGTTGGTCACCTCGCCGGTGATGTTGATTCCGGAAGTGGGATCGTTCTCCAGACTGGGAGGTGAAACCTCCAGTTCCGGAATATCACTGGGATTGACGTCCGAATTGCCGATCGTCACGTCGGCCGACTTCGGGTCCTGGGTGATCAAGACCTGGTCGTTCACCCACCAGGTCTCACTCTGGCCCTCCACGAAGGGGATCTGGATCAACCCCTTCTCCAGACCCTTGATGTCGTTCTTGTAGATCGACTTGCCTTTGGCGTTCTTGACCTCGAGGGCTATCGGTATGTTCGCCTGGTTCTCGGGCGAGCTGTTCTTGATCCTGAGCACGACCGCCGTGCCGTACTGGTCGGTGAGCAGCGTCTTGCTGATGGCCTCGACCGACTGGTTGGAGGAGCCGATCTTGATCTTCTCCACCTTGGCGATGTCTGCCCCTTGAGCCTCGAGCTCGGCGCTTTTGCTCTGGGTCGACTGGCAGCCGGCGAGGAAAGCCGCCAGGGCGACCAGTGCGGGGAGAGCAACCGAAGCTTTCGAAGGTATATTCATCCGAAGTCTCCCCGGACGTAGTCCTTGGTCCGCTCGGCCATCGGAGCGTTGAAGATCTGCTCGGCCGGCCCGTACTCGACCAGATCGCCGAGGTACATGAAGGCGACCTGATCGGCGACCCGCTCCGCCTGCTGAAGGTTGTGGGTCACGATCACGATCGCCATCTCTTCCTTGAGCTGCACCACCGTCTCCTCGATGATCGCGGTGGAGATCGGATCCAGCGCCGAACAGGGTTCGTCCAGGAGCAGGACCTCTGGCGTGACGGCCAGGGACCTGGCAATGCAGAGCCGCTGTTGCTGCCCGCCCGAGAGCGAGAACGCCGGATGATCGAGATTGTCCCCCACCTCGTCCCAGAGCCCGGCCCGCTCGAGGGCATCGACCACGGCCGGTTCGAGGAGCTTGCGTCCGGGCCGCTTCGAACCGCGCTCCCGCAACCCGTAGGCGATGTTGTCGAAGATGCTCATCGGGAACGGGTTCGGCTGCTGGAACAGCATGCCTACCCGCCGGCGGAGCTGGGTGTCGTCGAAGAGGTCGATGTCCTCGCCGTCGAGCAGGATCCTGCCGGAGCGCCGCGCGGTGGGCGTCAGGTCGACCAGCTTGTTCATCGAACGGAGCAGCGTCGTCTTGCCACAGCCGGAAGGCCCGATCAGCGCCAGGACCTGGCCGGCGTTGACCTGGATCGACACTCCCTTGACCGCCTCCTTCTTGCCGAAGGTGACGCTGAGCGATTCGGTGCGCATGCATTCCTCGTACCACTCCGGGCCGAGGAGGTCATCCGACACGACACTCGGATCATCCTGCAGATCGAGTCCGTCTTCGGTCTCGTAGACACCACCGACACGAATCGGTGGGACTTCCTGCCCGACGACGATTCGCCGGAGCGGTGGCACCGCATGGGGCAGCGTCCCGTTGCTCGAGGCTCCCGGTTCCGGCTGCTCAGGATCTACGCCCATGCTTGTTTTCCCTTCCTGGCAATCAGGTTCACGATCAGGTTCAGCAGGATCACCAGCATCAACAGGACGAAAGCGGCCGCATAGGCCTTGTCGGGGGCGTTGCCTTCACCCGCGGGTGAGTTCTGGAAGACGAAACTGGTGAGGGTGGACCCGGTGCCCTTGAGCACGTTGACGCCGGGGATGTCGCCCTCCGGCGCCAGCTGGAGGGAGGCTCCGAGCAATACCACCACGACAGCCGTGTCTCCGGCGATCCGGGCCATGCCCAGCGTGGTGCCGGTCGCGATGCCACGGCGCGCGCTGGGCAGGAGCACCCGCCGGATGGTCGATGCCTGGTCCTTGCCGAGTGCATAGGATGCCTCCCGGACGTGGCGCGGGATCGAGTTCAGGGCCTCGCGGGTGCCGCCGACCACGAAGGGCAGCGCGATCAGGGACATCACCGCCCCGGCGGCGAAGAACGAGCGGCCGAACACTTCGCCGCCGTCGGCCGTGAACGAGAACGGGCTGAAGAAACCTTGCTGGAAGACGAGAAGGCCGAAGATGGCCAGCACGATCGACGGAGCCCCGACGATCACCTCGATGCCCGCCTCCACGAATCGGGCCAGAGGCGCCGGTCGCCCGTACTCGGTGAGCCAGATCGCTACCGCGATCCCGATCGGCGCGGCGATCGCGGCGCCGATCACCGTCAGCAGCACCGTGCCGATGATCGGGTCGAGGAAACCGCCCGTCTTCGACTGCTCCAGAGAGGCCTCGGGCGAGGTGCTGACGATCTCCCAGTTGATGAAGGAGATGCCCTTCCAGGCCATGTACAGGGTGATCGATGCGGCGATCAGGCAGAGTATGATCCCGCAGAACCAGGCCATGACAACGCCGAGTCGGTCGCCGAAGCTCCACGAATCCTTCGACACGACCTTCTTCGGCTTGGCCGGCCGGCGGCGCCGGGCTCCGGCCTGCTTCTTCCTCTTGCCGGCGGTAAGCGTGCTCATTGGGCCCCGATGCTGTATCGCGAGAGCGACCTGCGAGCCGCCCAGCCGGCGAACGAGAGGAAGGCCGTCGAGATGATCAGGATGAAAGCGAAGGCGTACATGGTCTGTCCGTATGGCTCGACCGAAAGACCTTCTGCACCGTCGATGATGGTCGCGCCGAGGGGACGCGACGGCTCGAGGAAGAAGAGGAACCCGTCGAAGGGATTCGGCGCGAATCCGATCGAGCCGGTGACCATCGACAGCATGATCGCCTCGCCGAGGGCCCGGGCTGTCGCCAGTACCGCGGCAGCCACGATCGCCGGTCGGATCGCCCGGAGTGAGACGGTCCTCATCGCCCGCCAGCGGTTCACGCCGAGCGCCAGAGCCCCCTCGCGCCAGACCTGCGGCACCGCCCTGAGCGAGTCGGTGATGATGGCGATCATGATCGGCAGGATCATGATCGTGAGAATGATCACGCCGGCCAGCACGCTGGTTCCGTCGAGCTGGATCACGTAACGGACCGACTCCCGCATGCTTTCAGTGACCAGCGTGTTGTTGATCCACGGTACGATGACGAGGATGCCCAGCAGGCCGTAGATGACCGAGGGGATCGCGGCAAGGAATTTGACCACCGGTTCGAGGATCTGCTCGATGCGCCGGGGCGCGAACTCGACGATGAAGATCGAGGCGAAGATCGAGACCACCGTGGCGATGCAGACCGCGATCCCCGAGATCAGGAAGGTGGACCAGAGAAGCGGGAAGGCGTTGAGCTCGTAGACGTATTTGTCCGGGGCGGCCGGTGAATTGAAGATGTTCGTGAGCTGTTCGTCGACGTTGCCGCCTCCACCGAACCAGGAGACGCCGTTGCCCGCCAGCGAGGGCAGGCCCTTGATGAAGACGAAGATGACCATCCCGGCGATGAAGACCAGGATCAACGAAGCCAGCGCGCCGAGCATGAGCTCGACGCGCCGGTTCGTAGGGTGTTCCGTCTTCGACTGGTCTTCCGACTCGTCGAAGACTCCCAGGTACTGCTCGTCCATTATTTGAAAGGCACCCAGGAACTGGCGGCGATCGAAAGCGCCTTCTTGTTGTTCCGGATCCAGTTGATCCACTTCTTCGACGCGCCTTTGGCTTTTCCGCGGGAGACGAGGAACAGCGGCCGGGTACCGGGGTACTGTCCGGCCTTGGCAGCCCTCAGGTTGCAGGGCACGCCCTTGTAGTTGACGATGTGGACGCCCTTCTGGAAGGCGAGCGAGAGGTAGCCGATCGCCAGCGGGTCACGCTGGAGCTGCTGCTCGATCAGGCCGTTCGACGCCTTCTGCGAAGCACCCGAGAAGACCTTCTTCGGTTTCATGAAGATATTGTCGAATGCGTCCTGCGTACCGGAAGCCGCCGTTCTGACCGTCACGTTGATCGTGCCGTTCAGACTGGACCCCGGGACGCTGTCCCAGTCGCGAACCGATCCACTGAAGACGTTCTGGACCTGGTCCTGCGTCATGCTCGCGATCTTGTTGCCTTTGTGGGTCGCGATGCAGAGCGCATCCTTCGCGATCTCGTTGAAGATGAGACCGCCGGGATCGCTGCTCTTCGGGATCCTCGAGGACATGCCGAGGGTGACCCTGCCGCGGGCGACGTCGGCAACGCCGATGTCGGAACCGCCCTGGAGGATCTTGAACTTGACACAGCCGCCGTTCTTGCGGCACTTCTTGCTCTTGAGGTAGCCCTTGGCGAGCTGGGTTGCCAGCGGTGCGACCGTGGTCGATCCGCTGATGGTGATGGTCGGCTTGGCCTGCGCGGCCACCGGCATCGCGACGAACGCGAAGCAGGCGACCAGCAAGCCGACTATGGCTGCTGTTGATCGCTTCATTTTATCCCTTTCTCCATGCATTTCTTGACTTCAACCTTGCGAAAGCCGTTCAGGCCTTCCGGGCGACTGCCCTGGCACGCTCGCACTGCTTGCGGGCCCTGGCCCTCGCCGACGTGCCCTTCCGCTTCTTCTTGACCTTGGCGCAGGCTTTCTTCGCCTTGGCCTTGGCATTCAGCACCTTGCAGTTGATCGACTTGGAGCTGAGCAGGAACGGCTCCGAGGTTGCCAGCCATTTCTTCACGCTCGGTGGATCGGCCAGGTCGTTCGTGGAGCTGTATTCCGCCTGGGCGATTCCCCAGATCTTGGGCTGGACGTTGGCGGCGCACAGCGGGTCGAACGTCGAGAATTCGCCGATCGCGTGGTTGCCCTTGGTGATCACCGTGGGGGGCGTCTTGCCGGGTGACCCGTAGCAGCCGAAGCCGTACGAAGGCACGGTCGAAGTGCAGAAGAAGTCCTGCGCTTCACCCGGCTCGCCAGCCGCATCGACGCCGATCACTTCGGTCGCGAAGTTGTCGATCAGCCGGTTCGAAACCAGGCTGAAAGCCGAGATGTCCTGGTTGCAGCCGAACTCGTAAGCGAACGTGTCGGGGAAGAGTGAGCCTTCAGTCGGTTCAACCTTGCCCGAGCACTGGATGCCGATGATCTCTTCACCTTCAGCATTCGCGTCGACCGCAGACGCGAGACCGGTCAGCCCGAACACGGCCAACGCCAGCCCGAACGCGAGGAGCATCCTTCGAAGCCCCTCCCCCTTGCCATTCAATAACTCTGACACCGTAAGCACTCCTTTTCGTTCGTCCGCGCAAGCCGATCTCACGCTCCGGCCAAGTGTGAACAACGATTTCTGGCTATTTGTGAACAGGCGGGTTACGAAAAGTGAAAGGTCGGTGAAAAAGCCCCGGGCAGGTTCAGCCGGGCTCCGAGCCGGTCCTGTTCAGCGAAAAAAGGCGCCCGTGGCGCCTTTCAAGAGAACCTCCGGTGTTGGTGACCCCTCAGGCGGGGACCGAAGACTCCTCTTCGTCCTTCACCTGGAAGGACGAGCCACAGCCACAGGCGGCAACCACGTTCGGGTTGTTGACCTGGAAGCCGGCGCCGGTCAGGCCTTCGACGTAGTCGACCTCGGAACCGAGCACGAACTGCATGCTGGTCTTGTCGACGATCACGGCGACGCCGCGATGCTCGAAGACATGGTCGTCCTCGCCCTTGTTGTCGAAGGCGAGGGCGTACTGGAACCCGGAACAGCCACCACCGCGCACGGCCACACGCAGGGCCTGCTCTTCGCCTTCCGGCTGGTCACCGATCATCTCGGCGATCTTCTCGGCGGCGATTTCGGTCAGGGTGATTGCTGCTTCGGGTGTATCGGCCATAACACTAGATTAGCGCCTCGCCGTCCTGGTCTCCGCGAAGCGTGGACCAAGGCGTCAGGAAGCGGTCCCTGAGGTCTCGCCGCCTTGTATCCGCGCGAAGCGTGGATCAAGACGTCGGGGCCCGGTTTTATGTCTTGCCCCACTTGCGCTCAACGTACTCCTCGATGCGCTTCGAGTCGTGAATCACCTCGTCGCCGTCGATCAGCACGGGAACCCGCTTCTGACCGGTCAGTTCGACGATCTCCGGACGCTTCGACTTCGAATACGGAACCTTCCTCGTTTCGAACCCGACCCCGGTCTTCTTCAGGGCCCTGGCCGCCCCGCCGCAGGCGCAGAGGCTGTCGGTCGGGGTCGGGCAGCGAAACAGAACCGGCGTGTCCATTGGAGACACTCTAGATAAGCCCGCCCCGGCGCACGTTGTCTGATACAACCGTGGCGTGTCCGACGATCCAGCCATCGCCCTGGTCACCGACTCGACCGCCTCGTTGACCGCCGATGACCGCGAGCGCCTCCAGATCGAGATCGTGAACCTCTACGTGATCATGAACGGGGAACAGCGTCCCGAGAACGAGATCACCGACTACGACGCGTTCTACAAGTCGGTTCTCGAGAGCGATCAGATGACGACCACGTCGCAGCCCTCGATCGGCGATTTCATGAAAGTGTACGAGCCCCTGCTCGAACAGGGCAAGGAGATCGTGTCGCTCCACATCTCCTCGGGCATCTCCGGGACCTGCGAGGCGGCCCGGCAGGCCGCCGAGCACCTGGAATCCGAGGGCAAGGGTGGCGAGCACATAACGGTGGTCGACTCACGCACCACCGCCGGCGGTCTGGCCCTCACTTCTCTCGCCGCCGCCAACGCGATCAATTCCGGCAAGTCGGTCGCCGAGACCGTCGCGCGGGCCGAAGCCGCCCGCGAGGGCCTGGAGACCTGGATCATGGTCGACACCCTCGAATACCTGCGGAAGGGTGGCCGCATCGGCAGCGCCCAGGCGATGATCGGCGGTGCCCTCAAGATCAAGCCGATCATCACCCTCGAAGAGACCGTAAAGCCCGTGGACAAGGTTCGAACCCAGGGGCGTGCCGTCCAGCTCCTCAAGGACACGGCGGTCGAGGTCGCGGCCCGTGGCGAGACCACCTGGACGGTCCAGCACAGCGCGTCCCCGGAGCTCGCGGCCGAACTCGCGGAGCACTGCCGCGAGGTATTCCAGTGCGAAGGTGCTTTCCTCGACGAGATGTCGGCCGTGCTCGGCATCCACGCCGGCCCGGGGATGCTGGCCCTCGGCATCGTGCCCACCGACCTGGTCGGCTCCAAGTTTTGAATCTCGCGGTCACGGCCATCGGCCGGGACCGGCCGGGCATCGTCGCCGGCATCACCTCGGTCCTGCTGGAGATGGACGGCAACATCGACGACTCGCAGATGTCGATCCTCCACGGCCAGTTCGCGGTCATGCTGATCGTGTCGGTCCCCGATGACACCTCGCCCGACGAGCTGTCGGCCCGTCTGGAAGAGGCCGGGCGCGAGTTCGGCCTGGCCGCGATCACGGTCAGCCCGGTCGAAGACCTCGAGCGCGGTCCCCGGGCGACCCACGTGCTCACCGTCTACGGCGCCGACCAGCCGGGGATCGTCCACGGCGTCGCCGAGAGCCTCGCCGTCCGCCAGATCAACATCACCGACCTGAGGACACGCCGGACCGGCACCGATGAGAAGCCCGTCTACACCCTGATGATGGAACTCTCGATCCCGGAGACCGGCGAATCCGATGCCGCTGACGCACTGACCAGGTTCGGCCTCGGCCACGAAGTCGAAGTGATCCTGACCGAGCTCGATGCCGAAAGCCTCTGACCAGCACGCCGTGGCAGTGAAATTGCCTCCTGAGGAGGCAATTTCACTGCCAGTCTTGGATCTTCGCTGACCCGTGGCTGTTCGTGACGTTCTTGTCTATCCCGCGCCCATCCTGAAGCGGGTTGCGCAGGAAGCCACCCGTTCCGAAGCCGAAGAGGCACTGGCCGACCTCCTCGACACGATGCGGGCCCACGACCGGTGCGTCGGCATCGCGGCGCCTCAGATCGGGATCCCGCTGCGCGTAGCGGTCGTCGACATCTCCGGGCACCCGCATGGCGCCGGGTCGCACGGCCTGATCGAGCTGGTGAATCCGATGGTCGTCAGCCGGTCCGAAGGCACCAAGGTCAGCCGCGAAGGCTGCCTCTCGCTCCCGGACCTGACTGCCAACGTCAGGCGGCCCCGGAAGGCGACCGTCGAGACTCGCGGTGAATCGTTCGAAGTCAGCGGTTTCGAAGCCCGCTGCGTCCTCCACGAGATCGACCACCTCGACGGGATCCTGTTCCTCGACCGCGTCGCATCAGTGACCGATGACATCTTCCGCAGGAACGAGAACGGGTAGCGCAACTCCTGGCCGTACCCATTGTTTCTGGGTCAACCTTTCCAGTCGAACCAAGATTCGGGGGATCCAACGATGCAGCCTTCCCGTCGCGAAAGATTGAGCCTGGCCACCCTGTGGGCACTGACCATCCTCATGGCGATATTCGTGACCGGTTTCCTGGCGTTCGCCGCGGTCTCGACCGCTTCGGCTTGACAGAACCAGTGCGAGTGCTTGCCCGAGGCCTCCAGAGCGTGGCTGACAAGCCGAATCGCTTTCGCGGCCCGCGACTGTACTGACCGATCCGGCGCGGTTCAGGCGCGGTCCTGGTGGTTTTCGGAGGAGTGCCCGCTAGCGGCGGCGGAGCGCCATGAGGCCGCCGACGACGAAGCCGGTGGCGACAGCGCCGATCACGATCTTCTTCTGGTGCTTCTTGATCTGTGAGCGCCAGTCGGTGATCTCCGTGACCCGGTCGCGGAGGTGGTCCACGTTCCGGCCGAGCTGCTGGCGCTGGTTCTCGATGTCGGCGCGGATCTGGGCAGAAGTGCGCTTCGGGGGCGGCGGCGCGTAGGGCGAGCCGGGCTGGCCGGCAGCCGGTACCGATGCTCCCGGGGAAGGTACCCGGGGGTTCGGCGTGATGCCGGTGGGCGCGTCCGGCCCGGTGCCTTCGGGCCGGTAGGGCTTGGACTCGTGCGGCTTCGGCTTGCCGGACTCGTCCGGTTCGTCAGCCATCAGGCTTCATCTCCGGGGTTGAGCGTCGCCTTGATCTTCTGTGCCTCTTCGATCGCTTCGGTCGGCACGGGAGCGCCCGTCTTCTCGAACGACTTGTAGGCGAAGTAACCGGCGCCGGCCGCCACGAGGAGGAACAGGACGGCCTCGATCAGGTAACCGGCCCAGGGATCGCCTTCGAAGAAAAGCGAGTTGAGGCCGAGCGCTAAGGCGTGCATCAGGAGGATCAGCGCGAGGAACGCGAATACCCCGGCGGCGATCCCGACCGCGGAGCCGCGGGCGAGGACGGTGACCTTCTCGCTGACCTCGGTCTTGGCGAGCTCGATCTCTTCGCGGATCAGGGCCGACGTCTGCTCGGTGACCTCGAAGACGAGTTCACCGACGGTCTTGTCGGACGGGGACTTGTAGGGATCCGGAGGGGACATCGTTATTCGGGCGGCTCCTCGTCGAAGATCCGGCGATAGACGATGGCGGCAAGACGGGAGGCGACGAGCGTGGCCAGCGCGCCGCTGATCGTCAGCATTCCGCTCCAGGCGAGGCGTCTTACGAGTTCATTTTCCATAGCTGAACCCACAATACCCTCCCCGCGGGGCGGCCTGACCGCAGGCCCTGGAGTCACCGGCGGTCGAGCCCTTCGCAGATCGTCTTGACCAGCAGTTCCTGGGCCTCGTCGAAATCGCGCTCGCTGCCGGGTATCAGGCCGAAGATCCAGCCGGAGAGCAACTGTTCGATAGCCCCGTAGAAGGTCATGGAAGCGAAGTCGGCGTCGATGTCGAGACGGAACGTCCCGTTCTTCTGCCCGTCGGCGACGATCTTCGCGATCCCCTTGTAGGCGGCGTTGATCTGCTCGAGGTGGGTCTGGCCGAACGAGTTGGCGGCCCGGGTGACCTCGACGATGATCACCTTCATCAGGTCTGGGTCGTAACGGTAGGAATCGATGATGAAACCGGCGACGACGCCGAGCTTCTGCTGCGGGGTCGAAACGGTCCGGTCGGTCTCATCGATCGCCTCGAGCAGCAGCGACCAGCGCTGCGAGAACAGCTCGTCGAGCACGTTCTCCTTCGATGAGAAGTAGTGGTAGACGAGGCCGTAGGCGACGTCGGCCTCGTCGGCGATGTCGGCGACCCGGGTCGAATGGAAGCCCTGGCGGGCGAAGACCCGGACCGCGGCGTCGAGGATCTGGCGGCGGCGCTCGGTGGCGGCTTCGCGGGCCACTACGCCGTTGCCTCCGAGGCATGGAAGAAGAGTCCGGGCCGGCGGTGTTCGAGTGCGGGCAGACCGGCGCGGGTACTCGCCTGGCGGCCGAAGTCGAGTTCGGCGGCGGCGAACCCTTCGCCTTCTTCGACGATCGCGAGGATCCCGCCCCAGGGATCGACGATCATCGAATGACCCCAAGATTCGAGCTCGGGGGTCGCACGGCCGACCTGTCCGGCGGCGAGCACGAAGGACTGGTTCTCGATCGCCCGGGCCCGCAGCAGCGGCTCCCAGTGGGCGCGTCCGGTCGTCGCGGTGAAGGCGGCCGGGACCGTGAAGGTATTTGCACCGCCGTCCAGCAGGGCGCGGAAGAGTTCGGGGAAACGCAGGTCGTAACAGATGGTCATGCCGGTTTCGGCTTCGCCGGCAGTCACGACGGTGGTCTCGCCGCCGGCCCGCTCGTGAGCCGATTCGCGGTACTCGACCCCGCCCACGTTGACGTCGAACATGTGGATCTTCCGGTAGGTCGCGGTGATCTCCCCATCGGGCGAGAACATGACCGCCGTATTGCTCGGCAGTTCCCCGCCGGTGGTGGTCTCGGTGAAACTGCCGGCCTGAAGGTCGATGCCGAGTTCAGCGGCCCACGAACCGGCCGCGGTCATGGCCGGGCCGTCGATCGGCTCGGCTCCGGCAGCCTGCTCCCCACCGGCGGCCAGCCAGGGCCATTTCTCCGGCAGGACCACCAGTTCGGCGCCTTCGTCCTTCGCGGCAGCCCGGACCAGACGCTCGGCGACCTCGAGGTTCCGGTCACGGTCCTGGGTGGTGTTCATCTGGACGACAGCTGCTCTCATAGTGAGTTGATTGACGGGTCAATCGGTTTCAGTATAAGTCTCCGCCCAGGTGGATGCGGGAACGCGGGACGCCGGGATGAAGCTGCCGCCCGGGCCGGCAGAGTGGCCGGCCCGGCGCTGCTTCGCTGCTTCTAGAAGCCCCGCTTGACGGCCTTGGCGCCGCCGTTCAGCTTCGTCACCTTGAGGTCCGGTGACTTCTTCTGCTGGGCTACGCAGAACCGGTCGTTGACCCAGCCGCCTTCGGAGAAGAGCTTGGTCATGTCGGCGTAGTGCTTCGACTTCTCGTTGGTCGCGGCCTGTGAGTAGGTGAGGATCGTCTTCACCGGCGGGCACTTCGTGCCGTTGAGCGACGCGGCCTGGATGAAGCTCGAACCGTGAAGGACAGAACCGTAGATGCCGGTTCCTTGACCCATCGGGTTCTCGTTCTCCACCGCGGTGATCACGTTGAACACGCCATGACCACCCGGTCCGCCGGGGACCGGAATGTTCAGGCCGTTCTTCACCACGTACTGATTGGTGCGCCAGGTCGAGTCGAGCGGCACGTCGCGGTCGGTCATGTAGGTGACCGCTTCCGCCAGCGCGCCGGCGATCGCCGGGTTGGCCGTGTTCAGGCCCCTCGGCGTATGGACCGGGTCGCCCACGTCGAAGGGGACCGTGTACCGGCCGGCCGAGGGCATCTCGGACATGACCTCGCGCCACAACGGCGCACCGACCGAATCGATGTTCTCGGTCTTGTCCCAGTTGTCGAGGATCGTGCAGGCCTCGGCGACGTTGACTCCGTCGATGACCGGGTTCGCCTTGCAGTAGGTCACCATCTCGTCGGCCAGGAGTTCCGCGGAGTAGTTCCGGTTGTTGGTGGTGAACCCCTGGACGCGGGCCAGGTCGAACTTGCCGCCACCCGCGAGCTGCTGCTCGATCTGAACCAGGCCGTTCC
The DNA here is from genome assembly GCA_963695885.1 of uncultured Solirubrobacterales bacterium. Taxonomy (GTDB): domain Bacteria; phylum Actinomycetota; class Thermoleophilia; order Solirubrobacterales; family 70-9; genus 67-14. Next base: position 1,802 of record CAVOIH010000008.1, on the reverse strand, counting down.
GGGTCCGGAGTGCCCGCTGGGTCTTCTCGGCGCCGATGATCTCCGGGAATCCCTCGAGCGGGGCTTCCGGATTCGACAGCCAGTAGCTGTCGTTCATGTTCGAGCCGTAGTCCTTGCGGATCTGGAGCGGCATCTGACCGGGCGAAAGGATGCCCTTGGCCACCGCTCCGGGCTGGAGCTGCGGGCCACACGAGCCCTTCGATCCGTCGAACACCGCGACCCGCGCCTGGCTCCAGGCCAGTTCGCCGATGCCGGGGGTGCCGCACGCGGCGAACCGCTCGGGGGTGACGTCCGGGGTGACCGAGATGTCGGCATACATGGCGTTGCCCTTGGAGTCGGCCGCGATGGTGTTGACCCAGGGCACGCCCTGGTTCCGCTTCAGCGTCTTCACCATGTCGCTGACGCTCTGCGAACGGTCGGCGTCGAAGAAGTGGTTGATGAAGCGCAGGCCATCCGCATTCGGATCGCGCAGCGTGTAGACCGTGTCTTCACTCCATCCGAGCGGAATGCCCTGGAGAATGGCGACGGCCGGACCGTGCTCGGTCGAGTACAGGGTCCTGGTCTCGTTCTCGAGGGTCCCGTCCGGCTGCTTGACCGCGACGGTGACGTTCACGGAATCCATCTTCTTCGTCTGGCCGTTGACGATGTACGAGGTCGGATCGCCCGGGGCGAGTGTCTCCTTGTAGAGCATGAACCTGCGCGAAGTGGAGACGGTGTGGCTCCAGGCGAGGTTCCGGGTGTGACCGATGAGCACGACCGGCGCGCCGAGGAGGCTGGCTCCGCTGACGTTGATCTTGCCCGGGATGGTCAGCTGTGCCTGGTAGAAGCGCTCGGTGCCCGACCACGGGAAGTGGGGGTTCCCGAACAGCATTCCCTTGCCGGTCGAGGTCGCTTCCGAACCGAGCGACACGGCATTCGACCCGACTTCGGGGTTCAGGCTCTCGTCGAGGCCCTCGAAGTCGGAGGCGGTCGGCTCGCCGGCCGGGTCGGATTCAGAACCGATCGTGCACGAGGGCGATATCTTCCCCGGCGCCCGGGTGCTCGAGGCTGGGTGCTGGTCCGGCGCCCTGACGTGTTCCCTGCTGCGTGCGGTGGGACCCACCGGTCAGGTCATCTCCTACGAGGTGCGCGACGACCACGCCGTCCACGCGATCCGCAATGTCGAGACCTTCTTCGGTGAGCGGCCGGCGAGCTGGGATCTGCGGATCGCCGACCTCGCCGACTACCCGGGCGGCGGGGCTCCGGGGCGAGTGGAGCGACGGGGGATACCGAGGTGGACCGGGTAGTGCTGGACATGCTGGCACCGTGGGACGTCTTGGACACCGTGTCGACGGCCCTGGTCGCCGGGGTACCGATCATCTACGTCGCCACCGTGACGCAGCTGTCCAAAACCGTGGAGGCGCTGCGCGAGCAGCAGTGCTGGACGGAGCCCCGAGCCTGGGAGACGATGCAGCGGGGATGGAACGTGGTCGGGCTGGCAGTGCGGCCCCAACACAATATGCGCGGGCACACCGCTTTTCTGATCAGCGCCCGGAAGCTGGCGCCGGGCACGGCGACCCGACCCCGTCGCGCCGCAAGCGCCCGAAGGTCCGAGCGGGCCGGAACTATCCGGCGGCTCGGCGGCGGCGAGGGGGCCGGGGACGGATCAGGAGTTCGAGCAAAGCTGCTGCTGACCCGGGGTCAGCTTCCGGGTGCCCTCGCTGCAGGGTAACTGGCATCGGATAGCCGAACGGTCGAGGTCTTCCGAAGCCGGGTTGGCCGAGCTGACCGTGACGGTGGCCACGACGTCGCCGTAGTCGGCC
>CAVOIH010000007.1:0-29822 GCA_963695885.1 uncultured Solirubrobacterales bacterium | reverse complement strand
ACAACAGGGTCGCCTCGACGTGGAGATGGTTGACGCCTCCATGAGAAGGGTGGAGTGGCGACCGTCGCTGCCGATGCCCCAGGAGGTGCTCAACGAATTCCGTGACGACTAGAGATTCGGTCCGGAGCTTCTTGCGAATTCAAAGCGGTGAAGAATCGTTCGACCACGTCGACGGCATCGAGTCGCAAGGTGGTCGCGCTACTTTCGGGTTCCACCTGTAAAGCCTGGCTTGCGTAGCCTCTGGGTCCCACATCATTCGAATCCTCGAATCTGGCTTGAACCTCTATGAACGTCCTCTCCAATTCCTCGAGTTTCGTTACGAGTGGGCCATCCAAAAGGTTTGCGGCGGCTTCTTCTGGACCCCCGGCGCGGTTGTGCTGCAGCACATATACGAAGTCGTAGAAGTCCTTTTCCGCCCCTCGAGCTCGAGCGGCAACGCACTTTGAGAGCAAATAGCCGCCGAGTCCTGCCAGACGAGCCCTGACGGTCACCTGGGTACCATTTTCGAGTGTTCCCGATAGCGATTCCCATTTGTAATCCAGAGCCGCGTATCCGGTGCCTCGGAGGTTCATCGCACTGAGGACGTTGCATCCGATGGGATTGATTGCCTCACCTTCTCGCTGGTCATCCAAATCACACAGGAACTCGAGCTTGACCTGAACTCCATCCACCGGTCCTCGCCATCTCCACCCATCTTCATTCGGGTCGGGGTTGAACTCCATGTCATCAAGTACCGATTCCAGTAGCCCCAAGTCGATGAGAGGTCCGACGTGGGAGATGAGCAATACATCAACGTCGGTTGTTCCCAAGTGCTCTGGCACCATTTCGCTTTCGCTCGCCAGGTACTCAGGGACCAAGCCGCCAAGGACCACAAGAAAGACATCATCGTCGTCGATTGCGTGAATCAAGCGGATTAGGGCCGACTCAGCCAAACCTCGGGCCTCTTGGGATCGTTGCTCACTCATTGCGACTCGAGTGGTCGGTCATGAAGAGGATCAAACAACTCTTCTTTGGCATGGATGGCGACATCATGTCCTCGTCCGCCAAACGACGAAAGATCAGCGAAAAGTCTTGGAGGGGTGGTAACGGGAGTATTTTTCACCCGGTGAGGCTGTGCGAGTAAACGATCGTCCAAAGACCAAAAGGTAAATCGGCCACCTTCATCTACTTCGCGAAGGCGAGCATCTTTGAACACCCGATCTAGAGTTCCGACGAAATCGGTTTCGGCAACATATACGTGGAGCGACGGCGTAGCGGTGGAGAAGGGGGCCAGTAGCTCTAACGCGCCCCAACCACTGACAGCCCACGCGACGCTCTCGTTCATTAGAGGCGTCAGTTCATCACGCAAGTAAGACATCACATCCTTTGTGGCTCTATGGACGATGCGTGATTCGCGAGGTGTCTCCAAAAGAGCTGTGCTCCATGAATTGAGCATTCCATCAGCGTCAATGAGGTCTCGGTAGGAACTCGGCCCCCTGGCTGGGCCTCGTTTAGCGGTCCAACCTTGAGTATCGAAAACTTGAAGCACGCTCGCAACTTGAGGCACTGACCATCCCGAGGCGATTGCGATTTCCTTGGTTCGTAGCGGGTGATCAGGGCTGGAAAGGATGAATTCGGCCACGCCGATTGCTGATTTCGACCACTTGATCGTCGCTTTGCCGGCAGATTCCGGCGAAGGGCCTGGGGCTGGCTCCCGTACAACCACTAGCCCATTTGGACCGAGGATTCGCGCTTGCCCGGTCTCGTCCGCCCAGTTCGCTCCTCGTTCACGCATCCACTCGAGTGCTCCTGGAGAGAAGTGCTTCGCGACAATGATCAAGTTGTTTGGCCACGGCTCTTCGATTTCCGAAGCGGCTTGTCTCACTTGTTGAGGCCAGCCGAGACCCGCCCATTTGATCGTCAACGAGATGGGTTGGCCGTCAGATGGATACGCGACCAGGTCAGAGTTCGAGCTGGCGGGAGCCAACTCGACCCGGGTCCCTTCCAATGCGGCCGACAATGCGCGAAGTCCTCGATTTTCTGCTTGAAACATGTTTTCTACTATATCAGCAGAAAACTCGCCTAGAGCATAAAACTATGACTCTCAGGGTGGCCCCAAAAACTATCCACTACATAAAGCGAGCAATGAACGCTCTACCGCAGTGGCGAGGGCCGGGATCGAACCGGCGACACCACGATTTTCAGTCGTGTGCTCTACCAACTGAGCTACCTCGCCAAGCCTTAGGCAGGCTATCTATTGCGATGCGGCGGGCGCGTCTTGCCGGAGGGCTTCGTGCATGGCTCCCATCAGGTCGATCGCACCGGCCTTGAACAGGTGCTCGTTCAGATTGCCGCACTTGGGGCTCTGGACACATGAGGGGCATCCGGACTCGCACGGGCACTCGCTGACCAGGCCGAGCGCGTCGGTGACCAGGCGCTCGAAGCAGTCGTAACCGCGGCGGGTGAGCCCGATGCCTCCGGGGTGGCCGTCGTAGATGAAGATGGTCGGTTGCCCGGTCTGGGCGTGGATGTTGGTCGAGAGGCCGCCGATGTCCCAGCGGTCGCACATGGCGATCAGGGGCAGCACCGCGATCTGGCTGTGCTCGGTTGCGTGGAGGGCACCGAGCAGGCCGTTCAGGGGCAGCTCGGGGGTCATGTACTGCGGCACGGTGTACCAGAGGCCCTTGGTGCGGAACTCCTGTTCGGGCAGGTCGAGGTCGACCAGGTCGATCGCCTCCTGGTCGGCGGTGAGGATCCGCTGGTAGGCGGTGACCTGGTCGGTCACCGAGATCTCCCCGAAGTTGAGTTCGACCCCCGCGACCTCCTTCTTCGCGAGGACCCGGTCGATGAAGATGTCGGTCTCCTGCTTCGGCCTGGTGTACCACTCGCCGTCGAACGGCCGGACGACCGCCTGGGCGCCCGTGAGGTCGAGCCGCTCCACCTCGTATGAATTGCCGAAGTGCATGTAGACCGCGCCGGGATGGATCGTGGTGAAGGCCCGCCCGAACTCGACCGTGCCGATTACTTCGCCGGAATCCAGGTCGATCACCGCGATGTTCTCGGCGGACGACGAGCGGAGCGAAACGGAGGCCGCGACGAATCCGGGCTTCCGCGGAACCAGCCCACCGACCGCCTGGCGCAGCTCGCCGCGCCGGACCAGCGACTCGGTGGCCTCGGCGAAGTCCGAACCGAACCACTCGCCGTCTTCCGCGGAGAGCGGCAGTTCGTACGCGGCGGCGACCAGGTGCTGGGCCCGGATCTCCGGCGACCGGTGGTCGAGGATCGCGGCCTCGACCGGCCGTTCGAGGAACTCCTCCGGGTGCCGGCAGAAGTACTGGTCGAGGCCGTCCTGGCCGGCGATGTAGACCGCGAGGCCGGGACGCCTCCGGCCGGCGCGTCCCCACATCTGTCGCAGGCCGGCGACGGTGCCCGGGAAGGTGACGCAGATCGCGGCATCGAGCTCCCCGATGTCGATGCCGAGTTCGAGGGCGTCGGTCAACACGACCCCGAGCAGTCGCCCTTCGACCAGGTCGTTCTCGATGCCGCGGCGCTGGGCCGGGGTGTAGCCCGCCCGGTACGGCGCGATCTTCCCGGCGAGGTCCGGCCGCCCGCGGCGCTCGAGGTTCTCCGCCGCGAACTTGCGGATCAGCTCGATGCCGCGCCGGCTCTTGAGGAAACAGATCGTCCTGATGTCGTGCGCGACCAGCTCCGCCAGCAGGTCGGCGGCCTCGGCCAGCGCCGAGCGGCGGGCGCCGGTCGCGGGGTTGATCAGCGGCGGGTTCCACACGTTGATCTCGCGGGTCGCCCGCGGGGCGGTATCGGTGTCGACCAGGGTGAACCGTTCGCCGACCAGCCGCTCGGCCAGTTCGCCGGGGTTGGCGATCGTCGCCGAGGCGAGGACGAACTTCGGCTCGGCCCCGTAGGCCCGGGCGATGCGTCTGAGGCGGCGGACCACGTTGGCGACGTTCGAGCCGAAAACGCCGCGGTAGGTGTGTGCCTCGTCGATCACCACCCACTCGAGATTCTGGAGGAAGTCGCCCCAGATCCGGTGGTGAGGCAGGATTCCGACGTGGAGCATGTCGGGGTTGGTCAGGACCAGGTTGCTGCGCCGGCGGACCGGCGCGCGCTCGTCCTTCGGGGTGTCGCCGTCGTAAATCGCCGCCCGCAGGTTCGGCGCCATCAGCCGGGACAGGGAGCGCCCCTGGTCCTGGGCGAGGGCCTTCGTCGGATAGAGGTAGAGCGCCCGGGCCTTGGCCGATGCGGCGATCGAATCGAGCACGGGCAGGTTGAAGGCGAGCGACTTGCCCGAGGCCGTGCCGGTGGTGACGATCACGCTGCCGTCGCGGCTGGCGTCCCAGACCTCCTGCTGGTGGCCGTAGAGCCAGTCGATCCCCCGGCCGGCCAGTGCTGCCGCGAGGGACGGGTCGAGCGCTTCCGGCAGTGGCCCGCTCACAGCTTCGGCCGCGGGCTCGTTCCGCGTCTTCAGGATGCGGCCGTCGCGGCGGGCGGGGTCGATCGCCACCGCCCAGCGGGAGCTGAGCAGTGATTCAGCCAAACCCGTCCCCGGCGGCCGGTTCACGCCGGATGTCCTCGGCGATGCGCAGGCCGGCCGGGACCTCGTCCTCGCCCCGGAGGGCGTGCCAGACCCGGAGGAAGTCCACAGTACCCCGCACATCGTGGACGCGGAGCAGCTTCGCGCCGTGCTCGAGCCCGAAGGCCAGTGCGGCGAACGTCCCGGCGCTGCGCTCGCCCGGCGGCCGGCCGCTCAGGGCGCCGATGAAGTCCTTGCGGGAGATCGCCAGCATCAGGGGGCAGCCGAGCTCGTTCAGACGGTCGAGCCCGCGCAGCGACTCCACCGTCTGGGCCGGCGTCTTGGCGAAGTCCGGTCCGGGGTCGAGCACGACCTGGTCACGTTCGATGCCCGCCGCGGCCAGGGCGGCGAGCCGTCCCTCGAAGAACTCGACCTGCCGGCTGATCACGCCGCCGGGGTAGAGGCCTTCGTCCCACTTCTGGGTCTTCGGCGGGACTTCGGTGTGCATCACGACCACGGCCGCACCGCGTGCGGCGCAGACCGCGAGCATCTCGCCGCTGCCACCGCCGCTGATGTCGTTGACGATCGAGGCCCCGGCTTCGAGGGTGGCCTCGGCGACTTTCGGCTTGTAGGTGTCGATCGAGACGATCGCTCCGGCTTCGACCGCGGCCTCGACCACCGGCAGGACCCGTGCGATCTCGGTCCCGGCGGTCACCGCGGGACGGTTGGTCACGTTCGACTCGCCACCGACCTCGATCACGCCGGCGCCGGCCTCCAGGTGTTCGTGGACCTGCCTCACCGAGCCCGCAGTTGACCGGTCGCCGCGGTCGGAGAAGGAGTCCGGGGTCGCGTTGACCACGCCGACCACGATTGGCCGCGCTACGTTAATCTCGCCCGCAGCACCACGCAGTTTCAAGTTCTGGACAGTCACACCGACGATGCTAGACACCTACGACCACACGGACTTCGCCGCGGCTGAACTTCCCGCGAGGCTGCCTGCCCCGGTGTCGGTGGTGGTGCCGACCCGCAACACCGCGGGAACGATCGCCCGGACCGTCGCGGAACTGCGCGTCCTCGCCGACGCCGGAATCGTCAGCCAGATCCTTGTCGTCGACGCCGACTCGCCGGACGGGACCGCCGTGACCGCGAGGGACGCGGGGGCGGAGGTCGTCTCCGAGAACTCGCTTTCGCCGGAGGCCGGCCCGGCCCGTGGCAAGGGCGACGCGATGTGGCGGTCGCTGGAAGCCGTGACCGGCGACATCGTCGTGTTCGTCGACGGAGACATCGCCGACTTCGGGCGCCACTACGTGACCGGGATTCTCGGACCGCTATCGAGCGACGACGGCAAGCAGTTCGTCAAGGGCTCGTACCGCCGTCCCTTCCGCCAGCAGGGGAGCGAGCAGCCCGCCGGTGGCGGCCGGGTGACCGAACTCACCGCCCGCCCGTTGCTCGCGAGGACCGTGCCCGAACTCGCCTGGTTCGACCAGCCCCTGGCGGGGGAGGTGGCCGCCCGCCGCGAACTGCTCGAGTCGATCCCGTTCTTCACCGGTTACGGCGTCGAGATCGCGATGCTGGTCGAGGTCTGGAACCTGATCGGGATCGGGGCGATGGCCCAGGTCGGACTCGGGACCAAGCGGAACGCCCACCAGCCGCTCGCCGCGCTCGGGAGGATGTCGAACGAGGTGATCGAGGCCCTCGCGTCGACCCTGGCCACCCTCGGCCGGGACGACCTCGGCTCGATCACCGCGGCGGAAGGGGTGCCCGGTTCCCTGGCCGTGAGGCCCGCCCGGCGGCCGGCACTACCGATCGCCACCGACGGTACGGTCTGAAAGCATGGGCCTCCGCTGCGTCTACACCGACCTCGACGGGACCCTGCTCGGGCGCGGTGCCTCGCTCTTCAAGGACCACGACGGCAACTTCTCGATGATGCAGGCGCGGGGGCTCGAAGCCTGCTCGAGGGCCGGGGTCGAGGTCGTGATCATGTCCGGGCGGCGACGGGTCCAGGTTCACGAGGACGCCCGGATCATCGGCCAGGCCTCGTACATCTTCGAGGCGGGCTCGGCCTTCGAGATCGAACGTGAACTGACCATGATGACCGGCGACTTCGAACACGACCCGGAGCTGACCGTGGTCGAGCAGATGTCGGCCCGCGGCATTCCGGACATGCTTTTCGAGACGTACCCGGACAGGCTCGAGTTCCACGAGCCCTGGCACCTCGGCCGGGAGATGTCTCACCTCTTTCGCGGGGACGTCGACACTGCCGAGGTCAACCGGCTGCTCGAAGAGGAGGGTCACGGCGACCTTCGGCTGCTCGACAACGGCGCGATCAACCGGCCGATGCCCGGCATCGAGACCCCGCACGCCTACCACCTGGTCCCCCGGGGCGTCTCCAAAGCCAGTGCCGTCGCCGCACACGCCCGGGCGAGGGGATACGCGAGGGAGGAGACGGTTGGCGTCGGTGACTCGGTCGAGGACCTCGAAGTCGCGCCGGCGGTGGGGCGGTTCTTCATCGTCGCCAATGGGCCCGAGCGCGATCCCGGGGTCAAGGCGGCGATCGCCGGTTTCGACAACGTCACGGTGACCGAGGGGCGGAGCGGCGACGGGTTCTACGAGGCGGTCGTGACCTCGATCATGAGCCGCGCCTGACCTCTAGTATCAGGGTCCATGTCGAACGATTCAGCAACGATCGCCGAAGAGGAGTACCTCCAGACCATCTTCTGGCTGATGGAGGCAGGGCTGCCGATCACCGGGGCCAACATCGCCCGCGCGATGCAGCTCTCTCCGCCCACGGTCCACGAGATGATCAAGCGCCTCGAACGTGACGGCTACGTCACCCGTAGCGCCGACAAGATCCTCCACCTGACCGAGGACGGCCGCACCGAGGCCGAGCAGATCACCCGCCGGCACCGCATGATCGAGCGCTTCCTCACCGACGTCCTGAAGATTCCCTGGGACGAGGTTCACGAAGAAGCGGAGCGGCTCGAGCACGCCATGTCCCCGGTGCTGGAGGCACGCATGCGTGCCGCGATCGGCGACGCCAAGACCTGTCCCCACGGCCACCCGATCGACGGGGTGCGCGAAGAAGGGGCCCCGCTGGCCGATGTCGACGTCGGTGCCGAGGTCATGGTCCTCCGCTTCGAGAACGAAGCCGAAGGCCTGCTCCACTACCTGAAGGACATCGGTCTCGAGCCGGGACTGACCGGCAAGGTGTCATCGAGCGAGAGCGAAGCGGTTGTAGTGACTGCCGGAGACGGCGACCACGAGGTCACCCGCACGGTCGCCGAAACGGTGACGGTGCGGGCAGATCCGGCACCGCCCCCCCGCGCCGCCCTGCCCGACCAGCTGGTCATCTCACCCGACCGCTACGGCCGCTGACCCCGCGCCCGTGGAAACCAGCAACTACGAGAAGTTCCAGACCGGCAACCCCGTCGTCCGGAGGCTGATCGACCGCTTCTACGACCGCGTTGCCGACGAGATCGCTCGGCTCGCGCCCACCGCCGTCTTTGATGCCGGGTGCGGCGAGGGCGAGTCGCTGGAACGCCTGGGCCGGTACCTGCCCGACGCGGTGACCGGGGTCGACCTCAATCCGGAATCGGTCGAGTTCTCGAGCAAGCGCATCCCCGGCGGCGAATTTCAGGTAGCCGACCTCCTCGCACTCCCGTTCCCGGACGATAGTTTCGACCTTGTGTTCTGCCTCGAGGTCCTCGAACACATCCCCGAACCGGAAGCGGCGCTCGCCGAACTTGCCCGCGTGTGCCGCGGGGACCTGATCGTCTCCGTGCCGTCAGAGCCGTGGTTCCGCTTTGGCAGCCTCGCCCGCGGCAAGTACCTCGAGGATTGGGGCAACCACCCCGAGCACGTCAACCACTGGAACCCCCGCAGCCTGGACGATTTCCTTTCCACCCGGTTCGAGTCACCGGTGGTGCGTCGCTCGACCCCCTGGCTCATCGGCCACTGCCGCTAAAGGTCAGCGTCCGCCGGACCTGCGGGCAGGCCTGTGAACGCCCGGATGAAGTTGGACTTGACGTAGGCGCCGGCGAAAGCGGCCATTGCGATCTCAGGTCGGCGACAGAGTCAGGCTGCCGCTGAGATACGGGCAACTCCTTCGTCGATGAACTGGGGCGGAACCGAAGCGAAGGAAAAGCGCAGGCTGGTGTTGCCGCCTTCGAGCATGAAGTCGGTTCCCGGGATGAATGGTGCGCCGGCCTCCTTGGCCTTCGCGGCGAGGTCGACCGTGTCGAACCCTTCGCCGAGGTCGGCCCAGAGGAAGTAGCCCCCGCCGGGCACGACGAAACCGGCCGAAGGCAGGTGCTCTCCGAGGGCTTTGATCAAGGCATCCCTTCTCTCCCGCAGCGCGGCCTTCACCACTTCGATGTTCCGGTCGAGCGCGCCGGACTCGCAGAGTTCGAGCACCAGGGAGCCGGAGAGCATGTTCGGCGAGATGTAGGTCTCGTTCGCCACCTTCGCCAGTTCCTTGATGCGGCCGGCGGGCCCCGCCAGGTAGCCGGTGCGGACTCCGGGGCTGACCGTCTTCGAGAACGACGAGGCGTGAACCACCTTGCCGGCGGTGTCCATCGAGAGCATCGTCGGCGGCGGCAGGTCGCCGAACGGCAGCTCGCGGTACGGATCGTCTTCGAAGATCGTGAAGTCATGTTCCGCGGCCAGCTCGACCAGCCGCTTCCTCTTCTCCTCCGACAGCGTGCAGCCGGCCGGGTTGTGGAAGTTGGGGATCACGTGGACGAGCTTCACCGGGCCGTCGGCCAGCGCGGCTTCGACGGCGGTGACGTCGAGCCCGTCCTCCTCCAGCGCCACCGGTACGAACTCGACTCCGAGCTGCTCCAGCAGCAGCAGCGTTCGGTCGTAGGAGGGCTGTTCGACGATCACCCGGTCACCGGGGCCGAGCAGGTGGCGGAAGAGCATCGCGCCGGCTTCCAGCGACCCGTTGGTCACCATCACCTGGCTCGCGTCGGCCAGCCCGTGCCGGCCGGCGATCCAGGCGCAGAGCCCCGGGTGCCCGATGCCCACCCCGTAGGAGAGGGCCTTCTGCCAGTCGTCTTCCAGGGCCTTGGCCGTGGCCGTGCGCACGGCGTTGACCGGAATCAGGTCGGGACTGGGGGCACCTCGGGCAAAGCTGATCGTTTCGGGCATACGGGCCTGCCTTGTCGCGTTTGGATCGGGACGCCGATCTTAGAGCCTGTCGCCGCGGGCGAGGGCCCGGCTCACCCGGGGATCTCGAAGACCGGCGCCCAGAGCCCGGCGTACTGAAACCAGGCGATGAGCGGGTCGCGCCGGCGCATTTTCCGTGCCTCCCTCGGCCCCGCTACCGGTTTACCCGGAAGACTTCGATCCCGTTGGGGCCGTTCTTGAAGTAGCTCGGGTCGACCACGGCCGAGAATTGTGTGCCGGCGCCCTCGGCCCAGGGTCGTGCCGTGCCGGCGACCTTCCCGTTGATGGCGATCGCGAGGGCCGTCTTCTCATCCACTCCGTCACCGGCTACCGTGCCGCTGACCCAGGCGGGGAGCGTGTTGCCGTCCAGGTCCACGTCCGAGTACGACGCGGGGTCGGCGTTCGTGAACTCGAGCGGCTCGAGGCCGGCTTCGCGGGAAGCCCGCTTTCCGATCAGGCCGCGGTGTCCCCCGGTCACATACAGCGACGGGTCCGGGAAGACGTCGCCGACGTGGGCCACGGCCCGGCGGAACTCACGCTCGACTTCCCTGGCGGTCGTCGTGAAGGGCGGTGTGACGGTCGTGATGACGTCGATGCCGGTTACCGGTGCCTGGTCCGACCGGAGAGATCTGGTCGCGGGATCCAGTGACGGATCGCCCGGGTCGATGCCCAGGGTGTCGAGGACCGTCGGCGTCAGGTCTTCCGTCGCCACCGGCCGCCCGACGGCCTTCCCTCTCTTCTGCCCCGGGAACTTGACGAATAGCGGCACCGGCAGCATCCAGCCCTCGGTCTCGGGGGTGGCTCCCCGTCGCGGTATCCCGGCCTCCATGGTGCCGCCGTGGTCGGCGAGTGCCACGAACAGCGATTCGTCCCAGGCACCCGAAGCCTTCATGGCCCTGACGATGCGGCCGATCTCCGAATCGAGGAACTGGGTCTGCAGCATCATCCGCTGGAGCTGTCCCTTGACTTCGTTCGGCGGCCCGGTCAGTTCGGCGGTGATCGGGACGCCGTTCATCTTCTTGCCGTTCGGCAGGTACTCCCAGGGAACGTGCGGCAGCATGAGGTGGAGCACCAGGGCCGAATGGTCGCCGGAGTTGATCGCGCCGATGAAGTCGTTGACCCGCCGCGACTGGGGCGGGAGCCGGTCGTGTTCGTCCCGGAACTTTGCCGCCTCGATCAGGTCCTTGTCGTCGGGCAGCGGGATCGGCCGGCCGAACTCCCAGCCGTTGGTCATGAGGCGGGTCAGGCGGGCCGTCCGGTCCCGGGTCCGCGCGCAGACGTCATGGGGACAGATGTCGGTGATCCACTCGCTGCCCCAGACGTCGTAGCCGGCGCGGTCGAGGTAGTTGAAGAGGTTGTCCGGGTAGTCGGGCAGGCCGGGGGGCGTCTTGCCGTCGTCCGGCACCTTGCCGGTGAACAGCGCCGGAGCCGCGATGACCGTGCTGTCGGTGGAGCTGAGGGCGCGCTGGTACCACGTCGTCTCGCGGGGGAGGCGGGCGAAGTTCGGAAAGCGTTCCCTGTCGATCACTCCCGGGCTGCTCTCGAGCGCCGCCAGCGGGAGTTCGTCCAGCAGCAGGATCACCACGGGCGCCTTGTTGGCCGCCGCGAGCTCACCGGTGTCGCGCGAATCGGGTGTGAAGAGCGCCGAGGTCGGACCCGAGACCGCGAAGGCGATGACGACCACCGGCGTCAACACGATGAGGATCAGCGCCATCGACTTCACGAACTCGGAGAAGAGGTAGGCGGCCGCGATCAGGGCGGCCGCGATCAGTGCCAGGGCGGGACCCTTCCATCCGGTCACGCCGTGGTCGACCGCGAAGCGCAGCACGAACACGGAAGCGGTCAGGCCCAGCATTCCGGCGTGGACGCCTTTCCGAAGGGTCGTGCTGACGAGACCCGCGATGAACTCGACCAGGAACCCGACCGCCGGCACCACGAAGACGACAAGCAGGACGAACAGGACCACGTCCAGCCGGTCGACCCTCACCGAGGTGAGGCCGTCGATGCCGCTGACGCTCGCGGTCAGCAGCGGGTAGGAGACCGCGAGCGCCCAGAGTCCGGTCAGCTCACCCCAGGCACGCAGGCCCTCGCGCAACGGGCCAGGTCCCCGGGACGGGGTCCCGGTCACCTCGAGCGGAGCGTCTCGACGGCGATCCTGGCCGCCTCGGTCGGGCTCTCGCCGACCCGCACGCCCTTGGCCTCGAGGGCCTCCTGCTTGGCCTGCGCGGTCCCCGAGGAACCGGAGATGATCGCTCCGGCATGGCCCATCTGCTTGCCGGGCGGGGCGGTAAAGCCGGCAATATAGGCCACGACCGGCTTGGTGATGCTTTCACTGATGAAGTCCGCGGCCCGCTCCTCGGCGTCGCCGCCGATCTCGCCGACCATGACGATCAGCTCGGTCTCGTCGTCCTGCTCGAAGAGGGTGAGGACGTCGATGAAGTCGGAGCCGACGATCGGGTCGCCGCCGATGCCGACGATCGAGGTGTTGCCCTCGCCGGCCTGCTTCAGCTCGTTGCCGATCTGGTAGGTCAGGGTGCCCGACTTGGAGACGACGCCGATCTTGCCGCGGTCGAAGAACTGCGCGGGGATGATGCCGACGTTGGCCTTCTCCGGGGACAGGATCCCGGGGCAGTTCGGCCCGATCAGGGTCACCCCCTTCTCCTTCGCCCTCCAGTAGGTCGGCAGCATGTCCATGACCGGGATGCCCTCGGTGATGGCGATGACCGTGTCCACGCCGGAGTCGATCGCTTCGTTGATCGCGGCCCCGGCGAACCTGGCCGGGACGAAGACCATCGAGGTGTTGGCGCCTTCGGCCTCCACGCTTTCGGCGATCGAGTCGTAGACCGGTACGCCTTCGACGTCGGCGCCACCCTTGCCGGGGGTGACGCCGGCGACCAGGTTGGTGCCGTACTCCTTGTTCCGGAGTCCGTGGAAGGTGCCTTCGTGGCCGGTCAGGCCCGAGACGACCAGGCGTGTGTTCTCGTCGATGATGATGCTCACGAGGGCACCTGCTCTCCGGCCAGTTCGACGACGCGCCTGGCGGCACCGAGCATCGTGGCTTCGTTGTGGAGGTTGCTCAGACCCGCTTCGGCCAGAAGGCGGAGACCCTCTTCCGAGTTGGTGCCGTCGAGGCGGACGACCAGCGGCAGGTCCAGGTCCATCTTCGAGGTGGCCTCGATGATGCCCTTGGCGACCTCGTCGCAACGGGTGATGCCGCCGAAGATGTTGAAGATGACCGCCTTGACCTTGGGATCCGAGGTGATCACCTCGAGCGCGTCGTAGATCGCGTCGGCCTTGGAGCCGCCGCCGGCGTCGAGGAAGTTGGCGGGATCGCCACCGGCCTGGGCGACCACGTCGAGCGTCGACATGCAGAGGCCGGCACCGTTGCCGAGGATGCCGATGTCGCCGTCGAGCTTGACGTAGGTGAGGCCCTTCTCCTTGGCCATCGCCTCCTGCGGGTCTTCGATGTCATCCGCCAGTTCTTCGAGTTCCGGGTGGCGGTAGAGCGCGTTGCTGTCGATCGTCGTCTTCGAGTCGAGCGCGACGACCTCACCGGCCGCGTTGACGATCAGCGGGTTGATCTCGATCAGGATGGCATCTTCCGTGAGGGCGATGTTGACCATCTTCACCAGGATTTCCGCGACCTGGCCGGCGACCTCCTCGGGGATTCCCGACTTGGCGACGATCGCCAGTGCATCGTCCTTGCCGAACTCGGCGAGCGGCTCGACGTGCTCCTTGACGAGCGCTCCGGGATCGGATTCGGCAATCGCCTCGACGTCCATGCCGCCCATGTGGGACAGGATGACCATCAGCTTCTTGGCCGACCGGTCGAGGATCACCGAGGCATAGAACTCGGCTTCGATGTCGGATCCCGCTTCGACCCACAGTTCGTTGACCTTGAAGGGTCCTTCGCCGTGCGGTCCGAAGATGTCCATGCCGATGATGTTGCCGGCGTGTTCGTGGGCCTGGACGGCGTCGGCGGCGATCTTGATGCCGCCGGCCTTGCCGCGGCCGCCGATCAGGACCTGGGCCTTGACGGCCACCGGGTAGCCGAGTTCCTCGGAAGCTTCACGTGCTTCTTCCGGGGTGGTCGCGTGACTGCCCTCCGGTACCGGGAGGCCGTTGCGTTTGAAGAGTTCTTTTCCCTGATATTCGAGGAGATCCATGTCTTTTCAGTGGGTGGGGGAGACGGTAAGCGCGGGTGCGGACACTATCCGACATAATGGCCGTCGCGCATGCCGCTACCGAGCCTGAAAAACATCACGTGGGTGACCACGGACTGCTACGGCACCCTGATCGATTGGGAGAAGGGTATTTCCGAGGCTTGCGCCAAGGAGGCCGAGAAGGACGGGTTCAGTTTCGACACCGAAGCCTTCCTGGCCCGCTTCTTCGAAGTTCAGGCCGAGATCATGTCCGGCTCGTACGAGCTCTACGCCGAGATCCTCCGCCGCACGATCATCAAGGTCGCCGGCGAGATCGGCTGGGAAGTCGAGCCCTCCCGGGCCCAGTTCCTGCCCGACAGCGTCGCTTACTGGCTCCCCTTCAGGGAGTCCAACGCCGCGATGGACCGGCTCGGCAAGAAGTACGACATCGGCATCATCTCCAACATCGACGACAAGATGCTCGGCATCTCGCGCCGTCACCTGCGGACGGACCTCGATCTCGTCGTCACTGCCCAGCAGGTCCGGAGCTACAAGCCCGACGAGGTCCACTTCAAGGAATGTGCCCGCCGGATCGGTGGCAAGAAGGGCTGGCTCCACATCGGCTGCAACTACGAGAACGACGTCGCGCCGCTGCTGAAGATGAAGGTCCCCGTGATCTGGGTGAACCGTCACGGCGAGAAGCTGAACGGCCGCAAGAAGCCTTCGCTCGAGGTCAAGAACTTCCGCGAGGCCGTCAAGAAGCTGGGCGCGGGCGGCTGAGCTCCGCGTCTTGGCGCGGCAGAGCACGTCAGTCGAAGGGGAGCTCTCGCCGCCCAGCCGGCAATGGCTGGACGGCACGGACCCCGGGGACCGCAAGCGGCTCGGCCAGTACCTGACCCCCCGCCCCGTGGCCGACGCGCTGCTTTCGAGGGTCCGGCTGGCCCCCGGGATGAGGGTGCTCGACCCGGGCGCCGGCACCGGTGAGCTGCTGGCCGCCGCGGCGCGCCTCCAGGACGGGCTCGAGCTCTTCGGCTGGGACGTGGATCCCTCCGCGCTCGAAGCGGCCTCCGAACTGGTCCCGGACGCCCGCTTCGAAGAGCGTTCGGCGCTCGACCCCTGGGACGGCGACCGGTTCGACCTGGTCATCGGCAACCCGCCGTATTTCCAGTTCCGGCCGACGGCGGCACAGAGGGAGCGGTTCGCCGGCGTGATCTCCGGGCGGGCCAACATCTTCGCCTGCTTCTTCAAGGCCGGCCTCGACGCGCTCGGGGCCGGCGGCCAACTCGCGTTCATCGTGCCACCGTCGCTGAACAGCGGGGCCTACTTCGAGGCGCTGCGGGAGTACATCACTGAACGCGCGTCGATCGAAGACCTGGTCGTCCTCGATGGCACCGACCTGTTCACGGGAGCGAACACCGCGGTCCAGCTGCTGGTCCTCGAGAAGGGAGGCAGTCCTGGCCCCTTCCTGTTCGAGCGGAGTTGCGGCGAGTCCGGCTTCCGGCGGGTCGTCTTCACGGCCGACCCGGAACTTCTCGCCGCCCAGTTCGACGGCCGGCGCACGTTGTGGGGGCTCGGATACGAGGCGGTGACCGGCACGGTCGTCTGGAACCAGCGCCGGGCCGACCTGCGCAAGGCCGCCGGGGACGGAGCCGTCCCCCTGGTCTGGTCACACAACTTGCGGGCCGGGGAGATCGTTCTGGGCGAGCGGCCGGGCAAGCCGCAGTACGTGTCCGGGGCCGAACCGGATCGCGGGCCGGCGGTCCTGGTGAACCGGGTGGTCGGTTCAGTCGGCCGCGGCGAGCTGAGGACCGCCCTGGTCCCCGAGGGAATGGAATTCCTCGCGGAGAACCACGTCAACCGGGTAAGGGAGCGCGAAGGTGCCACGCCGCTCGTCGGGTGGGACGAGCTTCACGCAATGCTGGCCGGCCCGGGCGCCGCCGAGAGGATCCGGATGCTCACCGGCAACACCCAGTTATCGGCGACCGAGCTGACCCACCTGCTGCCTCTCGGAGCGGACTGACGACGCGGAGCCGGCGACCGCACCGGCCTCTGGCACACGCCGCCAGGCGGAAGAGTTCCTCAACCGGGGAATTTCCGTTCGGCTAGTTGGAATCGAGATTCAGAGTGAACAGGAAGTCGGGGGAGTCGCCGAACTTGGCCGGGTTGTGGATCGGGGCGAAGCCCAGTGACTCGTAGAGCTTGACCGCCGGCCGGTTGTCCCGGTTCACGTCGAGCTGGATGCGCAGGCATCCCCGCGAGCGGGCCCGGCTGATCGCCGCTTCGACCAGGGCCCTCCCGAGGCCTTCGCCCCGGGACGCTTCGTCCACGTAAGCGTCTTCCAGCCAAGCGTCTTCGGTGCCGGTCCAGACCGACAGGCGGAAGCGCAGCTGGACGAAGCCGGCCGGCGGCTCGCCGACCAGGAGGAACTCGGTCGCGCGCTCGTCCAGGAGCTGCGCGATCGTGGCCTCGAGCTCGGCGTTGTTCGGGCCGGTCGAGCCGAGGAAGTCGCGGAAACCACCGACCAGCCGCGTCACCGCGGCCAGGTCGGATCGGCCGGCGATGCGCAGTGGTGTCTCCGGTCCCATCAGGTGCCGGCGCCGGCCGGGAGTGGTTGGGACCCGTCATGGACGAGCTGGATCTTCCTGCCGCCCCTCAGCAGGTAGATGTCGACCCGGTTGAACCCGCGCTTCAGCGATTCCGGCGGCAGGAGGATCGAGAATCCGGGCCCGTAGCCGAGGCCGTCCTTGAAGGTCCAGCCGACCGCCCGGATCACGCCGCCGACCGCCACCGCGAGCACACGGTCCTCGGGGATCCTCTCCATGTAGCCGCGCTGAAGCAGTCCCTTGAGGGAGGGCGACGAGGGGTCGTACATCTTGACCGAGTTGGGCCGCTCCGGTTCGGCCCGCATGCCTCTGCGCTTGCCGATCGCGTTCAGCTCGGAGACCTTCGTCCCGATCAGGTCCTTCTTCGGCCCGAAGCGGTAGGTCGGGCCGAAGCCGACGCTGGTGCCGAAGACCCGCTGGATCCGGTCGACCAGGCGCCGGCGCTGCTTCAGCATCGCGTCGAAAGCGACGGTGGCCTCTCCGGCCGGAGAGTTGACCACGGTCACCTGCTCCTCCGGGCAGTCGGGCACGTCCCAGGGGTAGTCGATCTCGAGCTGCTCCGCGATCTCGGGCAGGATGTCGGTCGCGCAGGTGTGGTCGGTGACGACGTCGGGGCCGGTCTGGCCCGGAGCCTTGATGAAGAGGGGTATGGAAGCGATCTCACCCATATTCTTTCGCACGGCCGCACGGCGGGGGACGAACGACTGGAAAGCGGTGCCGTGGTCGGCCGTGACCACGACCATCGCCTCGTCCCAGATGCCGAGCTTCTTCAGCCGGTCCGTGATCTGTCCGAGCAGGGTGTCGGTGTATCCGACCTCGAGCAGGTGCCGCTGCAGCGCGATGTCGACGACCTTCGGTGGTGCCATCCAGGGTCCGTCGTTCGGCAGCAGCCCGGACCATTCGCCGGTCAGGTTGCTGTACCGCTGCCCGTCCGGGATGTGCCGCCACGGGTAATGCGGCTTTTCGACGTGGATCAGGTCGAGCGTCTGCTCCTGTCCGGGTTCGAACCGGCCGGCGAACTCGTTGATCCGCTCGAACTCGTCGGCACTGGAGCTTTCGGCGAAAAGCCGCCCGAGCCGGCGGGCCGCGCCCTGCCCGGTGCGTTCCACGGGATTGACCGGGTCCGCTGTTTCGCCCGTCACCCCGGTGACGCCAGTGGGGCCCGTTGCTCCGGTGGCGCCTTCGGTCCCTGTCTCTTCCTCCAGGCCGGAGTCTTCCGGGTCGGCCGTCTCGGAGGTGAACTCGGAGAACGTCGCCGAGACGTCGGGCAGGTCGCGGCGCATCGAGTCTGGCAGCAGCAGGTGCTGGGACACGACGTTCAGGTCGGAGAAGAGGTCGCCGAGCTCCGCGTCTTCGGACCCGAGGTCCGAATCCGGACAGAGGTCCTCCGGGCAGATCTGCGTGGCGGCCTCCATGACCCGGAGCTGGTACGACTTGCCGAGCAGGGTGAAGACGCTGTGCGGGTAGTCCGAGGCGATCGGCAGGTTGTCCTGGTCCGGCTCCTCGCCGCTCAGGATCGAAGGCATCGCCAGCGGGGTGTAGGCGGCGGAGCCGGTGGCGTTCTCGTACCAGGTCGAATCGGCGGCGAGGTCGGCGAAGGCGGGGAAGCGGGTGCCGTCAATCTCCTCGTCGTCGTTCATCAGCGAGGCGGTGGGGAACTCGTCGAAGACCACCATGACGACCGGTGCGGGGTTGCCCACGGCGACGTTGACCGGGTCCGGCTGCTCGCGGGGCAGGACCAGCCTGGAGGTGCTCGTGAAGAAGAAGAAGATGACCAGGACGACCACCGGGGAGACGGTCAGGATGTCCATGAAGGCCCGGGGGAAGCGCCAGCGCGAATACGCGTAGACGCCGAGGGCCGCCAGCAGGACGGCGAGCCCGATGAGCACCCCGGCCGGCCAGTCGAAGGCGTCCTTCAGGACCTCGAGCAGGAAGCAGGCGCCGACCAGAGTCATCAGGAAGAGGTGGAGCCTCCAGCGGAGGTTCCTGCTCACGAGCAGGGCGAGCGCCTCCAGGGCGAGGCCGATCAGGGGCGGGACGAAGGCGAGGACCAGGCTGTAGACGATGATCTGCCCGGCGGTGTTGCCCCGGGCGACGAAGAATTCCGGGTTCTCGCCGAGCAGGGAGAGCATCGGCTGGAGGAAAGCGAGCGCCCAGAGCGCAGCCAGATGCGCGGCTCCCAGGAGAAGGGAAGGTCGCGGCGGTCCCTCGGCAGCCTTCGTTGCTTCAGTCACGAATCTGCGAGTTTATCCGTCGCTCGACCAGAGCTCGGTCAGGCCGGAAGTCTTTGCGACCCGGAGCAGCATGATGTCGTTCGGCCCGGCCCGAAGCGAGTTTCGGGGCAGGAGAATCGAATAGAGCGTCCGGTTCCGGTCACGGTACGCCTGGCCGACCGCCACGATCCTGCCGTTGACCGAAACGGCCAGGGGAGTGCCGTCGTCGACGCCCTTCAGCACCCCGCGCTGGCGGAGCACCGGGTTCAGGGGGATCTCCGGCTGGAGGTTGGAGGCGAGGTCGTCGCTGACCTCGGGGGAACCCGACGCGTCGTCCTCCGGGGGCGACACGTCGAAGGACGCCGTCGCTTTCCCGATCAGGCTCTGGTTCGGGCCGAGTTTCAGCACCCGGTCGTACCCGGTGTTCCCGCCGAAGAGGCCGGCGAGAGTGGCGATGTACTCGTCGCGCTGCTCGAACACTTCGTCCATCGGCAGGGTCACGGTCGGGCCGGACCCGTTGTCGAGCTCGACCTCGTCCCGGTTGCATGGGGGCGAGTCCCAGGGTACGTCGATCCCCAGCGGCTTCGCGATCGCCGGCAGGATGCCGGTGACGCACTGGACCCGGTCGATCACCCGGCCGCGCTTCTGGTGCGGTGCCTTGACGAAGAACGGGACCATGGCGATCTGCCCCATCGTCTCCGGGTCCGCCTCGCGGCGTTGGATTCCCTTGGTCATCGCTCCGCCGTGGTCGGCGGCGACCACGAACAGCGTTTCGTCCCACAGTCGGTCGGCCTTGACCCGGTCCATCACCTTGCCGAGCAGGTGGTCGGCGAAACCGACCTCGAGCACGTGCGCCTGCCTGGCCCGGTCCGTCGGGTACCCGTCGTCGAGCCACTCGGTCTCGCTGATGAAGTCGCGGAAGTCCTCGGTCGTCTCCGAGTACCGGAGTCCGTCGGGATAGTGGGTCCACGGGTAGTGCGGCTCTTCGACGTGGGCGAAGTCGAGGGTGCCCTCGGGTGCGGCCTTGCGGTTCGCGAGCATCTCGTTGACGTCGCCTTCCCCGTCGAGCGCCGAGTTGACGTCGTTCGTGTCGAGCTGGTTCCGCACGAACTGCCGGGCCCGTCCCCGCTCGACCGACTCGCTCGGGTCCCCGTCGTCGAAGCTCTGGAAGCTCTGCGAGATGTCCGGAAGGCTCGCCGACATGTCCTCAGGCAGGTTCAGGTGGGCCGACACGTACTTGAGGTCGGTGAACAGGTCGCCGACGGCGTCGGCGGTGCCGGCTTCGTCCTGCTCCTGCTCTTCGCAGATCGCCGGCGGGCAGAGGTGGGTGATCGGCTCGACCCCGTGGACGTCGTAGCTGCCCCCGAGCAGGGTGAACAGCGACTCCGGATGGTCGGCCGCGGTCGGCAGGCTGTCGCGGTCGGCCGACTTGCCGGTCAGGATCGAAGGTACCGCGATCGCCGTGAACGAGGCGTCGGTGACCGTGTTCCGGTACCAGTTGGCCCTCCTCTGGAGTTCGGCGAAGTGGGGGAAGCGCTTCGCGTTCACGTCGTGGCCGGGAGTCATCAGCGAACCGACCGGAAACTCGTCGTAGATCATCATCACCACGGGAGCCGGGTTCTTGACCGAAACCTCGACCGCCTCGGCGTCGTTCGAGGAGGTAGTCAGCTCCGAGGCTTCACTGAAGAAAAGGAAGGCGGCCAGGATGATCACCGGCGCCGGTGTCAGGATGTCGGTCAGCGAACGCAGGAACTTTCCGTTGCCGTAGGACCAGGCGAGGGCGATCCCGAGAAGCACCGCGGCGACGATCATCGGCACGGCCGGGCCGTCGGCGACCTGCTTGAAGAGCTGGATCACGAGCAGGGCGAACAGCAGGGCCACGAGCACCAGGTGGAAGGCCCAGCGGGCCTTGCCGCTGATCAGGTTCAGCAGGGCCTCGAGGGCGGTGGCGACCAGCGGAGGGCCGAAGGTCACCAGCAGGGCGAACAGGACGATCTGGCCGCCCGTATTGTCGCGGGCGACGAAGAAGTCCGGGTTCGAGCCCAGCAGGCTGAGCAACGGCTGCACCACCGCGAGCGCCCAGAGGGCGGCCAGATGCCCGCCTCCCAATAGAATCGAAGGCGCCTTCCAGGGCGTACCTTTCTCCACTCGTTCTGGCACCGGCAGCGGATCCTATGTTCTGGCAGCGGTTTCGACCGATCGCCCGGCGCAACTACAGGGCGTAGCCGTGTTCCAGAGTGGTAGCCCACCCGCCTTCGGCCTCACCCAGATGCAGACCCCCAGACTCTCCTTCTACATCCAGGCAGCGTGTCCCGGCGCCATCTCACTGATTGCGCTGGTCGTCGTGGCAATTTGCCTGGCGCCCGAGTCGGCTTCGGCCAGGCGCCCGAGCTTCATCGTGATCCAGGCGGACGACCAGGCGGCGGCGACCATGCACGCGATCGCCGTCGACAAGAAGGGACGAAAGGCCAGGGTGATGCCCAACACACTGGACCTGATCGGCAAGCGTGGGGTCGAGTTCACCAACTACTACAGCTCCACGCCGCTCTGTTCCCCCTCGCGTTCGACCCTGCTGTCCGGGCAGTACGCCCACACCAACGGCCTGCCCCGGAACAGTGGCAGGCTCGGCGGTGCCCTCGGCTTCAGCCGTAACGACGCCTTTTCCGAGAACCTGGCCGTCTCGCTCCAGCGTGCCGGCTATTTCACCGCCCACTTCGGCGATTTCATCAACCACTACGGCAACAGTTCCGGCTACGACAAGAAGGCGGTGCCGCCGGGATGGGACAAGTGGGCGACCGCCTGGACGCCGGGAAAGGTCAACCGCTACTACGGCTACCGGCTCAACGTGAACGGTCACATCAAGGGGCCTTTCGGAAATCCCAACTTCGGCCCCGACGGGAACAAGGATCCGGTCGGATGCCCGAGCGTGAAGCTCGATTGCAACTACAGCACGGACGTCCTCACAACCCGGGCCGTCCGCACGATCAAGCAGGCCGGAAGCGGCCGCCCGATGTACATGCAGGTCGATTACGAAGCGCCGCACGACGGGCCCTCCGGCAACAACCTGCCGGAGCCGGCGCGCCGTCACACCGGCACGGCGGCCCGGACCAGGCTGCCGGAGCCGCCGGGCTTCAACGAGCGGAACATCGACGACAAGCCGGCGGTGCTCCGGAACGGCAACAGCCGGCTCAGCCGAAGGAAGGTCGCCGCGATCGAAAAGCGCTACCGGGCCCAGCTCGAGACCCTGCGCGCCATGGACGATGGCGTGGGCCGGATCGTCGCGGCCCTGAAGCGGGAGAATCGCCTCGGCAACACCTACATGATGGTCACCTCCGACCACGGCTACTTCCTCGGGGAACACCGGTTCGGCAAGTCGAAGTTCCTGCCCCACGAGCCCGCATCCGGGGTTCAGCTGCTGGTTCGCGGCCCCAGGGCCAAGAAGGGCGCCAGGTCCGACGCGATCGTCGGCAACGTGGACCTCGCCCCGACGATCGCCGACCTGGCGGGAGCCAGACTCGGGCTGGAACCGGACGGCCGTTCGTTTGCCAACGTCCTGAGGCGGCCCGGCAAGGGATCGGCCCGGTCGGTGATCCTCGAGTCCTACCTGCTCCGGTCGAAGGCCCTGGAGGAACACCTGGGCGACCGGAGCCCGGGCGGCGCGGCCGTCTCGGGCGCCGTGCCCTACGTCAACTACACGGGCCTCCGCGCGGGCCGGTACAAATACATCAGCTACGAACCGGGCAGCCATGAGCTGTACGACCTCAAGGTCGATCCGTACGAGCTGAGCAACAAGGTCAAGTCAAAGCGCTACCGTCGTGTGGTCAGGGCGATGGACGCCGAGCTGGAGGCAAGGCGCTTCTGTGCCGGCATCGAGTGCCGGAAGGGCGTCCGTGACCTGCCGAAACCGAAACCGAAACCCAACAGACCGGGAAAGAATTGATCACAATCAACAAGACCCTCCTTCGTACCTTCGCGGCCGGCAGCCTCGCCGGAGCCGCCTTCGCCGGTCTGCCCGGTCTCGCACACGCAGTGCGCCCGAACATCGTCGTCATCCAGACGGACGACCAGAGTTCCCGCACGGCCAAAGCGACGTTCCGCGGCGAGTCGGGCAACACCCGGCTGGTCATGCCGAACACGGTCAGAAAGATATTTCGGGGTGGCACCGAATTCACCAACCACTATGCGGCGACGCCGATCTGCTCGCCTTCCCGTGCGTCGATGCTCACCGGCCAGTACCCGCAAAACGACAAGCTCTTCGGTAACAACGGACCCCGCGGAGGCTGGGAAGGCTGGAAGAATTCACCTGGCTACGAGCTGAACCTGCCGAATTCACTGCAAGAGTCCGGCTACCGGACGATCCACGTCGGCAAGTACATGAACGGGTACTTCGACAAGGTGAACGACCGGGTCGACACGACCGTGCCCCCCGGCTGGAACAGCTGGTTCACCACGGCGTATCTGCCGGGCACGAGGTACTACGGGTACCCGGTCTCCAACAACGGGGTGGCCCTGCCGCCGTTCGGCAGTCCGGACTACCAGTCGGAAGGCACGGGGATCGACCCGAAGTCCTGCACGGCGAAGCGGCTCACCAAGCGCCACTCCAGCAAGCGGTGCAACTACCTGACGGACGTGATGGCCCGCGAGGCCGTCGAGCAGATCCGCAAGAGCAAGGGCTCCCCGTTCTACCTCCAGGTCGATTTCCAGGGCCCCCACGGGGACATCATCGCGCCGGAGGGGCCGCAGCCGGCCACCCGGCACCTCGGAACGGCCGAGCGGACGCCGCTCCCCAGGCCGGGCAACTTCAACGAGGCCGATATATCGGACAAGCCCGCGGTCCTCCGGGAGCGTGCGCCGAAGAGGATGAACAAGAGGAGGATCAAGCAGGTACGAAACGTCTACCGCAGGCAGCTCGAAACGCTGCGCAGTGTCGACGACGGCGTGGGTGCGATCCTGAAGACGCTGAGAAAGACCGGTCAGCTCCGCAACACCTATGTCTTCTTCATGTCTGACCACGGTTATTTCCTCGGCGAACACCGCTACGACACCGGCAAGTTCATGCCCTATGACGAGTCGGCAACCGTCGCCATGGCCGTACGGGGACCGGGAGTGCCACCTGGCGGCAAGGCCCGCGAGGTGACCGGGAACATCGACATCGCCCCCACCGCCCTTCGGCTGGCGGGCGTGACCCCGGACTACGAGGTCGACGGTCGTTCGCTCCAGGAGTTCTGGAACAACCCGCGGAAGACCTCGCGGCGGCCGATGGCCATCGCTCTCGGCCTGCTGCGGCACGTCACTCCGGCGGCGGCCACCTCCGGTGCCACGGTCTCGGCCAAGGCACCGGTCCTGAACTACCTCGGATACCGGGTGGGTCCCTACAAGTACGTCGAGTACGAGCTCGGCGGGGCTGAGCTCTACGACCTGAAGCGTGACCCCTTCGAGTTGAACAACCGAATCGGGTCGGCGCGGTACGCGAAGGTCAGGGATTACATGAAGTCACACCTCGAAGAAGTTGTCGGGTGCCGCGCCGAAGCCTGCCGCGCCGAACTTCCGCCGTGGCCATCGCCGAAGCCCTAGGACCCGGTGTTTGCGGAAACCGGGCATCGGAGGTGATCCCCCGAGGGGTCAGTTCACCTTGGTGACATCCGTGCTGCCGATGACCTTGCCGTTCTCGTTCAGTCCCTGGACCTGGACGAACCTGGCGCCGGGCGGCAGGTCGACCCGGGTCTCGAATCCGCCGCGCCCGGTGGTTCCCGCCGGTGAGAGCGAATTGCCGTTCGGCCCGCTCTGGACCCTCCAGCGCCGGACCTCGGTGTCGCCGTTCCAGCTGACCCAGGCCTTCGAGGTGGGGCCGTCGACCGCGATCGCGACCTTGCCCTGGGGATCGCCGACCCACTGCTGGCGGTAGGCGCGGTAGACCGAGCTGGCTCCGCGGATCAGCGCGTCGAAGACGAGGTCGCCGTCCGGGGTGTGTTCCGAGACGTACGGGAACTGGCCCCAGCAGACGAACCAGTTGCCGCTGCCGAGCAGCTGCATGTTCGCCTGGGTGGGCGAGAGCGGCTTCTGCGGGTGGAGGAACGCCCTGTCCAGGGTCGCCTTCTTCGTCTTGTTGTTCAGTTTCAGCACGATTGCGCGCGACTGGTCCGCGTTCGGCTTGTCGACGATCGGGGCGTCGGCGTTGTCGAACAGCGACACCCTGTTGCCCTTGCGCGGTTGCGCGTCGTGCTGGAGCGAGAAGCTCGCGCCCTTGCCGAAGCGGAAGTCGCTGTGCTTTCCGCCCAGCGTCCAGATGACCCGGCCGGTGGCGCGGCTCACCTTGTAGACGGCACTCGTGCTGCGGCCAGAGATCATGATGTTGCCATCCGGCGTGTCGATGATCGAGTTGATGTGGAAGTAGTCGTAGGGGTTGCCCGGGCGCCGGGGTCCGTTGGCGTAGCTGTGCTTGACCGGGACATGGTCGAGACTGTGCCATTCCCAGATCACGCGGCCCGTCTTCAGGTCCACCTCCTGGGCGATCGAGTCGCTGACCCGCCCGTTCTTGGCGAATCCGATACCGCGCAGGTCCCGCTTCACCGTCCGGTAGGTCGTGATGTAGGCGGTGTTCCGCGGAGTCAGCCGGAACTCATGCGAGTCGCCCGCGTAACCGTTGCCGGGATTGAACCGCTTGATGATGCGGTATTTGCGATTGGCGAGCGTGTAGGTGGCCCGGTTGATGCCGGAGCCCTCCGTCGGCGCTTCGTACCAGGTCAGCACCGGCTTCTTCCTGAAGGTCTGGGTCCGGAAATCGGTGGTGCGACCCGGCCGGAACCAGACCGGCTTGCCGTTGGAGTCGAAGATCGCGGTGCCCCGCTGCTTCGAGCCGACGAAGATCGGGTCGTCACTGGCGGCACCGGTGTTCTTCATGACGTTCAGGGAGAACGGGCGCAGGTCCGGGCGGGACTTGAACTGGACTTCGCCACCGTCCTCGAGGGGCGAGTTGCCGAGCCGCTTGACCCGGGGACCACCGAGGTTCTCGACCTTGAACCTGTAGTCGCCGTTCCTGGTTCCGGGGATCCGCAGGCGGGTCTTCACGGACACGCGCTCCGACTCCTCGAACGGACGCTTCATGACGAGGCTGAAACCGTCGCCGTCACCGTGGCCGCGGCGGGAGAACGCATGGCCACCGGTCCGGTTGCCCCTGACGGTGATCGGCCCGGCCTTCCTGCGATTGACCCCCCGGAAGCTGATTTCGGAGTAGATCGAGGCGTTTTCGGCTGAGGGCCCGGGGCTCACCGTCGCCCGGGCCTTGCGGGCCTCGGCAGTCGCGGAACCGAGGAAGGCGACGCCGATCACGAGGATCAGCGCGGACAGGACTGGTTTACCGATGCGAGGGGTGATCATTACCTGTGTAAACATCCACTGCGACACGAAAGTTGCGGATCAGAAGGGCCGGGTCCTCACAACTCGATACCCGCTGAGCGAGGATCAGGGTGGCGAGACCCCGGGCCGACAGGCAATTTATACATTTCACTCCGCACCTATCGTGTTGCCCAGTGGTTGCTACAGCCAGTGTTGTGCTGAAAAGCAGGCTTGAAAACGAGGCCACCGCTAGTCCCGGGGCCGTGAAGGATCCGATGAGACCACTGAAGGCGCTATTCAGCTGCCTCGTGGCAGCGTGCGCGATCGTGGCCATCCATTCCGCGGATGTGGCCAAGGCCGCCTCGCGACCGAACGTGGTGGTGATCCAGACCGACGACCAGCCCCTGGAAGACTTCTACGGCACCTGGCGCGACCTTTACGACAACCAGCGCCAGGTCATGCCGAACACGATGAGGCTGATCCGCAACCACGGAATTGAGTTCAGCAACTACATCACCCCGTTCCCTCTCTGCGCGCCTTCCCGGGCCTCCCTGCTCAGCGGCCAGTACGCGCAGAACCACGGCGTGATCAGGATCGGTGGCCCGCGGGGCGGCTGGGACTCTTACCGTGCCAACCGGATCGGACGGGAGAACCTCCCGGTCTGGCTCCATCGTGCGGGGTACCGCACCCTCCACTACGGCAAGTTCATGAACAACTACGGCGGAGCCGATGCTCCGGCTGCGACCGAGGTCCCGCCGGGATGGGACCGGTGGGTGACCGACGCCACCGACAACTCGACCCGCGAGTTCTACGGCTACCAGCAGAACATCGACGGCGCGGTGACTGGCCGGCTCGGATATCCGTACTACGACATGACCGGTGGCAAGGACCCGATCGGGTGTCCCGGCCTGGGCCTGGTCCAGTGCAATTACCACACCGATTCGATGAGTCTTCAGGCGCAGAGGGAGATCCGCGAGTCCGGTAGCCAGCCGTTCTACCTCCAGATCGACTACCACACGCCCCATGGCGATTCACGGCCGCCGATCGGCCCCGAGCCGGCCATCCGCCACTACGACACGGCGCTCCGCACGGCCGGCCCGAGGCCGGCCGGCTACAACGAGTCCAACGTCTCCGACAAGCCCTCCTTCATCCGCGGCAATCCGCCGCTCACCTCGAACGAGGTCACTCAGATGACCATCGAATACCAGAAGTCGATTGAAGCGCTGCGCTCGGTCGACGAGGGCGTGAGGGGTATCGTCGACGCGCTCAGGGAGACGGGCGAGCTGGGGAACACTTACATCATCTTCACCTCCGACAACGGCTTCTTCTTCGGCCAGCACCGGATCAGCCGCGGCAAGCTGCTGCCCTACGAACCGGCGCTGCGGGTACCACTGGTGATCCGCGGCCCCGGGATCAAGCCGCGGTCGAGGAGTTTCGAGCCGGTCGCCAACCAGGACATCGCCCCGACGATCCTCAAGCTGACGGGGGCCCATGCCCGCAGCAAGATCGACGGCCGGCCCATGATCCAGTTCTGGCGGAACACCAAACAGCGGTCACGCCGCCCGATCCTCCTCTCGAGCTACCAGCAGGCCACCAGGTTCATCCCCGGCGACTATCCGAACGAGCCGCCAGTGGTCACCACCTCGGGGCAGGGCGGCCACACCTCCGCCAAGGCCGCCAGCCAGAACTACGTCGGGATCCGCATCGGACCTTACAAGTACATCGAGTACGAGATCGGCGAGCGCGAACTCTACGTGATCTCACGGGACCCGGGCGAGCTCCACAATCGTTACGGCGACCCGCGCTTCAAGCGGATCATGGCCTACCTCGACGAGGAACTCGCCGAGCTGCGCGCCTGCAAGGGCGCCACCTGCCGGGTGTCCGCGGAGAAGTGGCCGGCGCCTCCGGGCAGTTGACCAGGATCGGGTCCTGGCACCTTGGTCCCTGGTTTCCGCGCGAAACGCAGGGCGGCGAGAGGAACAAGGACCGGGTCCTGACGAGGCCCTGGGTCAGTTCGAGCCGAGGGGCGAGAGCTTGTTGCCGGGGCCTACTTCGTAGATCCTGATCTTGTTCGCGCCCGCCTGGAGCGAAGCCGGGTTCACGAGTGTCCCGAAGCGCTGGGCGCCCTCGAATTCGAAGGTCTTGGCGGTGCCCTGGATCTTTCCGTTCACGCCGGCCGCGATCGTGGTGCCTGCCGGCACGCCGGTCACCTGCCCGGTCACCCACATCGGGATCAGGTCCTCGCCGGGCTCGTAGTCGTCCCAGATCTCCGGGATGTCGAAGCCCACGTCGGAGGTCCCGGCCGGGACCGGGGGCGCCGGCTTGCCGATCAGTTCCGGGGCCGGGCCGAGCGTGTAGAACGGGCCGGTCCCGAAGCGCGCGTCCTTTCGGCGGATCGCTTTTTCGCGCTGTTTCATGACCGTGGCCATCGGCAGGGTGTAATCGCGGTTCTTCACGTCCTTCACGGTCACGTCGCGCACCGGGACCTGATCGCCCTGAAGCGGCACACCGTCGGTTTCGAACATGCCCCGGACGCCGAGTGCCTCGGCGATCGTCGGCACGACGTCGAGGGTCTTGCTGAAGACCGGGTTGACCCGGGGCTTCTTCTGGTTCGGGTACTTGATGAAGAGCGGCGGATTGGCGACCTCACCCATGCTGGCGGTGCCGGCCATCCGCTGAGGGATGTCGCCGCCTTGGAACGAGACACCGTGGTCGGCCATGACCACGACCATCGCGCGGTCCCAGATCCCGGTCGACTTCAGCCGGCCCATCAGCTGGCCGAGCAGGTGGTCGGCGTAACCCGTCTGGACGATCTGGCGCTGCTCGGATGAGGCCACGCCGTTCTGGTCGACCAGCCAGGGCCCGGTGCTCTCGGAGAGCTGTTCGATCGGCACGTCGGTGTTGTACTCCTCACCCTTGATGTCGTACTTCCACGGCTGGTGCGGCTGCTTGACGTGCATCATGGTCAGGGTGGAGTCCCTGGCGGGGATCCGCCGGATGAACGCGCTGTAGGCCGAGGGATCCTCGGCGCCACCACGTCCCTTGACGAACAGGTTGTTGACGCTCTCCTGGGTTTCGTTTCGGGCAGGATCTTCCCCGGCCTCACCGCCACCACCGAATCCCTCGAAGTTCGTTCCGACGTCCGGGAGCGTGTCGGCGATCCTCGGGGGAAGGACCAGCCGGCCTTCCACGTACTTCAGGTCGGTCGCGAGGGATTCCAGGCGGGTCTTCTGTCCGTCTGCGTCGGCATCCGGGCACAGCGATTCGTCGCAGATCTGGGTGATCGGCTCTTCGACGTGGAAGTCGTAGGTGTGCGACAGCATCGCGAACAGGTTGTCCGGGTGGTCGGCCGAGGTCGGCAGGTCCCCCTCCTCGGGGATGCTGCCGGTCAGGATCCCGGGGACGGCGGTCGGCGTGAAGTACGAGGTCGTCGATTCGTTCGGGTACCAGGTGCTCTCGTTCTTCAGCTTGAGGAAGTTGGGGAAGCGCTGCCCGTCGATCTGGTGTTCCTTGGTCATCAGGGTCGAAGTTCCGAGTTCGTCGAAGATCACCATGACGACCGGGGTCTTCGAGTCCGTCGTGGTGCCGATGTCGACCGACGTCTCCTTCGGGAAGATCACGTCCGAGCTCTTGCTCGCGAAGACGAAGAGCAGCAGGATTACCACCGGAGCGATCATCAGGATGTCCATCAGGTTCTTGAGGAACGTCACCTGGTAGACGAACCAGGTGAGCAGGCCGGCCAGGATCATGGCCAGCAGGACCAGCAGCCTGGTCGGGCTCTCGAAGAAGTTGCTCAGGATCCCGATGAACAGGAAGACCCCGATCGCGAAGAACAGCAGCAGGTGGACCGTCC
>CAVOIH010000006.1:0-149662 GCA_963695885.1 uncultured Solirubrobacterales bacterium | reverse complement strand
GTGACCCTGATCGTCCCGAATCCCCGCCACCGCTATCCGCTGGCCTGCCGCGAGGATCCCTCCCGGCTCGGCATCCGCGTGATCGAAGGGCCGCTCATGGGAGCCCGCTGCCCGATCTTCCAGACGAGCGCCAACCTCAGCGGCGAGCCGGCACCGTCATCCTTCGCCGGAGTTGTGCCGGAAGTAAAAGAAGAGGTCGACCTCGCGATCGACGGCGGGCGCCTGACAGGCCTCCCCTCAACGGTGGTGGACCTGACGGAACTGGACGAAAACGGAGTCTGGACGGTCCTCCGAGAAGGCGGAATGAGCCGAGGAGACCTGATCGCGGCGTTGGGGCACTGAAACCGGTGTACCGCCATGGCGCTCGCCGCGGTGACTGGAGGTGACAGGCAGTTCGGTATCCGTCTACCGCGGGTGGCGGGCGAACCTCGTGGTACCGCTACAGGCGGCGGCCATGAACCAGCTCTCGATGCGGGGCGGACCGGTAGATCCGCCCGGGACGGGGACCACCGGCGTTGCTACCCTCACAGTCCTCCGTTTACGTAACTCCAGCCCGAGCCGAAAGGTCCCTTGATCGAAATGAGCACCGTGTCCGCGCAGATGCTCGACGCCCATCTGGTTGACGTCGATCCCGAAGTTGCCGCCGCGCTCGACGGCGAACTGGCCCGTCAGCGGGACACGCTGGAGATGATCGCCTCCGAGAACTTCGTTCCGCGCGCCGTGCTCGAGGCCGCCGGATCGGTCCTGACCAACAAGTACGCCGAGGGATACCCCGGTCGCCGCTACTACGGCGGCTGCGAGCAGGTTGACATCGTCGAGACGCTGGCGATCGACCGGGCCAAGGAGCTCTTCGGTGCCGGTCACGCCAACGTCCAGCCGCATTCCGGCGCGCAGGCGAACAACGCCGCGTACATGGCGCTGATCGATCCCGGCGACACGATCATGGGCCTCGCGCTCGACCACGGCGGGCATCTCAGCCACGGCATGAAGCTGAACGTCTCCGGCCAGCTCTACAACGTCGTGCCGTACCACGTGTCGAAGGAGGATCTCCGGGTCGACATGGACGAGGCCGCCCGCCTCGCCGAAGAGACCAAGCCGGACCTGATCGTCGCCGGCTGGTCCGCGTACCCGCGCCAGCTCGACTTCCCCGCGTTCCGCGAGATCGCCGATTCGGTGGACGCGAAGCTGATGGTCGACATGGCCCACTTCGCGGGGCTGGTCGCCGCCGGCGAGCACCCCAATCCGGTGCCTTACGCGGACGTGGTCACCTCCACGATCCACAAGACCCTGGGTGGCCCGCGCAGCGGGTTGATCCTCAGCACCGAGGACCTGAAGGCCGATATCGACCGGGCCGTGTTCCCCGGGCAGCAGGGCGGACCCCTGATGCACGTGATCGCGGCCAAGGCGGTCGCCCTGCGTCTCGCTTCGACCGACGAGTTCGCCGAGCGCCAGCGCCGGACCATCGCCAACGCGCAGGCCCTGGCAGCCGGACTGATCGGCGGCGGCATCGACGTGCTCACCGGCGGCACCGACGTCCACCTCGTGCTGGTCGACCTGACCTCGACCGGGCTCGACGGACAGACCGGGGAGGACCGCCTCGACCAGGTCGGCATCACGGTCAACCGGAACGCCATCCCGTTCGACGAGCGGCCGCCGATGAACCCGTCCGGTCTCCGGATCGGCACCCCGGCACTGACCACCCGCGGCTTCCAGCCCGAAGACCTGACCGAGATCGCCGCAATCATAGCGACCGCCCTGTCGGACGACTTCGAGGCCCAGCGGGAGTCGCTCATCGGCCGCAGCCGGGCGCTGATGGAAAAGCACCCGCTTTATCCCGGCCTGGGTTGATTTCTTGAAACCCGGGTTCTGAGGCGGGGCGGCGATGAGGGTCTGGTTCGACTGCACGGCGGCGGCACACCCGCTGGTCCTGAAACCGGTTATCGACCGGTTCAAGGAGCGCGGCGACGATGTGCTCGTCACCTCCCGCGAGTACGGCCAGACGACCGGAATCCTCGACCTGCTCGGGATCGAGCACACCGTGGTCGGGGCCCACGGCGGCGGGTCCAGGTTCGGCAAGGGCCGGGCGCTCGCCGGCCGTTCCGTGAAGCTCGGCCGAATCGTCTGGAAGTTCCGTCCGGACCTGGCCGTTGCCCACGGGTCGGTCAACCTCGCCCTGGTCTCGGCGACCTTCATCATTCCCTCGGCCCAGCTGCAGGACTACGAGTTCGCCGGCCTCCAGCGGCAACTGGCATTCCGGATCGCCAGGCGCGTCCTGGTACCGGACACGATCCCTCCCGAACGAATGGCCAAGGTAGGCGCGAAAGGGGAGAAGCTGGTCCGCTACCCCGGTCTCAAGGAGGACTACTACCTGGGGGGGTTCGAGCCCGACCCGGCCGTGGTCGCAGAGCTCGGCATCGACCGGGAGCGGGTGCTGGTCGTGGTGCGGCCGCCGCCGGAGACCTCCGAGTACCACGCCGACAATCCCCTGTACGAGCGGGTGATCGAACGGCTGGCTGCGGCCGACGGGGTCACTGCGGTGATCATCCCCCGCACCGAAGGCCAGGGCGCCGCCGCCCGGGGGCGGAACTCACCGAACCTGATCGTGCCCGGCCACGCCGTCGACGCCCAGAGCCTGATCGCCTACGCCGACCTGGTGGTCAGCGCCGGCGGCACGATGAACCGCGAGGCGGTCGCACTCGGCACCCCGGTCTACACGACGTTCGCCGGGAAGATGGGCGGAGTGGACGAAGCCCTGATCGCCGAGGGCAAGCTGCTCGTGCTGGAAAGCCCGGAACAGTTGGAACTGGTGAAGAGAACGGGAACCCCCGGAGCCAGAGAGCCAAGAGACCCGGAGATCCTGGTGGACGGCATATTGGGCGCCTTGGGTTCGGGCTGACCCAATCCAAGTCGCACAGCGAGACCATTCTCTCTTCTACCGAGCGAAGTGACTTGGATTCCTGATCTCAGTCGCACAGCGAGACCATTCTTTCTTCTACCGAGCGAAGCGACTTGGATTCCTGATCTCAGTCGCACAGCGAGACCATTCTCTCTTCTACCGAGCGAAGTGACTTGGATTCCTGATCTCAGTCGCACAGCGAGACCATTCTCTCTTCTACCGAGCGAAGCGACTTGGATTCCTGATCTCAGTCGCACAGCGAGACCATTCTCTCTTCTACCGAGTGAAGTGACTTGGATTCCTTAATCTGAGACCCTTCCGTCATGGATGGGACCTCTGACGCCGTATTCGCCTTCCTGACGGCGGCTCTCATCAGCTGGGCGCTGGTTCCGGTCGCCGAGTACCTGGCCCGCCAGGTCGGGGCGATCGACACGCCCGGCCCCCGTAGCGTCCACACCGAACCCACTCCTCGCATGTCGGGGCTGGCGATCCTCGTCGGCATCGAGATCGCCGGGTGGATCTGGCTGCCGATCGGCAACGAGGTCACCGCGATCCTGCTCGGCGCGGTCGCCGTTGCGATCGTTGGGGCCCTCGATGACATCTTCGACCTGCCGGCGCTGGTCAAGCTGATCGGGCAGTCGGCCGGGGCCTCGATCCCGGTCATCGCAGGGGTCCGGCCGGACGTACTGACGATTCCGTTCATCGGCGGTTTCGAACTCGGGTGGACCGCCTATCCGCTGACGGTCATCGGCATCGTCGCCGTGATCAACATCACCAACCTGATCGACGGCATCGACGGGCTCGCGGCCGGGGTAATCGCGATCGCCGCGACCGCCATGGCCGTGATCGCCCTGTCCCTCGACCGCACCGAGGCCGGCATCCTGGCCGCGGTCACCGCCGGTGGCGCGCTCGGGTTCCTGCGGCACGGGTTCCCGCCGGCGTCGAGCTTCATGGGGGACACCGGCTCCAACCTGCTCGGGTACATGATCGCGATCGTCTCGATCCAGGGGGCGCTGAAGACGAATGCAGTGGTCGCGCTGGCTTTTCCCCTGGTCATCCTGGCGGTGCCGATCTTCGACACGGCCTTCGTGGTCGCCAAGCGGATCAAGTACCACCAGCCGATCTACCAGGCGGACCGCTGGCACTTCCACCACCGCATGGCCAACATCGGCTTCACGCAGCGGCGCACGCTCGCCTACCTGTACGGCTGGACGCTGGTCCTGGCCGGGCTCGCCCTGGCACTCCGGCTGGTCCCCTACAGCGACGATCGCGGCAATTTCGACCTGCCCTGGACCATCTTCATGGTGGCGGTCATCCTGGCCGCGATCGGGGTCACGGTTTACCTGGTCCACGTGCTCGAGATCATCAAGGGACCACGTGCCCGGGACGGCACCGACGAATAGTTGGTTTTTGGCTTGGCCAAACAGTCTCGTGTCACTTGTCACGTTGCCCTACGCGGGCCGCGTGAGCGTGACTGTTCGGATATAGTCCCGCCCCCTTGACGACGCTCGCCGCAAAGAGATCCCTCGAAGGGGACATGGGTAGACGCAGCCTCAACATTCTTCTGAACCTGGACCTGATCGCCCTGGCGATCGCACTGCCGGTTTTCATCGTGTTCGACCTGACCCTCGTGGCCTACGCAGTGGCCGCCGGCATGTGGCTCCTGTCGCGGTTCGTCCACGCCGTCGCCGAGAAGAAGGCCAAGGAGAACCTGCTCGCCGGGAAGCGCAACACCGCGATGGGGACGATCGCCGCGACTTCGCTCGGCAGCGCCTGGATCATGGCCCTGGGAATCCTGGTGGCGGGTGCCATCGACCGCGACGTCGGCCTCTACGCCGCGATCCTGCTGGTCGTCGTCTTCACCCTCCGCCTCGCTGCCCGCGGCCTCGTTCACCTGGCGAAATCGGACTTCGAGGAGGGCGCCGCGTGAGCGCCGAAACCGGGATCGACTCCGAAGTCGAGTCCGAGATCGATCGTGGGATCGAAAACGACGCGGAGAAGAAGGGCGGGCTGAGCACCAAGGCCAAGGTCCTGCTGGGGTTCGCGGTCTTCTTCGGCCTGGCGATCCTCGTCGGAGTCCTTTTCGGCAGCGACGGCAAGAACGAATCCTTCAAGCCGCAGGACGAGTTCAAACTCGACCCCTGGATCTCCATCGACATCGCCGGCATCGACCTCTCGATCAACAAGGCCGTGTTCTACCTGCTCCTCGCCTCGGCGCTCACGATCGGCATCATGCTGTACGTGGCCCGCCGCATGAAGCAGAAGCCGGGCCGCCTCCAGACCGCGGTAGAGGTCGCCTACGACGTGGTGAAGACCGACATCACGGGCGGCAACATCGAAGACGACCGGCTCGCCAGCAAGTGGTTCCCGTTCCTCGCGACCCTGTTCTTCTTCATCTTCTTCTCAAACATGATCGGCTACCTGCCGCTGCCGACCAACACTCACGAGACCATCGACATCTTCGGTCTCGAGCTTCCGTCCTTCGCGCTGTACGCGGCGACCGCGAACATCGCGGTACCTCTCGCCCTGACACTCGTGGTCTGGATCTCGTACCATTACGAAGGCGTCCGGGCCAAGGGCATCGTCAAGTACCTGGCGAGCTGGCTGCCGTCCGGCCTCGAGGACATGAACCCGGTCGGCAAGGCGCTGATCTTCCTGATCGAGGTCGTCTCGCACTTCGTCCGCCTGATTTCGCTCTCAGTGCGACTCTTCGCCAACATCCTTTCCGGCCATCTGCTGCTGCTCTTCATGGGTGGCGGACTGGCTGTCCTGCTGGGAATCGCGGCCCTGGGCGTGCTCACCTTCCCGATGGCCTTCGCCTTCTACGTGTTCGAAGTCGGCATCGTGGCCACGCTGCAGGCATTCATCTTCTCCATCCTGACCGCTATCTACATCGGCGGAGCAACCGCCGAAAGTCACTGACCAAAGGAGTCACCAAAACATGGATCCGACAATTGTCATCGCCGAAGTAACCGACGCAGGCGTCACCGACGCCGGCAAGGCGATCGCTCTCGGCGTAGGTGCCGGGCTCGGCTCGATCGGCGCCGGTATCGGCATCGGCTTCATCTTCGGCAAGGAGATCGAATCGGTCGCCCGCCAGCCCGAGCTCAAGTCCGAGCTGCAGTCGATCCGCTGGCTCGGCTTCGCTCTGACCGAGGCCGTCGCCTTCTACACCTTCATCTTCGCGCTTATCGCGTTCTTCCTCTAGGCCACAAGTGGAGCCGGCTTTCGCACAAATAATCGGGTTCATCCCCCTCGCCGCGGAAGCGGCGGAGGACGAGGGCGGCAGCTTCCTGGTCACGCCGGGCGTCGGCCTGATGATCTGGACCCTCGCCGTCTTCGCTTTCACTTTGTGGATCCTGAAGAAGTTCGCGTTCCCCGCGATCACCGAGGCGATCGACAAGCGGGCGGCGACCATCCGCGAGAGCCTGGAATCGGCCGAGAAGCAGCAGGCCGAGTCCGAGAAGGTCCTCGCCGAGTACCGCCAGCGGCTGACCGAGGCGCGTGAGCAGGCTGACGAAATCGTGGTCCGGGCGCGCAAGGCGGCAGACACGACCAAGTCCGAAGCCGCGGCCGAAGGACAGGCGAAACGTGAGGAACTGGTGGATGCGGCCAAGCGGGACATCGAAGCCGAGACCCGCAGGGCCCTGGATGACATCCGCAAGGAAGTCGCCAACCTGACGATTCTCGCCACCGAACGGGTGACCCGCCGGTCGCTCGACGACGCCGCTCACAAGGAGCTCGTCGAGGACGCCCTGCGCGAGGTCGACTTCTCGGCCCTGGCGGGGGACAGCAAGGACTGATGGAGGCCCTGGCCCGCGTATACGCCGAGTCCCTCTTTGGCGTGGCCAGGGAGAAGGGCTCCCTGGACGTGGTCCGGGACCAGATGGCGCAGTTCACGGAAGCCCTCGAAGGAGACCGCGACCTCGAGGTCTTCTTCTTCAGCCCGTACTTTTCGTCCCAGGAGAAGCTCGATGGCCTCACGAAGTCGGTCGACGACGCCGATCCGGAGTTCCTCAACTTCCTCGAATTGCTGATCGAGAAGCACCGCATGCCGGCGATATTCCGGATCCGGCGCGAGTACGAGGATCTCTGGAAGCAGGAGAACAAGCGAATTGAAGTGACTGTGACCAGTGCAGTCGAACTGGACCCCGCCGTTGCCGAAGAGGTCGGCGTCGAGGTCGAGCGTCAAACGGGCCGTGAGGTCGAACTGACCAGCCGCGTCGATGAAAGGATCATCGGCGGGATCGTGCTGCAGGTGGGGAACATGGTTCTCGACAGCAGCATCAGAAACAACTTGGAGAAATTCCGCCAGAGCATCGCTCGGGCGGCTTAAGGAGGATCGGAAGCGTTATGCAGATCAAGCCAGACGAGATTGCCAGCATTCTGCGGCAACGCATCGAGGGCATCGACCCCGGAAGTGCCGACCTTTCGGAGGTGGGCACGGTCCTGTCGATCGCCGACGGAATCGCCCGCATCCACGGCCTCGACAACTGCATGTCGTTCGAGATGCTCGAGCTGCCGCATGGAGTGACGGGTCTCGCGCTGAACCTCGAAGCCGACAACGTGGGCGCCGTGCTGTTCGGCGAGTGGGAAAAGATCGTCGAGGGTGACACCGTCAAGCGCACCAAGCGGCTGCTCGAGGTCCCGGTGGGCGAGGAATTCCTCGGCCGCATGGTCGATCCGCTCGGCCGGCCGCTCGACGGCAAGGGTGACATCAACACCGGCAGGACCCGTCCAGCCGAGTTCAAGGCCCCCGGCGTCATCAGTCGTCAGCCCGTGCGCGAGCCCATGCAGACCGGCATCAAGTCGATCGACGGCATGATCCCGATCGGCCGTGGTCAGCGGGAACTGATCATCGGCGACCGCCAGACCGGCAAGACCACGGTCGGCATCGACTCGATCATCAACAACAGGGACACCGGGGTCATCTCAGTGTACGTCGCGATCGGCCAGCGCATGGCGACCGTCGTCCAGGTCCGCGAGGTCCTCGAGGCTGCCGGCGCGATGGAGAACACCATCATCGTCGCCGCCCCCGCCGACGAGGCCGCTCCGATCAAGTTCATCGCCCCGTACGCCGGCACCGCGATGGCCGAGTATTTCCTCTACGACGGCAAGGCCGCGCTCTGCGTCTATGACGACCTCACCAAGCACGCGTACGCCTATCGCCAGATGTCGCTTCTGCTCCGCCGCCCGCCGGGCCGCGAGGCTTACCCCGGTGACGTCTTCTACCTGCACTCGCGCCTGCTGGAGCGCTCGGTCAAGCTGAGCGACGACCACGGGGGCGGCTCGCTGACTGCCCTGCCGATCATCGAGACGCAGGCCAACGACGTGTCGGCCTACATCCCGACCAACGTCATCTCGATCACCGACGGCCAGATCTTCCTCGAGTCGGACCTGTTCAACTCGGGCATACGGCCCGCCATCAACGTCGGCATCTCGGTCTCCCGAGTCGGCGGCGACGCCCAGACCAAGGCGATGAAGAAGGTCGCCGGCAAGATGAAGGGCGAGCTCTCGCAGTTCCGCGACCTCGAGGCCTTCGCCCAGTTCGGCTCCGAACTCGACGCCGAGACGCAGAAGACCCTCGCCCGGGGTGAGCGCCTGGTCGAACTGCTCAAGCAGGACGAACGCAACGCCCTCTCGGTCTCGGACCAGGTCGCTTCGATCTACGCCGGCACCGGTGGGTTCCTCGACCGCATCAAGGTCGAACGGGTAAAGGAGTTCCTCGAGAACCTGCTGACCAGGCTCCACACCGAGAACAAGGAACTCTGCGACCGGATCAACGAGACCGGCCAGTTCCCGGAAGAGGACGAGAAGGAACTCTCCGACGCGATCGCCGGGATGATCGATGACTTCGGCCCCGACTTCAACGAAGACGGAGAAGCCGAAGATGCCGGAGAATCCGACCGGGTGGACAACATCCCGGTCGATGGCAGCGATGCCGACGGTGGCGACGCCTCCGCCGGCGACGCGGCCGACGCCGAAGCCGCCGCCCCGGCCTGATCCGGGACCGGAAACCGGAAACCAACCCAGCGTAGAAGCAGATGGCCAACCGCAAAGAAGTCACGAACCAGATCTCCAGTGTCAAGAACATTCGCCAGATCACCCGGGCGATGGAGGCGGTGGCCGCTGCCCGTCTTCGGCGTGCGGAGACGCGGATCGAGCACCTGCGGCCCTACGCCCAGGCCAACCGCCGCCTGACGCAGCGCGCCGCCGAGCAGGCCGGAAACGTTTCGCACCTGCCGATTCTCACCGAGCGCGACGACGTCAAGACCCTGGCGATCGTCCTGATCACCGGCGACCGCGGTCTGGCCGGCGCGTTCAACGCGAACATCATCCGCGAAGGCCTCCAACTGCGTGACCAGGCGATTTCGGAAGGCAGGGAAGTCGTCTTCTACGTGGTTGGCCGCCGGGGTGACGGCGCCCTCACCTTCCGCAAGCAAACTGTCGTGAACGCCTGGACCGGTTTCACCGACCGACCCGGCTTCGAGCACGCCCGTGACATCGGAGAAGGCCTCGCCGCCGCCTACATCGACGAAGAGGTCGACCGGGTCGAGGTCATCTACAACCGTTATGTTTCGCCGCTCACCCAGCACGTCTACACGCAGACGCTGCTGCCGGTCCAGGAGGCCGGAATCACCGGTGAAGGCTCCGAGGACGAAGCCGGTGTCGAGCCCGAAGGCGAACTGGCCGAAGCCCACGCCCGCGCCTCATGGGAATACGAGCCGGAGCCCGAAGAGCTCATGGCCCGCCTGATTCCCGATTACATCAACATTTCACTCTTCCGGATGCTGCTGGAATCGGCCGCATCCGAACTCGGCGCCCGCATGACCGCCATGCGCAGCGCCGCAGACAACGCCGAACAGATGATCGATGACCTCACCCTTGAGATGAACCGGGTGCGGCAGGCGGAGATCACGCAGGAAATTCTGGAAGTCGTCGGTGGCGCGGAAGCGCTCGGCTAGACGAGACGCGAGAAGCCCCGAACTGGAAACTGGAGATATGTCAGAGAACAACGGTAAGACCGAAACAAACACGGGACGGATCGAAGAGATCACCGGCGTCGTCGTCAACGTCGTATTCCCCGACCACCTGCCCGAGATCTTCTCGGCCATCGTCATCGAGGTCGACAAGACCGAAGACCGCGACGAAGTCCGCCTGGTCTGCGAAGTCCAGCAGCACCTCGGTGACGACCGGGTTCGCACCGTCGCCATGGATGCGACCGACGGCCTGCAGCGTGGCGACCGGGTGGTCGACACCGGCGGCCCGATCACGGTCCCGGTCGGCGACGAGACCCTCGGCCGTATCTTCAATCTCCTCGGCGAGCCGATCGACGGCGGCGACCCGCTCAGCGAAGGCATCGAGCGCTGGCCGATCCACCGTCCGTCCCCGGACGCGACCGAACTGACCCCGACCCAGGAGATCCTCGAGACCGGCATCAAGGTCGTCGACCTCCTCGCCCCTTACGCCAAGGGCGGCAAGATCGGCCTGTTCGGAGGCGCCGGCGTCGGCAAGACCGTCCTGATCCAGGAACTCATCCACAACATCGCCCAGGAGCACGGCGGACTGTCCGCCTTCTGCGGCGTCGGCGAACGGACCCGTGAGGGCACCGACCTCTACATCGAGATGACCGAGTCCGGCGTCATCGACAAGACGATGATGGTCTTCGGCCAGATGAACGAGCCGCCCGGAGCCCGTCTCCGCGTCGCGCTGTCCGGCCTCACCATGGCGGAGTACTACCGCGACCAGGGTGGCCAGGACGTGCTGCTCTTCATCGACAACATCTTCCGTTTCGTCCAGGCGGGTTCCGAGGTATCGGCGCTTCTCGGCCGTATGCCCTCCGCCGTCGGTTACCAGCCGACGCTGGAAACCGAGATGGGCGAGCTTCAGGAGCGGATCACGTCGACCAGCCGCGGATCGGTCACCTCGATCCAGGCGATCTACGTCCCCGCCGACGACTTCACCGACCCGGCTCCGGCGTCGGTGTTCGCCCACCTCAACGCGACGACCGCGCTTTCGCGTTCGATCTCGGAGAAGGGCATCTACCCGGCCGTGGACCCGCTCGACTCGACTTCGACCATCCTCAAGCCGGACATCCTCGGCGAGGAGCACTACAACACGGCGACCGAGGTCCAGGAGATCCTTCAGCGCTACAGCGAGCTGCAGCAGATCATCGCCATCCTCGGCATCGACGAGCTGTCGGACGAAGACAAGATCCTCGTCTTCCGGGCCCGCAAGATCGAGCGCTTCCTGTCCCAGCCGTTCTTCGTGGCCGAACAGTTCACGGGAACCGCCGGCCAGTACGTGCCGGTCGAGGAGACCGTGCGTGGCTTCCGCCAGATCCTCGACGGCGAGCTCGACGACTACCCGGAGAGCGCCTTCTACATGAAGGGTGGCATCGAGCAGGTAACGGAGCAGGAAAAGAGCGCTGCGTAGGCCTTGGCGAACGAGTCGACATTCACCGCTGAAGTCCTGACCCCGGAAGGGGAGGTCTTTCACGGCGAGGTGATCCAGCTTTCGACCAAGACGGTCACCGGTGAAATCGGCATTCTGGCGAGGCACGTGCCGATCCTGGCCGCGCTCGATCCGAGCCTTCTCCGTCTGAAGGTCTCGGATTCCGAGACCATCGAATACGCACAGTCCCACGGGACGCTCCAGGTCTTCGCCAACCACGCGCAGGTCCTGCTGGAGCAGGCGATCGAACCGGGGGACCTCGACGCGCGCGGCCTCGAAGAGGAGAAGGCGGACG
Source organism: uncultured Solirubrobacterales bacterium (assembly GCA_963695885.1). Taxonomy (GTDB): domain Bacteria; phylum Actinomycetota; class Thermoleophilia; order Solirubrobacterales; family 70-9; genus 67-14. The sequence continues at coordinate 138,017 of CAVOIH010000006.1, read as the reverse complement.
CCGAGAAGCGTCTCGCCGACGACAGCCTGGGCGACGCCGCCCGTGAGGACGCCAAGCGTGACCTCCAGCGGGCCGACGCGTTCCTCGAGATCAGCCGAGAGGCGTAAGAGTCTCCGATCTGCTCGCTCTCGCGCAACGCCTGATCGCCTACGACACCTCACAGCCGGAAGGCATCCACGAGGCGGCGGGATTCATCAAGGGCTGGCTGGAAGCGCGGGGAATAGAAGCGAAGCAGGAAGAGTGCCGTGGCCTTCCGGTCATCACGGCCTCGGTCGGTGACCCTTCCGATCCGGCCGTTGTCCTCCATGGGCACTTCGACGTGGTACCCGCCGAACGGGGGCAGTTCTCGCCGAGGGTGGAGGGAGACCGGCTGATCGGCCGCGGCGCCTACGACATGAAGGCGGCCCTTGCCGCCATGATGCTCGCGCTCCCCGAACCCGGTTCGGCACCGGAGGGTCTCAGGGTGGAGCTCGGCATAGTCTCGGACGAAGAATCCGAAGAGGACAAGAACCGCGGGAGCGACCACCTGGTCGACTCCGGGCTGGCGGCGAACTTCGCGATCACCGGCGAACCGACCGACCTGAACGTCGGCGTGGCCGCCAAGGGCGTTCTCGCCCTGCGGATCGGGGTGGCCGGCCGGGCCGCCCACGGATCGACGCCCTGGCTGGGCGACAACGCCGTGCTCAGGGCGGTGGACATGTTCCGGGGGCTGGAATCGCTACCGTTTGCGAAGGAAAGCTCCGAGTTGTTCGATCGCCCGTCGATCAACCTGGGTCGTATCTCCGGCGGTGACGCCATCAACAAAGTTCCCGACTATTGCTCGATAGACGTCGACATCCGCTACCTGCCGCACCAGGATCCCGAGGAGATACTCGACCAGATCCGGGGGCTGGAGCCTGCCGGAATGGAGTCGATCTTCGCTCTGCCGCCGATCGACGCGGGCCCCGATTCGCCATGGGTGAGGGCTCTCATGAAAGCGGCCGACAACCATCACGCCGGGACTTCGGTCTCGGTGGGGCGCGATGGCGCTTCCGATGCGCTCTCGTTCATCCGGGTGGGCATACCGGCTGTGGAATTCGGACCGGTGGGAGCCGGTCATCACGGGCCCGAGGAATGGGTGTCGATCAGTTCCCTGGATTCATACCTGGCCACCCTTCGGGAATTTTTAGGAACGGGTGCGAGTCTGGCCGGTTCACCGACCGATGACTGACCGCGGAGACAACGAAGAAGAGCATGCCGACTCCACCGAGGAGTACCTCCTCGGTGGCCTCGACGAGAACGCGGAACCCGACGCGCCGCCGCACCGGGAGGTGCTGCCGGACCCTTCGGAACCCGCCGCCGGAGAGCCCGTGGCACCGGAGCCTCCGGCTGAACCGCCCGCGGCCGATGCACCTTCCCGGCCCCCCGGCCACCAGCCGGAAGAGGCTCCGGCCGAGCCAGGCGAATACGTCGAGCAGCCGACCGAGGAAGTCTTCGCCGAAGAGGCGGCCCGCATCCTCGAGGGTGACGACGTTCCCGACCTCGACCCCGTCTTCCGGGCGGCGCTGCTCGAAAGCCCGGAGACCGCCAAGCCTCCGGCCGAAGACACCGGCGAATACACGGGGGAGTACACCGCCGAGCACGATGTGCCGGCGACCGGGGAAACGGGCGAGGTCGATGAAGGCACCGCGGAGCGGGACCCTCCTTCGGAGGCTGAAATCACCGCCGAGCAGACTGCGGTCCTCGCGGCGGCCGCCAAGAGCGAAGTGCACCAGGCGATTGAGACGTCGCGGCGATCCGGCGAGCCCTGGGATCCGCCGCGGCCCCCGGTCGGGGGCGACTTCGAAGGGCCGGGCAAACGGCGCCAGTACTGGTGGCGTTTCTCGCTGGCGACGCTGATCATCGTCCTCTCGTTCGCCGGTGCGACCTCGGCGTCCATCCTCCACGAACTGGACGACTTCGCCGGAAAGATCACCGATCCCGACCTGCCGGGCCTGCCCGACCGCATTCTTCCGGACAGCAACGGAGGCCCCCAGACCATCGCCATCCTGGGCTCGGACGTGCGCACCGGTGGCGGCTCCCCGACCGGCGATCCGGGCCGCTCGGATACCACCCTCCTGCTGCGTCTCGATCCGGATTCCGGCCAGATCGCGATGCTTTCGATCCCCCGCGACCTCAAGGTCGAGATTCCCGGTTACGGCACCGACAAGTTCAACGCCGCCTTCAGCTACGGCGGACCCGCCCTGACCCTGAAGACGATCCACGCGGTGACCGGTCTCGACGTCAATCACGTCATCAACATCGACTTCCAGGGGTTTGCCGACGTCGTGGATGCGATCCACTGCGTCTTCGTCGACGTCGACCAGGACTACTACCACTCGAACGCCGAATCGGTGGAGCAGTACGCCGAGATCGACATCGACGCGGGGTACCAGAAGCTCTGTGGGGCCGACGCCCTCGAGTTCGCCCGGTACCGCCACGGTGACAGTGACCTGGCGCGCGCCGCCCGTCAGCAGGACCTGGTCGGCGAGGTCCGGAACCGGCTCAGTTTCAACGAACTGCTCAAGCAGCGAAACGAACTGATCGACGCCTTCGCCGACAATACGAAGTCGGACATCGAAGGCGGCAACGAGATCCTCGAACTGCTCAAGCTGCTCTTCGATTCCCGTGAAGCGAGTGTTGTCGAAGTGAAGTTCCCGAACACGTTCACCTACGAGAACGGGATCTCGTACGTCGAGGCGACCCCGGAGGAGATCGAGGACGCCGTCGACCAGTTCCTCGGGTTCGAGGACCAGACCGGTCCGGTTGGCACGCTCGACGAGGGTGGCGCAGCGAACAAGGACAAGAAAAAGAAGAAGGCCGGAAGGAAGGAGCGGGAACCGACCGAGGTACCGGGCAAAGAGGCCGACGGCCTGGTCGATGCCGCCGAAGGCGGGCTCGAAGTCGCAAGGTCGCTCGACGAGGAGTTCAAGCTGCGCGATTTCCCCGTTTACTACCCGAAGCGCCTGCCGGAAGGCACGGTCTACGCCGACGGCAGCCGGACCTACCACCTGCGGGACCCGGACAAGAATGCATACGCCGCCTATCGCATGGTCATGGCCCTTCAGCTCGACGACGGCCTCCACTACTTCGGCCTGCAGGGGCTGCGCGGGTGGAACGACCCGCCGATTCTCGAGGCACCGCACGACACCGTCGAAATGGACGACCGGGACTTCGACATCTATTACGAAGGCGACCGCATCAACCGGATCGCCTGGCATGAAGACGGCAACACCTACTGGATATCCAACTCGATCCTGCTGACCCTGGAGAACGAGCAGTTGCTCGGCATGGCGCGGTCGACCAGGGGATTCACGGCCGGCTGAGGTCAGAACGGGGCAAATGAACGGTTCAGAGGAGAACAAGGCACCGATCGGCGTGATCGGCGTCGGCTGGGTGGGGCTCGTGACCGCCGCCTGTTTCGCAGAACTCGGCCATCCCGTGATCGCGCGCGACGTGGTCGAAGAAAAGGTCGATTCGCTCAAACGGGGCGAGATCACGATCCACGAGCCCGGCCTGGCCGAACTGCTCGCGAGGAACGAGGAGCGCCTCGAATTCACCACGGACGTCGGCGATCTTCTTTCCCGCACGAAACTGATCTTCGTCTGCGTCGACACTCCGCCCACCTATTCCGGAGACGCCGATCTCTCCCGGGTGCGTTCGGTCGTTGCTGACCTGCCCGCCGACGGCGACCACGTGCTGATCATGAAGAGCACCGTCCCGGCCGGCACCGGCGAGACGATCCGGCGCGACCTGCCCGGCATGGCTTACGTCTCGTGCCCCGAGTTCCTGAAGGAAGGGACCGCGGTCAGGGACTTCCTGAACCCGGACCGGGTGGTGGTCGGCGCCGCTCCCGAGGACGGCGCCGCCGCGGACGAGGTCGCGGCCCTTTACGCGCCACTGGGGGGCGAGATCGTGATGACCGACATCTCGAGTGCCGAGATGATCAAACTGGCGTCCAACGCCTACCTGGCGACCCGGATCTCCTTCATCAACGAGATCGCGAACGTCTGCGAGGAGGTCGGAGCCGACGTCGGGGAGGTCGCCCGGGGCATGGGTCTCGACGAGCGCATCGGCCCGCACTTCCTGCGGCCGGGAATCGGCTTCGGCGGTTCCTGCTTCCCCAAGGACGTCAACGCCCTGAAACTGCTCGCCGGCAACTCCGGGTACCACTTCCAGCTGCTCAATTCGGTGATCGAGGTCAACGAGCTCCAGAAGCGCCGGGTGGTGAGCAAGCTGGCCAAGCACCTCGGCTCACTGGTCGGCAAGAGGGTCGCCCTGCTCGGCCTGGCGTTCAAGCCGGAGACCGATGACATGCGCGAGGCGTCGAGCCTCGTCCTTTCGGCCCGTTTGAGGGGCGAGGGTGCGGAAGTCGTTGCGTTCGATCCGGTCGCGATGGATGCGGCAAGGAGTCTTCTGCCCGGGGTAGAAATGAGAGACACGGCGCTGGCAGCGCTCGAAGGTTCCGACGCCGCGGTGCTGGTCACCGAATGGCCGGAGTTTCGGGAGCTGGACTGGGCCGGGGCAGCGGCAAGGATGAAGCGCCCATTGATAATTGATGGACGCAACTTTCTCGACGCTGATGTTGTTCAAGGGGCCGGTTTCACCTATGAAGGAATCGGCCGTCCGGGAGTGGGCGCCGACCTGGAGTAGAAGACATTGCAAGCACTGGTACTCGTTGGCGGCAAGGGCACACGGCTCAGGCCGCTGACCACGGAAATCCCCAAGCCGGTCCTCACCCTGGTGGACCGTCCTTTTCTCAGCTACATGATTGAATGGCTGGCTTCGCACGGGGTCGATGACATCGTTTTCGCCTGTGGCTTCCTGCCGGACCAGCTCGAAGAGGTCCTCGGCAACGGAGGCGATGGGGTACCTCGGCTCAGCTACGTGGTCGAACCTGAGCCGTTCGGGACGGCCGGTGCCATCAAGTTCGCCGAAGACCACCTCGAAGACCGGTTCTTCGCCCTGAACGGGGACGTGCTGACCGACCTCGACCTGACGTCTCTCTGGAACTCCCACATCGAACGTGGCGCGAGCGCATCCCTCGGGCTGTACCCGGTCGAGGACCCGACCGGCTACGGCCTGGTCGACCTCGACGAAGAAGGCCACGTCCTCGACTTCCACGAGAAGCCCGAGCCGGGACACGCCGGGGCCGGACTGATCAACGCCGGCACCTACGTGCTCGAGAAGTCGGTGCTCGGGGACATCGCCCCCGCAACCAACGTCTCGATCGAGCGGGAAGTGTTCCCGTCCCTGGTCGGCAGGGACCTGTTCGGCCTGCGCCTCGACGGCTACTGGAAGGACATCGGTCTGCCGGACCGGTTCTCCGAGGCCTGCTGGGACATCCTCGAGGGCCGCGTCAAGACCGAGGTCGCGACCAGCGAAGACGGCGTCTTCATCGGCTCGGATTGCGAGATCGATCCGGGCGCGAAGATCGGCCCGAGGGCAGTGATCGGCGACCGGTCGAGGGTGAAAAGCGGAGCCGAGATCACCGAATCCGTCCTGATCTCTGATTGCGACATCGGTGAGAACGCGACGGTGAACGCATCCATCCTGTCCGCTGGCGTGCAGGTAACGCCAAATTCACGCGTAGGGGATGCGGTTCTCGGTAAGAATGAGGTTGTCAGATGATCAACGACGTACTCGACATCCCCAACCACATCCGTGACGCCCTCTGGAGGGTTGACTCGGCCCAGCTCAAGGCCCGGCCTTCACATGGATTCGTCGTCTGCGGGATGGGCGGCTCCGCGATCGGGGCCGAGCTTGCCCGCGGCCTGATCGGCCTCCGGCTGACGGCGCCCATGGTGGTCGTCCGGAGCTACAACCTCCCGAAGTGGATCACCCGGGACTGGGCGGTGCTCGCGTCGAGCTATTCCGGCGACACCGAGGAGACGCTCTCTTCGTTCGAGCAGGCCGGTGAGGCCGGCAGCCACCGCTGGGTGGCCGGCACCGGCGGCAAGCTCGGTGAAGAGGCCCGCAAGTCCGACATCGGCATCGTGGGGCTTCCCGGCTTCTTCCAGCCTCGGGTCACGGTCGCTTACATGACCGTGGTCGCCGCATGCGCGGCCAATCTCGCCGGTGTGGCCCCCGACACGAGGCAGGAGCTCGAAGGCGCCGCGGACCACCTCGAGAGCTGCCGTGACATGTTGCGGCCGATGGCCGAAGAGCTCGCTTCGCAGATCGACGAGACGCCCCTGGTCATCCACGGGGCCGGCATGACCGGTTCGGTGGCCAAGCGCTGGGCGAACCAGTTCAACGAGAACGCCAAGCAACTCGCGTTCTCCGCCTATATCCCCGAGGCGAATCACAACCTGATGGAAGCCTGGGACAAGGGCACCGGCGGGCTCGGTGCGGTCTTCCTGACCGACCGGGGGCAGAGTCCGCGGGAACGGCGCCGCATGGAACTCACCGCGGAGTCGATCGAACGCACCGGTGCCTCGGTCTTCACCATCGAGACCGTGGGCGAGACCCGGGCAGACCGCCTGTTCTGGTCGGTCATGCTGGGTGATCTGGTCTCGGTCGCGGTGGCCGAGAAGCGGGGGATCGACCCGCTCCCGGTCGACGAGATCCAGAACTTCAAGCGGCGGCTGGGCAAGGCCTGATGCACGCGATGGTGCTGGCTGCCGGCCTCGGCACCAGGCTGCGGCCGATCACCCATTCCGTGCCGAAGCCGATGGTGCCGGTGCTGAACCGCCCGGTGATGGAGCACATCGTACGGCTCCTCGAAGGGCATGGGTTCAACCAGATCGTCACCAATCTCCACTGGTTCCCGGATACGATCACCGATCATTTCGGCGACGGTTCGGCCTTCGGCGTCGAACTCGAATACAGCCACGAGGAAAAGCTCCACGGCACCGCGGGCGGTGTGTTCGAGGCCCGGGATTTCCTCGGCGATTCCTTCCTGGTCATCTCCGGTGATGCACTCACCGACATCGACCTGACCGCGATGAAGGCGTTCCACGAGTCCCACGGCGGCGTTGCCACCCTGGCCACCAAGAAGGTCGACGACACCTCGGAGTTCGGCGTGGTCATCACCGGCGACGACGGCCGCATCCAGGGCTTTCAGGAAAAGCCCGAACCTGCGGAGGCGCTTTCGGATCTGGCCAACTGCGGCATCTACATGTTCGACCGGGAGATCTTCGACTTCTTCCCGGGCCCGGGGGAGAGCAAACTCGCCGCGCCGGGGCAGCCCGGCGGTTTCGCCGACTGGGCGCTCGATGTGTTTCCGGCGCTGATGGAATCGGGGCGCCCCTTCTACTCGCACGAAGTCGATTCGTACTGGAACGACGTCGGCACCGTATCCGAGTTCCTGCAGGGAAGCTTCGACGGCCTCACCGGCAAGGTGGACCTCTCGATCGAGGAACCCGAAAGGGAAACGGGCGTCTGGGTGAACGGCGGGGTGGCGACCGAAGGCGCCGGGATCACCGGCCCGGTCCTGATCGCGGAAGGCTGCGAAGTCGCCGCAGGAGCAGAGCTGACGGGTCCGCTGGTCCTCGGCCGGAACTGCAGGGTGGGAGAGGGCGCCCGGGTGAAAGAGGCAATCCTCCTCGACGGCGCCGAGGTACCAGCAGGCCATTTCGCAGTAGGCGGCGTGCTGGGCTGACGCTCTCGGTGGGCGGCGGTTCCGGTTTCGTGTTGTGGCGCGGGGTGGGGGTGTCCCGTCCTCACCGCGGGAGCTCCGGGCGGGACACCCCCACCCCACGCATCGACAGTGGACGGCAGACCGGCCACAGGCAGAGCAGGGGACACCCGAAGAGGGTTCACCGCGACCCACAAGAACACAGAGCTCGGTTGAGCTCTGTTTTCCCCGCCACCGGCGGTAGACAGTTCTGTCGCGGTTCCGTCCACCCCGAAGCAAGACGGACAACGGCCTTCCCGCAACGGTGGGGCCATGATCACCACGCGTCTGGCCCGCCTCCTCGTACCCCCGACCTGTGCCACATGCCGCTCTCCTTGTGATCCCGATCGGTCGATCTGCGCGTACTGCGTCCGGGAGCTCGACCTCTCCGGTCCGATCCGCGGCCCTGGACTTCCCGGTGTCGATTCGATCCGTTCAGTCGCCTCCCATACCGGGGTGGGCCGGACCGTCCTTGCCGCCTACAAGTTCGACGGGCTGACCGGGTTGGCTCCCTTCATCGCTTCGCGAATGAGCGAGGTGGCCCCGGTCTCGGGTGAGAGCGGCGAGGTGGTCCCGGTGCCCGCGGCCGGGCTTCGACGGCGGCTGCGCGGATTCGACACCGCGGAGGACCTCGCCCGGCTGCTCTCGGGGTGGACCGGCTGGTCCCTCCGCACCGGTTCGCTGGTTCGCACCGGGCACGGCCGGCAGCGGGGGAGGGGCCGGGACAGCCGCCTGGCCGACCCGCCGGTGATCGAGGCGCGGGAAAAGCATACGGGGACCATCCTGGTGGTCGATGACGTCGTCACCACGGGTGCCACGCTGACCACCTGCGCGCGATCCCTGCGTGGGAGCGGAGCCTCGCGGGTGCTCGCGGTTACCTTCACCCGGAGGGTTTGAACAATGGTCCAAAAGGACCCCGAAAGGTTTCACCCAATTGCTTGTCACCGTCATGGCGGGTGGCTACCATCGTCGGAAGGTACGAAAACCCGCCAGGAGGTCCCATGCGAATTGATATTCGTGGTCGCAACGTCGAGGTAACCGACGATTTGCGCGAGCAGGTGGCCCAGCGGTTCAAACGGATCGGGCAGCAACTCTCGCCGTTGGCCCGCATCGAAGTTGTCGTGTCCGAGGAGCGGAATCCCGCCATAACCGACAAGTTCGCCGCCGAAGCGACCCTTCAAGTGAAGGGAGTCACCCTGCATGCACACGAAGCCACCCCCGAGATGATGCACACCATCCATGAGCTGGCGGAGGACATGCGCCGCCAGGTAAAACGCCACCGGGAGAAACGACGCAAGCGGCGCCGTACCAGGCACCTGGTCAACCAGATGCAGGGCAGGCCGTCGGACGGGACGTCCGCAAGTCTTTGACAAAAGTTCCGGTGCGCTTTCTGACCGGACCGAAGAGTGAGGTGATCACGGGGGCCCCGCATGGGGCCCCCGGTCAGTTCCGGAGGGCAACCGGGGAACGTAATCATGTGCCGGTCTCGGCCAACGGCTAATCTTGATCCATGGCCAAGCAGCTAATCGATCGCGCTCTCCGTCTCGGAGAAGGGCGCAAGTTCAAGTCCTACCAGAAGCGAGTCGACTCGATCAACCGGATCGAGCCCGAAATGGAAGTCCTCGAGGACGACGAACTGCTCGAAGAAGCGGACTCGCTCCGCGAGCGGGCCCGCAGCGGAGAGACCCTCGACGATCTCCTTCCTGAAACCTTTGCCCTGACCCGGGAAGCGGCCCGCCGCACCCTCGGCCAGCGCCACTACGACGTTCAGCTCATCGGCGGCATGGTCCTCCACGACGGCGCCATCGCCGAAATGAAGACCGGTGAAGGCAAGACCCTGACCAGCACCCTGGCCATCGTCCTGAACACTCTGGACGGTGGCTCAGTCCACGTGGTCACGGTCAACGACTACCTCTCCAAGCGCGACGCGCTCTGGATGAAGCCGATCTACGACATCCTCGGTGTGGAGGTGGCCTGGATCCAGGAAGACGACGATCCGGAGGAGCGCCGCGCCAAGTACGCCGCAGACGTCACCTACGGCACCAATTCCGAGTTCGGCTTTGACTATCTGCGCGACAACATGGCCCCATCGATCGACCAGAAGGTCCAGCGTAGCCACGATTTCGCGATCGTCGACGAGGTCGACAACATCCTGATCGACGAGGCGCGGACCCCGCTGATCATCTCCGGCGCCCCCGAGCAGGCCGCCCAGACTTATTACACGTTCGCACGCATGGCCAAGCAGCTCGAAGGCGTGCCGGCCAAGACGAAGCTGAAATCGATGGGGGAGTCGAAAGACACCTCGAACGCCGACTTCGACTACGAGTACGACGAGAAGCACAAGACCATCGCCCCGACCGAGCGCGGCGTGAACAACGCCGAGAAGTTCCTCGGCGTCGAGAATCTCTACCTGGCCGAGAACGGCAACCTGGTCAACCACCTGATCCAGGCGCTGAAGGCCGAGTCTCTCTATCGCAAGGACAAGGACTACGCGGTGGTCGACGGTGAAGTCATGATCATCGACGAGTTCACGGGCCGCATCCTGGAAGGCCGCCGCTGGTCGGAGGGCCTCCACCAGGCGGTTGAAGCCAAGGAAGGCGTGGCGATCCGCGAGGAGAACCAGACCTTGGCGACGATCACCCTGCAGAACTACTTCCGGCTCTACGAGAAGCTTTCCGGCATGACCGGTACCGCCCTCACCGAGGCGACCGAGTTCATGAAGATCTACAAGGTCCCCGTGGTCGAGGTCCCGACCAACAAGCCGACCGCGCGTGACGACCAGAACGACCAGATCTTCAAGACCCGCGAAGGCAAGTGGAAGGCGCTGATCCGCGAACTGGTCGAGCGCAACAGGACCGGGCAGCCGATCCTCGTGGGTACGGTCTCGGTCGAGACCTCCGAGATGATCTCCGATGCCCTGAAGAAAGAGGGCATCGAGCACGAGGTGCTCAACGCCAAGCCCGAGTACGCCGAGCGCGAAGGCGAGACCATCGCCCAGGCCGGGCGCAAGGGAGCTCTCACGATCGCGACCAACATGGCCGGCCGTGGTGTTGACATCAAGCTCGGCGGTGACCCCGAAGGCATGGCTCATCCCTACGTCGTCAAGCAGGGACTCAATCCCGAGGACGAGGGATACAAGGAAGAGGTCGAGAAGATCGCGGCGGAGTACAAGGAGGAGTGCGAGCGGAACGGCGAAGAAGTCCGCGCACTGGGCGGTCTCTTCATCTGCGGCACGGAGCGCCACGAGTCACGACGGATAGACAACCAGCTGCGCGGCCGTGCCGGCCGTCAGGGCGACCCCGGAGCCTCCCGCTTCTTCCTCTCGGCCGAGGACGACGTCATCCGTCTCTTCGCCGGCGACCGCATCTACAAGATCCTCGACCGGCTGGGCCCGGTCGGCGACGACGGCGAAGAGATGCCGCTCGAGGCGAAGATGCTCACCAAGACCGTCGAGAACGCCCAGAAGAAGGTCGAGGAGCAGAACTTCCTGATCCGCAAGCGTGTCCTCGAGTACGACGACGTGATGAACGAGCAGCGCCGCATCGTCTACAAGTACCGCGGCGAGATCCTCGAAGGCCGTGACATGTCCGAGATCGCGCGCGAGGAGCTCGGAAACGTGGTCGGCCGCCTGGTCAACGAATACACCCCGGGCGACCTGATCGAGGACTGGGACCTGCCGGAGCTCGACACCCAGCTCCACCTGATCTGGCCCTGTTCGATCGACGTCGAGGGCATGGCACCCGAGGCGGTCGACCGGGAAGGCCTCAAGGCGGACCTGATCGAAGACGCGGACGAGGCCTATCGTGAGCGCGAGGCCGAACTCGGCGAAGAAGTCATGCGGTACCTCGAGCGCACCCTGCTGATGCAGGTGATCGACAACCGCTGGCGCGAGCACCTCTACGACATGGACTACCTCCGCGAAGGCATCCACCTCCGCGGGTTCGCCCAGATCGATCCGCTGGTCGCGTACAAGAACGAAGGCTTCACGATGTTCACGGAGCTGATGAACGCGATCTGGGAGGAGTTCAGCAAGCTGGTGTTCAACGTCGAGGTCGAGATCGAGCCCGTGGCCGAGGGAGCGTTCGCGCCGCCGGCGGACGAGCCCGAGCGGCTCGACTATTCGGGCGGCACCCCCGAGTCCCAGCCGTCGGCTCTTTCCGAATCCGCGGTCGAAGACGAGACGCCGGGCGAGCGGAGCAGTGCAGTCGGCTTCTCGGCAGGCGCATCTTCGACGCTTTCGACCGGTGGAGCGGCGACCAAGGTCAAGTCCGAGCGCGAGAACATCGGCCGCAACGATCCCTGCTGGTGCGGTTCCGGCAAGAAGTACAAGAAGTGCCACGGATCCTGATCGCGGCCTGAAGCTTTCCGCCGAGGCGTGAATGGATACGGGTAACCGGGAAGCGGTCGCAAGGGAGTTCGTGCGCAGCTTCAACGAGCGCGATCTCGACGCCTTCGCGGCAACCCTCGACTCCGAGGTCGAGCTTCATTCGATGAAAGGCCTCCGCAGGGGCATCCCGGCAGCCAGGCAGTGGGCCGACCGCGCAAGGGGTGGCGTCCAGCAGACGGTCGTGGTCGAATCTGCCGAAGTCGCAGGCGACAAGGTGCTCTTCCGCATCCGGCGCGACTGGCACTGGGATGAGGACGGGACCCCTGCCGCGAGCGACCAGATGGCCTGGCTCTTCGTCGTGCGTGAGAGTGGCATCGTGACCTGGATCCCGTTTGCCGACCCCGCCGAGGCCTTCGCGGCCTTCATGAGGCCGTAGCGGCGGGAATCTAATGGGGGCTGTGGAAGTCCGTTGAGCGGTCGAGGTCCGTGTCCTCGAATGAAACCGGATCCTCGACCGGTTCGAGGTGGGTGAAGACGGTGACCTGGTCGAACACGTCGCGAAGTTCCTCTTCGATTCCTTCCGCGAAGTCGTGGCCCTGCTGGACCGACCACCCGCCGGGGACCAGGACGTGCACCGAGACGAACGCCCGCCGCCCGGCCCTCCGGGTGCGCAGGGCATGGAACTGGATCGTCTCGCCGGCGTGCCCGTCCAGGATCCGCGTCACGGCCTCGAGTTCGTCGTCGGGCAGGGCCCGGTCCATCAGGCCGGACATCGATCCGCGCACGAGGGAGACCCCGGTCCGCACGATGTTCGCGGCGACGAGCAGGGCGATGATCGGGTCGAGGCGCTCGAACCCGGTGACGTAGACGAGGGCGACACCGACGATCACCCCGACCGACGTCCAGACGTCGGTCATCAGGTGGCGTCCGTCGGCTTCGAGCGTCATCGAAGTCTCTTCCCGCCCGGTCGAGATCAGGTACTGGCCGACGATCAGGTTGACCAGAGAGGCGGCCATCGAAACGGACAGGCCCAACCAGACGTCGGTCAGTTCCACGGGATCGATCAGGCGGCCGATCGCGGCGTAGGCGATGGTGACCGCCGCCAGGACGATCAGGGCGCCTTCGAACCCGGCCGAGAGATAGTCGGCTTTCTCGTGGCCATAGGAGTGGTCTTCGTCGGGCGGACGGGTTGACCACAGGATCACGGCCAGGGCGACCAGCGCGGCGACCAGGTTGACCACCGACTCGGCGGCGTCCGAGAGCAACCCGACCGAGTCGGTCAGCAGCCACGCCACGGTCTTCATCGCAATGGTCAGGACCGCGGCGGCGATCGAGACGGAGATGACCCGGACCAGGCGCTTGCGGCGCCTTCCGTCCTGGGTTTGAACCGGGTTCGTGATGTCCATGGATGCCATTCGGGGGATTGTCCCAGTCCTCCGTCGATGAGCGCGTGGACTAACCTGAGTGCATGGCCGAAGCCGTCAATATCGAATCCGTTCCGGCCCGGCTGACCGCCATTCAGGACAACCTCACACTGCTCGGGGAGTACCTCGATCCGGCGGCCCTGCAGACGGAGGTCGACCGTCTCGAGCACGAGATGCAGGACCCGGCCTTCTGGGACGACCAGGAGAGGGCGGCGCGGGTGTCGGCCGAACACTCGCGGGCGCAGCAGAAGCTGAACGACCTCCGTGGCCTCCGGTCCGAGGCCACCGACCTGGTCGAGATGGCGGAGATGGCGGAGGCCGACGCGGAGATCGCGGCCGAACTCGAAGACCAGCTCACCTCGGTCGAGTCCCGGCTCGAGGAACTCGAGGAAGCCCGGTTGTTCTCGGGCGAGTACGACTCCGGCGACGCCCTGGTCACGGTCCACGCCGGTGCCGGTGGCACGGACTCGCAGGACTGGGCCGAGATCCTCCTGCGCATGTACCTGCGCTGGGCCGAGCGGCGCGGCTTCAAGGTAGAGATGAAAGAGGCGTCCGAAGGCGACGAAGCCGGCCTCAAATCGGCCACCTTCATGCTGCAGGGGGAGAACGCCTACGGGTTGATCGCCGCCGAACGAGGGGTCCACCGGCTGGTCCGCATCTCTCCCTTCGATTCCTCCGCGCGCCGGCACACGAGTTTCGCCCAGGTCAACGTCGCGCCGGTAGTCAACGAGAACGTCGAGGTGGAGCTCGACGAGTCCGAGATCCGGATCGACACCTACCGCGCGTCCGGCGCCGGTGGCCAGCACGTCAACAAGACGGACTCTGCGGTCCGCCTCACCCACATTCCCACCGGCGTGGTCGTCCAGTGCCAGAACGAACGGTCCCAGACCCAGAACAAGGCACAGGCCATGCAGATGCTGAAGTCCAGGCTGATCGAGCTCGAGGAGCGCAAACGTACCGAGGCCATGAACAAGGAACGCGGAGAAATGAAGGACGTGGCGTGGGGCTCCCAGATCAGGAGCTACGTGATGCACCCGTACACGATGGTCAAGGATCACCGCACGGACTTCGAGGTGGGGGACACCCAGAAGGTCCTCGACGGGGACATCGACGGGTTCATCCGCGAATACCTGAACCGCACGGTGGCCTAGGGACGCGATGCCGGTCTTCAGCCACACGGCGTTCGACACCGGGATGGGCCCGGTCCCCCTGGTGGCCACGGACATCGGCGTGGTCCGGGCGACCCTCGGATGAGCAAGCTCCCCGAGGGCACGGCTGAACTGATCGACCGGGCGCTCGAGGAGGACCTCGGGTCCGGTGACGTCACGGCGGAGGCGACCGTCCCGGCGGACCGTCAGGCACAGGCCCACATCGTCCAGAAGGAACCGGGCGTGATCTGCGGGCTCGACGTCGCCGAAGAGGTCTTCCGGCGCACCGGCGCTACCGAGATGGACCGCACGGTGATCGAGGGGCACTGGCACGAGTCGGTCCCGCGTGACGTTGCCCTGATCCGGGGGCCGGCGCGAGCCGTGCTCGCGGGCGAGCGGGTCGCCCTCAACTTCCTCGGCCACCTCTCCGGGATCTCGACCGTCACCGCGCGGTTCGTCGACGCCGTGGCCGGGACGCGGGCCAGGATCCTCGACACCCGCAAGACGACACCGGGAATGCGGTTGCTGGAGAAACGGGCCGTGTCGTGGGGTGGCGGCATGAACCACCGGTTCGGGCTCTACGACGCCATCCTGATCAAGGAGAACCACATCGCCATGGCGGGTGGGGTGGAGGCCGCGGTGGATGCGGCCCGGCGGGCCTCGCCCGACCTCGAGATCGAACTCGAAGCCGAGACCCTGGAAGAGGTCGGCGCCGCGCTCAGGGCAGAGGCCGACCAGATCCTGCTCGACAACATGGACACCGGGCAGCTCACCGAGGCGGTCCGGGCCAGGGACGAAGTCCGGCCGGCGACGAAGCTGGAGGCATCGGGAGGGATCACCCTGGCCACCGTCGCCTCGGTCGCGGCGACCGGGGTCGACTTCATCTCGATCGGCGCGCTGACCCATTCGGCGCCGAGCCTGGATCTGAGCCTGCTGCTCGAGACCTGATCCCGCCCCCGCTTCACGCCAAATCAACACCCCGGGGGACACCGCAGGCTTAGTCTTCGCACGATGAAGCCCGCGCTCGGCATCTCCCTCGACCGGGCCAGGTTCAGTTCCCTCCACCGGAAGTTCTGGCTTCTGGCTGCCCTCGGGATCATGCTGGACGGTTTCGACTTCTTCATCATCGGCGTGGCCAATCCGCTGATCGCCAAGGACTTCGGCACATCTTCGGTCGAGACCGGCCTGGTGTCGGCGGCCGCGATCCTCGGGGCGGTCTTCGGTGCCGGCCTGCTCGGGCCGATCGCCGACAAGGTCGGGCGCCGGAGGATCTTCAAGCTCGACCTGGTCCTCTTCGTGGTCTTCTCGATCCTTTGCATGCTGGCCTGGGACGTGTGGTCGCTGATCGCCTTCAGGTTCGTCCTCGGGATCGCCGTCGGGCTCGACTACCCGATCGCCGCCAGCTATTTGGCCGAGATCCTGCCGACGAGGAACCGCGGTCGCTGGCTGGTCGGCGGCTTCGCGATGCAGTCGGTCGGCATCCTGCTGGGGGCCCTGGTCGGCGTGGTCGTGCTAACCCTGATCCCCGAAGTGGATTCCTGGCGGTGGATGCTCGGGCTCGGGGTGGTGCCTGCGATCGTGATCATCTTCCTGCGTCGCAACGTGCCCGAGAGTCCGCGCTGGCTGGCCCAGAACGGGCAGGAGGAAGAGGCCGAGCGCATCGCCCAGGAGCTGGTCGGGCATCCGGTCGAAGTGACCGCGATCGACCGGGAGCGCAGCGAGCCGCAGCCGGAGGGGATCAGGGCCTTCATCCAGCCGCAGCTGTTCCGGAAGAAGATGATGCGGCGGACGATCCTGACCTCGGTGCCGTGGTTCCTGATGGACATCGCGACCTACGGGGTCGGCATCTTCACACCGACCCTGATCGCGGCGATTGCGGTCTCTGGCGCCGACACGACTTTCATCGCCGACGACCTGGTTTCGACCGAGGCCACGGCCCTGCTCGACCTGCTCCTGCCGGTCGGGTTCCTGATTGCGATCTTCCTGGTCGACCGGGCGGGCAGGATCCGTCTCCAGATAACCGGCTTCATCGGCATGACCGTCGCCCTCTGCCTCCTGGCGACCTCGGAGCTGCTCACGGGCGGGGCCGACAGCCACCTCCTGCTGGTGGCGATCGGTTTCGCCGTGTTCAACCTGAGCATGAACGCCGGCCCCAACGCCACCACCTACGCTCTTCCGGCCGAGATCTTCCCGTCCGAGGTGCGGGCGGCCGGAAACGGATTCGCGGCGGGCTGCGCCAAGCTCGGCGCCGCGATCGGCGTGTTCACCTTCCCGGTGCTGCTCGACGACATCGGAGCGGGAGCGCTGCTGTTCGGTGTCGCCGGATGCTGTCTCGTCGGGCTGCTGGTCACGATCGTCTTCCGCATCGAACCGATGGGCCGGTCGCTCGAGGAGGTCTCGGGTCAGGAACTGAGTGAAGTACCGCCACGCGTGACCCCGCCATGAACATCACAAGTCCGAGGTGCCGAAGGCGTAAAGTTAGGTCATGGCCACCGAACTCCCAGTCATCCAGCCAGGGCTGCCGGCACCTCTCGACCCGGGCGAGATCACCGAGCTCAGCAGGGAGATCCGTGACCTCGCCGGGGAACGGAACGCCGTCATCCTCGCGCACAACTACGAGCTTCCCGAGGTCCAGGACGTCGCCGACTACATCGGCGACTCGCTCGGGCTCTCGCGCCAGGCGGCCGCTGCCGACGCCGGGATCGTCGAGTTCTGCGGTGTCCATTTCATGGCCGAGACTGCGTCGATCCTCTCGCCCGAGAAGACGGTGCTGATCCCCGACCTCGACGCCGGTTGTTCGCTCGCCGACTCGATCGACGCCGGTCAGCTCCGCGCCTGGAAGGCGAAGTTCCCGGAGGCGCTCGTGGTCATGTACGTCAACACCTCGGCCGAGGTCAAGGCCGAGACCGACTACTGCTGCACGTCGTCGAACGCGGTCAAGGTGGTCGAGCACATCTGGGATGAGCACGGGCCGGAGACCGAGATCCTGTTCGGTCCGGACATGTGGCTCGGCGCCTTCGTCGAACGGGAGACCGGGCTGACCGGAGACCCTGACCGGCGCAGCCGTTTCCACGTGTGGGACGGCGAGTGCCACGTCCATGCCGGGATCCGTCCCGGGGACATCACGCGCACGAGGGCCGAGAACCCCGAGGCCGAGTTCCTGATCCACCCCGAATGCGGTTGCTCGACCCAGGCGATGGAATACGTCGCTTCGGGGGAGATCGACCCCGAAGGGGTCCACATGCTCTCGACCTCGGGCATGATCGAGTACGTCAAGGACAACCCGGACGGCAGCTTCATCGTCGCCACCGAGAACGGGATGCTGTACCCGATGCAGCAGGCCGCGCCGCGGGCCAACCTGATCGAGGCCAACCGCATGGCCTACTGCAAGTACATGAAGATGATCACGCTGCCGAAGCTGCGCGATTCGCTGCGCGACCTCACCGGCGAGGTCAAGGTCGACGAGGCGGTGGCCGGGAAGGCCCGCCTGCCGATCGAGCGCATGGTCTCGATCGGCTAGAGCCGGCTCTTCCGGCGTCGAATCCGACTTCCGGCTCCGCGAGTAGAGTGAAGTCGTGCTCGACCTACTAGCGGCAGCATCTTCGGCGTTTCCCACCGTCGATCAGGATTACCTCCTGGAGGCCCGCCAGATGCAGGCGCTTTCGTTCGCCACCCACATCCCGCTGGTCTGCTTCGGGATCGCTTTCCCGGCGATGGTGATCTTCATGGAGTGGCTCGGCCAGCGGACCGGGAAGGCCCACTACACGGCGATCGCCAAGCGCTGGTCGAAGGTCATGATCACGCTGTTCGCGGCGGGCGTCGTGACCGGCACCCTGCTGAGCTTCGAGCTCGGCATCCTCTGGCCGGGATTCATGTCCACGTTCGGCGACGTCTTCGGTCTGGCGTTCGGGCTCGAGGGCTTCTCGTTCTTCATCGAGGCGATCTTCATCGCCATCTACGTCTACGGCTGGGACCGCATGTCCCCGAAGCGGCACCTGCTCACCGGCATCCCGGTGATGGTCACCGGGTTCGTCGGTTCCTGGATGGTGATCGCCGTCAACGCCTGGATGAACGACCCGTCCGGGTTCGACCTGGTGAACGGCGAGGTGACGAACGTCGAGCCCTGGACCGCCCTGTTCGCGAACGGGCACCTCTGGCCGCAGCTGATCCACATGTACCTGGCCGGCTTCATCGTGGTCGGGTTCCTGCTGTCCGCGGTCTATTCGTGGGCGTGGATCAAGGGCAGACGCGGCCCGTATTTCCGCACCGCCCTCGTGCTGCCTTTGGCCGTCGCCTGCCTCGCCGCCCCGACCCAGCTCCTGATCGGCGACTGGGCCGCCCGCAACGTCGCCGACGACCAGCCGATCAAGCTCGCTTCCTTCGAAGGCCTCTACGAGACGACCGAAGGCGCCCCGGAGACGATCTTCGGCTGGTACGAGTCCGACGGGGAGATCAAGTACGGGATCGAGATCCCGAAGCTCCTCTCGCTGCTGGCCTACCACGACCCGAACGCCACCGTGCAGGGACTCGACACCGTCCCGCCCGACGACCGGCCGCCGGTCAACGTGGTCCGGATCGCCTTCCAGACCATGGTCGGTATCGGCACCGGTCTCGCCGCGCTCTCGGCCTGGTTCCTGTTCGTGTGGTTCCGCAAGAAACGGCTGCCGAGGACCAAGTGGTTCTATCGC
The DNA here is from genome assembly GCA_963695885.1 of uncultured Solirubrobacterales bacterium. Lineage (GTDB taxonomy): Bacteria > Actinomycetota > Thermoleophilia > Solirubrobacterales > 70-9 > 67-14. The sequence continues at coordinate 118,794 of CAVOIH010000006.1, read as the reverse complement.
GCGGTGATCCTGGCCGGACCAGGCGCGGTGGTCGCCCTGATCAGTGGCTGGGTGACCACCGAGGTCGGGCGACAACCCTGGGTCGTCTACGGCGTGATGAGGACGGAAGAGGCGGTCACCGGTGCCGACGGCATCGTCTTCGGCTACGGTGCCCTGGCCCTCGTGTACATCGTGCTCTTCTCAGCAACTTTCTGGGTCTTGCGAAGAATCGCGAGCACGCCGTTCGACGAGGACATGGCCGCGCTGGAAACCGGCCCGCCACCGTCAGACGGAATCGCCCCCGCCTTGAAGGGAGACGACGATGTCACTGGCTGACGTTCCCGTATCCCTGATGCTGCTCGGCATCGCCGCCTATATCGTGCTGGCGGGGGCCGACTTCGGCTCGGCCTTCTGGTCGGCCACGGCGCGGGGCAAGCTGAGTTTCGAGATCCGCGAACGCACCCACCGTTCGATGGCGCCCGTCTGGGAGGCCAACCACGTCTGGCTGATCTTCGTGCTGGTCATCTGCTGGACCGCCTACCCGGAGGTCTTCGGGTCGATCTTCTCGACCCTGTGGATCCCGCTGCTGCTCGCCTGCCTCGGCATCATCATGAGGGCCGTCAGCTACGTGGTCGGAGGAGTGGCCGAGCACCGCTGGGTGGCGCTGCTCTCCGCGATCTCTTCGTTCGTGGTGCCGTTCGCCCTGGGAACCGTGATCGGGGCGATAGTCACGGGCCGCGTTCCGGTGGGCAACGCCCAGGGCGACCTGATCACGAGCTGGCTCAACCCGACTTCGATCATGATCGGCGTGCTGGCGGTGACCGTCTGCGCGTACCTCGCCGCGGTCTACCTGGCCGGTGACGCCAGGCGGAACGGCCTCGACGAGCTCGCGGAGGCGTTCCGGGCCCGGGGTCTCGCCGCGGGCGTGGTGGCCGGGGTGATCGCGGCCGCCGGTCTGCTGGTGCTCCGGGACGACGCCGAGATGATCTACGACGGGCTCGACTCCGGCGACGGACTGGCGGCGGTGATCGTCTCGGGCCTGCTCGGCGTGCTCACGATCGCCCTGCTCTGGCGCCGCCGCTACGAGCTGGCGAGGTTCTGCGCCGCCGGCGCGGTCATCGCCGTGGTCGCCGGGTGGGGCTTCGCCCAGTCACCGGACATCTTGCCCGGTCTCACGATCGAATCGGCGGCCGCGGACGACAACGTGCTGATCGGCCTGCTCTTCTCGATCGCGGTCGGGCTGATGATCCTGATCCCGTCCCTCGCCCTGCTCTACGGGCTGGTGCTCGGCGGGCGGTTCGATCCCGGCGCCGGATGGGAGACCGGTGACGGTCCAGCGGCCGCGATCAGGCCGCTCGGTCCGCCCGCCAGGCGCAACGCGCTGACCCTGCTCGCCGTTTTCGCGGCGGGGGCGGCCATGCTCTTCTTTTCGAGCGGCGGGGCGGTGCTCTACCTGGGCGTGGCGGTGGTCATGTTGTCGCTCTTCACCGGGATCGCGATGCTCGCGACGACGCTCGTCACTTCGCTGGATTCGGACTGACCGGTGGACCCGCGTTCGGACCCCCCGGGCGATCGGAGATCACGTCGTCCGGGGCGTCCTTCCTGTCGTCCTTCGCGCTGGCGGGGCCATTGACCGTGCCAGCGGCGTCCTTCCCGCCGGAGCCGGTCTCCCCGGTGGCCCCGGTCGCCGAGGCCGGGGTCGTGGTCCCGGTGGAAATCGAGGAAGGATCGTCATCGCCGCCGCATCCGGCGACCGTGCCGGTGAGGAGCAGGGCGGAGGCGATTACGGCGAGGAGAAGGCGGTTGCTGGTCATCGCTGAAGTTCTACGGGTCATCGTGCCACGAAGACCCGGATCGGGTGACCGACCCGGGTCAGCCAGCCGGCGACCAGCGACGCGCCGGTCACGCGGCCATAGTGGCCGGCCGAGTAATAGTCGGGGCGGATCGAGCCGAGGCGGCATCCGGCGGCTTTCAGTGCGGCGCGAGCCTTCGGAACGGTGAGGCCTACTACCGGCGGAATCTTGCACCAGGTCCGACCGGGCGGCGCGATTCCGCCCGACCCGACGACGTTGACCCTGCTCACCCTCAGGGCAGTCGACCTGATCCAGTCGCGGATCGGGTTGCCGGCGATCCGCGTGTCGATCGAAGGCAGCACCGGGCGGCACCGGGCGTCACCGAAGCTGGTCGCGCCGATCAGCCGGTAGCCGCCGACGATCGGCGCGACGAGGGGACCGCCGCTGTCGCCGAAGCAGGAAGAAGTGTTGGCCTCCGGTCCACCCATGCAGTTCATGGTCACGCTTCGGAAGAGTTCGCCATTGAGGCGGCGGCAGACGCGGTCGTCGAGCATGACCTGCGAGGCGACCCGCAGGAACGGGCTGCCTATCTTCTTCGCCGGGCTGGTGACGCCGTATCCGGTCGTCTTGACGATGCGGCCCGGACTCCAGATCGCCCTTTCGTCCTCGCCGGCAAGCTTGATCGTCTCCGAGTCCAGGTGCCGGTCGAGCCGGAGGAGTGCGAAGTCCCAGTCGGCGACTCCGAATCGCTGGCGGTAGCGCCGCTTGCCGCGGTCGTTGACCGGCATGATCAGTCCGGCCACCCCGGCCACCTGCCCCGTCGATTCGTCGTTCAGGCGGGTCCGCCCGCCGATCACGTCGATTCTGCGGATCTGGCGCCGGTCGAGATCGGCTACGCAATGTCCTGCGGTCAGGACGAGCCCGGGAGCGATCAGCGAACCCCCGCAGAAGAAGCGGTCCCGGGGCGAAGCCCGCGGATCGCTCCGCTTCGATCCCGTGAGCGCGACCTGCCACGGAAAGTCGCCGATCGAAGCCGCCTTGCCGTTGATGATGCTGATCCGTGCCGCCCCGGCCCGGTCGGGAGGCGAGATCAGGCAGAAGCAGAGGCCGATGACCGCGATCCCGGCGAGCGCAAACGCATGAATTCCTGCCGTTCGGGCGAAACCGGGCATACGAAAAGCCTACCGAGTACCATTTGCTAGCAAACGCTAATACTTTCTTCACACAACCCTTCATAGGGGCTGAAGGAGTTGGAGTCGTGCGGTCGATCTCTTCCAGTGGAAGGAATAGAACTGCCGCTCCGGAATAGGGCAGACCAGATGGCATTCGGAAAGAAGAACAAGAAGAAATCGGCCGCGGCGGAGCTGGAACGGGCCCGTGCGCGGAAGCAGTCTGACCGACCCCGCAAAGGGGGCGCGCCGATCATCGAGATGCGCGAAGTCAGCAAGGTCTACGACGGCGGCCACCTGGCCGTCGACCGGGTTTCGCTCGCGGTCAATCGCGGCGACTTCGTCTTCCTCGTCGGCCCCACGGGCTGCGGCAAGTCGACCCTCATCAAACTGCTCATCCGCGAGCTCGAGCCCACTGACGGCACGGTCTCGATCGCCGGGCGCGACATCGGCCAGCTCTCGGACAAGAAGATCCCCCGGCTCCGCCGGAACATCGGCACGGTCTTCCAGGACTTCAAACTGCTCCCGAGCCGGACGGTCTACGACAACGTCGCCTACGCCCTTCAGGTGATCGGCGCCTCACGTGCCGAAATTCGCCAGAAGGTCCCGGAGACGCTGCGGCTGGTCGGCCTTTCGACCAAGCTGCACAACTACCCGGACCAGCTTTCGGGTGGCGAGCAGCAGAGGGTTTCGGTGGCGCGCGCGTTCGTCAACCATCCGCCTCTGCTGCTGGCCGACGAGCCCAGCGGCAACCTGGACCCCGTCACCTCGGTCGGCATCATGCAGCTGCTCTACCGGATCAACAAGACCGGAACCACCGTAGTGGTCGTGACCCATGACCGCGAGATGGTCGACCGCATGCGCCGGCGCGTCGTCGAGCTTTACGAAGGCCGGGTCATCCGGGACGAGATCGCCGGCGGGTACACAGAAGAGTCGACCACCGAATTCGGCGTGCGGGTGCGCGGCGAGATGGGCGTCGGCGTCGAAGGCCACTCGAACGGAGTCCACTGATGGGCAGGCTCTGGTTTTTCACCGGCGAGGCGCTTCGCGCGATCAAGCGGAACGTCGCTCCGACCACGGCGGCGATCGTCACCACCGTCCTCACCGCAATCCTGATCGGCGTCCTGATCCCGATCTTCCAGACGACGCAGAGCAAGAGTGCCGAGGTGCGTGACGACCTCCAGCTGCGGGTCTACCTCTACGACGACGCCACCACCGCCGAAACCGCCGCGTTGCAGTCCGACGTCGAGGCCCTGCCGCACGTGGACGGCGTCACCTATCTCACCAAGAAGGACGCTCTTGCCGAGTTCAAGAGCGATTTCGCCCAGGAGAACCGCGACGTCCTCCAGGAGATCAACGGAAACCCCTTTCCCGCCAACTTCATCGTCAAGCCGGACGACGCCGCGAATCTCGACGCGATCCGCGCTTCGCTCCAGCCGCCGGGCAAGAGCGGGCAGCCCACCTTCATCTCGCCGATCGTCCAGAAGGTCGACGACCGGCAGGCCGACGCCCAGAAGATCGAGGAAGTCACCGGTGCGCTCAAGCTCGTGCTGACAGTGATCACCGTGCTCCTGATCTGTGCCTCTCTCCTGCTTATCGGAAACACGATCCGGCTCTCGATCTACACCCGTCGCCGGGAGATCGAGGTCATGCGGCTCGTGGGCGCAACCCGCTGGTTCATCCGCTGGCCGTTCATGATCGAAGGCGTGGTCGTCGGCATGCTCGGTGGCGCGATTGCGATACTTGTCCTGTGGATAGGCAAGGTCACGGTGGTCGACCCGCTCTCGGAGAACTTCACGTTCCTTCAGTCCCAGGAATCAATGTCCTTCCTGGTGCTGACGGCCTGCCTGTTCGCAGCCGCCGTGCTGGTGTCGGCGATCGGTTCCGGATTGACGCTGCGCCGCTTCCTCAAGGTCTGAGCGGAAGCACACCAGCGTGAGGGTCGCGTTCCTCGCGTTGTTCGCGGTCGTCGTCGGCCTGGTCACCGGAATGTGGATCGGAGGCCACCCCGAGAACCTGCCGGATTCCGTCAAGGACGTCTTCGTCGAGTCGGAACTGGTCTCCGACCGGTCGGCCAGCGACCAGGCCGCGGAAGTCATCGACGAGAAGTACTGGCGCGAGACCGACGCCGCCGAGGTCCAGGATTCTTCGATCCGGGGCATGGTCGCCCGCCTGAAGAAACGGTACGACGACCGTTTCTCCCACTATTTCGACGCCGACGAGCTCGAGGACTTCAACGATTCGATCCAGGGCTCCTTCAGCGGGGTCGGCATGACGGTGGGCGAGTCGGGCAAGGAAGGGCTTCGCGTCGGGTTCGTATTCAAGCGCTCGCCGGCCGCCGACTCGGGTTTCGAGGCAGGAGACGTGATCGTCACCGTGGACGGCGAGTCGATCAAGGGCCAGAGCACCGAACTCGTGGTCGCCGAAATCAAGGGTCCGGAAGGGACCGACGTCACCCTCGGTGTCAGGAAGGACGGCAAGGGGAAGGTCAAGGAGTTCACGCTCACCCGCGAGGAGATCCGCGTGCCGATCACTTCGAACAAGGTCGAGACCGTCGACGGGCGGAAGCTCGGTTACGTGCGGCTCACCACTTTCAGCGACGGCGCCAGCCTCAGCGTTCGCCGAGCGGTCGACAAGGCCCGCGAGAACGGGGCGGAGGGCGTCGTCCTCGACCTGCGTGCCAACGGCGGTGGCCTGCTGCAGGAAGCGGTGCTCACCTCGAGCGTCTTCATCCCGAAGGGGGAGGTCATCGTCAAGACGGAGTCGAGGACCGAGCCGACCGAGGTCTACCGGACGACCGGAGGCGACATCGGTGAGATCCCGCTCACTGTCCTGGTCAATCGTGACACGGCTTCAGCCGCGGAGATCCTCGCGGCGGCCCTCCAGACCGACGTGGAAGCGCCCGTTGTCGGGACCAGAACGTACGGCAAGGGCGTCTTCCAGCAGATCATCGACCTCGAAAATGGCGGAGCCCTCGACCTGACCGTGGGCGAGTACTTCACGGCAGACGGCGTCTCCCTGGCCGGCAAGGGCCTCCAGCCGGACGTGAAGGCACCGCTTGATCCCGGCGCCGAGGACGACACGCAGCTGGACAAGGCATACGAAGTGCTCGGAGACGAGATCGCCGCCGCCGGCGACGGGTCCTAGTGGCCCGGCCGACCGGCTCCTTCCACGTCGCGCTGCTGGAGAAGCGCGGGAAGTTCACGGTCGCGCGGCCGATCTTCGAACCGGGCGATCAGGTCTCGCTCGACCGGAAGGTCCGTTACCGCGAGGGCCAGATCATCCTGGCGGAGATCCGTGGCGGGAGGGCCCGCTTCGTCAAGGACCTCGGCCGGATCGACAACGTCCGTGACGTCTGCGAGGCGCTGGCGGCGGAGCGCCTCGGCCGCCGCGGGTTCTCGCCGAAGGTGGAAGCCGAAGCCGAATACGCGGCCGCCCACCCGATCGAACCGCCTGGTGGCCGCCGCGACCTGACCGGCATGGCCACCTTCACGGTTAACCCGGCCACGGCCCACGACTTCGACGACGCGGTCTCGGCAGAACGCGAGGGTGACGGGGTCCGGCTCTGGATCCACATCGCCGACGTGGCCGCATTCGTGCGTCCGGGCACGCTGCTCGACGACACCGCGTACGAAAGGGCGAACAGCACCTACATTCCGACGTCGGTCGAACCGATGCTCCCGAAGTCACTCAGTGCCGGCGTCTGCTCGCTGTCGCCAGGGGACGAACGCTGCGCCGTCACCACCGAGATTCTGATCTCGCCGAAGGGCGAGGTAGAATCGTGCAGCTTCTACCGGAGCCGGATCCGCTCGGACGCTCGTCTCGACTATGAACAGCTCGACCGCATTTTCGCCGGGCGGGAGAAGCCTCCGGGGATCGTCGACGAAGAGATCGGCCTGACCCGGACCATCGCGGCAACGCTGGCCGATCTCCGGGCCGGTGGTGCCCTCGAGGTGACGTCCGCCGAGCCTTCGTTCCGGTTCGACGACGAAGGCAACGTGGTCTCAGCGGTCGCCCAGCGGCAGACCGAGGCCCACCGGCTGATCGAGCAGTTGATGGTCCTGACCAACGAGCAGGTCGCGCAGATGCTGGAACAGCACCGCACCCCGACCCTCTACCGGGTGCACGAGCAGCCCGACCCCGAACGGATCGAGCGCCTGGTCGAGCAGCTCGCGTCCCTCGGGATCCCGGCCCCGCCGATCCCCGACGGCATGGGACCGAGCGAAGCCGGCGCGATCGCCGCCGAGGCTTCCCGCTCGGTGGCCCGGGTAGCGGAACGTCGCGGCCACGGAAAGATCCCGTACGGCTCCCTGGTCCTCCGCTCGCTGAAGCCGGCGCGCTACTCGGAGAAGAACCTCGGGCACGCCGGTCTCGGCAGCACCGCCTACGCGCACTTCACCTCGCCGATCCGGCGCTACCCGGACCTGATCGCGCATCGCGGCCTGCTTGCGGAGCTGGGCGCGGGGGAGGAGCGGCCGATTCCGGGCGCCATGGCTGAATCCGCCGTCCACTGTTCCGACCAGGAGCGGGTGTCGACCCGCCTCGAACGCGACGCAGACGACGTCTGCGCCGCCTTCCTGCTCGAGAAGGAACTGTTCGAGAGCGGTTTCAAGGCTGAATTCGCCGGCGAAGTCTCCGGTGTGATCCGGTCCGGAGCCTTCGTCAACTTCGGCGGAAAGCTCGGCGATGTGTACGAGGGCTTCGTGCCGGCCAGGAAGATCCGCGGCGAATACTTCGACCTGAACGAAGAAGAGACCGCACTGGTCGGTTCGAAGACCGGCCGGGCCGTGCGTTTCGGCGATCCGATGGTGGTCACGGTCGAAAGGATCGACAAGCCACGGGGCCGAGTGGACCTGGAACCGGCCGAAGGTTAGATTGGTCGGTCCATGAGCAAGAAAGTCAAGAAGAAACGGACGCCTGCTTCCGGGGACGTCGCGACCAACCGCCGGGCGCGGCAGAAGTTCGAGCTGATCGAGAAGACCGAGGCGGGCATCGTGCTGCTCGGAACCGAGGTCAAGGCCCTGCGCGAAGGCAACGCCCAGATGGGCGACGCCTATGCGGTGATCGAAGACGGCGAGGTCTGGCTGCGCAACCTCCACATTCCGCATTACGCGCCGGCGACGATCAACAACCACGAGCCGGAGCGCCCGCGCAAGCTGCTGCTCCACCGGGGAGAGATCGAACGGCTGATCGGAACCTCCCAGCAGAAGGGCCTGACCCTGATCCCGTCGAGGATCTACTTCAAGGGCCCGAAGGCCAAGGTCGAACTGGCGCTGGCCAAGGGAAAGGAAGGAAAGGACCGCCGCCGGGAGATCGCCGACCGCGACGTCCAGCGTGACGTTGAGCGGGAATTCAAGGGACGGTATCGTTCCTGATCCGCCATGCGCGTGGCAAGATGCTCACCACGATTCAACCGTTCACATGGCCTGGGACCTACCGTGCAAGGATCAAGACGAATGACGAAAAAACGTAAGACCGCCTTCAAAACATTCCTTTGCCTGGCCGCCCTTTTCCTGTGCGCCGGAGCCCCGTTCGCGGCTGCCGCGCCGGCCGACGAGGCCACCGCCACCGACACCACGGCGACTTCACCGGACACCCCGGCCACGGAAGCGCCGGCGACCGGACTCACCCCGGAGCAGATCGAAGCGCTCCAGACCGGAGCGACCGGCGGCACGGACGCCACCACCGGCGACGACGACAGGAACGTCTTCGAGAAGGCGTCGGACTTCGTTACGGATCACGCCCCGCTGTTCATCATCGGCATCGTCGTCCTCGCCGCGATCCTGGCCGGTATCTTCATAATGCGCGGCCGTAACCGCTCGAAGACGGCTCCGGCCGCGCCGGCCGCCGAAGGGGTGCCTCAGAAAGGCGCCCCGGCCCCGACTCCCTCGGCCTCGGAACTCCGTCGCCGCAAGCGGGCCGCGATGCAGCGCTCGCGCGAAGAAGAACGGCTCCGCCGCAAGGCGCACATGGAAGGCCGCCGGATGGCCGATCCGAACACGCCGTTGCCGCTCAGCGCCAGGCTTCCCGCCGAGCAGAGCCCGGCAGTCGCCCAGACCCAGGCTCAGGCGCTCGATCCGGTCGAAGCCGAGAAGCAGGCCGCCCGCGCTCCTGCCGCCGAAGCGGTGGCACGTTCTGGGGGGGCGGTCGCCCCTCCCGTTCCGGCCAGTCCCGCGCCGGCGGCCCCGTACCCGACGAGCACCGTCCCGGCTCCGTCGGCCCCGAGCCAGACCGCTCCGGCCGCGGGCATCGTCACACCGGACACCGAACCGGACACGATCTACACCCCGGCGCCGGTCTCGCAGCCCGTACCCGAACAGGCAACGCCACCCGTCGAGCCGGACCAGCCGACCCAGGTGAACCAGGCGCCCGGTGACCTGCCCGAACCGGCGGTCGAAGCCCCGGGGCTCGATGCCCGGGTCGGAGAAGCCGCCGCCGCGTTCGCCGGTGGAGCCGCGATCGCCTCGAACGCTCCCGCCCAGGATGAGCCGGCTCCCGCCGAGGCCCCGGCCGAGGAAGCACCGCCCGCCGCAGACCAGCAGGAGGCTGAGCAGCGGCTGCGCGCGAAGGTCGCCGAGATCAGGGCCGAACAGGGCCACGTCCCGCCGGCCCCGCCCGTGGCACCCGCCGCTCCGGAGGAGCCTCCTGCGGAGACCGCAGAGGAAACCCCGGATGCAACCCGGGTTCCGGCCGAAATCGCCCCGGGGGCGGAAGACGCCGGCGAGATTCCGCCGACCCCTCCGGGTCTCGCGGGAGTCGAGGAACGCCTTCAGGCGAACAGCGAGACTCGAGACCGCACCCTCGCCGAGGCCGAGCAGCGGCTGCAGCGGATCGAACAGCAGGCCGCGGACGCCGAGAAGCGCGCCGCTTTTGCCGAGCGCCTCGCCCAGCTGAAGATCGACGAGTCGGCCCGCGAACGCCGCATGGAAGAAGTCATTTCCGGCATCGACCGCGCCGAGGAGCGAGCGCGTGAGGCCGAGGATCGCGCCAAGGCCGCGGAGCGCAAGGCTTCCGCCGCCCTCGAAGAGGGCGAAAGCAGCGCTCCCGATCCCGGACCCGTAGACCCGCCGGCCCAGGCCTGGCAGGCCGCCCCGGCACCGGAGCCGCCGCGTTCCGAACCCGCCCCGCCGCCTCCGGCTCCGCCGGCGGTCCAGCCTTGGCAGCAGCTTGCGGGCGAAGCGGTGCCCGAAACACCGGCCGGGGCTCCCACACCACCGCCCGCTGAACCGGTCAAGTCCCCGCTGTTCGGCAGCGGCGGGTCCGGCGGCTCCGCCGGTTCCGGAACGCTGAACCTGAACAGCGCGACGTTCGAGGAGCTGCGCTCCGCCGACCTGTCGGTGACGCAGGCGACGCGGATCCTCGCCTACCGGGAGCGATTCGGCGGCTACCGGTCGGTCGAGGACCTGGAAAAGGTCCCCGGCTTCCCCGGCGATCTGATCGAATCACTCAGAGGCCGAATAACCGTATAGCTGGCTATTTGCCTCGTCAGGCAGTGGTGAATGGGCCAGCGGGCCGGCGTACCGACAATCCAAGTCGCGCAGTGAAACCATTCTTGACTTCTTATGAGCGAAGTCGACTCGGACTTCTTGTTCAGAGCGTTCGTACCACGCCGGCGACGGCGGTACGACCTACAAGCGGAACCAGGTACCGCCAACGACCTACAGGTCGAACCAGGTACCGCCAACGACCTACAGGTCGAACCAGGTACCGCCCGGACCCAGGTTCACTACTTCGGTCTGGCCGATCTTCGACCTCTTTCCCCACGACTCGTGGATGTGGCCGCAAACTGCCAGCTTCGGCTGGACGTTTTCGATTGCCGTGGCGATCGAAGTGCTGCCCAGGTGGACGTCGCCGGCTTCGTCGCAGTTGTTCTTCGGCGGTGAGTGGAGCACGAGGAAGTCGTCGGCAGTGAGGCCCTCGAGGGCTTCGGCCGCCTCTTCTTCGTCCATGTCGTAGCTCCACGACCACGGGGTGGTGGGGATGCCGGCCCCCAGGCCGAAGAAGGCCTGTCCACCGACCTCCGTGGAATCGCCGTGGAGAACGGTTGCCGCGTCCCAACCGGACGTCGCCTCCCGCAGGGCGTCGAGCCGCTCGTTGTTGCCCGGAACGAGGATCGTCGGGGTGTCGATCCCGGCCAGGGCGTCGATCGTCTCGGCAAGCCCTTCGTGGAGCGAAGCAAAATCACCGGCCCCGAGCACTACATCGGCGTCGGCGGACATCTCGGTCAGGCGGGCGGCCTGTTTGAGGTCCCGGTGCAGGTCACTGAAGGCGAGGATGCGCATGGGCCGAAGCCTAAACGACGTCCTGGTTGTGCTGTTTCTCGTATTTCTCGGACAGTCGCAGCCAGATCTCGCTGCGGGTGGGGAACGAAGGCACGGCGTGGCGGAGGCGGCTCATCGGGATTTCGCCGACCATGGCGATCGTCGCCGCGTGGATCATCTCGGCGGTCTCGAAACCGGTGAAAGTGGCGCCGAGGATCGTCTCGTCGGACTTGTCGACGATCAGGCGGCAGGTGCCGTCGACGCCCTTGCCGTAGAAGGATGCGCCCGCGGTCGCGCCGGTCGGCACCTCGACGATGTCGAACTCCATTCCGGCGGTCCGGGCGTCCGACTCGGTGATGCCGACCGCCGCCACCTGGGGATCGGTGAAGGTGACCCGGGGGGCGCCGTAAGGCTCGGCGACCTCCGCGACCGGGTTGCCGAGAATGCATTCGCTGGCGATCCAGGCCTGGTACTTGCCCATGTGGGTGAGCAGGATCCGGCCGTTGACGTCACCGATGGCATACAGCCAGTCGTGGCCTTCCACCGACATGTTCTCGGCCACGTTGACGAATCCACCGCCGTCGATCCCGACGGATTCCAGACCGAGCCCGTCCAGCATCGGTTTGCGGCCGGTGGCCAGCAGCAACTTCTCCGCCTCGAGCGACTGGCGGTCGCTGAGTTCGACCGTGATCGACTCACCGGACTGGGAGACCTTTTGCGCGAGGGCGCCGAAGACGACGTTCACGCCGTAGTTGTTCTGGAGCGAAGCGGCGACCTGCTCGCCGGCAAAGGGTTCCTCCCGGGCCAGCAGCCGGGGTTCGGGCTCGACCAGGGTCACTTCGGTACCGAAGCTCGCCCAGGCCTGGGCGAGCTCGCTGCCGACCGGGCCGCCGCCGAGCACGATCATCGACTTCGGTGCGGTCTTGGCCGTGGTCGCGTCGCGGTTGTTCCAGATGTCCACATCTTCGATCCCTTCGATCGGCGGAATCGCGGCACCCGTGCCGGTCGAGACGATCACGGCTTTGCTGGCGGTGTAGGTCTCGTCCCCGACCCGGACGGTCTTCTCGCCGCCGAGCCCGCCGACTCCGCGGATGAGGTCGATCCCCTTGTCCTCGAGCCACGGCAGCTGCGCCGAGTCGTCGAGGTCGTGGACGACTTCGTCCCGGCGGGCAAGGGCGGCCTCGACGCCGAGTCCGCCGGTCACGGCCTCGCTGGTGCCCGGAACCCGGCGCGCTTCCTCGAGCAGCTCGCCGGGCCGGAGGAGGGCCTTCGAAGGCATGCAGGCGTAGTAGGAGCACTCCCCGGCGACCAGGTGCTTTTCGACCACGGCGACCTTCAGGCCACCTTCGGCCAGGCGTCCCGCGGCTACCTCCCCGGCCGGTCCGGTACCGATCACGATCACGTCATATTCGGACATTTCGTGAGTTTAGTCACCGGGTTACGCCGACCCCGTACAATGGGGGAGCAGCATTCAAGGGGACGACAGGCTTCGACGCAGTCATCCGTGCGAAGAGTTGCAGGTCGAGGATGTCGATGGCCTCGTAAAAAATCGGCAAAAAACCAATACGTGCGGACCATGAGTTCGCCCTCGCCGCTTAGCAACAACTAAGCGTTTGTGAGAGTCGGTCCACCCTCGGCCCGTGGGGTGGGGCACCGGCTTCAGAAACGGGCTTACCTGCGAGGAGTGTCCTGACCTCAAGGGGAAACTCAAAGGACTGGTCTCTCGAGTCGTTGGCCAGCGTGATGCCCGGGAGATGAGATCAATACGCCGGCTAAGCCTGTAGACGCTTTTCGAACGCGGCTGCGGACGCGGGTTCAATTCCCGCCGTCTCCACTTGGATTGTTCTGGATTCAGTTCTCAAAAGTCTAGAAAATCAACAGCCACCGGCCCGCCGACCAAGCGGGCCGGTTTTTTGGGCGAAGTCGTTCGTCCTCCGGCGTCCTTCCCCATCGCCTCTTCGTAGTCGGTTCGTTCTCGGGAACGATGAAATTTCCCGGAGGGCTAGGCGATTCGAATCAAGCGGATGGGAAGCCTCTAGACACTATGTCCCGGTGGACGTCCATGCGGCGAAAGTCGTTGCGGCGATCCTCGATTTTGAAACCGGCGAGCTGCGGTTCCAGAAGCTCGGCGGCGAAAGTGCCCCGGTGGTCGATCTGTGCCGGGCGTTGCCCGGTCCGGTTCGCGCGGCCTATGAGGCCGGCCCGCTGGTCCGGGCCCGCGAAGATTTGCGCATGGATTTGATGAGGGCCCGTCACCGTCTCTCAAAGTTTCTGCTTCGTCACGAGATCCGTTTCGAGGGCCCGGGCAACAACTGGACCCAAAGGCATCTCGCCTGGCTTGCCAAGCTCGAGTTCTCGGATCGACACGCCGGCCTTCGCGCGAGGGACCCGCGACATAGCTATGAGCAGTCGGCAGAAGGCCGGTCACGCTCGATCCTGGATAGCGGCCCTCACGACGAAACCCGGTCCTGCGGCCACCCGGATCCGCGCATATCAGCCTGACCGCGCGTCGCGCAAACAAGCCGGAGTCGCCGCCGCCCGAGCCGAACAAAAGCCCGCCGAAAGACGGGCCATCAGTGGTTGCGGCGTGACAAACGCGGGGACATATCAGCTGGAGGCTCGTGGTCGTCGTCTTCGGCTTTGTGGTCGAAGCTCACCGAATCCCTCGGCTGCCGCCACGGGCCCGTACGGACCATTCAGTCCAAGAGCTTGACGGTTCTCCATGAAGCGCTTGAGTGACTCTTTCCCGATGTCTTCTCTTTCGGCAGCGCGATAGTCCCCGCTCTCGATATCGAGGCCTACGATGATCTTGAGTAGCCGTATTTCCAGCATCGCGGCCGAAAGCCAGTCTCTCTGAAACGATGAGTTTGAAATCGTCGGTTTTTGAGACCGAAAGCCCTGCAAATACGCTGTTTTCACATGTGGTAGATGGCCATTCCTAACGCTAAAGACTAGCCTATTGAAAAACGTGGTAGATCATTGTAAATATGGCTTACAATGATGGTATGAGCGGAGAGATCATGTGGTAGATGAGTTGAAAACAATCGACCCCGCAGTCAGGCTCCAGCGGTTTACTCCGGAGGTGTCTGCCCTACATGCGAGGGTTAGAGCGGCCCTGTCTCGGATCGAGGCAGCGCGGATATGGCCAGCAAGTGCCGAAGCGCTGAGATTCAGCGCCCAAGTCGGGACTATCCATTACTCAACATTGCTGGAAGGAAATCGACTCAGCGTTCTAGAAGCCCAACGGGCGGTACGGGGTTCTCTAGATGCGAAGACCAATGCAGAGCTCGAACTGGTGAACTACGTCGATGCCCTCAATTTTCTGGATCGGCAGCGTGAAGCGGATGGTCTCGACTTCACAGAAGAACTTTTCTTGGAGGTCCACAGAGAGCTGACCAAGGACCTCGGAACTCCAGACGGCCGCTTCAAGCCCCACCATGAAGGAACGTGGCGGGACGGAGAGGCTCTTGTCGTGGACCCGGTAACCCAGATAGCTGTACACAGCGGTTGCCGACAAGAGGAAGTCCGGCCGAGAATGATCGGCCTAATCGAATGGGTCAAAAGAGTCGAGAGCAACGAAACTGAATGGCCGGTTCATGTTGTGGCGGGAATACTTCACCACAACATCACCGACATTCACCCATTTGCGGACGGCAACGGTCGAACGGCACGCCTATTGACCTCAGCGCTCTTGTTGCGACATGACCAGATACCTGGACGTATGTTTAACTTTGACGCTTTCTATGGGTTGGACAGGCAGGCGTATCTGGATGCCCTGAGAAGCTTCCAAAACGGTCATGGCAGCCACGAGATTTGGATGCGCTACTTCCTCGAAGGAATGGCGACTGAATATGAGCGCGTCCTTGGCGAGGTTGACCGCCTCTCACATATCGGATCTACGCGTGGGGGCGAGCGCGTTCAGCTCAAGGATTCTCAGCAACGAGGCTTGACGGCTCTTGCGGTCAGCGGCAAGTCTGACTTCAACCGTCGGGAGTATGAACACGCAGCCGGGATCAAGCACACTGCCGCGAATAATGACCTTCGGTACCTAGCCGACGCCGGGGTCCTCGACCGCGTCGGCGGCGGAGCAACAAGGCGCTACCGATTCTCGTCGGAAGCGATCGCAAATCCGTGGTCGCTCGAAATCCCGCGGCGGGTGTGGACGGACGACCACATCGAGCAAGAGCTGCGTGAACTGATCGGTGAAACCGAGGTGTTCCCAAGTATCAAGGACTTCAAGGACCAGGGCAAATGGAACTTGTATTCAGCGATTCAGCGCTACGGCGGCCCCGAATCCTGGGCGACAAAGGTGGGCGTGGCAAGATCTCGAAAGGAACCAACTTAGGATTTCAGCCCGAAGATAGGTTCCGTCAAGGCCGAAGGCCCGGGGCGAGCTGAAGATCCTGAACCCCAACGCCAAGACGCCGCCACCGTCGTCGCCTCGGTCTCCGGCCACCTCAAAGTGGTTTGGACTTTCCAGAACAGCCCCACTTTCAGCCCGGACCAGGAATGAAGCCCCCGACCAAGGGGTGTGATGCAGCAAAAAGGGCCCGCCGGAAGCGGGCCCTTTCCTTGCTTCGAGAACCTGGATCAGTTGTTGAGCGGAGGCATCTGCTCGATGAAGCCGGCGCCGCGATCCCGCTGGGCGGTGATCAGGGTGATGTCGGCGGCCTTCCGCTGCTTGGCTGCCCCGATCTGCTGGCGGAAGAGGCGCTTGTAGGCAGACCTTGCCTGGCGGACCTGCTTGCGGGCTGAAGCCTGTGCCCTTGCGATCCGGGCCGTGAAGAGGTTCTTCACGGTGTTGGCCCGTCCGTTGTAACGGGCGGCCACCGCGTTGGCGGAGACCTGGCGCGAGTCGACCAGGGTGTTGAGCTTGCGCTGAATCTGAGCGATCTTTTTGGTGATCCTGGTGCGCTTGACCAGATTGGTGGTCTTGGCGAGGCGCTTCTGAAGGATGGTGCGCTTCCTCGAAAGCGGGTTGATCTTCGCGTTGAACCCGGCGTTGACCCGGTCGACCGCGGCGTCCTCGGCGGCGTTCAGCTGGCCGAGACGGGCGTTCAGGGTGTTGTTCAGGTTGGTGACGCGGATACTCTGGTTGTGGCGGATCTGCCTGATCTGGCGGCGCTGCTGGTCGTCGTCACGCTTGCTGATCCGGAGGATGCGCCGGTCGTAGAGAGCCGTTGCCTTGAGGTTGGCAGAGGTACGCCTCGTCTTGAGCTTCGCCTTGTAGACGCCCTTCTGGGCGTTCGAGGTCGGGGCGTTCCGCTTGAGCTGGAGGAAGTTGACGTACGTCTTCAGCTGCTTGAACTCGCGCGTCTTCTTGATGCCCGGGATCGGCTTCTGGGCCGCGTTCGCCGGCATCGCCGAAGCGAGCACGATCAGCGAGAGCAGGGCAAGTGTGGACAGCAGACGAGTTCTCATGTAGATCAAGGTAACACCGCGATGCCCGGAACGTTGCGATTCCAAAGGGGTTGACGCGCCACTTTCACGACCTGACCGCCGGCGAGAGTCATTTCTCGATCGGGTCCTCCTCGGAGCGGATCACGTGCATCACGGCGTTGATCAGCGCCAGGTGGGTGAAGGCCTGGGGGAAGTTCCCGAGGTGGCGCCCGGACCGGGGATCGATTTCTTCCGCGTAGAGCTGGAGCGAGCTGGCGTAGCCGAGCAGGCGTTCGCAGAGCTGGCGGGCCCGGTCGAGCTCGCCGATCTCGACCAGGGCGCTGACCAGCCAGAAGGAACAGATCGTGAAGCTGCCCTCTTCTCCCTCGAGCCCGTCGTCGGTCTGGTCCGTGCGGTACCGGAGGACCAGGCCGTCGTCGGTCAGCTCGTCGGCGATCGCGAGGACCGTGGCCCGGATCCGGGGGTCATCAGCCGGCAGGAACCGGAGCAGGGGCAACAGGAGGCACGAGGCATCGAGGGCGTCGGTTTCGTAGTGCTGGGTGAAGACGCCCCGCTCGTCCACCGCGTTCTCGCAGATGTCGGCGCGGATCTCGTCGGCCGCCAGCTGCCACTCCCCGGCGAGTTCGTGGTCCTCGCGCAGCCGGGCGAGGCGGGTGCCACGGTCGAGCGCGACCCAGCACATGACCTTGGAAGACGTGAAGTGCCGGGGCTCGCCACGGACTTCCCACATTCCCCGGTCCTTGCTCTGCCAGTTTTCGAGTGCCGCGTCGACCTGCTGCTTCAGGATCGGCCAGATCTCCTCCGGCATGCCGTCGCGTGACTTGGTGTGGAGGTAGAAGGAGTCGAGCACGGCGCCCCAGACGTCGTGCTGCTTCTGGTCGTAGGCCTCGTTGCCGATGCGGACCGGAGAGGCGCCTTCGTATCCGTGGAGGTGGTGGAGGATCTCCTCGGTCAGCTTTCTCTCTCCCGCCAGCCCGTACATGATCTGTAGGTCGTCCGATCCCCGGGCGACGTCGGCGACGAAGTAGAAGAAGTCGTTGGCCTCCCAGTCGAAGCCGAGGGTGTAGAGCGCCCAGAGCGTGAAGGTCGAGTCGCGGATCCATGAGTAGCGGTAGTCCCAGTTGCGCTCGCCCTTCGGAGTCTCCGGCAGGGAGGTCGTCGCCGCGGCGATCAGGGCACCGGTCGGGGAGTAGGTGAGCCCTTTGAGGGTCAGGGCAGAGCGTTCGAGGTAGCTCCGCCAGGGATGGTCGGGGAAGGTGCCTCGGGCCAGCCAGTTCTGCCAGTGATGTGCGGTCCAGACCAGGCGCTCGTACGCCGAGTCGTAGTCCTGCGGCGCCTCGTGCTCGCTCCAGGAGAGGGCGACGAACCGGACGTCGCCCTCTTTGAGCAGGGTCCGGGCGGTTGTACGCGGCCCTTCGAAGCCGAGGTTGAGGTCGCTGGTGAGCCGGAGCTCGATGTCGCTCCCCGAGGCGGTCGCGATGCCCTGGTGGTAGGCGTCACCGGCATACTCCCAGCTGGCCTGCTTCCGCCCGTAGTCGAATACCGGCTTGCAGTCCATGACCAGCTGGACCTCGCCGTGGACGCACCGGACCATTCGCAGCAGCACATGGTCGGCGTCGTAGTCGGTCGGAGCGCGCCGGTGGGTGCCGGAGCGGTTGCTCTCGTGGTGCCAAGGTCCGATCAGGAGGACGTCGCGGACGATGATCCAGCCGTCACCGGTCCCCCAGCTCGTCTCGAGGACCATGGTGCCCGGCAGGTAGCGGCGGTGGGTCGGCACGTTGATGTCCGCCGGTCCGACGCGGAAGTTGCCGGCGCTGCGGTCGAGCAGGGAGCCGAAGACGCTGGGCGAATCGAAGCGCGGCAGGCAGAACCACTCGACGTTGCCGCTCGGCGCGACCAGGGCGGAGACCTCGCCGTCGGACAGGAAGCCGTAGTCGGCGATCGGCGGATAGGGCGACACCCCGTAGGTCGATTCGTACGCGGGGACCTGCGCGTCCCACGGGGACCCGGGTTGGGTTCGGCCTGGATTGGGTCTGAAGTCGCCGTTGCTCATGTTTTTCCGAGGTTGAGGGGAAGATCGCCGGAGCGGGCAATCCTGCCACAACCTCAGTTCCCGCCCATCCCCCGGTGACCGGATGCACACCAAGTCAGCAGAGTTGCCAGACTTGAGAATTCGCCCATGGCAGTCGCGACCGCATCCAACATCGGCATTCACCTCGGCGGGGAACCGCTCTTTTCCGACGTCTCGTTCAAGCTGGCGCGTGGCGACCGCATGACCCTTTCCGGCCGGAACGGGGCCGGAAAGTCGACGCTTCTCAGGATGCTGGCCGGCGAGTTGCCCAACGACTCCGGATCGCTCAGCATCGGGCGCGGAGTCCGGGTCGCCCTCCACGACCAGCGCCCGCCGCGCGGGTCGGGTCTGACCCTGTCGGGCTACGTGTTCACCGGCCGGGCGGACACGATCGAGACCGAAACCGAGCTCGCGCGCCTTGAGGGAGCGATGTCGTCGGGCGACCACTCACCCGAGACGATGGGCGCCTACTCGAAGGCCCAGCAGACGCTCGAGCTCCACGGCGGGTACCGGTGGCGGGACGAAGTTCTGGTGGTGCTGCGTGGCCTCGGTTTCGAAGACGCCGAGTTCGACCGCGACCTGTCCACCTTCTCCGGTGGCGAGCTGACCCGCGCCTCCCTGGCCCGGGCCCTGGCCGCCCGTGCCGACCTGCTCCTGCTCGACGAGCCGACGAACCACCTCGACATCCCGACCCTCGAGTGGCTGGAGGAATACCTGAAGGAACTGGACGCGGCCGTGGTCCTCGTCGCCCACGACCGCTGGTTCCTCGAATCGGTCGGCACCTCGGTCCTCGAACTCGAAGCGGGCAAGTCACGGTTCTTCAAGGGCCCGTGGCATGCCTGGCGCAAGGAGCATGCCGCCCGCGAGGTCGCGCTCGGCAAGCAGATCGAAAAGCAGAAGGCCGAAGTCGCCCGGATGGAGCAGTTCGTCGAGCGCTTCCGCTACAAGGCGAGCAAGGCCAAGCAGGCCCAGTCGAAACTCAAGGCGATCGACAAGGTCAGGGCGAACGCGGCCTCGTTCGACCCGGAAGACAACCGGAGGCTCGCCTTCAGCTTCGCCCAGCCGGAGCGCGCCAGCCGGGTGGTTCTGAAGCTGGTCAACGGGAAGCTGGAGGTTCCCGGGCGGACCCTCCTCGACGGTGCCAACCTGCTGGTCGAGCGGGACGAGCACGTCGTCCTGATCGGGGCGAACGGCGCCGGCAAGACGACCCTGATCGAAACCCTCGCCGGCGAGCGCGAGCCCGCCGCCGGCTCGGTGCGCCTCGGCCACAACGCGAAGATCGGCTACCTGTCCCAGCACGCGGAATCCGCGGCCGGCGAAGGGTCGGTCCTCGACGCGGCCTCCCGGGAGACCGGGCTGTCCGGGCAGAAGGTCCGCGACCTGCTCGGCGCCTTCCTGTTCTCCGGCGGCGAGGTCAACAAGTCGCTGTCCGACATTTCGGGAGGGGAGCAGCGCCGGCTCTCGCTGGCGATCCTGGTCGCGTCCGGGGCGAACGTGCTGCTGCTCGACGAGCCGACCAACCACCTCGACATCGAAAGCCGCGAAGCCCTCGAGGATGCCCTGTCGGTGTTCCCCGGGGCGATCATCCTGATCTCGCACGACCGGGCCCTCCTCGAGGCGGTCGGCGGTCGTACCCTGGTCTGCGAGGGTGGGGAACTCAAGTCGTTCCAGGTCGGCTGGGCCGAGTATCAGCACGATCGGGACCAGGAGGTGGAAGCCGAAAAAGAAGGTCGTCCGGCAAAGACGGCCCGGAGCGGGAACGCGCGGCGCGGCGGCTCACCCAACAAGGAGACCGCGAAGGCGGCGCGGCGGGTGGTCAGCCTCGAGAAGCGGGTCGAGAAGGCGGAAGCCGAGCTCGCGAAGATCGAGGACCGCCTGGCCGATCCCGCGGAGTGGGCGACCCCGGAGAAGATGGCTAAGAACACCCGCCGCCACGACAAGGCCAAGCAGAAGGTCGCGGACCTCTACCGGGAGTGGGAAGCGGCGGAAGGCGTAAACAGCGTCGCCTGAACCTCCCGGACCTCCTGAACCTCCGGCAGGGAGGCTCCGCAGAGCGCCACGAAGATGAACAACGAGAAGAACAGGGAGATTTCGGGTGCTTCGCGGAAGGTCATCCGGACTCGCACTCTAAAAGCCAATAGGCTTTCGCCGTTCTCAGCCACTTACCGGAGGCATTCACTCTATGAACAGGTTCCGTCTCGTCCTTTTGCTCATTCCCGTGCTTGCCACGGCGTTCCTGGTCGTCGGCTGCGGCGGCGACGACTCGTCCGATGATTCGTCCGGCACCGATTCCACCACCACGGCCTCCGCGTGCGGACCCGACGACCTCGACACCTTCAGCGAAGGCGTGCTAACGATCGGCACCGACAGTCCGGCGTACCCGCCTTACTTCGAGGACGACGACCCGACCAACGGCAAGGGCTTCGAGAGCGCCCTCGGTTACGCGATCGCCGACGAACTCGGCTTCAACAGGTCCGAAGTCGAGTGGACGACGGTTCCGTTCAACTCGTCCTACGCCCCCGGGCCGAAGAAGTTCGACTTCGACGTGAACCAGATTTCGATCACGCCGGCCCGCGAGAAGGTCGTCGACTTCTCGACTCCATACTACGAAGCGAACCAGGCGGTCCTGGTCAAGAAGGATTCCGATCTGGCCGGGGTGACCACCCTGGACGAACTCAAGGACGCCACCATCGGTGTCCAGATCGGCACGACCAGCCTCGAGGCGGTCGACTCGGCAATCGATCCTGAGAATGACCCCAAGGTATTCAACAACTCCAACGACGTGGTCAGTGCTCTCAAGCAGGACCAGGTCGACGCGGTCGTGGTCGACCTGCCGACCGCGATCTACCTGCGTGACGTCGAAGTCCCCGGCACCGTCGTCGTCGGCCAGTTCGAAGCCGAAGGTGGCGAGGAGTGGGGAGCGCTGCTCGCCAAGGACTCGAGCCTGACCAAGTGCGTCGACCAGGCCATCGAGACGCTCGACGCCGACGGAAGGCTCCAGGAGATCACGGAGCAGTGGATGAGCGACTCGGCCGCCGCGCCTGAACTCAGCTGAGCGAGGATCCATCCCCGCCGTCACCCATGACGTAGCGAGGGGCGACCGGCAGGCCGCCCGCGAGAAGGCCAGGAAGGCCAGGACGCGGCGCGGCCAGTCGATCGCTGTCGTCTCCTCGGTCATCGTCCTCGGCAGCCTGGCCGCGGTGATCCTGACCAGCAGCGGCTGGCCGGACGTTCGCGAGACCTTCTTCTCGGCCGAGGCCTTCAAGACGTCCTTCCCGGAGATCCTGAGCGGGTTTTGGCTCGACGTGAAGATGTTCATCGTGATCGAGGTGGTCGTCCTCGTGTTCGGCCTTTTCATCGCCCTGGTCCGCTCGAGCCGTAATCCGGTGTTCTTCCCGTTCCGGACGCTGGCTGCCGTCTACTGCGACGTCTTCCGCGGGGTGCCGGTCATCCTGCTGGTCTACCTGTTCGGCTTCGGCGTGCCGGCGCTCGGGCTGGCCGGGGTGCCGACCGACCCGATAATCCTCGCCGGCCTGGCCCTCGCGCTCGCTTATGGTGCTTACAACTCGGAGGTCTACCGGGCCGGGATAGCCTCGGTCCACCAGACCCAGACCGACGCCGCGCTGGCTGTCGGGCTGACTCGCACCCAGGCACTCCGGTTCGTCGTCCTGCCGCAGGCGATCAGACGGGTCAGGCCCCCGCTGCTCAACGACTTCATCTCGCTGCAGAAAGACGTCGCCCTGGTGTCGATCCTCGGCATCACCGAGGCCTTCCAGCGGGCCCAGATCGACGCCGCCTCGACCTTCAACTACACACCGCTTATCGCTGCCGCGATGCTCTACCTGGCAGTGACCATCCCGATGGCGCGGATCCTCGACCACATCAGTGCGCGGGGCGAGGTCAGCTCGACGGGCGGAAAAGCATGAGTTCGACCGTCCTCGAGATCCGCGGCGTCACCAAGTCCTTCGGCGACCGCCTGGTCCTCGACGGGATCGACCTCGCCGTCGCCGAGCACGAAGCCGTCGCGCTGATCGGCGCCTCGGGTTCCGGCAAGTCGACCCTGCTCCGCTGCATCGATTTGCTGGTCGAGATCGATGACGGTGACATCTTCCTCGACGGCGACGTGGTCACCGACCCTTCGGTGGACGCGGTCGACGTGCGGCGCCGGCTCGGCTTCGTCTTCCAGGCCTTCAACCTCTTCCCGCACATGTCGGTGATCGACAACGTCACCCTCGGCGTCACGAAGGGGCAGGGAGTGAGCAAAGCCGAAGCGGTGGAGCGGGGACGGGCCCTCCTCGGACGTTTCGGGCTCGGCGGGCGGGAAAAAGACAAGCCGGATCAGCTCTCCGGCGGCCAGCAGCAGAGGGTGGCCCTGGCCCGCGCCTTCGCCTCTCAGCCGCGAGCGATGCTCCTCGACGAGGTCACCAGCGCCCTCGACCCGGAACTGGTCGGCGACGTCCTCGAAGCCGTCCGCGAGCTCAAGGCGGAGGGAATGACCCTGGTCTTCGCGACCCACGAAATGTCATTCGCCCGCGAGGTTGCCGACCAGGTCGCCTTCCTCCATGAAGGAAAGATCCACGAATCAGGACCCCCGGACCAGGTGCTGGGAGATCCCAAGCAGCCCGAGACCCAGAAGTTCCTGAGGCGTTTGCTGGCCGCCGGGCGTATCTAGGCGTTCTACCGCGGGGGCGGGGCGTGGTGAGGACGGGACACCCCCACCCCGCGCCGCAACACGCAATCGAAACCCCCGCGACCGGGACCAAGCCCTGGCCGCGGGCCAGTTCCTACTTCTTCTTGCCGCCGCGGCCGTTCTTCTTTGGCTTCTTGGGTGAGAGGCCTCCTGCCTTCTTTGCCCTGTAGACGCACTTCCGCTTCTGGAACCTGGCCTTCTTGACGAGTCGCTTGTTGCCGTTGACCCGCTTGAGGCGCTTCTTCAGCTTCCTGGTGCAGACCCGCTTCTTCTTCTTGATCAGCTTGTAGTCGACCTTGAAGCGCTTGACCTTCGTGTTGGTCAGCTGTGACCAGTTGCCGGCGGAGTCCCGCGAACGGATCGCGACCCAGAACGGCTGCTTCGTCTTCGCCTTCAGGCTGATCGCCTGCTTGGCTCCCGGGTCCTTGATCTTCGGCGCCTTGACCTTCGAGGCCTTGCCGAGGGCACCGACCGACACCGGCTTGCCCGAGCGGTAGACCTCGTACTTCGAGATCTTGCCGTTGCTGACGCCGTTCTGGCCGGGGGCCTTCCAGTTCAGGTTGGCCAGCTTCTTGAAGCGCTTGACCTTGACGCTGACGCCGGCGGGAGGCCGGACGTCCTTCTCGTAGTTGCCCGAGTTGTGCTCGTCGTGGCGGTAATGGCTCCACTCGTCGCTCTTCTCGGGGTCGCCGCCCACCTTCCACATGAAGAGCTGGCCCTCACGGGTGCCGTAGGCCAGGTACTGCCGGCCATCGAACGTCGGGTCGCCGACCACGCCGCCGAAGGAGGTCCACTGCCCGGTCCACTTCGGGAAGCCGGGGGCTTCCTGGCCGTCCGGCCCGCGGGCGTGGATCCAGTACGAGTCGTTCGACGCGATCATCGAGGCATCGTCGTCATTCGTGAGATTGGCGATCACCGGGGCGACGAAGAACGGGAAACCGTCCTGGCTCACCGGGAAGTTCTCGAGCGTTTCGCCCGTTCCCGGCTCCCACGCCTGATCGAACACGTGTGGCAGCGAAGCCTGGCCGGCGGTTCCGAGGGCGGTGGTGAGGGTGATGCCCCCGGCCATCGGCTGGGTCAGGTTCGCCTTTCCGTCGGCATCCAGGTCACCGAGCGCGAGCTGACCGGTCACGCCGACCGTGAGGCCATCCGGACCGTAATAAGGGCGGATGCCTCCGCAAGGCCCGGACGGGCAGGTGCCGATCATCGACTTGAAGACGGTCCCGTCGGCGTTGAGGATCGTCGGATGTCCCGCGACCGGCGTGATCGCCACACGCTTCGTGCCGGAATTGTCGAAGTCGGCGATCACGGCGCCGTTCGAGCCTTCCTGGATGAAGTCGATCGACTGCGAGTAGCAACCGGCGAGGCTGGCGAGCGGCGTCGGCCAGCCGGCCATGTAAGCGCCTCCGGCATGGTGGTTGCCGTCGGAGTGGAGGCCGTAGGCCCAGACACGGCTGTTGTCGTCGTCGCACTGGTAGCCGCCGATGAAGACCTGGTCCTTTCCGGTGCCGAGCACGTCGCCGACCGCCGGAGTCGTCACCAGCTTGGCGTCGTCGATCAGGTCGTTCGGCGGGATCGTGTCCTTGATCGAGTCCGGCAGGGTGACCTTGACCGGCCAGCCGGGTGTGGCCGTACCGTCGGGCTGCCATGCGTAGACGTGCCCGTCGTAGGACGACATCAGGATGTCGAGCGTCCCGTCGCCCTGGAGGTCGCCGAGGGAGGGGGCGGACCAGTTGCCGCGGGCCGGCAGGCGGGTCTTGCCGCCGGGGTTCGGCGTCGGGACGGGAAGCGTGTCGTACTGCGCGAGCGGCTTCACGGGGAAACCGGTCCGCAGTTCGCCCAGGCGGTTCCAGACGTAGATCCAACCGCTGGTCGTCGCGGCGACGATCGACTGCGACCCGTTGCCGGTGAGGTCGCCGACGGCGATGCCACTGATCGGGTCACGCGCTTCGCGGAGGCCCTGCACCGTCTCGTAGGAGTCGGCCTTGTAGTTCTGCGGGTTGTTCGGGTCGACATAGCGCAGCTGCCTGGTCGTGACCGGGAAGCCTTCGGCCTGCCGGCCGTCGGGCTCGAGTGCGCTGACGACACCGTCGTTGGTGCCGAAGACGAGCTCCTGGTGGCGGGAGCCGTTGAGGTCGACGAAGGCCGGAGCTGCGCTGATCTCGGTTCCGATCGACTTCGGGAAGCCGTCGACGAGGCCGGGATCGGTGCGGGCGCCGAAGGAGCGGCGGTCCTCGCCCTTGAGGCCGTTGCCGTCCTTGGCGCGCAGCCGGATCGTGACCGTGTACTGCTCGGGTCCGTTCGGCGGCAGCGGGTCGGCCGGGTTCTTGGCGGCGTAGGCCGCGGGGATGTCCGAGGTGTCGATCGTCCCGAGCACGCCCGACTTGCCGGCGCTGCCGGTGGAGACCGTTTTGAAGTCGGTGTCCTTCGGCTCCGCGCCGAGGGCCCATTCGAGCACCCAGTCGATGCCTTGCGATCCCCAGGCGGACGGCCTGACGTGTCCCTTGACCTGAAGTGAATCGACTTTCGCCGGGTCGACGTACCGGTACCACCCGGGTGACGTGATCAGGGCTTCCGGGGGGACCCGTCCATCCATGATCAGCTTGGTCGCCTTGCCGATGTTGACTCGCCCGTAGCCGTAGTGCTTCGACCAGTTCGTGTGGAAGTCGTCGGTCTTGGAACCGGGGTTGCCCGGCCACTGCCTGGGCACGGTGGGATGGTCAACCTGGGGAACGACCGGGCTGGCGGTGTTCATCAGGACCTGGCGGACCTCGTTCGGGGTCAGCGTCCGCGGGTAGACGCTGGCGTCGACCGCATTCATCGCCGCCGACTGGACCATGCCGAGATAGGCGGCCTGGAACGGGGTGGCGCCGGAGGTGGTGGTCTCCATGCCGGAGAAGACGGCGTGGGTGCCGTAGCTGGTGACATTCGATCGCGCCCGGAAGGAACGCACGTCCTTGCCTTCGACGTCCTGGATCACCGAGTTGCCGGGGAACACCTGGTCGTACAGGTGGCCGTCGGTGTGGTCCATCGCGTCGAAGTCGTTCGAGTCGAACGAGAGCAGGACGTTCTTTTCGGTCGCGTACTCGACCGCTTCACGGCCGGCACTCGAGTAGGCGTACGAGACGACGACCGAGGCGACCGACTTGGCGCCGGCATCGACGGCGTAGGTCAAAGCGGGGGCCCAGGCGTCGGCCTTGCCGACCGATTCGGCGCCCGACTTGACCGGCAGGACGCGGCACTCGCGGCAGACTCCGACGTCGCCGAAGTCGTTGTCGGCCTGGGCGCCGATCAGGCTGATCAGGCCGGAGGCGTGGTTGTAGTTCCGGTCCTCGGTCTGCGGGTCGTTGTTGTTGCGGTACGCGTTCCAGCCGCTGACGTCGTTCGGGTAGCCGTTGCCGTCGTTGTCGATCTTCGCTCCGGCGGGGCAGTTCACGATGCGGTGGCCGGTGATCTTGCAGTGGCCGAACACGGCGATCAGGTCCTCGGGGGAGAGGTAGGCCGTCTTCGGGCCGCCGATGTTCACCTGGTGGAGGTATTCGTGGGTTCCGCCCGTGGCACAGCCGCGAGTCGTTCCTTCCTGCTCGGTCACGAAGGGGTCAGTGGCGATCGGGCACCCGGGGTTGACCCGGGGGTCCTTGGCGTAGTCGCGGATGTCGAAGCGGCCGTTGCCGTCGTAGTCGTAGCGGCCGAGGTCCTGGCCGTCCCACCCGCGCGGGTACGGTAACTCACCTTCGTTCAGGTAGACGGCGTTGAGGCCGTCCTTGATCCCGTTCGAGCTGTAATTGACCCCGCCTTCGATGTACGCGACAAGCATCTCGTCGCGGCCCACGTTGCCCTGCGCCCAGGCGCCGGTCATGTTGACGCCGGAAGAGCTCTCCGGGTCGGTGGCGTCCTGCGCCCAGCAGGGGAGTCCGCCGCCGGGCCGGGGCTGGTCGAAGGCGGATCCGCCGGAGGCCTTGCAGAGGCCGTCCATCGGGCCGTAGAGGTTCCACTGCTCGGAGTCGGTGCAGCCGGTGTCGGGGTCCTGCAGCTCGCAACGCGCGAAGTTCGTGTCGTTCGGCCATTCGGACTGGGGGAGGATCGGTCCGGCGGGCAGGACGGGTGCCGGTGCGGCTGTCGCGGCCGACGAGAATCCGGCGGCCGAGCCCAGCAGGACGCAGACGATAAACACGAAGCGGTTGCGGCTCAAGATGATTCCTCCCATTGATTCCCGTGGCTCCCGTCATTGTAAACGCTCCGTACGCGGAGGTTCAACGACCGGGTCCTGGCGTCTTGATCCCGATGTAACGCGCGAAATGCGAGGGCGGCGAGAAGAACAAGGATCGGGTCCTGGCGTCTTGATCCCGATGTAACGCGCGAAATGCGAGGGCGGCGAGAAGAACAAGGATCGGGTCCTGGCGTCTTGATCCACGCTTCGCGCGGATCAAGGCGGCGAGAAACATAAGGATCGGGTCCTGGCGTCTTGATCCACGCTTCGCGCGGATCAAGGCGGCGAGACCCTACGGAAGGGGCTGCAAAGAGGGACCGACGTGCGGCTGGTCCGGCCCGGCCGGGTCGATGTAATAGACAGTCGTCTTTCCGAGCCGGTCATGGAAGCCGCGGCGGTCGATCTTGACCAGCGTGCCGATAAAGCCCAGGCCGAAGGGGATCACCGCGAGCCAGAAGCCGATCAGGCGTTTGAAAGCCACTCCTGGACCCAGGTGGTGGTCGCCTTCGTGTTCGATCCGGACGCCGAGGAACTGCATGCCGGGGGTCTGGCCCGACAGCGACCAGAAAGTGAACATGAAGAGCGAGGAGATGAAAAACCAGGAGAAGGCGCCCACCGCCAGGAGCTGGTTCCGGATCGCGTCGAAATCGGTGCCGAAGACGTTTGCGATCACCGAGATCAGGGCCGTGACGGTGACCAGGGAGAGGTTGATGATCAGGGCGTCGATGCCGAGGGCGAGGACGCGGGTGAAGAACCCGGCGTGGTCGGTCGGCATCGCCCGCTTCTTCCGGAAGAGGACGCGCCGGGCGATCCGTTCGCCGATCAGGTCGAGCTCGCGGGTCACGCGGGCGACCTGGCGGCCGATGTCGCCGATCAGGCCGATCCCCTGCGAAGCGATCGCGGCCCGGACCTCCGGGGCTTCGGCGATCCGTTCGATCAGCTTCTGCGTCTCGTCGCTGTCGAGCACGCGACCCCAAAGCCGGTTGACCATCTCGGAATCGAGCGTGTCGTACAGAGCCCGCTCGACTCCTTCGCTCTGAAGCGCTTCCCGGACCGCCTGCTCGACGATCGGGCCGTTGAGGATCCGGTTGATCGCCCGCTCGGTGGCTTCGCTCTCGATCGCCTTCACGATCGCGTCTTCCACCGCGCTCTCGATTACGCGGTCCAGTCCTGCCGCGCCGGCCACGGCCTGCGCGCGTTTGGTTCCACCCGAGAGAATCCGGCCGGTCAGGGTGCGGGAGCCGTCATCCCCACCCCCGGCTTCCCCGTTCGGGTCTGGTTCTCCGTCCACGAATCCACCTTACTGCGACAGGTGGGAGGAGGCGAGACCCTTGAGGATCGGGTCCTGACGTCTTGATCCCGATGTAACGCGCGAAATGCGAGGGCGGCGAGAAACATAAGGATCGGGTCCTGACGTCTTGATCCACGCTTCGCGGGGATCAAGGCGGCGAGACCCTATGGTGACCGGAATTTCGGAGCCCGTGCCCGGGCGAGAACGATCGTGTCTTCGTCGAGTTCGGCCGGTTGCAAGGAGTATTTCGACTCGAGCTGTCCGAGCAGGGCCTTTTCGACCGAGTCGAGCGTCGCGCCCGGTGCTTCGTCTTCGATCGCACCCACGGTCGCCGGGTTCCAGTCGAGTTCGAGCGCCGCGTACACCGGGTCGAGGACCCTCCGGATCAGGCCGGCGTCCGAAACCACGATCACGAAGCCTACGTGCGTCGCGCCCTTGATCATCCGCTGACCGATGCCGGCCAGCTTGACTCGCCCCCGGGCGTTGACGCTGAAGTCCCCGGGGCAGTACTCACCGGGCACCTGTCCGGTCCTGGCGTCGATCCCGAGGCTTGCGAAAGCCGCCCTTGCCAGTTCGGATGCGTCCCGGAAACGTTGGTCCGTTCGCTCGGCCGGGGCCGGATCGGGCAGGGTGAGCGTGAGGCCGACCGCTCCCTCGGAGTACGCCGCGGCCCGGCCCCCGGTGAGCCGCTCCATGCCGCCGAAGCCGTGCTCCCGTGCGGCGGCGACCGCAACCGGATACCCGGGCGCCTTCGTATCGCGACGACCGAAGGCGACGACCCGGCCCGGGCGGCTCAGCCTCACGGTGGCGGGCCGTTCGCCCGATGCGACCTGGTCGAGCAGGACGCGCGACAGGGCTGGCCCCATCTCGGGGCGGTCGGGGAAGGCTTCGCGCAGCAGGTCGGTCATTTGATAAGAGTCTCCGTCAGAAATGGACGAGGCCGACCATTCATAACGCACGGAGCTCCGTACTGGTTCTGGCCCTGATCGCGGTCGTGATCGCCGCCGGCAACCTGCTGGTCGATCGCTCCGGGGACCCGGACGGATCAGAGGCCGCCGAGCCGCAGGCCGGGGTCGTCTCCTCGGAGAGCTCGACCCTGGCCCTGGCCAGCCTCGAGGCCAGGGCGCGGGAGTCGCGAGTCGAGGGCGAGGCGCGCACCGCCGGGATCGAAGGCGACCGGTTCGCCGAGATCACCGCGCGCCGGCTCGAAGCCGCGCGTCACCGTGAGGATGCGGCCGCACCACCGGCGATGAAACTTCAAAGCGAGTTCGGCGACCTTCCGGGGTCGGTCACTCTGGCAACGCTCGACGCGATCGCGGACTGTGAATCGGGCGGCGATCCCGAGGCCGTCTCGTCGGACGGCCTCTATCACGGCAAGTACCAGTTCAGTCCCGATACCTGGGAGTCGGTCGGCGGGAAGGGGTTGCCCTCCACGGCGCCCGAGGCCGAACAGGATTACCGTGCGGCGCTGCTCTACGAGCGGTCGGGTCCCGGTCAGTGGCCGGTCTGCGGGCAGTGACAATCCCCGCAGTTCACACCTTTTTCGAATCCGGACGGCCGAAAACTGCGAACATGGGGACAACTTGATCCTGGGGGCCGTCGAAATATCAACCCGGTCGACCCGCCTGAGCGTCGTCAACATCACGCCCGGTGCTTCGGCCCGGGTCGCCGAGCGGAGTCACGGCATCACGGCGACCACCGGCAACGCCGACCGGCTGACCGCGCTGGTCATGGCCGAAGCCGAGGCGGCGAGGGATCTGGGTGCTGAAAGCGTCGAGATCGTCGCCGATCCCGCTCTGCGGGGGACCCGGCTGATCCGGTTGATCGATCGCGTATCGCGCGCGATCGGCACCGGCGACGTGCGGATTCCCGCGGAGCGCGAACGGGTCGCCGCTGCCTTCTTCGGTGCGACGAGGCCCCGCCAGGGCGTGCTGGCAGACCCGGTTGCGGTGGCATTGATGGGCGATGACGCTGTCGGGATCGGGGTCGGCACCCCCGGACTGGAACCGGCGTGGATCGCCAGCCGGCCGGTCGGTGCGGTCGCGATCAGCCGCAAGGCTCGTTTCTCCGATCCGCCGCGGCCGAATCAGATCGAAGCCGCAATCTCGGGGGCCGGCCGGCGGGTCGGGTCCCTCGTGATGCCTGCCTCCGAACGCCTGCTGGCGTCCACCGATTTCTCGGTGGTGATCGAACGCCTCTGTGGCGACCGGATCACCCACGAAGACGCCCGCCGGGGGCTGGAGGCCATGCTCGGTCAGACGAGCGACGACCTGGCGGCCTGGTTCGGGATCGAGCCGGGGCGGTCGCGGTTCGTGCCCGGCACACTCGTCGGGATCGCGGCGCTCGCCGACGCCTTCGGCCTGCCGGTGGAGCCCGTCGGCCACGCTTTGGTCGCCGGCCGCCACTGGAGCGACGAATACGGGCGCCTGGTTTCGACCGCCGAGCCGTCCCCGTGAGCCCCGGGGAACCTGAGACCGCGGGATCGACCGCCGAGCAGCGGCGCAAGGCGATCCTGACCAACCGGGTCAAGGCCCCGACCCGAGGGAACCGGAAGCTCGAGAGCTTCCTCGACGCGGTGAACGACGACGAGCGGATCCGTTCCTGGTGGTACATGGCACAGGTCCACGCCGAGCGGCTCGGAATGTCTGACCACTCATGGGTGCACATGCAGATCGTGCTCAACATCGCCTTGCGGCTGTCCCGCCTGCTCGACAAGGGCGGGGTGGAACCGGCGATGGTCGTCGACCATGGCATGAAGCAGCGCGACGCCGAGGTCGTGATCGCCGGTGGCGCCCTGCTCCACGACATCGGCATGTCGATCCACCGGGCCGACCACGAGGCCTACAGCCTCTTCCTAGCGCGGGAAGCCCTTCCGGACCTGCTCGAAGACATCTACGACGAACCCGAGCGGTCGATCGTCACCGCCGAGATCCTGCACGCGATCATCGGCCACCGCCGCCGCGGCCAGCCCTATACGGTCGAGGCGGGCATCGTGCGGGTGGCCGATGCCCTCGACATGGCCGAGGGCCGCACGAGAATCCCGCTTGAAGCCGGACAGGAAGGCATCCACTCGATCTCCGCCGCGGCAATCGACCAGGTCCACATCTCGGCCGGCGAAACCAGGGCCGTCCGGATAGAGATCGAACTGAACAACTCGGCCGGGATCTTCCAGGTCGACGACCTGCTCGCCACGAAGATCCGCGACACGCCGCTTGCCCCCCACATCGAGGTGCTGGCCGAGGTCAAGGGAGAGAGTGAGAAGCGGCTGCTCTCCGGATTTCGCCTGCCGAGCCAGTGAGCCGTTCGACCGGACTCGTGCTGCTGGCCGACCAGGCACTCCACGACACGGGTGACCACCCCGAGAACTCGCGCCGGATCCCGACGGTACTCGACCACCTGCGCCAGAGCGACGACTGGCAGAGGTTCGAGATCGTCGAGCCCCGGAACGCGGAAGTCGGAGACGTTCGCCGGGCACACAGCGCGGCCCACGTCGACCTCGTGAGGTCCGCCGCCGAGTCCGGCCCGGCCTGGATCGACGGCGACACCCCGGTCAGCCGGGCCAGCTTCGACGTGGCGCTGAAAGCCGCGGGAGCCGCGATCAGTGCCGTGGACTCGGTGGCCGGTCCCGGCGACTCGGGCCCGGACAGCCTCTTCGCGATGATCCGTCCGCCCGGCCACCACGCGACCCCCGACCGGGCCATGGGCTTCTGCCTCTTCAACAACGCGGCGGTCGCCGCGCGTCACGGCGTCGAGCGGCTCGGGCTCGAAAGGGTGGCCGTCCTCGACTGGGACGTCCACCACGGCAACGGCAGCCAGGACATCCTCTGGCGGGACCCGTCGGTGCTCTTCATCTCGCTTCACCAGTGGCCCCTCTACCCGGGCACAGGATGGCTGGACCAGACCGGTGGGGGCGAAGGGGAGGGGTTCACGGTGAACCTGCCCATGCCGCCGTCTTCCGGCGACCCCGAATACATGCAGGCGATGGACGAGGTGGTCGAACCGATCCTCGACGCGTATGACCCGCAGCTCCTGATCGTCTCGGCCGGCCAGGACGGCCACGCCGCCGACCAGCTCGCCAACCAGATGATCACAGTGGCCGGCTTCAACGAACTGGCGGAACGTGCTGCGGCATTCGCCGAGGACCGGGGAATCGGCCTCGTGGCCTTGCACGAGGGCGGCTACAACCTGGCGACGCTGCCGCAACTCGACCACGCGATCCTCGCGGGGATGGGTGACTTCGCCACGGATCTGAACGACCCATGGGCGGAACTCGGAGCCGGGGAAGCCGGCTGGCCGGAACGCCTGGAGGAAATCGAAAGGGCCCAAAGGCCTTACTGGCCCGTTTAGGGCACAACCGGGTAGCCGCCACGGACATGGTCAGCTCCGACACGCCCGCCCCCGCGGTAGACCGAAAAGCGAATCCCCTACGAGTTGAAGCGGTCCAGGTCGTGGCGACGCTGGTCTTTCTTCGCTTCGAGGCGACCCTGGATCAGTGATGCCACGGTGACGAAGACGGCGAAGAAGGCGATCACTCCGAAGCAGAAGAACGTGATCAGTTTGTCGTCGGCCCGTCCGGCCAGTCCGACACCGTCGGCGGCCATGGCGGCGGGCGCCAGGACGAGCACCGACAGAGTGGTGAAAAGTGCGATGAGGGTCGCTGCGGTCCGACGGGAAGATCTCACGACGGGGAATCTACCAGCAATCCGGGCGCCGGATCTCCTGAACCGGGCGATCAGGCGTTTGACCGCTCGCCAACCCGGAAAAGCCGGTGAGTGCGTCCAGCCTTGTGAACGACTTGTGAACATTCGGCGCCGGGAGCGGGTTCCGTCCGCACAACCCCTACACTTAGGTCGAAATGAACTACGGACGCGAATCGCTGCGGGTAGCTGTCATCGACAACGACTCCAGCTTCATCAAGGTCCTGACCAACCGTATGGATTCTGCGGGCTGGCAGCACCGGGTACTGGCATCGGCCGTACCGCCCCAGGAGCTCATTGCCATGAAGGTGAACGCGGTCGTCGTCGACCTCGGTGTGATGGGAGATGACGGCTGGGCCTACCTCGAGCGCATAACCGGGCTCCTGCCCGATCTCGGGGTGCTGGTCTGTGCGAACGGCGCGACGGTCTCCCAGCGGGTTCGTGGACTCCGGATCGGGGCCGACGACTGGATCAGCAAGCCCTGCCATCCGGAAGAAGTGATCGCCCGGATCGAATCGGTCGCCAGGCGCCGCCGGCGACTGAAGACTTCGAGCGAAGCGGGTCCGGTGGTGGTCGGCGAGATCGAAGTCCGCGCCGACCAGTTCCAGGCTTTCGTCGCCGGCAACAGCCTCGACCTCACCCGCCGCGAGTTCGAGCTGCTCCAGCTGCTCGCCGAGAGCGAAGGCAACGTGCTCGAGCGCGAGACGATCTACCAGAGGGTCTGGGGATACACGATGGCCCACGGCGACCGTTCGGTCGACGTCTTCATCCGCAAGCTCCGGCACAAGCTGGAGAAGCGATCACCGGGCTTTTCGTACATTCACACGCACTTCGGCGTCGGCTACAGGTTCGCGGCCGAATCGTCGATACCGGACGCTCCCGCGTCCGCAGAAAAAGGCTCCGACCGAGCTGCCTCTCCGAGCGCTGACGCGCTCTCCGCCCCGGTCTAGAGCGCTTTTTGGCAGTTCGAACGCCCACCTCTCCGGGCGTTCACATTTCTCTCCCCGATCGTTCACATCTTTTAAACAACTTGGAAACAGGGCCGTAACAAGTAGCCCCTGACCCGCTGCGACTCTTCTCCCGACAGACCAGTGAACGGCGGCCAGAGGGGCTGCCAAAAGAGCGAAAAACTCGCAGAAGTAACCCGATAAGGAGAACAAGTGTTCCGTTCCAAGACCAAATTTCTAGCCGTGCTGGCTTTGACCGGCGTCATGGCGCTCGGCATCGCCGCTTGTGGAGACGACGATGACGACAGTTCAGGTGGCGGCTCTTCAGGCGGAGACCTGAGCGGCACCATCAAGATCGATGGCTCGAGCACAGTGGCCCCGCTCAGCGAGCAGGTCGCCGAATCGTTCCAGAACGAGAATCCGGACGTCAAGGTGACCGTCGGTACATCCGGCAGCGGCGGCGGCTTCGAGAAGTTCTGCGCCGGCGAGACCGACATCTCCGATGCCTCGCGGCCGATCGAGCCCGACGAAACGAAGGCCTGCAAGTCGAACGGCATCACGACGTCCGAATTGACCGTTGCCAACGACGCCCTCACCGTGGTCGTCAACAATGAAAACCCGGTCACCTGCATGACCGTCGACCAGCTCAACCAGGTCTGGGCCCCCGGTTCGAAGCTCGGCAAGTGGAGCGAGATCAAGGGTCTGAAGCCGGCGTACGACGAGTCGCTGGATCTGTACGGACCGGGCACCGACTCGGGCACCTTCGACTACTTCACCGAGGCGATCAATGGTGAGGAGGGTGCCTCGCGCGCCGACTACAACAACGTCGGCGAGGACGACAACCAGACGGTCACCGGGGTCCAAGGCTCGCCCGGCGGCATGGGTTACTTCGGATTCTCCTACTACCAGGAGAACTCGGGCAACCTGAAGGCCCTCGAGATCGATGGCGGCAAGGGATGCGTCGCACCTTCGGTCGAGACCGCCCAGGACGGCACCTACGTGCCGCTGTCGCGCGGACTGTTCGTTTACCCGTCGGCCGAAGCGATGAAGAAGCCTGAAGTCCAGGCCTTCCTCGAGTTCTACCTCGACAACGTCAACACGATCGCCGAGCAGGCGGGATTCATCTCCCTGACCGACGCCCAGCTGTCGAAGTCGAAGAAGGCCCTGACCTCGCTCGAGTCTGCTTCTTAAAGACCCGAGAACGAGTCCGGGAACCGACTGAGATGGAAGCAAGCGGCACGATCGGAGCCTCCGGGTTCGGGGCGGCATCACCGCCCCGGAGCCTGGAGGCTTCGTCGCCCCGCTACGGCGAGAAGATCATCAAGGGCCTGCTGGCCCTCTGCGCGGTCGTCTCGGTCCTCACGACCACCGGCATCGTCATCTCGCTGCTGCTGCCGACGATCACATTCTTCGGAGAGGTCAGCCCGGCTGACTTCTTCCTTCACTCCGACTGGGCGCCGACCTTCAGTCCCGCCACCTTCGGAGTCCTGTCGATCGTCATCGGCACCCTGAGCACGACCCTCTGGGGCATGCTCTTCGCCGTGCCGATCGGCCTCGGGATCGCCATCTGGCTGAGCGAATACGCTCCCCCCCGGGGGCGGAAGATCGTGAAGCCGGTGATCGAGGTCCTGGCGGGCATTCCCACCGTGGCCATCGGCCTCTTCGCGATCACGGCCCTAAAACCGTTCCTCGAGAACATCATCCCCGCACTTCAGAGCACGCCTTTCGCCGCCGGTGTCGCCGGGGTCGCGATCGGACTGATGATCACCCCGATCATCGCCTCGATCTCCGACGACGCCATGCGCTCGGTTCCCGGAGGGCTACGTGAGGCCGCTTACGGTCTCGGCTCCACCCGCATGAAGGTCGCGACCAAGGTCGTCGTGCCCGCCGCGATGAGCGGCATCGTCGCCTCGATCGTCCTCGCCGGGTCACGCGCCATCGGGGAGACCATGATCGTCCTGCTCGCCGCCGGCAGCCAGGCCACCACCAGCTTCTCCTTCACCAGCCCCGTCCAGACGATGACCGCTTTCATCGGGACCACGGCGACCGGTGACATCGGCACCGGGACCATCACCTACGACACGATCTTCGCAGTGGGCTCGCTCCTCTTCATCATGACGCTGGTCATGAACATCTTCGCGATCCGGTTGGTCCGCCGCTTCAGGGAGGTCTACGAATGAGTTCCCTCAAGCGACCCGGATCGGAACGCACGCGTCTGGCGGCTGCCGGCGCCAAAGCGGTCACCCTCCAGTCCCTCAGCAAACAGCCGGCCAAAGACCGGATCTACGGAAACGTGTTTCTCGCGGTCCTGCTCCTGACCGTCACCATCGCCCTGATCGGCCTCGGTGCCCTGGTGGTCCAGGCCTTCATCGAAGGCGGACCCAGGTTCAGCCTCGACCTGTTCACGAGCCCGCCCTCCTCGCTGGACGTCGAGAACGCGGGCTTCCGGCCGGCCCTGATCGGCACCCTCTACCTGATCCTCGGCGTGATCATCCTGATCGTGCCGCTGGGTGTCGGCTCCGCGATCTACCTCGAGGAGTACGCCGATGGCAACCGCTGGTGGAACAAGATGATCGAACTCAACATCCAGAACCTGGCCGGCGTACCTTCGATCATCTACGGCATCCTCGGGCTGGCCTTCATCGTGCGCGGTCCGCTCGACCTCGGCTTCATCCTCGCCGCCGGCTCGCTGACCCTCGCCCTGCTCGTGCTGCCGGTCGTGATCCTCGCGGGCCGGGAAGCCCTGCGCGCCGTACCCCCGTCGGTGCGGGAGGGTTCCCTCGCGCTCGGCGCCACCCAGTGG
Source organism: uncultured Solirubrobacterales bacterium (assembly GCA_963695885.1). Taxonomy (GTDB): domain Bacteria; phylum Actinomycetota; class Thermoleophilia; order Solirubrobacterales; family 70-9; genus 67-14. The sequence goes on along the minus strand of CAVOIH010000006.1, from coordinate 81,483 downwards.
CAGACGATCCGCAAGCAGGTCCTGCCGGCGGCGATCCCGGGCGTGGCGACGGGCGTGATCCTCGCGATCTCCCGGGCCATCGGTGAGACGGCCCCGCTGCTGCTGGTCGGCGCAACGACTTTCGTGACGTTCAATCCGACCTTCTTCGGCGAGAGCTATTCCGCATTGCCGGTGCTGATCTTCCAGTACGCCTCGCGGCCTCAGGATGAATTCAAGGTGTTGGCCGCCGCCGGCGTGATCGTGATGCTGATCGTGCTGCTGGCGATGAACTCGTTCGCGGTCTGGCTGCGGAACCGATACGAGCAACAGTGGTAGGAGCGCTAGATTGACTTCGAACGTGAATGGTCAGCAGACCGAAATTGAACTGAAAGACGAGATGCCCGTGAGCACCGAACCGAGCCATGAAAGAGGCCTCAGCCAGCAGATCGCCGTCTCCGCCGAACGGGACCCTGGGCGCGGCGACACGTGGACCAAGGCCAAGGTCTTCGAGCTGTCCGATGTGACCGTCTCTTATGCCGGCAAGCCCGCCGTGAAGGACGTCTCGATGGACATCTTCAAGAACGAGGTGACCGCCCTGATCGGTCCGTCCGGCTGTGGCAAGAGCACCCTTCTCCGGTGCCTCAACCGGATGAACGACCTCGTCCCGGGCGCTACCGTCGAAGGGGAGATCCTCTACCACGGTCAGGACCTCTACGGACCGAAGGTGGATCCGGTCCAGGTCCGCAAGATGATCGGCATGGTCTTCCAGAAGCCGAACCCCTTCCCCAAGTCGATCTACGACAACATCGCTTTCGGACCCCGCGTCCTCGGCATGAAGGACATCGACGAACGGGTCGAGAAAGCCCTCCAGAGAGCCGCGCTCTGGGATGAAGTCAAGGACCGGCTCAAGGACAACGCCTACGGCATGTCCGGCGGCCAGCAGCAGCGGTTGTGCATCGCCCGCACGATGGCGGTCAACCCGGAGGTCATCCTGATGGACGAGCCGTGTTCTGCCCTCGACCCGATCTCGACCGGAAAGATCGAGGATCTGATGGCGGAGCTGAAGGAAGAGTTCTCGATCGTCATCGTCACCCACAACATGCAGCAGGCGGCCCGGGTCTCCGACAAGACCGCCTTCCTCATCGTCGAGCTCGACTCGACCGAGAACAACCGCTGGGGCCAGCTCGTCGAATACGACGAGACTGAGAACGTATTCACCAATCCGAAGGATTCGCGGACCGAGGACTACGTCACCGGGAAGGTGGGCTGATCCACCATGGGAGAACTCCAGGTGAGCAACAGGATCAGGATTCAGTACCAGGAAGAGCTCGCCCGTCTCGAGGAGAAGGCGCTCGGCGGCTTCGACCTCGTCATCAAGTCCCTCGACCGGACGCTGGAAGCGGCCAGCAACCAGGACATCGAGCTGGCCCAGATCGTGATGGCCGACGACGACCAGATCGACGGCCGGTACCTCGAAGTCCACCAGGGGCTGATCACCCTGCTGGCGACACAGTCGCCGGTCGCGACCGACCTGCGGCTCATTTCCGCCCTGCTCCACGTCATCAAGAACATCGAGCGCATGGGTGACCAGTGCGTCAACATCTGCAAGCTGATCCCCCTGGTCGGCCACGAGCCGCCGGTCGACCAGGCGATGGTCGACAACATCCTCACCATGGGCCAGCAGGTGAGGCTCCAGTCGCTTCAGGCGAAGAACGCCTTTGCCGACCGGGACGTCGAACAGGCCCAGGACCTCGTCCACCAGGACGACCGGGTCGACCGTCTCAACAAGGAGTGCTTCGCCCTGGCGATCGAGATCGGCGATCAGGCCGACCGGCGCGAATGGGCGATGACGATGCTGCTGGCCGCCCGGGCGCTCGAGCGCATGGGCGACAACACGGTCAACGTGGGCGAGCAGGTCGCCTTTGTGGTGACCGGGCTCTTTCGCGAGTTCGAAGACGCGTCCCATCCGGCCTGACCGAATCCATATCTGATGGTCCGGCTCCTCTACAGGGGGCGGAGCCGGCCCCTCGCCCCACGTGACCGGCGGGGCGGGACGGAAAGCCCATCCGGGCCTTCTGCGAAGATCGCAGAGGGAAATCTGATGCGTTGCGCTGCCATCGACATAGGTTCAAACACGACCCGGATCCTCGTGGCCGAGCCCCAGGACGGCCAGATCGCCAAGGTCATGGAGCAGCGGGCGTACACACGGATCGGCAAGGCCCGGGACGGCAAGGGGCGGATCTCGAAGGAGAAGATCGCCGAGGTTGCCGAAGTGGTCGACACCCAGGTGCGCCTCGCCCGTGAAGTCGGAGCCGAGTCGTTCCGCGCCGTGGCGACCGCCGCGGTCCGCGATTCGAAGAACGGCGACGCGATGGTCAGGGCCATCGAGGAAGAGGCCGGCATCGTGGTCGAGATCATCAGCGAGCGGGAAGAGGGACGGCTCGCCTTCCTCGGTGCGACGAAGGCGCTGGGCCATCCGGCCGAAGGCAGCGTCGCCGTGGTCGACGTCGGCGGGGGGTCCACCGAGATCATCCTCGGATCAATAGCGGACGGCGTGCAGGAGGTCATGTCGTGGCCGATCGGTTCGGGCCTCCTCGCTGACGAGCTGATTGAAGGGGACCCGCCCTCCGCTTCGGAGATCCGAAAGATCCGTGACCGCATCGGCGACGAGTTCGAGGGAGTCGAGATCGAGCGTCCCGATCAGGTCGTCGCGGTCGGCGGTACCTCGACTTCGATGCGGCGGCTCGTGGGCGTGGTCCTCGAGTACGAGACGCTCGAACGCGGCATACGGGTTCTTTGCGGCGGCTCGAGTTCCGAAGTGGCCCGTCAGTTCGAACTCGATCCGGTCCGGGTGAAGATCCTGCCGTCCGGTGTCCTGATCCTCGAGAAGATCTCCGAACTACTCGGCCGGCCCCTCCAGATCGGCAAGGGCGGCATCCGGGAAGGCATCGTCCTCGACATGCTGAACGGAGCGGTCGCCGCATCGGCGGAGGCCGTCGCCCGCTGAGTTGAAGCTTCGCGGGATCAAGCCGGCGAGACCCTGGCCGTGGTGCCGGGCCAATCTCCGCGTATCCCGGGAAGGTAGGCTCTCGGCCGATGAACCCATCCTCCGAATCGGAATCCGGCCCGACTCCGGAAGAGCATTTCCGAACCGCCGCCGCACTCGTACTGGAGGACCGGGTTGACCAGGTAGTCGGACTGAGCCGGGGGCTACTGGATGTAACCGATCCGGTCCGGGCCGAGTCGATGTGGTTGGCCTGTCGCCGGATGCGAGCGGCGATAGAGATGTTTCGTCCCTGCTTCACCAGGGCGCAATTCCGTGACGCGCGGCAGGAGGTCCGGTCGATGACGAAAGCGGTCGGCGGGCGGCGCGACGTCGATTCGATCATCGAGACCGTCCAGGGCGTCGCCGAGGAGATGGACGAACCGGAACGAGAGGAGATCGCCCGTTTGACGGCTCGCCTGCGGCGCCGGCAGGCCGACGCCAATCGCGCTTTGGCCCAGCTCGTCCACGGACGCCGGATGCAGGCCTTCCGGGTCCGAATCGAAGATCTCACCGACGCCCCGATGGGCGACTCCGAGAACGCCAGCCTCCGCGGGCCGCATCATCCGCTCCAGGAGATCCCCGATTCAGCCACGGAAGTGGTGGCCACACGGCTTGCACGCCTGCGGAAGACCGTGCCGGCAGCGCTAGAGCCGAAAGCGGTCGTGGAGCAGCACCAGATGCGGGTCGCAGCCGAACGCCTCAGATATGCCCTCGAGCTGACGGCGGAAGCCCTGGGCAGTCAGGCCCACGGCGCGCGGCGGTCGGCCCGCGCGCTCCAGGCGGTCCTCGGCGAGATCCGGGACTGCGACCTGGCGCTCCCGGAAGTGCGTGAGCAGATCCGGATCCTCGAAGAGGAGGACGTCAAGACGATGCTCGACCGTGCAAGCGGCAGCCGCGACCTCGATCCGGTCCTGGTACAGGGGGCTCCCCACCGGGCCGCGTACCGGGGTCTCGAGTTGATCGTGGTCCACCTTCTGACCCGTCGTCAAATGAAGTTCGAGCGTTTTCGCCGCCTCTGGATGGAGCAGTCCCGGCAGGGGGTATGGGTCTCGCTGGAATCTTCGTTCAAGCAATCGTAGGGTCTCGCCGCATTGATCCTCGCGAAGCGCGGATCAAGGCGCCAGGACCCGGTGCTTGTTCTTCTCGCCGCATTGATCCTCGCGAAGCGCGGATCAAGGCGCCAGGACCCGGTCCTTGTTCTTCTCGCCGCATTGATCCTCGCGAAGCGCGGATCAAGGCGCCAGGACCCGGTCCTTGTTCTTCTCGCCGCATTGATCCTCGCGAAGCGCGGATCAAGGCGCCAGGACCCGGTCCTTGTTCTTTTCGCCGCCTTGGACCCGATCCTTATTAACAAGTCGGTTTCGCCAAGCGGATAGGATTGCTGCTTGCCCGCTCTTGACGATCCAGCCCTCTATTTCAACCGCGAACTCTCCTGGCTCGACTTCAACCAGCGCGTGCTCGAGTTGGCGGAGGATGAGTCGGTGCCGTTGCTCGAAAGGGTCAAGTTCTGCGCGATATACGCCTCGAACCTCGACGAATTCTTCATGGTCCGTGTGGCCGGGATCTGGGACCAGGTCGACGCCGGGATCGATGCCCGTGGACCCGACGGTCTGTCCCCGAGGGAGCTGGTCCAGGCGATCCGCAGCCGTTCCCTGGAACTCGACCGCCGGCTTCGCACCGTTCTCGACGACATCCTTCGTCCCGAGCTCAGCAGGCACGGGATCACCATCACGACGCCGGAAGGGCTCGAACCCGAAGACCGCGCCGAACTCGCGGAACGGTTCGAGAATCAGATCTTCCCGACCCTGACCCCGCTCGTGATCGGGCTGGGGCGGCCCTTTCCGTACATCTCGAACCTGTCCCTCAGCCTGGCGGTGCTCCTGCGCGACCCGGAAACGTTGACCCAGGTGCTGGCCCGGATCAAAGTGCCGAAAGAGCTCCTCGGCAGGTTCGTCAGGGTCGAGCGGGAGAACGAGCACATCCTGGTCCCGATCGAAGACGTGATCTCCGACAACATCGGCATGCTTTTTCCGGGTGTGGAAGTTCTCGAATCCGGCTATTTCCGGGTCACTCGCGATGCCGACTTCACGGTGAGCGACGAAGCCGACGACCTGCTCGAAGCGGTCCAGGAAGAAGTGCGCCGCCGACGCTTCGGGGAAGTCGTCCGTCTCGAGGTGTCGGACCAGATGGATCCGGTCCTCAAGGAAACCCTGGTCGAGGTCCTTCGGCTCCAGGAGGACGAAGTGTTCGACATCGGCGGACTCCTCGACCTGGCTGACCTCTGGGACGTCGTCAAGCTCCCCGGGTACCGGGAGTTGCGCGACAAGCCCTGGCAGCCGGTCACCCAACCCAGGCTCCAGGCCGACGACAGCGATTCGGTCGACGTCTTCGCCGCGATCCGGCACCAGGACATCTTCGTGCACCATCCCTACGACTCGTTCACCACTTCGGTCGAGCGCCTCATCGCCCAGGCCGTCAAGGATCCGGACGTGCTCGCGATCAAGCAGACGGTGTACCGGACCAGCGACGACTCGCCGCTGGTCCAGGCTTTGATCCGGGCCTCCGAGCGGGGTAAACAGGTCGTCTGCATGCTCGAGCTGAAAGCGCGCTTCGACGAAGAGGCGAACATCGAATGGGCCAAGCGGCTCGAAGAAGTCGGGGTGCACGTCGTATACGGCATTCCCGGCCTCAAGACCCACATCAAGGCGCTGCTCGTCGTCCGGCGCGAGGGTGACCAGGTCCGCAACTACGTACACATCGGCACCGGCAACTACCACTCGACCACGGCCCGCCTCTACACCGACTTCGGGCTGTTCACGGCCGACCCCGACATCAGTGCCGACGTCGCGGAGATCTTCAACGTCCTCACCGGTTATGCCAAGGACAATGACTACCGTGAAGTCCTCGTCTCGCCCGACACGATGCGGGCCAGCATCCTGGCCGAGATCCGCAAGACGATCGACGCCCATCACGAAGGTCGCGAGGCGCGGATCTCGATGAAGATGAACTCCCTCGTGGACCGGGACTGCATCGAAGCGCTCTACGAGGCGTCGATGGCCGGGGTCGAGGTCGAACTCAACGTCCGTGGAATCTGCTGCCTCAGGCCCGGCGTGCCCGGCCGGTCGGAGAACATCCGGGTAGTCTCGATCGTCGGGCGCTTCCTCGAGCACTCCAGGGTCTACGCCTTCTTCCGCGGCAACGAGACCAGGGTCCTGATCGGCTCGGCCGACCTGATGCCCAGGAACCTCGACAGCCGGGTTGAGCTGGTGACCCCGATCGAAGACGAAACGGCGAGGGACCAGGTGCTCGACGTGCTCGAACGGTGCTTCGCCGACAACACCAATTCGTGGGTCCTGGACAGTTCGGGTAACTGGTCGCGCCTCAGCCCCGAAGGCGGGGAGCGGCGAAACGTCCAGGACGAATTGCGCGAACGCCACCTTTCGCTGGCCACGATCGCCGCGCCCGCCCTGACCCACTAACCGGATTCTCGGAGAAGGGGCTCTGGTAGTTTTGGCCGCCCAGTCATGAGATTCTCACTCCTACCCCGCGATACGTCGTTCTTCGACCTCTTCAACGAGGCCGGCCAGAACTCGCTGCGGGCGGCGGCGATGCTGGACGAAATGATGGGGAAGTGGCCGGATGACGACGGGCTGACCCGCGAGATCCTGCTGACCGAGCAGGAGGGTGACCGGATCACCCACGACATCATCAGGCGGCTCAACTCGACGTTCGTCACCCCGATCGACCGTGAGGACATTTACGGCCTGGCGACCAAACTGGATGACGTCGTCGACTACATCGAAGAGGCGGCCGATTTTCTCGGCCTTTACAAGATCGAGGCGCCGATGTCGCAGGCCCAGGAGCTGACGAGGATCCTGGTTGATTCCTGCGAGCAGCTCGCGACCGGTCTCGAGAACCTGCAGTCGTTCTCGGACCTCGACAAGTACTGGATCGAGATCCACCGCCTCGAGAACGAAGGAGACCGCGTGTCCCGGGATGCTGTCGCTTCGCTCTTCTCCAACGGTATCGACCCGATGGTCGTGATCCGCTGGAAGGACATCTTCGCCGTGCTCGAAAAGGCGATCGATGCCACCGAGACCTCCGCGCACATCCTCGAGGGCATCGTCATCAAGAACAGCTAGGCAGGCATTCTTGGACGCCCACCTGATCCTGGTCATCGTGGTGGTCACGGCCCTCGCCTTCGATTTCACCAACGGCTTCCACGACACCGCGAACGTGGTGGCCACCTCGATCTCCACCAGCGCCGCCTCGCCCAAGGTGGCGATCGCCTTCGCCGCCGCCGTCAACTTCGTCGGCGCCTTCATCTCGATCCAGGTTGCCGCGACGATCGCCTCCGATGTCGTCGATCCGGAAGCCCTCTCCGGGGCTGACGCCCTCAACGTCGTTTTCGCCGGCCTTGCCGGAGCGATCGCCTGGAACCTGGTCACCTGGTACTACGGGCTGCCGTCTTCGAGTTCCCACGCGCTGATCGGTGGCATCGTCGGTTCTGCACTTGCCGCGGTGGGAACCGGGGCCATCGAGATCGATGGACTCGTCGGCAAGGTCCTCGTCCCCGGAGTGGTAGCTCCGGTCCTGGCCTTCCTCGTCGCCGCCCTGGCGATCACGATCAGCTACCGCATCGTCAACAACCTGCGACCCGGCCCAATCAATCGCGGCTACAGGGCCGGCCAGATCTTCTCGGGGGGACTGCTCGCGCTGGCGCACGGCACCAACGACGCCCAGAAAACGATGGGAATCATCACCCTCGCCCTGATCGCCGACGGCACCCTGTCCGCCGGTTCCGACCCGCCGTTCTGGGTCATCTTCTCTGCGGCCAGCGCGATCGCGCTCGGCACTTACAGTGGTGGCTGGAAGATCATCAAGACGACGGGCACCAAGATCATCAAGATGGACACGGCCCAGGGTTTCACTTCACAGGGGGCGGGCGCCGCGGTGATCCTGGCGTCCACCCACTTCGGGTATCCGCTTTCGACCACCCAGGTGATCAACGGCGGCATCATGGGCTCGGGTGCCGCGAAGCGCCTCTCGGCGGTCCGCTGGGGTGTGGCCGGCAGCATCATCACCGCCTGGGTGCTTACGCTCCCCGCCGCCGCCGCAATCGGGGCCGCGATCTACGGGACCACCGTCCTCTTTGGCGGCGGCACGGTCGGCCCGGTCATCATTAGCGTCGTCTCGGTCGTCCTGATCGTCATCGCGTTCATTCGGAGGGCGCGGCGAGGTGCCCCGGTCGCGGCAGGTCACTCATGACCACCCTCGCGGCGCTGGTCAACTGGACCGAGCTCGTCGAATCGATCGTGACCGGCGCGGTTGCCGCGATTGCATTGGCGACCGTGGTCTCGCTGGGGATCCGTGGCACCGCCAGGTACACCGACTACAGCCTGGACAGGCGGATGGGGATGGCCTACGCGTCGCTCGTGGTCGGCGTCGTCTCGGTCTTGTTGACCATAGCTCTGATCATCCTCGGCCTCTACCTCATGGTGGCTTACTAGAGGGTCTAGGCTTGGGGCAATGAAGACGGGCCTCAACCTTCTGATCATCGCGGTGCTCGCACTGGGGATCGCGTTCCTGCCGAACGGGGGCAACTTCGCCGACGCCGTGCTCACCGCGGTCACGATGGCTTTCCTGGCCGTGATTTCCTATGCCGCTTACCGGGCCTACCGGGCTAACCAGCTCACGATGCTCGCGCTGCCGGACTCGCGCCGCTTGGTATTGCTTTCCGCCGTCGGTCTCATCGTGCTGCTTGTCGCCGGTGCTTCGATGATGTTCGGCACCGGGCTCGGGACCTTGGCGTGGCTGTTGCTGCTCGGTTCGGCCGGCATCGCGATCTGGCTGGTCGTCTCGGAGGCGAAGAACTACTGAACTGGCGGCTGCTGTCCTGGAACCTGTTCCATGGCCGTGACTTCCCGCCCGATCGGGGGCCGGCCGGATTCTCGTGGAAGGTCCTGGGCCGCCCCGTGCCCGGTTCGACCCACATCCTTCTCAACCGGGACCTGTTCAGCGAGTTCGGTGCCTTCCTGGCCGCGGCGGAGTGGGATGTCGCCCTGCTCCAGGAGGTACCGCCGCGCTGGGACAGGCGCCTCGCTTCGGCCACCGCCTCGATCCACCACCGCGCCCTCACATCCCGGAACTGGATGTCTCCGTTGATGTCCCCGATCGCCCGGAAGCGGCCGCACCTGCCGGGCAGCTGGGAGGGTGGTTCGAACCTGATCCTCGTCCGGGACGAGAAGCCGGGAGGCGTGATCGTGGCCCGCAGGAATCAGGCTCTCTGTCGGCTGCCAGAGCGGCGCTCGCTCTCGATGGTCAAGCTGAGCGGCGGGCTGTGCGTAGCCAACATGCACGCCAGCACCGGCCGGGAGAACGGGCAGCGTGACGTCCTGAGGTCGGCGGAGCTGGCCACGGAATGGGCTGGCGACATGCCGCTGGTCCTAGGCGGGGACTTCAACATCAGACCGCGATCCAGTTCGTCGTTCGAGGAGCTCCACCTCCGGTACGGGTTCGTGCCGCCGACCGAAGAAGGGTCGATCGACCACCTCCTTCTGAGGAACGGCGCCGTGGCTGAACCGACCGTCTCCTGGAAGCCGGAACGCCGGGATGTGCCCGACTTCGGTTCGGACCTGGCGGTCCGGCTCTCCGACCACTCGCCGGTGGTCGCCCGGATCACCGTCTGAGATTTGACGCAGTTGTCACTTCCTTCGTGCCAGCCTTGAGCCGGGCGGGTTCAGGGTCGGGTCATGAACCAACCTCCGGCATTCGTCCATCTGCGTGATTCCGCGCGAGTGGAGCGCGGCGCGGTTTCGATCGAGCTGATCGGCGCCCTGCCTGTCGTACTGCTGTCGCTTCTGGTTGCGGCGCAGATCACGATTGCCGGGTACGCCCTGTGGTCGGCGGGCATCGCCGCCAAGGCCGGTGCCCGGGCGGTATTGACCGGCAAGGAGCCACGGTCGGCGGCCGAGAACGCGCTACCGGAGCCACTTCGCGGTGGCCTCAGGGTCACCCGGGACGACGGGGTCAAGGTCGGTGTTCGCATTCCGGCCGTGATCCCGGGATTGCCGGAGTCCTTTGTCTACGGGACCGGGTCGCTCGGTGGCGGCTGATTCCGGACAGGCTTCGATCGAGGCGGTGGCGGGCATCGCCATGCTGCTGCTGGCCGCCGCGGTCTGTTTCCAGCTCCTGTCTACCGGTTACACGGCGACGCTGGCCGACGGCGCCGCCGAAGCCGGCGCGGTGGCCCTCGTCCAGGGCAAGCCGATCGACGCGGCGGTGCGCCGGGCCCTGCCCGGCTGGGCGCGGTCGCGGTATTCGGTCAGGCATTCGTTCGGGCGAGTGGAAGTCCGCCTGCGCCCGCCGGCCCTGGTCCCGTCACTCGGGGAGCGGTTGGAACTGACAGCTTCGGCAGCAGCGGAGTCGCCATGAGCCCCGGGACGTCCGGAACGCTCGTGACCGCGATCGGCGGTGCCAAGGGAGCGGAAGCCGTTGCCGCCCGGGCTGCCGTGGACGAGGCCGGCGAGGGTGGAGCCGCGGTTCTCATCGAGATCAGCGACCGCAAGCCACGGCCGGCGACGGTGGTCGCAACCCGGCCGGCGAAACAGCTCGAATCGGCCCTTGCCCGGCCGGACGCGGAGCTCACGATCAGGATCCGGGGCCGCCTCTGCCTCGTTTCGGTCCCGGACACGGAGGAGGCACCGGCGCAGGTCGAAGACGTGCTCGAGGAAGTGCCGGAAGGCGTGCCTTGGGTGGTCTGCGCGCCGACGTTGCGGTACCGTCGGCTGCTCGAGACGGTCGCGGCCGGGGTGGTGCTGCTGAGAGCTGACCGTTCGGGCGATGGCGGCCTGCAGGCGCTGGTGGACCTCGCCGAGCGGGAAGCACGGTCAGCCGGTACCGCCGTGCGGGTGGTCGACGAGGCTCCCGGCCGCCTGGCCGCCCGCCGGGCCCTCACGGGATCCGCCGGGCCGACCATTTCGAAATCGAAACACAACCGGCCGCGGCTGCTCGAGGAGAGGGGACAGGCGACGCCGCTGGTGCTCGGAGCGGTCTTTGTACTCGTGCTCGGGACCGTCGCGCTCGTGATGATCGCCGGCGCCATCACCGGCAAGGCGCGGGCACAGTCGGTGGCCGATCTCTCGGCACTCTCGGCGGCGAGATCGATGAAGCGGGACCTGCCGCGACTTCTGGCCCCTCCGACCCTGCCGAACGGCGCGCCCAATCCCTACCACATGCCCAAACCGGTCTATCTGGCCAGGGCCAGGCTCACTGCGATGAGGATCGCGGCCGGTAACGGCGCGTCTCCGCTGCGGGTATCGGTGCGTTTCCCTGACAGTCATTCGTTCGCCCCGGTGAGGGCGAAGGTGTCAGTCCGGTCGAAGGTGGAGAGCGGAGAGCCGGGCGAGTGGACCAGCGACTGGGGCGAGGCGAGAGTCGGCGCACCGGTGCCGATGGGGGCGGTGCCGGCGATGGCGAGCGGGGGCGGGTACAGCGGACCCCTGGCCGAGCGGCAGGGGCACGGCATGCGACCCGACGTGGCGGCGGCGTTCGACGCGATGGTCGCGGCGGCGAGCGCGGCGGGGGTGGTGTTGACGATCAACTCGGCCTTCCGCTCGGATGCCGAGCAGGCCGAGTTGTTCGCGGCGAACCCGAATCCGACCATGGTCGCGCGCCCCGGCACCTCGCTCCACCGCTGCGGCACCGAACTCGACCTCGGCGCTTCCGATGGCTACTCGTGGCTCGTGGCGAATGCCGGCCGTTTCGGCTTCGTCCAGCGTTACAGCTGGGAAGCCTGGCATTACGGATTCACTTCGGGCCCGGCGCCCTGTTCCGAAGCCGGCAACTCTGTCGGCATCGCGGGAGGGTGGGGTGATCCGCCGGGAACGCTCACCGACTCACTGCCCTCGTTCGTACCGAAGCGGTTCAGGGCCCCGATCCTCCGCTCGGCCATGAAGTGGAACGTGTCGGCCGCCCTGCTTGCCGCCCAGCTCTACGCCGAATCGGGGTTCGATCCGAACGCCGGTTCACCGGCCGGCGCTCAGGGGATAGCGCAGTTCATGCCGGCCACGGCAGCCTCGTACGGGTTGTTCGATCCCTACGATCCGGTGGCGGCGATCGACGCCCAGGGCCACCTGATGAGCGACCTGCTGAAGCAGTTCGGCTCGCCCGCGCTCGCCCTGGCCGCCTACAACGCCGGGCCGGGCGCGGTCTCACCCTGCAACTGCATCCCGCCATACGCCGAGACCCAGGCGTACGTAGCCAGGATCCTCGCCATGCTCGGAGGGATGGGAGCGATCGCCCCGGTCCCGATGGAGGTGGAACTGGTCAGGTAGCGGGTCCAGCCAGATTCGCCAAGGTTCTCCCCGGCGAGGGCGTGGCTCAGCTCACAGGATCCAGCGATATCCCCCGATACGATCGTTCCATGAACCGACTCGAGATAACCGGACCCGACTCGATCACCGAACTGATCGGCAAGCGGTCCGGGCCGACCGAATGGCGCGAGGTGACCCAGGACATGATCGACACCTTCGCCGGGCTGTCCGGTGACCACCAGTGGATCCACACCGATGTCGAGCGGGCCGGGAAGGAGAGCCCCTTCGGGACCACCATCGCCCACGGCAACCTGACCCTTGCCCTGATCGACGGCTTTCGTGACCAGCTCGTCGCCGTGACCGGCGGATACAGGCTGGGAGTGAACTACGGGTGGAACAAGGTGCGTTTCCCGGCGCCCGTCCCGGCCGGTTCAAGGGTGAGGGCCAGCGCCGAACTGGCCAGCTCCGAAGTGCTGGACAACGGCTGGACCCACAACGTGACCCGCTTCACGATCGAGGTCGAAGGAAACGAAAAGCCCTGCTGCGTGGCCGAAAGCGTCACGCGTCTCCTGGCCGGGTGACCCCTATTTGCCGTTGAACTCCGCTTTTTCCCCATTGAGGAATGCGGTCACCGCTCCCTGCAGGTCTTCGGTCTCCATCGAGTCGGCGATGCCGTGCCGCTCGAGCTGCAGGTGCTCGGTGAGGCTGTGGTCGAGGCTGGCGTGGACCAGTTCCTTGGTCATCTTCGTGTAGTACGGCGACCTGGCCGCCAGCTTTCGTGCCTTGTCCCGGGCCCGGTCCATCAGTTCGTCCGCCGGCACCACCTCGGTGACGAGGCCCGCCTCGAGCGCGTCCTGTGCGGTGAGGTCGGGATCGTTCAGCAGCAATTCCACTGCCTTCGCCGCTCCGACCACCCGCGGCAGGAAGTAGGTCATGCCGCCGTCGGGTGAGGCACCGATCCGGCCGTAGGCGCAGACGAACATGGCCGCATCGGAGCTGATCCGGATGTCGCAACCGAGCGCGAGAGAGAAACCGGCGCCGGCGGCGGGGCCGTTCACTGCCGCGATCACCGGGTAGGAGATGCGCTGCATCTCGACGATGCCGGCGTGGAGCTGGTCGGCCCCCGCGCGCACACCGGAGACGATGTCGATGTCCGGGTCGTCGAGTCCCTTCTTGAACCAGTTGACGTCGCCACCGGCGCAGAAAGCAAAACCGGCTCCGGTGATCACCAGGGCCCGGAGCGGCGCGCGATCGGCCAGCCAGGCGAAGATCGCCGGGAACTCGCTGATCATCTCGGGGCTCATCGCGTTCAGCGCGTCGGGCCGGTTGAGGGTCAGGATTCCGATGTCACCATCGATCTCCAGCTCCATTGTCGACATCTCGGGCGGATTCACCGCAGCGTCACTCATGTGCCGCAGCCTACCGGCCCCGCCGCGCCCTTGGCCTACTCTTACGTGCTGTGCCCACGCGCCGAGAAACCCGGAAGGAACGCGAAGAACGGAGCGACAGAATCGTCGCCGAGCGCCGGTCCCTGCCCGATTCGCCCGGCGTCTACCTGTTCCGGGACCGTGACGACGAGGTGATCTACGTCGGCAAGGCAGTCTCGATCCGTAAACGGGTCGCTTCGCACTTCAACGCCGGCAACGCCGAGATGACCCGCCTGGTCGACCGGATCGAGTTCCTGGTCACCGGAAACGAGTCGGACGCCCTGATCACCGAGCAGAATTTCATCAAGCGCCACCGGCCGCGCTTCAACGTCAAGCTGCGTGACGACAAGTCGTACCCGTACATCGCGGTCAGCCTGGACGAGGAGTATCCGCGTGTCTATTTCACCCGGGAGCGGCACCGGACCGGCCGGGCCTACTTCGGGCCCTTTTCGTCGGCCCGTCGGGTGCGCGATACGCTCGACCTGCTCGGCAAGCTCTTCCAGTACCGGACCTGTGAAGGCAAGGAGCCCGGCCGGCGGTCGGGCAGCCCGTGCCTCGACTACTTCATCAAGCGCTGCGGCGCCCCCTGCGTCGGCTACATCGACCAGGCCGAGTACCGCAAGAACATCGACGCGGTGATCGACTTTCTGTCCGGCCGCTACGCCCGGATCGAGCAGGACCTCGAAGGCCAGATGGAGCAGGCCGCCGCCGGCCAGGACTTCGAGGCCGCGGCGGCGTTCCGGGACCGGCTCCAGTCGGTCCGCTCACTGTTCGAGCGCCAGCGTATCTCGGGCTCCAGGGTGGGTACGGCCGACCTCATCGGGGTCGCGGCCGAAGGGACCGACGCCAACGCCCAGGTTTTCCAGGTCCGCGACGGGATCCTCGCCGAGCGCCAGAGCTTCTACCTCGAGAATCCGGCCGAGCGGGGCCTGGCCGAGGTCACGGCCGAATTCATCGAGCAGTTTTACTCGGCGTCCCCCTCGATCCCGAAACGGATCGTGCTCGGCCCGTACATGGCGGATCATGCGGAAGAGATCGAGGGGTTCCTCTCCACCCGGCGCTCCCGGTCGAAGGTCGAGGTCCGGATCGCCGAGCGCGGTGATTCGCGGCGCCTCCGGGAACTCGCCGAGCGCAACGCGAAGCTCGCCCTCGACCAGGACCGGCTGCGTTCCGAGCACAGCCAGCAGCGCCGGGTCGAGTCGCTCTCGTCCCTGGCCGAGGCGCTCTCGATGGACGAGCTGCCGATCCGGATCGAAGGCTTCGACATCTCCAACCTCGGTGGCAGCCACACGGTGGCGTCGATGGTGGTCTTCGAAGGCGGCAAACCGAAGAAATCGGACTACCGCCGGTTCAGGGTCAAGGGGGACTTCGGGCACGGGGGACCGGACGACTTCGCTTCGATGGAGGAGATCCTCGGGCGGCGGCTGGCCCGGTACCGGGAACAGGCCGACCTGTCGCCGCACGACGGATCGAGGGACGGGAGCTTCGCTGCCCTGCCGTCGCTGATCCTCATCGACGGCGGCAAGGGCCAGCTCGCGGCGGGGATCCGCGCCCTCGGCGAGTTCATCGAGGCGGGGGTGACCGTGATCTCGCTGGCCAAGAAGCTCGAAGAGGTCTACCTGCCCGGCAGCCCGGACCCGATCGACCTCGCGCCGGACTCGCAGGGATCGATGCTGCTCCAGCGGGTCCGGGACGAGGCCCACCGCTTCGCGATAGGGCATCATCGCGGCCGGCGGGACCGGGCAATGACCGAGTCGGCCCTGGATTCACTCCGGGGGGTGGGTCCGGCCCGGAAGCGAATGCTGATCAAGCACTTCGGTACCCCGGACGGGGTGATCTCGGCCAGCCGCGACGAGATCGAAGCGGTGCCCGGACTGCCCGGTAAGGTGGCGCGGGAGATCCACGAGCAACTGAACAGGACCGGATAAGAGTTCCGATGGGCGATCGAGAAGAGCCGGGGGAGAGCGGCGCGGCGAAAGACGTGACTATGGTCGTCATCACCGGGCATTCCGGTGCCGGAAAGTCCGAGGCGATCGCCGCCTTCGAGGACAATGGCTACTTCTGCGTGGACAACCTGCCGCCGCAGATGATCGGCGCCCTCGGCGAGATGTTCCGGCTGCCGGGCAGCGGGGTCGAGCGCGCCGCCGTCGTGTCCGACGTGCGGAGCGGCGAGTACTTCGACCAGTTGCTCCAGGTGCTCGAAGAACTGGAGGAGGACGGCCTGCGCCCGCAGGTTCTGTTCCTCGAGGCCAACGAAGAGATCCTCACCGACCGTTACAAGGAGACCCGCCGCCGCCATCCCCTGGCGCCCGAAGGCAGGATCCTCGACGGGATCGCCGCCGAGCGCGAGCTGCTGGCCCCACTGCGCGAGCGGGCGGACATGGTCATGGACACCTCGAACGACACCGCGGCGATGCTCCGGCGCCGGATCGCCGAAGAGATGGTCGCGACGGAGGCCGGAGGGCGGATGGCCGTGACCCTGCTGACCTTCGGCTTCAAGAACGGGCCTCCGCGGGATGCCGACCTGACGCTCGACGTGCGATTCCTGCCGAACCCCCATTACGTCGATGAGCTGCGCCCGATGACCGGACTCGACGAAAAGGTTCGCGAGTACGTGGAAGCCGGAACCCAGGCGGGCGAGTTCTACGGCCGCCTGTTGCCGCTCCTCGAGTTCCTGGTGCCGGCGTACGTCGCCGAAGGCAAGAGCCACCTCACGATCGCGATCGGCTGCACCGGCGGACGCCACCGCTCGGTGACCGTTGCCGAACGGATCTGGCGGGACCTGTCCCGCCGCGAAGACGTGGCGGTGCGGGTCACCCACCGCGATCTCGCCAACTGACCTGACCCCGGCCCCGAGTCGCCGGTCCGTAAAGACATCTAGGATCGGGTGGTGCCCGATCCGGTCATATCCATCCAGGGACTGCGTAAATCCTACGGCGAGTTCGAAGCCGTCAAAGGCATCGATCTCGAGGTCGGCCGGGAGGAGATCCTGGGCGTCCTCGGGCCGAACGGCGCCGGCAAGACGACCACGGTCGAGATTCTCGAGGGCTACCTCGGCCGCGACGGCGGTGACGTCGAGGTGCTGGGGACCGATCCCGCCCGCCCGACCCGGGCCTGGAAGGAGAGGGTCGGCATCGTGCCGCAGGGCACGACCCTCGAGCCCACCCTGACAGTCACCGAGTCGCTCCAGCTCTACGCCGGTTACTTCAGCGAACCGCGCCCGGTGGACGAGGTGATCGGCCTGGTCGGCCTCGAGGAGAGCGCCGGCAAGCGTGCCGGGAGGCTGTCCGGCGGCCAGCAGCGCCGCCTCGACGTCGGGATCGCCCTGATCGGCGATCCCGAACTGCTCTTCCTCGACGAACCGACCACCGGATTCGACCCTTCGGCCAGGCGGCAGGCATGGGAGATGATCAGTGGCCTCCGGGACCTGGGGAAGACGGTCCTCCTGACGACCCACTACCTCGAAGAGGCCCAGGCGCTGGCCGACCGCGTGGCCGTGATGAGCGACGGCCTGATCGTTGCCATAGACACGCCCGGGAACCTCGGCGGCCGCGAGAACCTGCCGACCAGGATCACCTTCGTGCTGCCGGAGGGCATCGTGCCCGATGAACTGCCCACAGCCGGAACGACGACCCTCGGCGCGGAACCCGGCGGTGGCGGCCGGATCGCGGCGATCGAGACCGACCATGCGGTCGGTGACCTCCAGGTGCTCACGGCGTGGGCGCTCGAGCGGAACCTGCCCCTGGACGGCCTCGAAGTCAAGCGGCCGAGCCTCGAGGACGTCTACCTCCGGCTGACCGAAGCATGAGTTCGGTCCGTCTCGTCTTCCACGAGTTCAGATTCACCCAGAAGGTCTTCTGGCGCAATCCCGCCTCGGTCTTCTTCACGGCTCTCCTGCCGGTGGTCTTCCTGCTGATATTCGCGACGATCTTCGGCGACGACAAGATCGAGACGCTCGACAACCTGCCGACGACGACCTATTACGTGCCGGCGATCGTCACCATGGCGGTCGTCTCGGCGACCATGGTCAGCCTGGCGATGAACCTGACGATCAGCCGTGAGGCAGGGCTGCTCAAGCGCGGCCGCGGCACGCCGCTTCCCTCGTGGGTGTTCATCGCCGGCCGGGTCGGCAACGCGATCGTCATCTCGGTCCTGATGGTGGTCGTGATCACGGTGATCGGGTGGGTCCTATACGGCGCACCGATCCCGTGGGAGAGACTGCCGGCCGTCGTCACCACCATGCTCGTCGGGGCCGCGTCGTTCTGTTGCCTGGGCATCGCGATGACCGCGATCATCCCCTCGCGAGAGGCCGCGCCGGCGATCACCAACCTGATCACCCTGCCGCTGTACTTCCTCTCGGGCATCTTCATCCCGGAGAACGAGATCCCCGACGGGGTGCTCACGTTCGCCGACTACTTCCCGATCAGGAGCTTCTTCGAGGCGTTCTTCTCGGCCTACAATCCGCACACGGCTGGTTCCGGGTTCGAATGGGGCAGCCTCGCGGCGGTCGCGATCTGGGGACTGGGGGGCCTGCTGCTCGCGATCAGGTTCTTCCGCTGGACGCCCCGGCGCTGAAGCGCCTCCGGAACCGGGCGCCGGGCACTTGCCGGACGGTCTCCATTAACCTGCTGCGCGTGCTCCATCACATCGTTCTCGAGATCGCCGACCTCCAGCGCTCCGGTGCCTTTTACGACGCGCTGCTTTCCCCGCTCGGGTGGCGCCGCCACGTGAACGGGGAAGGGGCGATCGGTTACGGCATCTCGCGGCCGGTCCTCTTCATCAGCGAGCGTGCCGGCACCCGTGCCGAAGGCACGCTGGTCAGCCTCGGGGCACCCGGGATCGCCGCCGTCAAGGCGGCCTGGGAAGGCGGCTGCAACTCCGGTGGTTCCAACGTCGCCATGCCGGGTGAGCCCGGAGGCCACGGCTCCGGCTCGTATTCCGCATTCCTCCGGGATCCGGACGGTCACGACATCGAGATCACCGTCGGCACGGATTAGGGTCGGTGGTCTCCACCGGTCAACGCAACACTGACCCTGTTGAGTTGAACCGATTGGAGATGAAAAGTGAAGATGAAGAAGCGCCGCTCCCCGGTGGCCGCAGAGCTCGGGCACCAGCATCGCCTGGAGATCCTTGACCTGATTTCGAGGGGTGTGAACCCGATCGATGCGGCCGCCGAGACCGGCTGGGGCATCGCGACCGTTGGGCGGGTGATCGCCGCCTCCGGCGGCATGCCGTCGAGAAGGTCGAGAAGGAGACCGAGGTCGCCTCACCACCTTTCGCTGCCTGAGCGGGAGGAGATCCGGGCCGGAATCGCCGCCGGCGACAGCTTCCGAATGATCGCCCGGCGGATCGGCCGGGCACCCTCGACGGTGAGCCGCGAGATCGGCCGCGCCGGCGGCCGCGGCCGTTACAAAGCCACGAAGGCGGAGGACCTGGCGAGTCTTCGCTCACTCCGGCCGAAGCCATCGAAGCTCGCGAAGAACCGAAGACTCCGCCGGCAGGTCCAGACGATGCTCGAGGGTTACCTTTCACCCAGGCAGATCTCGAAGAAGCTCGAGCTCGAATACCCGAACGACCCGGAGATGAGAATCAGCCCCGAGACGATCTATCAATCGCTCTACGTTCAGACCAGAGGCCGGTTTCGCAAGGACCTGACCGCATATCTCCGGACCCAGAGGAAGCGGCGAAAGCCCCGGGGAAAGACCGATACCCGGGGAAAGATCAAGGACATGATCATGATCTCCGAGCGCCCGGCCGAAGCCGAGAACCGGGCCGTTCCCGGCCACTGGGAAGGCGACCTGATCGTTGGCAAGGGAAACCGTTCCTTCATCGGCACCCTGGTTGAGCGCCACACCCGCTTCGTGATGCTGACCTACCTCGGCAAAGATTCAAAGACCGAGACGGTCTGCGCGGCGGTCGCCGAGAAGATCACCGAGCTTCCCGAGCACCTGAAGCGCTCGCTCACCTGGGACCAGGGCAAGGAGATGGCGGGCCACGCCTCCTTCTCGGTGAAGACCGGGGTCCCGGTCTTCTTCTGCGACCCGCACTCGCCCTGGCAGCGGGGCTCCAACGAGAACACCAACGGCCTGCTCCGCCAGTTCTTTCCGAAAGGGACCGATCTCTCCGTGCACGGCCCAGCCGAGCTGGACCGTGTTGCCCGGCTGATGAACACAAGGCCCCGGGAAACTCTTGACTGGAAGACTCCAGCTGAGAAGATGAACGAACTGCTGTTGCGTTGACCGCCTGACGGGGCCGTCTCGCCGCCTGTCTTCCGCGCGAAGCGTGGAAACAGACGTCAGGACCCGTTTCTTGTGTTTCTCGCCGTTCCCGGGGGCCGGTCGGCCCAGACCTCTTCTCAATAGAATGCTTCCCAGGTAATCCCAGTCATCGGTCAAGCAACCTCAGGAGGCATCAACGCATGGGCGTGAAGGTCGGCATCAACGGATTTGGGCGAATCGGTCGCAACGTGTTCCACGCTGCGAAGGCGTCCGGAGCCGATATCGACATCGTCGCGGTGAATGACCTCACCGACAACGAGACTCTCGCCCATCTCCTGAAGTACGACTCGATCCTCGGCCGCTTCGACGGAACCGTCGAATCATCCGAAGGCTCGATCACTGTCGATGGCAAGGAGATCGCTGCCCTTTCCGAGCGCGATCCCGCCCGGCTACCCTGGTCCGACCTCGGCGTCGACGTCGTCCTCGAGTCGACCGGTTTCTTCACGGCCCGCGCTGACGCCGGCAAGCACCTCGAAGCCGGCGCGAAGAAGGTCGTCATCTCGGCCCCGGCCAAGGAGCCGGACGTCACGGTCGTGCTCGGAGTCAACTTCGATTCGTATGACTCCGAGAACCACCACATCATCTCCAACGCATCGTGCACCACGAACTGCCTGGCGCCGTTCGCCAAGGCGATCAACGATGCGGTCGGCATCGACCACGGCTTGATGACGACCATTCACGCCTACACGTCGGACCAGCGTCTCCAGGACATGCCGCATTCGGACCTCCGCCGCGCCCGGGCCGCCGCCCAGAACCTGATCCCGACGACCACCGGTGCGGCCAAGGCAGTCAGCCTCGTGCTGCCGGAGCTGGCCGGCAAGCTGAACGGGTTCGCCGTGCGCGCCCCCGTCATCACCGGCTCGGTGGTCGACCTGACCTTCAAGCCGTCGAAGGCGACCTCGGTCGAGGAAGTGAACGCCGCAGTCAAGGCCACCGCCGAAGGACCGCTGGACGGCATCCTGGCCTACACGGAGGATCCGATCGTGTCGACCGACATCGTCGGTGACCCGCACTCGTCGATCTTCGATTCGCAGCTAACCCAGGCGATCGGCGATGGTGAGCTGATCAAGGCGATCTCCTGGTACGACAACGAGTGGGGCTACTCGAACCGCTGCGTCGAGCTGCTCGGCAAAGTCCTCTAGACGGCCCCGGCAGGGTCTGACCATGGCCTTCTCCAGAGCTTCGGTCCGGGACGCCGATGTCAAGGACCGCAGGGTCCTGGTGCGGGTGGACTTCAATGTGCCGCTCGATGGCGGCACCGTCACCGACGACACCAGGATCCGGGCGGCCCTGCCGACCATCGAGCTGCTGTCCGAACGTGGAGCGAAGGTAGTGCTCATCTCCCACCTCGGCCGGCCGAAGGGTGAGTTCGTCCCCGAACTGTCAATGAGGCCGGCGGCCGACCGGCTGGCGGAGCTGCTCGACCGGGAGGTGACGCTCGCACCCGAGGTGGCCGGGCCGGAAGCGAGGGGAATGGCCGACGGCCTCGCCTCCGGAGACGTGATGCTGCTCGAGAACGTCAGGTTCGAACCGGGCGAGACCAGGAACGACCCCGAGTTCGCCCGTGCCCTGTCGGAGATCGCTGACGTCTATGTGAACGACGCTTTCGGCACCGCCCACCGGGCACACGCCAGTACTGCCGGTGTCGCGGACCTGCTGCCGTCATACGCCGGTCTGCTGCTCGAGAGCGAAGTCGAGAACCTCGACTCGGTCGCCGACGACCCGGCACGCCCCCTGGTGGTGATCCTCGGTGGTTCCAAGGTGTCGGACAAGGTCGGGGTGATCGACCGGTTCATCGACCTTGCCGACCAGATCCTGATCGGCGGCGCCATGTGTTTCCCTTTCTACCGTGCCCAGGGCCATGGCACCGGAAACTCGCTCTGCGAGGAGCAAGGCATCCCGCTGGCCGCTGACGCGCTGAAGAAGGCCGAGTCGTCCGACTGCGAGCTGATCCTCCCGCGCGATCTGGTGATCGGCCGCGATTTCTCGGCTGACACGGAGACCGCGGCTCTCGATGGCGTGGAGGTGCCGGACGACTGGATGGGCCTCGACATCGGCCCGGATTCGGCCGCCGACTACGCCGGCCGGATCGCGACGGCCGGCACGGTGCTCTGGAACGGGCCGATGGGGGCGTTCGAGCTCTCGCCGTTCGCCAACGGCACCAAGGTGGTCGCGCAGGCGGTCGCGGACGCGCCCGGCTTCACGGTCGTCGGCGGCGGCGACTCGGTCGCCGCCCTGGCCAAGTTCGGACTGACCGACGAGGTCAACTGGGTCTCCACCGGCGGCGGAGCTTCACTCGAACTGCTCGAGGGCAAGCGGCTGCCCGGCGTCGAAGCCCTGAACGAGGCATGATTGCCCCATGACTGATCGCCGCCCCTTCATCGCCGCCAACTGGAAAATGAACAAGCGGCCGAGCGAGGCCGACGAGTTCCTCGACTCCTTCCTGCCGACCCAGTCCGCAGACGGGCCGGAAGTCGCGCTGTGTCCCACCTTCCTCGCCCTCGAACGGGTCGCCGAGCGCTGTGCCGGAACGCCGGTCAAGGCCGCGGCCCAGAACATGTACTTCGAGGACTCCGGTGCCTTCACCGGAGAGATCTCCGCGCCGATGCTTCTCGACATCGGCGTCGACGGCGTGATCCTCGGCCACTCCGAGCGACGCCGGTACTTCGGTGAGACCGACGAGGCCCTGGCCCAAAAGGTGCGGCGCGCGATCGAAGCGGGGCTCCAGCCGATCCTCTGCTGCGGCGAGACCGAGGGCGAGCGCGAGTCCGACGACACGGAAGCGGTGCTTTCGCACCAGGTGATCACCGACCTGGCCGAGGTCCACACCGGCGACCTCGACCGGGTGGTCATCGCCTACGAGCCGATCTGGGCCATCGGAACCGGCAGGACCGCCTCCCTCGAGCAGGCTCAGGAGGCCATCCACTTCATCCGCAACCTGCTGCGGTCACGGGACCCGGAGGGTGCCCAGCGCGCGCGCATCCTCTACGGCGGGTCGGTCAAGCCCGGCAACGCCGCCGAGCTGATGGCCCAGCCCGACATCGACGGTGCCCTGGTCGGCGGCGCGTCGCTCGACCCCGGGGACTTCGGCGGCATCGTTTCGGCCGCTTCGGGCATCTGATGGCCGGCGCCCCGCATGGACTGCCGGTGGACGGGATGGCCCTGGTCATCCTCGACGGGTGGGGCCTCGCGCCTCCAGGGCCCGGCAACGCGATCTCGCTGGCCGACACGCCGAACTTCGACCGGCTCTGGAGCCGGTATCCGAAGACCCAGCTGAGCGCCCAGGGCCCGGACGTCGGGCTTCCCGAGGGGCAGATGGGCAACTCCGAGGTCGGCCACCTGAACCTCGGCGCCGGGGCGATCGTCAAGCAGGACCTCGCCCGGATCGACGCTGCCGTCGCCGACGGCTCCTTCTTCGACAACGAAGAGCTCGTCGCCGCCTGCCGGCGAGCCGCGGACAGCCCCCACGGACGGCTCCACCTCATCGGTCTCGTCTCCGACGGGGGCGTCCATTCGGGCTGGGAGCACCTCGAGGCGACGATCGAGCTGGCGAGCCAGGAAGGCGTTCCGGACGTCGTCTTCCACGCGATCACGGACGGCCGCGACACCCTGCCGCACGGTGGTGAGAGGTATGTCGAAGAGCTGGAGCGGTGGCTGCGTTCGGCCGGCCGCGTCGGAACCGTCAGTGGCCGCTACTACGCCATGGACCGCGACACCCGCTGGGAGCGGATCAAGCTCGCCTACGACGCGATGGTCCACGCCGAGGGGCCCAGTGCCCCCGATTCGGCGACGGCCATCAGTGACGCCTACGCGGACGGGAAGACCGACGAGTTCATCCCGCCGACCGTGATCGGCGACTACGACGGCATGGACGAAGGCGACGTCGCGATCTTCATCAATTTCCGGCCGGACCGTGCGCGGGAGCTGACCCGGGCGCTGGCCGATCCCGCGTTCGGCGAGTTCTCCCGATCGGGCGGACCCGTGGTCGACCTGACCACCATGACCGTCTACCGCAAGGGCTGGCCCTACCCGGTCGCGTTCCCCGAGCGGCGGCCGGCGGTCACGCTCGCCCAGGTGATCTCCGAGGCCGGCGGCCGGCAGCTCCACGTGGCCGAGACCGAGAAGTACGCCCACGTGACCTACTTCTTCAACGGCGGCCGCGAGGAGGAATGGCAGGGGGAGGACCGCCGGCTGGTCGAGTCGCCGCGCGACGTGCCGACCTACGACTTCAAGCCGGAGATGAGCGCGAACGCCGCGGCTGACGCTTTCATCGAAGGCTGGAAGGCCGAGTCCCCACGCTTCGGCATCATCAATTTTGCCAACCCCGACATGGTCGGACACACCGGGGTGATCCCCGCGGCGGTCAGCGCGATCGAGGCGGTGGACGCCTGTCTCGGCCGGGTCGTCGAAGCCGTGCTCGCTTCGGGCGGGGCCTGCCTGGTGACGGCCGACCACGGCAACGCCGACAACATGCTCGAACCCGACGGGTCCCCGAACACCGCCCACTCGCTCAATCCGGTGCCGCTGATCCTCACCGTGCCCGGACCGGACCTGAAAGAAGGTGGGATCCTGGCCGACGTGGCGCCCACCGTCCTCGCCGCGCTCGGGATCAAGCAACCGGAAGCGATGACCGGTCGAAGCCTGATCCCGTGAAGGCTTACTGGTACTTCCGCGACAGAACAAGGCATCCAAGCCGGGAACGAGGCATCCAAGTCACTTCGCTCGATAGAAGTCATGAATGGTCTCACTGTGCGACTTGGATGTAGGTCACACGTGATCGATGTGTCAGGAGGACGCTCACCCGGGATCAGGGAACGGAGATGGCCCAGCACAAGAAGGTTCGGACCGACACCGGCATGGCGGTCTATTTCTGCGACCCGCAGAGCCCCTGGCAACGCGGCTCGAACGAGAACACCAACGGCCTGCTCCGGCAGTACTTCCCGAAAGGCACCGACCTAAAGAAGCACTCCGCACGAGACCTCGAAGCAGTCGCCTATGCCCTTGACCGGACCCCATTTGCGGATCCACCTGGTCTGCACCCCAGGCGGTGGAGCAAGCATGTGAGAGTGTCAGGCTGCTCAACCAAGAGGAGCCTCATGGCAAAGTCTTATCCATCGGAGTACCGGATGTGGGTGGTGCTGGTTGTGGTCTGTTCGCCGGTCCTCGGCAAGGACCTGGGCTTCGAGCAGGGTGTGAAACTCCTGGTTTAGAAGCTCGGCCCTGAACCGCTGAACTTCGCTTCGAACGAGGCGTAACCGTACCCATACGCACCTCCTGGATCAAGGTGTTCCGACGACCCCTTGCCACCCAATGGCGCTCGGGGCGACGGGCTTCGACGTCCTGGTGGAGGTCGCCATGGAAGACGCGGAAGCGTTCGGCCGCTACAAGAACCGGGTTCTCGCGGAGCTCGACGGTGTCCTCGACATCGAGGTTTTCATGCTCTGGGACGTCCGCAAGGTGCGCATGCAGGTGAGTCGGGTGCGGATGCCTTTGAGGGCGGGCTCCGTGGCGCTCGAGGGTGAGGATGTCTTTGGGGGTCTGGAAGATCGGACGCTCCGGTTTCCATAAGCGCCGCGACCGGCTCGCGGACACGATCGAGATGCTGATCAGCGAGTTCGCCCGCCGGTCACCGGGCTGGCAAGACGACCTGCTGCTGATTGATTCAACCCCGGTCGAGTGCGCCCGCTCCCGTGAGACGGTCAAACGTGGCGGCCAGTCCAGCCTCGGCGGGGCCCTCGCCGACGCCGCCGACTACAGAGTGATCTCCCGGCGCGGTGTCAGAGAGTCGGCGACGTCTTCCATCAACTGCATCGCCCGGTCCCGCGCGCCCCCGCCGGTACGCCCGGGTTCTTACCGATGTCCGGGTACGAGCACCGACCGTACTCCTGAAGCTCGACGGGATGCGCCGAGCAGCTCGGGTCCGTTCATCTCCGCACTCGTCTCCGCTATGTCTATCGCCGTCTTCGCGCACGCAGCAATGCCGCCCGGCAGGTCGGAATCAAGGCACTTCGCCCTGAGGGATCTCGCTGAGGAACGCAGCGCTCGCGGCCGCTGAGCCGAACAGGAGCGTGGCGGTGAGGATCAGCGGTGACTTGTATCCTACCTCCGAGAACAGGACGGTCGATACCAACGGTCCCGCGAGCAGCCCGAGATCCCCGAAGAACCTGAACTGGCCGAAGGCACGCCCGCTTCTGCCTTTGCCGGTCCGGTCACCGAGCATCGCTCCAGCGCTGGCGATGCCGATTGAACCTACGGAAATCAAGGCGATCGCGATCAGCCAGCCGGCGGGATTCGGCCAGAAAGCGACGGTCAGGACTCCCACGGCCGGCAGCGACAACCCGGGGATCAGGGCGGCCTTGCGGGAGTGGTGGTCGGAGACGAAGCCCCCGACGAGACCGCCGACCAGACGGAACAGTCCGCCGAGACCCAGCGCGAACCCGATCATCGTGGCGCTCAGGGCGAGCTGGTCGTCACCGATCAGGGGAATCAGCGTCTGGGTCATGCCACCCGTGGTGAAGAAGATGGAGAAGCCGATCGAAAGGATGGTCACCCGCTCCAGGATCGGAATCCGCGCTTCGTCGGCGACCATTCCAGTCTCCTCGCTCCTCTCCGCTTCGGGTATCCTCACTGCAAAGCCGAGCCTCGCGGGACGACGCACGCCCGCCCAGAGGCAGATCGCGGCGATCACCAACGCGGAGATCGCCGCCACCAGCTGCGAGATGCGCCATCCGCCGAGAACGGCGATCGCCCCACCCAAGGTCGGGCCGAGGGTTTGGCCGCCGAGAAGCGCTGTGGAGAATACGGCCATATACCGCCCCCGATTCGACCGGTCGCCGATCCGCGAGAAGTAGGACATGCCGGTCGTGTTCGCGATCGAAGAGCCGATGCCGATCACGAACGCCGCCGCCCACGCCGCGTAGTTGGCTGGGGCCGTCATCAGCATCGCGCTGCCGACGGCCATCGCGAGACCGGCGTACACGTAGGAGATCGCGGCTTGATGCCGGTCGGCGAACCGGCCGGCCGGCAGATCGGTGAAAAGCCTTCCGAGAGCGAAGAAGACGGTGATCGCGCCGACCTCGACCGCGCTCAGGCTGAGGTCGTCGCCGATGTCCGGCAGCAGTGGGATCCGGAAGAAGGCGAGTGTCGAAACCCCCAGCAGCGACCCGGCGACGAACACCACCGGGGTGGTGAGCAGGCTCGCGGACGACGCGGGAGACGCTGCGGGCTCGACCCGGGGGACGTCAGGCACGCCCGGGGCTGCCGCCTACGACGGGAGAGATGGAACCACGACCAAAGGGTTCTGCCGTTCGAAGCTCGTCGACGCAGAGTCCCAACTGTTCGAGTCGAGCCGGTCGATCTCCGTGCCGACCGCGTCGAGAAACGGGTCAATCGGCTTGAGGAAGTCCATGACCTCCGTCCGGTAATGCATCGGGATGACAACGGTCGGATTGATCTCTTCGATGACGGAAATCGCTTCCCCGGGTCCGATGGTAGGTGTGCCGCCGACCGGGACGAAGAGAACGTCGGGCCGGTCGATTGCCGCCAGCTGCTGGGGGCGGAGGTTGCTCTGGCCGAGGTCACCGAGGTGGCAGATCCTCTTCTTGTCGTAGTCGAACACGAAGATCGTGTTGTCTCCGCGCTGGGTGCCAGCCACCGGATCGTGCTCCGACGCGACCCCAGTAATCGGCCCGGCTGCAGATTCGAAGCTACCCGCACGGGAACGGAACACCTGTGGGTTTCCGCTGACCTTCTCTTCTCCGTTGTGATCGACGTGCTCGTGCGT
Organism: uncultured Solirubrobacterales bacterium; assembly: GCA_963695885.1. Taxonomy (GTDB): domain Bacteria; phylum Actinomycetota; class Thermoleophilia; order Solirubrobacterales; family 70-9; genus 67-14. Next base: position 53,656 of record CAVOIH010000006.1, on the reverse strand, counting down.
GATAAGCAGGACATCGGCCTCGATCCCGTCCATCAGCGGATAGTCGAACCGCATTCCGCGGGATCTGAGGTTCTCGGTATCCCCGTGGGGATCGATGAGCACGGTGGCCTTGCCACCCGTCAGCAGGAAAGCCGATTGACCAAACCAGGTTATGACCATGTCCCGAAGGGTAGCGTAGAAACCATTTGACTTATCCGTAATCCGAGACTATTGTTCTGCGATATGGTCCAATGACCATGATGATCGGTGATTGAGGAAACCGGTCAGCAAAGTCCGAAGGAGGAGAAATATGGTGAAGAAGAGGCTTTTTGGCACTGCGGCCAGGTGGCTGGTGGTGGCGCTTCTGGGCGCCGTGGTCACGCTCACCGCATGTGGCGGTGACGACTCGAGCAGTAGTAGCAGCGGTGGTGGCGGGAGCAGCGACGGTCCGATCAAGATCGGTGTAATCCATCCGTTCAGCGGAGACTTCGCGGCTTTCGCCAACGACATTGCCCGCGGTTACGAACTCGCGATTCAGGACCACGGCGGAGAAGCCGGCGGACGCGAGATCGAACTGATCAGAGGCGACGCCATGACTCCCGAAGAGGGAATCAGTGAGACCCAGCGCTTGCTGACCCAGGAGGACGTGGACTTGTTCACCGGTACCTACATCAGCTCGGTCGCCGCGGCGGCAAGCGAGACGGCCGCTCGCAACGACAAGGTCTACTGGGAGAACCACTCCCTCGATAACGATCTCACCGATCGCGGCATGGAGTCGTTCATCAGAGTCGCCCCGAAAGCGGAGACTTTCGCGACGATCTCCGCCGACTTCATCGCGGGCGACTTGGCGAAATCGCTGGGCAAGGACATCTCCGGCCTGAAGGTCTTCATCGAGCATGAGGACTCGGTCTACGGCACTTCGGTCGCCGAAGGCCAAGAGAAAGCGCTCACCGACGCCGGTGCCGACGTGACCGTCGGAGCCCATTCGGCGGCCGCGGCGGATCTGACCGATTCGGTGTTGCGCGCCAAGGGTACCAACCCTGACGTGTGGCTGATGACCGGCTACGTTCCCGACGTGAACCTGCTGCTGCGCCAAGCGGACGAGCAGAGCTTCCATCCGGCGGCCCGCGTGCTGACGGCGACAGGCGATTCCGACGAGACGCTCGACGCGGTCGGCGCCGACTCACTCGCCGGCACGTTCGTTGTCCAGTATTCGAACCCCGACACCGACCCGGAGTTTGCGCCTGGCTGGCAGAAGTTCCTGAAGGAATACAAGGCCAAGTTCGGCGAAGAGCCTCTCGGCGGCGTTTCCATGGTCGGCTACACTGGCCTCACCGTGCTCCTCCAGGCGATCGATGCCGCCGATGGCGACACCAGCGTCGGTGCGATCCACGACGCCGCGCTTGGTTTCGACGTTCCGGTCACCGGCCTGCCGAACGGCTGGGGCGCTAAGTTCGACGAGAACGGACAGAACGAGCGGGCGGCGCTTCTGGTTGGCCAGTGGCACAAGAACGGCACTCTGCCGACCGTGTACCCGAAGGAAGCATCGGTCGCACCGATCGAGACGGGCAAGTAGGCCAGGACAACCGGTAGCGGGACGACAGAACAGAATCGCGGACCAGCGTGACGGGCAAGTAGGCCAGGACAACCGGTAGCGGGACGACAGAACAGAATCGCGGACCAGCTTGCTTGACGTTTTCATCTCCGGAATCATGCTCGGGGGCATCTATGCCCTCGTGGCCCTCGGGCTGAACCTCGTGTTCGGCGTGATCCAGGTGACGAACTTCGCCCATGGCGAGCTGGTTATGCTGGGAATCTACGGAGCCTACCTCGCACACGAGGTGGCGTCGATAAATCCCTACCTCGCGGTTCTGTTCGTCGCTCCTGTCCTGTTCCTGATCGGCGCGTTCGTCCAGAAGTTCATCCTGGAGCCTCTGCTGGATGAGCCGGTGATGCAGATATTTGCCACCTTCGGCCTCGTCTTATTCATCCAGGCCACGGTGACCGCGTTCACCGACGGCGAGGCCAAGTCGGTGAGGACCGGCATCTCGTCGCAGACAATCGACATCGGCGCGATGGTCAGCGTGCCGCGCCTGATCATCCTGATCGTGGCGATCGCCTTCGCGATCGGTATGTCCCAGTATCTGCGGCACTCGATGTTCGGTACCGCGGTCCGCGGACTCAGCCAAGACCGCGAAACGGCTTCGCTGATGGGCATCAATGTCAAGCGGGCCTACATCATCACCTTCGGGGTCGCGGCCGCGCTGGCCGGGATCGCCGGAGCGCTCCTGGCGCCGATCTACACGGCCACGCCGGCGATCGGATTCCAGTTCATCCTTCCCGCGTTCGCCGTGGTCATTCTCGGCGGGCTCGGCAGTATCTCCGGCGCGTTCTTCGGTGGCCTGATCATCGGATTGGTCGAGGCGTTTGCCGGTTACTACATCGATCCCGGCCTGAAGCAGGCGATCTGGTTCGCTCTGTTCCTGGCGGTGCTGGTCTTCCGGCCGGCCGGACTCATGGGCAAGCTCGGACCCGACGGCAAGGCGCTCGTCCGATGACGGCACGCTCGGTTGCTTCCGGCGTGAAATCGGGTGTGCGGTCAGCCATGCCGGTCGCCGGCGACACCACCCGGCTCGCCTGGCTCAAGTACGTAATCGGCATGATCGTGGTCGCGATCGTGACCGTACTTCTCGGAACCGACGAGTACTGGCTCACGCTGATCACTGGAGGCCTGTTGTTCGCCGGGCTTGCTTCCGCCTGGAACCTGATCGGTGGGTTCGGCGGACAATTTTCCCTTGCCCACGGCGTGTTCTTCGCGACCGGGGCATACTCGGTGGCTCTCCTCCAGGTCAATCACGACTGGTCACCGTGGCCTGCGCTGGTTGTCGGCTCGCTGATCGCGGCGGCCGTAGCGGCCCTTCTCTCCTGGCCGCTGTTCAGGCTGCGCGGGCCCTTCTTCGCAATTGGGACGCTCGCCCTGAACGAGGTCGTCCTGGAACTGGTCCGGTACTTCGACTGGACCGGCGGAAACAATGGCGTCCAGATCCCGTTCGACAGCATCGTGTTCACCGATCGCTCGGTCTGGGCGTGGGTGATGTTCATCTACCTGGCAGCGGTCGTTGCGATCTCGCTGTTCGTCTCGCGCGGCAAGCTCGGCTACTACCTGGTAGCGATCCGCGACGAAGAAGACGCCGCGGCCGCGGCCGGGGCCAACCCGCTCCTGGTCAAGACGATGGGGCTGACGTTGAGCGCGGCGCTGACCGGGATCGGCGGTGGGCTCTTCGCGATGTACATCGGCTTCATCGATCCGCCGACCGTGCTCGGTGTCGCCGACGTCGGAATCATGATCCCGCTGCTGGCATTGCTCGGTGGGATCGGCACGGTCGCCGGCCCGGTGATCGGCGGTCTGATCCTCGATCCCGGTGAGGCCTACCTCCGCGGCGAGCTCGCTTCGTTCCCTCCCGGTATTTCCACCGGGGTGCTGGGTCTGCTGCTGATCCTCTCAGCGCGATTCTTCCCGCGGGGGATCTGGGGCGCGGTTCTCGCGCTGGTCAGGAGGTTCCGTGGCCGGCGCTGACCCCACTTTGCTCTCGGTTCAGGGCGTATCCCGTCAATTCGGCGGCCTTTCCGCTGTCAACGAGATCTCGTTCGACCTTCTCGCTGGTGAGGTGACGAGCATCGTCGGGCCGAACGGCGCGGGCAAGACGACCCTGTTCAACCTTCTTTCCGGCCAGCTCCGACCGAGCGCGGGTGAGGTCTACTTCCGGGGCGCGTCGATCTCGAAGTACGGACCCCATCGCCGGGCAAGACTCGGGATCGGCCGCACGTTCCAGACCGTCCGGCCGCTTCGCACCCAGACGGTGCTGGAGAACACGATGGTCGGAGCCTTCGCCAAATTCCCCCGTCGCGGGCAGGCCGAAGAACGCGCCTGCCGGGTACTCGAGGAGCTGGATCTGCTGCCCCGCGCCGACGCGCTCGCCTCGAGCCTGACCATGGCCGAGCACAAGCGGCTCGAGATGGCCCGGGCTCTCGCCGGACAGCCCGAGATCCTGTTGCTCGACGAAGTCATGGCCGGCCTCAACCCGACCGAAACCCAGCAGGCGATCGAGATCGTCCAGCGCCTCGCCGCGAGCGGCCTCACCGTCCTGATCATCGAGCATGACCTGAAGGTCGTCCGAGCGCTCGCGCAGCGCGCGATCGTCCTCGACCACGGGGCCGAGATCGCCCGGGGAACCGCCGCCGAGGTCTTGCGGCAGCCCGACGTCATCGAGGCTTACCTCGGAAGAAAGGAGATCGATGAGCTCGATGCTTCGAACTGAAGGCCTGCACGCTGGATACGACGACCTTCCGGTTCTCCTGGGGGTCGACATCGACGTCTCGGAAGGCGAGATCGTCGCGGTCGTGGGCGCGAACGGCGCCGGCAAGAGCACATTGCTGAAGACTCTCAGCGGGTCGATCAAGCCGACGGCGGGGCGGATCACCTTCGACGGCGACGACATTACCGGTATGAGAGTCGACAAGGTTCCCGCGCTCGGACTCGTGCTCGTGCCGGAAGGACGCCATCTGTTCCCTTACATGACCGTCGAGGAGAACTTGAAGCTGGGTGCCTACCACAGCGAAGCCCGCAAGCGCATGGATGAGGGTCTCGATGAGATGTACAAGCTGTTCCCGATACTCAGGAAGAGGACCGGCCAGTTGGCGGGCTCCCTCTCCGGCGGCGAGCAGCAGATGTGCGCTCTGGCACGCGGCCTCATGGCTAGGCCGAAATTGATCATGTTCGACGAGCCGTCGCTCGGGCTGGCACCGATTATCGTCGATCGGCTCTTCTCCCTGATCGGCGACCTCGCCGCCCGGGGACTGACGATCCTCCTGGTGGAGCAGAACGTGTCCGAGGCGCTGCAGCTGGCGTCGCGCGCCTACGTGATCGAGCGGGGCGAGATCGCGATGAAGGGCGCCGCCTCCGATCTGCTTCGAGACGACGGCATCCGTGCGGCCTACCTCGGCGCCGGCTGAACCGCCCTGCCCATCGGTAATGTCGATCGTGACGCATTCATGAAGAACGAGCGCATCCAGGTTATCGAGAGAGCAGTTGACATTATCGACGCGCTATCCCTCGGCCCTTCGACCCTGACCGAGGTGGTCCAGAAAACCGAGCTGGCCAAGGGCACGGTCTTCCGCATCCTCCAGAGCCTCTCCTATGGGGGGCTGGTTGTAAAGGATCCGATCGACAACCGGTACATGCTCGGTCCGGGCCTCTGGCGTTTCGGCCAGAACTCGATGGACAAGGTGGGGATGATGTCGGCCCTGGCCGGCCCGATCCTGCTCGAGCTGCGCGAGGCGACCGAGGAGACTATCACCCTGAATACGCGGATCGGGCTCAACCGGGTCTGTATCGTCGAGCATCAGTCTCGCCTCCCGCTGCTCTACAAGACCGGGGTCGGCTCGGGCATACCGCTCCATGTGGGCGCGTCGGGCAAGACCCTGCTGGCCCAAACCCCCGAGCCTCAGCGGAAGAAGCTTCTGAACGCGCTCGAATCGAGCACGAAGGGCCAGGGGGAGGCGTTCGACCGCGACGACATCGAGCGGCAGATCGTCGAGATCCAGGAGCGGGGTTGGGCCGTGAGCGTCGGTGAGCGCCTTCCCGGGGCGGCCGGCATTGCCGTCCCGGTCATATCGGCCGATCATCAGGCTCTGACGGTGAGCGTCTTGGGCCCCGAGTCGAGATTGCCGTGGGGGCTTCAGCAGGACCTGATTCCGGCGCTACAGCGGGTCGCAAAGCAGATCGAGCGCCGCATAACCGACGTCTGATCCTTCCTGGCGACGATTCGCCCCGGTTCGTCCATCTTTCGCTTGCAGCCGGATCGGGTACCCCTGTATGAGGGCTTGCTTATATTTCAAGAGTCCTGTATCGTGAGATAATCGTTTCGTATTACGGTTCTGAGGAGAGTAGAAGAGATGACAATGGCCATTGGCGTTGACGTCGGAGGGACGTTCACCGACATAATTTCAATCGACGAATCGGGTTCGGTGAAGACCGGGAAGGTGCCGACCAGCGTCGGTGACCAGTCAGAGGCATTCATGGCCGGACTGACGTCCCTGGGCCACGAGAACCTCGCTCCGATCGATCTGATCTCCCACGGGACCACGGTCGGCACCAACGCCGTTCTCGAGCGGAAGGGCGCGGTCTGCGGATTGATCACCACCACCGGATTTCGCGACACGATCGAGATCGGCCCGCGCACCCGGCCTAACAACTACGGCCTCACCGGGGTGTATGAACCGCTGATCGCCCGCCACCTGCGCCTTGAGGTCGACGAGCGGCTCGACGCCAACGGGAACGTCCTGATCCCACTCGACGAAGACGGTGTTCGCGCCGCGGCGAGCCAGCTCCTGGAAGCCGGGGTCGAGTCGGTCCTCGTCATGTTCCTGCACTGCTACGCGAACCCGGAGCACGAGCGCCGCGCGGTCGAATTGGTCCGCGAGCAATGGCCGAACGAGTACGTCACCGCCTCCCACGAGATCCTGGCCGAGTACCGCGAATTCGAGCGGCTCAGCACCTCGACGGTCAACGCGTACGTGCAGCCAGCCATCGATAAGTACTTCTCTCACCTCGTCAATCGCCTCGAGGATGTCGGATACGCGAACGAACTGCTGATCATGCGCTCGAACGGTGGCGTTACGACCGAGCGTATCGCATCGCGCACACCCGTCCAGACAGTCCTCAGCGGTCCCGCCGCCGGCGTCACCGCCGCGGCCAGGATCTGCGCTGAGACCGGCCACATGAGCTGCGTCACGGCCGATGTCGGCGGCACCAGCTTTGATGTCGCGGTCATCCTCGACGGCGAACCCGTAACCACCGCGAGGCATGAGCTCGCCTACAACATCCCGGTCCAGCTGCCGATGATCGACATCCACACGATCGGTGCCGGCGGCGGAAGCATTGCCCGGCTCGGCCACAACGGCCTGCTTCAGGTCGGCCCAGAGAGTGCCGGGGCGACCCCAGGCCCGGTCTCCTATGGGCGGGGTGGCACCGAACCGACCCTAACCGACGCCAACGTGGTCCTCGGCCGCCTTCCGGAAGAGATGATCGGCGTCTCCAGTCAGGTCGACCTGGAGACCATCGAAGCCGCCATGGTCGACGGCGTCGGCCACAGCCTTGGAATGGACGCGGTCGAGACCTCCCGCGCGATCGTGCGGGTGGCCAACGACCTCATGGCCGGGGCGGTGCGCTCCGTGCTGCTCGAAAGAGGCCACGACCCGCGTGACTTCGCTTACTTCGCCTTCGGCGGGGGCGGCGCGCTCAATGCGGTGGAGATCGCCAAAGAACTCTCGATCCCCACCGTGATCGTGCCCTATCGCCTCGGGATCACGTCGGCGATCGGCACGCTTGTCGCCGAAACGAGGTACGACTACGTGCAGACGGTCAACAGCCTGACCAGCGAGGTCGAGACCTCAGCGATCAGCGAGATCGTCGACGCGCTGAAGGCCGAGGGAATCGCGCTGCTGTCCGACCAGGGCGTGCCCGACGACCAGATCCGGATCCGGCCGATCATCGACATGCAGTACGACGGCCAGACCCATGTGGTTGAGGTGCCTTTCGCCGACGGTGACACTTGGGCGGACCTCGAACAGCGCTTCAGAGACCTCCACGAGGCCGCTTTCGCCTTCGCCGCCCCCGGTGACATCGCCAAGAAGCTCGTTAACGTGCGGGTCGCCGTGATCGGCGAAGGCCAGCCGGTCGACCTCGAGCTCATCCCCCGAGGCACACGCACTGCCGAGTCGGTCGACGAAGCGACGACCGGGACCCGCCAGGTCTCGTTCGGGGATCGCTGGCTCGAATCGAGGGTGATAAAACGCGACCTGCTCCCGATCGGGGCCGAATTCGAAGGGCCGGTGGTGATCGAGCAGGACGATGGAACCACCGTCGTCGACGACGACTGCACCGTCGCGGTCGACCGGCTCGGCAGCCTCATCATCGAAATCTCAGGAGGCGCGGCATGATCGACACGACCACATTGACCGTCATCACCAACGGCCTCCAGCAGGTCTGCAACGAGATGGACATCACCATCGAGCGCACCTCTCTCTGTCCGATCGTGTCGGAATCGCGAGATCGCTCCAGCGGTCTCTACGACGTGAACGGCGAGTTGATCGCCCAGGGCGAGACGGGACTGCCGCTGTTTGTCGGATCGATGCAGTTCGCGGTCGAGGCGGCGCTGTCCGAAATCGACGAATGGCACGAAGGCGACATCGTGATGATCAACGACCCCTATACGTCGGGAACCCACCTGATGGACATGAAGTTGGTCAAGCCGGTGTTCGTCGACGGTGAGATCTTCTGCTTTCTCGCCGATACGGCCCACTGGACCGACATCGGCGGTATGGTCCCCGGTGGATTCGCCCCGACCGCCACCGAGGTGTTCCAGGAAGGAATTCGCGTCCCGCCGATCAAGCTGTACGAGCGAGGCGTGCTCCTAGAAGGCCTGCGGAAGCTGCTGATGTCGAACATCCGCATCCCGCACGAGCGCGAGGCCGACCTGCGCGCCCAACTGAGCGCGATGACGGTCGGCGAGATCCGGCTCCGCGCGATCTTCGACAAGTACGGGGTCGGCGAGGTCCGCGAGGCGATCGACGAGCTGGCGACTCGCAGCGAAGCCCAGATGCGCGACATGATCGAGACGATCCCGGACGGGACCTACCGGCACGTCGAGCACCTCGACAGCGACGGGGTGGAGCAGGAGCCATTGGTCTGCCAGCTCGAGATCACGGTCGCCGGGGATGAGATCGGCTTCGACTTCAGCGGCAGCTCGCCACCGGTCAAGGGTCCGCTCAACACCTCCTATGCGGCGACGGCTTCGGCGATCTATCTGTACATGAAACATGTCTTTCCAGAGGTGCCGAACAACGGCGGCTGCTTCCGGCCGCTCAATGTCCACCGGGCGATCGGCACGTTCCTCGACGCGGAGTATCCGCGGGCGGTCAGCGGCTGCGCCTCGGAGGTGACCGTGCGCATCGGAGACACGATGCTGGCGGCCCTCCAGCCGGTCCTGCCGGACCGGATCGGCGCGGCGACCTCCGGCACGATCTGCAACTTCACGGTGGCCGGATACGACGAGAAGCGGGAACGCCCGTTCATCATGTTCTGTTTCACCGGAGGCGGTTACGGCGGGCACAGGACGGGGGACGGACTGACCAACGCGCCGTCCCCGATCAGCATCGCCCGGACCTCGCCGGTCGAGGTTCTGGAGAACCAGAATCCGGTCGTGTTCGAGCGGTACGGCCTACGCGAGGGCTCGGCCGGCACCGGTGAGTTCCGCGGCGGTTTCGGCGTCGACATCAGCGTCCGGTTACTAGCCGAGGACGCGAAATCGACCGTGCTGGCCGACCGCGGTCGCTTCGCGCCGAGTGGCGCCATGGGCGGCGAAAACGCGGCGAAGACACAGATCGAATGGGTGCTCGAAGGGGAACGTTTCGTTCCGCCACACACAACCAAATGCACAGGAGTGACAATGAAACGTGGAGATCGCCTTGAGGTCCGCTCGCCCGGGGGCGGCGGCTACGGAAAGATCGAGGACCGCGATCCTGCCGCGGTCGAGAAGGACCGGCTCGAGCAGTACTTTGGTGATTCCGAGACGATCGTGGCCGCGGACCGGACGCCCCTCAGTGGGAAGGCCTCCTGATGAAGGTGCTGGTATTCGGCGGAGGTGGGTTCATCGGCCGTGCCACCTGTGAGGCGCTCGAGGCGAAAGGTGCCGAACCGGTCGTGTTCGACCGCGTCGTTCCGGAAGGATCGGCGTACCTGTCGTTCGAAGGCGACATCGCCGACCCGGCCGCGGTACGCGATGCAATCGAGGAAACCGAACCCAGCACCGTGATCCATCTCGCGGCGCTGCTAGCCTCGGACACCGTCGCCGATCTGAACCTCGGTCTCAGCGTAAACGTCGTCGGAATGCAGAACGTGCTCGACGCCTCGGCACGAGCCGGCGTGCCGCGCTTCGTCTACGCCAGCTCGATCGCGGTCTACGGCGATCAGCCGGACTGGGGCACCAAGACGGTCAGCGAAGAGGATCACGGCAAGCCGTATTTCCTCTATGGCTGGCAGAAACAGCTCAACGAGGCGACCGCGGCCCAGTACCAGGAGTCGATGGGCATCCGCAGCATCGGCCTGCGGATATCGACTGTGTGGGGCGCCGGCCGAAAGACCGGATTCTCGGCTCCGGTCAACGCGATGTTGGAGGGGGCTCTCACCGGCAGGGCCGAATGCCCGTTCGGCCCTGATGCTGATTCATGCATGATCCACGTCGAGGACGTGGCGCTCGAATTTGCCACCTTGGCGACGGCACCCGATCCGCGGCACGACATCTACAACGCGGGAGGCGAATTCTCGACGATCGGCCAGCTCGCCGATCTGATCTGTGAGGAGTACCCCGACGCCGAAGTTACGCTGGGCGGCGCCGATTCCCGAATACCGCACGTGTCGCTGGTCGACTTCTCGCGGATCCGGGACGAGTTCGACATCCAGCCCAAGAGCTTCCTGGGCTGGGCCAGAGAAGCGCTCGTCGCCCAGAAGGAGAATTGATGTCGTCGGGAGGACTGTCAACCGCCGAACGCGAGGTGCTGATCGAGAGCGCGCGTGAGTTCGCGCGCAATGAGATCGCTCCTCTCGTCTCCGGCTACGACCGTGGCGAAGCATTCCCGGCCGAGCTGGTCCGTAAAGCGGCGAAGCTCGGCTGGGTCGGTGCCGCCGTGCCCGAGGAGTACGGCGGATCCGACCTCGACTGGGTTTCGTTCGCGGGACTGATCGAGGAGCTCTCCCGGGTGTGCCACATCGTCGGGCTCGCGGTCTCGATGCCGAGCGGTCTCGTCGGAGGCGGCATCCTCCGGTACGGAACCGAAGAGCAGAAGCAGAAGTACATCCCCCCCCTGGTCGCCGGAGAGACTTTCGCCGGTGCCGGTGTGACCGAACCGGGCAGCGGCACCGCCGTCGCCGACATGACGACCACATGCAGGCGGGACGGCGCCGGGTATATGATCCAAGGAGCCAAGGCTTGGATCAGCATGCTCGACGAGGCTGGCTGGTTTCTGACTTTCGCCACGATCGACAAGGGCCTCGGCCGCGACGGAATCTGCGCTTTCGTGGTCGAGAGTGATCGGGAGGGTCTCGGCCGAGTAGCCTACAAAAACAAGCTCGGCTTTCGTCCGCTCACCACCGGTGACCTGATCCTCGACGATGTCTGGGTTCCGAAGGAAAACATGGTCGGCGAAGAAGGGCAAGGCTACTCCGTCGCGATGGCCGCGGTCGAAACGGGGCGCCTCTCGGTTGCAGCTCGGGCTCTCGGGCTCGCCCAGGCAAGCTTGGACGCCTCGGCGGAATACGCGGTCGAGCGCAAGGTGATGGAGCAGGAGATCGGGCGCTACCAGCTGGTCCAGTCGAAGATTACCGATATGGTCACGGGCACCGAGTCGGCCCGGCACCTGATCCGCGACCTCGCGGCGGACAAGGACGCTGGCATCCAGCGGCCGCGTCGGCGGGCAAGCGTGGCGAAGATGTACGCCAGCGACGTCGCCATGAAGTCGGCGACCGACGCGGTCCAGATCCACGGCGCTTACGGGATTTCCGAGGAGTATCCGGTTGCCCGCTACTTCCGTGACGCCAAGGTCTTCCAGATCGTCGAAGGCAACAACGAGCTCCACCGTGGCATGGTGGCCGAGTACGCGCTCGGATACAGGGGCAAGGACCGATGATCGATCCCGACCTGAAGAAGCGGATCGAGAAGTGGAAGACGGAGACCCTGCCGCCGTCGGCCAAGCGCATGGGCATCGACGTCAAGGATGTCGAAGGCGAGCCGAACACGCCGCTCGGCCTGGAGGGCTTCGACTTCATGGAAGATGTCGGACTGCCCGGTGAGTATCCGTTCACGAGCTGGCTCTACCCGACGCCAGCCCAGGCGGTCGGCGGTGAGACAGTCCATCGCCACCGCGCCGGGCGCTACTCCGGATTCGGCGCTTCGGTCGACTGTCGCGACTACTACAACAACATGCGCGAGCAGGGGATGCGTATCGGCGGCGCCAACATCGCCTCCGACCTGCCGTCACAGCTCGGCTGGGACTCGGATGACCCGCGCGCGGCGGGCGAAGTCGGACAGGTCGGCGTCGCCGTCGATTCCCTCCGGGACTTCGAAACCATCTACGACGCCTTTCAGGGAGAGAACGGACTCGACCGGGTTGCCAGCAACTGGACCATCAACGCCCCGGCCAGCGTCTATGTCGCCTTCTACTGCGCTCTCGCGCAGAAGCGCGGGATCCCGACCGAAAAGCTTCGTTGCACCCCCCAGAACGACATCCTCAAGGAGTTCGTGGCCCGCGGCCTCTACATCTTCCCGGTACGGGAGTCACTGCGGCTCGTCCGCGACACCTTCGCCTTCATGAACGAACACATGCCTAAGGCGAACAGCATCAGCATCTGCGCCGAGCACATGCGCTATGCGGGGGCAACCACCGAGCAGTCGCTCGCCTTCGCCTTCTGCAACGCCCGCGAGTACGTGCGCCTCGGCCTCGAGGCCGGCCTTGATGTCGACAGCTTCGTTCAGCGATTCACCTTCCGCGGCTTCGGCGACTCGACCCTCGCTTTCCTTCCCGGGATCGCCGCCCCGCGCGCGGCCCGGCGGATCTGGGCCCGGATCATGCGCGAGGAGTTCGGCGCGAAGCAGGACCGCACCTGCCTGCTGCGAGGCGGCGAGCACGCCTGGGGAAATTCTTACACCAAGATGACCGCCCGCCGATACATCAACAACATCGTGCGGGCCACGATCGAGGCGATGATCCAGGCCAGCGCGAGCGGTGAGGTGACCGGTGGCCTGTCCCCGTTCGACGAACCGCTTGGCCTCGGGCACAGCATCGAAGCTCAGCAGGTGAGCCGCGACATCAAGCGGATCATCTACCACGAGGCAAAGCTCGGCCGGAGCCTTGACCCTCTTGGGGGCTCGTACACGATCGAAAAGCTGACCAACGAGATCGAGGCCAAGACCATCTCCGAGATGGACGACATCGAATCGAAGGGTGGTGCCATCTGGGGTGTCGAGAGCGGCCATTACCGGGCGTCGATCGCCGACTCCGCGTGGATCGACCAGCAGCGGCTGGAGAGCGGGGAAGAGGTCTGGGTCGGGGTCAACGCCTTCGTCGACGAGCAGGAGATACAGGTCGAGGTCCAGCGGACCCCGGAATACGATCCGGATCTGCTCGAATCGGCGGAAGAGCGCCAGGTCGAGCAGCTTCAGGCCCTCCGGCGCGAGCGCGACGACCGCGAGGTCGCCCGGACGCTTGAAGTGCTCCGGGCCACCGCCCGCGACACCGCGAAGAACTTGCTGCCGGCAATGATCGAGTGCGCGCACGCGTACGCGACCATCGGTCAGATTTGCGACGTCCTACGGGAGGAGTTCGGGGAGATGGTCTACGCGTGAACGCGGCCGGTGAAGACATGCTGCTGACGGACCGGTCCGATGACGTGCTCACGGTCACGCTGAACCGTCCCGAGGTTCACAACGCCCTTCATCCGGGCCAGCTCGAGTCGCTGCTCAAGCTGATCGGACGCGCCGCGGGCGACACCGACTTGCGGCTGCTGGCGATCAGGGGTGCCGGCCAAAAGGCATTCAGCGCCGGCTTCGACATCAAGGCCCTGAGCGAAGCCGATCCGGAAGGGCCACCGTCCTCAGAGGTGCTGTTCGATGTAACGGCGGCCCTGATCGGCTGCCCGGTGCCGACCCTGGCAGTCATTCACGGCCACTGCATCGGGGCCGGACTCGACCTCGCGATGTCCTGTGATCACCGGATCGCCGCGCCGGGATCGCAATTCTCGCTTCCGGCGGCGAAACTCGGCACCATCTACCGGCCGCGGTCGCTCGAGCGGTTCGAATCGATTCTCGGGGGGCCGACGAGCAAGCGGCTTGCGGTCTGCGGCCACAAGTTCGATGCTGCTCAGGGCCTCCGCACTGGCCTGCTCGACGAGATCGTCGAGCCATCGCGTCTGGCGGAGGTAACCCGGGAATGGGTGTCCGGCGGAGCGGGCGTCGCCCGCTCCCATAAGCGGATCCTCGACTCGGTCGGCGAGACCCCGGACCGCGGGGAGGCCTTCTGGGGGCCGCTCGACGATCTCCGCCGAAGGTCGGTCGAGTCCGAAGGCCGGGCGCGGGCGATCAGCGATTTTGTCGATTCAAGCGATTCAGGAGATTTACCATGACCCCAGATCAGACCCAGCGAACCGGACCCCGGGGGAGGGTGATCTTGGCGAAGGCCGGACTCGATGCTCACGAACGGGGAGTGCATGTGGTCGGACACGGTCTCCGTCACGCCGGCTTTGAGGTGATCTATCTCGGGCTGCGCCGGTCACCCCAAGAGGTTGTGACCGCCGCGCTTGACGAGGACGCCGACGTGATCGGACTGAGCAGCCTCGCGGGTGGCCACCGCAGATTTTCCCAACTGATACTCGACCTGCTCCAGCTGGTCGACACGACGCCACCGCTGCTCGTGGTTGGTGGATTGATACCCGAACAAGAGGAAAAGGAAATGATCGAGGCAGGGGTGCACACGGTGTTTAACGTGGAGACGTCAATCAGCGACATCGTCGACGACCTGACGCTTGCCATCGACCAACGGAGGAAGCTGATCAATGTCTGAGACTGCCCGAGCCCGCAACGACGTGACCCGCGAAGGACCGCTCGCCGGCATCACCGTTCTCGACCTTTCGTGGCACCTGGCCGGCCCCTACTGCACGATGTTGCTCGCTGACATGGGCGCGAGGGTGATCAAGATCGAAGCTCCCGGATCGAATGCCGGTTACGACCCTGGCGGGATGGTGCGTCACTACTACAAGGGCCAGGACGCCCATTACATGGCGCTGAACCGCGGCAAGGAGAGCATCACGCTGAACCTAAAGTCCGAGCGCGGACATGAGCTGTTCCTGCAGATGGTGGAGAAGGCCGATGTCGTCTTCAACAACTTCCGGCCGGGCGTGATGGACCGGCTGGATCTCTCCTACGAGCAACTCAGGCAATTGAACCCGTCGCTCATATACGCCCAGCTCAGCGCCTTCGGCCAGACTGGCCCGTACTCGGAGCGCCCGGGGGTCAACCTGGTTGCCCAGGCCCTTTCCGGTGGGATGAGCATGACCGGGCATCCGGGCCAGCCTCCGGTGCGGATGGGCCTGCCGATTGCCGACCTGGCCGGGGGAATGTGGATGGTCATCGCCATCCAGGCCGCACTCAGGGACCGTGAGCGCGGGGTGGAACCCTCCGCCTCGATCGACATCGGCCTGCTCGACGGCCAGATCGCGATGATGCCCTACTTCTCGGCGTACTACTTCCTAGATGGCGTGGTTCCCGGGCCGCAGGGCTCGGGCGGTCACAGCCCATCGTACGCTGCCTACGAATGCAGCGACGGCGTCTACATTGTGATCGCGGTGTACGATCAGGGGTCGTGGCAACGGCTGGTGTCCATGATGGAGCAGCCGCAATGGCTGGACGACGAGCGTTTCGGGGATCCGAAGCTCCGGGCCGAGCATCAGGACGAGCTGATCGAACTGATCAGCAGCGTCTTCATTGAAAGGCCGAGCGAGGAATGGCTGGAGATGCTCCGCGAAGCGAATCTCCTCTGTGCCCGGGTCAACCGTCTCGACGAAGCCCTGGCGGACCCGCAGGTCGTACATCGCGGGATGCCGATCGAGATCGAGCACCAGCTCGGCGGCACCCTGAAGTTCGTCGGCAATCCGATCAGGATGAGCACCCATGAATGGGACTACCGGACTCCACCAGTGATCGGCGGGGACTCCGCCAAGGTGCTCACTGGTCTGCTCGGCGTCGATCCCGGGGAGATCCACGATCTGCGGGAAGGCGGCGTGATTTGAATACCTACCGGCTGTACATCGGCGGCGATTGGGTTGATGGTGAGTTGGCGCCGATCGACAGCGACAACCCGTATACCCGGGAGACTTGGGCCCAGATACCCTCAGCGAGTTCGGCACAGGTCTCGGCCGCGGTCGCAGCGGCCCGTGACGCCTCTCGCACGTGGCGCCAGACCAAGGGCACGGAACGGGCCGCGCTGATGTTTCGCCTGGCCGAACTGCTCGAGCGCGACGCCGACGAACTGGCCCGGATCGAGACGGTCGACAACGGCAAGATCATCCGCGAGACGGAGAACCAGATCAGGTTCGCCACCCGCAACTACCGCTTCTACGCGGGCCTCGCCGACAAGCTCCATGGCGAGACCAAAGAGCTCGACAACCGGAACATGTTCAACTACACGTCGCGTGAGCCTTACGGGGTAACCGCGCTGCTGACCGCCTGGAACTCCCCGATCTCGCTGCTTTCGAACAAGCTCCCTGCCGCGCTCGCGACCGGTAACACCGCGGTGGTCAAGCCTTCGGAGCACGCGTCGGCGAGCACCTTGGAAATGGCGGCTCTGGTCGAGGAAGCCGGGTTCCCGGCTGGTGTGATCAACGTGGTTACCGGCGGCCCCGCGGTCGGCAAGGCGCTGACGACGGATCCGGGCGTCGACATGATCAGCTTTACCGGAAGTGTCGGGGTCGGCCAACAGATCGCCCACGCGGCCGCCGATTCCCTGATTCCCGCCGCGCTCGAGCTCGGCGGCAAATCGGCCAACATCATCTTTGCCGACTCCAGTCTGGACAACGCGATCTCGGGAGCCGTGGCGGGCATCTTCGCCGCCGCCGGCCAAACCTGCGTGGCGGGATCGCGCCTGCTGATCGAGGAGAGCGTGCACGACCGGGTGCTCGACGGCGTGATCGAGCGGGCCAAGGCCATCCGTCTCGGCGATCCGCTCGATCGGGACACCGAGATGGGCCCGATTGCCACCGTCCCCCAGTTTGAGCAGATCGCGGCGGCGATCGAAGGCGCAGTCGCCGAGGGTGCCGGAATCGCCCTCGGTGGCAGCGATGCCGGTGACGCCGGATCGGGGCTCTTCGTCCTGCCGACTGTCCTCACCGGGGTGAGTGCCGACATGAAAGTCTCGCGGGAAGAGATCTTTGGACCGGTGCTCGGCGTCCAGACGTTCAGCAGCGAAGAGGAGGCCGTGGCGCTGGCCAATGATACGCGTTTCGGGCTCGCCGGCGGGATCTGGACCAATGACCTGAGTCGCGCCCACCGCGTTTCGCGGGAGCTCGAGTGCGGCATGGTCTGGGTCAATACCTACCGCAGCTCAGCCACTCAGGCTCCGTTCGGAGGGTTCGGCGACAGCGGCTACGGGCGCGAACGCGGCACCGAGGCGATTGAGAGCTACACCCGGATCAAGAACACGATGATCGACATCTCGGGCGACTCCCGGGATCCATTCCTATTGAAGACCTGAGGTGATAAGCATGGACCGGACCCCGACTGAAGTGCTGGCTGACTACGTGGTCGGCGGCATCGACGCCACGACCCTCCCTTCGGAGATCGTCGAATACGCCGGAACCCTGGTCCTGGACGCCATCGGCAACGCGATCTTCGGGGCGCGCCAGGAAGCCGTCACGATGATCGACGCCGAGGTGTGCTCCCGGTGCAATGCTGGCCCGGCGGTCAGCTGGGCCTCCGGCAACAGGCTTCATCCGGCGGGCGCGGCGAACATCAACGCGGCGGCGGCGCATGGTTTCGAGTTCGACGACTATCTGCCGGCCGGCAAGACCCACGTCGGGGCGGTGGTGGTGCCCGTCGCGCTGGCCTGCGCCGACCCGGAGCTAGACGGCACTGGTCTGCTCGAAGCGGTGGTCGCCGGGTACGAGACGATGGGCCGGGTCAGCATCGCTGCCAACGGCAGCTCGGTCCGGGCGCGGGGCTGGCACATAACCGGTCTGGTCGGACCGTTCGGGGCGGCGGCCGCGGCCGGCCGGGTCACCGGACTCGATGCTTCGCGGATGGCCCGTGCCTTCGGCGTGGCCGCTTCAACGGCCGCGGGAACCTTCTCCTTCAGCGCCGAGGGCGCGATGACCAAGTGCTTCCACGCCGGTCGTGCCGCGGAGGCGGGGATCGTCGCGGTCGACCTGGCCCGCTCCGGCTTCATGGGCCCGTTGCTCGCGCTGGATGCCGAGGACGGTGGACTGCTCCGAGCGATCGGCGACGCCCCGCGGTTCGAGGAGCTCGGCGCCGAGCTCGGTTCGAGGTTCGACCTCGCCGCGATCGCGATCAAGCCTTATCCCTGCTGTGGTAGCGCTCACTCGTCGATCGACGCCACGATCGCCCTACGCGACGAATTCTGGATCGACCCATCGGATGTCCGCGAGATCAAGGTCGCCAACGCCGAGAGCGTGCTGCTCCAGTGCGGATTCCCGTTCAGCGGTGAAGGGGGCAGGGTGGAGGCTCAGATGAGCCTTCAGTTCTGTCTGGCCGCGGCCCTGGTGGACGGTGACGTCACCGCTCAGCACTTTCTCGGAGACAGCCCGTCGGACCCGCGTCTGCTCGAGGTCGCCCGCAAGGTGTCGTTCGAGCGGGACGGGGAGATGGACCGGATCTATCCGGCCCACTTCCCGAGCCGGGTGACAATCACGATGGAGAGCGGCGAGGTTCGTGAGAAGTCGATCGACGATCCAAAAGGCAGCCGGGCGTATCCGATGAACCGGGCCGATACCGAATCGAAGTTCCGCAAGCTGATCGACGGATTCGGGGACCCCTCGGTCGGTGAGGAAGTGATCACCGCCACGGCCGACCTGGCTCACCTGCGTGCCACGGCGGATCTGAACGAGATGATCGAGGGACTCGCGGTTCCAGCCCTCTTGCCGTAGTCGGTTCGGTTGGCTCCCGGGCCTGCTCAGCAGCTTGTCGACGGGGTGCGGACGTCGGGCGCCATCGGGCCTGCCTGTTGTTAACCTCGCCTCGAATGCGAAATGCGGAAGGGTTTGCTGGTGGGGATTTTGATGTGTCTTGGAGCTTTAACGATGGTCGTGGGGGTGGCGAGCGCTGTCACCCGCACCGGCACCTGGTGTCAAGGCCGGTTGAAACGTGGGGTCTTGCAAAACAAGCGGGGATTGAGGGTTTAGGGCACCCTCGGACACCTCGTCTGCCGCAGCGACCTTCGGCCGCGTTACCTTCTTCATGGCGGTTCCTCTCGTTCTCGTCCTATTCGGACTTGGGTTTGAGCGCCCCGAACGCTCCCACCGGGAGCGGACGGGACGGGAGGGCCGCCGCCTTCAAAGTTCTACGAGAATCCGGACATCCTCCGCTCACCGGGACATAGTGTCTAGTCACCTCGAATTCGAGAACGAGGTCCCACGAGTACTCTCCGGCCCATGCGTCGCGATCTGGCCAGGCTCACCTTCGAGATAGAAGCACGTGATGGCGATGCCCGCCGTGGCACTCTTCAGACACCACACGGTCCGGTTGCCACACCGGCTTTCATTCCCCTCGCCACCAAGGGGAGTGTCCGGGGCCTGACCTCCCGGGAGGTCGCCGGGATGGGATTCGAGATGGTGCTCGGCAACACCTACCACCTGCTCGTGGCACCAGGCCCGGAGAGGGTCCGCGAGGCCGGGGGACTCCACGAGTTCATGGCCTGGGACAAGGCGATCATCACCGACTCCGGCGGCTTCCAGGTCTTCTCGCTCGCCCACGGCGGAGTCGCCGAGGAGATCAAGGGCACTGGCAGAAAGATGCAGGGACTGGCGAAGACCCTCGGCATCGAAGAAGAAGGGGTGCGGTTCCGGTCGTACAAGGACGGCACCGAGCTGATGCTGTCGCCGGAGGAGTCGATGTCGGTCCAGGCCGCACTCGGTTCCGACATCGCCCTGGTCTTCGACGAATGCACGCCGTTCCACGCCGGCCGCGATTACACGGCCCGCTCGACGGAGCGCACCCACCGTTGGCTCCACCGGAGTCTCGAATGGCACGCCGATAACGGGCCCGGGAAGCAGGCCGTCTTCGGGATCATCCAGGGCGGCACCTACGAGGACCTGCGGCTCGAGTCCTGTGAAGCCGTCGCGGCGGCCGGCGTCAACGGCATCGCGATCGGCGGTACGCTCGGCCGTGACAAGGATGAGATGGCCGGGGTCCTCGGCTTCACCGTTCCCGCGCTGCCGGTCGAGGCGCCCAAGCACCTGCTCGGCATCGGCGAGGTCGATGACCTCATGCGGGGGATCACCCTGGGCATCGACGTGTTCGACTGCGCCGTACCGACCCGTCTCGCCCGGCACGGGATGGCCCTGGCGCCGGTCCCGGACCAGCGGTTTCGCATCGACGTGCGAAAGGGGTACATGGCGGGTGACCACCTGCCCCTCGTCGAAGGGTGCCCGTGCCCCGGCTGCCAGGACTACGATCGCGACTATCTGAACTACATCTCGCGGTCCGAGGAGCTGACCGCGGTGAGGATCCTGGTCGAACACAACCTGACATACATGGAACGGCTGATGGCCGGTGCGCGCGAGGCGATCTCGGCCAGGACTTTCGGCGCCTACGCCGAATCGGTCCTCGGCGGAGCCGCTCCGTGGGAGGCCGGATGAGCGACCTGCTCGTCGACGCCACGGGGATCTCGAAGAAGTACCGGACCACCCAGGCCCTGAACGGGCTGAACCTGGCCGTCCCGGAGGGGTCGGTCTGCGGGCTGCTCGGGCCGAACGGCTCCGGCAAGACCACGGCGATCCGCGTCCTGCTCGGCCTGACCCGGGCGGATGCCGGCACCGCCGAACTCCTCGGGACCCGGGTCGGCGGAACCGGGTTCAACACCGTCGTCAGCCGCACCGGATCCCTGATCGAAGGCCCGGCCCTCTACGGGAGGGCCACCGCCCGCCAGAACATGAGGATCCAGGCCAGGGCCCGTGGACTCAGCGCCACGCAGGCGGGCGTCGACGACCTGCTGCGGCTGGTCGGCCTGGCCGATCGAGCGGACACCAAGGCCCGCGGCTTCTCCCTCGGGATGAAGCAGCGCCTCGGCCTGGCGATCGCGCTGATCGGCAACCCGAAGCTGGTGATCCTCGACGAGCCGACCAACGGCCTCGATCCATCGGGCATCGTGGAGATCCGCGAGCTGATCAAGGGCCTGCCGCAATCGGGCGTCACGGTACTCGTGTCTTCCCATCTGCTCTCCGAGGTCCAGCTGATGTGCGACCGCGCGACGATCATCAACCACGGTTCGGTGGTCGCCGAAGGGACGATGGACGAGATCCTGGGCCAGGCCGGCAGTGACGCCGGCTACATGATCCGGGTCACCGCGGAGGAAGTGCCGGAGGCGTACCGGATCCTCGCCGAGCTCGGCCTCGAGGTGTTCCAGGCGGCAAACGGGGAACTGCTGGTCGACGGTCCGGTCGAGGACGGGTCCCAGATCAACCTGGTCCTCGCCAACTCCGGGATCTACGCGTCCGAGATCCGGAAGAACCAGCCCGACCTCGAGAAGGTCTTCATGTCTCTCACCCACGACCCGGACGCCCCGGTCGCCTGATGCGCGCCGAGTTCCTGAAGATCAGGTCGATGCCGACGCCGATGTGGAGCCTGACCGCCCTGGGCATCTGCTTCGTCCTCGGTATCGCCGGAGTGATCAGATGGGGGCCCGGTGAGGGCGCTGACGCCGCCGACATCGCGGTCGGCATCCCGAGCGTGATCGCCTCGATCGTCTTCGGGGTCTGGATCTTCGGCGTCGAGTTCGGTCAGAACACCCTGCGTCAGGCGCTGACCGCCGACCCCCGCCGCGCCCGGCTGATCCTCTCCAAGCTGGTGGTCACGATTATCTGCGTGGCCGGCGTCACCGCTTTCCTCTACCTGATCTCGATACCGGTTTACGAGCTGGCATCGAGCGGTCACGACGGTTCGACCGACAGTGAAGCCGTGTTCCGGGCCGGACTGGCCGCTGTGGTCGACAACGTGGCCTACGCGATCGTCGGTTTTGCCTTCGCCCTGATCACCGCGAGCATGGCCGGCGGGATCACCATGGCCCTGGTCTTCGTCTTCGTGATCGATTCGGTCACCTCGCTCGTGTCCTGGACCGAGGACTACGCGATGGGCCCGGCTCTCACCTCCGTCACCGAGGAGATCACCGGCGTCCAGACCGAGTTATTCGGAGAGAATGCGGGGAACATGAGTACCCATGACGTGGTCGTGGTGATCGCCTGGCTGGTGGGCCTGCTCGCGCTGGGCAGCCTGCGGTTCATCCGCAGCGAAGTGAAGTAAACGCACCTACTGGGTGTTCTCGCGGACGAAGTCCTTGAGGTCGCTGGTCGCTCCGCTGACCGAGTTCTCGGTCCACTCGCGCACCTTGATGGAGGCGGCGCGGTCGGT
This sequence comes from uncultured Solirubrobacterales bacterium, assembly GCA_963695885.1. Taxonomy (GTDB): domain Bacteria; phylum Actinomycetota; class Thermoleophilia; order Solirubrobacterales; family 70-9; genus 67-14. The sequence goes on along the minus strand of CAVOIH010000006.1, from coordinate 31,433 downwards.
CAGGGCGATCACGGCGCCGGCGACCACGCCGGCGATCAGGACCAGGGCCACTAGTCCCAGAACGAAACGGGCGAAACGCGACATGAACGAGCGCTTCTTCAGCTTGGGCCGCGGCGGCGGGCTCTTGTAGCGGGGCGGGGGCGGAGCGGGGCGGTGCGCCGTGCGGGACGTGCGCTCCATCGGCCGGGTGGCGGTCTCGGCGCTGGGGAAGACCTCCGGGGTGCGATCCTCGATGTCATCGAGGGTGAGGGTGACGTCTTCGCCGCGCAGACCGCGTTCGAGTCCGTCGGCCAGGGCGCCGGCAGTGGCGAAGCGGAGTTTCTTGTCGCCCTCGAGGGCGCGCATCACCGAGGCGCTGACGGTCTCCGGCACGTCGTCGTTGTAGGTGCGGGGCGAGAGCGGTTTCTCGTTCTGCTGCCGGATCGCCAGCTCGGCAAGCGATGAGCCTTCGTACGGCAGACGGCCGGTCAGGAACTGGTAGAGCACCACGCCGAGTGCGTAAACGTCGGTCGCCGGGGTCGCTTCCTCTCCGCGGACCTGTTCGGGGGCGAGGTAGGCCGCGGTTCCGACGACCGAACCGACCTGGGTGATGCGGGTCTGCTCGGCCGCCCGGGCGATGCCGAAGTCGGTCAGCTTGCAGGTCATGTCGGCGCCGTCCGGGCTGCCCGTGATCATCAGGTTCCCGGGCTTTACGTCGCGGTGAATGATGCCGTGCCGGTGCGCGTATTCGAGGCCGGCGCAGGCCTGGACCCCGATCTCGATGGTCGTCTCCGGGTCCAGCACGCCTTCAGCCTTGAGGATCTGGGCGCCGGAGCGGCCCTCGACGCATTCCATGACGATGAAGTGGCGGCCGCTGTCGACGCCGGTGTCGTACACCTGGACGATGTTGGGGTGGATCAGCTTGGCGACGGCCAGCGCCTCCCGGCGGAAACGCGCGACGAAGCGGTCGTCGTCCGACAGGTGCTCGGCCAGCACCTTCACGGCCACCGTCCGCTCGAGGATGCGGTCGGTCGCCCGGTAGACATTCGACATGCCTCCGGAGCCGAGCTTGTCGTGAAGCTCGTACCGGTCGCCGAGGATGGTTGTGCTGGTCATGGTTGGCTTTCAGCCTGACTGATTCGGGCTGACTCCGCCGGAACCCGGTCCGGGATCGGCCGGGGGATTGGTGCTGGGCGGTGTCTCGGGGGTTGGGGTCGGTTCGGGTTCAGGAGTGGGGGTGGGGTTCGGTTCTGGGGTCTCCGGCTTCTTCGCCGGGGTTTTCTTCTCCGGCGCCGGCTGTGCCGGTGCCGTCTCTTCGGGCGTCGTGACTCCCGTGTCCCCGGTCGGGGTGACTTCGGTCCCGGGTTCGGGTTGGGGCGGTTCGGTCGTCGTCGCCTCGCTCGCCTGGCACCTGTCGGGGTCCTGGAGCAGGACCTGAAGAGCTACTACACCGTCGAGGAGGGATCGTTTCAGGTTCGCGTCCACGCTGGAGGGGAGGCTTTCGACCTGCCTCTGGACCGCCTTGGTGGCCGTGAGGGCCTTGAAGCAGTCCGTTTGCGCGAGCGTTTCGATGCCGGTGAGGCTGGTCTCGATCTGCGTTGCGGTTTCCGAGGGAATCAGGTTACTGCGGTCCTCACCGCAACCCGCGGCAAACGCCCCCAACCCGAGAAGGAGCATGGCCGCAGCAATTGAGCGAAGTGACTTGGATTTCTTACCAAGTCGCACAGCGAAACCATTCTTTTCTTCGGCTGAGCGAAGTGACTTGGATTCCTTGTTCGGCACGACCCGCGAGTGTAAACGGCTTTGTTCAGGCGTCTCGTAAGACATCAATGACCCTGGTAGAGCCGGTCCGCGAGGTGGTCGGGCAACCCGGCTTCCCGGATCGAGTCGGCGGCCACGTCGATCGGATAGCCGACCCGGTGGAAAGTGGCTTTCAGCGCGGTCGTGTCGAGCTCCAGCCAGGCTGCCCGCGGGTCGCCGTCGCGCGGCTGTCCGACGCTGCCCGGATTGACCAGCCATTCACCCTCGCTCAGGTCGATCGAAGACCCGTCGGCGCCGAGGACCGAACTCGTCCCCGGCGATCCGGCGGTCCGGTTGAAGTAAAGCGCGATGTGCGAATGGCCGATCAGGGCAGTCCGCTCCGGCTGGAAATCGAGGTTGTCGGCGGCCTGCTCGGAGTCCACCACGTACTCCCAGACCGGGTCCCGTGGTGATGCGTGGTAGAGGCCGAAACCCTCTCTGGAGCCCGATGCCTGGCCGATCTTGCGCAGGAGTGCGAGATCCTCTCCGGAAAGATTCTCCCTGGTCCAGAGGGCCGACCTCGCGGCCCCCGGGCTGAAAGTCGAGATGTCGATCTCGTCGAGCGCCGCCAGGTCGTGGTTGCCGAGCAGGCTGATCGAGCAACGCTCGTCCACGAGCCGCAGGCATTCGGACGGCTGGGCGCCGTATCCGACCACGTCACCGAGGAACCAGATCTCTTCGACGCCGGTCGAGTCGATGTCGGCTAGCACCGCCTCGAAGGCAGGCAGGTTGGCGTGGATGTCGGAAATCGCGGCTACGAGCATCGGCGGGGGTGGCTCAGGTGGGCTGTGCCGGAAGCCTGACTATCGTAAAGACCCATGAGCGCCGAGCGTAAGGGGCGGGATTTCCTGACAGTGGGTTCCCTGCCCTGGATCGCCGGTGGGGCCGTGGCCTTCGCATTTCTGCTGGCCTGGCTACTCGGCCCGGGTGGAGGGATCGACGCCGGCCGGGTGGATCCGTCCCGGTTCCTGAAGCCCGACGTGGTCGATCGGGCGCGCGACTTCCGGTCGGGCAGCCGTCTGCTCGCCATCGCATCGATGGTGGTGGGACTCGTCGTTCTGGCGGTCCTGGCGGCCTGGCGCCCGCCGATCCTCCGCGCGGCGTTCGGTCGCCTGGGACGCCGGCCGGTGATCGGCGCCGCCGTTGCCGGGGCCGGGATCACCGTCCTGCTGGCAGTCGTCAGGTTTCCGCTGGACCTGATCGCGTTCAACCGCGGCCGCGACTACGGGCTGATCACCCAGGACTTCTCCGGGTGGCTGGGCGACCTGATCATCGGATCGCTGATCGGTGTGCTGCTGGCGGCTGCCGGGGCGGCGCTTGCGATGTGGCTGTGGCGGCGGCTGAAGCGGCGGTTCTGGATCGCCGGCTCGATCCTCGTGATCGTCTACGCGGTGCTGTTCACCTGGCTCTGGCCGGTCGTGATCTCGCCGCTCTTCAATTCGTTCGAGCCTCTGCCCGAGGGTCCGGTCCGAGAGGAGGTCATCCGCCTGGCCGACCGGGCCGGAGTCGAAGTCGGGAACGTCTACGAGGTCGACGCCAGCCGCAGGTCATCGACGCTGAACGCGTACGTGAACGGCCTCGGCTCGTCGAAGCGCGTCGTGATCTACGACAATGCGATAAACCAGCTCTCCGACGCGGAGCTGTCGTCCCTGATCGCTCACGAGCTGTCCCACGTCGAATCGAACGACCTGTATCGGGGACTCGCCTTCGCGATCCTGGTGATCCCGCTCGGGGTGGTCTTCGTGCAGGTCGCGACCACGGCGCTGGCGCGGCGTCGCGGGGACGACCTCGAAGGCCCGGCGATCATCCCGGCGCTCGCCCTGACGATCAGCCTGGCGACGCTCGTCCTCACGGTTCCCGGGAACGTGCTCTCCCGCGACATCGAGGCCCACGCCGACCGCTCGGCGATCGAATTGACCGGCGATCCGGACGGGCTGATCGAACTGCAGGTGCGGCTGGCTGAGGCCAACCTGACCGACCCGGACCCGCCGGGGCTCTACCAGTACCTGTTCGGGACCCACCCGACCACGCTCGAGCGGATATCGGAGGCCGAAGCACCGAAAGAGGAAGGTCAGTGAGATGAAGATCGCCGTACTCGCGGTGGGCCGGATCCGGCCCCCGTTTGACGAAGCCGAAGGCCACTACATGAAGATGTTGCGAACCAGGCAGGCGGTCGAGGTGATCGAGGTCAAGGACGACGTCGCCCTCGCCCGGCGTCTCGATCCCGAGAGCCACGTCGTCGCCCTCGATCTGGCCGGAAAGCAGCTCGACTCCGAGAGCTGGGCGAAGTGGCTCGATGCCCGCCGGCACGCCGGCCGGAAGGTGACGATCCTGATCGGCGGCCCCGAGGGCCTGCCACCAGAGGTCAGCAAGGCGGTCGACCAGGAGATTTCACTGGGCCGGCAGACCCTCGCCCACCAGCTGGCCCGGATAGTCCTCCTGGAACAACTCTTCAGAGCCTCGAAGATCCTGGCCGGCGAGAAGTACCACTTGTAGGGCACCCACGTGACCAGCACGATTTCGCCGTTGGGCGAAATCCGTGCCTTGTTCAGAACTGCGAAGTCTCGGAAAGGGCAAGAGCAAAGAGCTTGTTCTCCTGACCAGATTTTGCCCGCCATTGCGGTAGACCGACAAGCCCGCCCTCGCGGAAGACCGACACCCAAATAGCATGCCCCTCGTGAACCAGACCGATCCCGTCACAACGCTGAGAAACACCATCACCCGGGTGGCGAGGACATTCTCCGGCGACGAGACCCTCGAGCCGGGCCTCGAGGTGCCGCCCAAGGCGGAACTCGGCGACTACAGCTCGAACGCCGCGATGCTCATGGCGAAGACGCTCGGACGGCCACCGCGGGACATCGCCGCCGGCCTGGTGGGCGACGTCACGACGGAGCTGGGTGATGCGGTCGACCGGATCGAGGTCGCCGGACCCGGATTCCTCAACCTCTTCCTTGCCGACTCGTGGTACCGCGGCGTGGTCGGCGACCTCACCGCCGAGGGTTCCGCCCCGGTTCCTCCGGTGGCGGCCCCGGAGCGGATCCTGATCGAGTTCGTGTCGGCCAACCCGACCGGCCCGCTGACCGCCGCCTCTGGCCGTCATGCGGCCTATGGCGACGCCATCACCCGCCTGCTCAAGGCGATCGGCAACACGGTCGACACCGAGTACTACGTCAACGACGGAGGCTCCCAGGTGGAGAACTTCGCCGCTTCGATCGCGGCCCGCATGACCGGCGCCGAACCGCCGGACAACGGCTACCGGGGCGACTACGTCAACGACCTGGCCGCCAGGGCGACAGAACTCCGGATCGAGCCCACGGATCTCACCCGGCTGGCGACGGACGGGGTCGAATGGATGGTCGACGGCATCCGGGCCTCGCTGGTCCGCTTCGGCGTCGAGATGGACGACTTCTTCTCCGAGCGTTCGCTGTATGAAGAGGGCCTCGTCGATCGCGGCCTCGAACGGCTGAACGCCGCCGGGCACACCTTCGAGGACGACGGTGCGATCTGGCTGCGCACCACCGACTTCGGTGACGACAAGGACCGGGTCCTGGTCCGTTCGGACGGCGAGCCGACCTATTTCGGCGCTGACGTCGCCTATCACGCCGACAAGATCGAGCGCGGGTTCTCCCGGCTGATCGACGTCCTCGGTGCCGACCACCACGGCTACGTCGCGCGGATGGCCGCCGCGATCCCGACATTCGGAGCCGAAGTCGATTTCGAGGCCCAGATCCTCCAGATGATCCACCTGGTCGAAGGTGGGCAGCGGACCAAGATGTCCAAGCGGGCCGGCGACATCGTCACCCTCGACGAGCTGGTCGGGGACATCGGTACCGATGCCGCGCGCTTCTTCCTCCTTCAGCGGAGCCACGATTCGACCATGGACCTGGACCTCGACCTGGCGCGGTCACAGTCTTCGGACAACCCGGTCTACTACGTCCAGTACGCGCACGCCCGCATCCAGAGCATCCTGCGCAAGGCCGAGGGCCAGGGACTCGGCCGGAGCGGGGCAGAGGCTGCTAGCGCGCCCGTCGACGCCTCGGAGAAGGCGCTGATCGCCAAGCTCCTTTCCTTCCCGGCCGAAGTCCATGAAGCCGCCGCACGCCGCGCCCCTCACCGGATCTGTGCCTACGCCAGCCAGACCTCGGCTGCCTACCACGCCTTCTACCGCGACTGCCAGGTGATCGGGGCCGAAGGGGAGGGCGTGGAAGCCGCCCGCCTGAACCTGTGCGAAGTGACGGGCAACACCCTCAAGCAATCGTTGGCACTGCTCGGAATCTCCGCCCCGGACCGCATGTAGCACGACCCTCCGGGCGCGGTTGAGGTTCTCGTGTTGGTGGCGCGCGGTGGGGTGTCCCGTGTCGCGGCCCCGGCCGGGTTACGTTTGCTTGTTGTGACGTGGGATGGGGGTGTCCCCGTCCTCACCGCGGGAGCTCCGGCAGGGTTACGTTTGCCTGTTGTGACGTGGGATGGGGGTGTCCCCGTCCTCACCGCGGGAGCTCCGGGCGGGACACCCCCATCCCACGTATCGACAGTGGACGGCAGACCGGCCCACAGGCAAAGCCGGGGACAGCCGAGGAGGGTTCGACGCCGCACGAGGCCAGAGGTAACGAGATCCGAGTTATCAGTGGCCCCGTCAGGCGGTCAACGCAACAGCAGTTCGTTCATCTTCTCAGCTGGAGTCTTCCAGTCAAGAGTTTCCCGGGGCCTTGTGTTCATCAGCCGGGCAACACGGTCCAGCTCGGCTGGGCCGTGCACGGAGAGATCGGTCCCTTTCGGAAAGAACTGGCGGAGCAGGCCGTTGGTGTTCTCGTTGGAGCCCCGCTGCCAGGGCGAGTGCGGGTCGCAGAAGAAGACCGGGACCCCGGTCTTCACCGAGAAGGAGGCGTGGCCCGCCATCTCCTTGCCCTGGTCCCAGGTGAGCGAGCGCTTCAGGTGCTCGGGAAGCTCGGTGATCTTCTCGGCGACCGCCGCGCAGACCGTCTCGGTCTTTGAATCTTTGCCGAGGTAGGTCAGCATCACGAAGCGGGTGTGGCGCTCAACCAGGGTGCCGATGAAGGAACGGTTTCCCTTGCCAACGATCAGGTCGCCTTCCCAGTGGCCGGGAACGGCCCGGTTCTCGGCTTCGGCCGGGCGCTCGGAGATCATGATCATGTCCTTGATCTTTCCCCGGGTATCGGTCTTTCCCCGGGGCTTTCGCCGCTTCCTCTGGGTCCGGAGATATGCGGTCAGGTCCTTGCGAAACCGGCCTCTGGTCTGAACGTAGAGCGATTGATAGATCGTCTCGGGGCTGATTCTCATCTCCGGGTCGTTCGGGTATTCGAGCTCGAGCTTCTTCGAGATCTGCCTGGGTGAAAGGTAACCCTCGAGCATCGTCTGGACCTGCCGGCGGAGTCTTCGGTTCTTCGCGAGCTTCGATGGCTTCGGCCGGAGTGAGCGAAGACTCGCCAGGTCCTCCGCCTTCGTGGCTTTGTAACGGCCGCGGCCGCCGGCGCGGCCGATCTCGCGGCTCACCGTCGAGGGTGCCCGGCCGATCCGCCGGGCGATCATTCGGAAGCTGTCGCCGGCGGCGATTCCGGCCCGGATCTCCTCCCGCTCAGGCAGCGAAAGGTGGTGAGGCGACCTCGGTCTCCTTCTCGACCTTCTCGACGGCATGCCGCCGGAGGCGGCGATCACCCGCCCAACGGTCGCGATGCCCCAGCCGGTCTCGGCGGCCGCATCGATCGGGTTCACACCCCTCGAAATCAGGTCAAGGATCTCCAGGCGATGCTGGTGCCCGAGCTCTGCGGCCACCGGGGAGCGGCGCTTCTTCATCTTCACTTTTCATCTCCAATCGGTTCAACTCAACAGGGTCAGTGTTGCGTTGACCGGTGGAGACCACCAGTCGTATGCGCTGAAAACTTCAATCTCGAAGAATCACCGCGACTCCACGGTTCACCACATCGCCGCCGTCGGGTAGCTGGCATGGACATGGTCAGCTGGTCGAGACATCCAAGTTGGTTTTAGGAACGTTCCCGGAACTGTGACCCAGACCAGAAACACCAACTTGGATGCAGTTATCCAGAACTCAGCGAGACTCGCACAGGGCGCAACCATTCTTTGATTCAAATGCGCCCGCCAACGCGGTAGACCGATCCCCGAGGCACGCCGCCCCCGGCGGTAGACCGATACCCGAACCACGCCTGCTCAAAGGTCGTACTTGGCCATGTCCTCGTCCAGGCGCTCGTCGTCGTCCCGGGGCCCGGTCGCCGGCTTCTTCGCCGTGGCGTCCCGGTTCCTGTTTCTCCGCCACTTGATCACCGAGTAGAGGACTGCGAGGACCGCGACCACGAATGCGAGTACCGGGATCAGATACGCGAAGAAGTTGATGCCTTCGTCGTCGGGCAGGGCCAGGACCTGTGGTCCGTATTCGGCGACCAGGGCGTCCTTGATCTCGTCGTCGGTCTTCCCCTGCCTGATCAGCTGGCGGATATAGACCCGTTCGCGTTCGGCGGCCGGTGCCCGTGAGAGTCCGAGCAGGGTGCCGCAGATCGGGCACATGACTTCGTCCTCGAGCTGCGGCAGGCTGGCCTGCGGCTCCGCAGCCGAGGCGATCCCTCCGAAGGCGAGCGCCAGCACCAGGACGAGTGCGGTCAGGCGGCCCATCTAGGTCGCCGGTCCCACATTGTCTGCGAGGGCCGGCGCGGCGAACTCCTCGATCTCGGCCTCGGTCTGGAACGGACCGGAAAAATGTGCGGCGACCTTGCCTTCGGGATCGACCAGGAACGACTCCGGTACGCCGGTCGTCTTCAGGTCGTCTGCGTAGTTGCCGCTGGCGTCCCTGATCTGGGCGTAATTGATGTCGTACTGCTCGAGGAAGTCCATCGCGTCGCCGGAGAGGTCGCGGGTGTCCACTCCGAGTACCGAGATGGCGCCGCGGTTGTCCCTCTCGAACCGTTCGAGGGCCGGGGATTCGTCGCGGCAGGGCACGCACCACGAGGCCCAGACGTTGAGCAGCACCCAGTCGCCGCGGAAGTCCTCGATCGAGGCCTCGCCTCCGGGCGGGAGGGTCGGCAGGGTCGCCACCGGGATCGGGTCGCCCTTGGCGAGGCCGCTGTCGCCGCTGGTGACCAGTCCCCAGGTGAGGAAGCCGAGGAGGGCCGCCACCCCGAGGACCACTAGTGAAGTTCGAAGATTCAAGACACCCCGGAGTATGAACAAAGGGTCTGGCCGCCCGTCCTCCGCGGGTCAGAGGGGAGACGGACGTCCGGACCCGATCCGTGTCCCGTTCGTTTCGGTAACAATGCTGTCGCGCGGACGTAGCTCAGTTGGTAGAGCATCTGCTTCCCAAGCAGAAGGTCGCCGGTTCGAGACCGGTCGTCCGCTTTGCGAGTCACCCTCTCAGTCGTCATCGTCGCCTGGAAGTCGGCCGAATACCTGGCCCGGACCCTGCCTGCCCTGGCTTCCGAGCTGGCGGACGGGGACGAGGTGATCATCGTCGACAACGATTCCCCGGACGACCTCGAAAGCGTTGTCGATGTCCATCTGCCCGCGGCCACCGTGATCGATATGGGCAGGAACGCCGGCTACACGGCGGCGATCACCGCCGGCGCCGCCGTTGCGACCGGGGACTTGCTCGTGGTGCTGAACCCCGACGCCATGCCGGAGCCGGGCTTCGGCAAGGCGATCCGCAGTCCGGCGGAGGAGGGTTCGCCTTGGGCAGCCTGGATGGCCCTGGTCGTCTGCCACGAGGACGGGCGCCGTGTCATCAATACGAAGGGCAACCCCGTCCACTTCACGGGTTTCTCGTGGGCCGGTGGACACGGGTCAGAGGTTCCGGCCGAGGTTCGCGATGAAACGCTTCCGGCCGCGGCGTCGGGGGCCTGTCTGGCAATCCGGCCCGATGCCTGGAACCGGGTCGGCGGGTTCGCCGGGGAGTTCTTCCTCTATCACGAGGACACCGACGTCTCCCTGAGGTTGCGATCGCAGGGCGAGTTGATCGGCATCGCCGGCGGTGCTGTCGTCGACCACGAATACGACTTCGGGCGGAGCGGTCATAAGTGGCTGTGGCTCGAGCGGAACCGCTGGGCCATGATCATCCGGAACTATCCGGCCGCGCTCATCGTCCTGCTGGCCCCGGCCCTGGTCGCGACCGAGCTCGCCCTGATCCCGGTGGCCACCCGCGGCGGCTGGCTGCCGCAGAAGCTGGCGGCCTGGGGACAGGTCGTCCGGTGGCTGCCGCGCCTGCTCGGCGAGCGCCGCCGGATCCAGTCGGTCCGCTCGCTCTCGGCCCGGCACTTCGCCGACATCCTGACCGCGGAGCTCGACTCGCGGTACTTCCCCGACTTCGTCCGGTCGCGACCCGTGCGGCTGGTTCTCAGGACGTACTGGCAGCTGGTCAAGGGACTGCTGCCCTGACCTACGTTGGCTGGGTTATCGGCCTGATCAGGATTTCGTTGACGTCGACCGACTCCGGCTGCTCGAGCGCGAAAGCGACCGCCCGGGCGATGTCGCCGTCAGCGAGGGCGTTGTCTCCGGGCCTTTGATCGAAGAAAGGCGTGTCGACCGTGCCCGGCTCGATGAGGGTCATCTTGATGCGGTTGCCGTCGTCCATGCCGCGCAGTTCCTGCCTCAGCGCCTCGCCGATGGCGGTCGCGGAGTGCTTGGTCGCCGAATAGAAGGAGCCGGGCAGGACCCGCCGGCCGGCGATCGAACTGGTGATCAGGTAGTGGCCGTCACCGCGTTCGAGCATGTGGGGCAGCGTCGCGCGGATGGTCAGTGCCGGGCCGAGCACATTCGTGAGGACCATGGATTTCCAGTGTTCGGGGCTTTCTTCGAGGAAGCCGCGGCTCGCTCCGAAGCCGGCGTTGGCGAACACGGCGTCGATCCGGCCGTACGCGCCGAGTGCCGAGTCGGCCAGCGCCTGGACCTGGTCCCACTCGCCGACGTCACACGTTTCGGCCACGACCCGGTTCGGCCCGCCGAGCTCCTTCGCCAGCCGTTCGAGGGGCTCGATCCGGCGGCCGGCGAGGACGAGCCGGTATTTCGGGGCGAGCAGCGCGGCGGTTGCGGCGCCGATGCCGCTGCCGGCGCCGGTGATCAGGAGGACCTTCTCGTTTTCAGTCATATAGCGGATTCTGGCACGGCACTACCGCCGGACCCTCCGGCTTGCGATAATCCACCCTGCTGATGGATCAAGCCAAAAAGCGACAGATCAGGCTGTTCGTGGCCCTCGGTTTCGCCTTGGTGCTCGCGACCGGACTGATCTACACCTCCTTCAACGCCTCGAGCGAAGCCCGGGAGCCTTCCGAGCTCGGCGACGCCGTGCCTGGCAAGAGCTACGAAATGACCGGCAAAGTCAATCCCGGATCGATCGAGAAGGTCGGCGAAGGAATCGAATTCGAGGTCAGTGACCGTGACGGTTCCGGCTCGATCCCGGTCGCTTACGAAGGTGTCGTACCCGATCCCTTCCGCGACGGCCGCGAAATAGTGCTCAAGGGCAGCGTGAATGAAAACGGGACCTTCGTGGGGGAACGGGACACGCTCGTGACCAAGTGCCCATCGAAGTTCTCGGAGCAAAAGAATCAGTAGCCTCGGCGGCGCGGCACTCTTCCTCGCCTTCCTGACCGCCGTCTACGGCGTGGTGGCGGCCCTGATCGGCACCAGGCGCGACCGCCGCTGGGTCGACTCCTCGCGGCGTGCGACCTACGCGCTGGCCTTCCTGATGCTGGTCTGCGTGTTCGCCGTCGAATACGCGTTCCTGACCGACGACTTCACCCTCAGCGTCGTCGCCAACCACTCGTCGATCGACACGCCGAACTTCTACAAGTTCACGGCGATGTGGTCGAGCCAGGAGGGATCGCTGCTGCTCTGGGCCTCGTTACTGTCGGTGGTCGCCTCGGTTTCGCTCTACTTCACCAGGCACAAGCTGCGCGATGTCGTGCCGTATGCCACGGCGGTCATGCTCGGCGTCGCGGTCTTCTTCACCGGACTGATGCTGTTCGGGGCCGACGTCAACCCCTTCGACACGCTGGCCGACGTCCCCGCCGACGGCACCGGACTGAACCCGCTGCTCCAGCACCCGACGATGATCATCCACCCGCCGATGCTCTACACGGGGTACGTGTCCCTGACCGTGCCCTTCGCGTTCGCGATCGGCGCGCTGATCACGCGGCGGATCGACGCCGCCTGGATCAAGTCAACCCGCGGATTCGCCCTGATCGCCTGGACCTTCCTCACGATCGGCATCATCCTCGGCGCACGCTGGTCCTACACGGAGCTCGGCTGGGGCGGGTACTGGGCGTGGGACCCCGTGGAGAACGCCTCGGTGATGCCATGGCTGATCACCACCGCCTACATCCACTCGATCATGGTGCAGGAGAAGCGCGGCATGCTGAAGGTCTGGAACGTCAGCCTGATCGTCGCCAGCTTCAGCCTCGCCCTGCTCGGCACCTTCCTGGTCCGCTCCGGTGTGCTCCAGTCGATCCACGCCTTCGGCGACTCGACCGTCGGCCCGTACTTCCTGGCCCTGATCGGAGTGGTCGTGATCGGTTCGACCCTCCTGATCATTTCCCGGCTCGACATCCTGAAATCCGAGAAGAAGATCGATTCGCTGGCTTCCCGCGAAGCGATTTTCCTGGTCAACAACCTGCTGCTGGTTACTCTCTGCGCGATCGTCGCGTGGGGCACGTTCTTCCCGCTGATCTCGGAACTGCTCACGGGTACCGAGTCGACCCTGGCTGCACCGTGGTTCGACCGGTACACCACCCCGGTTGCGGTCCTGCTGGTCCTGTTCACCGGAATCGGCCCGCTGCTCGCCTGGCGCCGGCTCTCCTGGGAGGGGGCAAAACGCGTGTTCGTGGCCCCGCTGATCGCCGCCGCGATCGCTTTAGCCTTCTTGCTGGTCTTCACGGACGCGAAGGACAGCATCTGGGCCCTGCTCGTCTTCACCCTGGCCTCGTTCACTGTCGTGGCGCTGTTCCAGGACACCTGGCGCGGCGCAGCGGCCCGCCGGTCTGCGGCCGGCGGCAGCATCCCCGGCTCGCTGTGGGCCGTGGCCGTCCGCAACCGGAGGCGGTACGGGGGCTACACCGCCCACCTCGGGCTGGTCGTGCTGCTGGTCGGCGTCGCGGCCTCGTCCAGCTTCGAGACCAAGGTCGACCGCAAGCTGACTCCCGGCGAGACGGCTTCGGTCAACGGGTACGAGGTGACTTACGTGAAGCCGACCGTCGAGCGGACCGACCAGGCCCTGGTGTTCGGAGCGCAGCTCCAGGTTGACAAGGACGGCGAGAAGACCACCAGCGTCGAGCCGACCCGGCGGTACCACCAGAACAAGTCCGCGACCCGCACCATCCGCGGATACTTCGAGGGTGAGGCGACTTCCGAGGTCGGCCTCGACGCGGGGCTGTTCACCGACTTCTGGGTGGCGCTGGAACCCGACACGGCGGTCGTCCAGGACCGGGCCAAGACGGCCGACGCCCGTTTCGGCGCCTACATGCGGCAGCGGGTCCTGCCGGCGATCCAGAGGGATCCGTCCAAGACCGAGGAGCTGACGCGGCAGCTGGTCAGGGTCCAGGACCTGGCTACGGACGAGATCATCCAGGAGTACGTGAACCCCGAACGGGTCATTCCGGTCACTTTCCGGATCATCGTCAGCCCGATGGTGACCTGGATCTGGATCGGAGCCATAATCGCCATCCTCGGCGCCCTCTTCGCGGTGTGGCCGGGCGGCGCGTTCCGCCGGAAGCGAAAGGTGGCCTGATGTCGGTCGTCTACGCCTTCGTCCTGTTGGTGGCCGTCGCCGCCTTCGTCTCGTACCCCTTCTGGGGGAAGGGGGCTTCTTCGAGCACCGAAGATCCCGAGATCGCCGCGCTGGAAGCGGCCCGGGACTCCAAGTACCGGGAGATCCGTGACGCCGAGACCGACCTCGCCTCCGGCAAGCTCTCGCGGGAGGACTTCGACCTGGTCAACGCCGAGCTGCGGAGCGACGCGGTCGAGATCCTCAAGCGCCTCGATGAGGCCGAAGCCGGTGACGAGCAGGGTCGCGGCGACGATGAGAGCCCACCCGGTGGCGCGGGCAGCTAGACTGCGTCGTCGTTATGTACGGAATCCTGGCAGTCATCCAAGTGGGCATCGCCGTCCTCCTCATTTTTCTCGTACTGCTCCATTCGGGCAAGGACGCGGGACTCTCCGGTGCCTTCGGCATCGGTGGCGGAGGCAGCTCGGTCGGTGGTGGCTCGATGGTCGAGCGTAATCTCTCGCGCGCCACGGTGGCCACGGCGATCATCTTCGCCCTGAACACCATCCTCCTGCTCAAAATCTGAGCTGACCGGGCGACTGGCCCCGGACTTCCCAGATCCGGCTCGGGCCCGCCGATTCGGCTAGGGTCCGGCGCATGAGTCCGAACACGAAACAGGTCCTCGCGATCACGCTCGGATCGCTGGGTCTGGTCCTCGGCGTCCTGGGCACCGTCGTCGCCTACAACGCCAAGCAGGCCAGCGACAATGACCAGAACGTGACCGCCGAAGTGCAGGCTCAATTGGCCGCCGCGCAGTCGGCCCAGGACGCCAAGGAAGCCAGCCAGGCCTCGAAGGCCGAGAGGTTGATCGAGAGCCTGGACGAGGGCGAGAAGGCCCTGGTCAAGAAGATCAATACGAACGTCGAGGGCGTCAAGCGGATCAGGAAGCAGCTGAAGAACCAGAAGAAAAGGCTGAATACGCTGGAGAACCGGGACAGCCAGCTCGAAAGCGAAATCACCTCGGTCGAAAACGATCATCAGAAGGACTTCAATTCGCTTTCCCGGCGCCTCGACAACCAGAATCAGAAGATCAAGAACCTCCAGCAGGAGATCAACCGCCTGCGCAACCGTGTCGGCATCGACGAAGAGTTCTCCAACTGACCGGTTCCGCCCCAAAAGCCCCGGTACGCATCCTGTTCGTCTGTCTCGGCAACATCTGCCGGTCACCGACCGCCGAGGCCGTGATGAAGGGTTTGATCGAGCAGGAAGGCCTGACCGGGCGAATCGAGGTCGATTCCGCCGGTACCGGCGACTGGCACGTCGGCAACCCGCCGGATGACCGCGCCAAGAAGTCGGCGGCCCGCCGGGGCATCGAGATGAACGGCGTTGCCCGCCAGGTCACGGTGGACGACTTCGAGCACTTCGACCTGATCATCGCGATGGACGGCAGCAATCACGCCGACCTGCTCACTCTCTCCGGAGGCGCCCACCCGAAGGTGCGCCTCCTGCGGGAGATCGGCGGGGACGAAGACCCCGACGTGCCCGACCCGTACCACGGCGGTGACGACGGCTTCGAGGAGGTCCTGGACATCGTCGAGCGGGGCTGCCGCGCCCTGCTCGAAGAGATCAGGCCGGACCGGGCTTCCCGGTGATCGAAGAATCGCTGATCCGCGCCCTTCACGTCGCATCGATGCGATCGGGGGACCTTTGCGCCGGCCACGAATCGCACACGCTCTTCCAGGCGTCCACGGTGTCGGCGCTGCTCGACGGGGCCTACGACGGCGACTTGAGCTTTGGAGAGCTGGCCGGGCAGGGCGATACCGGGATCGGCACCCTGAACGCACTGGACGGCGAGATGATCGCGCTCGACGGGCAGTTCTTCAGAGCCGACGCCCACGGCGCGATCAGCGAGATCCCGTCCAGCGCGAAGACGCCCTTCGCGGTGGTGGGCTGGTTCGAGCCCGACCTCGAGTTCGAGCTCTCCGGCGTGTCCGGGTTCGGCGATCTGGTCACCGCACTCGAGGAGCGGATGCCGCCGGACACCCCTGCGGTCGCGGTACGGATCGATGGCGAGTTCCGGAGTGTCACCGCGCGTTCGGTGCCGCGGCAGGTGCCTCCGTACCGGCCGCTGGCTGAAGTCGTCGCCGCCCAGAACGTCTTCGAGCTTCCCGCCGGGGCAGGGACCCTTGTCGGGTTCCGGTTCCCCGGCTACAGCGAAGGCATCGAGATCGCCGGGTACCACCTCCATTTCATCGACGGCGAACGGAGGCATGGCGGGCACGTGCTCGAAGTCGGGATCGAGTCGGCGTTCGTGAAGGTGGAAACGGGATCCGACCTCCACGTCGAACTACCCCCGGGCATGGACCTCGGTTCCCCCGACCTGGCCGGCGACACCCACGCGGCGATCGAGCGGGCCGAACGACTTCGGTCAGAATGAACAAGAAGTGGCTCGCTCAGGAGAGGCCGTAGGGGAGAGCCGGCAGACCCGCGGTCGCTTTGTTGACGATGGTGTCGAGGTCGTCACTGACCGTGAACAGGTCGAAGTCCTCCGCTCGAGGCGCTCGGGATCGGACAGCTGGGCGATGATCTCCGGCTCGTCGCAGAGGATGATCAACGGATCGACTCGCTCCGGGGGAATCGACAAGCAGGCCGGCCGGAGGAGTTGCAACAAAAAGGGCCGGACCCGCCACCCTTTTGGGGCCGTCACCGGCATTCCTCCCGGTGAATGGCTGCCGCCACGGCTGCCGGGTATCAGGAATCGAGTTCGGGCGGAAGTGCCTTCGGACCGTCGGGGTAGAGCCAGGCGAGGTCCTCTTCCGACATCTCCACCGTGTTCGCCAGTTCCTGCGGCGCGCCCAAACAGAACCAGAGCTGGTCGTGGTCCGTGTCGTTGAAGATCTGCCGCAGCGACTCCGGCTCGACCACCACCGAATCCATCGGTTCGAGTGTCAACAACTCACCGTCGACCCGCAGCCTCCCGGTGCCTTCGAGGAGGAGGTAGAACTCCTCGGTCTTCCGGTGGCGATGCCTGGTCGAGGATTGTCCCGCCTCGAGGCGCCAGAGCCGGGCACCGAACGTCGTGGCCTCGAGCTGCCTGGCCAGGTCGCTGTTCAGCACACCCATCTGGTTGGAGCGGCGCCAGAACGCTTCGTCTTGCCGGAGGACCCTGAATCCCATGCCCGGATGATATTCGGCGCCGCCCACCACGAGGCTGCTTGCCATTCCCGTAGGTACTGACTACCTAGAGATATCCGGGTGTTCATGCGATGGATTCGGCGGGACGCTGCCGTACCTTCGGTTAACACCCAACGAAGGAGGACACGATGCTCACATCCTCCGGGCGCGGGCTTGGACTGCCGGGAAACCCTGTATTCAAGGATCGCGACGATGCCGGTCTTGCGCTCGCCGAACATGTGCGACAGCTCGCGCTGAGAGAGCCGGTCGTCATTGCCCTGCCCCGTGGAGGCGTTCCGGTTGCCGAGAGGGTCGCCAGGACACTCAATGCCCCCCTTGACGTCCTGATCGCCCGGAAACTCGGTGCGCCGGGCCAGCCGGAACTCGGCATTGGCGCGATCGCCGAGGGCGGAACGGTCATCCTCGACGAGGATGCGATCCGTCTTCTCGGCATCACCGAGGGCCAGATCGACCAGGCCCTCGAGCGGGAACGCGCCAACCTGGAACGCCGTCGTGCCGCCTACCGGGGAGACCGGCCACGGCTCGATGTCCATGGCCGGACCGTCGTGCTGGTCGACGACGGGCTTGCCACCGGTGTGACCGCGGTGGCTGCGTCCCGGGCTCTCCGGGCCATGGGCGCCACCCGCGTCGTGCTGGCGGTCCCCGTTTGTCCGGCCGGTTCGAGGAGTCGCTTCGCGGATGAATTCGACGACTTGATTGCGGTGATCACGCCGGAGGTCCTGGGGGGAGTCGGATCCTGGTACCGGGACTTCACGCAATGCTCGGACCGGGAGGTGGTGGCCGCTCTTGAAGGAACCGGCCCGGTGCCGGAGGCGCCCCGGGGCGATGACCGCGCCACGGTCGGGGAGATCTCGATCGGCACTGAGGATGGCGCCACGGTCGAGGGCCGGGTCAGTTCACCGGTGAACCGGAAGGGGGTTGTGGTGTTCGCGCACGGGAGCGGCTCCGGGCGGCACAGCCCCCGAAACCACGCGGTGGCGCGGTATCTGGAGCACCGTGGATATGCGACTCTGCTTCTCGATCTGCTGACCGCCGAGGAGGATCGCCATCGTGACAAGAGGTTCGACATCGAGCTGCTGTCGAACCGTCTCGTCGATGTCACCATCTGGCTGCGGCACCAGCCTGGCCTGCTGAGTCTGCCGGTGGGATACTTCGGAGCCTCGACCGGAGCGGCCGCCGCGATCAAGGCGGCCGTCGTCCTCGGAAGATCCGTGGGCGCGGTGGTTTGCCGCGGCGGGCGGCCCGACCTTGCCGGGAGCGTCCTCAACCAACTCGACGCTCCGACGCTCCTGATCGTCGGAGGAGCGGATCGCCGGGTGCTGGGGCTCAACGAACACGCCGCCAAGCTCTTGTCGTGCGAACACGAACTGGCCGTCGTTCCCGGGGCCGGCCATCTGTTCGAGGAGGAAGGGGCCCTCCACGAAGTCGCGAAGCTCACCGGCGATTGGTTCGACAGACACCTGACCGCAGAACGAAAAGTCCCGTCCCCAGCGGTGTCGGGAGGTCGTGTCTGATGGGTCTCAGGACACCAGACGTTCCGCTGGTCGACGAAGCGCTGCTCGAGTCGATTCGCAAGGCCGCCCGCCCGCTGACGGAAGACGCACCGGATTTCGACGAACTGGTCTCGCGACTGGGCGATGCGCAGGTCGTCCTGCTCGGTGAGGCGACCCACGGAACCCACGAGTTCTACCGCGAACGGGCGAGGATCACCAAACGCCTGATCACGGAGAAGGGCTTCAGTGCCATTGCCGTCGAGGCCGATTGGCCCGATGCGTACCGGGTCAACCGGTACGTCCACGGCGCACCGGAGGACGCCGATGCCGAGCGCGCGCTCGGAGGATTCGAAAGATTTCCGACGTGGATGTGGAGAAACGCGGAGGTTCTCGATTTCGTGGGTTGGCTCAGGGCGCACAACGACTCCGTCACCCCGCCGGTCGGGTTCTACGGCCTCGATCTCTACAGCCTCTTTCGTTCGATCGAAGAGGTGATTGCCTACCTCGACCGGGTGGATCCCGCCTCCGCCGAGGCGGCCCGCCAGCGTTACTCGTGCCTGTCCAAGTTCGAAGAAAGCCAGAACTATGGCTTCGCGGCGGCACGGGGTCTGACCCCCGCCTGCCGCGGTGCGGTCCTCCAACAACTGATGGACCTGCGGATCGCCGCCGAGGCCTATCTCAGGAACGACGGGATCGCCGCCGAGGACGAGCAGTTCTATGCGGAGGAGAATGCGAGACTGGTGGTGAGCGCAGAGCAGTACTACCGGACGATGTTCTCCGGCTCCGTGGCGTCCTGGAACCTGCGGGACAACCACATGGCCAGCACTCTCGAGCGCCTCGTGTTCCACCTTGAGCGGCGCGGCCGGGGAAAGACCGTCGTCTGGGCCCACAACTCCCATGTCGGCGATGCCCGGCAGACGTCGATGTCGAGCCGGGGGGAGCACAACCTCGGTCAACTCGCCCACCAGCGGTTCGGGCGAAGAGTGAAGATCGTCGGATTCACGACCTTCGACGGGACGGTCACCGCCGCGTCGAACTGGGATGAGCCCGCGAGACGCAGGGAGGTCCGTCCTGCTGTCGCCGGCAGCGTCGAGGACGTGTTCCACCAGGCCGGTCCGCCTCGCTTCTGGCTGCCTCTCGACGACGGGGGGGACGCGGCAGACCGGCTCGCCGCCCCCCGCCTCGAACGTGCGATCGGTGTCGTGTACCGTCCCGAGACGGAAATGGCAAGTCACTACTTCGAGGCGCGAGTCGCCGGACAGTTCGACCACGTGATCCACATCGATCGCAGCCGGGCGGTCGAGCCGCTCGAAACCAGGGGCTGGCAGGGCGAGAGCGAACCTCCCGAGACCTACCCGGTGGCATTGTGAAGGCGTATCGCCTCACCGCGTGGCAGTCCGAACCCGAACTCGTATCGGTGGCGGACCTCGAACCGGGTCCAGGCGAAGTGGTGGTCAAGATCGGCGGTGCCGGCGCATGCCACTCCGACCTTCACCTCATGGAATGGCCGGAAGGCACCATGGATTTCCGTCTTCCATTCACGCTCGGTCACGAAAACGCGGGCTGGGTGGAGGCGACCGGGGCGGGAGTGAGCGGGCTCGAGCGCGGCGACCCCGTAGCCGTTTACGGCCCCTGGGGCTGCGGCGCCTGCCGCGCCTGCCGGTCCTCGAGCGAGAACTATTGCGAAAAACAGGCCACGCTCGGGTACTTGGGCGGCGGACTGGGGCGAGACGGCGGCATGGCCGAATACATCCTCGTTCCGGACAGCCGGCTGCTGATCCCCCTCGGAGATCTCGACCCCCGGGTTGCGGCGCCGCTGACCGACGCGGGCCTCACCCCCTACCACGCGGTGGCCCGTTCGCGTGACCGCCTGTTCCCGGGTTCCACCGTGGTGGTCACCGGCATCGGAGGCCTGGGCCACATGGCTGTCCAGATCATCAAGGCGATTTCCCCCGCGAGGGTCATCGCGCTCGACCTCGACCGCGAGAAACTCGATCTGGCGCTCGAAGTGGGAGCCGATGAGGCTCTGCTTCCGGACGAGTCGGCGGTGAAGGCGATCCGGGACCGCACCGGGGGTCTCGGTGCCGAGTTGGTGATCGACATGGTCGGCTCGAACGAGACACTCGGCCTCGCGGCCCAGGTCGCCGGCATGCGCAGCCACCTGACAGTGGTCGGCCTGGCCGGAGGCACGTTGCCGTTCGCCTTCGGCGCCCTGCCCTTCGAGTGCAGCGTGGCCCTGCCCTACTGGGGCAGCGCCATCGAGCTGATCGAAGTGCTGGAGCTGGCCCGTCAGGGCAAGATCACCGCCCAGACGCACCGGTTCGGACTCGACGAAGCGCCTCTCGCATACGAGCAGCTACGCAAAGGAAGCCTCACCGGCCGGGCCGTGATCTGCCCGAACGGATGAACGTTCTCGGTCTGACTCGGAGCCGCTTTCGACGATCTCGACTTCGGTCCCCGGTGAGTCGCGGGTGTCAGGGCGCCTCCCGCTCCGTCCCGTTGGCCCCGGGAGCGGCGACATCCACGAGAAAATCATCGGAGGATTTCCGATCGTCGCTCCGCGGCATGATCAGGACGGGGCAGTACGCACGTCTGACGACGCTGCTCGAAACGCTACCCAGCAAGACGCGCCGGACCGGACCGTAGCCGCGCGATCCGAGTATCAGCAAGTCGAACCCGCTGCTCTCCTCGACCAGCAGGTCGGACGCGAGTGCCTTTTTGACGATCGTTGTGATCTCCACATCCTTCCCGACGAAGTCTTCGGCTCGGGCAATCTTTGCCTCAACCCCCTCCCGGACCGCCTGCCCCAGATCCATCGTGGAGGCGGCCACATACGGCACCGAATATCCCGCAATCAGGGTGATTCGGGCCTTGAGTCGTTCGGCCAGCGCCTTGGCTTCCTCGAGGGCACTCCACGAATCGGGTGATCCGTCGAAACCGACGCCTATGTTGTGCACGTCGAGGCTTCGGCTGTGCGCGTACCCCCGAGGGGCGATCAGCACCTGGCACGGAGATCCCCCGAAGAGACGCGTTGCGACCGTGCCGGCGAGGACCGAACCGGCCGCGCCGTGGTGGGTCGAGCCGATGACGATCATGTCCATCTTCTCCCGGTCGGCTAGCTCGGTCAGGGCATGTGCCGGGGAGACGCCGATGGCGGACCGGAGTTGGACGGGGTACTCGATCGCATCGCCCACCAGCCGAAACGCCTCCT
Source organism: uncultured Solirubrobacterales bacterium (assembly GCA_963695885.1). Classification (GTDB taxonomy): domain Bacteria; phylum Actinomycetota; class Thermoleophilia; order Solirubrobacterales; family 70-9; genus 67-14. The sequence goes on along the minus strand of CAVOIH010000006.1, from coordinate 10,042 downwards.
CGAAGAATGCCCGCTGCTGTTCCGGGAACACAGCGATGGGCTCGAGGTCGAAAACCGCCAGCACATGCAGTTCCGCGGCTTCGCGCCTCGCCCAGTCGGCGGCGAGGTGTACGGCGTCGATAGATGGTTCGTTTCCGTTGAATCCAGCAAGAATCCTCTTCATCTTGTTCCCTCCGTTGGGGTTGTTCTCGGGCTTCGGTCGCCCCCACGCCTGGACGGGGTACTCTCGTCTCGAGGCTCGGTCATGTGATCCCTTCGAGCATCTCCAAGTGATTTCCGAGACGCCAGGGAGCCAGATACTTCTCCCTGACGGTTCGCTTGCCCGCCGCGCCGAGGGATCCCGCCAGATCCCGGTTCCCTTCCAGGCGGCTGATGGACTCGGCAAAGGACTCGAGGTCCTCGGGATCTTCGATGAGCATTCCGTTCTCGGAGTCCTTTATCTGATCCTGGATCCCGCCGATCCCGCTGGCCACGACTGGTTTCGATTTCCACATCGCTTCCGCGACGGTGAGACCGAACCCTTCCGCAAGACTCTTCTGGACGACTATCTCGGACCGGCACTGTATCGCGTTCACCATGGCCCCGTTCTCGTCAAGGTCGTCCATCGGCAGATTGACGATGTGGACCCGCTCGCGCCGGGAGGGCTTCAGTTTCTCGAAGGCGGCCATGACCGCCGAATAGACCTCTGACCCCTCGGGATCGTCGGCGACGGCACGGGTGGCGGGGCCGACCAGTGCGAGATGGCAAACCTCGTCGCTCAGATAGGAGTCGAAACAACGCAGCAAACCGGCATGGTCTTTCAACCGGTCCCAGCGTGAGATCTGGCTGATCAGGCGACAGTCTTGCCGGAGTCGATCGACCTGCGTGACCTCCGCCGTGCGTTCGATGCGACCCGGGGTTCCGTCGGACCTCGTGAAAGGAGGATCTGCTGTGGGGACGACTTCGCCAAGGCCGATTGCACCGATGATGTCTTCGACCACGGGTGGGCTGATTTCCTGGTTCTTCGGCGAGAACGCGTCGATCCCGGGCGGGATGATCCAGTTGGGTACGTCCTGCAGTCCCGGCCAGGCGTACTGCCGGCGGGAGAACACGCAGGCGTCTGCTTCGCGAACGTAGGGCAGGAGGAATTCCTGAGCTGAGTCGGCCCAGGCACTGGGATCGTCGGAGCCGATGTGGCATCGCCAGATGACGGTTCCCCCGGCACGCGCGATCGCCGGCACGAGCCCTGCTGTCTGCGGGTCGTGGAGGTAGACGATGTCCCCTTCCTGGATCAGGTTCACGAGGTAGCCCGCGCTTACGCCGAGCGTTCGGTCGTACAGTTCCCGTTCCAGGCCGGCGAGTCCTCCGTTGTCTCCCGGGAAACCGTGAAGCCGGTTGTGGATCCGTTTGGTGAGGATGAAGAACTCCGCTGATTCCCGCAGCACGATCCATCTCGTGTCCACTCCGGCGTCACGGACGTAGGGCAGGAAACTGCGCAGCATTTCGGCCACCCCGCCACCCCTGAGCGTCGAACTGACATGCCAGATGGCGCGGCCGGCGAATCGGTCGCGCGCCCGATCGGCGAGCGATTCGACCAGTTGGAATTCTGAACCCATCAGTTCTCGGTACTGGTCGAGCGGCTGACGCGGAATCTGGACGAATTTCGGCCGCGCCAACTGTCTAGCCCGTCATCGCGGGTCGTGCAGCAGTGCTCTTGTTGACGTCCGCGGGGCGTTCCCGGCTCTTCTCTGCCGTGAGAACCGGTGTCAGAAATCCTGTACCCATGGTCCGGCTCCGTCTCGTCTCGAAGGTCTCCTGAGCCGGGATGTCCCGGTTTCGGCTAAGAAGAACAAGAATATGAAGAGGTTTGAAGCACTCCCTCGGCAACGGACACCCGACGTTGTAGGTGGTGACTACCTAGAGCGCGCGGGGGTCGCGGGCACTCCGGAACGCTAGATTCAGGATGAAGCGATTTCAGCCCCTCGTCACTGACCGGACTGGAGAAAACCGAGGAAGTCCACGGAGTGAACCGAGAAAGCGAAGCGGTCTGATGAAAGCGATGGTTCTAGAGCGACCAGGCGGACCACTGCGGCTCTCCGAGGTGCCGGATCCCGTTCCCGGCCGGGGTGAGGTGTCGATCGCCGTCCACGTCTGCGGTGTGTGCCGTACCGATCTCCACATCCTCGACGGCGAACTCGACAGTCCCAAGTTGCCGTTGATCCAGGGTCATCAGATCGTCGGCACCGTTGCCGCGACCGGTCCCGCGACATCTCGGTACTCAGTCGGCGACCGCGTCGGGATTCCTTGGCTCGGGTGGACCTGTGGCACCTGCCGCTATTGCCGGAGCGGCCGGGAGAACCTTTGCGACTCGGCCCGCTTCACTGGATACGACATCGACGGGGGGTTCGCGGAGTTCACAGTGGCAGACGAGAGGTTTTGTTTTCCCGTGCCGGAAGGGCTCACTGACGAGCAGGCCGCGCCGCTTCTGTGTGCGGGGCTGATCGGCTACCGCGCTCTTCGCCTGGTCGGCGACGCCGAGCGAATCGGCTTCTATGGTTTTGGTGCGTCGGCCCACATCCTCTGCCAGGTGGCGGTTGCCCAAGGACGAAGGGTTTTTGCTTTCACGAGGGGTGGGGATACCGAATCGCAAGCTTTCGCTCGCCGGCTGGGGGCCGAATGGGCCGGCTCGTCCGGTGAGAATCCTCCGGAAGAGCTCGACGGGGCCATCGTCTTTGCGGCGGATGGATCGTTGATGACGGCTGCGCTCCGGGTGAGCGCGAAGGGCGCAAGGATAATCAGCGCCGGAATCCACATGAGCGACATTCCCGCCTTCCCCTACGCCGATCTGTGGGGAGAGAGAACCCTCGGTTCCGTGGCGAACCTGACCCGCCGCGATGGAGAAGAGTTCCTCGAGCTCGCGCCGCGGATACCCGTCAGAACCGAAGTGACCAGTTACGGGCTAGGTGACGTGAACACTGCCCTCGACGACCTGCGAGGCGGCAAGTTTCGCGGCGCCGCCGTTGTCGACGTTCAGCCGGCTGTGTCGTAGCAGGGTTCGGGAGATGCGACAGTGCGGCTGAGAGGAGTCGAACCTCCACGTCCTTTCGGACACAAGCCCCTCAAGCTTGCGCGTCTACCAATTCCGCCACAGCCGCATGAAGGAGTCGGGATTCTAGGGAAAGGGGGAGGGGCGGTGCGCTGCCGGCCTGGGCGGATCGTTTCGTTTTCCGCCCGACACGAACATGTGTCCGCAGAGGTGGCTAAGGTACGAACATAGGTTCGCTGCATGCGAACGACCCTGGCAACCGAGAAGGCCGAACGGCCGACCGAGGAGCGACGTGGTTGATCTGACCAAGCGGCAGAGAGAGATCTTCGACTACATCGGCAAGTACGCCGACAAGACGGGCTACCCGCCCACAGTCAGGGAGATCGGCAAAGCGGTGGGACTCCATTCTTCGTCCACGGTGCATGTGCACCTGGCGAACCTCGAGAAAGCCGGCGTGTTGCGCCGCGACCCGAGCAAGCCGCGCGCGATCGAGATGCTGGTCGAGAAGGCGAAGAGCGCGCGCGACGCCACCGTGGACGCGGTCGAGTCCGCCATGCCCGGCGGGGCCCGCCCCGGTCTGCCCCTGCTCGGCCGCATCTCGGCCGGCACCGGCATGCTCGCCGAGGAGAACGTCGAGGACTACGTCGAAGTGCCTTCGGTCATCGGCGGCGAGGAAGGTGACTACGTGCTCGAGGTCCACGGCGAGTCGATGAAGGACGCCGGCATCATGGACGGGGACTACGTGATCGTCCACCCGGCCCCGGACGCCGACAACGGCCAGATCGTCGTGGCGATGCTCGACGAAGAGGAAGCCACGGTCAAGCGCTTCTTCAAGGAAACCGATCACATCCGCCTCCAGCCGGAGAACGAAACGATGGATCCGATCATCACCACCGACGCCCGGGTGATCGGAAAGGTGATCGGCTGCTTCCGCGCCATTTAGACGCCGCCCGTGCATGCAGAAGGCGCCCGGGGGCGCCTTCTGGTTAGTGAGTCTGTAAGCCGGATCCTGTCGTGAACGACAATCTATCTCGCCGGCTGATCAACGCCGGCGGGGCCCGAAGGCACCTGCGACCTACCTGAATCTCGCCGAGCAGGGTCAACGATTCTGTTTGGTCTTGCACCGGACGGGGTTTACCTGGCCGCCGTGTCACCACGACGCCGGTGCGCTCTTACCGCACCCTTTCACCATTGCCTGTTCGCAGCTCACGTGTGGCCGCGCCATCGGCTGTGTATTTCTGTGGCACTGTCCCGCGGGTTTCCCCGGGTGGGCGTTACCCACCGTCCTTGCTCTCCGGTGTCCGGACTTTCCTCGAAGGGATTTCTCTCCCTCCGCAGCCGTCCAACTCACGAAAGAACATTGTACCCGGCAGATGGCCGGCCCGACGAAATCCCTCCAAATCGGGCGGTTTCAGCCCGGCCTATGTGAGTTGCACACAAATAACAGCGGATTCTTTGAGCGTTTGCTAATCTTCCGCCACCTTCTGCTTAATCTCCACCTCAAGATCGTGGAGACCGGGGGACCCAATCTGGACCTGGTCCTTGGGGCGAATCATCGGCATCTGCCATGTAGCGCTGCTCTTTCAGCGCGAGCCCGACAGCTAACCCCGGAAGCTTTGGAAAGAGAAAGTCAAAGGTATGCACCGCAGCCCCTGGCTGGCAAAACCGAATACGGCTCTGATCCTGCTCATCGCGGCGGCCACGTTCATGACCGGATTCGTCGTCCTCAGCGTCGATGCGAGTTCCGCCGCGACTCGTTCGGGCGGAATCTCGATGCCCGTTTCGAGTTCGAACCCGGCTTCAGCGGATAAGGCCCCACGTTTCGGCAATCGCACGCTGCGCAAGGGCATGAGCGGCGACGACGTCAAGATCCTCAAGGGGATCGTCCGGTCGAAATCACTGCTCAGTTCGCCGCTGACCCAGCAGTTCGATTCACCGACGAAGTCGGCGGTCAAGAAATTCCAGCGTCAGGCCGACATCTCGACGAGCGGCGTCGTGAACGAGGCCACCTCCAAGACGATGATCCGGTCGCTGAAGAAGACCGAAGCATCCTGGTACGGCCCCGGCCTCTACGGCAACGGTGTCGCCTGCGGCGGAACCCTTCGCCCCGGTACCGTGGGTGTCGCCCACAAGACCCTGCCCTGCGGTTCCAGGGTCCTCGTCGGGTACCGCGGCCGGTTCCTCATGACCAAGGTCATCGACCGTGGGCCCTACATTGCGGGCCGCGCGCTGGACCTCACTTACGCGGGCGCCGACGCGCTCGGCTTCATCAGTGCCGGCGTCGCCAACGTACGTTACGCCGTCGTCAAGCGTAAGTAAGACTTCCCTCCCGGGAGTCCCCGGCTCGCCACCGAAAGCGGGGTTCACGGGCGTTTCCGTTCACCGCGAAACCGATCCATCCGCGGTTTGGCGCTGTTATTACCGTGGTCGGTTGCGTCTCTATGAGAACCGCACGTACCGGCGGACAAGCATCTACAAGGAGCAATGAATCGATGTCACTCAGAACTTTTGAAGTAACCCGGAAAGCGCGCCCTCTTTTGGCTGCGTCTTTGATGGCGGCCCTGCTGGTGGCGGCGATCGGGATCGGCTCTGCCGGTAGCGCGGACGCCGAACCCACGGTTCGCGCCAAGAAGACCAAGGTCCTCGGCGCCATCGGCAAGCTGCCGGAGCCCCTTTGCCCGATGGACTGCTCGGCCCTCGCGATCGTCACCGGTTTCCAGGCCGAGATCGACGGTATCGGCACCCCCTACCGGATCCCGTTCAACGGCTATGTGACCAGGTGGAAGATCAGCCTCGGTTCCGTGAACAGGATGCAGCGGAACTTCTTCGAGGAGCGCTTCGGCCCCAAGCCCAAGGCGGGCATCTCGATCCTCAAGCCGGTCACGGTCCACGGCCAGCGCCAGTTCGAGCTGATGAAGCGCAGCCCGGTCGAAGGCCTGAACAAGTACCTCGGCGATGTGGCGTCGATCGGCCTCGAGAAGCGGATCAAGGTCAAGAAGGGCTGGTACGCCGCCCTGACCGTTCCGACTTGGGCACCGGCGCTCGGGCGGGTCGTCAACGCGAACAACAGGCCCGACATGACTTACAGCTGGCGGGCCGGCCGGGAGCGTGACACTTGCGGTCAGGACCCGAACATGAAGAACTCCGAGCCCCAGACAGAAGTGGGCAGCAAGCGCGCATACGGCTGCCGCTTCAGCGCCGAGCAGCTGCTCTACCGCGTGAAGGTGATCAACAAGTAATCAGGCCGCGGCGCCAGAGCTGCAACGAACAAGGGCGGCCGGATCGGCCGCCCTTGTTCGTCGGAGGAGGAACTCTTCAGGGGAGGGGAGAGCCCGTCCGGGTCAGGCGGCGTCGGGTAGAACCCTCGGCGTCGCCTGGTCTTTGGGGAGGGCCGCTGCCGCGGCCATCACGCTCTGGAATTCGCCCAGGGCCACGTGGGCCAGGGCTTCCAGGATCTGCTCATCGTCCCAGCCGGCTTCCCGCGCTTCTTCGTGCAGGTAGATCGGCGGGTCACCCTCGGATTCCAGGGCTGCCTTCAGGTAGGCCAGCAGCGCCGCTTCACGGGGATCGGATGAGGTGAAGCCGCGGGCCCGCGACACTTCGTCGAGTCCCAGTCCGGCGTTGCGGGCAGTCTTTGCGTACTGGACCACGCTGTAGCTGTCGCCCTTGTGCTCGGCCACGGCCAGAGCGATGCGGTGGCGGGTCGTCTGCGGGAGTTCACCCTGGGCCAGTTCGGCACGCATGCGGGTGTAGGCCCGGAGCACGGCCGGGGAGCCGGCCAGAACTCCGACCAGTTTGTTCACCGAACGGCCACCGACCTGAATGCTCTTCAGGATGGGGGCGCTTTCGTCCGGCGCGGTCAGTTCGTCGTGGATATGGAATCGGCTGACTTCTGTTTTAACGGTCACGATGGTCTCGTTTCCCAATCTTTCTTGTACGTCACGCCCTCAAAGGGCTTTAGGTGGCGTTTAACGGGCCATTACTTTACTTTTAGCTAGTTACTTACCTCAAGTAAGTTATACCCCTTAAGTAGGCGTCACGCAAGCCCGGTGGCGTATCGTTGCCCCGAGCAGCACCCTTCCAAACCCTCGCCGTACTTTCAAAAGGAGCAGATGGCCCAGCAATCCAAGACCCCGAGTGACGTTCTCGACCTGGCCGAGGAACACGGCGTGCGGTTCGTGCGCCTCTGGTTCACCGACGTGCTCGGGCACCTCAAGAGCTTCTCGATCAATTCGACCGAGCTCAAGCGGGCCTTCGAGCAGGGGATCGGCTTCGACGGCGCATCTCTCACCGGCTTCAATTCCGTCGAAGAGTCGGACATGGTCGCGAGGCCCGACCCGGCGACCTTCCAGTTGATCCCGTGGCGTCCCGAGGGGATTGATGCGGTGGCCCGCATGTTCTGCGACATCGAGGTGCCAGGAGGCCTGTCGTACGAAGGCGATCCGCGATGGATCCTGAAGCGCGCGCTCAAGCGTGCGACGGACCTCGGCTTCGACGACTACGTCATCGGCTCGGAGCTCGAGTTCTTCTACTTCAAGTCAGCCTGGCCGGAGGGAGGCGTCCCCGAGGTGCTCGACGAGGGCGGTTACTTCGACCTCACTACCCTGGACGCCGGCTCCGACGTGCGCCGGGAAACGGTGCTGGCCCTGGGGCGCATGGGAGTCCACGTTTCTTCGACCCACCACGAGGCCGGGCCGTCACAGCACGAGCTCGACCTCAAGGCGAGCGGTGCCCTGTCCGCAGCTGACAACATCATGACCTCGAAGATCGTGGTCAAGGAATACGCCATGATGGAGGGCTGGCACGCGACGTTCATGCCGAAGCCGCTCGATGGCGCCAACGGCTCGGGCATGCACATGCATCAGTCTCTGACCCGGGAGGGCAAGAACGCCTTCTTCGACGAAGGGCACCCGACCGTGCTGTCCGCCACCGCCAAGGCCTTCATTGCGGGCCAGTTGCGCCACGCCCCGGAGATCGCTCCCCTCTATGCCCAGTGGGTCAACTCGTACAAACGGCTGGTGCCGGGGTTCGAAGCCCCGGTCTATCTGTCCTGGTCGCGCCGGAACCGTTCGTCACTGATTCGTGTGCCTCAGCGGCAGAGTGGCGAATCCGGCGGAGCCCGGCCCGAGTTGCGCTGTCCCGACCCGGCAGCCAATCCCTACCTCTGCCTCGCCGGAATGCTTCAGGCGGGGCTCGAGGGGATCGAGAAGGGCTACGAGCTGCCCGAGCCGATGGAAGAGAACCTGTACCACCTCGGGCCCGACGAGATGGCCCAGCGGGGAATCGAACAGTTGCCGGCGACGCTCGGCGAATCGATCGAACTGGCGGCCGACTCCGAGCTGATGCTGCGGACCCTCGGTGAGCACACCTTCCGCCGATTCATCGAACTGAAACGGCAGGAGTGGGATTCGTACCGGGTCCAGGTGACGCCCTTCGAGATCGACAGGTTCCTGCCCGTACTTTGAGCTGGGGTGGCGGGCCGCCCTCAGGAACGATCGCCGCGGTCAACCCACGGCATCGAGTTCCTTTCGCATTGATCCCGGGTCGTTCACCGGCGCCCGGCAGGTGAAGTTCTCACAGACGTAAGCCGTGGGCTTTCCGCCGAGCGCGTTCCGGGCCTCGAGCAGCGGTGGCACCGAAGAGCCTTCGGGACCCAGGGCCACGACGAACTCCGGGCGGTGACGCGTGCGGAACTGCCCGAGCATCGCTTCTCCCGCACTGACCGGGTCTCGACCTTCCGGGGTCACGATCGCGAGTTCGCCCGACGGCGCGAGGTAGAGCTGGAGCGCCTGGAGGAGGTGACCGAAGGCATCGGGCTGGCGGGCCGTGGCCGGAGCCAGGAGCTTCAGCACGCCGAGCGCCGGGCGCACGTAACGGTTCTCACCGGTCAGGTCACCGAGTCGCAGCAAGCCGAGCGCAGCCGAGGAACTGCCCGACGGGATCGGGTGGTCGCCGACGTCCTTGCGGCGCGCGATCAGCGTCTCGTGGTCGTGGGAGGTGGTGAAGAAGCCACCGCGGTCCGGGTCGGCAAAACGGTCGATCATCGTCTCGGCGAGGCCCTGGGCCCGGTTGAACACGGCAACGTCGAAATTCGCCTGGTAGAGCGTGAGCAGGGCTTCCAGCAGGAAAGCGTGGTCCTCCAGGTAGGCGTTCAGTCTCGCTTCGCCCTGTCGCCAGGAACGCAGGAGTGAACCCTGGGAGTCGCGCATCTGGCTCCAGATGAACTCCGCACACTCCCTGGCGGCCCCGAGGTAGTCATCGCGGCCGAGGACCGCGCCCGCGTCGGCCAGGGCCGATATGGCAAGCGCGTTCCAGGAAAGCACGACCTTGTCGTCGAGGGCAGGGCGGACGCGGCCGGCGCGGGCGGCCAGCAGGTCGGACCGGATCGATTCGATCTCCGGGTCGATCCGGCCGGGGGGACGCTCGAAGGGGAAGTGGAGGACGTTCCGCCCTTCGAAGTTGCCGTCGATGGTGGCTCCGAAAGTCTCGATGGCGAGGTCGGCCCGGCCCCCGAGTACCTCTCGCAGTTCGTCGATCGTCCAGGTGTAGAAGACCCCCTCCTCGCCTTCGGAATCGGCGTCGAGCGAGGCGTAGAAGCCTCCGGCGTCGTCACGCATCTCCCGCAGCATCCAGTCGAGGGTCTCTTCGGTGATCCGGCGGTAGCGGTCGTGGCCGAGCTCCTGCCAGGCGTGGAGGTACGTACGGGCGAGCAGGGCATTGTCGTAGAGCATCTTCTCGAAGTGCGGGACCAGCCAGGCGTCATCGACCGAATAGCGGGCGAAGCCACCGCCGACCTGGTCGTAGATGCCGCCGGCACCCATGCGGTCGAGGGTCACCTCGACGGGTTCCGTCTCCCCGCGGGAGAGCAGGAAGTCGAGGGTGGAGGCCGGCGGGAACTTGGGGGCGGGACCGAAGCCACCGAGGTCGGTGTCGGCCAGCTCGAGCAGGGTTTTCGTCCGGTCGGCCAGCAGGCCGGGGTCGAGGTCGCCTTCCTTGGCGCTGATCATCGAGACGGCG
>CAVOIH010000005.1:0-24050 GCA_963695885.1 uncultured Solirubrobacterales bacterium | reverse complement strand
GACCCTGCTGGTCATCGGCGTGATCATGGCTTTCCTCGCGACCTGGCTCTACGCCCGGGTCGGGCGTGACCAGATCCAGCAGGCGAGAGAAACGGCCCAACCGTAAAGCCATAGTTGAAGGTTAGGTTCTGCCCCTATAATGGGGCCCATGCCGTCCACCTCCTATTGTCCCGAGTGCGGCTTCGTCAATCCCGAAGCCGCGAACTACTGCCAGAAGTGCGGCAATTTCATCGGCGCGCGCGAGGGGGCGGAGGAGCAGCCGTCGACTACCACGTACCAGGTGGGTGAGACCGGCGAGATCGCCGCGGTCGATATCGACGAAGAGATCGAACGGAACGGCGCCGCCCTGGTCATCCGCAGCGGCGGTGGCCGCGCCGGCGAGAGTTTCCCGTTGGACGAGGACCGGATGGCGATCGGGCGCAGCCCCGACGCCGGAGTCTTCCTCGACGACGTCACCGTTTCGCGAAACCACGCGTTGCTGGTCACTCGCGGTGACGGCACGTATATCGACGACCTCGGCTCCCTGAACGGCACCTACGTGAATCGCAGCCGCATCGAGTCGCAGCGGCTAGAGGACGGCGACGAGATCCAGGTCGGCAAGTACAAGCTGAGCTACCTGGAGAAGTAGTGACCATTTCTTCGGATCAGATCAGCGAGACTCAGACGGCGGCTCCGCTACGGCCGCGCAAGGCCCTGACCATCGGGGTGGTGGCAAAGGTGCTCAGCAAGGAGTTCGACGACGTCTCGATCTCGAAGATCCGGTACCTGGAGGACCAGAAGCTGGTGACGCCGCGCCGCACCCAGGGCGGATACCGTCTCTACAGCCAGGCCGACGTCAACCGGCTGCGCACGATCCTCCGCCTGCAGCGCGACGAATTCCTGCCGCTCCGGGTGATCCGCCAGGAACTCGCCTCGGGCCCGTCTCTCAGCGGTCTCGGCACCGGCAACTCTTCGAAATCGAACACTTCGCGGCGCGCCAAGCTCGTCGGCACCAGCAGTTCCCGGTTCACCCTGGACGAGGTGATCGAGGAGACCGGCGCCCGCCCCGAGTTCGTGCGGGAGCTCGCCGACTTCGGGCTGGTCGCGCCGAAGAAGGAGAACGGCGCCGACGTCTTCGACGAAACCGACATGGAGATCGTCCGTGCCGGCAACGAACTCGCCCGCTCGGGTGTTGCCGCCCGTAACCTCAAGGTCTTCAAGACCTCGGCCGACCGCGAGGTCCAGCTGATCGAGGCCCTGCTCGCACCGAAGCTGATCTCGCGAAACCCGCAACGCCGCAAGGAAGCGGTGGAGAGCCTCGAACGCATGGCCTCGGTGCTCAGCGAGCTGAAGCACGCGCTGCTCGTGCGTGATCTGCGCCGGCTCGCCGACGGCTGATCGGCCACGCCGTGCCCAGCGTCAGCCGCAACACCGTCCTGCCCGCTCCGGCTGACCGTGTCTATGACGTGATCAGCGACCCCAGGCGCCTGACCGACTGGTGGCCGCGGGTGACCCGGGTGGAAAACGTGGACGGCAAGCCCGGTGCGCCGCGGACCCGGTGGACGAACGTTCTGGCCGCCGACTCCGGCAGGAAGCTCAGGATGGACTACCGCTGCACCGGCGCCACCCGCCCGGAGCGTTACGTCTGGGAGCACGAACTGGCCGGGACCCCGTTCGAGGAGCATCTCCAGAATCAGACCACAGAAGTACGCCTCAGCCCCGATGGCGAAACTACGAAGATCACCCTGACCGCCAACCACACCCTTCGGGGCAGCGCCCGCCTTGCCGGGTTCATGATGAAGAAGACCCAGAAGCAGATGCTCGACCAGGCCCTCGCGTCACTTGCCGCGGTGTTCGAAGAGCCGGCTGAAGGCGGAAGCGGGTGACCGCGGACCCGCGCCGCGACACCCGTTGGTGGGGATGGGGCAAGGCCGACGAGGTAACCGAGCTCTCCCCGGAGGCCGAAGGGCTTTTGAAGGAGAGGGAGATCCTTCCCCCGGAGGCGCAGGAAGTTCCGCCGCTCGACTCGGTGGCGATTCCCGGCGCTGCCGGTATCCCCGAGGAGATCTCGAGGATCGTGGGAGCGGAGAACCTATTCAGCGGCCACGAGGACCGCGTACGCCATTCGGCCGGCCAGAGTTATCTCGACCTCCTCGAGAAGCGGTCGGGACAGATCAGCCAGGCGCCCGATGCGGTCGTCGTGATCCCGGGCAAAGACGCGATCGTTCCCCTGCTCGAAGCCTGCTCGAAGCACGGCATCGCGGTGGTGCCGTTCGGCGGTGGCACCAGCGTCGTGGGTGGTGTCAGCCCGGAAAAGGGCCGGTTCGACCGCGTGATCAGCCTCGACACGGTCAACCTGAATTCGGTGGAGGTCGACGAGCGCTCGCTGGTCGCCCGTCTCGGGGCCGGCCTGCGCGGCCCCGAGGCCGAAGCGGCACTCGCGGCCCGTGGCTTCACGATCGGTCACTATCCCCAGTCCTTCGAGTACGCGACGATCGGCGGTTTCGCGGCCACCCGTTCCGCCGGCCAGTCCTCGGGCGGCTACGGGCGGTTCGACTCGGTGGTCAGTTCGGTGCGGATGGCGACGCCATCCGGAGAGCTTTCGACCCTCGACACGCCGCACACCGCCATCGGCCCGGCCCTGCGGGAGGTGGTGATCGGCTCCGAGGGAATCTTCGGGGTGATCCCCGACGTCGAGGTGCGGATCCGTCCGGTGCCGGCGGCCACCCGCTACGAGGGGTGGATCGCCGGCAGCTTCGCCGAAGGCAACGAGATCATCCGCCGCCTGGCCCAGGACGACGCCCTGCCGACCATCGCGAGGGTCTCGGATGAAGACGAGACCTCCACCTCGCTGACCATGTCCTCCCCGGGCGGCGTCGCCGGGGACCTCTTCCGGCGGTACCTGAGGCTGAGGGGCCGTTCCGGCGGCGCCCTGATGATCGTCGGCTTCGAGGGCACGACCGACCGGGTCCGGGTGCGGCGGGCTGAGACCGCGAAGGCTTTGCGGCGGGGTCGAGCAGTCTATCTCGGGCAGCAGGTCGGCAAGAGCTGGCAGAAGGGCCGCTTCCACGGCCCGTACCTGCGGGAAGCCCTGCTCGACCGCGGGGTCCTGGTCGAAACGCTCGAGACCGCCCAACAGTGGAGCGCCCACCCGGCGCTCTACCGCCGCGTCAAGGACGCCCTGGAAAGCGAGATGGCTGCCCAGGGCATGAAAGGCGTGGTCATGTGCCACCTCTCGCATTCCTACCGCGACGGCGCGTCCCTCTATTTCACGGTGATCTCGTCCCCGGGCACCGACGGCGGAGCGGCATCGTGGCCGCCGGTGAAGGCCGCCGCCTGCCGGGCGATCCAGGAGTGCGGCGGGACACTGTCGCACCACCACGCCACCGGCCGCGATCACTCGCCCTACCTCGAGGGTGAGATCGGCGAGCTGGGCATCGATGCCCTGGCGGGGCTCAAGGACCGCTTCGATCCCGCCGGGATCATGAATCCCGGAAAGCTACTGTCCGGAGGCTGAGGTCCCGGCGGGTGCGCAGGACGGAAGGATCTGTTCCTTCGATTCCTGCGGCATCGCGATGCCACCCTGAAGCACGGTCTCACCGGCGTACTCCGGGAATGCGCCCTGGCCCCGGTTCGCCCGCGCGGCCTGGCGCAGCACCGTCTCCATCTGCGAGTCGTCGACCCTCGAGAGCCGCATGGTGGGGAAGATGTCGGCCGCGATGAAGCAGATCACCGCCTGGTTGATCCGGATCTGGCCCCCGATCGCGCCGTCGTCCTCGACCTCGCTCTGGTGGATCGGAAAAGCCCCGGCGGAGCCGTTCAGCCAGAGCACGTAGCTCCGGCCGTCGGAGGTGGGCTTAAGGCCGGTGAAGTCGAGATTCGCCGCGAGGTCGGCGCCGCTGAAGCCGAACTGGACGTCGCCCTCGCCGGACTCGCCCCGGACGGCGTTGAGCGACGCGGTCGTCGGGGCCGGGTCGCCGTCGGTTCCGGACGATTCGTCGCCACCGTCGAAGGTGCCGGTGAGCGCGAGGATCACCACGACGGCGATCAGGGCCGCTCCGAGCAAGAGGGCGATGTTCCGCCGTTGCTTGCCAGTGAGGGACCGTCCCTGGCCGGTTTCGTTTTCAGCTTTCGGCGAACCGGCCTTCGAAGGGCCGGGACGTGAAGTCAGGCCGCGTTTCGCGGGAGTGACCTTGCCGCCGGGAACCTTGGGCAGGTCTGCACCCGGCACCAGCAGCCGCAGCTGGTCGGTGAGGCTCGAGGCTGTTTCGGCCGCCTGTTGGTTGCCGGCGAGTTCCCGGGCGACCTCGGCCCGGCTGATCGGGTCGCTCTGGCCGAGCAGGTAATCGGTCAGGTTCAGGTCCCGGTCGGGATCACCGCCATTGATCTCCGTCAGGGCCTGGTGGGCGCGGTCGCGTACTTCGGACTCGTCGATCCCGAGCAGTCCGGAAATGTCGCGATAGGATTTGCCGCGTCCGAGCAGGAGCTGGAGCAGGGTCCGACTGTCCTCGCTAAGGGCCATCCGGCGGGACTCTATGGGTTTATGATCATGGGCATATGACCGACGTGAAGCTTCCCGACTCCCCGTTCGACGTCCTCCTCGGCACCGAATGGGTGTCCTCCGACCCGGCCAAGGCGGTCGTTCGCCTCGCCATGAGGGACGACCACCGCCAGCCGATGGGGATCATGCACGGCGGGGTCATGGCCTCGGTGGTCGAGAGTCTCTGCTCGATGGCGACCGCGACTGCAGTCGTGCGCGACAACCGGGTGGCGATGGGACAGAACATCTCGGTGAACCTGCTCCGGCCGGTATCGGCGGGTGGCATCGAAGTAGAGGCCGAAGCTGTCCACCGGGGACGCATGACCTGGGTCTGGCGGGCAACGATCCGCGACTTCGAAGGCCGGACCTGCGCCATGGCCCAGATGACGATGGCCATCCGGGACGCACCCGAAGGGGTCGACCTCGGCTTCCTGGTCAAGGACAAGGAAGAGCCGAAGGTTTAGCCGCCTTCGCGCGGACCAACGGCGGGGTCCTGCGCCTTCCAGGGCCGGTACCGGTTGGTGATCGGCATGCGCCGGTCCCGGCCGAATCCCTTGGTCGTGATGCGGAGGCCGGGAGGAGTCTGGCGGCGCTTGTATTCGGCCCGGTCAACCATTGCCACGATCTTCGCGACGACTTCGGGATCCTCGCCGGTCGCAGCGATCTGGGCCGGACCCTGGTCCTCTTCGACGTAGAGCTTGAGGATGCGGTCCAGCACCTCGTAGTCGGGAAGGCTGTCGGAATCCTTCTGGTCCGGCCGCAGCTCGGCGGAGGGGGGACGGACGATGATGTCCTCCGGGATCACCGGGGACATGCCGTTCCGGTGGCGGCAGAGCTCGTAGACGAGGGTCTTCGGCACGTCTTTGATCGGGCCCAGGCCGCCGGCCAGGTCGCCGTAGAGGGTTGAGTAGCCGACCGAGGTCTCACTCTTGTTCGCAGTGGTCAAGATCAGCCAGCCCCGGCTGTTCGAGAGTGCCATCATCAGGTTGCCCCGGATGCGGGCCTGGAGGTTCTCGGCGGCGACGCCGGTCGCGTCCTCCCCGAGCAACTCGCCGTAGGCCGCGACCGGCCGTTCGATCGGGATCTCGATCATCTCCGTGCCGAGGCGGGCCGCCATCTCCCGGGCGTCGCTCTGGGTAGCCCCGGCGGAGTGCCGTGAAGGCATGACGACACAGGTCACCCGGTCCGGTCCGAGGGCGTCAGTAGCGAGGGCCGCCACCAGGGCCGAGTCGATCCCGCCGGATAGGCCGATGCCGACGTGCGCGAACCCGTTCTTCGTCACGTAGTCGCGGATGCCGGTGACCAGAGCTGTGTACACCTCGTCGAGGTCGTCCATCCACGGAGCGGGCTCCGGTGCCTCGTCGCAGATCACGAGGTCCTCCGTGAACTGCCCGGCCCGGGCGAGCACGGTGCCATCCGGGGCGATCAGGACGCTGCCACCATCGAAGACCAGCTCGTCCTGGCCGCCAACGGTGTTGACCATCGCTACATGCCTGTTCTCGCGGATCGCCACCTCGCGGAAGATCTCTTCCCGTTCGCCGGCCTTGCCGCGGTGGTACGGAGACGCCGAGAGGTTGACGATCAGGTCGGCACCGGGAGCCAGCCGTTCTGCCACCGGTGATCTCGGATCCCAGCAGTCCTCGCAGATAGTGAGGCCTACCATGCTGCCGGCGACCTCTCCCATCAGGGGGTCGGCCCCGTCCCGGAAGGTCCGGAACTCGTCGAACACGCCGTAATTCGGCAGCAGGCGCTTGTGGTAGACCGCGATGACCCTGCCGTCCTCGATGACGGCGGCCGCGTTGGCCGCGATCGCCACGCCGACCGGATCGGTCACCGGATTGGCGAATCCGACCACGGCGGTGATGCCGTGGACATCCTGGGCGAGTTCGGCAACCTGGAGCGCGTTGGCGCGGATGAAGTCGGGCCGCAGGTACAGGTCCTCGGCCGGATAGCCCGTCATGCAAAGCTCCGGAAAGACCACCAGTTCGGCGCCCGCGCCCTTGGCCTCCCGGATCCAGTCCAGGATCAAGGCGGCGTTGCCGTCGAGGTCGCCCACAGTGGGGTTGATCTGGGCAAGGGCTGTCCGTGGAATCGCGGGCACGGGGAGATTATCGCCGCTCCCCGTTTGGGGGTCTCGCCAGCTTGTATCTGCGCGAAGCATGGATCAGGACCCCGTACCCGCCGGGTAGATCTTCCGGCGGTCGATTTGTTGCTGCAAACGGGCCTGTGAGCCTGCTCACACCGGCACTACCCGGGAACCTCTTCACTGTTGCCTCTTAACAGAACACTCACATAACGCCGAACCGTCACTAACAATCGTGGCGGGCGGGGGACCCAATCGCAGCGCTGCCGCCCGAAGGCAGCGGGCACGGGGCGAATTCAGCGGTGATCCGCCGATAACGGGCAGCCACAGCCCGTGAGTCCGACAGCTGACCCCGCAGGCGAACAAAGGAGAAACACCCCATGAATCCCCTCACGCCCGTACGGGCCGCTGTACTGACTCTCTGCGCCCTTTTTTCGATCACCTTGCTCGCTGCTCCGGCGCTGGCAGCAGATGGGCTTCCGGCCAGTTTCAAAAGATCTTCGACGCCTCCCAAAGTGAAGGTAGGAAAGAAACTGGTCCGGGTCGGCAGTGAAGTCCAGGTCCGCGGCAGCAGCGGCCTCCTCGGCCGCAAGTCAGTGAAGCTGCTGTTCCGTGACGCCGGGACCAGATCGTTCGACCACCTCAAGCAGGTGGCCACGGACAAGCAAGGCTTCTACAAGACCGACGTCACCGCCCGGAGGAGCGGCGGCTTCAAGATCGTCACCCCGGCCGGCGAGGAATCGCCGCTCCGGAAGATCAGGGTCCGCAGCACCATCAAGATGGGCGGCGTCCACCGTTTCGTGAAGCTCGGCGACAAGCTCGGCATCCGTGGTGTCGTCAAGCCGCGCGGCGTCCGCCGGGTCAAGATCGTCGTCGTCGGCGCGGGTGAGACCATCCGCACCACCACCCGGAAGCACGGCGGATTCGCCGCCTCCTGGCGCCCGAGGTCATCGGGTACCTACCACGTGCGTGTGTTCAGCGCCGGTAACTCGGCCGCCACTGGCGATGGGAGCCGCCGCTTCCGGGTCTACGGGCTGCGGCCGTCCGGCGCCTCGTATTACGGTCCCGGCCTCTACGGCAACGGTGTCGCCTGTGGCGGCACGCTCACCCCGAGCACGATCGGCGTCGCCCACAAGACGCTGCCGTGCGGCACCAGGGTAACCATCCGGTACCACGGCAACACTGTGGTCGCCCCGGTGATCGACCGCGGCCCTTACGTCGCGGGGCGCGACTACGACCTCACCGAAGCCACCAGGAACCGTCTCGGCTTCGGCGGCGTGGGAACGATCTGGACCAACAATTAGGAAGCGGCACCCGGGAACTGCCTGAGCGCCGCCTGGACTTCGTCGACGGCCGGGAATATCAGCTCAAGTACGTGAGTACGATCGCGGATATTACCGGCCTTTGCTCCTTGCCAGCCGCTGTCAGGCAGCCCCCGTGCTCCACTTGCGGGAGTGACATAATCGACGAATGGCTTCCCCCGAGTCGAAGAACCTCGAAGCGATCTCGAAGGCGATCGATCACCACAACACCAGCTGCCCGTTCCCGGCGGCCGAGGTGCGGATGAATCCCTTCGAGATCGAACGCCTCGGCTGGGAGGAGATCCGGGGACTGCCGATCGTCGGCGACCCGGATCTCGGTACCGGCCGGTTCCGCATCGTCTGCTCGCGCGACACGGACGGGGAGGACCTGGAAGAGACCGAAGCTGTGGGACGTGAGCTGGTCACGGTGACCCCGCTGAAGGAGTCACCGGAGAATCCGGGAGCCCCGGCGGAGCTACCGGAATTCCCGGAACCGTCACGCAACTGATTTCAGGCGTGGGCAGCCCGGGCTCAGGGAACTGATCGGGACTATGCCGGTTATTCCGGCTCGATCCCGATCGGTTGCGTCCGGAGTTCGCGAGACTCGACCTTTCGGCCCTACACATCGTTCCAGAAATCCACGCCCAGGTCTGTCAGCCAGTTCTGGACCTCGATGTTGATCCGGTAGAACTCTCCCGTCCAGAGGAGGACTCCCATCGCGATCAGGATCACCCCACCGATCGCGATGATCACGTTGTAGTGCCTCTTCACCACCGCGAACGCGGTCGTCATCCGGTTGAAGGCGACGGCTGTCAGCAGGAACGGGATCGCCAGGCCTGCCGAATAGACCGCGAGGAGCAGAGCTCCCCGGGCGGCCGAGTCAGTCAGTGAGGCGGCGGACAGGATCGCCCCGAGCGTGGGGCCGATGCAGGGCGTCCAGGCGACTGCGAACGCGGCGCCCGCCACGATGGGCCCGCCCTTGCCGGCCCGGGCCATGAGGGCGTCGAAATGCCACTCGCGGTTCAGCCTGAGGACGAAGAACGAGGCGACGAAAAGGATGCCCATCAGGATGATCAGGGCCGCCGCGATCTTGTCGAGGAGCTCGCGGTTGTCGCTCAGGGTGGAGCCGATCTTCGTCGCGGTCAGGCCGAGCAGGATGAAGATCGCCGAGAAGCTTGCGCAGAAGAGGAGGCTCGGGACGAGGACCTTCTTCCAGCCCGCATCCTCGAGGTTGCTAGGCGAGATCCCGGAGACCGCGGAGAGGTAGCCGGGCACGAGCGGCAGCACGCAGGGGGACAGGAAGGAGACGAGTCCCGCCAGCAGCGCGGCGAACAATCCGACTCCCGCGGCGGGGTCTGTCGCGGTCAGTACGTCCAAGGGAGACAAAGCGTAGTCGTGGGGAGGCCCGGGCGGGTCCCTCCAGCGATAGATTGGACGAACGATCGTCCGAAAGAATCCGAGGTGATCGGGATCGTCACGGTATTGGCGTTGGAATCCCGATCACTCGATGACGCCTGAGGAGAGACCTGTGAGTGAAGTCGAGCGCCCGCTGCACGGAGAAGTCGTACTGATCACCGGAGGCGCGGGGGGCATCGGGACGCCGACGGCACGGTCCCTGGCCAGGGCCGGAGCCCGGGTGGCGCTCGGTGACCTCGACCACGCCGCCGCAGAACGGCTGGCGGACGAACTCGGCCCGGGCAACATCGGCGGCCGCCTCGACGTGACCGACATGGATTCCTTCGAGGCTTTCGCCGAACGCACCGAGGCCGAGATCGGGCCGGTCAGCGTCCTGATCAACAACGCCGGGGTGATGATCCTCGGGCCTCTCGACGAGGAGTCCGACGACATCACCGCGACCCAGATCGCGGTCAACCTCTCCGGGGTCATCAACGGCACCAAGGTCGGGATGCGGCGGATGAAGCCGCGCCGGCGCGGGCGGATCGTCAACGTAGCGTCCCAGGCAGGCAAGTCGGGCTTCCCCGGCGCCGCGACCTACTGCGCCACCAAGTTCGCCGTGGTCGGCCTTTGCGACGCGGTGCGAAACGAACTTCACGGCACCGGGGTCGGGGTCACCTGCGTGATGCCGGCCGTCGTCGACACCGAACTCGGAGCCGGACTCGGCAGCGCCCGCGGGGTCGACCTGCTGAAGCCGGATGACGTGGCCGAGGCGATCACCCGCGCCATCGTCAAGGGCGAGAGCGAGGTCCATCTGCCCAGGCACGCGCGGTACATCACCGCGCCGATCGGGCTGCTGCCCGCCGGCGGACGGGACTTCTTCATGCGCGCCCTCAAGGCCGATGAGGTACTCACCAACGTCGATACCGGGAGGCGCGCGGTGTACGAGGAGAAGGCCGCGAAGTCGGCCTGACGCGAGGCGGACGCAACCCCGTACGAAGCGGCCTCCGAAAAGATTTGGCCGGCGGGACAGGCCGGGCGACCCTTCATTCGGTATCCTGACCGGGGTGGACTGGCTCCGGCGGATGGCCGTTTCAGCCGCTGAAACCACCCCGTTCCGACCACCCATATAGCCCGCGCCGGCACTGGAGCGTGGAAATTTGACCGAATTCGTCACGTCGTCGCCGTCCCCGGATGGACTGTACGACCCCACATTTGAACATGATGCCTGCGGAGTCGCGATGGTCGCGCGTCTCGACAACGAGGCACGCCATGACGTCGTCTCGAACGGTCTCCTGGCCCTCGAGAACCTCGAGCACCGCGGTGCCGCCGGGGCGGACGCCAGCACCGGAGACGGCGCCGGCATCCTGATCCAGATCCCCGACCTCTTCTTCCAGGAGGAGGCCGGCTTCGACCTGCCGCCCGCCGGCGAGTACGGGGTCGGCATGTGTTACCTGCCGCAGGACGCGGCCAGGCGTGCCGAGCTCGTCGAGACGATCTCGAAGGAGATCGAGGCCGAAGGCCAGACCCTCCTCGGCTGGCGCGACGTCCCGGTCGACACCCGCCACGTCGGCGAGACCGCGAACCTCAGCCGCCCGCACATGTGCCAGGTGTTCGTCGGCGCCTCGCCCGAGCTCGGCGGCGACCGGGATGCGTTCGAGCGCAAGCTGTACGTGATCCGCCGTGTGTGCGACATCGAGGCGCACGGTGAGTTCTACTTCGCTTCCTTCTCCTCCCGGACCATCGTCTACAAGGGCATGCTCACCTCGTACCAGGTGCCCGGCTTCTACCCGGAACTCCGGGACGAGCGCGTCCGCTCCGCGATGGCCCTCGTCCACTCGCGCTTCTCGACCAACACCTTTCCCAGCTGGGCGCTGGCTCATCCGTTCCGGCTGATCGCCCACAACGGCGAGATCAACACCCTTCGCGGCAACATCAACTGGATGCGGGCCCGTGAATCCGAGCTCGCCTCCGAGCTCTTCGGAGACGACCTCGACAAGGTGATACCGGTGGTCCGGCCGGACGGCTCGGATTCCGCGACCTTCGACAATGTGCTCGAACTCCTGATGCTCGCCGGCCGCTCACTGCCGCACGCGGCGATGATGATGATCCCCGAGGCCTACCGCGACCGCGACGACCTCTCCGAGGAGCTCAAAGGCTTCTACGCCTTCCATTCGTGCCTGATGGAGCCGTGGGACGGACCCGCCGCCGTCTGTTTCACCGACGGCCGCGTGATCGGCGCGACGCTGGACCGGAACGGCCTGCGTCCCGGCCGCTGGGTCGAGACCAAGGACGGGATGGTCGTGCTCGGTTCCGAGATCGGCCTGCTCGATATCGAGCCGGAAGAGATCAAGCGCCTCGGCCGGCTCCAGCCCGGCAAGCTCTTCCTGGTCGACCTCGAGAAGCACATGATCGTCGAGGACGAAGAGGTCAAGCGGGAGATCGCGACCCGGCAGCCCTATGCCGAGTGGTTCGACAGGTCTTCGGTCCACTTCGACGACCTGCCGACCGCTTACGTGACGATGACCGGCGTCCAGCCGACGCCGCGCCGCCAGCTCGCGTTCGGTTACACCCAGGAGGACCTGCGCGTCCTGATCGCGCCGATGGCCGCCACCGGTGCCGAACCGACCGGTTCGATGGGGAACGACAACGCGCTGGCCGTCCTCTCGGACAACCGCCCGCCGCTCTACAGCTACTTCAAGCAGCTCTTTGCGCAGGTCACCAACCCGCCGGTCGACCCGATCCGCGAAGAGGTCGTGATGAGCCTCGCCGTCGGCGTCGGGTCCGAGCAGAACCTCCTCACCGAGACCGGGAAGCACGCCCACCAGCTCTGCCTCGACCAGCCGATCCTGATGAACCAGGAACTCGAGACGATCCGCCACGTCAACCACGATATCTTCCGCGCGGACACGATCGACATCACCTGGGACGTCGCCGAAGGGCCGGACGGGCTCGCCACGCGAATCCAGGCGGTCTGCGAAGAGGCCGAAGAGGCGATCGAGAACGGCTACAACATCCTGATCCTCTCCGACCGCCGGATGGGTCCCCGCCGGGTGCCGATCCCCGCTCTGCTCGCGGTTGCCGCCATCCACCACCACCTGGTCCGGGCCGGCACGCGCCTCAAGGCCGGCATGGTCCTCGAATCCGGGGAGCCGCGCGAGGTCCACCACATGGCAACCCTGATCGGCTACGGCTGCAGCGCGATCAACCCGTATCTCATGATGGACACAGTCGACGAGCTCGTCGTCCAGGGCCTCGTGCCCGACATGGACTCGCCGGACCGCGCCCAGCGAAACGTCGTCAAGGCGATCGGCAAGGGCCTGCTCAAGACGATCTCGAAGATGGGCATTTCGACGATCCAGTCCTACTGCGGCGCCCAGATCTTCGAAGCGGTCGGCCTCGAGCACGAGATGGTCGAGAAATACTTCACGGGGACCGCCTCCCGGATCGGCGGCATCGGTCTCGGTGTCATCGCGGAAGAGACGCTCGACCGGCACAACCAGGCCTACCCGAGCAGCCACGAGGACCTGCTGCCCGTCGGTGGCGTCTACGCCTGGCGGCGCGACGGCGAGTTCCACCAGTGGAACCCCGAGACGATCGCCCTCGTCCAGCACGCCGTGCGCGGCAACGGTGGCGACGCCCAGGAGAAGTACGACGAGTTCAGTCGGCAGGTCAATGACACAGCCGTCAAGAAGGCCACGCTGCGCGGCCTCTTCAAACTCAGGGAGACGAAGGACCCGATCCCGCTGGAAGAAGTCGAACCCGCGTCCGAGATCGTCAAGCGGTTCGCGACCGGTGCGATGTCACTCGGGTCGATCTCCCGCGAATCGCACGAGAACCTGGCGATCGCGATGAACCGCCTCGGCGGCAAGTCGAACACCGGTGAGGGCGGGGAGGACCCGGTCCGCTTCGAGCCGGACGACAACGGCGACCAGCGCCGCTCGTCGATCAAGCAGGTCGCTTCCGGCCGCTTCGGAGTGACGATCCACTACCTCTCGAACGCCGACCAGCTCCAGATCAAGATGGCGCAGGGCGCGAAGCCCGGCGAGGGCGGCCAGCTGCCCGGCCACAAGGTCGACAAGTACATCGGCTCGGTCCGGCACACAACCCCCGGTGTGACCCTGATCTCGCCGCCGCCACACCACGACATCTATTCGATCGAGGACCTGAAGCAGCTGATCTACGACCTGCGCTGCGCGAACCCGAAGGCGTCGGTCTCGGTCAAGCTGGTCGCCGAAGTGGGCGTTGGCACCGTCGCCGCCGGTGTGGCCAAGGCCAACGCCGACCACGTCCTGATCGCCGGGCACGACGGAGGCACGGGCGCTTCGCCGCTCTCGTCGATCCAGGCGGCCGGCATCCCCTGGGAAATCGGCCTCGCCGAAACCCAGCAGACGCTGATCAAGAACGACCTGCGCTCGCGGATCCGGGTCCAGACCGACGGCCAGCTGAAGACCGGCCGTGACGTGGTCATCGCCGCCCTGCTCGGCGCCGACGAATTCGGCTTCTCGACCGCGCCCCTGATTGCCACCGGCTGCATCATGATGCGTGCCTGCCATCTCAACACCTGCCCGGTCGGCGTCGCCACGCAGGATCCGGAGCTGCGCAAGCGGTTCACGGGCACCCCCGAGCACGTGGTCAACTACTTCTTCTTCGTGGCCGAAGAGGCCCGTAGGATCATGGCCGGGCTCGGCGTACGGACCATCGACGAGATGATTGGCCGCACCGAACTGCTCGAGGCCGATGACGCGGTCGAGCACTGGAAGGCCCGCGGGATCGACCTGACCAACGTCCTCGCGTTCCCGGAGGACGTGCCCGAGGACGCCGCCCGCCACCAGATGATCGATCAGGAGTCGCCGCTCCAGGACAACCTCGACTGGAAGCTGATGGAGAAGGCGAGAGAAGCGATCGAGAACGGCACCGCGGTCGAGTTCGACGCCGAGGTCAGGAACATCGACCGCTGCGTGGGCGGGATCCTCTCCAACGCCATCGCGGTCAGACACGGCGCCGATGGCCTGCCGGAAGACACGATCAAGGTCAACATGAGCGGCAACGCCGGCCAGTCCTTCGGTGGATGGCTCGCTCCGGGCGTCTCCTTCTCCCTGCGGGGTGGGGTCAACGACTACGCCGGCAAGGGACTCTCCGGAGGCACGATCGCGGTCGCACCGCCGGAAGGCACCGACTACGTGCCGGAACACAACGTGATCGTCGGCAACACCTCGCTCTACGGCGCCACCAGCGGCCGCGCGTTCTTCCGCGGCATCGGCGGCGAGCGCTTCGCCGTCCGGAACTCCGGCGCCACCGCGGTCATCGAAGGCGTCGGTGACCACGGCTGCGAGTACATGACGGGCGGTCAGGTCGTGGTGCTCGGGCCGACCGGGCGAAACTTCGCCGCCGGCATGAGCGGTGGCATCGCCTACGTGCTCGACGAGACCGGCAAGTTCCGGGAGCGGATCAACCCGACCATGCTCAACCAGATCGAGGAGCCGGAAGAAGCCGACCTGATCGAGCTGCGTGGCCTGATCGAAGAACACGGCCGCCGCACCGGATCGAAGGTCGCGGACCGGCTGCTGAACAGCTGGACCGAGAGCTCGACCCGTTTCGTGAAGGTCTTCCCGGCGGACTACAAGCGGGTTCTGGCCGAGCTCGAATCCGAGACCGGGGACGTCGAGACCGACGCTGAAGAAGACGAAGCCGCCGACGTGATCGGAGAGCCCCAGACCGTCTCCGCAGACCGGGAGGCCTGAGCATGGGCAAGCTGGGGGGGTTCCTCGAGATCCACCGTGTCGGCATCCCGTACCGGGACGCGGCGGAGCGGGTCACCGACTACGGCGAGTTCGTCGAGAAGCGGAGCGACGAGGAGATCGCAGACCAGGGTGCCCGCTGCATGGACTGCGGGGTCCCGTTCTGCCACAACGGCTGCCCGCTCGGCAACCTGATCCCGGACTGGAACGACCTCGTCTACCACGGCCGCTGGCAGGACGCGATCCGTCAGCTCCACGCCACCAACAACTTCCCCGAATTCACCGGTCGCCTCTGCCCGGCTCCCTGCGAGGCCGCCTGCGTCCTCGAGATCCGCGAGAACGAAGCGGTCACGATCAAGCAGATCGAACAGACCATCGTGGACCGCGCCTGGAAGGAAGGCTGGATCCGTCCCCGCCCGCCGAAGCGCGAGACGCTTCGGACCGTCGCCGTCGTCGGTGCCGGTCCGGCCGGCATGGCGGCCGCCCAGCAGCTCCGCCGCGCCGGGCATTCCGTTGTGCTCTACGAACGTGACGAGGCTGTCGGCGGACTGATCCGGTTCGGCGTGCCTGACTTCAAGATAGAGAAGACCGTGGTCGAGCGGCGCGTCCAGCAGCTGATCCACGAAGGCGTCGTGGTCAAGTGCGGCGTCGACGTCGGTGTCAACCTCACCGTCGAGGAACTGAACTCCCGTTACGACGCGGTCATCCTTTCGACCGGTTCGCGGGTGCCGCGTGACCTTCCGGTCCCCGGACGCGAGCTCGATGGCGTCCACTTCGCGATGGACTACCTCTACATCCGGAACCGCTGGCTGGCGAACGAAATCGGTCCGAAGCCTCCGGTTTCGCCGCCGCCGCCCGGAGAGATCACGGCCGCCGGCAAGAACGTCGTCGTGATCGGCGGCGGCGACACCGGAGCCGACTGCGTCGGCAACTCGATCCGCGAAGGCGCCAAGCAGGTCGTCCAGCTGGAACTGCTGCCCGAACCGCCCGAGAACCGGCCCGACGATCGTACCCCGTGGCCGCTCTGGCCCCAGAAGTACCGCCTTTCCTACGCCATGGAAGAGGCCCTGCGCGTCGACAGGGGCGAACAGGACTTCTCGGTCACCACGACCCACCTCACCGGCGAGAACGGCCGGGTCAAGACCCTCCACGCGGCCCGCGCCGAAGATGCTCCTCCGTTCGGCCCGGTCGAAGGCACGGGCTTCGAGATCGAAGCCGACCTGGTCCTGCTGGCCATGGGCTTCCTTCACCCGGAGCAGGAACTGCTCGATCGTATGGGTGTCGAAAAGGACGGACGCGGCAACATCAAGGCCGGCACCTTCGAGACTTCGGTTCCCGGAGTCTTTGCCGCCGGTGACGCCCGTCGCGGCCAGTCGCTGATCGTCTGGGCGATCAACGAGGGCCGCCAGTGCGCGCGCATGGTCGACCGGTACCTGGACCAGCTCGAAGGAATCCGGACGAGCCCGAGCGAGGACGTCCACACAGGAAACGTCGAACCGGCCGACAGCGGTCCCGAGGGCCCGCCGAACCACGTCTCGCCGGGACTGGGACCCGATCCGGGCGTGTCCGCCGGCCGGGCCCTGGAGACCTGAATAACTGAACCAGAATCACTCGCTACTCGTTCTTTGTCTTTCTGAGCATTAGTACCGAGCCGAACCCCGCGCTGACCAGTGACGCAGCGAAGATGCCCATCTTTGCGATCTCCACCGTCTGCGGCATCTCGTAGGCCAGCCCCGAAATGAAGATCGAGACGGTGAACCCGATTCCACCAAGGGCAGCGATGCCCCAGATGTGAGCCGGCTCGACTCCCTCGGGAACCTTGCCCAGCCCGATCCGCTGTGCGGCGAAAGTCGCCAGGCTGATGCCGAAGAGTTTGCCCAGGACCAGCCCGATGGCTATTCCCCAGAACACCGAACTGGCCACGGCATCCCCGGCGATGGTTGCGTTGATGACGATGCCCGCGTTGGCCAGCGCGAACAAGGGGACGACGATCAGGCTGCTGTAAGGGTGGAGGCTGTGCTCGAGGTCCTCGAGGACCCTTCTGCGGCCCTCGACCGACCGGGCCGGTGTCATCAGGCCGAGTAGTACGCCGGCGATCGTGGCGTGAACTCCTGATTCGAAGAAACCCAGCCAGACCACGATGCCCGCCATCACGTAAGGCCCGATGCGGACCACACCGAAGCGATACATGAGGGCGACGACTCCGAGTCCTCCGGCACCGAGAGCGAGCCAGGCCAGACTTATCCCGTCCGTATAGAAGAGCGCGATCACCGTGATCGCGAAGATGTCGTCGACGATCGCGATGCTCAGCAGCAGGAGCCGAACCCCGGAGGGGATCCGGGGACCCATCAAGGCGAGGACCGCAACGGCGAACGCGATGTCGGTGGCCATAGGGATCGCCCACCCGTGGATGCCGGAACCGCCCGCGTTCAACGCGACGAAGATGAGAGCCGGCAACGTGACCCCGCCCGCCGCCGCGACGATCGGCAACGTGGCTTTGGCCCGGTCGTTGAGTTCACCGACGATGAGCTCACGCTTGATCTCCAGTCCGACCACGAAGAAGAAAATGACCATCAGGGCGTCGTTCACCCAGTGCTGAAGGTCTTCGGAAATCGAGAAGTCGCCGACGCCGATGGTCAGTTCCGAGTGCCAGAACGAGAAGTAGGTGTCACCGATATTCGCCCAGATGACGGCGGCGACCGCGGCCACCAGCAGGACGGCGCCGCCCGAGATCTCGCTGCGGACGAAGTCCGAGCCGGCGTCCTTCCAGCTGACGTCCGGATCGGTGATCGGGTTGGACATCAGGAACTCCGGTGCCGACGGACGGAGGTTCGCGTTTTCCCGTTGGCGGCCAAGGGATCAACCTATCAGCGGTGGCAGCCGGGTTCGTAGACTGGAATCGCATGAGTTCACCCGAACGCGACCACGAACACAGCCACGGTCCCGGTGCGTATCGCGGCACCGACCGCCGGGCGCTGCTGATCGCGGCGGGGCTGACCACGACCTTCATGGTGGTCGAGGCGGTCGGCGGCCTGGTCACGGGCAGCCTGGCCCTGCTGGCCGACGCCGGCCACATGCTTTCCGACAGTTTCTCACTATTCCTTGCCCTCGGCGCGGTGATGCTCGCGGCGCGGCCCGCCACCTCGAAGCGGACCTTCGGCTACGAACGCGCGGAGATCCTCGCCGCCCTGGTCAACGGCATCCTGCTCGTGCTCGTATCGGTCTGGGTGACCGTCGAGGCGATCCAGCGGCTCGACGAATCTGTGGAGATCCTCGGTGGCGAGATGATGGTGATCGCGGTCGCCGGTCTCGCCATCAACCTGATCTCGGCCCGGGTGCTCTACACGGCCGGGGGAGAGAGCCTCAACGTGAAGGCGGCCCTGCGGCACGTCATCGCCGACATCGCCGGATCGGTCGGCGTGATCATCGCCGCGGGGGTCATCGTTCTCACCGGCTGGGAACCGGTCGACGCGATCGTCTCGATCCTGATCTCTCTGCTGATCGCCGCCAGTGCCTGGTCCGTGCTTCGGGAATCGGTCGAAGTTCTGCTCGAGTCCACACCGGAAGGCATGGACGCCGAGGAGATCGGCATGGCCATGGCTTCGCTGCCAGTGGTGGAAGAGGTCCACGACCTCCACGTCTGGCAGATCACCTCCGGTTTCCCGATGCTCTCGGCCCACGTTCTCGTCGGTCCGGAGGCCGATTGCCATGGCGCGCGGCGTGATCTCGAGACGATGCTCCACGTACGTTTCGAGATCGATCACACGACACTTCAGGTCGAGCACGTTCCTGCGAACGAGCCCCTGACGATCAACCGGGACTAAGAGGCTTCAGAGTGCCGGGAAAGGGCTGTTCGTCAGAAGCAGTGCCGGTTGCGCGACCCCTTTCGCATGGCCGAAATGATGTCCGAAACCCCCGGTACCTTTGATTTCATGAGCTGGCACGCCGGGCGCCTCGCCGCCTTCGACATAGAAACCACGGGTACCGATACGGAGAACGACCGCATCGTGACCGCTTCCGTGAGCCTCGTCGGCAACGGGATCGACACCGTGAGCCGCAACTGGCTGGTCGATCCCGGGGTCGAGATCCCGGCGGAAGCGACCGCCGTCCATCGCATCACGACCGGGAAGGCCCGTTCGGAAGGCCTGCCCGCCAAGCAGGCCGTCGGAGAGATCACCCGGGTCCTGGCCGAGCAGCTCGCACAGGACATTCCGATCATCGCGTTCAACGCCCGCTTCGACCTGACCATCCTCGACCGGGAGGCACGCCGCTACGGTCTCCAGCCGCTGGTCGACATGATCGGCGGGCCGGAAGCGATGCTGGTCATCGATCCGTACGTACTGGACAAGAATTACAACATGTACCGGCCCGGCAAACGCACCCTGAGCGTCCTCTGCGAGTCCTATGGGATCGCCCTCGACGATGCCCACACGGCCGACGCGGACGCCCTGGCGGCGGCCCGCCTGGCCTGGAAGCTGGCGAACATCACCGCCGAGCTCCAGGAGTTCGACCTGCTCGAGCTCCACGAACGCCAGATCGAGTGGGCCTCCACGCAGGCGATCGAGCTGCAGACGTATTTCGAGTCGAAGGGGCGCGCCGAACGGATCGAAGGCGCCTGGCCGATCGTTCCGGTGCCCGTCACGGTCGCCGAAGTAACCGAAATCTCGGCTCCGCTGCCGATCGCTCCGGCTGCCTGATCCGCAACCAGGCGGCGCTTCAGGGACAATCGGCCGCGTGACCGATGGACACGACACCCTCGAGGACGAAGAGGTCGAGCTCGACGAAGAGGAAGAACGCGACCTTTTGAGCGAGATGGGCGGCCCCCAGGGGATCGCTGACTCGAGCCTGCCCGGCCTGGTGTTCATCGCGGTCTACACCCTGGGCGGCTCCGACCTCCAGATGGCTGCGATCGCGGCGATCGGACTCGGTGCTTTGATCGCCGTCTACCGCCTGGTTCGTGGCGAGTCGGCGAGATACGCCGCCAGCGGCTTCATCGGTGTCCTTGTCGCCGGCTTCATCGCGACCAGGACCGGCAAGGCTGAGGACTTCTTCCTGCCCGGGCTCCTGTTCAACGCCGGTTACGCGACCGCCTATGCGGTCTCGATCCTGGTGAGGTGGCCGCTGATCGGGGTCTTCGTCGGTCCCCTGATGGGCGAAGGCATGACCTGGCGCCAGGATCCCGACAAGGTCAGGCTGTTCAGCCGGGCAAGCTGGCTCTGGGCGGGCATGTTCGTCGTGCGGCTGATCGTCCAGCTGCCGCTCTACCTGACCAGTTCGCTGGTCGCGCTCGGGATCGCCAAGACCGTGATGGGGCTGCCGATCTTCGCTCTGACGCTCTGGTTGACGTACCTGATGCTCAAGCGCGAGGGTCTGGACCTGAAGCGCGTGACGGGCGCCGGCGGGACTGCGAAGCCGCAGTAAGAAAGACCGCCGCCGAAAAGGGATATAATGCTCGGCCACTTTGTCTCCGACCCCCTCACCACCGAAATCTCGCAACAGAGCCAAATCAAAGGCCGGGGCGGGACGTCCGGGTGCAAAAAAGGAGCGGAGGGACGCTTCGGTCCGGCTGCGGATCGAGGTTCCGGGCGGCGATTATGCCACCGGTCCGTTCGAGATCGTGGTCCAGGCGCACCTGCCGGGCGAGCCTGATACTTACCACGACGTCGAAGAGATCTGGAACGAAGACGAAGAGAAGTTCGGTTCCCGTGGCCGGATCGACACCACCCTCGGGGTCGGCATGGCCGCCGCCGCTTGGGCACCGCTCCGCCGGCTGCTCGAGGCCGACGTTCCCGACCGGCTGGCGATCAGGGATGAAGAGGTAGGGGACCTGCTCGACGGGGCCGCCGAGCGGCTCGAGCATTCAGGGATCCGGGTGGCCTGGGATCCCGAAATGAACGACACGCTGGATGCCCGCGTCGTGGTCGGCATGACCGGCGGGCTGAGCCAGAGCGTGCCCGACGTCTTCGACGACGCCGCCCTGCAGGGGTTCTCGTGGCAGCTGTCCCTCGACGGCGTACCGCTCTCCGAAGAGGAGACGCAGACCCTGGTCCGTACCGATCGCCCAGTCGCCTGGCTTCGCGGCAAATGGGTCCTCATCCCGCCGGTCCAGGCCCAGCGCGCCCGAAAGCCGGACCTGAAACCGCTGACTGCGATCGACGCGCTGAGCGTCGCCCTGACCGGCAGCACCGTGGTCAACGGCCGCACGGTCGAGGTCAAGGCCAGCGGCTGGGTCGAAGCGCTGCGCGAACAGATCACCGGCATCGACCAGGGCGACCTGATCCAGCCGCCGGAAGCCCTGACCGCAACCCTTCGCGAGTACCAGATCGAAGGCCTGCGCTGGCTGCACCGGATGACCTCGCTCGGTCTGGGTGGCTGCCTGGCCGATGACATGGGTCTCGGCAAGACCGTCATGCTGATCGCCCTCCATCTTCACCGCAAGCTCAACCCGACCACGGCCGGCCCGACCCTCGTCGTCTGCCCGGCGTCGCTGCTCGGCAACTGGGAGCGGGAGATCCAGCGCTTCGCCCCCGGCGAGAGGGTCCGGCGATACCACGGCGGTGGCCGGACGCTCGACGGCGTCGAGGACGGGTTCGTGCTGACGACCTACGGCACCATGCGGCTCGACGCCGACTGCTTCGAGCTGGTCAAATGGGGACTCCTCGTGGCCGACGAAGCACAACACGTCAAGAATCCGCGCTCGGCCGGCGCCAAGGCACTCCGCACGATTCCCGCCCGCTCACGCGTCGCGCTCACCGGTACTCCGGTGGAGAACAACCTCTCGGAGCTCTGGGCGATCCTCGACTGGACGACCCCGGGCCTGCTCGGCACCCACGGTTCCTTCCGCAAGAAGTGGGGGGACCCCATCGAACTCGAGATGAAGGCTTCGACCACGAAGCTGCTCTCCAGGCTGGTCCGTCCCTTCCTGCTGCGCCGCCGGAAGTCCGACCCGGGGATAGCTCCTGAACTGCCGCCGAAGACCGTGACGGACCAGCCGGTCGGCCTGACCAGCGAGCAGATCAAGCTGTACGAGCGTGCGGTCAAGGAGAACATGGTCCAGATCCGCACCAGCGAAGGCATCAACCGCCGGGGCCTGGTACTGAAGCTCCTCACCTCGCTGAAGCAGATCTGCAACCACCCGGCCCAGTACCTGAAGGAAGAGAATACGCCGCTGGCCGAGCGGTCCGGCAAGCTCGAACTGCTGGACGAGCTGCTCGACACGATCCTCGCCGAAGGTGGATCGGTGCTCGTATTCACCCAGTACGTCGCCATGGCGAAGCTGCTCAAGCGGCACCTGGACGAGCGGGGGATCGGCAACCAGTTGCTTCATGGCGGCACACCGGTCGCCCAGCGCGAGAAGATGGTCGACCGCTTCCAGGAAGGCGAGACCTCGGTCTTCCTGCTCTCGCTGAAGGCGGCCGGTACCGGGCTCAACCTGACCAGGGCCGACCACGTCATCCACTTCGACCGCTGGTGGAACCCGGCCGTCGAAGAGCAGGCGACCGACCGGGCCCACCGGATCGGGCAGACCAGCGCCGTCCAGGTCCACCGCCTCATCGCGGAGGGGACCATCGAGGACCGGATCGCTTCGATCCACGAAACCAAACGGGAACTGGCCGACGCTATCGTCAGCTCCGGCGAGTTGACCCTCACCGAACTGTCGAACGAGGACCTGGCCGATCTGGTCGAACTCAGGAACGCCGGCTGACCGGGCCGGCACGATCCAGGTCGCACCACGAGACCGTCGTAGATCTCCATCGGACCAAGTGATTTGGATTCAATTTCCATAAGCTCCCTGCATGGACCTGACCTTCTCGCAGGATGAAGTCGAGTTCCGTGACGAACTCCGTGAATGGCTTGCGGAGAACAGTCCGGGAGAAGAACCCCGAGGCGGCGAAGACGCGATCTTCGCCTTTCGCACCTCCTGGCAGCGGAGTCTCTACGACTCCGGGTGGGCCGCGGTGCACTGGCCCCAGGAGTACGGGGGCCGCGACGCGACGCTCATGGAGTCCGCCATCTTCTTCGAGGAGATGGGCCGTGCGGGCGCTCCGCTGCCTGCGAACGTCCTCGGCCTGCTCCTGGCGGGTCCGACGATCATGGCCTGGGGGACCGACGCGCAGAAGGACCGCTACCTGACCCCGATCCTCTCGGCCGAGGAGATCTGGTGCCAGGGCTTCTCCGAACCGGAAGCCGGCTCCGACCTCGCCGCGGTGAAGACCCGCGCCGTCCGTGACGGTGACGAATGGGTCGTCACCGGCCAGAAGGTCTGGACCAGCGGAGCCCAGTACTCGAAGTGGTGCATGCTCGTGGCCCGAACCGACCCCGATGCCTCGAAGCACAAGGGCCTCTCCTACTTCCTGATGGACATGGAGCAGGACGCGGTCCAGGTGCGTCCGCTCGTCCAGATCACGGGCGAAGCCGAGTTCAACGAGCTGTTCATCGAAGAGGCCCGGATCCCGCACGAGAACATGCTGGGCGAGGAGGGTAACGGCTGGATCGTCGCCCTGACCACGCTCATGAACGAGCGTTCGGGCCTCGGCTTCTTCCTCCAGGTGAGGCTTCGCCAGCTGCTCGACAAGCTCGTCGCCGAAGCCGTCGCCAACGGTTCGATCGGCGATCCGGTCATCGCGCAGTCGCTCGGTGACATGCTCGAACGCACCGAGACCCTTCGCCTGACCGCCTATCGTGGCCTGAGCACGATCATGAAGTACGGCCAGCCCGGTCCCGAGGGATCGCTCACCAAGTGGCTCTGGTCGGAGACCAACCAGATGATGACCCAGCTCGCCGTCGACATCGTCGGTCCGAAAGCGCTCCAGAAGGGCAACCCGTGGGCCTACGAGCTGCTCAGGGCCCGGGGCAATTCGATCGAGGGTGGCACGACCGAGATCCTCAAGAACATCATCGCCGAACGGGTCATGGGACTCCCGAGGAAGTAGCCGGAAAAGCATGGAATTCGACTTCACAGAAGACCAGCACGAGATCAAGCGGACCGCCAAGGACCTGCTCGGCAGGCG
>CAVOIH010000004.1:0-9420 GCA_963695885.1 uncultured Solirubrobacterales bacterium | reverse complement strand
TGATGGACATGGAGCAGGACGCGGTCCAGGTGCGTCCGCTCGTCCAGATCACGGGCGAAGCCGAGTTCAACGAGCTGTTCATCGAAGAGGCCCGGATCCCGCACGAGAACATGCTGGGCGAGGAGGGTAACGGCTGGATCGTCGCCCTGACCACGCTCATGAACGAGCGTTCGGGCCTCGGCTTCTTCCTCCAGGTGAGGCTTCGCCAGCTGCTCGACAAGCTCGTCGCCGAAGCCGTCGCCAACGGTTCGATCGGCGATCCGGTCATCGCGCAGTCGCTCGGTGACATGCTCGAACGCACCGAGACCCTTCGCCTGACCGCCTATCGTGGCCTGAGCACGATCATGAAGTACGGCCAGCCCGGTCCCGAGGGATCGCTCACCAAGTGGCTCTGGTCGGAGACCAACCAGATGATGACCCAGCTCGCCGTCGACATCGTCGGTCCGAAAGCGCTCCAGAAGGGCAACCCGTGGGCCTACGAGCTGCTCAGGGCCCGGGGCAATTCGATCGAGGGTGGCACGACCGAGATCCTCAAGAACATCATCGCCGAACGGGTCATGGGACTCCCGAGGAAGTAGCCGGAAAAGCATGGAATTCGACTTCACAGAAGACCAGCACGAGATCAAGCGGACCGCCAAGGACCTGCTCGGCAGGCGTTCGACCGCCGAAAGGGTGCGGAGCGCGGCGGAAGCCGGTGCCTACGAAGAGTCGCTCTGGAACGAGCTGGTCGGACTCGGCTGGCCCGGCGTCGCGATCTCGGAGGAGCACGGGGGAGGGGGACTAGGGGTTATCGAACTCGCGACCCTGCTCGAAGAGAGCGGCTACGCCCTCGCCAGTTCGCCCTTCCTCGCCACCGCCGCCTGTGGTCTGGCCATCCAGGAGGCCGGCAGTGACGAGCAGAAAAGCGAATGGCTGCCGAAGCTCGCTTCCGGTGAAGCGACCGGTTCTTTCGGCATCGACACGAAGCTCTTTCCCGACGCCGCGGCCTCCGACGTGATCGTCGTGGTCGCGGCCGACGGTGGTTCGATCAGCCTGGTCACCAACACCAGGGCAGTCGCGGTCGAAGTCGAGACGATCGACCCGACCCGCCGGTACGGGGAGGTCGGCCTCGGTGAAGGCAGCGACCCGATGCCCGGCGATGCGGGTGCGGCACTTTCTCTCGCTGCGGTCCTCACTTCGGCCGAACTGGTCGGTGTCTGTGCCCGCGCAC
The DNA here is from genome assembly GCA_963695885.1 of uncultured Solirubrobacterales bacterium. Classification (GTDB taxonomy): domain Bacteria; phylum Actinomycetota; class Thermoleophilia; order Solirubrobacterales; family 70-9; genus 67-14. The sequence continues at coordinate 8,210 of CAVOIH010000004.1, read as the reverse complement.
TCGAGATGACCGTGGAGTACGTCAAGGACCGGAAGCAGTTCGACCGGCCCGTCGGCTCTTTTCAGGCGGTCCAGCACCGCTGCGCGCAGATGCTGCTCCACACCGAAGGGGCGAGGTCCGTGACCTACTACGCGGCGTGGGCCGCCGACGCCGACCGTTCGCTGCTCGAAGAGGCGGCCGCGCTCGCCAAGAGCTCGGCGTCGAAGGCCGGGGTGGAGGTCACGGCGTCGGCGATCCAGGCACACGGCGGCATCGGGTTCACCTGGGAAGCCGACGTCCACTGGTTCTACAAGCGGGCCCAGATGGATGCCGCATACCTCGGCGGCACCAAGACCCACCGCGCCCGCCTGACGGAGCTGGCCGCCGCGGCCTCCGGGTCCCGCTAGGGTCTCGCCGCCTTGATCCTCGCGAAGCGGGGATCAAGGCGTCAGGACCCGGTCCTGATCAAAGGCGGGCCTTCTCCATCTCGAGGAGTTCCTTCTTCATCGACGAGCCGCCGAGGTACGAGCCGACCTGGCCGCCGGACTTCAGCACCCGGTGGCAAGGAACGATGATCGGCAGCGGGTTGGTCGCCAGGGCGGATCCTGCCGCCCGGACCGCCTTCGGGCTGCCGGCCTCGACCGCCACTTCGGTGTAGCTGCGGGTCGACCCGAACGGGATCGCGTTGGTCGCGCCGAGAACCTCCCGCCGGAATCCGTGGACGAGCTGCCAGTCGAGCTTCAGCCGGAACTTCTTCCGTTTGCCTTCGAAGTACTGGTCGAGCTGCACCCGGGCCTTGGTGATCTGGGGCCGGTCTGCCTTCATGATCCGGCCGGAGATCCTCCGGGCCAGGTCCTCGAGCACTGCCGCCTCGTTCTCGACCGACAGCGCCACCCGGACCAGGCCGGAGCCGGTCGCCCCGACCACCAGCGGCCCGAAGGGTGAATCGTGGATCTCGTATGCGACGTCGATCAGCCGGGCATTGCCGGCCTTCTTCGCCAGGTCTCCGCGGATCCGGTCCCAGTCCTCCGGCACGTAGTTACCACCCGTGCTCAGTTCCTGTTCCAGTCGTTTCGTCGTGCCATTACTCATGTTCATGTCCTTTCAGACGGCAGTTCGTAACACTTCGTGAGATCAGGTCCATGATCCGGACCCCTCCCGGAGCCGCTTGAGCCCCTCGAAGACGTTACGGCGTGCCGCCGACTCCGAGACCTCCATCACCTCGCCGACCTCCCGGTGGCTGAGGCCGGCCCGGTACCGCAGCTCGACCGCAAGCGCCTGTTTCCCGGGAAGCTGGGCGACCACCGACCAGATGTCGTTTTCTCCCGGCCGGGCCAAGGCGGTCCGGTCTGGCAGATCGTCGGCTGACCGGTCGGCGACGGGCAGGTGGCCCGACTGGCGATAGGCATCGATCGACTTCCGGGTGGCGATGGTGAACAGCCAGGACCTGACGGCCTTCGGCTCACGCACCTCGCCGTACCCGCGAAGGGCAGCGAGCATGGTCTCCTGGAAGCAGTCCTCCGCCCGATCGGGCCCGACCCGTCCGGCCAGGAACCGGAAGACCGCGGGACCGTGGACCTCCACGATGTATTCGAATGGTTTCATCACTGTCGATGACGCTCGCAGGGTCCCGTTCGTGAGAGGCGCAACCGGGTCAATCTTCGCCGGCCTGATCCAGACGAATCCGTGCCCACTCTCCGAACCCGGCCCAGTGCGCTTCCTTCGCCTCGTATCCACCGGCGGCATGGCGGCTGGAAGACGACGGCAGCCGCCAGGTCGCTGCCCCGGCCAGCGTCCAGTCAGCCGGCCCGGTCGCCATCGCTCCATGCCCGAGGTGTCGCGACACCCGACCCGCCGAAGTTCCGCCGTTGAAGGCGATCACCGCGGGCCGCAGGATCTCCATCTTGGAAACGAACCCGGCGAGGTCGAAGTCACGGTGCGTCAGGTTCGAGTCGTCGGATTCGGCCCGGTCCGGCACCACGTCGGTCAGGCCGACCCCGAACTCGAGCACCGAGCGGTCCTCGGTGTGAGGGATGAACTTCCCCCCGGTCAGGCCGGTGGCCTGGAGGAGGTGCCAGAAGCGGTTGCTCCGGTGCGCGTAGTAGTGGCCGGCCTTCGCCGATGCGACGCTCTTGGCGCTGCCGACTATCACCACCCGGACGCCCGGGCCGAGGATGTCGGCGGGTATCTCGACTTCAGGGCCTTTCGGTCGTTGCCGCTTCCGGTTTTTCCAGTCGTCGGTTTGTATCGTTCTCGTGCTTCATTGGGTGGCGAAAGCGCCGTCCGGAGGTTATGGTGAACCGATGGGAGAGATACTCGACAAAGGCGCTGCGTCCATTGAACAGGATGGCAGGGTCGCAGACGTCACGGCCTCTGTCTACGACGGGACCGACGCCGGTTTCGGAGTCCCTTCGTGGTGGGGCAAATACGACGACGCGTCCGACAACGAACCGGTCGCGGGCAAGGCCCGGATCAAGCTCGGCGATGGCCGCAGCGGCGAGATCATCGTGAGGGTCACCCGCCAGGGCACCGGATCCGGCGAGTTCCGCGGTACCGGCGAGCTGGGCTGAGCCGGGGAGCTGGGCTGAGCCGGGCGGATCTACGGGCTGCGCCGCGAGGGCGCAGTACCCGAAGGGCACTCGGACTCTCAGGCAGGGGGCGGCGAGGATGCACCCGAGGCGCATCGCCTCATTGCCGATTTTGGTACCGCGACGGCTGTGATGCCGCCGCGGTACCGGGAATCGGGTACCTAGCGTCCCGAAGGAAGCCGCTTGCCGAGGAATGCGTTGACGTCATCGGATGCCGCTTCGAGGACGCCACTGTGGTCGACGCCTTCGTAGGTCCTGTAATCGACCGTATCGCCCTTGGCGACGAGCTCGTCATTGAGGATGTCCGTGAGGAACATGTATGTGGTCGAGTCGGTTTCGCCCTGCGCCAGCAGGATGGGAGCCGCCGTCTTCACGTCCGGGTTGTTGTCGTCGAGCACATCCAGCAGGGAGGTGAGATCCGCTCCTTCACGGATCAGGACATTCGGTGCGATACCGCCGAGACTGCCCGGTCGCGCGAGGCGATCGAGACACTGCGTCTCGGTCTGCGGATAGAACGCGAGCGGCTCGTCGGCGATCAGCTCGGCCGGCTTGATCGCGTCGGAGGCCTCCTCGGCACCCCTTACGATCATCGCCGCGAGCGCCGAAAGCGGACTCGGGACGGGAATGCTCTCCAGCAGGCCGGCCTGCAACTTCAGCTGGGACGCCGGCGCGAAGGCGACCGTGCCCTTGAGCTTCAGGTCGGGAGTCCAGCTGGACGCTATTCCGGCCGCCCAGAGGGAGGCGTGACCGCCCTGCGAGTGACCGGCGATCACGTACCTCCTGCTGATCTTCGGATTGAGGTCCCGGGCGGCACGAACGATGTCGAGCACGCTCCGGCCGGCGGGCTTGCCGATGAGGAAGGGATGGACCCCGGGCGTACCGAGGCCCTGGTAGTCGGTACGGGCCACTGCGTAACCGGCCTTCAGCCAGCCGTTCTGGATGGCGTCTGCGTAGGAGACATAGCCATTGGGATCCTTCACGGCGACCCGCGACGGAGCGCACTTGTCGGCGATACCGGTGGTGCCGTGGGCATAGGTGATGATCGGCCATCCGCCCCTGGGCGCCTTGCCCTTGGGCATGGCGATCGTTCCCGAGACGGTGACCATCTTTCCGGCGGGAGTCTTCGACGAGTAGAGCACGGTCCTGGTCGACGAAGCCGCCGAGAGCCTGGTTGCCCTGGTGGCATTCCGCTGCCAGATGAGCCGGCCGTGCTGCTTCGGCATCTTCTTCGGCTTCTGCTTGTAGAAGGCGAGACCGGACGGGCCCTTCACAACCCCGAACTTCTTGTTCTTGTTGTTCTTCTTCGACTTGGCGGGCTTCGCTTCAGCCGGGCTTCCGGTGATCGAAGCCACGAGGAAAACGGCCGCGAGCGCGGTGGCGAAAACAGCAAGCAAAGTCTGAACACGGTTCAGCTGAACGATCAAGGAACCTCTCCTGTTTGATGACGCGGGACACGGAACAGCGACAGTATGGTCGCTCTCGACCGACTGCCGCTTTCTATTGACACCAATACAACACTCGCTGACGCCGAAAGTTGCCCCAGACGGTGGTCCTCCGCCGGTTCCCCTGGCTGGGATCGACAAATCAGCTGCGACGTCTCAACCAGCGACCGCGGGCGAAGCGCTCACAGCGGTCAGCCACTTCTGGAAGTCCCCGATGCCGGCCTCGAGCTCGTCGGTCTCACCCCGCTCCAGGTACTCCAGGATCAGTCCCTGGAGCCCGGCCATGATCAGGACCTCCAGCGAGGACCGGCTGACGGCCAGCGTCCGGCCGCTGCTGAGGGCATCGTCGATGAGTCCGGCGATGAGCGCGCGGAGCCGGTCGGAGAGGTAGCGGGCAGTGACCTGCAGGACGGGGTCGGTGATCGCCTCTGCCCGCAGGCCGAACCAGGCAACCAGCAGGGCACGGTCGGTCGTGATCACGGACCAGAGGGCGGCAAAGCCCCGATCCACGATGTTCGACCGGCTTCTCGAGTCCGGCGATAGCTTCCTCGAGGCGATCGAACAGCCGGTCGCCGAGCGCCCGGACCACGGCATCGAACAGGTTCTCGCGCGAATCGTAGTAGTAGAGCACGACCCGCTTCTGAACACCGGCCTCGTCAGCCACCCGCTGGATCGATGTCGCGGCATACCCGTCACGTGCGAGGCAGCGCAGCGCCGCGTCAAGGATCTCCGCGACGCGGAGGTTGCCCTTGCGGGTGAGTTCGCCGGTAGCACGCACTGGGCCAGCCCTTCCGCGTCAGACCTCGGGAAATCCGCCCGGCCCGGTCGCCGCATGGCGTTGGCCGAGCCAGGACTGCCACTCGGCTGGAATCGGCGCACCGGACTTGAGGAAGTGCTCCAGGTTGACCGCCAGGAACAGTGCGGTCGCCTCTGCCACGAGAGTGCCCCCCTGGCGCATTTCCCCCCTGAATCTCAGCTTCCTGCCGGTGCGGGCCTCGCTCCATCCTTCAAGTTCGAGCGGCGTTCCGAGCAAGACCGGGGCGCGGTAGTCGACCGACAGGTTCGCGGTGACCGCGGGCTGCTCGAGGAGCACGAGAACGCCGCCGAAGAGGTCATCGAGGGCGGCGGCGACAACGCCCCCGTGGGCGACACCCGGAGAACCCTCATGACGTTTGTCCAGGGTCACGTCCGCGAGGACGCGGTCGCCCTGGATGCGCATCTTCATGGCCAGTCCGGCGGGATTTTCAGGCCCGCAGCCGAAACAGTTCGGGTGGTGCGGGGGAATCACTCCATCCCTCGGAGTACTCACAGCAACTCCTCCATCAGTTCGACGCCACGATGTTCCAGTGACCGCACCTCGCCCACCAGGCCGACGCCGGCCCCGTGGTCGCCGCGCTTGGCGGCATCGGCCAGTTCGATCCAGACGGCGGAGAGCTCGTCGTAGTGATCCGCCAGCGCCTCGAGGCGACCTTCGTCCAGCCAACCGGCCGCATCCCGGAGGAATCGGGCGTGGAGGGAGCGAAACATGGCTCCCCCTGTTCCAGCCTTGACGATGAACACCCACAGTCCGCTCAGCGCTTTCTCCAGGTTGCCCTCGAAGGTCTCGGGCCACGCCGGATAGCCCGCCGCCAGGGCGTCGATCGCCTCGAGGCCGATGCCGCCCCGCAGCCCACCGATGCTCGCGGGTTCCTGACGCATGTTCGCTACGGCGCGCGCGAGCCCCCGTCGTACGGCTTCCTGCGGCTCGACGAGACTCTCCGGCCAGGAGTACAGGAAGGTCGCGTTGCGGTTCGGACCCGGGAAGCCGTTCGACATCCGTGCGGCCTCCAGCGTCTTCAGCGAAGAGGGCTGGAGCTCCTCGCGATCGTTGTCGGCGATCCAGACGATCCCGGCTTCCGGATCGTGACCGGCCACGACGATGACGTGCCGGGTGTTACTCATCCGGACCCGCAGATACTCGAGTTCAGCGATGTCGGCCCAGACCATCGTGGGCTCTCCGGCCTCCAGCTGCGCGCGGACCCAGGACCAGCCTTCGGCGGCATCGTCGGTCTCCCGAACCTCGAGGCCGAGCCCGATGTTCGGGGCGATGTCGCGTTCGAGGTCGCCCGTGCGCCCCACCAGATACAGCGGAGGGTCGAGCTCCGAGTTCTCGACGTAGAAACACCCCAGGCCGCCCGCCAGGCCGAACACCGCTCCCTCGCTCAGGGGTCCTTCTCCGAAGTCCAGTCCGTGGAACTCCAGCAGGTCGCGCAAGGCCCCCGATCCACAATGGCCGGCGGCCCGATGGGAAAATGCCGGTTGCCGCCCGCTCAGAATGCCTTCGAATTCACCGACCGGGGCACTCACGGGGCCACCGGCAGCGTGGTAGCCCGAGTCCGGGAGCGCGAGACCAACGCCAGCGTCGTATCATCCATTGTGGGCGACATCTCAAGTTCAAGTGCCGAGCCGACGACCCGGGAGGGTCCGTGCGGCGGACAGGTGGACCACAACGTCAGGTTGTTCAAGTCGATCGAGAAGTGCGAAACAGGGCTCATGGCTAGATCGTACCGAACGGTGGCATTTTACGCACCTACTGGTGTGGATTGTCGGAACACCGTGTCAACCGCCAACCTGATGGACGATTTCGAGACAGAGGCCGGTTGCTTCGCCTCCATCTTCGCGGCGAATCATCGGGGCGTCGCCGATGCTCTTGGCTTCTTCGGCGCCGCGGACGTCGAGGCGTGGAGCCACGGCCTCGGAGAAGTCAGCGGCGGGGTCGTCGCCGTAAACCTCGGTCGGGGCAGTGAAGCCGGCAGCGGTCTTCTCGGGTTCCTGGATGTAGGTTGCCCGGACCGCAACGAACCAGGGGTAGCCCTGTTTCGCGATTCTGGTGCGAGGTCGCGATAGCGATGGGGGAGGTCCTCCACGCAATCGGGGAAGGGCTGAAGCAGTCGGCACTGATGGCCTACGAAGTCTGGTGGGCGCTCGTTCTCGGGTTTGCCATTTCAGCGATCGTGCAAGCCTGGGTCCCTCGAGCACGCGTTGAGGATGCGCTTGCTGGAAGTGGGTTCGGGCCGCTCGCAAAGGCGACAGGACTCGGGGCCGCTTCGTCGTCTTGCTCCTATGCGGCGATCGCAATTGCCAAGTCGCTTTTTCAGAAAGGTGCTTCCGCAGCAACAATCCTTGCATTTCAATTTGCTTCGACCAACCTCGTTTGGGAACTCGGACTAGTGCTCTGGGTCCTGATCGGCTGGCAATTCACCCTGGCTGAATTTGTTGGCGGCATAATCCTCATCGTTTTTATGTCAGTGCTCTTGAGGCTGTTCGTGTCTCCAGCACTCGAAGAGAAAGCGCGAGAACATGCTCAGCAGGCTCAGTCGGAGCACGAACACAATTCCCCCGCCTCGAAGATGCCAGTTCGTCAGCGCATCCGGTCGGCTGAAGCCTGGTCCGACGTCGGCGTCAACTTCAGATCGGACTGGCGGATGCTCTGGAAAGAGATCACCGCCGGTTTCCTGCTCGCGGGATTCATCGGTCTGCTGGGGGACGATTTCTTCAACTTCCTTTTCGTCGAAAACGCACCTGCCTTCGTCCGGACGCTTGAGAATGTGATCGTAGGACCGCCTAAGTCGTGGCGGAGGCGAGTCCGGTCAATGTCATGGCGTGGCTGGTCATCGGCATGGAACTGAAGGCAGACAGGCGTCCGTAGTTGGTGGTCAAGCCAAACTCAACCAGGGTCGTGGCCTCCACGTCGGTGCGCCAAAGGACAGTGGCCGTGCTGTCCGCTGGCAGCACGGTCACGTCGTGGATGAAGGTGGACGCGGGTCTGGCGTAGAACCCGATCAGGTGGCCGACGCCGCGCTCGTCTCCGTTGTGAGTGGCTACGTAACTGTTCCGGTTCAGGCGCACGGGGGCGCCGGCGCAATCTTGCATCAACAGGGTTGAGCAACTGCCGCCATCCACGTTCATGCCTTGATACGCGCCGAAGCGCAGCAGCCAGTCGGCCGTTTCGTAATAGGTCGCACCGTCGCTGTAATTGGTCTGGCGGCCATCAATCACCAGCGCGATAAAGAAGCGCCCGTCCTGCGAAAGACCCATCGCCGTGCGAGGGTCCACGTCGATCACGGGATCGGCCACATTCACGCCGTTGAGCACGATAGGATGGTTGCCGGACACAGCCGTGTAGATGCCTGCGAGGTTGGTGGAGGGAATGTTTGTGGCC
>CAVOIH010000003.1:0-54442 GCA_963695885.1 uncultured Solirubrobacterales bacterium | reverse complement strand
CAGGGTGCTGGCCAGCCTCGGATCGGTGGGTGCCAATCTGGCGCGCAGCATGCGGCGGGCGAAGCCGGGCCAGGTGGCCAGCCGCAGCAGGGCGAACACCCAGGTGTGGATGCGTTCGGGGTCAACCAGGAAGAAGGTTTGCCGCAGCAGGGGGTAGATCACAGCGCAGGCTGATCGCCGAGGACTGACTTCTTGCGGCGCAGCAGAACCCGGCGACTGCCGTCGGTGTAGAGGCGCACCCGGGTCAGTTCCCAGCCCCGGTACTGGGCCTCGATGGACAACCGCACCGAGGCCGACAGTCGTGTCACGTCAGGTGGCAGTCGCAAAGGCACCCAGTCGTATTCGTCGGACAGGTTGGTGGCCCATCCGGCCGGCATTCGTCCGAGCTGGACAGTCGTCATGCCACTCTCCTTCTCGCGCAGGCGCTCATCGGGCTCCGGCTCCGGTGATCACCTGGACCCCGGCACCGGAACCGGACACCACGTACAAGGTGTCCGTGGAGTCGTCGAAAGCCAAGGTGTTAGGTTGCTGCACCGTTCGATAACGCACCTTTTCGACGGGTATTCCGGTGGCCAGATCGTAACCAACGACGGTGTTCGTCGCTGTCTGTGACACCCAGGTCAGATCTGCCGACCCGGTCACCCCATACGGTGCGTCGTGCACCGGATATCGCTGGCGCAGGATAAGCGGCTCGGTGCCGTACACCGGCAGCGCGCCTCCGCGGGTACTCGGTGGCAAGCTTGGACCGCCGGGTCGGTGGCGATCGTGGTGGCGCCTCGCCGCCGCGAGTTCCTCGGGGTTCCGTTCATGGTCGAGGGCACGGTCATCGAGGGCGACCAGCGCGGCCGCGAACTGGGCTTCCCGACGGCGAACGTGGTTCCCGACGACCGGCTTGCCATCCCCGGTCACGGCGTCTACGCGGCGTTCGCCAACGGCCTCCCGGCCGCGGTCAGCATCGGCGTACGGCCGACTTTCGAGACGGGACGGGGCGTTCTGATCGAGTCCTACCTGGTCGATCAGGATGTCGATCTCTACGGCCAGGTGCTCCGGGTCGCCTTCGTCGAGCGGCTGCGGGGGGAGAAAAGGTTCGACTCCGCCGAGGCGCTGGTGGAGCAGATGAATCTCGATGTCGATGCGACACGGGAAGTCTGTGCTAGCTTCCGGCGTCCGTGACGGGGCTTCCCCCGGCGGCAGAACTCAAGAATCGGGTCCTGATGTCCTGATCCACGCTTCGCGCGGATACAAGGCGGCGAGACCCCCAAAGGATCAAATGACTCTCACCAAAGACAACAAAGCCGAAGTGATCGGCAAGTACGGCCAGAAGGAAGGCGATACCGGTTCGACCGAGGTCCAGGTCGCGCTGCTCACCGAGCGCATCAACGATCTCACCGGTCACCTCCGTGAGCACAGCAAGGACCACCACTCCCGCCGTGGCCTGCTGATGATGGTCGGCAAGCGCCGTCGCCTTCTCCGTTACCTTGAGCGCACGGACGTGGACCGGTACCGCGCCCTGGTCGCCGACCTCGGCCTCCGGCATTGATCGAAGTCGGGGCACCCGCTCCGGATTTCACGCTGCCTGACCACACCGGCCAGGAAGTCTCGCTTGCCGACTTCAGGGGCAAGCGGCTGCTGCTCGCTTTCTACCCGCTCGACTTCAGTCCGGTCTGCACGGACCAGCTGGCGTCCTACGAAGAGATCCAGCCGCAGCTCGATGAGGCCGGGGTCACCCTGGCCGGCATCAGCGTCGACTCAGCTTTCGCCCACAAGGCCTTCAGGGACAGCCTCGGGGTCGAAACGACCCTCCTGGCCGACTTCGAGCCGAAAGGCGCTGTGGCGAACGCCTACGGCGCTTATCTGGCAGATGCGGGCCACGCCAACCGATCGTTGGTCCTGATCGGCACCGACGGCAATGTGGAGTGGGTCTACGAGACGGATACCCCGCTCGACATCCCACCACCGTCAGCGATCCTCGAAGCGATTTAGAACGGGCATTTGTCCGGCACGGTCCGGGCACGGTTGAGGTTCTCGTGTTGGTGGCGTGGGATGGGGGTGTGCCGTCCTCACCGCCTGAGCTCCGGCAGGGTTACGTTTGCTTGCAGGGTTACGTTGGCTTGTTGTGACGTGGGATGGGGGTGTCCCCGTCCTCACCGCGGGAGCTCCGGGCGGGCACACCCCCACCCCACGTATTGACAGTGGACGGCAGACCGGCCCACAGGCAAAGCCGGGGACAGCCGAGGAGGGTTCGACGCCGCACGAGGCCAGAGGTAACGAGATCCGAGTTATCAGTCGTATGCGCTGAAAACTTCAATCTCGAAGAATCACCGCGACTCCACGGTTCACCACATCGCCGCCGCCGGGGTCGCTGGCATGGACATGGTCAGCTGATCGAGACATCCAAGTTGGTTTTGGAACGTTCCCGGAACTGTGACCCAGACCAGAAACACCAACTTGGATGCAGTTAGCCGGTTGGTTTTACGAACGCGACCGGGACTTCGGCTGAGACCAGAAACACCAACTTGGATGCAGTTACCCGGTTGGTTTTACTCGCGTGGCCGGATCTTCGACCGAGACCGGAAACACCAAATCCGGCCGCCAGGCCATCCTCGAAGCCATTTGGACCGACCTCTGCGTGGTCTGCGGGTCGCGGATAGGCTGAACGGGTGAGGTTTCTTCTGTGAATCGGTGTAGCGACAATCGTCTTGATTGCCGGGTGCGGCTCCGATGAATCCTTACCCACTCCGGCTGGGGGGCCCACTGGCGCGGAGGTTCAGGCGGACCGGGAGTCTGACCGACAGATCGGGCTCGACCTTCAGCGGTACATGGTTCGTGGCTGCATCACTCCTGAGAGGGAAGCGACGGCGCTCGAGAAGTACGCCGGTCCGAGTTCTTCCTTCTCTGAATACAAGCGAATGGTCCGTGCGTCGATCACGCTGTGTGGCAGCGTGGGGACCATCGAGGTCGAGAACAACCGGATCGCGCTTCGAAGCGGGCTCGAGAACGATACCGAGGGTCGCGCGGCTGGAGACGCGTTCTGCCAGCTGGTTCAGGGTTCCGACGTGGCGGACTTCACTCCCGGCCACGAGCTCCAGGACAAGGACGGCGAGACGATCAAGGTCTGCCCTGCGCGAAACGACTAGAGGTTCTGCGTCCCGCCGGCCGCGGGCTCCCGGACCTCGCCCTACAAGACACCGCATATTCCGCAAGTCCGCTGGGTCTGTACCCTTACCAGCGATAAGAGAACGAGAGTTCTGCGAAACAGAGAGCCGCCATCCGGGTGGCTGGAGGTAATACAACCGAATGAGTATTTTCGAAACTACGCGGGTTTCCCTGCGTGTGGGCGAGGAAGAGATTTCCTTCGAGACCGGCAAGCTCGCCAAGCAGGCGGGCGGCGCGGTCGTCGTCAAGAGTGGCGACACCCAGGTCCTTTCCACCGCCACCAAGGGCGGTCTGCGCGACGTGGACTTCCTGCCCCTTACCGTTGACGTCGAGGAGCGCATGTACGCCGTGGGCAAGATCCCCGGTTCGTTCTTCCGCCGCGAGGCGAGGGCCGGCGAGAAGGCCACCCTGACCGCGCGCATGATCGACCGTCCGATCCGTCCGCTCTTTCCCAAGGGCTGGCACTACGAGACGCAGCTGGTCACCATCCCGATGTCGGTCGACCAGGAGCATCCCTACGACATCCTCGCGATGAACGGTGCCTCCGCGGCCCTGGCGATCTCGGAGATCCCGGTCGCCAAGCACGTCGGAGCTGTCCGGATCGGACAGCTCGACGGTGACTTCGTGATCAACCCGAACGAGGCTGATCACCCCGAGATGGATCTCGACCTGATCGTCGCCGGCACGGACGAAGCGATCCTGATGGTCGAAGCCGGTGCCAACGGTGCGTCCGAGCAGGACATCCTCGACGCGCTCGACATCGCGCACGGCGAGATCAAGAAGCTCGTCGCAACGATCGAAGAGCTCCGCCAGAAGGTCGGCAAGGAGAAGCTGGTCGTCGAGGCCGATGAGATCGACGAGAGCCTGCTCTCCGAGGTCAAGTCCAGCCACGGCCAGGCCCTGGTCGACGCGATCGCGACCGAAGGCAAGCTCGAGCGTTACGAAGCGATCGACAAGGTCAAGGACGAAGTCGTCGCCCGCTATGCGCCGGATACCGGTGACGCTGACGCCGATTCGGCCCGCAAGTCGGAGGTCAAGACCGCGATCGACGCGATCGAGAAGGACACGATCCGCAAGGCGATCGCCGTCGACAAGAAGCGTCCCGACGGACGCGCCCAGGACGAGATCCGCCCGATCGAGTGCGAGGTGGACATCTCGCCGCGCGTTCACGGTTCGGCTCTCTTCACCCGGGGCGAGACCCAGATCCTCGGCAACGTCACCCTGGGCACGACCCGGATGGACATGCGCGTGGACGGACTCGGCCTGGAAACCAGCAAGACCTTCTTCCACCACTACAACTTCCCGCCGTTCTCGGTTGGCGAGGCCGGCTTCATGCGGGGCCCGAAGCGCCGCGACATCGGTCACGGTGCGCTCGCCGAGCGCGCTCTCGTCCCGTCGGTTCCGGACCAGGAGGAATTCCCGTACGTGATCCGGGCGGTCTCCGAGACGCTCGAGTCCAATGGTTCGTCCTCGATGGGTTCGGTCTGCGCCTCCTCGATGGCGATGCAGGCGGCCGGCGTCCCGGTCAGGTCTCCCGTTGCCGGTGTGGCCATGGGCCTGATCAAGGAAGGCGACGACTACATCGTCCTGACCGACATCGCCGGAGTCGAAGATCACCTCGGTGACATGGACTTCAAGGTCGCCGGTTCGGCGGACGGCATCAACGCCCTCCAGATGGACATCAAGATCACCGGAGTCACCTTCGACATCCTCACCGATGCGCTGGAACAGGCCCGCAAGGGCCGCATCTTCATCCTCGGCAAGATGGCCGAAGCGATCGACGGCCCGCGTGAGGAGATGTCCCCGCATGCACCGCGCATCGAATCGATCAAGATCGACCAGGAGAAGATCGGTGCGGTCATCGGCAAGGGCGGCGAGACCATTCGCGCCCTGTGCGAGGAGTTCGAGGCCGACATCGACGTCGAGGACGACGGCACGATCCGGATCTACGCCCCGACCGGCACCCAGGTCGAAGAGGCCGTGGCCCGAATCGAAGGCATGACCAAGGAAGCCGAGGTGGGTGATCGATACCCGGCCGCCAAGGTCGTCAAGACGACCACCTTCGGCGCCTTCGTCGAACTGACCAAGGGCACCGACGGGTTGCTCCACATCTCGAACGTCAAGCCCGGAGGACGGGTCGAGACGGTCGAAGAGGTGCTCGAGTCCGGACAGCTCATCGACGTCACCGTCGGTGAAGTCGACCGGGAACGCGGCCGCATCGGCCTGCGACTCACCGACGACCCGCAGATCAGTGGCAAGTCCAAGGAAGAGATCGCCGCCCTCTCCGCCAACAAGGGCGGCGGAGGCGGAGGCCGCGGAGGCGATCGTGGCGGTGATGGAGGACGCCGCCGCCGCGAGCGTGGCGACCGCGAGCGCCGCGGCTAAGGCCGGCAGATGAGCGATACCGCCCGGCTTTCAGAGACCGGGGCCGGCGTCCGGGTGATCACCGAGGTCGTTCCCTCGGTGCGCTCGGTCGCCCTCGGCCTCTGGGTCCGGACCGGATCGCGTGACGAGACCCCCGCCCAGGCGGGGGTCTCGCACTTTCTGGAGCACCTGCTCTTCAAGGGCACGCCCAACTACAGCGCGATCGAGATTTCGGAGCGCTTCGACGGGCTCGGCGCGTCGTTCAACGCCGCCACCAGCAAGGAGACGACGCACCTCCACGCACGGTTCCTCGACGAGCACACCGACGACGTCTTCAACCTGCTCGGCGAGATGATGTTCGAGTCGACCTTCCCCGACGTCGATTCCGAGCGGGACGTGGTGCTCGAGGAGATCGCGATGTACGAAGACGAGCCGTCGGACCGGGTCCACGACTACCTCTCCGACGCGATCTTCGGCGACACCCCGCTCGGCCGGCGCATCCTCGGGCGTGCCGACGTGATCGCCAACATCCCGGTACCCGACATCGCCGAGTACCACCGGCAGCGATACGCCGCCGGGAACATCGTCGTGGCCGCGGCCGGCAACGTCGACCACGACGCGATCGTGGCCCTCGCGGACACGCTCAACCCGGGATCGACCGGTGACGTCGCCGGCATCGCACCGGAGGTTCCTTCCGGCAAGGGCAGCTGTGAGTTCGCGGTCAAGGACACCGAGCAGTACCACGTCTGCTTCGGCGGACCGGGCATCAACCGGGCCGACGACCGCCGCTTCGCGATGGCCGTCCTCAATTCGATCTTCGGCGGGTCCAGCTCTTCCCGCCTTTTCCGCGAGGTCCGCGAGAACCGCGGCCTGGCCTATTCGGTCGGTTCGTACTCGGAGGAGTTCACCGACACCGGCGTTGCCGCGATCTACGTCGGTACCCGCGAGGACAACATCGAGGAAGCCTGCGCGATCATCGGCACGGAGCTCGAGAAGATCCGGACCGAGCCGGTCTCGGCCGACGAGTTGAGCCGGGCCAAGGAACACGTCAAGGGGCGGCTCGTGCTCTCGGGCGAATCGAGCGCCGCCCGCATGTCCCGGATCGCCCGTTCATCGCTCCATGACCTGCCGTTGCTTACGATTGACGAGATGCTGGAAGAAGTCGACGCGGTGACAATCGAAGGCGTACACGATCTTGCCGCCGAGCTCTACGCCGGCGAAGGCCTTTCGACCGCCTGCGTCGGCCGCGACGAAGACCGCTTCAGGGCCGCCGTGGCACCGGTCAGCGAGGCGCTGGGCGCGTGATCCGGGTCGGAGTATCCGGCGCCGCCGGCCGCATGGGCTCGACCGTCTGCGGTGCCATCGAGGAAGCCGCAGGACTGGAACTGACCGGACGGGCCGATCCCGCCCTCGGTGTCGAACTGGACGAGATCCTGGGCGACGCCGACGTCGTGGTCGAGTTCAGCACCCCGGCCACCACGTGCAGGAACGCCATCCAGTGCCTCGAGGCCGGCGTCCACGTCGTCGTCGGCGCCACCGGTTTCGACCTCGACCAGCTACGCGAGGCCGCCGAGAAGTCCGAAGCCAACGCCTTCGTGGCCCCGAACTTCGCGATCGGCGCCGTCCTGCTGATGACCCTGTCCGAGCAGGTCGCGAAGCACATGCCGGAGTGCGAGATCATCGAGCTCCACCACGACCGGAAGCTGGACGTGCCTTCGGGCACGGCGAAACGCACCGAGGAGCTGATCACGGCCGCGGGCGGCCACGTCCACCGGCCGATCCACTCGGTCCGGCTCCCGGGACTCGTCGCGCATCAGGAAGTCCTGTTCGGAGGGGAAGGGCAGACCCTCTCGATCCGTCATGACAGCATCGACCGCTCGTCTTTCATGCCGGGCGTGGTTCTCTCAGTACGGAAAGTCGGCCAGCTCGAGGACCGGTTCACGGTCGGTTTGGAGAAGCTCCTCGCATGAGTGAAGAAATCCGGAGTCTCGACGCGACCGGCCAGGCCGAACTGGTGGCCAACGGCGAAGCGAGCCCGGCCGAGCTGGTGGAGATCGCCGTGGCACGCGCCGAAGAGGTCAACCCCGGGATCAACGCGATCATCAGCCCGCTCTACGAGGAAGGCAGGGCCGCTGCTGCGGGCGAACTCCCCGATGGGCCCTTCCGCGGCGTTCCGTTCCTCTTCAAGGACCTCGGCGCCGGGCTTGCCGGCCAGCCGTTCCACATGGGCAACCGGCTCCTCAAGGAGATCGGGTTCACCGTGCCGTTCGACACCCACCTCGGCTCGCGGTTCCGCGATGCCGGGCTGGTCACCATCGGCCGGACGAACACCCCCGAGTTCGGCATCCTCCCGACGACCGAGCCGGCCGCCTACGGGCCGGCGAAGAATCCCTGGGACCCGACCCGGTCGACCGGCGGTTCCAGCGGAGGCTCGGCAGCGGCCGTCGCTGCCGGCATCGTGCCGATGGCGCACGCCTCCGACGGTGGCGGCTCGATCCGCATCCCGGCCAGCGCCAACGGATTGCTCGGGCTCAAGGCGACCCGCGCCCGCATCTCGGAGGCGCCGATTAGCGGCGACACGATGTCCGGCCTCACGACCGAACTCGTTTTGTCGAAGTCGGTCCGCGACATCGCCCGGATCCTCGACTGGGTCCACGGCCCTGTGGCCGGCGATCCCTACGGCTGCCCGCCTCCGGTGCACCCTTACGTGGAAGACCTGGCGATCGCGCCGGGGAACTTGAGGATCGGCCTGCTGACGGAACCGATGGCCGGGGACGTGCTCGACGCCGAGATCCTCGAGGCCGCGCGTGCCGCTGCCGCCAAGCTGGCGGCCCTCGGGCACGAAATCACCGAGCCGGAGCTGCCCGGAACCGCGGACGGTGACGAGCTCTACGAGACCTTCATCACCCGCTGGGCGGCCGGCATGAGCCAGACCGTCTCGACCCTCGGGACGATCGTCGGCCGCGACCTGACTCCCGACGACGTCGAGCCCCTGACCTGGGCCCTGGCCGAACGGGGCCGGCGCGAGAGCGGGGCGCTCTACCTCGGCGCGATCCAGCAGCACCAGATGCTCGGCCGGATGATCGCCAGCCTCTACCGGAGCGACCTCAATCCGGGCGGATTCGACCTGATCATGAGCCCGACCCTCGCGACGCTGCCGCCGAAGCTCGGCAGCTTCGACGACTCCGGCCCCGATCCGATGGCAGCCATGCTGAAGGCGCGCGACTTCGCCAACTTCACCGCCGCCTTCAACGCCACGGGCCAGCCGGCCATCTCGATCCCCATGGAGATGAGCGCCGGAGGCATGCCGATCGGCATGCAGCTGGTCGCCCCGATGTGGCGTGAAGACCTGCTGCTTCAGGTGGCGGCGCAGGTGGAAGAAGCCCATCCATGGGCTGAACGGCGGGCCCTTGCATCCTCATGAGACAAGGTTCCGGTCCTGACGTCTTATTCCACGCTTGCGAGCGGAGAGAAGGCGGCGAGACCCCAATGGATATGGTGACTCCGTGAGCGAGATTCGAGGTGTGATAACGGCTATGGTCACCGTCTTCGACGCCGGCGGCGAAGTCGACGTGCCCGTGACCCGCAAGCTCGCGCGCTACCTGGTTGACCACGGGTCCCACGGACTGGTGGTTTCCGGGACCACCGGTGAGTCTCCTACGCTCGAGGACGACGAGAAGCTGGAACTGCTCGAAGCGGTGCTCGAAGAGGTCGGTGACGAAGCCACGGTCATCTTCGGAAGCGGCTCGAACGACACCCGCCATTCGGTCGAACTGACCAGGGCGGGGGCCAGGGCCGGCGCGCACGCCAGCCTCATCGCCACGCCGTATTACAACCTTCCGAGCAGGGCCGGGATCGCCGGCCACTTCCAGGCAATCGCGGATGCCGAGCCCGATCTGCCGATGGTGCTCTACAACGTCCCGACCAGGACCGCGGTCAACATGCCGGTCGATCTCCTCGCCGAACTGGCGCAGATCCCGAACGTCGTCGCGGTCAAACAGGCCAACGACGATGACCTCGGGCCGGTTGACGGCCTCGAACTGCTGGCCGGCAACGACGGCGTCTTCCTGGAGGCATTGAAGTGCGGCGGCACCGGCGGGATCCTCGTCGCGTCACACATCGCCGGCGACGGCATGCGCGAAGTCTGGGACCTGTTCCAGGCCGGAGACGTCGCGGGAGCCGAAGCGAAGGACAAAGGACTCAGGCCCGTCTACGAAGCGATGGGCGTCACCACCAATCCGACCCCGGTCAAAGCCGCACTCGAGATGGCCGGCTGCTGTCCGGCCACGATGCGCCTGCCGATGGTCGAAGCTACCCAAGAACAGAAAGCTGAAATAAGAAACTTGATCGAACAATCTGGAATCACCCTGTCCGCGAGTTCCCCCAAGTGAGTTCGGACAAGCTCAGGATCCTGCCGCTCGGCGGGCTGGGGGAGATCGGCAAGAACATGACGGTGGTCGAGTACCGCGGCAAGATCGTGGTGATCGACACGGGCCTGATGTTCCCGACCCCCGAGATGCTCGGCATCGACCTCGTCCTGCCCGACTTCGACTACCTGCGAGACCGGGCCGGCGACATCGAGGCGATCGTCCTCACCCACGGCCACGAGGACCACGTCGGCGCGCTGCCGTACGTCCTGCGCGAGGTCGGTTTCCCCAAGGTGATCTACGGCGGGATGCTGACGATCGGCATGGTCCGGTCGAAGCTCGACGAGCACAAGCTCGGCGGGGCCCCGCTGACCGAGCTGCCGGCCGGCCAGAAGGCCGATGCCGGCCCGTTCGGGATCGAACTGGTCCACCTGTCGCATTCGATCCCCGACATGCGCGGCGTGATCATCACGACCGACCTCGGCGAGGTCTTCTTCACCGGCGACTACAAGTTCGACCAGACTCCGGTCGACGGCCGTCCGGCCGACATGTCCCGGCTCGCCGAACTGGGCCGTGACGGCCTGCTGCTGCTCGCCGGCGACTCGACCAACGCCGACCGGCCCGGAGTCTCGCCCTCGGAGTCGAGCGTCGGCCCGGCCCTGCTGGAGACCTTCAAGGGCTGCGAGGGACGGATCATCGTCACTTCGTTCGCTTCGAACATTCACCGCGTCCAGCAGGTGATCGACGCCGCGGTGGCGCTCGACCGCAAGGTGGCTCTCGTCGGCCGCTCGATGCGCAAGAACTTCAACATCGCCTCGAACCTCGGCATCGCCAACGCGCCGTCGGGGGTGCTCATCCAGCCGCGGGAGATCGAGGACTTCCCCGACGAGAAGATCGTCGTCATGTTGACCGGCTCCCAGGGCGAGCCTTTCTCGGCGCTCCGGCGCATGGCCAACAACGACCACCGGGACATGGAGCTGCACTCGGGCGACACCATCGTCTTCTCGGCTTCTCCGGTGCCTGGCAACGAGCGCGCGGTGAACGAGACGATCGACCGGCTCTACGAGATCGGCGCGACGGTCGTCACCCCCAAGGCGGCTCCGATACACGCATCCGGGCACGGTTTCCGCGAGGAGATCAAGCTGATGCTCAACCTTACGAAGCCGAAGTATGTGATGCCGGTCCACGGCGATTACCAGCGGATCCGCCTCCACGCCGAGCTGGCCGAGTCGGTCGGCGTGCCCCCGGAGAACATCTTCCGCGGCCGGAACGGCCTGCCGCTCGAGATCGGCCCGAAGGGCGCCTCTTTCGGCGAAGACGTCGATGCCGGCGTGTTCTACGTCGACGGGGTCGAGCTGGCCGACCCGAACGACGCGTCCCTCCGCGACCGCCGCACGATCTCCGCTGACGGGATCGTCATCGTGATCTCGACCATCGCCGGCGACAACGGTGACGTGATCGCCGACCCGGAGGTCATCCTCCGCGCGGTGGGAGCCCTCGACAACGAGAACGAGTTCACGGACGAGATCAAGGACATAGTCGAAGACGCCCTCGAAGCCAAAGCGAAGGCGAAGGTGAGAGATACGGAACTGATCCAGGAAGACCTCCACGACGAACTGGCCAAGTTCATCTACAAGAGGCTCAAGAAGCGCCCCATGGTGGTCCCGGTCGTTATCGAAGTCTAAGGGGCGGGCGGCACTCAGGAACGTCCTATGCACCGCTGGACTTCGTCGACGCCGGGAATGTCAGCTCAGGTACTGAGTACCGTCGCGGACATTCCCGGCTTTGCTCCTCGCCAGCGGCACCTAGGACGTTCCTGAGCACCACCCGCTTCGGTAACCCGGAAAGGCCGAGTCCCGGAAGCCAGCCTCAGATCGGGAGGTGACGGCGTTTTCAGCGCAGAGGGCGCGGTTATCGCCGGCACCAGGTTGAATCGCTCGGCCCCTCGCTCTAGTGCCGGCCGGACGCGACGTGGCGCGTTGCGCGTTTGGCAATCGCACCGATGAGAAGCCCGACGCAAGCGGGTACAACCCAGAGCGGAATTCCGTACTGCCAATTGTCGCCGAATCCGTTTCCGTACACGTCAAGTGCAATGCCTGCGTAGAAAGGAAGCGGAAACACAATGACTACGACGGTGGTCCACCACCTCAGGACGAAGAAGCCGACGAGTGCGCCGAGCGTCAAGGCTATGAGTACGAATCCGATCAAATTGTCAGCGTAGCGTGGGTGATTGATCGGGTTCATTCCGCCAGTGCCGTTGCGACCAGCATGGTCGCGGTCACGTTGCTGTGGCGGTGTTGCCCCAGAACTGGTTTTCCGGCTCCCAATGAGGGTGGTGCTCAGGGACGTCCTGGGCCGCATCTGGCAAGGAGTAAAGCCCGGAATGCGTCCGCGATCGTACCCCCGTACCTGAGCTGACCATTCCGGGCGTCGACGAAGCCAGATGAGCCCAGGTCGTTCCTGAGCCCACCCGTCCCTCACGCTTAACGAACAAGAGCGCCGGGCCTAGGGGGAGGGGAGGCTCGACGCTCTGTGTTCTCTACTTCTTGAAAAAGCGAACCCGCCGAGGCAGTCTGGGGGAGATCCCCGGCGGGTTCATGTGTCTCGTCCGCTTAGAAACATAGGCCGGGCTTCTAAAACTGCCCTAAAGCTTTGCTAATGGTTTCTTAGGGAGCTGCGGATCAAGTGGCAGGCGCACACTGAACATGGCTCCACCATCGGGAGAGTTGCCCACTTTCGCGGTCCCGCCGTGCCCCTTCGCGATGGCGTGGACGATCGCCAGGCCGAGACCGGTGCCGTTCGTCGCCGCACGGTCGCCCGGACCGGTGTTGCGCACGAAACGGTCGAAGATGTGGGGCCAGAGATCCTCGGGCACGCCGGGTCCGTCGTCGGCTACGGTGAGCACGGCCTGGTGGTTGGGGCTGTCGATGGCCGTCGCGACCGTGATCGTCGTGCCTTCAGGGGTGTGGCGTACCGCGTTGTCGACCAGGTTGAGGATCACCCGGTGCAGGTCGTCCGGGGTGCCCTCCAGGATCACCGGGGACGGGGCATCCAGCTCGATCCGGTGGCTCCCCGAAAACGGGGTCACCTCCTCGACCGCGTTCTCGGCGATCTCGGAGAGGTCGCAGCGCGACTTCTCCTGGGTGCGGCCGGCGTCGGCCCGCGCGAGGATCTGGAGGTCGGCGACCAGGCGCCGCATGCGCTGTGACGAGCGCAGGGCGGATTCCACGCTTTCCAGCTCCGGCTCCTGGCCACCCTGCCTGGCCAGCGACATCTCGAGCAGCTCGAGGTTGGCGAGTACGCTGGTCAGCGGTGTGCGCAGCTCGTGGGAGGCATCGGCCACGAACTCGCGCTGCCGGGCCATCGACTGCTCGCGCTCGGCCCGGGCGAGGGACAGTTCGTGGAGCATTTCGTTGAAGGTGGTGGTGAGTTCACCGACCTCGTCGTTCCTCACCGGGTTGTCGAGCGTGACCCCGGGGTCCCTGGTCCGCGCGATTTCGCCGGCGGCCGAGGTCAGATTGGAGATCGGCCGCATCGCTCTGCGGGAGAGCACCACGCCGGCCAGGGCCGCGAGGAGGGTCGCGCCGAGGGTGCCGGCGAGGACGGATATCCAGATCCGGTTGACCGACGCCTCGAGCCGGCCGATCGGCCGGGCGACCCGTACGTAACCGATGGTCTGGCCGCTGCCCGGCGGGTCCTCGTAGGGCACGGTGGCCACCTGGAAGTCGCCTACCTCGGTGATCTTCTGGCTGCTGATCGGGCCGAGGTAAGGCGAATCCTTGAGCCGAACGGTGTCTCCGGTGGCGATCGTGGTCACGTCGGCCGGCGAGTTGACGTTCTCGAGAAGCGGAGTGATCGCGGTGATCGGCGTGTAGCCCGGGGTCAGGACGACGTCGCGGATGTCGCTCACGAGGTCATCGGCGGCGGCCTCGGTGTCGGCCGCGTAGTTGTCGCGAACCTGAGAAGAGGTGAGCTGGCCGACGGCGACGCCGAAGGCGACCAGGATGATGAACGTGAGACCCGAAGAAACCGCGGCGAGCTTCCAGCGGATCGGCCACCTCGACGGCCACTTCCGGGATTGGCGCAACCGCGAGACCAAAGCGATCAGGCCTTGATTACGTAGCCCGCCCCACGCTTGGTGTGGAGGATGCGGGGCTCGCCGCCTTCCTCCAGTTTCCGGCGGAGGTTGGAGATGAAAACATCGATCGTGTTCGTTTCATCCAGCGGGTCATATCCCCAGACCTCTTCCAGCAGGCGTTCCCGTGAGATCACCAGGCGCTGGTTCCTCATCAGGTATTCGAGCAGTTCGAATTCACGCTTGGTCAGCTCGATCTCACGATCCCCACGCAACGCTTCCTGCGAGTCGGGATTCAGGCGGAGGTCGCCGACCGTGATCAGGGCCGAGCCACGCGGGGGGTGGCGGCGGAGCAGTGCGCGGATCCGTGCCAGGAGTTCGGTGCGCTCGAAGGGTTTGACCAGGTAGTCGTCGGCACCGGTGTCGAGGCCGGTGACCCGGTCGGACGTCTCGGCCCGCGCGGTCAGCATCAGGATCGGCACCTCGGAGTCTTCTCGGAGCCTCGTGCAGACCTCGAGGCCGTCCATGCCGGGCAGGCCGAGGTCGAGGACGACCAGATCGGGCATGAATTCGCGGCTCACCTCGAGGCCTTCGGGGCCGTCGCCGGCGGCCCGGACTTCGTATCCCTCGGCCCGGAGGGTCCGCCGGAGGATGTCGACGATGTCGGCGTCATCTTCGATGACGAGAATGCGCCCGCCAGTATCGCCATCAGTTCCCATCCGCGAATCATAAACAGAGGGCTACGTGTTTCCTAAAGGTGATCTGAGGCGGCGGCCGGCCCCCAGGACGTCCCTGGGCACCACCCGCTTGCCCAACACGGAAATTCCCATAATCGCTGACCTTGGACTTTCCTGCGCTATTCACCGGCAATGCCAACCTGGATGCTTCTGTCTATCCAGAACTGTGGAGTCTCCGGGAGGGCGGAACCGGCCGTCTTTCCCTTATTCAGGTCCGCCCGCCCATGCGGTGGACCGATCCCGGAGATCCGCTGGCCCTGACGGCCCACCGATACCCGAACCGCCTGCCACCACCAGTCACCGCGGAGCCCGCCCCCGCGGTAGACCAAAAGCCGCTCCGGAAGGTGTCTACAGCTACTCGTAGAACAAAGAAACCATGTTCGTACGCACATCCCGGCGCGGTTCCAAAGGCCGTTCGGCAAAGAGCGCCTCGCGGAACAGGAAGAAGAGCCCGAAGAAAGTCGAAAAGGTGAAGGAACCGCTCCAGCAGCGGCATCTCGACCTGATCGGGCTCGGCTGCGTGCTGCTCGGCATCTACCTCGTCTTCGTCCTCTATTTCGGCTGGGACGGCGGCCGGCTGGGCTCCGGGCTCCGCGACGGTCTCCAGTACCTGATCGGACTGGTCGCCTTTGCCATCCCGGTCGGCCTGTTCACGCTCGCGGCGATCCTGATCTTCAATCCGGCCCTGCCGACCACCCGTCCGATCAGGACCGGCGCCGGTTTCCTGCTGGGCGGGCTGCTGGTGGCCTTCGCCGCCGGCACGCTCGGCCTCGGCGGCGCCCGGCCGGACACGCTGCAGTACTTCGACTCCGGCTGGTTCCCCGACCACGGCGGCATCACCGGCGAGTCGGCGTACTGGCTCCTTGCGACCCTGCTCCAGCCCTTCGGCGCCCACCTGATCGCGGTCTTCGCCCTGGTGGCCGGCATGCTGCTCCTGACCGGCTCTACCGTGGCCGCGGTCCTGACCCGCAGCGGCTCGGCGGTCAGGAAGGCGGGGATGGCTTCAGCCGGTGCCACGCGCGTCCTCACCCGCACCGCGGCCCGGCCCGGCGACGACGCCACCGCGGTGATCGACGCCGAAGAAGAGCTGACCGAACCGCTCCGGCCCGACCAGGACGAGATCTTCGACATCGAACCGGAACCCGCTCCGGAACCGGATACCGCCGAGCTGCCGCGCGACATGTCGCCGGTCGAGATCGACATCTGGGCCGAAGAAGGCGGCGAGCCCACGATCTCCGGCAAGACCGAGAAGCTCGAATCGATCGAGATCTTCGCCGGCGCCGGGGGGGCCGCCGCGGACCAGGCCACGCCCGGGACCGCCGAGCCGGGCACGGATGGCGGCGAAGGCGGCTGGGATGGTGCCGGCGACGATGACGACGGCCCCGGGACCTTCACCGATGACTTCGACCAGGAACTGTCCGACCTCGAAGAGGAATTCGACGTACCGGAGGTCGAGCTTGAAGACACCGAAGCCGTCAAGCTCGAAGGAGCGGAAGAGACGCCTGACGAGAGGGCGGCGTCGATCCAGGCCACGGACAGTTCCGCCCAGCTCGAGCTGACGCCGATGGGCGAGAAGCGCGGCGCGACCACTTCCGCCGAGGTCAGCTACCGGAAGCCGACGCTCAAGGTCCTCGACAAGGGATCCAGGGACGCTGGGCCCGACATCGCCGAGCAGAAGGAGCTGGCCCGCAAGCTGGTCGAGACCCTCGGCCACTTCGGGGTCGAGGCCCGGATCGTGGGCGTGGTCTCGGGCCCGCACGTTTCCCGGTTCGAGCTCCAGCTGGCGCCGGGGACCAAGGTGAAGAAGGTCTCCGAGCTCTCGAACGACCTCGCGTATGCCCTCGCTTCGACCGATATCCGCATCCTCGCGCCGATTCCGGGCAAGCAGGCGGTCGGGGTCGAGGTGCCGAACTCGAGCCGCAAGATGGTCAAGCTCGGAGACATCTACTCGAAGCCGTCCGAGAAGGCATCCCCGCTGGTGGCCTGGCTCGGCAAGGGAATCGACGGCAAGGCCGTCAGCACGGACCTCGCGACCATGCCGCACGTGCTGGTCGCCGGCACCACCGGCTCGGGCAAGTCCGGCTGCGTCAACGCGATCCTCAGCTCGATCCTCATGCATTCTTCGCCGAACGAAGTGCGCCTGGTGCTGGTAGACCCGAAGCAGGTCGAGCTGAACCACTACGAGGCGGTGCCGCACCTGCTGACCCCTGTGGTGACCAATCCCAAGCTCGCCGCGAACGTGCTCCAGAACCTGATCGCCGAGATGGAGACCCGCTACGGCCTGATGAAGAACGCCCGGGCCCGGAACATCGCCGACTACAACAAGATCCAGGCAGCCGCCGGCGAGCCCGAACTGCCGCACATCCTCTGTGTGATCGACGAGCTCGCCGACCTGATGATGGTCGCGCCGGCCGACGTCGAGGCCTCGATCATCCGCCTGGCGCAGAAGTCGCGGGCCACGGGCATCCACCTCGTACTGGCCACCCAGCGGCCTTCCACCGACATCATCACCGGCACGATCAAGGTCAACATCCCTTCGCGGATCGCGTTTGCGGTTTCCTCGCAGACGGACTCGCGGGTGATCCTGGACCAGGGTGGCGCGGAAGCGCTTCTCGGCCAGGGCGACATGCTCTTCCGCGGACCGGGAACCTCGAAACTGAACCGGATCCAGGGTGCCTTCGTCTCCGAGGAGGAGATCGCCCGGATCACCGGCTTCTGGTCCGACCAGGGTGAGCCCGAGTTCGAGGACGAACTGCTCAGCGAGGCGCAGCCCGCCAAGGAAGAGGCCGCGGAAGGCGACTTCGATCCGGACCAGGATGACCTGCTGGACGAAGCGATCCGGCTCGTGGTCGACACCGAGACCGCCTCGGTGTCGATGATCCAGCGCCGCCTGCGTGTCGGATACACCCGGGCGGGCCGCCTGGTCGACATGCTCGAGCGCCGGGGTGTGATCTCCGGCTACGAAGGTTCGAAGCCACGCCAGGTACTGATCACCGCGGCGGACCTCCCGAGGGTGCTGGGCAAGGGCCAGGCCTTCGGTGAGACCGGTGAAGCGGATGCGGTGGTTCCCGGTGAGTCCGGCGAACGGGTCCCCGGGACTTCACCCTCCGAAGACACCTGACGCGGCCCCGCCCCTGACGGTAGGGTCGGGGCCGTGACAACGGACGAAAAGAGCAAGGTGGTGCGGGCCGGCGTCCTCGTCACAGGCACCGAGGTCCTCACCGCCACGATCACCGACAGGAACGGTCCCTGGCTCTCCGGGCAGCTGACCGCGATCGGAATCGAGCCGGCCGGGATCCTGATCGTCGCCGACCACCCCGACGACATCCTCAACGGGCTGCGGCACATGGCCGGCCTCGGCCTCGACCTGATCATCACGACGGGTGGTCTCGGGCCGACCGCGGATGACCTCACCGCCGAAGTGGTCGGGCAGTTCACCGGGCGTGAACTGTCGGTCGACGAGGAGATGGAGGCGAAGATCGCCGCGATCCTCGGCCGGTTCGTCAAGGCTACTCCCGTGAGACTGGCTCCGGCGGGTCTCAACGCCGCCAACCGCAAGCAGGCCATGGTGCCGGAGGGCGCCGTGGCGCTGGACCCGGTCGGCACGGCGCCCGGTCTGGTCGTGCCCGGCCCCGACGGCCTGGTCGTCCTGGTGCTGCCGGGACCGCCGCGCGAGCTCCAGCCGATGTGGAAGGCGGCCTTGAAGGAGCCGATGATCGAGGCGATCACCTCACGGGCGACGCACCTGAACTTCTATCGCCTGCGCATGTTCGGCACGCCCGAATCGGAGCTGGCGCTCAGCCTGCGGGAGATCGAGTCCGAAGGGGTCGACATCGACCGGCTCGAAGTCACGACCTGCCTTCGCAAAGGCGAGGTCGAGATCGACGTCAGGTACCGCGACGACGCCACCGGCATCGCCGAGAGCCTGCGTGAGGAGCTCAGGAAGCGTCACGAGAGCACCCTCTACAGCTTCGACGGCACGACGATCGACGAGATGGTGGCGGGGCTGCTGAAGGGCCGGCGCCTCGGCCTCGCCGAATCCTGCAGTGCCGGCTTGCTTGCGGCGCGCATCACCGACATCCCCGGCGCCTCGGAGTACTTCGCCGGCGGGGTCGTGTCCTACTCGAACGAAGCGAAACGCGACCTTCTCGGCGTCGGCCAGGCCCTGCTCGACGAGTACGGTGCGGTTTCCCCCGAAGTCGCCCGGGCGATGGCGGAGGGGGCCCTCGAGCGCTTCGGGGCCGACGTGGCGCTCTCGATCACCGGAATCGCCGGGCCCGGGGGCGGCACCGGGGAGAAGCCGGTCGGTTACGTCTGTTTCCACGCGCTCACCGCCGACGGCGAGTCCAAGGAACTGAGCCCGGTGATCCCGGGCGGGCGCAGCGACATCCGGGAGCGCTCGGCCCTGGTCGCGATGCACCTGCTGCGGCGCCTCCTGGGCTGACCGTACGGGCCGGTTCCGGGGTTCGTGACGCAATCGTCACGCCCGTCGCGCTCCAAATGCGCTGCACAGGCCTACTTTTCAGTTCTCCGTCCGAGACGATATTTACCGTCCGACCGGAAGGACATACTGCTTCGACTACGAACAGGTGTTCGTACGAGAGTTTGGAAGACTTCCCTTTCAGAGAAACGAATGTGGCCGCTGTGGGCCGCAGCGAGGTGACTTACATGAGCGAGAGACCAGATAATGACATGGGCCCCGGCACCGACAAAGAGGTCAAGGCCCGCACGGCCGCCCTCGATGCCGCCAAGAGCCAGATCGAGAAGCAGTTCGGGGCCGGCTCGCTGATGAAACTCGGTGACCAGGGAGCCCTGGATATCGAATCGATCTCCACCGGAGCCCTGCCACTCGACATCGCGCTGGGTATCGGCGGCATTCCCCGGGGCCGGATCGTCGAGATCTTCGGCCCGGAGTCGTCGGGCAAGACGACGCTGGTCTACCACATCATCGCCGAGGCCCAGAAGCGCGGCGGCGTGTGCGCCTTCGTCGACGCCGAACACGCGATCGACCCGGTCTACGCGAGGCGAATCGGCGTCAACACCGATGAGCTGCTGATCTCCCAGCCGGACTACGGCGAGCAGGCGCTCGAGATCGTCAACGTCCTTACCCGCTCCGGCGCGGTCGACGTGGTTGCGGTCGACTCGGTCGCCGCGTTGACTCCGCGGGCCGAGCTCGAGGGGCAGATGGGCGACATGACCGTCGGCCTCCAGGCGCGGCTGATGTCGCAGGCACTCCGCAAGCTGGCCGGCAACCTGAACCGGGCGAACACGGTCTGCCTGTTCACCAACCAGATCCGCGAGAAGATCGGCGTGTCGTTCGGCTCGCCGGAAACTCAGCCCGGCGGCCGCGCGCTCAAGTTCTACGCCTCGCAGCGGCTCGACATCCGCCGCATCGAGACCTTGAAGGACGGCACCGAGGCGGTCGCCAACCGGGTCCGGGTCAAGGTCGTGAAGAACAAGGTCGCCGCACCGTTCAAGCAGGCCGAGTTCGACATCGAATACGGCCTCGGCATCTCCCGCGAGGGCAGTCTGATCGACTTGGGGATCGACCACGACCTGGTCCAGAAGTCCGGGTCCTTCTTCTCCTACGGCGAAACCCGGCTCGGGCAGGGCCGCAGCAACTCGAAGCAGTTCCTGGCCGAGAACCCGGACATTTCCCTGGAGATCGAGACCCGCATCCTCGAGTCGCTGGGCATCACCCGCGACGGTTCTTCCATCGAAGTGGTGGCCGATCCCGGCGCGGACAGCGAAAGCAAGGATGGACCCGTGGCGATCGTCGAAGACGCCCCGGCCGAAGAGCAACAGGCTGCCTGATGCGAGGACCGGATCCTGCCGCCTCGATCCACGCTTCGCGGGGATCAGGGCGGCCAAGGCGGACGCAGGCGCGACCTGATGGCTGACGAAGTCCTGGCGAAGGCGCTGGGAGCGATCGGGCGCAAGGACCGCACGGTCGCCGAAATGCGGGCCTGGCTGGGCGAGCGGGAGATCGCACCGGACGAGATCGACCGGGTCGTCGACTTCCTGATCGAGAACGAGGCATTGAATGACCGCAAGTTCGCCGTCGAATTCACTGCGGACAAACGGGAGATCTCGGGCTGGGGCCAGACCCGGATCCGGGAGACGCTGCGGAAGCGCGGCATGCCCGAGGGCCTGATCCGGGAGGCCCTGGCCGAAGACACGGGGGAGTCCGAAGTCGACCGGGCGGCTCGAACCCTGGAGGAGCGGGGGGCCGACCTGAACGACGACCGCGGCAAGAACCGGGCGCTCGGTCTGCTCTCACGGCGCGGCTACTCGGCGGAAGAGGCGTACGCCGCGATTCGCAGATTCGATTCGGCTGCGTGAGTGTTTGGAGGTGGGGTGGGGCGGTCAGTAACTTTAACCCACCCCCATGGAACTTCCGTCCTTCATCCCTGCATGGCTCCGGTCCGAACCGGCTGAACCGGAGGCCGGGACGGAGAACGGGAACGGGGCGGGGGCCGCCAACGGGACAGGCCAGCGGCTCGAACCCTCGGCCATGCCCGGAGGCGAGGCCGGGTCGCCGGCGGCGCAGGCGGAGCTCCGGGCCCGCCGCGAAGAGATCATCCGGATGGAGGAGCGGGCACTCAGGGAGCTCGAATCGGCCCAGACCAAGCTGCGGGAGGCCGAACGGCGGAACGACTTGCTCGAGGCGCGCGAGGAAAAGGTGATCGAAGCCGAAAGAGTGGTCGCCGAAGCCCGTGAGCGGCAACTGGAGGAGCTTGAACGGATTGCCGGGCTCTCCCAGGCACAGGCCCGGAAACTGTTGCTCAAGGAGGTCGAGGCGGACGCGAGCCGTCAGGCCGGCCTGACGATCAAACGGGTCGAGGACGAAGCGAAACTCGAATCCGAGCGCCGGGCGCGGGGCATCCTGGCGGTCGCGATGCAGCGGCTCGCCTCCAACCAGTCGATCGAAGGCAACACCCACTCGATCCACCTGCCGTCAGAAGACATGAAGGGCCGCATCATCGGCAAGGACGGGCGGAACATCAGGACCCTCGAGAATCTGACCGGGGTCAACATCATCATCGACGAGACCCCCGAGACCGTCGTACTCTCGAGCTTCGACGGGGTGCGGCGCGAAGTCGCCAGGCTGACCCTGGAAAAACTGATCGCGGACGGACGGATCCACCCGGCCTCATGTGAGGCGGCGTTCAAGGAATCCGAGGCCGAACTGGACGATTTCATGATCGAGGTGGCCGAATCGGCTCTGCTCGAAGCCCGGGTGACAGGGCTCCATCCGGAACTGGTCCGCCTGCTGGGCCGGCTTCGCTTCCGAACGAGCTACAGCCAGAACGTGCTGGCCCACCTGGTCGAATCCTCGCAGCTGGCGGCGATGATGGCTGCCGAACTCGGCGCCTCGGTGGAAGTCGCCCGCCGGGCCGCGCTGCTCCACGACATCGGCAAGGCGGTCAGCCACGAGGTCGAAGGCACCCATGCTTCGGTCGGCGCGAGGCTCGCCCGCCGGTACGACGAGACCGACGCGATCACCCACGCGATCGAGGCGCACCACAACGAGATCGAGCCGGTCACCGTCGAAGCGGTGATCGTCCAGGCGGCCGACGCCCTGTCCGGTGCCCGCCCCGGAGCGCGTGGCGATTCGCTCGAGCAGTACGTGACCCGGCTCGGCGACCTCGAGGAGATCGCGCTCCGCCAGGACGGGGTCAAGAAGGTCTACGCGATGCAGGCCGGCCGTGAGATCCGGGTGATCGTCGATCCCGGCCGGGTCGACGACCGGGCCGTGGCGGTCATCTCACACGAGATCGCGTCCGCAATCGAGCGGGAGATGGAGTACCCCGGACAGATCAAGATCACGGTGATTCGCGAACTGCGTGCCACCAAGATCGCCCGATAGGCAAACCACCTCCCGAACAAGGGCCGGGTCAGACATCTGCTTCGCCGCTTCACGAGGAAGACGGGCGGCGAGACCCTGAGGTAGGATTCGCCCCGATGGATCTCCAGACCACGTTCGTCATTTTGGGAATCTGCCTCGCGCTCCTCGCCGTGATCACCACGGTCGTCGGCATGCGCGTGGAGAGCTTCCCCAGCCGTGGCACTCTCGCCGGACTCCTGGTCCTGGGCGTACTCCTCGTCGCCGGCACCACCACTTTCGCGGTCAGACTGGCCCAGCAAGAGCAGGAAGAGCGCGAACACGGCGAGATCGCCGAAGGCGAAGAGGCCTCCGTGCCGGTCGTGGTTCCCGCCCGCTTCTGACGGCCTGATCCGGCGCTCGACCGGCCGCTGTCCCGGTAACCTCATCACCGGTGAAGAAGTTCCACGTAACGACTTTCGGGTGCCAGATGAACGCTCACGATTCGGAGCGGATGAAAGGCATGCTGACCTCGCTCGGCTACTCCGAGGCCGGGGAGCGCCGTGACGCCGACCTGATCCTCTTCAATACCTGCTCGATCCGGGAGAACGCCGACAACCGGTTCATCTCCCACCTCGGCGAAGCCAAGCGGCTGAAAACCGAGGATCCGGCACGCATCATCGGGGTCGGCGGCTGCTGGGCACAGTCGGTCAAGGACGAGGTCTTCCGCCGGTTCCCGTTCGTCGACGTCGCCTTCGGCCCGGGGCAGATCCATCGACTCGCCGAGTTCCTGAACTCGGATTCACTTACCGCGCAGGGCTACTTCGAGTTCGAGGAGTTCTCCGGCGACCTGCCTTCGCTCCCCGAGCGGCAGTTCCAGGGCTGGCTCCAGATCTCCCAGGGCTGCAACTGCGCCTGCTCCTACTGCATCGTGCCGTCCACACGTGGACGCGAAGAGAGCCGCGACCCGGATCTCCTGATCGCCGAGGCCGGGCGCCAGGCGGCTGAAGGCGTCATGGAACTGACCCTGCTCGGTCAGAACGTCAACAGCTACGGCCGCGACTTGCCCAAGGAGACCCGGATCCGCTTCTCCGACCTGCTCCGGCGGGTGGACGCGGTCGACGGCATCGAGCGCGTCCGGTACACCAGCCCTCACCCCAAGGACATGCGCGAGGACGTGATCGAGGCGCACGCCGAGGTGCCGAGCCTCTGCGAGCACATCCATCTTCCGCTCCAGTCAGGATCGAGCCCGGTCCTCAAGAAGATGCGCCGCACCTACACCCGCGAGCGTTACATGGACCGGGTGGCGATGATCCGCGAGCGGCTGCCCGACTGCGGGCTCACCACCGACATCATCGTCGGCTTTCCCGGGGAGACCGACGAGGACTTCACCCGGACCCTCGAGGTGGTCGAGGCGGTCGGGTACGACGGCGCCTTCACCTTCATCTACTCGCCGCGCCGGGGAACCCTGGCCGCGGAGATGGAGGACCAGGTGCCGCATCCGGTCAAGAAGGAACGCATGGCGGCGCTCGTCAACCTGGTTCAGCGCCGCGCCCGGGAACAGGCACAGCGGTTCGTCGGCCGCTCGCTGGAAGTGCTGGTCGAGGGCCCGAGCCGGAACGACCGGACCCGATTGCGGGGGCGGAGCAGGCATAACAAGGCCGTGAACTTCGAAGGAACCGCGCTACCCGGCCAGCTGGTCGAGGTGGAGATCACCGAGGCCACCTCGCAGACCCTGACCGGCACAGAGAGGCTGTTCAGCAGGATCGCAACTTGAACGCCCCGCAGCGGAACGAGCGGCCCGTGATCGCTGTTTTCGGGCCGACCGGCATCGGCAAGACCGGGGTGGCGATCGAACTGGCGGACCTGCTGCTGGACCGCGGTGTGCGGTCCGTGGCGATCAACTGTGACGCGATTCAGGTGTATTCCGGACTCGAGGTCCTGAGCGGTATGGCCGGCCCGGAGGAGACGGACCGACTCGAGCACCGGCTCACGGGGTTCGTTCCTGTCGACCGGGAGTTCAGTGCGGGCCGGTACGGGGAGCGGGCCCGCGAAGAGATCGACCAGTGCCTTGCCGAAGGCGTGCAGCCGATCGTCGTCGGTGGCACCGGGCTGTACCTGCGGGCCGCCCTCACCGACCTCGATTTCCGTCCGTCCGTGCCGGAGGAACTGCGGGCCGACGTGGAGGGCGAGCTGGAGGAGAAAGGGCCCGGGGCGCTGCACGCGACGCTCCCCCCGGAGTTCCGGGAATCGATCCATCCGAATGACCGTAAGCGGATCGCACGGACCGTCGAACTGATCCGCGACGGCCGGTCGCCGGCGCCGGACCACCAGGGCGGAGGCGAACTCTGGACCGCGGACCTCCGGCGGCCGACCCTGCTCTTCGGTCTCGTCGAAGACGACCAGGTGCTGGTCGAGCGGATCGGCCGGCGCGTCGATGCGATGGCACGGCGGGATGCTGCCGGCGAAGTCGAGAGGGCTGTCGCCGCCGGCGCTTCACGTACGGCGCGGGCCGCGATCGGGTTCTCCGAGTTCCCCAAGGGGGACCTCGACCGGGTCAAGCTGCTTCACCGGCGCTACGGACGCCGGCAGATGACCTGGATGCGGCGGATGCCCGGCGTGGAGGTGGTCGAGCGGGACGGCCGAGACGACAAGGCGGTCGCGGAGGACATTTTGCTCCGGGTCGAGTGATCCAAGTCGCACAGCGAGACCATTCGCGGCTTCGACTTCCGATGAGCGAAGCGACTCGGAGCCTGTGTCCTTGCGAAGCGACCTGGATCCGTTCATTCGGATAGCTTGCGGGGCCGCATGAAGTTCGAGAAATGGCAAGCCTTGGGGAACGACTACGTGATCCTCGAAGAAGAGGCACTTCCCTGGGAACTCAACCAGCAGCGGGTGCAGCGCATCTGCGATCCCCATTTCGGCGTCGGATCGGACGGAGTGTTGTTGATCTCCCGCAGCCAGAACCCCGCCTGCGTGGCCGCGCTGCGGATCTTCAACCCCGACGGGTCCGAGGCCGAGCTCTCCGGCAACGGCGTGCGGGAAGCCGCGCTCTATATGCGGCGCCACGACTGGACCAAGGACGACGAATTCACGATCTTGACCGAATCGGGTCCGGTCACGCCGCAGATCACATCGGAGCGCACCTGCCGGGTGCGCATGGGCCGTGCCTCGACCACGTCGGGCGATTACCCGAGCGGCGGATCCGACGGCCTCGGCACCGTGTCCTCGGCGGGGCGCGACTGGGACTTCCGCCACGTCTCGATCGGCAATCCGCAGTGCGCGATCGAGGCCGGCGGCGACATCGAAGGCCTCGAGCTGCCGAAGATCGGGCCCGGCATCGAGAACAGCGGCCTTTTCCCGAATCGCACGAACGTCTCCTTCTTCCGGGTCTCCGGCTCACGCGTCCGTGCCCGGATCTTCGAGCGCGGGGTGGGCGAGACCCTTTCTTCCGGCACCGGAGCAAGCGGTGCAGCGGTGGCCGCCTTCCTCGGTGGGGCGTCCAGCCCGATCACGGTCGAACTAGACGGTGGCGAACTGCTGGTCGAGATCTCTCCTGAACTCGACGTGACGCTCACCGGCTGGGCCGATCCGGTCCTCGCGGGCGAACTCGCGCCGGAACTGGTTGCCACGATGGGCGACCTGACCGCCTGACACCCGAAAGGAAGCCTTGGCCCTGACCGATCCCTCAAAACGACTCGAAGCGATGCCGCCCTACAAGTTCGCGGAGCTGGAACGCCAGATCTCCGACAAGCGCGCCGCCGGCATCGACGTGATCAGCCTCGGAATCGGCGATCCGGACATGGCGACGTACCCGCATGTCGTTGAGGCGATGCAGGCAGCGGTGGCCGAGAACGACAACCAGAAGTACCCCAGCAACCGGGGGCGCGAAGAGTTCCGGCAGGCCTTCGCAGACTTCTACCGCGACCGGTTCGGCGTGAACATCGACCCGGATTCGGAAGTTATCCCGGCGATCGGTGCCAAGGAGTGCATCTACAACCTCTGCTTCGCCTTCCTCGATCCCGGTGACGTCGCCCTGGCCTCCGACCCCGGCTACCCGGTCTACACCGGCGGGCCGGTCCTGGCCGGCGCAGAAGCCGTCCTGCTGCCACTCAGGGAAGAGCTCGGATTCGCCCCTGACCTGGACACGATCGAAGAGCAGGCCGCCCGGCGGGCCCGCCTGCTCTTCCTGAACTATCCGAACAACCCGAGCGGTGCGATCGTCCCCGACGGGTTCTTCGAGAAGGTCGTCGAGTTCGCCCGGAAGCACGAGATCCTCGTCGTCCACGACAACGCCTACTCGGAGACGACCTACGACGGCTACGTAGCCCCGAGCTTCCTGGCCACCCCCGGGGCAAAGGAGGTCGGGGTCGAGGTTTTCTCGTTGTCGAAGGGTTACAACATGACCGGCTGGCGGGTTGGTGCGATCCTCGGCAACGCGGAGGCGATCCAGACCTACTGGCGCCTCAAGACGAACGTTCAACTCCGGCCTCTTCGAGGCGATCCAGCTGGCTGCCGTGGCAGCGCTGGAGGGCCCGAATGAAGCGCTCGAGGAGATGAACGCGATCTACGCGCGCCGGCGGGACCTGACGGTCGACACGCTGCGCGCGATCGGCGTCGACGTCAGGAGCCCCAAGGGCACGATCTACGTCTGGGCGCCGGTGCCCGAGGGTTACACCTCGAGTTCGTTCTGCGAGAAGGTGCTGGAAGAAGCGGCTGTAGTCATCTCACCCGGCTCGATGTACGGCCGGTCCGGCGAGGGCTACTTCCGCATCTCGCTGACCACCCCGGACGACCGCCTCACGGAAGCGCTGGAACGCATGAAGGAACACCTGGCCTAAGCCGGGATCCTTCCTTCGGCCTCGAAGGTGTCGCGGAGGCCCGTTTCGAGGTCCCGTGGAAGGAAGCCGAGTTCTTTCTTCGCCTTCTCCGGGTTCGCCCAGAAAGTGACTCCGTCCGCCGATGAAATCAGCTCGCGCAGGTTCGGCGGCTGTCCCATGACCCGGCCGACCAATGGGCCGACCGGCTGCAGCATCTTGAGCAGGCCGGTGGGCATCGCGCGAGTCGGTGCCTTCCTGCCGGCGACCCGGGCCGCCGTCTCGATGATCTCGCGCATGGTCACGTTGTCCGAAGTGAGGATGTAGCTCTCGCCGATCTCGCCTTTGTCGAGGATCAGAGCCAGGCCGGCCGCGATGTCGTCGACGTGGGCGAGGCCGGTGCCGAATTCCGGGAACGGAATCAGCGGCAGCTTGCCGTCGAGGAACTGGTTGATCGTCCCCGCGAGGGCGGAGTGGTCGCCGGGCCCGTAGACCCCGGCGGGCTGCGCGATGACGCAGGGGAGGCCCTCGTTCTCGATCAGGTTCTTGGCTATCTGGTGGGCCTCGTACTTCGTCTCCTCGTAATATGAGGTGAAGTCGAGGTTGGGACGCTGGAACGATTCGTCGACGATCTCGTGGCCCGTGTTGCCGAACACGGCGCAGGTCGAAACGTAGAGCACGCGCGGGACCTTCGAGGCCAGGCAGGCGCCGAGAACGTTCGTGGTGCCATCGACGTTGGCCTCCTTGAGAGCCTGACGGCGCGACTCGGGGATGCCGACCTCGTAGAGGGCGGCGTTGTGGAGCACGGCGTCGGCGCCTTGCATCTGTTCCGCGAGCCGATCCCCGTCGGAGAGGTCTCCGTCGACCAGTTCGCAGCCGAGGGCGGAGAGTTCGGTCGCCTTCGAGCGGTCCCGTACCAGACAGGTCAACTCGTGCCCCTGTTCGGTGAGGTGCCTGGCGGTGGATGCTCCGATGAATCCGGTCGCGCCGGTCATGAAGATCTTCATTGGGGCAGGCTACTCCGAATGCATGATCTGGGGAGGTGGATGCGGGGCTGCCCAAGTTGTCAGAAGACGGAACGAGGATCGATGACGCCGTCGCGCGGCGTGCGCGCCAGCGTGCCCTGATGATCAGTGTCAACACGACTGGCGGCGGCACCCTCGACGAACTCGGTGAGTTGCTGCGCACGGCCGGTGTGGTCACCGCCGGAGAGATGGTCCAGCGACGCAGCGAGCCGGACCCGGACCGGTACTTCGGACAGGGCAAGCTGGCCGAAGCCAAGGAGACGATCGCGGGCACCGGGGCCAACCTCGTCGCCTGTGACGATGAGCTCGCGCCACGCCAGGAACGAAACCTGGAGGTGGCCCTCGGTGTCCCGGTGATCGACCGCACGGCCGTGATCCTCGACATCTTCGCCGACCACGCCCATTCGGCCGAAGGCAAGCTCCAGGTCGAACTGGCGCAGCTCGAGTACAACCTCGCCCGCATGCGCGGACTGTGGACCCACCTCGAACGCCTCGGCGCCGGCATCGGCACCCGTGGTCCGGGCGAGTCCCAGATCGAGACCGACCGCCGGCTGGCCCGCGACCGCATCGCCATGCTCCGCCGGCGCCTCCGCGGCGTCGAGCGGAACCGCGGCGTGATGCGGAGCCGCCGGCAGGACTCGGCGCTGCCGCAGGTCGCCGTTGCCGGATACACCAACGCCGGCAAGTCGACCCTGCTGAACGCGATGACCGGCGCGGACGTGAGCATCGGCGACCGCCTCTTCCACACCCTCGACCCGACGACCCGTGCCTACGAGTACGAGAGCCGACGGTACCTCGTGACCGACACGGTCGGGTTCATCGACAAACTGCCCCACCAGCTGGTCGAAGCCTTCAAGGCGACGCTCGAGGAGACCGTGCTCTCCGACCTGATCCTCCATGTCGTCGACGCCTCTTCGCCCGAGGAACAGCTCCAGATGGAGATGCAGGCGGCCGACAGCGTCCTCGCCGAGATCGGTGCCGACGACAAGCCGCGGCTCCTGGTGCTCAACAAGATCGACCTGCTGTCGCCGGAGGAGCGGGAAGAAGTGCGGATCGCCCATCCGGACGCGATCGCGGCTTCCGCCGTCACCGGCGAAGGCCTCGACGAGCTGAAGGCGGCCACCGAGAGGGTGTTCGAGTCGACCATGATGCCCATCGAGCTCCTGGTCCCGTACAGCGAGGGCGGCCGCCTCCACGACCTGCACGAGGTGGCGGGGAAGGTCGAGCGGGAGGACGGCCCGGACGGCGTCCTCGTCAAGACCCGCCTGCCGATGGGCGAGATGCATCGTTTCGCCGATCTGGCCACCGGCTAGGCCACCGATCCGCCACTTGCCCGCGTTAGAGTGGGCGGCGATGAAGCTCGACTTCCGGATCCTGACCGATTGCGCGACCCTTCCGACGCGGGCCCACCCAGGCGACGCCGGCCTCGATCTCTACGCCTCCGAGGCGGCCCGTATCGGACCTGGCGAGCGGTGGCAGGTGGCGACCGGGGTTGCGGTCGAGATTCCGGAGGGTTACGCCGGCCTCGTGGTGCCACGTTCCGGCCTCGCCCGCCGCCACGGCATCTCGGTCGTCAATGCTCCCGGGCTGATCGAC
Organism: uncultured Solirubrobacterales bacterium; assembly: GCA_963695885.1. GTDB lineage: Bacteria > Actinomycetota > Thermoleophilia > Solirubrobacterales > 70-9 > 67-14. The sequence goes on along the minus strand of CAVOIH010000003.1, from coordinate 24,480 downwards.
GCAGGCTACCGCGGAGAGGTGAAGGTCCTTCTCCTGAACAACGACCCGGCCGAGGTCTTCCAGGTCGCCCCGGGGGACCGGATCGCCCAGCTGGTCATCACCCCGGTCGTGGTCGCCGACCCGACCGAAGCCGAAGAGCTTTCCGCCACGGAACGCGGAGAAGGCGGATTCGGCTCAACGGGACGCTGAAGCCCGCACCCTTGCGGCAGACCGGGCCGATTCATGGGCAGCCGATTCGAAACTGTCGTCCAGAGGTTCGAGCTCGATGTTCCCGCCATGGTGGTGCCCCAGGGCCAGCCTGATCAGGTGGTCCGCCAGCCACGCGTTCTTCGGCAGCAGCGGGCCGTGGAGGTAGGTGCCGAAGAGGTTGTCCTCGCGCACGCCTTCGAAGCCGTCGCGGCCGTTGTTGCCGTGGCCCGACCGGACCTTGCCGAGGGGTGTCGTCCCCGCTCCCAGGTAGGTGCGGCCGCCGTGATTCTCGAATCCGGCAACGGTACGGTCGGTGCCGTCGAGGTTCACCGTGATCGCGACCGGCCCGATCAGGCGCGGTCCCGGTTCCCGGACGGTCTCAAGGCCGACCAGGCCGAGACCTTCGATCTTCTCCTCGGCGAGCTGGTAGGAGCTGCCCAGAAGCTGGTAGCCGCCGCAGACGGCAAGGATCACGGCGCCGCCGTCTTTCGCCCGGATCATGCTCTCCCGCTTCGTCGCAACCAGGTCGGAAGCGACCAGGCGCTGGTCACGGTCCTGGCCTCCGCCCATGTAGATCAAGTCGAAGTCCGCCGGGTCGAAGGACTCGCCGGTGCCGCAAGGGGTCACTTCGAAATCGATCCCGCGCCAGCGGCAGCGGTTCTCGAGGAAGATGATGTTGCCACGGTCGGCATAGATGTTCATCCGGTCCGGGTAGAGACTGAGGAGACGGAGCTTCATCGGGCCACAAGTATGACCGAGGCGATGTGGCGGTCGGTCTCCGGAACGTCGATCGTCCGTTCGACTGCCAAGCCGGCGGCGGCCAGCTCGGCCGTCAGCGATTCCCGGTCGATGAGGTCGAGCGTGATCCGGTCAAGGGTCTCTTCGAGAGTGCCGTCGGGTTCGACCACCTGGCGCAGCCGGATGACCGTCAGCGAACCTTGATCGAACTCGACGGCGACCGGGCGGCTCGCGAAGACCGATTCACCGACCTCGCGGAGGTCCGGCAGGACATCGATCGTCTGGCTCTCGCCGGGAACCACTTCCGAGATTGCGAACGCACCGACGCCGTCTTGCCCGAGCCGGTTCTTCACGCCTTCCAGGAGCCGTCGCCGGTTGCCTTCGCCACCGAGGATGTGCAGCAGCTGCTGCGGGGCGATGACCGTCTCGAACCGGTCCCGTCCCAGTTCGAGAGAAGCGATTTCGGTCACGTCGCCGGTGATCGCGGTGATCCCGTCTTCGGAGGCCAGCCGGTTCAGGTCCGCGATCATCGCCGGGTCGCGGTCCACGCCGACCACCGTGCGGCCCCGGGCCGCGAGGTGACGCGCGACCCGGCCGATGCCGCAGCCGAGGTCGAGGACGGAGGAAGAGACCGCGGTCAGCTCCTCCCAGGCCGCGAGGTCGGCCCCGTAGGCGCACGACTCGACCAGCTGCCAGACCGACTCTTCGCCGGAGTACTGGTCGGCGAGGATCAACCTTCCCAGTACCTCGTGGCGTCACCCTGGTCGGCGACCAGCTTCCGCAGGTCCAGCAGGGCGGTGTAGGTGGGCATGGCGAAGAGCTTCTCCGGTTTGCGGCCAAGGGCCTCGCCGAGGCTCGCGTCCAGCTTCTCGACGACGGTGATCCGGTCCGTGTCCCAGCCTGCGTACTTGAGCCGCAGGGCCATCTCCGGTCCGCGGGTGCCGGTACATACGATCGAGCGGACGTGGCCGGCGAGCATCTCGAAGTCGGCGTCCCAGATCCAGGAGACGTCCCGGCCGTCGGCGATGCGGTCGTTCAGGGCGATCCAGAGGTCGAGCTTGCCCGGTTCGAGCGCCAGGGTGCGGATCACCTCGTTGGCCCCCGCCGGGTTCTTGATCAGCAGGATCGAGAGTTCGGTTTCCCCGATCTGGATGCGTTCGACCCGGCCGAACACCGCCTCCATGCCGGCCAGCGCGGCGATCGAATCGGTGACGGCAACGCCGAGGACCCGGGCGGTCGCGATCGCGCCGAGGGCGTTGTAGAGGTTGTAGAGGCCGGGCAGCGGCAGCTTCAGCCGGGCGGAGCCCTCCGGGCTGACGATCGTGGCTTCGACGCCGCTCATGCCCTTCAGCGCGATCTCGTCGGCGAAGACGGTGGGCGCGGGGCGCTTCATGCCGCAGTTCGGGCAGGAGTAGTGGCCGAGGTGCCCGACGAAGGCGCGCCGGTAGTCGAGGGCATGGCCACAGACCCGGCACTGCTTGGCATCGTGGGCGTGCTGGAGCTCGGCGAGGGCGGCGCTTTCGTCCTCGATGCCGAAATAAGTTGTGCCGTCACCGGAGTACCGCCCGATGTCGGCGACCAGCGGGTCGTCGGCGTTGAGGACGAAGTCCGTCTTTCCGGCACGCGACTCGGCCAGCTTCACCCAGGCGTCGGCCAGGGCCTCGGTCTCGCCGTACCGGTCGAGCTGGTCGCGGAAGAGGTTTCCCAGCAGGATCGCCCGGGGCCCGAGCCGCTCGGTGGTCTCCGGCAGCCAGGCCTCGTCGACCTCGAAGAGGCCTTCGTCGCCGCTCTGTTCGAGGAGGGCGGTCGCCACGCCCCAGGTCATGTTCGAACCGGCCCGGTTGTGAACCGGGCGGCGGCCGTTCGCGGTCAGGATCGAGGCCAGCATCGCCGCCGTCGTGGTCTTGCCGTTGGTCGCACTGATCAGGGTGGACCCGTGCTCGAGCCCGGAGCCGAGCTTTTCGATCGCGGCCGGATCGAGCTTCAGCAGGACGCGGCCGGGCAGCGTGGTGCCGCCGCCCCGGCCGGCCAGGCGGCTGAACCGGCCGATCAGGCGGGCGAGCCCGGCTTTCAGCCTGATCAAGGCCCACCCTCTGGCACGATGACGGGAAGCGCCGAGGGCAGGACCCGCACCGTGGCCGGAAGGGTGGTCAGGGGGTCGCCGTCGGCGTAGACGACGAGCGGCTTGCTCGCCCGGATCTCGATCGACGACGTCTGCCAGGTGTTGACCTCTTCGTTCTTGACGTGGGTTCCTTTGAAGACCTTCGGCAAGTCGAGGAGGAACCGGAACTTCGGCGCGTCGCCGATCACGACGACGTCGAGGCGGCCGTCGGAGAGCTTCGCGTCCGGAGCCAGGCGCATGCCGCCGCCGTAGAAGCCGTTGTTTGCCACGGCGACCGTGTAGCCCGTGTAGCGGCTCTGGATGCCGCCTTCGACCAGGGCGAAACGCTCCGGCTTCCACCGGACCAGGGTCCTGAGCGCGGCGTAGGCGTAGACCAGGGTCCCTTTGAGAACCTTGGCTTCGTTGGCGATCCGGTTGGCTTCGGAATCGAATCCGGCCGAGGCGATCCCGAGGAAGCGCTCGCCGTTCGCCTCGCCGACGTCGATCAGGCGCTCGATTCCGTGGTCGAGGCAGTTCACCGCTTCGGCCGGGTCGGTGGGAATGCCCAGGCCGCGGGCAAGATCGTTGCCGCGCCCCGCCGGGATCAGCCCGAGCGGACAGCCGGCACCCGCCATCGCGCCCCCGACCGCCCCCACCAGTCCGTCGCCGCTCATCACGACCGGGATCTCGCGGGCGTCGACCGCGTCGAGGGCGAGGTCGATCCCGTGTTCGACTGACCTCGTCCTCTCGACCCGGAAGATCATGTGCCTGGCATCGAGTTGCCGCTCGACCTCGGGCAGCAGTTTGAGCGCCCGGCCGCCGCCGGCGCCCGGGTTGATGATCAGGGCGAATTGCCTTTCGACGGGCAGACTCATTCCGGGAGACCTTTTTTCCGCGCCGCGAAGTATGTCCCGCGGGCCGCCGCGCCGGTTCCCACGTCAACGAAGCCGAGTTTCGCGAACTTCTTCGCCAGCAGGTCGTCCGGGGTCGTGAACGGTGTGTTCTGGCCGCTGCTGGACGCGATCACGACCGTTCCTCCCGGGCGGAGCACGCGATCGATCTGCGCGAAGAAGACGGGCATGTTGGTCTGCGTGACGAGGTCGAAGTTCCCGTCCGGAAAGGGCAGCTTCCGGGCGTCACCGACCCGGAATGCGACCCGCGCCTCGGGGTCGAGGCCGATCCGGGAATTGGCTTGGTCGATCATCTTTGGCGACAGGTTGACCCCGCGGATCCGGGCGCGGGGGTACTCGCGGGCGAGGAAGAAGGTGGCGACACCGGTTCCGCAGCCGATATCGAGCACCCGCTCCGGCTCCTTGCCGGCGTGGAGGACGCCGGCCGCCAGCGGGGCCAGGTGGCCGACCGAACCGGCGTCGGTGTCGGTGTCCCACGTCTTGGCCCTCGAATCGAAGAAACGCATCACGCGTCCGCTGATCACCGGCCAGGCCCAGGGGATCCGGGCGGCCACCTGGCAGATCGCCTTGCCGATCATCACGGCTCTGCGGTCGGGCGAAGATGGACTGGGGTACACCACCTGATCATGGCAACTCGGATCCCGGTACGACTTCGAAGGGCGCGACGAACTAATCTCCGAGGCCATGAAAGACCGTGAAAAACTCATCGTCCTTGGCGTCGCGGGTGCCATCCTCGCCGCCGTCGTAATCGTGATCGCGGTCTCCCGGGGTGGTGATTCGGACTCCGGTTCCGGATCGACCGGACTGGTGACCAAGACAGAGACGCTCGACAAGCCGGATCCGGACCAGGTCGTGGCCGAGGGCGAGGCGGCTTCCGTGGTGATGGAGACCTCGGAAGGCTCCTTCACGATCGAGCTCGACACGGAGCGGGCCCCGGTCACCGCCAACAACTTCGCCTACCTCACCGAGGAAGGCTTCTACGACGGGCTCGGCTTCCACCGCATCGTCCCTGACTTCGTGATCCAGGGTGGGGACCCGAAGGGCGACGGCACCGGCGGACCGGGCTACTCGGTCACCGAGACGCCACCGAGCGACCTGAAGTACACGCCCGGCGTGGTCGCGATGGCCAAATCCGGCGCCGAGGCACCGGGTACTTCCGGCAGCCAGTTCTACGTGGTCACCGGCTCCGGCGGCGCGAGCCTGCCGCCCGAGTACGCGCTGGTCGGCGAGGTCACCGAAGGGATGGACGTGGTCGACGAAATCGGAGGGCTGGGTGGAGCGGACGAGCAGCCGACCAAGGACGTCGTGATCCAGAAGGCGACGCTCGAGAAGGGCTGATCGCATGAGCAACGTCCCGTTCGAACCGGACCCGTTCGAGGTCACCGACGGGGCACGCGTGATCCGGGGCGAAAGCCAGGGGGAGGGCCCCGACATCTTCCTGGCCCACGGACTGAGCGCCACCCGGACCTACGTGGTCCACGGCTCGAAGGTCCTGCCCCGTGCGGGCTACCGGCTGCATACATGGGACGCCCGCGGGCACGGTGAATCCGATCCGGCCCCGGCCTACGACTACGAGGGGCTGAAGGACGACCTCACCCTGGTCGCCGCCGCACGCGGCTCCGCCGGACCCTTGGTCCTCGGTGGCCACTCGATGGGCTGCCACACCGCGGTCGCCTGGGCCCTCGCCGAGCCGGAGCGGGTCGCCGCCCTGGTCCTCGCCGGGCCGGGCTACACCGGCGGGGAATCGGACCCCGATCTCGAGCGCTGGGACGAGCGAGCCGATGCCCTGGAGAACGGAGGGCCGGAGGAGTTCGCGCGGGTGATCGGCGAGCGGGTGACCGCTCCGCCGGACGTCCGGGAGACGATCGTCCGCCTGGCCGAGCGGCGGGCCGCCCTTCACCGCCACCCGGAGGCCGTAGCCGAGGCCCTGCGGCAGGTACCGCGCTCGAGGCCGTTCGGTTCCCTTGACGAACTCGAGGCGATCGAGGTACCGGTGCTGGTCGTGGCCAGCCACGACGAAGCCGACGACGAGCATCCGTACGCGGTGGCCGAGGCCTACAGGGATGTATTGCCCGGCGCCGAGATGATCAGCGAGAAGAAGGGCGAATCGCCGCTTTCGTGGCAGGGTGGCCGCCTGTCGCGTGAGATCGCGGCCTTTCTCGGAAAGCACGGGATCGACGGCCGGTAGAATTCGCCGCTGTGGACGACGAGACGACAATTCCCGATCCGGCCGAGGCGCCGCATCCGGGGATGAAGTGGGTCCCCGGTGGAACCTTCGGCATGGGCAGCGAGCGGCACTACCCCGAGGAGAAGCCGGCCGGACCGGTGAGCGTCAACGGTTTCTGGATGGACGAGACCACGGTCACCAACGAGCAGTACGCGGCCTTCGTGGAAGCCACCGGCTACGTGACCGTGGCCGAGAAGGCCCCGGACCCGGCGATGTACCCCGGGGCCGACCCGGCGATGCTGGTGCCCGGTTCGATCACCTTCAACCAGCCTCGTGCTCCCGTGCCGATGGAGAACCCGATGGCCTGGTGGGCCTGGACGCCGGGCGCGAACTGGCGGCATCCGACGGGCCCGAAGAGCGGCATCGAAGGCAAGGAGCAGCATCCGGTCACTCAGGTCAGCTATGAAGACGCCGACGCGTACGCGCGCTGGGCCGGCAAGTCGCTGCCGACCGAGGCGCAGTGGGAGCGGGCCGGGCGGGGCGGGATCGAAGGCGCCGAATTCGCTTGGGGCGAAGAGATCGCCCCGGACGGGGAAGAGCGCATGAACCGCTGGATCGGGGAGTTCCCCTGGAAGTTCCGGCCGCGACCCGGTGGATCGCGCAAGCCGGGCACCGTCGCCGTCAGGACCTTCGAACCGAACCCGTTCGGTCTCTATGAAGTGACCGGAAACACCTGGGAATGGACCACGACGTGGTACTCCGACGAACACGCGGAGCCGAGTTCGCGGTGCTGCGCACCGAGCAATCCGCGAGGGGCCACCGTCGACGAGAGCCGGGATCCCTCGAGCGGCATCCCTCGCAAGGTGCTCAAGGGCGGCTCGTACCTGTGTGCCGAGAACTACTGCAGCAGGTACCGGCCCTCGTCGCGCATTCCCGAGAGCATCGAGAGCGCGACCTGCCACATTTCGTTCCGCTGCGTCGCCTGAAACCCGGGTTCCTGCCGCCTTTCCTCCGCACGAGACGTGGCCAAAGGGGCCAGGCCCCGTTCCTTGTTCTTCCGGACGTCCCTGCGCCGGGATATTGTGAGTTGCCGGCCTCCTGGCCGGGTTTGTCCGAGTCGCAACGAGTGGAGGGTTCAAATGGAAACCAGTGGTTCGCAGCCCCCGGGCGGTTCCGCCGCGTGGGCGTCATGGGTGGCATTCGCCGGGATCATGATGATGCTGATCGGCGTGTTCAGCGTGATCGCGGGTCTCGCAGCTGCTTTCGACGACAGCTATTACACCGGTGCGACGTCGGGTGGAGACATCTACCTGCTGAGCGTCACCGCGGTCGGGATCATCTGGATGGTCGTCGGAGTGATCAAGGTCTGGGCCGGCTATGCCCTGATCCAGGGGCGTACCTGGGCCCGCCTGCTGACGATCGCCCTCTGCTGCTTCCACGCGATCATCGACCTGTTGACGTTGACCACGCAGCCGATCCTCGGCCTGATCTTCATCGCCTTCAACGTCCTCATCCTGTACGCGGTGACGGTGAAGTGGGAAGAGGCGAAGACCGGCATGGGGGACTGAGGCGAAAGGGCTTCTCGAAAAGCCCGTTGCGGTACTGAAACGGATTTGGGCCGTCATCTGGACGGCCGCGATGTCCTTCGACAGGGCCTCCGGCACCAGACAGGCGGCCCAGCTCAGTTTCTTCGTGTTGATGACGTTCCCGGCGCTGCTGTTGCTCGCCGTCTGGGTTCTGAGCAACGTGTTCGACACTCCCGATGTGCGGGCCGACCTGATCGAGTTCATCATCGACAACCTGCCGGTCGAGGAGGTCGAGGGCCGGCAGGAGATCACGAAGTTCCTGAACGACCTGACCAGCGGTGCCGGCAGCCTCGGATTGCTGACCGTCGGGATCCTGCTCTACTCGGGCAGCGCGGCGATGGGCGCGATGCGCCACGCGGTCGAGACCGCCAACGAGAACTCGGCCGACGGACCCTCCTTCCCGAAGAACAAGGGCCTCGACATCCTGATCACGGCGGCGACCCTGCCGCTGGCGCTGGTCTTCCTCGGCCTCATCCTCTCGCGGCCGATCGATTCGCTGATCGAAGACGACACCTTTCTCTCGACGTTCTCGGCGACCTTCGGCGGTCCCCTGGGGATCTTCGCCTTCGGAGTGCTGTTTTTCGCCTGGATGTTCTGGGTCCTGAACCCCGGCGAGACGCCCTGGTCGAGCACCCTGGTCGGCGCGGCGACCGCCGCGACCCTGGTCGGGGCCGTGTCGTACGGATTGCGCCTGTGGTTCGACATCTCCGGCGGAGGCGGCGCCGTCTACGGCGTGCTTACCGGCTTCATCGGCCTGCTGATCTTTCTCAACCTCGCGTCGATGGGCGTCGTCTATGGCGCGCACATCGCCGCGACCTTCAGGGTGAAACCCTGGCGCCCGGGGTTCTTCCGCGAAAGGATGTAGGTTCTGCCGCATGGGTTGCTTCGTGGTCCTTTTCGCCTTCGTCTCACCCCGGCTCGCACTCTTCGTGATCCTGCTCTTCTCGAACTGGGTCAGCCAGGCTTTCGACGGTGGATGGGTCCTGCCGGTCCTCGGCTTCTTCCTGCTGCCATGGACCACGCTGGCCTACATCTGCATGTGGCAGGTCGGAACCGGTGACGTCAGCGGGTTCGAGTGGCTGATCGTGATCTTCGCCTTCGTGGTGGACATCATGTCCTACGCCCGCGGCTCCCGGGCGAGGGAACAGCGAGCCTAGGCAGACAGCAGAAGCGCAAGGGATCGGGTCCTGACGTCTTGATCCTGGCTAGTGGACGAAGATCTTCAGCAGGACTATGAGGATGCCGATCGAGGCGTTGATGGTGGCGATCGTGAAGCGCCGGCCCCAGCTCAGTTCTTCGCGCGTCCCGATCGCGAGGCCGGCGGCGAACAGGAGGGCCACGCCGACCCCGACGGCCACATAGGTGGCGGACTCGGTATCGACCAGCCCGAGCGGTGCCAGCAGCATCGCTGCCGCGGGGATCAGCGAACCCTGGACCAAGGGCCACTCTCGTTTCATGGTCCGACGCAGTACCGCCCCCGCTTCGCGGGGGCGGTCGTAACCGGCCACCACGAAATTGGCGTAGACGTGGGCGATCCAGAAGACCAGGGCGGTCGCCGCCGCCCACCCGGCGATGGCGATCGGGCCGAGTTCGGAATCCCTGCTCGCGGTCGAGATCACGGCCATCGAGAGGATGGTTCCGTAGATCGCGCCGGCGTAGTTGGCTGCGAAGGGCTGGCGGGACATGCTTTAGCGGGGAACCCTAGCCGTGGCCGGTACCTTTTGCCGATGGACGCACTGACCTACGTCGGCCACGCAACGGTCGAGATCGAGATCGACGGAGTGCGGCTTCTCACCGACCCCGTACTTCGCAAGCGGGTCGTCCACCTGCGGCGCCAGGTCCCGTTGCCCCCGCAGCCGTTTGCGAAGCGGCCCGACGCGATTCTGCTTTCCCACCAGCATTTCGACCACCTCGACCTGCCGAGCCTGCGCGGCTTCGGCCCGGAAACCCGCATCGTGTCAGGTCCGGGCAGCCGTGCGTTGCTCGGGAAGAACGGCTTCGAGAAGGTCGAAGAGCTGAAGGTGGGGGAGGCCGTCACGGTCGGCCCGGTGACCGTGACGGCGGTTCCAGCCGACCATGACGGCCGCCGTCGCCCGTTCAGCGATCCGGGCGAAGCGGTCGGCTTCCTGGTCAGTGGATCGAGGCAGGTCTATTTCGCCGGCGACACCGGTCTCTTTTCCGGCATGGAGCTGATCTCTCCGGCGATCGACGCCGCCCTGATGCCGGTCTGGGGTTGGGGACACACCCTGGGCGAAGGCCACATGGACCCGGCCGCGGCCGCCCGGGCGATCGAGCTGGTCAACCCGCGGATCGCGATCCCGATCCACTGGGGCACACTTTTCCCGATGGTCGCCGGCCGATGGGGGCGGCACCACCTGATCCGGCCGCCGCGGCGGTTCGCCGATCAGGTGGCCGAGTCGTCGCCGGCAGTGGAGGTGAGGGTGCTCGAACCCGGAGAATCCACGCCGCTCGACTGAGGTTCCGGCGCAATCTGCGCGGTCCAATCCTTGAACAGGTGATAGATGTTCTCAGCACCGGTGATGCCTTCTTCGGGCCACTGGAAGTCGGCCGGATGTATGACGAACGGGTAGGACTGGGAACCACCGAGCCCGCCGTGCGAACCGACCAGCTCCTCGAAGGCCGCGACCTCGTCCGTCTCGTGCCAGTAGGTGCTGTTGACCATGATGTCGGGACAGTGGGGAAAGGCGTGCGTGCGCAGCACGTGCGCCTTCGTATTGGGCCCGAACGCCTCCAACGGGTCCTCTCCTTCGATCAGATCCATCTCGAGGAAGTTGGTCCCGTCGGCACCGACCGCCAGCGCGCCGTGTTTCTCCGAGTCGATCAGAACGAACCCGATCCCCGGATGGGCCGCCAGGCCTTCGATCAGGGCGGGGTGGAGGTCATCCAGGCGCTCCAGCGTCATGCGGCCCGCCTCTCGCGGGAAGTCGATCAGGCCGAGGCACCCGGAGGCCATGACCGAGAGCTCCGGCAGGGGATCGCCCTCCTGGTGGCCGGAGTCTTCGGCACGGCCGCTCGAATCCGGTCCGATGTCTCCATCCTTCACCTTGCCGCGGCTGAATCTGCGGAGCACCCTCCCGAACAGGGACTTGTCGTCGGCGACTTCCGTGACCGTGGCGTTCAGGTACGCCTGGGCGTCGTCTTCGCCGCCGACGGCTGCCTTGATGTCCTGTCCGCGACTGAGGGAAGAGACCAGTTCCTCGAGGGTGGTCCCGTAGCGGTCGAGAAAGGTCATCCCCTGCGACTGGCCGTGGTCGGAGAGCACCACGAAACGGTAGGGCCGGGGCGCCGCCTGTGCCGCCTTGACGATGCGGGCGATCTGGCGGTCGACCAGCCGGAGGGTCGCCATCGTGTCCGGGCGCTCGATCCCGGAGTGGTGCGCGACTTCGTCGTAGGCGAGGAAGGTGGTGTAGACCGCGGACCGCCCGGAGAGCATGTCGCCGACCACCGCCGCTACCTGGAGGTCGAGCTGGATCACGGTCGCCCAGGCCCGCATCACCGCGTAGGTGCGGGACCGGTGGATCCGGGGCTGGACCTTGTCGCCGAACTGCTTGGACGCCGCGCGCCGCTCTTTGAAGATCTCGATGACGGTGAAGGCCGCAGTCTTCGCCACCGCATACGGCTTCGCGAAATAAGCGGCGTAGTCGTGTCCGATCTTTCCACGGCGCTCCAGCACGGTGCTCATCGTCAGCATGGAGCTGGGGGCATCGCCGGAAAGGATGTTGGCGCGGCTGGCCCCGTTGTCGGCCAGCAGGCCGCTGCCGTCCGACTGTCGGCGCTCGATCTCGGCGGCGTCCCGCGGGTGATTCGTGACGATCGCTTTGTTCAGGTCCTTCTCCCACCAGCGGAACGCGGGCATGTCGTGATTGTTGCCGTGGAGGATCCCGGCCTGGCAGGCGCCGGTCTGCGAAGACCAGTCGGTCTCCCAGCGGTTGAGGTCATAGGTGCCGTCGCGAACCCAGCTGGCCAGGGTGGGTGCATTGCCGTTGGCGAATGCCCGGCGCAAGACGTCGTGGGCCAGCCCGTCGATCTCCAGATAGACGATCCCCGGGACTTCCGAATGCTCGACCTCGCCCCGCCGGCTGAGTTGGCCCTGGACCACCTGCAGGTACCAGGTGCTGTCTTCGTCGATGGCGAGCAGGGCGGAAATGACCGAGGTGATCACGGCGATGAACACGGTGATCACAACAGCCTCGAAGAGACCGTCGATCTGGATCCACGGCATCGCGAGCATCGACACTCCGATGATCAGCGCATTCAGGAGGAGTCCGAAGATGCCGAGGGTCATCACCGTGAGCCGGAGGGTGATCCGGGAGAGGGCCGGCCAGACGAAGGCGTTGAGCAGGCCTATGGCGAGGGCCGTGGCGATCGCCGCCGCGAAACCGTCGATCGTGAAGCCCGGCATCACCCAGTTCAGGATCAGCAGGGCCGCGGCATCGATCAGGACGACGATGATGCCGTGAGCAAGCAGCTGCGACGGCTTGCGTGTCACCCCCGGAAGTTCGTGATCGGCCACCAGCGGAAGCCTTCCACAAATGGCGTTCTCGTGTGCGGGTCCTCGTAGGGAAGTGGCCCACTTACCAGTCGGTCGACTGACTGGTATATTGCGCGAAGATGAGCCTTCCACGCCGCCGGCAGAGTGATCGCACCGCCGCCACTCGCACCTCGGTGCTCGACGCGACCGTCGAGCTGCTCATAGAGAGGGGTTATGCCGGCACCTCGACCCGGCTCGCGGCCGAGCGGGCCGGTGTGTCGCTCGGCGCCCTCCAGCATCACTTCCACACCAAGGCGGAACTCAGCGTGGAGGCGATGCGCTACGTGACGCAACGGCTCGCGGAGGAGTTCGTGGCGGCCGCTCCCGAATCCGATGATGTGACGGAGCGGTTCGGCGCGATTCTCGACCGGCTCCTGGTCGTCTTCCGGGGGCCGACGTTTGCCGCCGCTGTCGAAATCCAGCTCGCTTCCAGGACCGACGGCGAGCTGCAGCAGCCGGTTCGCGACCTGCACAAGGACGTCGAGGGGATCATCCTCGAAAGCGCCACCGCCCTGATGCCCGGGATGGCCGAACTGCCCGGGTTCCCGGCTGTCCTTCACACCGCGGTCTCGGCCGTGCGCGGCCTCGCGATCATGACGATGGACCCGATCACGGAGGTCGAGAAGCAATGGAGCCTCGTGAGGGGCCAGCTGCTCGAGATCGCCGGCAACCTCGACCCGCAGGAGACCTCATGAGTACGGCGACGGCACTGAACCTTCCGCCCGGCCCGACCGGCCTGGCCAACAAGAAGTTCATCTTCGACGCGGCCCGCGAACTCAGGGCGCCGATGTGCCAGATGGCGCTCGACTACGGCGAAGTCGCCAGCACCTTCACTCGCGGGCGCAACCTGGTAGTGGTCAGCGGTCACGAAGCCGCGAAGCACGTGCTGATCACGAATCAGGACAATTACCACAAGGGGGCGGAGTACGAACTGCTGCGGATCATCCTCGGGGAGGGCTTGCTCACCAGCGAAGGCCAGCTCTGGAAGAAGCAGCGCCGCCTGGTCCAGCCGATGTTCGCCAAGCGCCACCTCGACGTCTTCACCGAGCACATGACAAGCGCAACCGCCGACGCCCTGGACGGCGAGATCTTCGGCGGCGCGGCGAGCGGTGATGTAGTCGACGTCAACGAAGCGATGATGGCCCTGACCCTCGACGTGGTGGGCCGGGCGCTCTTCGGCGCGGACCTGAGCGGAGAGACCGCTCGCCGCGTCGGCCCGGCCATGAACGACGTCATCCGCCTCGGAACCCGCATGGTCCGGCGCCTGCCGACCTACGCCGCCTCACAGTTGCCGGGGATGGACCTCGAGAAGGCATTCGCGCTGAACCCGGAAGGCCGCCGGTTCCAGCGTTCGCTCGCGGAACTCCGGCTCGTCATCGACGAGGTCCTGGTCGAGCGGAACGCCCGGGCGGACGTAGGGGACGACCTCGTCGGTCTGATGCTCAGCGCCGTGGACGAAGAAACCGGCGAGAGCATGTCCCGCCAGCAGATCGGCGACGAATTGATGACCTTCATGCTCGCCGGACACGAGACGACCTCGAATGCACTCTCCTGGACCTGGAAATGGCTCTCGCTGAACCCCGCGGCGCGCAACCGCCTCCTCGAGGAGGTCGACGGCAACCTCGGCGACCGGGTGCCCACCATGGAAGACATGGAACTCCTGCCTTGGACCCGGGCCGCCATCGAAGAAGCGATGAGGCTGGACCCTCCGGTCTGGACGGTCGGGCGCAAGGCGCTCGAAGACGACGTGGTCGGCGGGTACGACGTCCCGGCCGGCTCCGGCGTGATGGTCCTGATCACCATGATCCATCGCGATCCGGAGGTCTGGCCCAACCCGGAGGGGTACGACCCGACCCGGTTCCTGCCGGAGAACGTCAAGTCGCGTCCCCGCCACGCCTACCTGCCTTTCGGCGGGGGACGGCGCATGTGCGTGGGCTCCACTTTCGCGATCGTCGAAGCGACGCTGCTCGCCGCGATGATAAGCCGTCACATCACCTTCGACATTCCCCGCGGCGCCAAGATCGAACAGGAAGCGGCGATCACCATGCGCCCGAAGGGGGGACTGCCGATGACGGTCCATCGCCGCAAGCCCGCGGGAGCCACGGGCGATCCGCGGCCCGCGACAGCGGGTGAAGCCGGGCAACCAGCCGAAGCCGGCTGCCCGGTACCTCACTGATCAGGCTCTAGGCCACGGTTTCGTGCTCGCCGGTGTCGAGGCCGAGTTCGTGTTCGATTTCGGGATCGAGCGGCTCGCCCCTCGGGTCCCTGTTCTCGACGGCGTGGCCCTCGAGGGATACGTTGGGCAGCATCCGATCGAGCCAATGCGGCAGCCACCAGGCTTTGTCCCCGAGCAGGGTGACCACCGCCGGGGCGATCACCAGCCGCACGAAGATGACGTCGATCAGGATCGCGAGCCCGAGTCCGAGTCCGATCATCTTGACGACCACTTCGGTCTGGGTGACGAAGGCCAGGAAGACAGACGCCATGATCAGGCCGGCGAACAGGACGACCTTGGCGATCCGGGAGAGTCCCACGACGACGCTCTTCTGCGGTCCATCGCCGCCGTTGTAGGCCTCGTGGATACGGGAGAGCAGGAACACGTTGTAGTCCATGCTCAATCCGAAGAGGATGGCGAAGATCATGACCGGGATGAAGGACATGATCGGCACCCCGCTGTCCGCCCCGATGAGGCTCGCCCCGATGCCGTCCTGAAAGACCGCCACGACCACGCCGTAGGCTGCTCCGACCGACAAGAGGTTGAACACCGCCGAGACGAGCGGTATCCACAGCGAGCGGAACGCCGCCGTCAGCAGCAGGACCGAGAGTCCGATCACCACCAGGATGAAGACCGGCAACCGGTCCGCGACTTTGTCCGAGAAGTCCTGGAAACCGGCCGTGTTGCCGCCGATGTAGACGTTCAGGCCCGACTCACTGGTGGCGTCTGGAATCACGTTTCCCCGTAGCTCTTCGAGCAGGTCGCTGGTTGCGGCGTCCTGCGGTGAGGTCGTCGGGATCATGGTGATCGTGGCCATCTCGCCGTCCTGGCTTTCGCGAGCCGGCAGCACGGTCTCGACGCCGGGGGTATTCCTGACGGCGTCTTCGATCTGCTTCAGCTGTGGACCGGTCTGCGGATCGTCCTTCGGGATGTCGACCGCCAGGAGGAACGGGCCGTTGGAGCCGGGGCCGAAGCCTTCACTCAGCTTGTCATACGCGATCCGCTGGGTCTCGCCCTCGGGCTGGTTGCCGTCGTCCGGCTGGCCGAGACGGAGGTGGGTCATCGGGAAGGCGAAGATCAGGAGCACGATGACGCCGAAGAGGATCGAAAGCCAGGGGTGCGTGGTGACGCGTGTGCCCCATTTTTCGAAGGTCGCCGAGGGGTGGACGTGCGCGATCTTCTTCGGGCGCAGGCGTTTCTGGAACGCGCCCATCATGGTCGGGATGACGGTCAGGGCCGATACGACCACCGCGGCGATCCCGATCGCGGCACCTATGCCCATCTTGCCGATCAGCGGGATGCCGATCACGAGCAGGCCTGCGATCGCGACCATCACGATCAGGCCGGCGGCGACCACGGCCGAGCCGGCGGTCGCGGCCGACTTGGCGGACGCGTCGCGCACCGAGTCGCCGACCGCGAGCTGTTCCCTGAATCTTCCCATCAGGAGGAGGGCATAGTCGATGCCGGCACCGAGGCCGAGCATCACCGCGATCGTGGCCGCGAACTCAGGCAGACCGAGTGGGGAGGAGAGAACCACGAGCAGGATCTGTCCGATCATCACGCCGATCAGGGCACCGATGATCGTGGCACCCATAGCGGCGGCGGAGCGGAAAAGGTACAAGAGCAGGACGACCGCGATCGCGATGCCGATGAGCTCGCCGACCGGGGCGTCCTGGGTGGAGGCGAGGTCGACCACGACGCCGCGCATCGAGACGTCCACCCCGTCGGTCTCCGCGGTCCTTGCGGCGTCTTCGAGGTCTTGGCCCTGCTCCTTGGTGACATCCCCGAAGTCGAGGTCCCAGCGGACTTCCGACTGTGCGACCTTGCCGTCGGGCGAGAGGCCGGCAGCCTTCGGGTCGAACGGATCGCCGACCGATTCGACGTCGGGTTGCTGCTTGATCTCGGCGAGGGCCTTCCCGATCGCGGCCTTGCGGGCCGGTTCCGAGAGCTTGCCCTCTTCAGTGCTGAAGACAACGGTCGCGTTGACGCCGGCCAGCGCGGGTTCATGGACATCGAACAGGTCGATCGCCTCCTGGCTCTCCGTCCCCGGGATGCTGAAGTCGTCCGGCGGAGGGTCCTGGGCGGTTCCGGCCAGGACGATCAGGGCGATCAGCGCCAGGACGCAGACCGCGAGGGCGCGCTTCCAGTGTCCGGTGATCGAACGGGCAAGGCGTGCGAGTAAGTCAGACATTCAGCTCCAGAGACGAGGGGAAGGACGAAGATGAGGCCGGGAAATTAGCACATCCGCTGCACGTTCGCATTCACTGCGAAAATACCTAGAGCGCATTTATGCAGACAATGCAGATTTTGCTACATTGGTATCAATGGTCGTGGCTGAATCCAAAGGTCTCAGGGAGCGCAAGAAGCAGAAGACACGGGCGACGATCGTCGAAGTCGCCCTCCGGCTTTTCGCCGAGAACGGATACCAACGGACCACGATCGCCCAGATCGCCGATGCGGCCGACGTCTCGCCGCGCACCGTCTCGACCTACTTCCCGGCCAAGGAAGCGATCGTCTTCGACATCAGCGTCGAATCCAGGGAGCGCCTGGCTCACAGGATCCGGTCCCGGCCCGCCGGCCAGGACACGATGGACGCGTTGCGCGACTGGGTCCTCGACGAGCGGGAGAGATGGAACGAGAACGAAGCCCAGTTGACCTGCCAGCGCCAGGTGATCAACGGCGACGAAGGGTTGACCGCGTACCAGCGTGCCCAGCTCCGGGAGTTCGAGTTCCTGATTGCCGAAGGCCTGGCGGTCGATCTAGGTGTCGAGCCGGACGACCTCGAGCCCCGCATGGCCGCGGCCGCCGCGGTGGCGGTCTTCGACCTGCTCGGAGACGAACACGATTCGGCCAGGATACCGTCACGCGAGGAACAGCTGCGAATCCTCGACCAGGCACTCACCTTCGTCACCGGTGGCGTGTCGGCGATGGGAGCCGCCCGGAGCAGTTGAGGGCGAAAGCCCCGGTTTTCACCGGGGCTTTCTCCGGGAGGGACACACTCGAGGCTTCCCGGACCGCTAGTACCTGCCAGGGTGGCGGGCGGTGAAGCGTCCCGGGGTCGAAACCAGGCCCTTGCTCCAGCGGGGACCGTCGCCGGGGGTGTTCGATGTGTCGAAGCGCAGCCCGGCGATCACGACGTAGGCGTGGCCCGGGTTCGAGTAGACGGTGATCCACTTGCCCTTGCCGCGCTTGCCCCAGCTCATCAAGCTGGTCGAGGCGAGCGGGCTCGAGAGGAACTTGCCGCCGCGGAGCGCGTAGCTCACGGCGCCCGAGCAGTCGTAACCACTGGAATTGAAGCTGGCGTGGCCGCCGCCGTACACGTACGGCTTCCTGCGGATGCGGTTCGCGTATTTGATGACGCGCTTGACGCGCGCCGGGGCCGAACTCGGGGCGATGGCCTTGCCGCTGACCAGCCGGGCCTTCTTGAACGGCTTGCATGTATTGCCCGACATCGAAATGCCGCCGGAGGTGCTGGCGCAGCTCGCGCTCGCGGTGCCGAGGCCGACCAGTCCGGTCAGCATCAGGGCGACCCCGAGGCAGAGGGCGAGGAAAAGGCCATAGGTTGTGATCGAACGTTGCGGGTGGGGCTTGAACGTGTTGATACCGACTCCTTTTTTGGCCTACGGGGTTAGCTGACGGACTAGCGCGTGAGGAGTACGCACTCCCGCCTCGATCGGCGGGTTAGCCCCAAATACCTGGTTCCCCCGTTTCCCGGGCCTGGCGGCGCGGGAACTCGGCTTGACGGTTGACTGACCTCATGAACTGTAGGTCATTTGCTCATACGTTGCTCATAAACCAGCGAAACCCTTCGAGTTGCGGTGGTTGTTCGGGCAAATGTTTGGCTCTGCGACCGGCTGATCAGACGGAAATGTGAGGTGAAGCACATCCGATGATATGGGGGCTCGTATGGCCCCACTCGACGCCGATCGTCTCGTCCCGGACCTTCGATATCCCGAAGCCGGCGGCTTCGATGCTGGCGGCCGTATCGCGGCTGCAGTGGCAGCCTCCGGCCATCGCCGGCCAGATGCGGGAGCGATCGGCGAGGTCCTGGATCCGCGCCTTGGCCCTGCCTTTGCCCCGGACATGCTCGAAGAAATGGAGTTCACCGTCCGGTTTCAGCACCCGGTGGGCCTCGCGCAGCGCCGCGACCGGGTCGTCGACCGAGCAGAGCACCATGCAGAAGACGACGTGGTCGAAGGAGTCATCCTCGAAGGGGAGGCCGGAGGCGCTGCCGTTGACGATCGTGATCACCGGTGCGGCCTTCGCGGCTGATTCCGTGGCCTTCTCGCGCATGTACGCCTCGGGCTCCAGGGCGACCACCTCGGTCACGCCGTTCCCGTAGTGGGCGAAATTCATGCCGTTGCCGGCACCGACCTCCAGTACCCGCCCGGAAAGCCCGGACACCAGTTCGGAGCGGAACGGGCCGAATTCCGGCTCCATCCTTTCGGAGAACCAGGTGAAGAAGCGGGCAAAGAGGGGATGGCTGACGTCAGAAGCCACTGGGGCATCTTATGGGCACACCGGGCTGAGGACATGGGAGAGGATGCCCGGGCGCCTGCGGGAACGACGGCATTTGCCGGGAGATCGCAGTCACTTCCACTGGCGGGAGACCTATGCCTAGACCATGTGGTCCAGCGTCAGGTGCGGCTTGTCGCGCACCAGGCGGTCGTGCTGGAACTGGCTGGTGAAGAGAGCGAAGAGAACGCCGTCGCTGCGGGTCCGCAGTTCGGCCAGGCGGCCTTCGCGCATTTCCCTGGCGCTCTCTTCGTCGGTCCGGCGGGCGAGCTTCCAGTCGGTCTCGTTGACGTTCACCCGTACGTTGAACTCGGTCTCCATGCGCTCGGTCGCGACTTCGAACTGGAGCCGCCCGACCCCGCCGAGGACCGGCATCGGATCCCGCCCCCCATCCTGGGTCAGCACGTGGATGACGCCTTCCTCCGCCAGCTGGTCCAGCGCCCGGGTGAACTGCTTGTGCTTTCTTGCGTCGGCGTTGCGGATCCGGATGAACTGCTCGGGGGCCAGCGTCGGCAGCGGCGGGAAACGGAGCTCGCTTCCCTGGAAGACGGTGTCGCCGACCTGGAGGCCGGCCGCGCCGACCACACCGACGATGTCGCCCGGGAACGCTTCTTCGATCGTCTCGCGCTGGCGCCCGAACGTCCCGGACGCGTAGTTCAGGGTCAACGGGCGGCCGGTCCGGGCATTGATCACCTTCATGCCCCGCTCGAACCTGCCGGAACAGATACGGATGAAGGCGTTCCGGTCGCGGTGGCGGGGGTCCATGTTCGCCTGGACCTTGAAGACCAGCCCGGAGAAGTCATCGTCCAGCGCCCGGGGTTCACCTTCGACGTCGATTCGCGGTCCCGGCGGCGGGGCCTGCTCGATGATCGTGTCGAGCAGGAGTTCGACGCCGAAGTTCGTGAGGGCCGACCCGAAGAGGACCGGGGTGGAGATGCCCTCCGCGACCGCACCCGGATCGAATTCGTGCCCGGCGGCATCGAGGAGGCCCAGCTCTTCGGTGGCGGTGGACCAGGCGGCTCCGCCGTCCGGGGCCTCGTCCAGGCCGACGATCGTCTCCGACGCCGCAGCCAGCCCGCCGGGCGCAGAACGCTCGAACTGGTGGAAGTTCTTCTCGCGAAGGTCAACGATGCCCTTGAGATGACCGGGCTCGCCGACCGGCCAGGTCAGCGCGGTGGGCAGCAGGTCGAGCGTCGATTCGATGTGGTCGAGCAGTTCGAGTGGCTCGATGCCCGGACGGTCGCATTTGTTGATGAAGGTGATGAGGGGGATGCCGCGGCTCCGCGCGACCTCGAAGAGGCGGAGCGTCTGGCTCTCGATGCCTTTGGCGGCGTCGATCAGGATCACGGCGCCGTCCACGGCCGACATGACCCGCAGTGTGTCTTCGCTGAAATCGCTGTGGCCGGGGGTGTCGAGCAGGTTGACGACGGTCCCCTCGTGCTCGAACCGGAGGACGGTCGAAGAGACCGATATCCCGCGCCGCTGCTCCAGATCCATCCAGTCCGAGGTGGTCGCCTTGCGCTTCTGGCGCCCCTGGACCGAACCGGCTTCGTTCAGCGCCTGCCCGTAGAGCAGCAGTTTCTCGGTGAGGGTGGTCTTGCCCGCATCCGGGTGGGAGATGATCGCGAACGTGCGGCGGCGTCCCGCTTCTTCGAGCAGGGGATTGACTTTGCAGGCGGGATCGAGCTGAGCTGAGGGGCCGGACGACTTCACGACCCTTAAGGGTAGAGGGTCAGGTGGAGCGGAGCGCCGGCAGCCGTTCCGCCTCGGCCCGATCGGAACCGCTCGTGCGCTCTGTTGATGGCCGCATCACGACCGTAGCCCTAGTCGATCAGGCGCTTGGTGAGCTGCCGCACCCCGATCCGCCACATCACCAGAGCGAACGCGACCAGGCCGAGCAACCGCAGGACATCGACCGGCTCGAAGCCGAACGCGGCGCCACGGACCAGTTCGACCAGCTGGTAGAGCGGGTTGAACTGGGCGGCGACCTGGAAACCCTCGGGCAGCTGGTCGATCGGGAAGAAGGTGCCGGCGACCAGGAACAGCGGGGTGATCACCACGGTGGTCACGTAGTTGAACTGGTCGATCTTGCCGACGGTGCCGGCGACCGCGATGCCGAAGGCGGCGAATCCGCAGGCGGTGACGAAGCCGAACAACGGGACCAGAAGCATGCCCCAGGTCGGGTCGAGGCCGAAGAAGAAACAGATGACGAGCGGGAAGCAGCCGAAGATCCCGGCCCGCAGGGCCAGCCAGAGCATCTCCGCCGTGACCAGCTCCTCGACGTCGACCGGGGCGGCGAGGATGGCGTCGTACGTCCGCTGGAAACGGTGCTTCACGAAGGTCCCGAACATCGCCGGCAGCGCGCTCGCGAAGACCACTGCGGTCGCGACCATGCCGGTGCCGACGAACTCGATGTACTCGATGCCGTCGACGTTGCTGACGATCGTGGTGCCGAGCCCGAGACCGAACGCGAGGAGGTAGATGGTCGGCTCGAGCAGGCTCGAGAAAGCGGTCGTCTTCCAGAAGGTCCGGAAGTTGGCGACCTCGCGGCTCATCACCCCCATGATCGCGGCCGGCTCGAGCCTTCGCATGCGGTCCGGGTCCCCGCTCATTTGGCCTCCTCTCCGGTCAGGAGCACGAAGACGTCCTCGAGCGTCGCGGCCCGCCAGATCGCCTCCCGGGGGATGAAGGTGTGGCGGTCGCGGTCGGCTCCGACCAGCGCCACGGCCGGTCCCGCCGGGCGAGAGCGCAGGCCCGCTTCGTCGGACTGCGACCTGATCTCGGACAGGCGGTGGGGCGGACCGTAGACCTCGGCGGTGAGCACCCCGGCGTGCTCGGCGACGAGGTCGCTCGGCTTTCCGCGCGCGATGATCTTGCCGTGCGCCATCACCGCGATGTCGTCGGCGAGTCGTTCGGCTTCCTCGATGTAGTGGGTCGACATCAGTACGGTCTTGCCACGGTTTCGCAGGTCGTCGATCAGGGTCCACATCTGGGTCCGGATCTGAGGATCCAGTCCGACCGTCGGCTCGTCCAGGAGGATCAGGTCGGGATCGTGGATCAGCCCGCGCGCCAGCAGCATCCGCCTGCGCATGCCGCCCGAGAGTTCATCGACGGCGTCCTTCCGGCGATCGGTGAGCCTGGCCATCCCCAGCGCCCGGTCCACCGCCGCGGGAATGTCCTTCACCCGGTACAGCCGGGCCGAGACCTTGAGGTTCTCTTCGACGGTCACGTCGACGTCGAGGTTGTCGAGCTGCGGCACGACTCCCATCCGGGCCCGGGCGGCCTTGCTCTGCTCCGGCAGCTCGTGGCCGAGGACCCGGAGGTCACCGGAGTCGGCGATCGCCTGTCCGGTCAGGAGTCGCATCGTGGTCGATTTACCGGCGCCGTTCGGTCCCAGCAGGCCGAGGCAGATGCCGGCGGGCACGTCGAGGTCAAGCCCATCCACCGCGGTGATCGGACCGAAGGTCTTGACGACTCCGTTCAGCATGATCGGGCATTCGGAGGTGCGGGACTGCGTCATGCGCTCAGGTTAATCAGGTCCGCCATTCGCGGTTCACACCCTCGAGTATGCTCCGCAGACCAGCCCGCCCAAGAAACGAGAGTCGGGTCCTGACGTGTCTTTCCACGCCTTCGCGCGGAACTCGAAAGCAAAGGAGTCAGCTTCGACGCCGACACGCTCGATTCGGGCGTCTGCCACATGGCGTTCTTCAACGATCCGGACGGCAACGCCCTGATGCTGCACAGCCGTTATGCGGACTGAGGCCCGCTGGCCTGGGCGAAGCGCCGGTCGCCGGGCCTTTTCCCGTATCGGGTTCCGGTGCGACTTGACCTCCTTTCGGCGTTCGTCTATGATTCCCGGCTTCGTACTGGTTCGGGATCAGGGATACGAAGTGAAGGGAGACGGAGAGCGCATTGCATCCCCGCCAGACAATCACTGATGGACACGACGCCCTCAGAAACCTCGGAAATCTCGGTCGTGCTTGCCGACGACCATGTGATCGTGCGGGACGGGATCCGCATGGTGCTCGAGGCGGAGCCCGATATCGAAGTCGTGGCCGAGGCCGGTACCGCCGAAGACGCCTTCCGGTACGTGATCAGGCACCATCCCTCGATCCTCATACTCGACCTCAACATGCCGGGATCGCCAAGCCTCGACATCATTCCGGCGATCAATGAGGGCTCGCCGGGAACCAGGGTCGTCGTCCTGACGATGCAGAGCGAAACCGTGTTCGTCCGGGCCGCGTTCAAGGCCGGGGCAGCCGGGTATGTCGTCAAGCATTCCGCGGCCAGTGAGCTGGTCGAGGCGATTCGCGCCACCATGAAGGGCGGGACCTTCCTCAACCCGGCGCTCGGCGCGAAGCTGGCTGCCGAGCCCTCGGACGGCGGTCCCCCCGATGAGCTGACGCCGCGCGAGGTCGAGATCCTCGGGCTGCTCGCCAACGGGTACATGAACCCCGAAATCGCTGAACAACTGGTCCTCAGCGTCCGCACCGTCGAAACTCACCGCGCCAACATCCAGAGGAAAGCCGGCGTGGAATCCCGGGCGGAGCTGATCGCCTACGCGAAGAAGAACGGGCTGGACGTTCTCTGATCAGCCGCGTTCGGGTCTCTCCAGGTGGAGGGCCGGCAGGTGGGCCTCCACGCACGTGCCCTTGCCGGGGCCGCTGTCGATCTCCATGGTGCCGCCTGCCAGTTCGACCCGTTCTCGCATGCCGGTAAGGCCGAATCGGCCGGGAGTCACCCGGAGCGGCGCAAATCCCTTTCCGTCGTCTTCGATGATCACCGTGACCTGACCGTCGTTCTCGGTGATCGCAACCGATGTACGGGTCGCCTCCGAGTGCTTGGCGGAGTTGTTCAACGCCTCTTGGACGACCCGGTAGATCGCGGACTCGATCTGGGAATCGAGCCGGGTGGGAAGGCGCCCCGTCTCCCAGTGGAGATCGACATGAACGGCCACCTGGAGTTGCGTGCGGGCGTTCATCCGCTCGGCGAGGCTTTCGACCGCCGCACCAACGCCGAACTGGTCGAGGGTCGCTGGTCTCAGCATGTGGATCAAGGCCTCGAGGCCGACGATGAATCGGCCAGGCCAGGCCAGGGCCAGG
Source organism: uncultured Solirubrobacterales bacterium (assembly GCA_963695885.1). GTDB lineage: Bacteria > Actinomycetota > Thermoleophilia > Solirubrobacterales > 70-9 > 67-14. The sequence continues at coordinate 404 of CAVOIH010000003.1, read as the reverse complement.
GCGTTTTTTTTTTTTTTTTTTTTTTTTTTTTTTTTTTTTTTTTTTTTTTTTTTTTTTTTTTTTTTGTTGTGTGTGTGTTTTTTTTTTTTTTTTTTTTTTTTTTTTTTTTTTTTTTTTTTTTTTTTTTTTTTTTTTTTTTTTTTTTTTTTTTTTTTTTTTTTTTTTTTTTTTTTTTTTTGGAGCCGCCCAGAGGGCACCCCTCGTCCTCAGGTTCTAGGTCGTGGACTCCGTCGCCAGCGCTGGCGCTCAAGTTCCCGAGCCGCTGTGCCGCCGGCGTTCACGTTCTTCGCCGCCGCAGATGAAACCACTTTCGAGGTCGGTCATCACCTGTTCGAGGACCACCACGCCCTGGAAGTTCCGGATCGTCCCGCTCGGTTGCGTCGAGCAGACGCCAGCCTCGTGGA
>CAVOIH010000002.1:0-34640 GCA_963695885.1 uncultured Solirubrobacterales bacterium | reverse complement strand
TGTTGCTGGTCTACTTGGTTCAGGTTGGTCTTGCTGGCGGAGTTGTTCAACGCCTCTTGGACGACCCGGTAGATCGCGGACTCGATCTGGGAATCGAGCCGGGTGGGAAGGCGCCCCGTCTCCCAGTGGAGATCGACATGAACGGCCACCTGGAGTTGCGTGCGGGCGTTCATCCGCTCGGCGAGGCTTTCGACCGCCGCACCAACGCCGAACTGGTCGAGGGTCGCTGGTCTCAGCATGTGGATCAAGGCCTCGAGGCCGACGATGGATTCTTCGATCTGGGCCGACGCGACGGCCATGGAATTGCGCATGATCTCAGCGTCGCCGTGGCGCAGAGCCCCTTCTACGATGACCCGGAGGGCACCCAGGTCCTGCAGGGTCTGGTCGTGGAGCTCCATCGCCCAGCGCTGGCGCTCGAGTTCCGAGGCCGCTATCGCCGCGATCCGGCGTTCACGTTCTTCCGCGCGGGCCGCAGATGAAACCGCGGCTTCGAGGTCGGTCATCGCCTGTTCGAGGACCGCCCGGCGCAATTCGAAGTCCGGATCGTCCCGCTCGGTTGCGTCAAGCAGACGCCAGGCCTCGTGGGCATATTCCAGGTACTGCTGGGTGACCATTCCCTCATGCATGCCATTCCCGAGCAAGCGTCAGATGACTGGTTACATCAAACCAGGATTGCTGGCTTGTGCGAATCATAACGCGTAACTGGGCATCCTCACAGCGCCGGCAGCAGGTCCGCCAGGGCGACGGTGATCCTGACGGTGAAGCGATCACGCACACTGCTGTCAGTACCGATTACTGACCGGACCGGGGGTCTCCTACCGAAGAGATTTGCCGCGATTGCCGCGATACTGCGTGGATGGCGGACCTCTTGGCCGAAAGCAGCGATGAGGTAACGGTTGTCCTCGCGGACGATCACGTGATCGTCCGGGACGGTGTACGCATGGTCCTGGAGTCAGAGGCAGACATCCATGTGGTGGCGGAAGCCGGCAACGCCGAAGACGCGCTGCGCTATGTCACCGGCCACCACCCGTCGATCCTGATGCTCGACCTGAACATGCCAGGTCAGCCGGGCCTCGGGGTGATTCCACGGGTCCTCGAGAGTTCTCCGGGCACCCGGGTGATCGTGCTGACGATGCAGAGCGAACTCCAGTTCGTCCGTTCCGCCATCAGGGCAGGGGCCTCCGGATATGTGGTGAAGCATTCGGCCGCGGCCGAACTCGTCGATGCAATCCGGGCCGTAGAGGCCGGCAACACTTACGTCAACCCGACCCTGGGGGCCAGGCTGGCTACCGCGCCGGAAACAGCCGGCCCTCCGGATCAGCTCACCCCGCGCGAGATCGAGGTGCTCGCGCTGCTCGCCCGGGGCTTCACCAACCCCGAGATCGCCCAGGACCTCGTGCTCAGCGTGCGCACGGTGGAGACGCACCGGGCGAACATCCAGCGAAAGACCGGGGCCAACACCCGGGCCGAGCTGATCAGGTACGCGAGGCGGCACGATCCAGGGGTGCCGTCCGACACCGGTTAGTACGCGAGGCGGCACGATCCAGGGGTGCCGTCCGACACCGGTTAGGTAGTTACTACTCACGCAATTTGCGCGATTCATACCGATGTTTTACGGCAGCTGCTCACGGATGCTCTCATGACCAGTCTTCGAGGGAAGGTTCAGGATGAAGCAGCGTGTGATCATCGCGTATGACGGCAGCCCTGACGGCAAGCAGGCGCTGACCTTGGGCAACCTCCTGTGCCGCTCCTTCGACGCCAAGCCCGTGATCGCCTATCGCGGTGGTGAGCGAGTCTCGGAGATGGATCGCGGGTACTTCAGCAACACCGCCAACAAGTCCCCGGCGCGCGGACTTCAGATGCTGACCGACCAGGTCCGGCCGATCGCCGTGGTGGTCGGCTCTCCGTCCGGGGGATCGAACCGTGGTGGCACCTCCTCGAACGACAACAAGCGGATCCTCGCCGCCGGAAACTGCCCGGTGGCCGTGGCCCCGCCCGCTTCACAGGCTCTTCGCGGCTTCTCGAAGATCTGTGTGGCCGTGAACGGACACGATTCGGCCTACCGGGCTCTCGATCAGGCGGCGAACATGGCCCGCTTCCTCGGCGTCAGCCTCAGGATCGTGAGCGTCCTCGGATCGGCTTCCGATTCCGGCCGGAAGGGCAGGACCAAACTCAGCAAGGCCCGGATCGACCGCGCGACCCGGATGCTCGAAGAGGCCGCCCGGCGTGTCCCGGCGGACGTGAAGGTCGAGCTCGAGGGCCTGGTCGGAGACCCCGCGGAAGAGCTCGGGAGGTATTCGGACGGCCTCGACCTCATGGTGGTGGGCTCCCAGGGCCAAGGGCGCTTCGGACGCCCGCTTCACCGCAGCGTCACTTCCTACCTCATGGAGCACGCCCGGTGTCCTCTGCTGGTCACCCCTGAAGGGACGCTGAAGCCCAAGCGGTATTCGGTGTCGTTCGCCTGAGCGACCTCGCCGTCAGAACGGAGCCTTACTTGAGAGTTCTGATGAGTTTCTTGTTGACGAACTCGTCGATGCCGTACTTGCCGAGCTCACGCCCGAAGCCGGACCGCTTCACGCCGCCGAACGGCAACTCCGCGCCGTCGAGCAGGGTGCCGTTGACGTACACCATGCCCGCGTCGATCCGGTCGGCCACCCGCGCCGCCTGCTCGGGGTCGTTCGAGAAGACATACGAACCGAGCCCGAACGGGGTGTCGTTGGCCAATTCGATCGCTTCTTCCTCCGAGCCGACCTCGTAAACCGAAGCCACCGGGCCGAAGAACTCCTCGTGGTAAGCGTCGTTGTCCTTGGTGATGCCGGTCAGGACGGTGCTCTCGATGAAATTGCCGGACCTCTCGCCACCGGCGACGATCTCGGCACCTCCGGCCACGGCCCGGTCGAGCTGCTCCTTGAGCCGGTCGGCCGCGGCAGTCGAAGAGAGCGGGCCCATCGCGGTGTCGGTGGATGTCGGGTCCCCGGTCCGGGCTTCGCGCATCTTCGCCGTCAGCCCTTCCACGAACTCGTCGTAGAGCTCTTCGGTGACGATGAAGCGCTTGGCCGCGTTGCACGACTGCCCGGTGTTGTCGAGGCGGGCGTCCGCGGCCATCTCGATCGCTTCGTCGAGGTTGTCGGAGCCGAGCAGGATGAACGGATCCGAACCGCCGAGTTCGAGCACGACCTTCTTCAGGTTCCGCCCGGCGATCTCGGCCACGGCCGCCCCGGCACGTTCCGAGCCGGTCAGCGACACGCCACGGACACGGGGGTCGGCGATCACGTCGGCGATCTGGTCGTTGGTGGCGAGGATCGCCTCGAAGGCGCCTTCCGGGAAGCCGGCGTCTTCATAGATCTGCTGGATCGCCCCGGCCGACTCCGGACACTGCGGGGCCGGCTTGAGCAGGATCGTGTTGCCGACCGTCAGGTTCGGACCGGCGAACCGGGCCACCTGATAGTAGGGGAAGTTCCAGGGCATGATGCCGACGAGCGGGCCGATCGAGGCGCGACGGATGATCGCGGTGCCTTCGCCGGCGAGCAGCTTGATCGGCTCGTCGGCGAGGAACTCTTCGGCGTTATCGGCGTAGAAGCCATAGATGTCACCGCAGAAGTCGATTTCTCCGAGCGCCTGCTCGACCGGCTTGCCCATCTCGCGGACGATGATCTCCGCAAGGGCGTCCCGCCGCTCGACATGCAGTTCGCCCACTTTCCTGATCAGGGCGGTCCGGTCTGCCAACGACGAGTTCTGCGACCAGTTCCAGTAGGCGTCATCGACCCTGCCGATCGTGTCCTGGAGTTCTTCGTCGGTGATCTCCGGGTATTCCTTCACCTTGTCGCCGGTTGCCGGGTTCACGACTGCGTAGCTGCTCATTGGACTCCAATCAGGACGGGGCAAGAATTCCTTTGAGTCTACCCGGCGCCCGGTCGCGGTCAACCCTGGGCTGCTGTCGACCTGAAGCCGGCTTTTCCGCCGGTCGGGTGCATACTCTCGTTCTGGTTATGAGCGAAAAAATGACAGTCGTCTGCGTCAGCTGTGACACCCCGGTCTTCCACGGCCGGCCCTGTCCCTTCTGCGATTCCTCCGAGACCGTGGCGATCGAGATCGAGCCGGAGGCCCCGGTGGCCGGGCCGGTGGAGCTCCGCGTCCTCTCCGGCGGCCGCCGCGACGACGAACGCAGCGCAGCCTGACCCCGGGCCGAAGGTGACCCCTTCCAGTCTCTCGGTACTGCTTGCCAACCTGAGCCCGGTGCTTTCGCCCGGCAGGTTCGTGTTCGTCGAGTTGCCCGGAGCCGGAGCCGGAGATGCCGATGTGCTGGCGACCGTGCGGGAACCCGAGGGGACCAGTGCCGTGCTGGCCGAGGCCGACGCCGAGCGGCTCGGACTCGATTACGACTTCGTCGCCGCCTGGATCACGCTCCGGGTCGATTCTTCAGCCACGGATGTCGGTCTGACCGCGGCGTTCAGCAACTGCCTCGCCGCGGAGGGCATCAGCTGCAACGTGATCGCCGGGCGCCACCACGACCACCTGCTGGTCCCGGCCGACCGGGCCCGGGACGCGATGTCGGCGCTCGAGGCGCTTTCGGAGTCGGCCCGCCCGGCTAGCTGACCGATTCCCGCTTCGGCAGCTTCCAGTTCGGCCGCACGAAGTGGCAGGTATAGCCGTTGGGATAGCGCTCGAGGTAGTCCTGGTGCTCGGGCTCGGCCTCCCAGAACGGTCCGGCGGCCTCGACCTCGGTGACGACCTTGCCGGGCCAGAGTCCGGAGGCGTCGACATCGGCGATCGTGTCCTCGGCGATCCGCCTCTGTTCGTCACTCAGGTAATAGATCGCGGAGCGGTAGCTGGAGCCGCGGTCGTTGCCCTGGCGGTCCTGCGTGGTCGGATCGTGGACCTGGAAGAAGAACTCGAGCTGGTCCCGATACGAAGTGACTTCCGGGTCGAAGACGATCTCGATCGCTTCGGCGTGTGTGCCGTGGTTCCCGTAAGTGGCATCGGGCACGTCTCCGCCCGAGTATCCGACCCTCGTGGAAATGACTCCTTCGCGCCTGCGGATCAGGTCCTGAAGACCCCAGAAGCAGCCGCCGGCGAGGATTGCTGTCTCGGTGTTCTCGCTCATACATCGAGCTTAACGAGTCGGTCAAGCCGGTCGGAACTTCTGCGGCGCCGTCCCCGACCGTCAGCTGCGGGAACGCAAAAAGGTTGTCGGAGTTCGCATCCGTGCCAAACTCCGCACCAGGGCCACAGCGGCCCGGGCGTTCATCCGAGTCAAGCGAAAGACAATGGCCATCGGAATCTCCACATCAAGGTCGACAGCTCCCACCCCGGCACGGGTGTCTCAATGAGGCTCTGGCACATCCTCGCCGCGAAACCGCATCCCGGCCGGGCCTGAAATGGGCATCCAGCAGCTATCCGGCCTGGACGCGAACGTCCTGGCGATCGAGAGCGACCGGAACTACGGCCACGTCGGGGGGCTGGCCATCCTCGATCCGTCGACCGCACCTGGCGGAAAGCTTACCCTCGAGACCCTGACCGAGGTCATCGGCGGCAGGCTGCACCTCGTACCGCCCTTCACCCGGCGACTGGCCGAGGTCCCGTTCAACCTCGACCGGCCCTACTGGGTGACCGACGAGCACTTCGACATCGGCTACCACGTGCGGGAGATCGCATTGCCGGCGCCCGGAAACCGCGAACAGTTGCTCGAACAGGCGGGACGAATCTATTCGCGGCGCCTCGACCGCTCGCGGCCGCTGTGGGAGCTCTACCTGATCCAGGGGCTGGAGAAGGGACGCGTCGCGCTGCTCAGCAAGACCCATCACGCTGCCGTTGACGGACTTTCCGGAGCCGAGATCATGTCGGCGCTCTACGACCTCACGGTGGAACCGCGGGAAGTCGATCCGCCGGAGGACGAAGAGGAGTTCATGGGTGTCCCCAGCGGCATGGACCTCCTCGCCCAAGGGGCCAGGTCGCTGCCTCGATTTCCGGTCAACGCCGTCTCCAGGCTGGGCCGGCTCCTGCCGCATGTAGACCTGGTGCCTTCCTTGGTCGGGCTCCCGGGCTCCGAGAGGATCAGCCGGTCGCTGTCAAAGGTGAGATCCGCGATCAACCGCGAAGAAGACGCGACCGTGATCGAGCGGCCACCGATCAAGGCACCCCGCGGCCCCTACGGCGGCCTCGTCTCCCCGCACCGGATCTTCGGTATCGGGTCTGTTCAGCTCGCCGACGTGAAGGTCGTAAAGAACGCCTTCGGAGTGAAGGTGAATGATGTGATCGTCACCCTCGTCGCCGCGGCCCTCCGTGCCGACCTCGAGCGGCGGGGCGAACTGCCCGGGGACCCCCTGGTCGTGCTGGTGCCGATCTCGGTCCGGACCGAGGAACAGATGGGGACTTTCGGCAACCGGATCTCGGGCATGATCGTGCCGATGCCAACCCACCTCGATGACCCGGTGGAGCGGCTGATGTTCAGCCACGAGACGATGGAAATCGGCAAGGAGGCCCACAGCGCGTTGCCGGCCGAGGCGATGCGGGACATCTCGACCTTCATCCCACCGGCGCTCCACGCCCGGGCGGCTCGAATGGCGACCGAGCTGTCAGGACGATTCACGCGCCCGCCCTGGAACACGATCGTCTCGAACGTGCCGGGGCCGCCGGTCGACCTATACTGCTGCGGCGCCAGGCTCGAGCACCAGTTCCCGCTCTCGATCATCTCGGACGGCATGGGCCTGAACGTCACGATCATGAGCTACCGCGACTCGGTCGACATCGGGATCACGGCCGACCGCGAGCAGAGCCCGGAGGTTCAGGACGTCGTCGGCATGATGCAGGACGATCTCGACCTGCTCCTCGAAGCGGCAGCCGGGAACGGCAGGGCCTGACCGCCGGGGTCTCGCTGCCTTCATCCGCGCGAAGCGTGATTGCTTGCGGGGGACACGGGAAGTCACGACGACGGGCGTGCCTTCCTTCGGCGAGAACGTGATGTTCCGGCGGCCGATCCGTTGCGGGGTGGAATCGGCGAGGCGCAGATCACAGCGGCTGAGAAAGGTCCGGCGCGCGGCCTGCATCAAGGGGACCCGCCGGTCCCGGCCGTAGGGTGTGGTGCCATGACCGAGATCACGCATGCCGACCAGCTGACCGGGTCCGAATTCAAGAGGATGATGAGGAGCGTCAAGACCTGGCTCTGGATCGGTGGACTCTCGATCGTCGCGGGCGGCGCCATCGGAGCGCTCGGCGCACCGGTCGCCGGGGTGATCGCATTCTTCGTGGTTCTCCTGATCGGTGTCGCAGTCGTGTATTTCATCGCCGATGGCAAGGCGGAAGAGGCCTTCTACGACTCGTACGCGCAATCGCGTGGCCTCAAGCGGAATCCGAAACCGCTGGGCCCGGCCACGCCGCTCCTCAGGAAAGGCGACAAGCGGCGCACGGATGCCAGGTTCAACGGCCAGCTCGACCCGGACTTCAAGGGGACGCTCGCGCTGTGGACCTACACCGAGGTGACCCGGGATTCCAAGGGAAACAAGCAGGAGACCGACTACCCGTTCACGATCGTCCTGATCCCGCTCGACAAGGTCGCCGAGCACCTGACCCAGATGGTCGTGGAAGAGAAGGACTCCTTCGGCATCTTCAACAAGCTCGAAGACGCGATGAGAGGGGACCTGGACCGGCTCACGCTGGAGAGCCAGGCGCTCGATGACCGTTTCGAGATCTTCCTCAGGAACGATACGGACCCGAACTGGGTGAGGCAGCTGTTCTCTCCGTCCTTCATCGTCTGGCTGACCGAGCACCCGACGAAGGACTTCGCCTTCGAGTTCGGCAGTGGCAAGCTGATCGCCTACATCCCGAAGCACCGGGAGAGCGCCGATCAGTTCGACAAGCACATCGCCGACTCCTGCGAGCTGGCGAGGAAGCTCCACGCCGAAGCAATCGAGGGATAGACGAGAAGGACCAGGCCCCGGCCGACAACGGCGCCCCACCCGTGAAGGGGAGCACCGCTCTCGTCCTATCGATCAGGAGAACCGGGTCGTGGGGCCCGGCCGGGCCCGGTCGGGCAGACCGGGATGACCTTGCGCGGATGCGGGAAGGGTAGCGTCCGGCCGTCGCCGATCCAGTCGTGGAACGAGATGTGGCCCTCGATGGCATCGGCCTCGAAATCCGGCGCGACATCGCCGAAGATAGTTGACATTCGTCCTCCTCTGGTGTACGTTCGGCTGGAATTTGCAGGGTTCTCCAGCGGGATGCCTACCGATTCGATCGACTCATCGTTTTTTGCCAACTCGCAATATCAGGGGAAAGGTTAGGGGGAAGATGGCTTGGCGTGACGTCCCAGTGATGACTTCGTTCAGCAATGACCATGCCACTGAGCGATTTGCAGCACTCGATCCAAACGATCGCGACTCACGGCCAGGTGAATAGGGATGGATATCTGCACAGCAGCATCAGGGAGCCGCTCAAGCTTCAGTCGCACGGCCACAATAGTCACGGCACTTGCCCTCGGGGCGCTCTGGATGCTGGTCTGGGGCTCGTCCCCGGCCGCTGCCGCCGGCATCCCGGATATCGGCCTCGACAAGACCGCCGACCAGAGCGTCCTCTTCGGCGACAGCTCGTCGGTGAGGCTCGAAGCGTCGAATCCGCCGGGTCAGCCGACCGGCTACAACGTCAGTTTCCGCGACGTTCTCCCGGCCGGAATCAGTTACGTCCCCGGATCGGCGCCGTCCTCCGTAGGCGAACCCCAGATCATCAACAATGCCCCGGCCGCGGGACAGACGACCCTGATCTGGCTGAATGAGTCCGACCTGACCGCCAACTCAAGCTTCGGATTCGACTTTCAGGTATCCCACAGCCAAACTCTCCAACAGGTTGGCGACACCTTCACCAACAACGCCGGCGCTTACATCAACTGCGATCCGCGCTATGTGCCCGATTTCGACGCGAACGGCCTGCCCGTCCAGAGTGGCGGAGACCCCGACTGCTCCGGCAGCGATCCCGATCAGTCCTACACCGGCTTCGCGACCGCAAGCGCCGACACCGAGATCGAGGCGATCGAGTTGACCAAGGACGAGCCCTCGCCCGAAGGCGAGCTGCTGCGCGGAATTCACAACCACCAGACCGTCTACACCCTGCGCGTCGACAACAATCACGTAAACCCGTCGAATGCCCTGCGGGTCGAGGACTTTCTGCCGGCCGGTCTCGAGTTTCTCGGATGTGGCGCGGTCGACAACACGACCGACGCTCCGACCAATCCCGGCAGCCCGCAGGAGTACGCGGGCTCGGGCCCGATCAACCCCGGCAACGAGCCGGGCGGTGGCTGGGAATCCGATTGCGTCGCGCCCGACACGGTCGAGACCGTGGTGAACCCGGCGGGCCTGCCCGGTGGCGTCTACACACACGTCGTCTGGAACGACCTCACCGATCTTGCGCCGAGCGGTTCATTCGTGCTCAAGTACGCCGCCGCGATCCCGATCCGGGCCAACACCATGGATTGGAACGGGGCCGGCGCCGGCGACGGCACGGCTCCGGGAATCGCGGGAGCGCAGACCGCGAACCTCGACAACAACTCGGGTCCGGAGACCCAGGATGAGCAGGCTCTCACCAACTTCGCGACAGCCGGGGCCACCTACGGCGGCCCCGGCGGCCCGGTGCCCGTCGCCGATGAAGACGACCTGACGCGTACGGCCGAAGACATACGGATCCTGAAGTCAGTGGATCCGGAGACGCTCGGCGCGGGGACGTTCAGCGAATGGACTCTTCAGATCGACGTCGGCGAGTACCGCTTCGTCGATGACATCGTCGTCACCGACACCCTCGGCGACGGTTACTGCCCGCTCGGCGGCGCCAACTTCGAGACCACGCCGCCGCCTTCGGAAGCGGAATGCGATCCCGTGGCCGGGCAGGTGCCGTCGGCTCCGTACGCGTCCGCTGTCGAGCAGGCGAACGGCACCTGGGAGCTCACCTGGGACAGCGCGGCCGATCCCGCTCTTTCGCGGATCCAGCCGTCCTCGTCGCACACGATCACCTTCCCGACCAGGACCCGCAACGACTACCAGGAGAATTTCACCCAGTCCTCTCCGGTCCTGGCCCGTGACACCGCCCGCAACGACGTCTCCCTGACCGGGGACGATTTCATCATCTGCGCGCCCGGTGCGCCCGACGCCTGCGCGGTCGGCTCGCCCGACAAGATTGACGCTGACGAAGTGGACGGCACTCCCGACACCGACATCTCCGAGGCCGTCCAGGAGGGCGCCGCGCCGACGATCGACAAGACGGTGAGTCCCACCGTCAACGGCACCTGCTCGGCGGTCAGCGACTACGTCGACGGGCCGGCCCCCGCCGCTCGCCCCGGCGACACGGTCTGCTGGCGCCTGAACATGACCTTTCCGCCCGATCTGAACAGCGGCGACGTCACCGTCACGGACTTCATCCCGCCGGGCACGACGTATGTGGCGGGCTCCACGAATCCGACCGCTGCCAACACGGCGACGATCAACAGCTCGGCCCCTCCCGAGCCCGACATCGCAGGCGACCGTCTCGACTGGCCGCTGGACGACGGTGTCGGCACGGTCGAGGACGGCCAGATCTTCGAAGTGACCTTTGCGGTTCAGGTCCAGCGCAACCTGACCACGGCCGACGGCGACATCAGCGACAACCTGATGAAGGCCGTATTCGCCAACACCACTGAGGAGACGTTCCCGCTGCGGGACGTCGCCTCATTCGAGGTCTCCCAGCCCGAGATCGATCTGGTCAAGGGAGTCCGCGACATCGACGGCCTCCCGGCGGGAGGTCGAGGTCCGAACGTCGACGGCGGCACGGTGGCCGGCGGAAACGTGGTCACCTATCGCGTGGATGTGACCAACGACGGCTCCGTCCCGGCCGACAACACCGAGGTCTGGGACATTCTGCCCGTACAGATCACATGTGCGGAGGTTTCCGCGATCGACAACGGAGGCACATGCGTCGACGCCGCCCGGGACCGCATCGAGTGGGGCGGACTGGTCGTTCCCGCGGAAGGCTCGATCACGCTGACGTATGACGTTACCGTGCCGGATGGGCTGAGCGGGGGCGACGCCCTCGTGAACGAGGCCGGAGTGCGGCAGTTCGAATCGGCCAGCGGCGACGGTCCCTACGTAACCATCCCGACCGGCAACATCGATCCAGGTCAGGACCCCGATGCCAACGCGCCCGAAGCCGACGACCCGTCCAACGTGACGATCGAGGCCGCCAATGTCGTAAAGACCCGCACCACCGAGGTCGGCGAGGCCGGCAACGCCCTGGCCGACCAGGCCACGATCGGAGAGGAGATCGAGTACGCGGTCACCGCGACCATCCCGGCGGGCACGTCGCTTCACGGCGAGGACACCAACCTGCTCGACGATCTCGGAACCCGCAAGACACTGGTGCCGGGATCCGCCGCGGCGACGCTCGATGACGGCTCTGGCGCTCCTGTGACTCTGCCGACCGCCGGACTCGCCCTGAGCGAAGTCGGCAACTCGGTCCGGATCGACTTCCCGGATCCGTATCTGAATCCCCTCGGCAGCGGAGACGATGTCATCGTGATGACCTTCACGGCGAAGGTCGACGACGACTTTCCCGCGAACCAGGCCCAGGGAACCACGGCTCAATGGACCCTGCCAAACGTGGCGACCCTGAGCTGGCAGAACGAGGCCGGAACGGATCGCACGGCGAGCGGCTCGGTCAACACCACGATCGTCGAGCCGAACGTCTCGATAACCAAGGCATCCGACGCGGTCGGACTGCTGACACCGGGACAGGTGGTCGGCTTCACGGTCACCGGATCGAATGGCTCGGCGGCGAGAGTGTCCACCGCTCATGACGCAACCGTGATCGACACGCTTCCCGTCGGCCTCGATCCCGTAAATGCGGGCGTACTCGTGGCCGATGGCGGCACGGTCGCTCCGGACGGGGGAGTCTGGAGCGAAGCGCTGCGCACTATCACCTGGCCCGCCACCTCGATCGCGCCGGGTGGCTCCCACGCGTATCACTACCAAGCCCGGGTCAGCGAGGACGCGATCGGAGCCGGAACGCTGAAGAACACGGCGACGATCATCACCACCTCCCTTCCGGACGGACCAGACGACGACGGCGAGCGCGACAGTTCGAGTGACGCGCCCGGATATCAAGCCGGTGCCGAACTCGAAGGCACGCTGATCTCGGGCGATATCGCGAAATCCGGCGACCCCGGATCGGCCACGATCGGCCAGGAGGTCACGCACACGCTGACGGTCACCATCCCTGCCAGCATCGGGCAGTTCGACACCACGGTGATCGACGATCTCCCCGACGGCCTGGTCTTCAACTCCTACGTCAGCGCGGCCTGCACCTCGGGCTGCAGCGGGGGCTCGAGTGACATCGTCCCGGTGCCGCTCAGCCAGATCGCCAACGGCGACGGCCAGCGCATCGGCTGGTTCTTCGGTGACGTCCAGTCAACCCCGGTTCCCCGGACCGTCGTCCTGTCCTACAAGACCAACGTCGCTTCCTCCTACAACGGCGGGGGAGACGTATTCGACACCGACACGCTGACCAACAACGCCGACCTGCTGTTCAACACGAGCGACGGGATCACCACGCCGCCGACCGATCCGCCGGACCCGGGGGGCTTCGACGAGCAGCGTGAGGCCGATGGTGACACCGACGTCATCGAGCCGCTGATCGTGCTCGACAAGGCCGTTTCCGGAGACCCCGATGACGACGACCTCCGGGACACCCAGCCAGGGGACGGTTACACCTACTCGATCAAGGTCACCAACAACGGCACCGCGCCCGCGTATGACATCTCGGTTGGCGATCAGCCCGATACCGAGCTGATGAACGTGGTTGCGGCCACGAGCCCCGATTGGACCGTCACCGATGGCTGGACCGCGGCCGATCCGGCGATGACCTGGCTGATTCCCGGGCCGCTGGCTCCGGGAGCGTCGCTGAGTCTGACCTACACGGCTGACCTGATCCCGTCTCCGGGCCTGAGCAACGATCAGGAGGTTGACAACACGGCCGACGTGCCTTCGTACTTCGGGCAGCCCTCGTCGGTCCGCGAGGATCCCGACAACGAGGACGTCGAGTACCGGGAGTACGACAACGTCGATCCCGATTCCGTGAAGCTCATCGTCCGGGTTCCCGACCTCGATCTCGAAAAGACGACCGGCGCCGCGGGCTTCCCCGACGATTCGCCGGCCTCGATCCAAACGCCGTTCCCCTGGCGAGTGGTGATCACCAACCCGAACGACCCCAGCATCCTCAACGGGGTCGATCTGACCGACTTGCTGCCGCCCAATTGGCAGTACGTGGCCGACTCGGCCCAGATCACCGGCACCGGAGACCTCACCCCAGGGGGACAGGTCAACCCGACGATCACCGAGAGCGCCACCGGCGATCAGCTCGAGTGGCTGAACCTCGGCACGATCGATGGAGGCGAAACCATCATCGTCGACTTCCTGGCGACGCCGGAGGTCGCCGCGGCGATCGATCCGGGCGTGGGTGTGGCCCACGAGAACGACGCCTCGGCTATAGGCGAGGACACGTCGAACTCGACCGGGTCCGCCGACGGTCCCTACTCGGACGAGGATGACGCGTCCGGCACGCTGGTCGTGCCGGATGCCGACCTGGCGATCACCAAGGTCGCCGACGATCCGGTCCCGATCGCCGGATCGAATACCACCTGGAGCATCCGGGTGACCAACAACGGCCCTCAGGCCGCGCCCAGCGTCCGGGTGAGCGACGTCCTGCCGGCCGGCCTCACATTCGTGGACGCCGTGCCGGAGCAGGGGACCTGCGAGGAGAATCCTGCCGGAACAGTGAGCTGCGACATCGGGGCCGTGGAGGCCGGAGGCACAGTCGACGTGGCTTTGACGACCGTGGTCGGGGCCGATCAGAACGGCAACGTGATCGAGAACACCGCGACGGTCGAGGATCCCGTTCTCGAAGAGTCGGACGAGACCAACAACACCTCGACCGACGACGTGACTCCGTCGGGATCCGCTGATCTGTCGGTCGCAAAGGAACTGCTGACCGACCTGATCGTGGGCCGGCAGGCGACCTACGAGTTGACGGTGACCAACGCCGGTCCGAGCGTGGCGGAGGCCGCGGGCCTTACCGACGAGCTGCCGCCCAACCTGAGCTATGTGGATTCCCGGAACCCGAACGGAACCTGTGTGGCCGCAGCGCAGAGGGTGTCCTGTGGACTGGGCGATCTCGCGCCGGGAGCGGTCGTGATCATCCAGATCGATGTCACGGTGACCGCCGGAGGATCGACGACCAACTCGGCCGTGGTCACCTCCGAGACGCCGGACCCCAAGCCGGAGGACAACGATGACGAGACCACCGAGCCGGCCGGCAATGCCGATCTGGCGATCGCCAAGACGGGGCCGGAGAATCTGGTCGAGAGCAAGAACCGGGTCTACACGTTCCTGGTCAGCAATGTGGGTCAGATCGCGTCTTCGGGTCCGGTCACGGTGAGTGACCGGATTCCCGACACCATCACCCCGGTGGCGGCCTTCGGCACTGGTTGGACCTGCGAGATCGCCGAACAGCAGGTGACCTGTGGCCGAGAGGACTCGGTCGCCCCCGGCAACGCCTTCCCGCTGATCACGATCCGAGTCGTCGCCGACGCCGATGCCGGCTTCTCGTACGTGACCAACATGGCCGCGGTCTCCCTGAACGGCGACGACAACCCGAACAACGACAGCGATTCGGTCCGGACTCCCCGGGGAACGAAGGGGGAGATCGAGGACAGCCTCGTTCCCGGCAAGTGCGTCGGCGGTGTGATCGCGATGCAGCCCCGCTTCGTCTGGGTCGGTGAAAGGACGAAGGTCACCGTGCGAGTCGAATCCAGGGCCGGGAACGCCGCGGTCAACGTGCCGGTCGAGCTGATCGGCAACGGCAAGGGCGGGGCGAGTCGCAAAACCATGACCGCGCGGACGAATCGCCGTGGCCGGGCCGTGTTCAGGGTTCGCGCCGGGACCTCGGGAGCGGCCTGGAGGGCGTCGGTCACGCGCTGCCGCATCAAGGATCGTCTACCGGCGAAGAAGCAGGCCACATGCAGCGGCTTCCTGATGACGCCGCGCTCGATTCCGGCCGGGGAAAAGACCAGACTGAGGGTCCGTCTGCGGGCGCCCGACGGCGGGCCGCTCAGCCGGATCTGGGTCAAGGCCAAGGGTCAGGGAACCGGTGACGCGGGACGGACCGATGCCAAGGGCAGGGTCACCCTGTCTGTCCGGCCCGGAAGCGCCGGCCTGCTGAACGTCGCGGCCAAGAAGGCCACGTCCTGCCGGGTTCAGGTAGGCGCGACCGGCTCCGTGGACGGCAGTCAGCTGACCGGATAGTTGAACCGATCCGGGCATAGCCATGCGGGCATGGTCGTCGCCTTCATGGCGGCGGCCCTTCTCGTCCTGCCGGCTCTCGCCGAAGCGGGAACGCCGGGGAGCGATACGGTGAAGGCACCCGCCGTCGGCGAGGCGCTCAGTCAGCGGGTCAAGGTCTTCTCGCGACCGTCGCCGAAGGCGGATCGCATCGCTGTGATGAGGGCGCTGCGCTTCGACTTCCGGCCGACGGTATTTCTGGTCACGAAGCGCTTGACTCGAACCCGGTGGGGCAACTGGTACCGAATCGAAGTGCCCGGGCGGCCCAACGGCCGCCGCGGATGGGTCCGGGAGTCTCAGCTGCGCCTATTGCGAAGGGTGGCACCGCTCCGCATCGTGATCGATCGCAGCCGCCGGACGCTCAGGCTCCTGCGAGGCTCGCGGACGATGCTCAGGGCGCCGGTGGCGGTCGGAACCAAGGCGGCGCCGACCCCGCTCGGCAGTTTCTACGTCGCCGCGGAGTTCTCGCCCGCCGACGACTTTCTCGGGCCGAGAGCGTTCGAGACCAGTGCGTACGCGGCGATCACGGACTGGCCTCGAGGAGGCATCGTCGGCCTTCACGGCACCAGCGATCCTTCATCGATCGGCAAGCGGGCGAGCCACGGCTGCATCAGGACCTACAACCGGGTGATCCTGAAGCTCAGCCGCATGCTGAAGCCCGGAGCCCCGATACGGATCGTGCGATGAAGGGGCGTCGGCTCCCGGCGGAGCTACGGCCAGAACATGCGGTCCGCGTTCCGGATCTACCGGCAGGCTGGAAGACCCTGCTCCCGCTCGGGACGTTCGCGCCGTTCGACAAGCACGTCGCCGACTCCTGCGAGCTGGCGAGGAAGCTCTACGCCGAGGCAACCGAGGGATAGACCAGGGGTCGATGCACGCGTTCGACACCTGTCAAGGCACTTGAGACCGATGTAAGGTCGGGCCATGTCTCGTCGGACTTCATGGATCGCCGCGGTCGCGGTCCTTCTCGCCTTCCCGGCCATCGCCCGCTCGGCCGAGGCTCCGGATGTCACCGACCGCGATCCGACTGGCGCCACGCGGGAACTGGTCGAGGCTTACACACCGGTCGTCATGGTCCCGGAGAGGGTCGATCCGCCTTGTGGCATCGAAGGCGAGCAGTACCAGCCGACCAGCGTCAACACGGTGCTGGGCCACCGGGAGGTAGTCCTCAGGCGCAACCTCGAAGGGGGCGGGACCGAGACGGTGACGCGTGCCCCCGGCGCCGATGACCTCGTCGCCGATGGCGACGGTGAGGACCTGTACCTGGACCTCAAGGGCGACCCGCTCGGCGAGACCTGCGAATTCGCGAAGGATTTCGACGAGCTGAAAGCCGGCGGCGAGGCGCCCGTGGTCGTATATGCGCACATCGCGAAGGAGGCGGGCCATGAAGGCTTCGTCATCCAGTACTGGTTCTACTGGTACTTCAATCAATTCAACGACCTCCACGAGAGCGACTGGGAGGGCATGCAGATCGCGTTCGACGCGCAGACCCCCGAAGAGGCGTTGGAGAAGGGACCGAGCGAGATGATCCTGTTCCAGCACGCCGGGGGAGAGCGGGCGAACTGGAGTGACTCGAAGGTCCACAAGGAAGGGACCCACCCCGTGGTCTACCCGGCTGCCGGTTCTCACGCGACCTTCTACTTCCCGGCTGTGTTCGTCGAGAACGGCTCGAAGGGATCGGGCGTCGGCTGCGACAAGACCTCCGAGCCGTCGACCCGGCTCGAGCCGAAGGCGATCCTGCTACCCGATCACGCGAGCAACCGGGGCAAGTTCAAGTGGCTGGGCTTCGACGGGCGCTGGGGCCAGAAGGAAGAGAGCTTCAACAACGGCCCGACCGGACCCCAGACCAAGGAGCAGTGGGTCGAACCTTTCTCCTGGATGGAGGAGCAGCGCCAGTCGAGTCCGCGGCTTCCCGGTGGTGGCCTGGTCGGGCCGACCCCGACCAAGGCGTTCTGCGGCGTGATCGCAAACGTCACCGGGGTGATGAACCTCGAGCAGGGCAACCGGATCGCGGCCTTCACGTTCGTCGGGATCTTCCTGGCGCTCGCCATCCTCCTGTTCGGAGTCAGCAGGTGGCGCCCCCTGGTTCCCGAACTCAGGGCCCGGCGGAGTTACGGCCAGATCATGCGGTCCGCGTTCCGGATATACCGGCAGAACTGGAAGACCCTGGTCCCGCTCGGGGCGATCGCGCTGCCGATCGTCGGAGGAGTTCAGCTACTCTCGGACTACCTGGGTGACGAGGGTACCCGGAGCTCGATCTCTCTCACCATCTCCGACCTGTTGCAGGGTTTCGGCCGCCCGGTGGCTTCGGCGATCGTCGCAGCGACCGTGGTCGTTTTCGCCGGCGCGCTTGCCGGCCACCGCACACTGACCGCACGCGGTTCCGTCGACGGCGTGCGCGCCCGTTTCTGGCGGGTCGTGTTCGCACAGCTGATGGCCACCATCGGGGTGCTCCTCCTCGCGTTCAGCGTCATCGGACTTCCGTTCGCCCTCTGGAAGCTGGTCGGATGGAGCTTCGTGCAGCAGGAAGTCCTGTATACGGACAAGACGCTGCGCGAGTCGTTCCGGGGCAGCTCGGAGCTCGTACGGGGCAGGTGGCTCCATTCGGCCCGGACGATCCTCGTGCTCAGCCTCGTCGGGGTCATTCTCGGCCCCGCGCTGAGCATAGTGCTCATCTTCACGCCGCTGCCGCTGATCCTGCTCAACCTGATCGGTTCCCTGGTCTACGCCCTGCTGATCCCGTACATGACGCTGGGGGAGACTATGCTCTACTTCGACCTCGAGGCCCGCCGCGAGACGGAGCCGGCAAAGCCCGCCCGGTCGTGGACGGTCTGGAAACCACGGCAGTTCGGCCGAAAGGAAGCAATCCATGTCGCCTGACCGAGACCTTCTCGGCCTCACTGGTGTCACCGGCAACCTGGGCGGGCAGGTGGCGACCCGTCTTTCCGACGACGGCGTCTCCTTCCGGCCGGTAGTCCGCTCGCCAGAGCGATACCCATCGTTCCGCGAAATGGGCGGGAAGCAGGCCGAATACGGGGATGCCGGCGCCGTGCGATCTGCCCTGGAAGGCGTGTCGACCCTCTTCATGGTCTCGGCTGCCGAGAGCGCCGACCGGATGGACCAGCACAGGACCTTCGTCGAAACGGCCGCGGAAGCCGGCGTCGCACACGTCGTCTACACCTCGTTCCTCGCTGCAGCCCCTGACGCCACCCTCACGCTCGGCCGCGATCACTTCGCGACCGAGGAGCTGATCAGGGATTCAGGGATGGAGTTCACATTCCTGAGGAACAGCCTCTACCTCGACTTCCTGCCGATGATGGCCGGTGAAGACGGCGTCATCCGCGGGCCGGCGGGGGACGGCAAGGTCGGCGCCGTGTCGCGGGAGGACATCGCCAGGGTGGCGGTAGAGGTGCTCGGGAATCCGGCCGCGCACTCCGGCCGCACGTACGGCCTCACCGGACGTGAGACCATTTCGCTTTCCGAGGCCGCCTCGATCCTTTCCGAAATGACCGATCAGTCGATCTCCTACGAAGAAGAAACGGTCGAAGAGGCATACGAGTCCCGGGCGGTCTACGAAGCTCCGGAGTGGCAGGTCGACGCCTGGGTCTCGACCTACACTTCGATCGCGTCGGGTGAGCTGGACCTGGTCACCCGTGATGTCGAGGAGATCACTGGGCAGCTGCCCCTGACACTGCGCGAATACCTCGGTCGGAAAGCCTGAACATGCCCGTAACGAGCGTAGACAAGGACACCGAGAACCTGACCATGGTCATCACGTCCGAGTTCGATGCGGGGGCCGGCCGCGTCTGGCTTCTTCAGAGCGGCTGCGGCGGGGGCTCAGCCCGGTGTGGCGATCTGATCCTTGCGGCGCGAATAACCGAGATTCGATGCCCTCGAGGACTTGACCGATTCGGGTCCCACTGATTCCGGCTGGGGCCACTCGGCTTCGGAGGCGATCGCGGAGGCGACCACGTCGGCTTGTTCCGCCGTGGTTCCCTGGAACCTGACCCGGGAAGTAGTGGCCAGTCCGGCGGCGTATTCACGGGAGCATCCTTCGATCCTGCCGGAGTGGTCGATCGGCAGGGAATCCGTGCCGTCGAAGGGCAGGCCGACGATGCGGCGCCCGGTGTGCGGCGGAATGGCGGCCACCAGGAAGTCGTACGACAGTTCCGAGAGGTCATCCCTGAGCAATCGGTGGTTTTCAGGGTCCACGGAGATCACCCTTTCGAGAGCCAGGACCTCGACCGCGGCCCGGTCCCCGGCGAAGTCGCGAATCGCGTATTTGGCTTCGAGTGCGGCAGCGCCACCTCCGACGATCACCACGTGAGTCTTGTTGCTGTTGCTCGCAATCATGATGCCCTTCATCCGTCTGACGAGTTTTGGTTCCATTCGATTCCGGTCAACTCGTATAGATAGACGTTACCGCCGATTTTCATTCGATTCGGCAGCAGGCGATACGGTTCTTGCTCCGTGTGAACTGCCGGATCGAAAGTTTCATTCGAGCCAACCGTCCTGCCGTCGCCGGTACGATCCGCTTCATGGGAAGACCCATCACCCTGAAGGCGTGGCATCTTGACCGCTGAGCGTTCGGAAGGAAGTTTCGCGGGCGTGGCCGGCGGCGAGATCCACTGGCGGACATGGACGGCGCCAGAACCTGTGGCTCAGGTGGTCATCGTCCACGGTTACGGCGAGCACGGTGACCGCTATGCGCGTCTCGCCGGGCGGCTGGTGGAGGAGGGGTTCTCGGTCTGGGCGAATGACCATCGCGGGCACGGGCTGAGCGAGGGCCCCCGCGGGGTCGTCATGCACCTCGACGATGCGGTCGCGGACGTCGACCAGGTCGTCGAACGGGCTCGGGGCACTCACCCGGACATCCCTCTCTTCATGTTCGCGCACAGCATGGGAGGGACCATCGGCCTCCGTTATTCCCTCGCCCACCAGGAGAAGCTGGCGGGCCTCATCCTCTCTTCGGCGGCGGTCTCGCTGGAGAAGCTCGGCGTGTCCGGCGTTCAACGCGCAGCGGTCAGGCTGGCCGGCAGGATCGTGCCGCGGCTGCCGGTCAACGGCCTGCCGTTCGAAGGAATCACGAGGGACTCCGACGAACTCGGCATCTACATGAACGATCCGCTGGTCCACAAGGGCAAGCAGCCAGCCCGAACCGTTTCCGAACTGGTTGACGCGATGGCGAAGTTTCCCGACGAAGTGGGGGAGCTCCGGTTGCCCCTTCTGGTCATTGCCGGATCCGACGATCCGATCGTCCCGGCCGCCGGCAGCCGTGAAATCGCGGAGCGCGCGGGTTCACCGGACAAGAAGGTCATCGTCTACGAAGGCTTCGTCCACGAGCTGGTCAACGAACCGCCTGACGATCGCGAACGGGTCACGCAAGACGTGATCGACTGGCTGCGGGTCCACGTCCCGCAGCGGGGGAATTGAAAGCTCGGGAAGGCACCCTGGCTGTTACCGTCTTGCCTTCAGGATGATTCGCATTCAGCCGGAGTGACTTCGATCCGGACCTGGTCGAGGAAACGGATCAGGGGCGGAATGCCCGTAGTGAGACCCTTCGAGAGACCGTGGTCAGCCTGGTCTCGATCAGCCTGGCCGGTGCATTCTGGAGACATTCGTCCGAGGAACCGGCCGCCCGCAGCCGGATCCTCAACAGGAGGTTGACCCGCGCGCGCCGGGGGTTCTTCCCGGCACGCCTGAAGTCCCTGATCAGCTCGTCCGGGGCACGGAAGCGCACGTTTTTCGTCCGGTCCAGCAGGAACTCGCGCATATTCAGAAAGGCACTCTTCGATCTCCCGGCGGTCCAGTAGTCGAGGCGCGGGCTGACTTCGGCGATCACACGATCGCCCGCGCTGAGCCGGGTGCGGATCCCCATCACCTGGGGTGCATCGCTGAAGGGCCGGGGACGGGGGAATGTGGTCACGGAGATCCGCGAAACGTGTTCGGGGCATACGACGGCGTCCGGGTCGATCACGTTCAGGACGGATCCCGGATCGCCGCAGGCATTGGCGGCCGCCGGGTTGGCCACGTCGCCCGAATACCGGGCGACCAGGTAGAAGGTGCCCGGCTCGGGCGGCAGGATGAGCTGCGGATAGGTGCCGTCGTCATCGACCGGGATCGGAGGCAGATTGGCAAGCGGTTCTCTTGAGCACGCGGGGTCATCGCTGTCATAGACGCTGAAGACGATCGTCCCGGTTGCCATGTCGGAACCCGTGAGTGTGGCCTGGACGGTCGTCTGCTCGCTCACGGTCAACGTCTCCGGAGCGGTGACCGTGACGGTGGGGGCGGTCGCGGCGGCTTCCGACTGCGAAGCGAAGAGGCCGAAGCCCAGCAAGCCGACCACCAGTGCCAGTAAGGCGGCCAGTCGATGCCGGGGGCAAAGTCCGGATTCGGTTGATGTCCCCATCATGATCTGAACTCCCGCGAGCAGCCAGAGTTGCGTAGCGCCGGCACCACGATCACCCTCGTTACGAGCGCGGCCACCGAGTCCTGGCGATTTCAACGTCCTGCGGACCTGCTGCAATACCTGCCGGGTCTCGCCTCCGTATGAACTCCGAAGAAACCACGAACGAAGCACTCAGTCTCAGCCAGCGGCTGCTCGGACTGACGGCCGGTGAGACCCGGTCCCCCGACGAGATCCGCGACGCCGTCTACCTGTCAACCGGCAACACCGCCGCGAAGCGGAGCAGGTTCTGGCTGCTACTCGTGATCTCGGCTGGGATCGCGACGGCGGGCGTAATCTCAGATTCGACGGCGACCGTGATCGGGGCGATGATCATCGCTCCCCTCGCGACGCCGATTCAGGGTGTTGCCGTCGCAATCTCCTTCGGGGACGCACGGGCCCTCACCGCCTCGGCGCTGACCCTCGTCCTGGCGATTGCGACGGTGATCGGGATCGGGGTCCTGATGGCGATCGTTCTTCCGGAACTGACACCGCTGGCCGACAACTCCCAGGTGACCGGCCGGGTCTCGCCGACCATCGTCGACCTGGTCGCGGCTGCGATCACCGGACTGGCCGGTTCATTCGCGATCGCCCGGCGTGACATCGGCGACATCCTGCCAGGTGTCGCGATCGCGATCTCGCTGGTGCCTCCGCTTGCGGTGGTCGGGGTCACTGCCCATTCCCGTGACTGGGACGGTGCCATCGGCTCCCTGCTCCTCTTCGTGACCAACATGCTGGCGATCATCGTGGTCGGCGTGATCATCTTCAGCAGCCTCCAGTTGATCCGCGGCGGCCGGCCGAAGCCGGCGATCGGACCCGCCTTCGCCGCGGTTGTGGTCTCCAGCGTCTTCGTCGCCACCGCCCTTGCGGTCACCACGTACCGGACCATCGTCCAATCCAACCGAGTGACCGACGCAACGCAGATCGGCAAGGCCTGGGCGGAGAGAAACGATGAGAGGCTGGTGGAAGTCAAGTACCAGGGCGACGACCTCGAGTTCCTCGTCGAGGGTGATTCGGACGGGTCACAGGACAGTCAGTTACCGGGGCTGCTCAGCGGCCAAATACCCGACGGAACGCCTCTGGTCGTGAACCGGGTACCCGGGGAGCGCATCAGGCTGCCGGAGGTCGGTGACCGGTCCGCCGATCGATGACCTCTATCTGTTAACGCGTTGGTGGCCTTGAAGTTGCCGGGCCACCGGGTGCATCGACTGCGTCCCGTTCGGTGAGCCGGGAGCCTGGCTACTCCTGACAGAAGCCCCGCTTGTTGATACCGTGTTAAACGGAATCCTCGTTACTTCAATGGAACGGGGGAGGAGAACCGAAGCGGAGGCAGGTAAGGCATGACGGATTCAGTGGAGACGGAGCCAGGGACCACACGGCGGACTTTCATCAAACGGTCAGCGGGGGCGGCCGCGGGATTGGCAGTCGGTACGGGCTTGATGGGTGACGCGGCCGCACTCGCCGGAAAGCGGACCCCGAATCCGCTGCTCCAGGCCAAGCCCGGAAGGCTCGCCAGTACCAGGACCATGTGGAAGTGGAACGAGTACCTCGCCGGCCTCGGCGCCCGTCACACGGGCAGCCCTTCGGAAGTTCGCTTCACTCACGACATCCGTCAGGCGATGAAGCGGCTCGGCTGGAAGACGAGCGTCAAGCCGCAGCCCTTCGACAACTGGGAAGCGAATTCGTACTCGCTTACGGTAACCCCCGCCGGAGGATCCGCCAGGAAGGTCCGGGTTGCGTATTACTACCCGTACTCGGGCCGAACCGGCAGGAGCGGCGTCACGGGCGAGCTCGCGTACGCAGGCTCGGGCAAGACCGCGGCTGACTTCGCGGGAGGATCGTTCGCCGGAAAGATCGCGGTGATCGACGTAACCCCGTTTTCGGTTCCGGTCGGTGTGGCGTTCAACGCCTGGGATCAGAAATTCGCGGCCGACGTCGACGTAACCAAGCCATACGATCGCAGCTGGATCGCGACCGGCCCAACCCTTCAGGCTGCCAAAGACGCTGGTGCGATCGGGGCAATCATCATCCTGCCCGAAACGCCCGCTGATGGCAAGGGCCAGTATTCCCCGTTCGGTCGGGAACTCCAGGGACTGCCGGCGCTGAACGTCGATGCTCCGACCGGCGACATGCTGAGGGCGCTGGCCCAGACCCCGGGGAACAAGGCGAAACTGACTCTGACCGCGACCAGGTCGAAAGGAAAGACCCGCGCCCTGATGGCGGTCCTTCCTGGTGCGAGCGATGAAGTCGTGGTGGTGAACACCCACACCGACGGCACCAATCTCATCGAAGAAAACGGCCCGCTTGCCATGATTTCCCTGGCGCAGCGGCTTTCGGCCATTCCGAAGGCAGATCGTCCGGTCACTTTCGCCTTCTACTTCGCGACGGGTCATTTCCAGGCCGATGTGGTCTCGGCGGTGGCCTACATCACCGACTACCCGAAACTCTTCGAGCGGACCAAGGCCGGGCTGACCATCGAGCACCTCGGGTGCCCGGAGTACGAAACCGACCACAAGAACGTGTTCAGGAAGACCGGCAAACCGGAGATCTCGGGACTGTTCTCGTCGAACCGGACTCTGGCGAACATGGCCCGGCCCGCAATCGAGGCCAAGGGCGTAACCCGGTGCACCGTGATGCAGCCGACCCCGGTGTTCTTCGGGGAGGGGAGGGACCTCCACGCGGAAGGCATCCCCATGCTCGCCTACATCGCCGGCCCGCATTACCTGCTTGCGGAGCGGAACAGGAAGGTTCAGCTCGAGCGGTTCGACGTGAACCGCATGCAGGCGGAAACCAGGGCATTTGCGGCCATTCTCGACAAGCTCGCGGTCATGCCCCGAACCAGCTAAAGACACATGCCGCCGAAGTCCGTGAAGCCGGGGGTCTTCTTCGACCCCCGGCAGGAGCTTCCCCGAGGCCGCCACGCCCAGGCGCCAGACGAAGTCATCGCGGTCCAGCGAGAGCGGCTCATGGTGGCCTTCACCGAACTGATGGCCGACGACGGCTACTTCCGCGTGAGGGTGGGTGACATCGCGAAACGGGCCGGGGTCTCGTTGTCGGCCTTCTACAACGCATTTCTCGACAAAGAGCAGTGTGCGTTCGCGGGATATGACCGGTTCATCGAGATTCTGTTGCGCAGAGTCGGCGAAGGCCTGGGTTCGAGCGACGACTGGGGGGGTTTCGTGACCCAGGCGCTGGAGGGCTACCTGGGCACGCTTCAGGCCGACAACGTGGTCTCCAAGGCATATCAGCTCGAAATGGACGCCCTCGGGGCCGACTCGAGAAGTCGCAGATACTCGTCACTCGACGGGTTCGCCCGGGTCCTGTACGACGCTCAACGCGAAATGTCACCCCGCGATCCGCGGCTTCACCACCAGCCCCTCGAAGTCCATCGGGCGATCGTCTACGCCGTCAGGCAACTGGCATGTGACCTGATCGACAGCGAGGACGAACCGGATCTGCTGGCAATGGTCCCGGTGATGCGAGAGTGGATCGTGGCAGGGGCCTACGGTCCGGACCAGGCTGAACAGCGTGAATCGCTCCCTGGTGGTCGGCCTCACGAGGACCTTTGATCCTCGCAACGAAAGCCTGGTCTTCACAGTTGCTGGCCCGCCGTTCGGCGGGCTTTGTTCGGCCCGGGCGGCGGCGGCTCCGGCTTGTTGCGCGACGCGTGGTCAGGCTGACATGCGCGGATCCGGGTGGCCGCAGGACCGGGTGAAGCGCCCGTCCGGCTGAGGCCGACCGTCCCCGCCTGGCCGGATACGCGACAAAGTAGTATCGCGGCCATGATACGAATTCGGACGGGCTTGGCTGCGCTCGCCATCGTTCTCACCGGTGGCCTGTTTGGTTCCGCGCCTGCCGGAGCCGCGTTCATCGCGGAAACCACCGATCCAGCCGGCGATTCCTCCGGTAACCTTCCCGGTCAGGACCTCGTCGCTGTCGGGCTCGGGTTCGATCAAAAGACCGGCTACATGGTCGGGGCGATCGCGCTTCGTGGAGCGCCCGAGGTCGATCACGGTGCGTTCCTGACCCTTTACGCCGGAACGAAGACCCCAAGCGGCTGCGACGGCCACCCGGTCGGTGGGTTCGGTTCTCGAACGGACGACGATTTCGACGCGACCTGGGTTCGCGAGGACGCGCCGGGCGTATTCCGACACGGGGAGGCCGAGAAGACGACCAGCAACCATTCGACTCTGCAGACGTTCGAGGTGCGCACACGCAAGCTCGCCGGCAAGAAATGGAACTGCTTCGGCGCGAACCTGACCGACCCCGAAGATCCCTCGATGGTCTATGACCGCGTCAAGCCCGTACGGTTCAAGGGTCTCCCCGCCATGTCGATGCGTATGCCCAAGGTGCGGCGAGCGATCACTCCGAACCGGAAGCACAAGCTCAAGGTGGTCATCTCCAACCCGGGAGACGCGCCTCTGCGAAGCGTACGGGTCCGGTTTCGTCGAGACCGTGGCCTCAAGGTGTCTCCGCGCAGCCGGAAGATCAAGGTAATCCGTCCCGGACAGCGGCGAGCGGTTCCGGTGAATGTGAGGGTGACCCGGGCGGCCGGCGAGACGGCAACTCTGGACGTGACCGCGCGATCCGGCAAGCTGGTGGCGAAAGGCTCCACGAAACTGAGGCTCAAGCTGCCGAAGAAGAAGCCACCGAAAGGCGGGGGCGGAAATGGCGGGAGTGGCGTTTGCGTTCAGTTCTTCCCGGACCTCTCCGGCGAGACCGGGGGGTCTCTCGGCCTGGTTCCTTGCTGAGAGTCCCAGGACGCCAACTGGCCGCAATCAGACGATGCTCACGGTGGGTAGCGGTGGCACCGCCCCTTGGGCGAGCGCCGGTCAGGTCGAGGAGTTCGACCTGACCGGCGATCTGGTCAACCCCCTGGACGAGCCCCTATTCAAGAATCTGCACTACGCCGGCCAGCGCGCCGCCATCACCACCGGCGTCCGGTCCCTGGGCGAGAGGGTGATGTTGCGGCGGCCGATCCGCTGTGGCTCCTTGTTGACGAGGCGGAGGTCGCAGCGGGCCAGGACCTCGGTCAGGACGACCCGCATCTCGAACTCGGCGAAGGCGGCCCCGAGGCAGCGGCGCACACCGCCGCCGAAGGGGATCCACGCATAGGTCTCGGGCGGATCCTCCAGGAACCTCTCGGGCTTGAAGGCGAAAGGGTCGGGGAAGGAATCGGACCGGGTGTTCGCCATCCAGATCGAGGGCGCGACGTTGGCGCCGGCCTCGAGGCTGAAACCGTCGAATTCCACCGGCCCGTCCAGGATGCGGCCGGCTATGGGGATCACGGGGCGAAGCCGCAGAGCCTCGGTGATCGTGGCCCGGAGGTACTCGTCGCCACCTTCGTCGAGCTCCGATTTCAGCCGGGAGAGCACGCGCGGGTCACGCAGAACCAGGTCGAAGGTCCAGGCCAGCGCCGTCGCGGTCGTTTCGTGTCCGGCAACGAGCAGGGTCATCAGCTGGTCGCGAAGCTCGGCTTCGTCCATCCGGCCGCCATCGGCGAACTCCGCCGCGGCCATCATCGAGAGGATGTCGGTCCGGTCCTCGAGCGCCGGGTCGCGGCGCCGTTCGGCGATCAGTCCGGCCAGCTCGGAGTTGACCTGGCGCAGACCGTCGGTGAATCCGGGCGGACCGGCGGGGCCACCGAAGCGGCGGGTGAACAGGTTGAGCACCTGCCAGCCCGGGGCGGCGGTGTCCTCCAGGGTCTTGCCGAGCAAGACCCGCAGGCGGTCGAGCCTGGCGCCTCCGTCCACGCCGAAGACCGTGCGCAGGATGACTTCGAGGGTCACGGCCTGCATGCGGGGGTGAATCGGAAAGGCCTCGCCGACCGGCCACGATTCGATCTCCCGGTCGATCGCCTCCTTCATGACGTCCTGATAGGAGCGCATCCGCTCGCCGTGAAACGCCGGCAGCATCAGCTTCCGGCGTGCCAGGTGCTCCTCACCATCGAGCAGGATCACCGATTTGCTGCCGAGCACCGGTTCGAGCAGGGAGATGCGGCCCTCCGGCAGCGAATTGGCCGGATTCGAGTAAACGGTCTTGACCAGGTCAGGATCCGAGACCATGACCATTGGCGCCTTGAATCCGGAGAACCTGACGCTGAACGCCTCGCCGTAGGTGCGCCGAGCCTGTTCCATGAACCCGATCGGCCGGGCCACCCAGCGCAGGGTCTGAAGCAGTGGCGGGATCGCGGGTCCGGGTGGCAGTGACATCACTTCCATCATCCCGGATGTGGAGGGCCGGCGCTGCAGATCCCGCCCAGAGAGTTCAGACGTTCAGGGGCTCGCCGGCAGGCGAGAGGCCATCCACGGCAAGACGTCCGCCTCGGCGGCCGCGAGGATGAGCCCGTGAGTCACCCCTGGGTATTCGACGTACTCGACCGAGTCACCGAGCTGAGCCAACTCCGTGTTCAGTTCCGTGGTGAAGGCGGGGAAGACGGTGGTGTCGGCCAGCCCCTGTGCCAGGAAGATGGGAGCGGCCGTCTTCCGAGCCGGATTCTGCGCGGACAGCACGCTGAGCAGGGGCGCCGTATCGGCTCCCTGGCGCAACAGCTGCGACGGCGCCAGGCCGCCCAGGTTGTTCGGCAGGATCAGCTCCGGGACGCACTGGCTGAGCGTGTTCGGGAAGTAGGGGAGGGCGGTATCGGAAAGGAGCGTCTGCGTATCGATCGCCGGGGACACGACCGAGGCTCCGCGCACGATCATCGCGGCCAATGCGCTGGCGGGGCTGGGCTCGGTGTCCAGAGGGAGGAGGCCCGCCTGCTGTTCCATGTGCGAGGCGGGGGCGTACGAGACTGTTCCCCGGAGCTTCAACTCGGGAACCCAGGCAGCCGCCTGGCCGGCGGCGAACAGCGCCGCCTGGCCGCCCTGCGAGTGGCCGGCGATCAGGAATCGCTTGCCGATCTTCGGGCTGAGGACACGGGCCGCACGGATGATGTCGAGCACCCCGCGGCCTTCGGAACGTCCGATCAGGTAGGGATGGACGCCGGGAGTGCCGAGGCCTTCATAGTCCGTGCGCAGCACCGCATACCCGGCGGCGAGCCAGGCATCGAGCTCAGGGTTCGTATAGGTGATAAATGCGTTCGCCGGGCCGTTGGCCGTGTTTCGGGAAGGAGCGCAGATGTCGGCGATCCCGGTGGTGCCATGGGCATAGGTGATGACCGGCCAGCCGCCCTTGGGGGCCCGTCCCCGGGGAACGGTGACCGACCCCGAGACCGCGATCCGCTTGCCGGAGAGGCTCTTGGATGTGTAGAGCACGTTGCGGGTCCAGGCGCCCAAGGTAAGGGTCACGGTCGGATTCGCCTTGCGAGACCAGATCAGCTTGCCATGCTGAGGAGGCAGCTTCTTCGGAGGCTTGTAGAACTTGAGCCCGGCCGGCGCCTTCTTGGCCTTCCAGGGCTTCGCGTCGGAGGTCGGGGGAGCGGCGATCAGGCAGAACAGAAGAGCGAAGGTGGCGTACGCGAGCGCCAAGAGCGCTGGTATTCGATGCTTCGAAAAGGTCATTCGAGACTACCTCCCAATCGGCTGACCCGCGCAAAGTAACGTGCATTCACCTCATACGTCAAGTCCGGTCCTGTTGCGCGGGCGGCGCAAAGGTGCTTCAAACCCGTGTTCCGATGCTCGGAGAGTCCGGCGCGGCGAACCAACTCGCGCCGCACTTCGAGTTGCCAGAAACGGGTGTTCACTTTTCCGGGGGAAGATCAAAGCGTCGTCGGGGACGGGGGAGTTCCATGGCAGCTGTAGCTTTCGCATGTGTTCACGAGCGAAGCCCTGGTCCGGGCCGTCGTCTCGGATTCGAGATCGGAGGAGCTCCTCCTCGACTTCGTGACGGAGCTGATGGACGTATCGATCGACTCTGAGGCCCCGACCAAGCGATCGACCCGGGAATCCTGAGCCGGTCGCCGGGCGGTCTCCCGAACTCTCGGCCCTCACGGCCAACTTTCGAGCACGACGCCTTCAATCGCCTTGCTCGGCTCGAAGAACCAACAATCAAGGGTTGACTTACTTGGCTAAGTTGGCTAACCTGAGGATATGAATAAAGCGGTTGCCATAGGGGAAGCCAAGACGAATCTCTCGAAGCTGGTGGAGCGCGCCGAAAGCGGCGAGGAAGTAGTAATCCGCAGGGGCGCCAAGCCGGTGGTCAAGATCGTTCGTTACACAACACCGGACCAATCTCCTCTGTTCGGCTCATTGGAAGGGAAGATCCGTATTGGTGAAGATTTCGATGATCCCATTCCGGGATTCGAGTCCTATTCGTGAGATGAAGCTTCTGCTTGATACTCACGCAGTCCTTTGGCTATTGAATGGGGACGAACGGGTTCCCGAATGGCTGCGGATCGTTGCCACGGAATACGACCATGAACTGATCGTCAGCGATGTCTCGCTGTGGGAAATCGCGATCAAATCGTCGCTTGGTCGCCTGGATGTCCCCGACGATTTGCCGTCGCATCTGGATGCGGCCGGCATCACTGAACTGACGATCAAGAGATCGCACTTATGGAAGGTCCGCGATCTGGAGTTTCACCACAGAGATCCTTTCGATCGGCTGCTGGTGACCCAGGCGTTGCAGGAAGATATGACCCTGGTGAGCCGGGACCGCCACCTAGCCGCCTACGGAGTTTCGCTGAGATGGTGAACAGTCGTATGGCTCAACCACGAATCGTATACCTGACTTTACATAACCGACATTATCGCGCATAGAGTTCGGAAACCGGGATCGCCTCTCATCTTCTGCGCTTAGCGCTCGCCGCGACGCACCCTGAAAGACTTACTTGAGTCGTTGGCCTCGAACCAAGTGGACGGATCGTACGAGAAGCCAGGGAGTCCCGCGAAAGGGATGAATTCACCGGATACTTGAGCTACGAATTTGGTTCGTCGCTGTTTACGAGGTATTCGTTTCAGAGCTCCAGACCCCAGCCTGAATCCAATTGAGAGCGGCTGGTTTCGTGGAACCTGCCCGCCAGATTCGAGATCGTAGTTCCCCGGATCGTCCATCAGCTTCACGCTGATTCGCCGTCCCTTGATAGAGCCAGAAAGGGTTCCGTTTGCCTTGGAAAGTTTCCGAACTCGTAAGCCTGACCGAAGCTTTCTCCCGTTGACGCGGAGCCTTCCGGGCAGAGTTATCGTGGCCTTCTGGATCATGAAACTTGGTTCTTCTGGAAGGGCTTTGAGACTAACCCTTCCTGTGATGATCGGCCGCGAGGATGCTGCCTTCTTCAATCGGACTATCCCGGAGAGTCCTGGTGCTTTGACCTTGCATCGTCTCCATGTGTTTGGCTCTATCCCGGGCCTCGGTTCGGCGTCTCCCTCCGGGCATCGATTTCCAGGGATGAGCGACACCCCTCGATTCCCGAACCTTTGAATCAGCTGACCGGTCGATGGATCGACCTTCACCACTGCGAGTGTCGACGCCGTGGAGCAGGTTTGCGCGCAGACTGGTCCGCTGAAGGTGCCGGCCGCAACGAGGCTCTCGTCTTCGGCTTGGAAAGTCATGGCCGTCACTTGGGCACTCTCAGGAGAACTGAGATCGATGAACTTTTCGGCCGCCGCCAGGCCAGTTGCCCAACCGAACCGAAATGGCGCAGCCTGGAATTCACCGCGGCTCGGGAGAATGGAATAGGCGATGCGACCACTTGGCATTTCGACGAAGAGATGGCCCGTGTGCCCGGTACCCACTCGGCCAGACTCTGAAGGCAGGTAACTGCCGGTCTCATCGAAAGCAAGCTTCTGTCCGTGGTCGTCGTAGAAGGCACTTTCTTCGCCGTAGATCTCGATGCGTCCGTTGGGGCGAACGAGTACCTCGGCATAGGTCTCTAGGGGTTGGATCGAGGCTGTGCCCGTTCCGTCCGGCCCGAAACCACAATCGAATGCGCCGCTCTCGGAGAGTCGGACCAACTCCGGACCTTGAGCGCCACCGGTTAGCAAGAGCATGATGCGATCTTGTGGGTCCACTGTCATGACGATTGAAGCGGCTTGGGTAGGGACCGTTGCCGCACCGCTCTCGCCGAAGGATTCATCGAAATTGCCTTGGCTGTCGAACCTTGCGACTACAACTCCGACTTGGGGCAAAACGGTCGCTGCCAGATAACTGTCGCCTTGCTGCCCTGCCGCTTGGACCTTTTCGTTACCCAGGGCTTCAACCTCACCGAATGACGCTTTCCCTGAAACCCCGAAGGCGGGATCGACGGAGCCATCGTTGCGAACCCTCGTCAGATAGGAATTCGTCGCTACGACGGTCTTGTTATCTGCAGTTGCGAAGAGGGTCAAGATCTCTTGTTCCGTGGTCGGCAGCTCCGCAATTTCGGCAACCCCCTGCTCTCCGAATCCAGTGTCTGGCGCGCCGTTCGTCAGCACCTGAATCAGATCTAGATGTCCCGGTTCACTTGAGTCGTCAGAGAAGCACTTGGCTGCCAATGTGATGGTGCCGTCCGGCTTGGTCAGCACCTCATCCGCGCCACCACACTTTGTTAAGTCGGCCGCTGCTGCGCGGTCAACTCCAGCGAACGCGATCAGCAGAACGCCAACCCCGAGGCAGATCAGGGAAGTCAGCCGACAGAAAAGCGCTTCGATTCCGTTCTCGAACAACTACTCCCCCTCGCTAGAACATTCCTTTACTCTAGAACCGCCTGGATCGCCCTAAGTATCGCTTTTCTGCGCGAAACACTCAAACCTTCCAAACCGATTCGGCGAAACCTTGCGAAGGTGGCGCCTGACTTGCCGGCTTTTGCTTTTCGCGGCGCCAACGTGATCCGCTCGACGCGACGATGTTTCGCAGTTTGACAGTCGTGTCGTCCGATGTCGTTGAGGTGACATTTCAGTGACATTTCACAACTTCGTCGAGCACCTCGCCGAAGCCGTGGCTGCAACCGGCGCCACCCTGGCCTTCGATACCGGCAGCGGCGGATCGCTCGCCGGACACCGGCCCGACGACATTCCAGCGGACCTTCGGCCTGCGCTGGGGTATCAGCGGTTTCCTGCTCTCATCGATGCCCTGGCTGGATGACCAGACGATCGGCGAAATGAGCAACCGCGTCCGTTCGGAGTTCAGGACGACGTTCGCGTGCTCCTACGCGGAGACGATCGGACTCGGGGACGTGCTGGACCCCGTGAATGTCGCCGGTTTCGTCAGGAAGAGCACTGGCTCCAAATACCTGATCGACCCGTCCAGCGACCGCCCCTGATCCTTCCCCCGTGACTCTGCGTGGGTGGCCCGCCTCGGTAACCTGCCGGGAAATGTCCAACCTCCTGACAGGGCGCGGGACTTACACCAACAACCGAACGTTCGATGGCGTTTCAACACGGGCGCTTGCCTTGGTCGCTCTTCTTCTCGCTGCATTCGTTGTGAGTCTCACTTCGACTACCGGCGCTTCGGCGAACTTCGTCGCCACGGGCCAGGACCCGGCCGGCGATTCCGCCGACGCGAGTCCGGCCCGCGACATAGTCAGGGTCGGACTGGCCTACGACCGCCGGACCGGCAACCTGAAAGGCGGAGTGAGGCTGGCCGGATCACCCTCCTCCGATACCGCCGCCAACCTGACGGTTTTCGCCGGACGGACCACTTCAGGCGGCTGCACCGGGTATCCCGCGATCGGGTTCGGTACGCAAACCGACCTCACGGGCGCCGACTGGGTCCTTCTCCATGATTCCGCGTCACCCCCGGTGCGTGGCGACGCCGAAAAGGTCTACGACGAGGTGGCGGAAGAGTACGAAGCGACCGAGGACGCGCTCCGCGGCAAACGGCCAAACTGTGTCATCGCCCGGCTGAATCAACCGGCGGATCCGGGGAATGTCTTCGACATCGCCGGGCCAGTCAAGCTGCGTGGCCTGCCCGAGCTCGAAGCCCGTTTCGGCAATGTGCCGGCAATCTTTTACAAAGGAAGAACCCGGAAGATCAGGACCATTCGCCCTGGATCGAAAAGGAAAGTCACGCTTCGGATCACCCTCTCTCGGCGCGCTCAGAAGCTCACGGATCTTAAACTGACCGCAAAGACCCGATCAGGCATCCGCGCCCAGGTCGAAGAACGTCTTTACCTGACGCAATCGTCTGGTTCGGGCGGCGGTGGAGGTAGCGGTGGCACGAACCTTTGCTACGAGTATCACTGGCTACCGCCGTACAGCAAACTCGTCATCTGCTGAGAGCAGCCGGCGCGACAGAAACCCGGCCTCTGACGCCCGCTTGATCCTCGCCTTGAGGATGACCCTGCGGATCAACGGTCGCCAGCTCTCCTCGGTGCTCCGCCGCTCGTGGTGGCCTGATCTTCGGCGCCCACCGCTATGGGGTGGGCGTAGCTCTGGCTGGTTGCGGCAACAGCAACAGCAACAACAGCAGCAGCCGCACGACGCCTGGCGACTACCGATCACTTAGGAATCTGTTTCATTCCCTCCATGTCCGTCGGACCTCGGCGTTGCGCCAAGTACATCAGGCTCGCAAAGGTGATCAGGCCGAGGAGATTGAGGACGAGTTTGTAGTCGACAGCGACGGTTCCGAAGATGTCATCCCGGGACGGGCGGCTGTCAGGAACCAGACCTACGACCGAAAAAAGTCCATCCACGGCGAGCGCCGCAAGCACCATGGTCACGAACATCAACGCCGTTATCCGGAGCGCAAAGCTCGTGCCGTAGTACTTGCGGTAGGCCAAGACGATGGGAACAACGATCAGGTCGGCGAAAATGAACGCGACGACCCCGCCGAAGGAAATACCCCCTGACCACAGGACTGCCGCAAGGGGCACGTTGCCGACTGAACATACGAAGCTCAAGATCGCAATCAGCGGTCCTACGATCACATTCTCAAGCGTCCGGACGAAGGCAGGTGCGTTTTCGACGAAAAGGAAGTTGAAGAAATCGTCC
>CAVOIH010000001.1:0-53612 GCA_963695885.1 uncultured Solirubrobacterales bacterium | reverse complement strand
ACGAAGGAAGCAAGTCCGGATCACCAACCAACTTCGAATGCCGGGTCGATGCCGGGCCCTGGTTCGGGCCGGATGCCGACTTCTTCACTCGGCCCTATGAGCATTCCTGCACCGCCGTGCCGGATCTCGATGCCGCACTGGCCGGCCGCTACAGCGAGTTCACCGCGAACCCCGCCGGCGAAGGCAAACACACCTTCGAAGTCCGGGCGATCGATCGAGCGGGGAACGCGGACCCGACGCCGGCCAAGGTCGAGTGGCTGGTCGACGAGACCCCGCCCCAGATTTCGTTGACCAAACCGGCCATGCGCGAGCGCTTCACCCTGGACCAGCACGTACCTGCGGCCTTCACCTGCGATGATCCGCCTGCCGGTTCACCCCCCGGCGCCTCCGGCATCAAGACCTGTTCCGGACCGTCGACCGTCAACACTTCGCAGCTCGGCAACTTCCGCTTCGTGGTGAACGCCGAGGATCACGCCGGCAACACCCATCAGGTGGTCCACTCGTACGCGGTCGATCCGCCGAAGTACGCGGACGTGATCAACTCGAACCACCCGATCGCTTACTACCGCCTCGGTGACCCGCTCGGTTCGGTTCCGATGAATGACAGTTCCGGCAACCACCGCCACGGCGAATTCAAGAACGGCATTGCACTGCGCCGCCCGCCGGCACCGAGCTGCCACGTCCGCCCGCACGCGCCCTATACATGTGACCTGAACGCCGATCCGCAGGACTGGTCGGCTTTCTTCCCGGCCCGCGACGGTTACGGCTTCACCAACAACATCACGGCGCCGACCACGGCCTACACCTGGGAAGCCTGGATCAACCGTGCCGATGACAACGACGGCATGATTGCCGCGCACGGTGGCGGTGGCCAGCTGTTCGTCAGGGACGGGCGCCTCGCGCTCCGCCAGACCCAGGACACGGTCCAAGCGTCCGGCCCGCACCTGACGCCGGGTGAGTGGTTCCACGTGGCCGGCACCTGGGACGGACACAACACCCGCCTGTACGTGAACGGTCAGCCGGTCGGCTCCTCGAACTCGGCCAACAAGGCACCCTCGGGCACCGCCACCCTCTACGTCGGTTACGGCGACCAGGCCCCCTGGTTCCATGGTTCCCTCGACGAAGTCGCCTACTACGGCACCGCCCTCTCACAGGGCGCGCTCCACAAGCGCTGGGTGGTCGGCACCGCGAAGGACGTGCCCTCGCCGGTCCTCGGCCCGCCGATCCAGCGGCCGTCGGCCGACATCGACTCGCCGGCAAACGGCGGTCTCTACGCCGTGACCAAGCTGCCGCCGCTCGACTTCGAATGCAACGACCTCGACGGCGACCACACCGTCGCGAGCTGCACCGCGATCGTCGACGGCAACCCGGTCAGCAACGGTGACGCGTTGCCCGACAGCCCGGGACCGCACGTGGTCGTGGTGACCGCGGTCGATGACGACGGCCTGACCCGCAGCCACACCCACACCTACACGATCAAGTCCTTCGAGGACATCTACAACACCGATTCCCCGATCGCCTACTACCGCCTCGGCGACAACACCGGCGACCCGATGAAGGACTCCGGACCACAGGGCCGCCACGGCACCTACAAGAACGGCCAGGAGTCGGGACCGGTCGGAATCTCCGGCGACCTCGACCACGCCCGGAAGTTCTTCGGCGAGGGTGGTTACGGATTCGTCCCGAGCATCCCCGCCCCGACCAACCAGACGACGATCGAAGCCTGGGTCAACCCGGACGACCACCGCAACCAGAGCGTGGTCGGCCACGGCGACGCCGGCGAGATCTTCATCGATGGCGGCCTCTTCCACTTCAGGCACATGGGGACGACCGTCACCTCCCACGTCGGCCCGATACCCGGGGTCTTCACCCAGGTGGCCGGAGTCTGGGACGGCGTCACGATCTCGATCTACGTGAACGGCGAGCTCCACGGGCAAGTAGAAGCGACCAGGCGTCCTTCGTCCAGCTCGACCTTCTACGTCGGCTACGGCGAACTGCGACCCTGGTTCAAGGGTTCGCTCGACGAGGTCGCCTACTACGGCAAGGCCTTGACCCCGGGGCGCGTGCTGGAGCACTTCCTGGCCGATCCGCCTCCGCCGAACGACACGCCGGTCGTGACCGGTCCGGGCGAGGATCCCGCCGATCCGGATACTCCGGCCACCAACGATCCGGCCGTCAACCCGCCTGCGAAGCCGGCCCCCGCCGCGACCGAGCCGGCGACCGGTGGTTCGGGTGCCGCCGCCGAATCGGCTGGAACCAAGACCGTCAGGCCGAAGATCCGGCCGACCGGCAACCTCGCCAGGAAGAAGTGCAAGAAGTTCATGAAGAACAAGAAGGACAAGTCGAAGCTAAAGCGCTGCCAGAAGAAGTATCGCTCGAGGCGCTGAGCCCTGGCGGCGTCTTCGCCGGCTGAAAGACGCGGGTCACGGAATCAGTCGCGGGAACGGGCCGGCTTTACCTTCAGCCCCCGATACCGCAACTTCGACCGTCGGTCTCAGTTGTTACGTAGAATGAAGCAATGGGCAGGGGAACTGTGAAGTTCGTCATCGGGACAATCGCCACCGCCGCGCTGCTGTTCGCGGGGGCCGCCGCCGCACAGGGGGCCACCACGATCGTGACCAGCGATGCCTGCTGCACGTTCGCCGACGGCCCCTTCACCCAGGAGGCCGGCGAGATCGCGACCTTCTCCAATCCCGCCAGCGCCGACGCGACCCACAACGTGCTCTCCACGGAGAACGGCCCCGACGGCAAGGCTCTGTTCGAGGCGGACGCGATCGCGCCCGGCGGGACAGCCCCGGTCAAGGGGACCCAGTACCTCGAAGAAGGCACCTACCCCTTCTACTGCTCGATCCACACGCTTTCGATGTCCGGCGAACTCGTCGTGTCCGGGGGCACTCCGCTGCCCCGGCCGGAGCCGGCCCTCAAGGCCGCGATCCCGCGCCAGAAGCTCGAGGGAGTGCGCAAGTCCGGCAAGTTCAAGGTCACGCTGAGAAATCCGGGTGACGCCACCGCTTCCGGCATCGCCCTTTCGGTCAGCAAGAGCAAGAAGAAACTCGGCTCGCTGTCGGGGATCTCGGTCAAGGCCGGCGCGACCAGGACTGTTTCGGTGAAGTTCACCGGCAAGGGCAAGAAGGCCATCAAGAAAGGCAAGAAGATTCTGTTCCGGGTCAAGGCGACCTACAAGGGCGGCAAGCTGGCGACGGCGAAGCGCAAGCTGCGCTGATGGATTCGTTCGACGATCCGGATCATGCGGTACCTTGTATTGGTTGGCTTGGGGTGGGACCGGACCGGTCCTAACACGGGAGAACGAGGGGAATCGTCTTGAAGAAGGTCATTTCAGTATTGGGTCCACTGGCCGCCGCGCTGCTGCTTGCCTTCGCGCCGGCCGCGAATGCCGCAGAGGCTCAGGTTGGTGAAGTGACGACCCTGGCCGACGGGGTGACCCAGCAGATCACCTACGAGATCCCGATCGACCACGTCGCCTCCGGGCAGAACAAGATCCGGAACAACCCGATCGTCGGCTCCGGCAGGCCCGCGGTCAACGGCTGGATCACCGCGATCAAGCCCGATCTCGTCTACACCGACGACGGCACCATCCCTTCTTCGAGCAAGGTCATGTTCCACCACGGCGTCTGGTTCAACCTTTCGCGGCGCGCCCAGTTCTTCGCCACCGGTGAAGAGAAGACCCAGATGATCATCCCCGACGGGTACGGCTACCGCTACCTGACGAGCGACAAATGGCTCCTCAACGAGATGGTCCACAACCTGACGCCGGAGCCGATGGACCTCACCGTCACCTACCGGATCAACTTCATCCCCGACAGCGCTCCGGAGGCGGCCACGATCAAGGAGGCCGAGCCGATCTGGATGGACGTCGAGAACATCGGCAGCCGCGGCTATCCCGTCTTCGACGTGCATCGTGGTTCCGGCGGGCCCGACGGCGAGTTCACCTATCCCCAGGACGCCAAGGACCCGTACGCGCCCGGTGTCCACGAGAACGAGTGGACCGCGCCGCGCGACGGAACGTTGCTGGCGACCACCGGCCACGTGCACACCGGCGGACTCAACACCGAGCTCTTCATGAGACGGGAAGGGGCCAGCTACAACGGTCCCGACTGCGGCAAACCGCCCAGGACCTACGCCAACAAGCTCAAGGGATTCAAGAAGCAGATCAAGAGGCTCTCGAAAAAGCAGAAGCAGGCCAGGAAGTCCGTCGCCGGCAAGAAGCTGCGAAAGCTGAAGAAGGCAATGGGCCCGAAGCAGGTCCGGAAGTACAAGAAGTCGAAGAAGGCCTGGCTCAAGAAGCTCAAACACAAGAAGAGCCTGAAGCTGAAGGCCCGGCGCAAGCTCAAGGCCAAGGTCAGGAAGGCCGACAGGAAGTACCAGGCCTGCGTCGACACGCAGCCGAACGTCGAAGGCAACCGCGTGCGGCTCTTCGAATCGACGGCGCACTACTTCGAGCCCGCCGGCCCCGTGTCCTGGGACATGGCGATGGTCAGCACCAGGGAGGACTGGCGCGTTCAGGTCAAGAAGGACGACATCCTCGAGCTCCAGACCACCTACGAGACCGAGATCGGCTCGTGGTACGAGTCGATGGGAATCAACGTCGTATTCTGGTCGGATGAGAAGAACGGTCCCGATCCCTACACGACGAAGGTAGACGGTCCCGGCATCCTGAATCACGGCCACTACCCCGAGAACGACGACCACGGCGGAGAACTTCCCGTGGTCGGCCAGGACCCGACGAAGCGTCCCGACGGGCTCGTGTCGGGCGGCCCGTTCACCATCGGCGGCTACTCATACGAGGCGGGCAACTTCAGGCTTCCCGGGGCCGCCGGCAACCCCCCGGTGATCGAGCAGGGCGAGAAGTTCACCTTCGAGATGGCCCAGTCCGATCTCGACAGCCAGATCTGGCACTCGCTGACCTCCTGCAAGGCACCGTGCAACAAGTCGACCGGCATCGCCTACCCGCTGCCGGACGGCGATTTCCAGTTCGACTCGGGCCAGCTCGGCAACCTGAATGGTGATGCCTCCCCGCCGACCGTGGGCCGGACGACCTGGTCGACCCCGGCGAACCTGCCGGTGGGCACACACACGTTCTTCTGCCGGATCCACCCGTTGATGCGCGGTGCGGTCAGGGTCAAGCCCAAGACCTGAGGCAAGGAGGAGATGAGCTTCATCCCTTCGTAAGGTTTCAATGCGAACCTGCTGCCGATGGCATTGCTGATCCTGTTCGGGTTCATCGCCGGCGCGGCCACGGCCGTGTCGCCCTGTGTCCTGCCGGTCCTTCCGGTGGCGTTGTCGGCCGGTGCGACCGGAGGCCACAGGCGACCGGTCGGCATCGTCGCCGGGCTCACCGTCTCCTTCACTTTCGCCATCGTCGCGCTGGTCTACGTGATCGACGCGCTCGGCCTGCCCGACGACCTCCTGCGCAATCTGGCGATCGTCGTCCTGCTGCTCTTCGGCATCACCCTGCTGGTGCCGTCGCTCTCGGCCCGGACCGAGGGGTATCTCAGCCGGCTGGCCAGCCGCTTCCAGCCGAAGCCGGGCACCGGCGACGGCTTCTGGCCGGGCGTAGTGGTCGGGGCGAGCCTCGGCCTGGTCTATGCGCCGTGCGCCGGGCCGATCCTCGCCGGGGTGATCACGGTTTCGGCCTCGCAGCCGTTCACCGCCGGCCGGCTCGCGGTCGCGCTCGCCTACGGTCTCGGTTCGGCCGGCGTCCTGTACCTGCTGATGATCGGCGGGCGCCGCCTGATCGGGCCGCTCAGCTCGAGGGTGCCGCGGTTCCAGGCGATCATGGGCGGGACCATGGTCGTGTTCGCGCTGTTGATGCTGGGTCAGTACGACCTGAAGTTCCAGAACCGGATCGCCGACGACCTGCCCGCCTTCCTGGTCAACCCGACGAGGAGCCTCGAGGAGAGCGACGCCGCGCGGGACGCGTTGGTCGACGTGCGTGACGTCAACCGCAGCAAGGAGGCACAGCAACTGGCCAACCGCGTGGCGGATGCCGAGGAGGATCCACCACCGAGATCCGGCCTGCCGTTGCTCGGCACGGCACCGGAGTTCACCGACAACCAGCAGTGGTTCAACACGCCGGGCAACGAACCCCTCACTCTCGCGTCCCTCCGGGGGAGGGTGGTCCTGGTCAACTTCTGGACCTACAGCTGCGTCAACTGCATCCGCACCCAGCCGTACCTCAAGGCCTGGGACGAGCGGTACCGGGACGAGGGCCTGACCATCGTCGGCGTTCACACGCCCGAGTTCCCCTTCGAGAAAGACGCCGGCAACGTCGGAGACGCGATCGAGTCGGCCGGGCTCGAGTACCCGGTCGCCCAGGACAACGACTTCGGCACCTGGGACGCCTACGCGAACCAGTACTGGCCGGCCGAGTACTTCATCGACGCCGACGGGCAGGTCCGCTTCACCCACTTCGGCGAAGGCGACTACGACGAGAAGGAGGAAGTGATCCGGGAGCTCCTGGCCGAAGCCGGCCGCGACCCCGGAAAAGGAATGTCGGGGGCGAGAGGGGAAACGATCTCGGCCGGCCTGACCACTCCCGAGAGCTACCTCGGCTCGGCCCGCGCGGCGAACTTCCGGAACGGCATCATCCTCGGCGGCGTCCAGGACTTCGGCCCACTGAAGGAGCCGGGGCGGGACCAGCTTTCCTACGGTGGCAGATGGCGCATCTCGCCCGACTTCGCCACCGCCGACGGCGGGCAGCTGGAACTCAGGTTCGGTGCGAAGAAGGTCTTCCTCGTGCTCGGCTCACCCGGGAACCCGCGAACGGTCGGAGTCGAACTTGACGGCAAGCTGATCGATCCGGAGATAGCCGGCAAGGACGTGAAGGACGGGGAGGTGACGGTGAACGGAGAGCGCCTGTACGAACTGGTATCACTGGCGAAGGCCGAGAACCACAGGTTGACCCTGTCGCCGGAAAAGGGAGTGGAAGGCTACGCCTTCACCTTCGGGTGAGGAGGGATAAGGCATCCAAGTCGCTTCGCTCATGTTGGTGAAATGTCAGTTTCGCTGTGCGACGAAATAAGGCATCCAAGTCGCTTCGCTCATGTTGGTGAAATGTCAGTTTCGCTGTGCGACGAAATAAGGCATCCAAGTCGCTTCGCTCATGTTGGTGAAATGTCAGTTTCGCTGTGCGACTTGGATGTAGGTGTCTGGAGGGCGACGGTTTCCAGGAAGTCGTATTCAGCACCTTCGGGGTTCGGGCGTGACTGCACCAGGCTGATTGATTCGGCCGTGAACGTGATCGCGGGGGTCACCGGAAGTTCCAGCACGTCACCCCGGTGGCTGCGGCCGAAACGGACCGCCGTCAGGTGTGGCCGGAAGGATCGTTCGGCCTTCCAGCCGATCGCACCGGTGAGGGCTTCGGCCAGTCCGGCCTGCAGCGCGGCCAGGCCGCCGCTTTCATCGTGGACCTCGAAGGCGAGTGCCCTCGGCCGGCGCCGGGGAAGGCGCACCGGTGCTCCCAGCGAGAGGGTGAACTCACCGGAGACGGAACTCCGCATCGCATCGGCGATCAGCGGGATTTCGGCCGGGGATCGGTCACCGAGGAACGCCAGCGTGATGTGGCTGTTCCCGGCACGTACCGCCCGCGCGCCGGTCGAGGCCCGGGCGACTTCGCGTCCCCACGAAGCACTCAGGCGACGGACCTCATCCGGAAGGTCCAGGGAGACGAACAGCCGCATAGGGTGAGTTAACCAAAACCGTGAGGAGGAAAGAATGGCAGGCGAAGTCTCATTCATCGAAATCGGCGTCGGAGACACTGACGCGGGCAGGAAGTTCTACGAAGGTATGTTCGGCTGGAAGTTCGCCGAGGGACCCGGCGGCGGAGGCTTCATGATCGAAACTCCCAACGTGCCGGCCGGGATGCATGGCAGCGACGCCGGAGCCGATCCGATCATCTTCTTCGCGGTTGACGACATCAACGAGGCCGAAGCAAAGATCAAGGAACTCGGCGGGGAAGTGCTGGACGTCAACGTTGAAGGCGACGAGGAATCAGTAGCAGCGTTCGGGTCGTTCCGGATGTGCAAGGACGACCAGGGCAGTCCGTTCGGCATCCACCAGAAACCGGCCAACAGCTGAAAGAGCCTTCGAAACCACGATTGTCAGGGATAATCCCTGACAATCGTGGTCTCGCGGGCTCTTAGCGACCTCGCCCTGCTGCGTTCGTGCTCATGTCCCGAGTCTGACAGGCACCCGCTGGTCGGCGCCGTGGTCGAGGCCGGACGGTGAACTCGGCGACTACAGCCAGGCGCCGCCGGAGCTCCAGCCGGATCCGTCGAACGTGATTCCGCCCTGACCGCGGAGTAGGCTTCGGGTATGACAGAGCAGGAAGCGAGAGAGCGCTGCGCGCGGCTCTCGGCCGAGAGTCCCGAACGGGCCACCCACAGCTGGCTCCCCAGGAAGGGCGCCGGGGGCCAGTGGGGAATCGTGAAGCTCGCCGTGCCGTCGCCTTCTTCCCCCGATCTGGTCACCACGACCGCCAGCACCGAGCAGTCGATCAAGGACGACCCGCGAGAGGTCTTCCAGAAGAACGTGCCGCCGAACGGCACCGTGTTCGGGGCCTGAGCCGTACCGCTTGAGCCGCTACCAGCTGAGACGCGACGAGCACGACGACTACCGGGCGAGCACGCTCGAGCTGTTCTACGACCTGGTCTTCGTCTTCGCGATCACCCAGGTCTCGCACCTGCTGCTCGAGCACCTGACCTGGCTCGGTGCCCTCCAGTCGCTGATCGTCCTCCTCGTTGTCTGGTGGGCCTGGCAGTTCACGACCTGGGCCACGAACGAACTCGATCCCGATGCGATCCCGATCCGGCTGCTGCTCATCGCGATCATGCTGGCCAGCCTGCTGATGTCGGTCGCGATCCCGGAGGCCTTCGGTGACAAGGGCCTCCTGTTCGCCTGCGCGTACGTCGCGATCCAGGTGGGCCGCCACACCTTCTTGACTTTCGTCGCGTCGGATGCCGGCTCGAACGAGTGGAACCGCGCCCTGCACATCCTCGTCTGGTTCTGCTTCTCGGGCATCTTCTGGATCGCCGGCGGAGTGGCCGGAGGTGACACCCGGCTGGTCCTCTGGCTGGTCGCGCTGGCCATCGACTACGGCGGTCCGACGATCACCTACCCGGTCCCGTTCATCAAGAAGGTGACGACCGAGGCCTGGAGCCTGGGCGGGCATCACTTCGCTGAACGGTTCCAGCTGTTCACGATCATCGCCCTCGGAGAGACGGTGGTGCTGACCGGTGCGACTACCGCCGGTCTCGAGCTCGACCTTCCCCGCGTCGCCGCCTTCACGGCGGCCTTCCTCGGCACCGTCTGCCTCTGGTGGCTGTACTTCAACTACGTCGGAAACGTGTTCGAACGGCTGCTGGTCAACGCGGAGGACCGTACGATCATGGCCCGGGACCTGTACACCTTCGGCCACATCCCGATCATCGCCGGGATCATCCTTTGCGCCGTCGGCGACGAGCTGGTGATCGCCCACCCGGGCTACGTCCTGAAGTCCGCCGAACTGCTGGCGATCATCGCTGGTCCGGTCCTCTACCTGCTGGCGTTCGCGCCGGTGCGGTGGCGGATGAGCGGTGGCCTTCCCGCGAAGCGGGTGACGGCCGCCGGCATCTGCATCGCCGTCGGCGTCGCCGCCGCCGTGGCCGACTTGACCGCCCTCACGGTCGGCGTGCTGATCGTCGCGACGCTGATCGGGGTCGTCGCCTGGGAGACGCTGTCACCGAGCCGGCCGCCCGACGACATGCCGCTCGGGGAGACCGGAGTACATTGAAAAAAGACCCCGCGCTTTCGCGCCGGGGCTCTTCTCAAAACGG
Organism: uncultured Solirubrobacterales bacterium; assembly: GCA_963695885.1. GTDB lineage: Bacteria > Actinomycetota > Thermoleophilia > Solirubrobacterales > 70-9 > 67-14. The sequence goes on along the minus strand of CAVOIH010000001.1, from coordinate 43,779 downwards.
CGTTCGGCTGGGGACTACCGGCCGGAGTCCTGGCCTCCGGCCGCGACCGCGGCGGAGCGTCCGAGCTCCTTGCCCGTCTTGTCCAATGCCCGGACCACGGTCACGGCTCCGAGGGCCGGTGTGGCGATCTCGGTCTCGAAGCCGGTCCAGTCGAGCTCGGCCACCTTGGCCAGGCTGCCGGCGCTGGCGCCGGTCAGGACTTCCCACTTGGTCGTGGTCTGCGAGCCGTTCCAGCTGGCCCAGACCCTGGTTCCCGAGGCATCGACAGCGATCGCCGGCTTGCCCTGCGGGATGCCGCTCCACGGTGCCTTGTAGGTCCGGTAGGAGCTTGCCACCCCGAAGTCGGGGATCTCGGTCCCGGTGTGGCTGGCGTCGAACACGACGTCGCCGGCCGCATTGAACTCCGTCATCTGGTTGACCTGACCCCAGCCGACGAACGTGTTGCCGTTGTCCAGAGCTTCGGCATTGCCCTGAGATGCGGACCTCAGACCGTCACCGGGATAGGTGAACCGGTGGACCAGGGTCGCCTTGCGGCTGCCCTTCTTGCCACTCAGGTGGAGCACCAGTGCGCTCGACCCGCCCGAATGAACCGGAGGCTCGAAACGGCCGAAGCTGTTGTCGAATATCTGGATGTCACCGTTCTCGAGGCGCTGGGCGTCGTGCTGGTAGCCGAACTCGGTACCCGGACCCATCTCGAAGTCGTTCCGGCTGTTGCCCGTTCCAGACAGGGCCCAATGGATCTTGCCGCTCTTGCGGTGGATCCGGTAGATCGAGCTCTGGCGGCGTGATGAGACGAGGTATCCGTCGCCGTCGGCCTGGATCGAGTTGGCGTGGAAGTAGTCGAACGAGGAACGGTCGTGCGGCACTTGGCCGATGCCGGTGTTGATCGGAACGTTTCCGGCGCTGTGCCACTCGAAGAGGACGGCTCCGGTCTTGATGTTGACCTCCTGGACCACGTTGTCGAGCAGGCGGCCGTTCTTCACGCCACCGATCTTCGAAAGGTCCTTGCTGACGCCGACGTACGAGAGGACGAGGGCCGTGCTGCGCGGGGTCATCTGGAACTCGTGGATATCAGCCTTGTAGCCGTTGCCCGGCTTGAAGGAGGCGATCTTCTCGTACTTGCGGTTGAGGATCTCGAAGGTGCCGATCTGCGCGTAACCGGTGATCGAAGAAGCACCCTTCCAGTAGGTGAGCACTGGCTGGCCGTCGTACTGCTGCGTACGGAAGTTGTAGAAGGTGACTCCGGTGCTGTCGAAGTTGGTCGGTTCCCACCAGGTGGTGCGTCCCGCGTTGTCGGCGATGGCGAGTCCGTCCTGCTTGGGTGCGTAGAAGATCTTGCCCGGTGAAACACCCGGCTTGTAGGCCGTGACGCTGAGCTTCTCGGGCTTCAGGTCCGGGCGCGAGTGCAGGCCGTCGGTGATCGGAGGGATCTCCGGATTCAGCGGCTGGTCGTCGCGGGTGGTGAAGTCGGCGACCTTGTACCGGAAGTTGCCCTTCCTGGCTCCGATGATCCTCAGGCCGGTCTGGACCAGGATCCATTCCCTCTTGGCGAACTTCTTCTTCGGCACGAAACTGACGCCGCGTCCGTCCGAGTGACGGAGCTTCTCGCCCTTGTGGACTCCGGTCTTGCTGCCGATGACCTTGATCTTGCTGAGCTTGAGCCTCTTCGGATCGATCCCGCGGAAGCTGATGGTGGTCGAGTTCGAGACGAACTTGGTCCCGGCGATCGGGTAGACCGCGACGCGCTTGGGCGCCTTCGGCTTCCCGGCGGCGGTTGCCGGGCCGGCAAAGGCTCCGAACATGCCGAGAGCCAGAACTGCTACCACGACTCGGCGCAACAGCGTTCTGCTTGCGAGATTCAAGGACTTCCTCCTGTGGACTTAGAAACCGGACTTGGACGGGGTGTCGAAAATACCAACCCCGGGCTGGTACCCGAGTAGCGGTCTTCCAATGGGAAATCCATGACACTTCATCAGAGACGGAATCCAGATCACCTCGCTCAATGCAAGTTGATGATGGTTTCGCTGTGTGACGTGGATTTGGCCTCCGGCTCTCAGCCGCGGACGAGCTTCTTGTAGGTGATCCGGTGGGGGCGGTCGGCTTCGGGGCCCAGCCGGGCGCGGCGGTTCTCTTCGTAGGCCTCGAGATTGCCCTCGAACCAGACGACCTGGGAGTCGCCCTCGAAGGCGAGGATGTGGGTGGCCACGCGGTCGAGGAACCACCGGTCGTGCGAGATCACCACTGCGCATCCGGCGAAGTTGAGCAGGGCGTCTTCCAGTGCCCGCAGCGTGTCGACATCGAGGTCGTTGGTCGGCTCGTCGAGCAGCAGCAGGTTGCCGCCGGAACGCAGGAGCTTCGCCAGGTGGACCCGGTTGCGTTCGCCGCCGGACAGCACCCCGACCTTCCTCTGCTGGTCGGATCCCTTGAAGTTGAAACTGCTGACGTAGGCGCGTGAGTTGAGCTTGTGGCCGCCGACGTCGATGTGGTCGTCGCCGTCGGAGATGGCCTCCCAGACGTTCTTCTCGGGGTCGAGGTCGTCGCGCGACTGGTTGACGTAGGCGAGCTTGACGGTCTCGCCGAGGCGGATGCTGCCGGCGTCCGGCTTCTCCTCGCCGACGACCATGCGGAACAGGGTGGTCTTGCCGGCGCCGTTCGGGCCGATGATGCCGACGATCCCGGCGGGCGGCAGCTTGAAGGAGAGGTCCTCGATCAGCAGTTTCTCGCCGAAAGCCTTTTTCAGGTCCTCGGCGTCGATCACGACGTTGCCGAGGCGGGGTCCGGCGGGGATGTGGATCTGGACCTGGTCGATCTTGACGTTCTTGTCTTCGGCCAGCAGTTCTTCGTAGCGGGCGAGGCGGGCCTTCGACTTCTTCCGGCGGCCCTTCGGGTTCTCGCGGACCCATTCGAGCTCGGAGGCGATCGTCTTTGCCCGGGCGCTCTCCTTGCTCTCTTCCAGCGCGAGACGTTCCTGCTTCTGCTGGAGCCAGGAGGAGTAGTTGCCTTCGAACGGGATCCCGCGGCCGCGGTCGAGCTCGAGGATCCACCCGGCGACGTTGTCGAGGAAGTACCGGTCGTGGGTGACGGCGACGACGGTGCCCTTGTATTCCTCGAGGTGCTGTTCGAGCCAGGCCACTGATTCCGCGTCGAGGTGGTTGGTCGGCTCGTCCAGCAGCAGGAGGTCGGGTGCGCTGAGCAGCAGGCGACAGAGTGCCACCCGGCGGCGCTCGCCACCGGAGAGCTTGCTCACGTCGGCGTCGGAGGGCGGCAGGCGCAGGGCGTCCATCGCCGTATCGAGCATGGTGTCGAGGTTCCAGGCGTCGGCCGCGTCGATTTTTGCCTGCAGGCGGCCGAACTCGTCGGCGGTCTCGTCCGAGTAGTTCGCGGCGAGTTCGTTGAAGCGGTCGATCAGGTCCTTGGTCTCCCGCACGCCGTCTTCGACGTTTCCGCGCACGTCCTTGGTCTCGTCGAGATGCGGCTCCTGCTCGAGCATGCCGACAGTGGCACCCTCACGGAGTTGGGCGTCGCCGCGGAACTCCGGGTCGACGCCGGCCATGATCCGGAGCAGGGAGGACTTGCCCGAGCCGTTGCTGCCGAGGATGCCGATCTTGGCTCCCGGCATGAAGTTCAGCGAGATGTCGGTGAGGACCTCCTTGTTCGGCGGGTGGGTCCTCGAAACCTGGTACATGGTGAAGATGTAGTCAGCCATTGACCGCCACGATACTCACCGCCCTGTCGAAGCGTTGTGGTTCAGCCGACCGGCTCTCCGTTGGCCGAGAGGGCGACGTCGATGTTGCCGCGGGTCGCGTTCGAATAGGGGCAGACCTCGTGGGCGGCGGCGACGATCTCTTTCGCCCGGGCGATGTCCCCGACCCCGCCCAGGGTGACGTCGAGTCCGACGCCGATGTCGAAGCCGCGGTCATCGTTCGTCTTGAGATGCACCTTCGAGTCGATGGCGACCTCGCCGAGGTCGGCCTTCTCGCGGCGGGCGACGGCCGTCAGCGCGCCTTCGAAACAGGCGGCGTAGCCGACCGCGAAGAGCTGTTCGGGATTGGTGCCGGCTTCATCGGTCCCGGGAGCGCGGAGGTTGACCTCCAGCGCCCCGTCGGAAGTCTTGCCGTGGCCTTCGGTCCGGCCCCCGGTCACGTGTGCTTCTGCGGTGTAAACCACTTTTCCAGCCATGACAATCTCCTTGTCGTCGATTGCTGTCGATCCTAACCGGCGTCGGACCCCGGCGATCAGAGCGACCGGGTGCCCGCCAGCACAAGGAGACCGTATTCGATACACCGATCACCCAAGTCCGAACGAGGAACGCAACCCAGCGGCTGGTTTGGGTTAACTGGAGGGAGGGAGAGGCAAGCAACGAAGAGAGGCAAGGATGAAACCCCGCAAACTTCAGGAACGGATCGGCAAGCCGTCGCCTTCGATGATCGTGGCGCTGCTCGCCCTCATCGTCGCCCTCGGCGGCACCAGCTACGCGGCCACCAAGCTGGCCAAGAACAGCGTTGGTGAGAAACAGATCAGGAAGAACGCGGTCACCACCGGGAAGCTCCGGAAGAACGCGGTCACCACGCCGAAGATCAAGAAGAATTCCGTGGTCTCTTCGAAAGTCAAGGACCGTTCCCTGGTCGCCAGGGATTTCCAGTCGAACTCACTGCCGAAGGGTCCGCGCGGAGCGACCGGACCGGCCGGCCCGATTGCCGGCGCCGCCGGCGGCGACCTCTCCGGCACCTATCCGAATCCGACCCTCGTGGCGCCGAGCGCCCGGGCGAAGTCAGGTACGGTCCAGGCGATTCCGGCAGGCAGCGGCGGGACCGCGACTCCGGTCACGCTCGACACCGAACAGTTCGACACCGGCGACATCTACCTCGCGCCCGATGACGTGATCACGATCAAGAAGCGTGGCACCTATGTCATCACCGGGCAGATCGGATGGGCCGGGAACAAGGTCGGCATCCGCCAGCTCCGGGTCATCGCCGGCGGCAACCTCACGGCCCTCGACCAGGCCTCACCGGGCACCGGCGACAACATCCGTCAGACGGTAGACAGCATGGCGCGGCTGGCTCCGGGGGACACGGTTTCCCTCGCGGCCTACCAGACGTCCGGTGTCTCCCTGAACACGGTGGTGAACGCCGGGCAGGTAGGCGGAGCCTGGCTGAGTGTGGCCTGGGCCGGCCCCTAGCCCTCGGACTGCGCCCGCAGGGGGGAACCAGTTTCTTCCCGACGGCGGGACCTCGAGGAGGTTCCCGGTGGTGGTATCGGTCCGAGGTTCAGGCTGGCTTCGTCGTTGACGGGACGGCCTCGGGGGCATCGCCGGCACCAGCCTCGTCTTCGGCTTCGTACTCTTGGAGCAGCCGGATCTCGCGGTCATGCTTCGGGAAGAAGAAGAAGACGACGAGGGCCCCGAGGATGATCGCGATGATCCCGGTCAGGTAGGCCCAGTCCTCTCCGTTCAGGAACGAGTCGCGGGCCGCGGCGATGATCTGTGATGCGTACTGGGGGTACTGCTCGGCGGTGGTGGCGGCACTCGAGAACGACCGTTCCAGTTCGGATTCGACCGAGCTGCTGACTTTGTCGGCATCCGGGGACGAAGCGATCTGGTTGGCGAAGGTGCTCGCGTACCCGGCGGTCAGCACCGAGCCGAGGATCGACTGCATGATCGCGCCGCCGAGGTCACGCTGGAGATCGGCCGTCCCGGAAGCCATGCCCGCGCGGCGCACCGGCACCGACCCGGTCAGCGAATGCGAAGCGGGGGTGCCGGCAAAGCCGACGCCGGCACCGACCAGGGCATAGCCGAGCCCGACCCGCCAGTAGGCGGCGCCGTCGTCCCACAGGAAGAGCATCACGAGGAATCCGGCCAGGCAGAAGACGTACCCGGTCAGGAGGGTTACGCGGGAGCCGTGGCTCTCGATCAGCTTCGCCGAACGCGGCGCGATCAGGACCATGGCCACGGCAGCGGGAAGGATGGCCGCGCCGGCGCCCAGGGTCGAATACCCGAGCACGTTCTGCAGGTACTGCTGGCCGACGAACATCGCGGCCATCAGCGTGCCGAACACGATGATTCCCGCCAAAGCCGCCACCCAGAAGATGCGCCGGCCGGCGACTCTGAGTTCGAACAGCGGGTTCGCCGCGCGCCTCTCGCGGATCAGGAAGGCGACGACTGCGGCCAGGGCGATCAGCCCGAGCCCGACGCAGAGGGCGACCTTGCCGGGGAGACTGGTGAAGTTGATCGCGAGCACGACCGCCGCGACCATGACCACCGAGATGATCCCGCCGAGGTTGTCGACCGGGTCGCTGACTTCGTTGACGTGGGAAGGAATGAACTTGATCGCGAGGATCAGGGCGAGTACGGCGAGGGGGAGGGTGATCAGGAAGACCGAGCCCCAGTCGAAGTCGAGCAGCATGGCTCCGGCCGCCATTGGCCCGAGGGCGGAGATCGCACCGCCGATCGCCGACCAGAGGGCGATGGCACGCGTGCGCCCGGAGCCTCTCCAGAGGGCGGTGATCAGGGCGAGGGTGGTAGGGAAGGCCATGCCGGCCGCGAGGCCGCCGACCAAGCGGGCCACGAACAGGACCTCGACCGACGGTGCGAAGGCGGCGGCGAGGCTCGCCGGGATCGCGAGCGACGTGCCGAGGACCAGCATCATCTTGCGCCCGTACCGGTCGCCGAGGGCACCGAGGTAGAGCACCGAGGTCGCGAGGCCGAGCGAGTAGCCGACCGCCACCAGGTTGAGCTGCGTCTGGCCGGCGTCGAAGGCTTTGCCGATGTCCGGCAGGGCGACGTTGGCGACCGCGAGGTTGAGGTTGGCCACCGCCGCGACCAGGATCAGCGTGACCAGGACCAGCGACGCCCTGTCCGGTTTTTCCGAAACGCTCATGCCCGGTTCCCCATGGAGCACATAATACGGTGAAAGGTTTGAGCCCGGACCGGCGCGACCGATCGTGGATGCCCCGCCTGCATGAGCGGTGACACCTCGATCAGGCGGAACCGTCCGCGAAACCCTGAGACCGGACGCTGCGGAGCCAGGCTGTGATTTCCGCGCCGATCCGCTCTCCCTGGTCTTCCTGCAGGTAGTGGCCGGCGTTTTCGATCACCGTCAAGGGCTCGGCTGTGGGGAAGAACCGCTGGACCGCGTGGCCGACCGGGTCGAGGGGCAGGGCCGGGTCGGAGTCGCCCCAGAGGAGCAGGCTCGGCCGGTCGTCTTGTGCCAGGTACTCGGCCGTCGCCCGGCCTTCGGCCGCCCCCGGGGCATCGCGATCCATCGGGACCATCTGCGGGAACGCCCGGACGCCTGCCTTCGAGTCGGCGTCGGGGAAAGGTGCGGTGTAGGCGGCGACGACCCCCTCCGGCGGTTCGATCGCGCACGCCCCCCGGATCGGCATGTCGACACGCACATCGCGATGGCTGGCGATGAAGTCACGGAAGTGGAGCCAGTTGTCGGTCATCCGCTGGTAGCCGGTGAAGATCCCGGTGTTCATTGCGACCAGCCGCGAGAACCGATCGCCCCTCTCGATGGTCGCGAGCCGCAGGCCGATCGGTCCGCCCCAGTCGTGGCCGACCAGGGTCGTGTCCTCGAGGCCGAGTTCGTCGACCAGAGATGACAGGGCGGCGGTGTGCCGGCCGAAGTCGTACCAGCCGTCGTCGGCGGGCTTGTCCGAGCGGCCGAAGCCGGGCAGGTCGGGCACGATGCAGCGGTACCCGGCCTCGAGCAGCGGGGGCAACACCTTACGCCACAGATAACCCCAGGTCGGTTCTCCGTGGACGAGCAGAACGGGGGGACCGTCGCCTTCGTCGACGTGCGCCAGGCGCATTCCTTCCCAGCCGCGGAACTGCGGCTCCCACGGGAAATCGTCGATCTCTTCAAAGCGGCTTTCGGGCGTGCGCATGATCTCCATCGAGGGAGCGTATCCGTGGTGGCCGCCACCGGTTTGGGGTTCCGCAACATCAGGTAACCTCGAAGTCATCGTCAACGGGGCGGCCCGCCGGTTCAGCGGGCCCGGAAAAGGGTTTGGTTTGTCGACTACCAAGGGCAGCTATCTGGTCCTGACCGCGATGATCTTTGCGGTGTCGATGACGTTCATCGACCAGACGATCGTCTCGATCTCGGTGCCCGAGATCCAGAAGGAGCTGGACCTCTCTTCGACCGGCGTGCAGTGGATCGTCAGCGGATACCTGCTTTCGATGGCGGCCCTCTTCGCCTTCGGCGGTAAGCTGGCGGATGTGGCCGGGCGGCGGAGGATCCTCGTCCTCGGAATCCTGGTCTTCGCGATCTCTTCGGGCCTTTGCGGCGCCACTCCTGACGGCGACATCGCCGAAGCCTGGATGATCTTCTTCCGGGTGGTCCAGGGAGCCGGCGCCGCCCTGATGTTCCCGGCGGCCCTCGCGATCACCATCTCGTCCTTCCCGATCGAGACCCGCGGCCGGGCAATGGCCCTCTTCTTCGGAATCACCGGCGCACTGACGTCAGTGGGACCGATCGCCGGGGGGTACCTCGCCGAATGGACCTGGCGCTCGATCTTCTGGATCAACATCCCGATCGCGGTCATCTCCCTGTTCCTCATCTGGAAATCCAGGCCCGAGAACAGGAAGAACCCGCAGCCGCTCGACTTCCGTGGCGCCATCCTCATCGTGCTCGGCATGGGCCTCGCGGTCCTCGGGTTCCAGCAGGCGGCCACCTGGGGCTGGTCGGACCCGAAGACGATCGGGAGCATCGTCGTCGGCTTGGCGATCCTGGCCGGGTTCTTCCTCTACGAGTCGAGGCAGAAGCTGCCGCTCATGCGAGTCCGGATCTTCCTGGAGAAGGCCTTTTTCGGGGACAACCTCGTGCTGTTCTTCCTGTCGATCGCCTTCGTGCCGCTCTTCTTCTTCGCCAGCATGTACTCGCAGATCTCCCTCGGCTGGGATGCGTCCGAAGCGGGCGTCTACCTGCTCGTCTTCTTCGGCGGGTTCGCGGTCGCATCGCAATGGGGCGGCCGGATCCTCGACAGCAAGGGCGCCAAGCCCGCCGTCCTGCTCGGCAGTGCCCTCGCGGCCGTCGGTTTCTTCCTCTGGGCCCAGCAGATGACCGACCTCTCGGCCGGCCTCGGCGGCCAGTGGGTCTACATGGTCATGGCCGGTGCCGGTGTCGGCCTGATGCTCGGACCGGTGAGTACCGACGCCATCAACCGGGCCCCCGACACGAGCTACGGCGAGGCGACCGGGATCACGCAGACGGTGCGGAACTTCGCCGCCGCTTTCGGCCTTGCCGTGCTCGGCACGATCCTGACCACGCAGAACAAGGTCAACATCGAGGACAAGCTGGGCGGGCTCGGCGTTCCCAAGGCGGACGCCGACCAGGTCGCGCAGTCGATGACTCAGTCGGGAGGCGGCTCATCCGGCGGCCTGATGGAACACGTGACGAGCAAGGCCGAGGCGACGAAGCTGCTCGATGCCGTCCAGGTCGCCTTCGCGCATTCGACGCAGACGGTCTTCTACATCATGGCCGGCGTGATGGTGGCCTCCTACGTGGTGGCCCACATCTTCATGGTCAGGGGCAAGATGGTCGAGGTGTTCGACGACCCGGCCGACGACCCGGCCGAAGTTGAAGCGGCGACCAGGGCTAAAGCTCCTCCAGAGGACTCTCCGGCGGAACGATGAGCTGATTGTAGAGCGCGGCCGGCCCGATCGCGATGATCGGGTTGAACAGGCACGCGATCAGGAACTGGACGACCACGCCGAAGAGGATCCCGCCGCCGAGCGGGTCCGCCGCGCCGAAGATCACGAGCACCACGATCGCCCCCGCGATGCTGAGCAGCATCATGAAGCCGAACACCCGCCAGCCGTTGCCGCGCACCAGTTCGGGGCTCCGGCGGAGGCTTTCGGTCAGGCTCAGGTTTTCGGCCACGATCACCGGGATCACCACCGACCAGATCGTCAGGAGGATCAGGCCGGGAAGGATCAGCAGGAACAGGCCGAGGAGGGTGGCGCCGGCGACCAGCAGGCCCGCCCAGATCAGCCGGGCCAGTACGGGCCGGACGAGGGTCCACAGGTCCCCGCCCGTCTCGATCGTTTCCGGCCGGCAGACCAGCGCGGTGACCATGCCCCGATAGGCGGTGCCGAGTAGCAGGCTGAGGCCGGCGGAGAGCGCAAATCCGGTGGTGCCACCGAGCTCGAGCAGCACCGATGCGGACTGGAGCACCGCAAAGAGCAGGGTCACCCGGATCAGGACTGGCCGGTTCCGCTTCGCGCGGTCCTTCATCTCCGTGAAAGTGGCGCTGATCGATAGCTCTGGCGGCGGCGTCAAGGGCGCCCACCCTATAGCCTTCCCGCTCGACCGAATCCGGACGGTCCCAGGAGCCTCCGGACGATGCCGGCTACCGCCGGAGTTCCGGCTTTCGTGAGCGAAGGGAACGATGCAATGGCCGAAGGCCCGAGTCCGCAGGAAGTCAACGGGAAGAAGTCCAGGCTTTCACCGGTCATCGTGATCAGCCTCGTCGCCGTCGCAGCAATCGGGATCGGCGGCGTGGTCGGCGCCTTCGCCTACCGCCAGCACCTGATCAACGAGAAGGACGACACGACGGTGGCAGAGCCCGCCGAAAAAGGCACGACCGGCCATCCGGTCGAGAGCAACGGAGCTCCGGGCAGCAAGTACGACGCCCAGTTCAACACCGAGTCGATGTTCCCGAGGTTCCACCCCGACCGCCACCACTACGTGACCCGCTGCGTGCCCGGCAAGGTCAAGGTCCAGGTCAGGGCCAATCCCGGCTCGACGGTCAAGGTCGGCCCCTACCCGCCCGACACCGGCCGCTTCGCGGCCGAGGCCCGCCCCCTGCCCGGGCAGGACTTCGACGTCGTCATCGACAACTCGGGGGAAACCCAGACCTACCAGGTGCGCTGTCTCGCGGACGACTTCCCCCAGTGGACCTACACCCGCGCTGAGGCGGCTCCGCCCAAGGGCATGTTCTTCGTCTCCGAGCGCCCGGAACCGAAGGAGCTCAGCCGGAACTGGGCGATAGTCTTCGACCAGGACGGCATGCCCGTCTGGTGGTACAGCCCGCCGACGAACACGCTCGGCGGCCAGATCCTGCCCGATGGGACCTTCCAGGTCCCGCGTGGATTCGGCGACGGATACGGCAAGGACCCGAGGACCGGCAGCGAGATCCGGTCGCTCGACGGCGGGTTCAAGCGCCTCGTCACCATGAAACGCGCCCCGACCGACGGTCACGAGTACGAATACCTGCCGAACGGCAACGTGATCATGAACAGCTACAAGCCCCGGAAGCACGTCGACCTGAGCCCGGTCGGCGGTCCCGGCGACATCGGCGTATACGACGGAGTGCTCCAGGAAATCACCCCGTCCGGCAGGATCGTCTGGGAGTGGAACTCGGGTGACCACATCCCGCTCTCCTACACCCCTCGGCGGTGGTGGAAGAAGATCCTGAACAACGCCCATCCGGATGCCGACCAGAACGAGTTCATCGACGTCTTCCACCTCAACTCCGCCGAGCCGTGGGGCAAGTGGATCGTTATCTCGACGCGCCACACCGACAAGGTGTTCGGCATCAACAAGAAGACCGGGAAGGTCGACTGGACCTTCGGAGGCGAGCCCGATCCGAAGTCGTTGAAACTCCTCGGTGACGACCCGCGCGGCGACTTCCCGATCGGCGGCAACCACGACGCCCGGATCAGCGACGGCAACCTGCTTTCGGTCCACGACAACGCCACCCACCTGAAGGGGCGCGCACCGCGGGCCGTCAGGTACCGCCTCGACATCGACGCCGGAACCGCGACCTACGAGGGGCAGGACGTGGACCCGCAGGTCACGACGAGCCACTGCTGCGGCAGCGTCAGGCCGTTCGGAACCGGGTGGATCGTCTCCTGGGGCAACAACCCGCTGATCGATGCCTTCGATTCAAAGGACCGGCTCGCCTTCCGCATGCGGGTGCCGATCCCGGCCTACCGTGCTGTGCCCGTCCCGGAGGAGGTCACCAGGGAGGACTTCAACCGGGCGATGGACAGGATGGAGATCGGCCCGCCCATGGCGAAGGTCCCGGTCAACCCGATCGAGCACTACGACGAGTAGGGTCTCGCCGCCTTGTTCTTCTCGCCGCCCTGATCCCCCAATTCCAGCTCGTCGGAGAGAACTCCCACCATCTGGGCGAGCGTCGGCACTTCGCGACTGATCTTTCGCTGACGGACGGCTCCGTTCTGCCGCGCGAGCTCGGTGCACAGTTCGAGTTCGGCGACGCAGTCGAGGTCCTCGGCGTGCGGCATCAGGTGCGGCATCATCATCTCGACGATCTGGGGCACCGAGATCCGGTCCGCAAGCTCGGCGTCGATCAGTTCGGCGTCAACGCCATCACGCGCGGCAAGAAAACGGTTCTCGCTGATGATCTCCTGGGCGTCGATGTCACGGGTGGTCAGCTTGCTCTCCATCTGCTCGAGCCTGACCAGGCACCGGGTGAGCGCCACCAGGGCCGCCGTGTCCTCGGTCCGTGTCTGCGCGTCCATCACCCGGATCTCGAGGGTGCCGAGGCTGGGCTGGGGCCGTACGTCCCACCAGAGGAAAGTCGATTCCGGGATCGCTTCGGTCCGGATCATCAGGTCGACTTCTTCCGCGTACTGGCCGTAGTGGCGAAAGGGGCGGGGGATGCCGACCCGGGGAAAGGCCTGGAAGAGGGGAGTGCGGGCCGAGGAGAGGCCGGTGTCGCGACCCTGCCAGAAGGGGGAGTTCGCCGAGAGCGCGAGCAGGAGCGGCAAATGTACCCGCATCCGGTTGTAGACGTTGATCGCCGATTCGGCGTCACTGATGCCGACGTGGACGTGCAGGGCGAAGGTCGGTTCGCGGCGGGCGAGCTCACGCATCGACCCGTGGACGAACTGGTACCGCTCGCCGGCGGAAACCACGATCTCTTCCCAGACGGCGAACGGGTGCGTGCCGGACGCGGCGGCCCGCAGCCCGAGTCCCTGGAGGGTGCCGGCCAGGCTGTGCCGGAGTCCCGCGAGCTCATCGATCGCGCCGCTCACTTTGCTGTGGACCCCGGTTCTCAGTTCGACCGCGGAACCGTGCGTTTCCGGGGTGACGTGGGAGACGACCTCGGGGGCGAGGCGTGGCATCACGGCGTCGATGCGGTTCGCCAGCGCGTTGCTGATCGCCGAGATCAGCATCACTTCCTCTTCGACCCCGACCGTGAAGTCGCCGAGGGGATGTGGATCGGTGGGCCATGTGGCCCACTCCGGGAAGGGTGTGGTTCTCATCGATCTAGATCTCCGCTCCACTCAGACGCTGTTGCCCGAACTCCCGGCAGGCGTTCGTGAAGACTTCGAACAGGCGGAGGTGATCGGGCTGTTCGACCATCAGCTCGGCGTGCCACTGCACACCCGTCACGAAGGGCCGGGTCCGGTCTTCGACGGCTTCGACCGCTCCGTCCGGCGCCCAACCCGACGGTTCGAGGTTCTCACCGAGCCGGTCGACCGCCTGGTGATGGAACGAGTTGACCGCGATCACGGTCGAATCGAAGATCGAGGCGAGGCCGGAATCGGGGTCCAGGTTGACCCGGTGGCTCGCCGTCTGCCCCGGCATCTTCTGCCGGTGCTCGATGTCGAGCCAGCGGTCCGGGATGTGCTGGATCAGGGAGCCTCCGCGGCTGACGTTGAGCGTCTGCATGCCGCGGCAGATCGCGAGGATCGGCAGGCCGCCCATGTCCGCCCAGCGGGCGACGTCCAGCTCGAACCGGTCGAGGTCGGGCTCGGTCGGGCCGAGCATCTCGTGCGGCTCCTGGCCGTAGCTGCCGGGGTGTATGTCGGGCCCGCCGGACAGGCAGATGCCGTCGAGGCGGGCGAGAAGCGGGCCGATCAGCTCCGTGTCGATGGGTGGGATCACCACCGGTATTCCGCCGGCGGCTTCGACTGCCTTCATGTAGGTGAGACCCAGGGCCATCTCGTGGCGGGGCGGCTCGCCTTCCGGGGTGATCGAAACCGTTTCCGCCCTGCGGACCTCGGAGGTGGTGACCCCGATCAGGGGGGCATTCTGACGGCGCGTTTCTGGTTGAACCGAAGGAATCATGACTCGAGTATCCACGTGTCCTTGGCTCCGCCGCCCCGTGTACTGCTGACGATCAGCTCGCCCTTGTTTCGTGCAAAACGGCTGAGGGCCACCGGAGCCACCCTGGTTTCTTCCCCGATCGTGAACACATAGGGCCTCAGGTCCACGTGTCGCGGGGAAAGCTCGCCGGCACTGACGGTCGGGTGCTGGGAGAGCGCGACCATCTCCTGCGCGATGAAACGCTCGGGAGACTTGCGGATCGAAGAAGCCAGGCTCTTCAGCTTCTCGTACGGCGTCCGTGGCCCGATCACGATGTCCTGGCCGCCGAAGGTCCAGCGCGGTTTGACTACCAGTTCGTCGAGGCGGTCGATCGCCTCCGCGAAATGTTCCGGGTTGCCGAGGTCGTAGCTCTTGGTGTTCTCCAGGACCGGCTCCTCGCCGGTGTAGAACCGGATCAGCTCATCGACGTAACAATGGAGAGCCTTGTCGTCAGCCACCCCGGTGCCGAACGAGTTGAGAACCGCGAGGCCACCCGCCTTCAGTGGCCCGGCGATGACTTCGCCGAGCGGGGTCAGCCGGTCGCCGGAATGGGTGAGCCGCTCGGTGCTCGAACGGTTGTAGAGCACGTCGATTCCGAACCCACCCTCGGCAGAGACGGCTCTCAGCCGCCCGTCGGTCTCCCGCAGGTCCCCCGGGGTGACCAGGGGAACCCCGAGGCGGCGCGCGAGCTCCTGGTGTTCGTACCACGCATTGCTGATCTCGCCGTCGGTCAGCACCGCGATCGCCGGGTCGCCGGTGCCGGTCGGGTCCTTCGCCCGGAGGGCCTCGGCCAGGAAGCCGAAGGCCGGCTGCGGTGATCGGGGCCGGGTCGCCACCGATTCCAGGCCGGGGTCGATGACCGAGCGTCCCGCGGCGGCATAAGCGAGACCGGAAGGGGTTCGCAGGTTGTCTTCGATCACCGAAAAGCCGCCATCCGGGCCGCGGACCAGGTCGGGCCCGGCGACCTCGGCCTGCACGGGGACCCCGGCTTCGGCCAGGTGCGGTTCAAAATGCATCGCCTCCGAGATCAGCTCCTCACGGATCACCCCTTGTTCGACCACGCGGCGCTCTCCGTAGGCGTCGGCGAGGAAGGCGTTGAGCGCCCGCACGCGCTGGACCAGCCCGCGCTCGAGTTCTGCCCACTCGGCGGCGGGGATCAACCGGGGAATGGGGTCGATGACGAACGGCGCCCGGGACCGGGGCGGTCCGAACTCGACCTTCTTCTCTGCCAGCCCGAGCAGGACCGCCGCCTGGAGACCAGCCAGTGCCTCATGATCGATCCGCGAGAAGAGATCCTCGTAGGCCGGGCGCACCGTGCCGTCCGGCAAGAAGGCCTCGTCGAATACCCCGGCATCGACCGGATAGGTCATGTGCTTGGTTTCGACCCCGCGGACAATGAAGGAAGGGTAATGGCAGCCCCGCTCAACGGGTTGGCCCGGGGTCTGAAATTCCCCGGCCGCCCTTCCCCCGGGACGCGGACTGGCGTCATATGGCAAAAAGACGCTGCGCGGGGATCAGAACGGCGAGAAGAACAAGGACCGGGTCCTGGCGCCTTGATCCTGATGTGCCGCGCGCAGTGCGAGGGCGGCGAGACCCTGGATGATGTATCTTGATGAAACGACTAGACAAACTCAGTAATGTCGAGTCGCATTCCACTGGGCGGTGGGCTAGACGGCCCAGTTGGACGCAAACGGGACAACGGGGCGGAGTCGTGGCTAGCGGCTCCGCCCCCTCCCGATCCCGACGAACTACCTCCAGGACCTGACCTATGAACGAAAACCCCCTGCATCCCGGATTCCAGCCGAATGTGATCGCGATCGTCGGCAACCCGAAAAGAGACAGCCGGACCCTCCGGCTGGCGTCCGGCGTCGCCGATGGCCTTGCCGGGCAGGTCGGTACCGCGCCGGCACAGACCGTCAACCTGGTCGACCTCGCACTCGACCGGGCCGGTTACGACCAGGCCCTGACCGAACTCGTGCTCGGCGCGCAGGTCGTGATCGCCGCGAGCCCGACCGTCATGGGCAGCTACTCCGGACTGCTAAAGCTGTTCCTCGACGGGCTGCCCGAGGCGGCGCTGCTCGGCAAGACCGCGATCCCCCTGATGATCGCCCGCCAGGCCCGGCATGCCCTCGCGGCCGACGTCCACCTGCGACCGGCCCTCCTCGAGCTCGGAGCGACGTGCCCGACGCCGTCGCTGGTCGCACTCGAGGCGGAGTACGCGGCACTCGGCGGCAAAGGACTCGTGACCGCCTGGCTCGAGCGCAGCAGCAGCTGGCTCGCCGGCGTTCCTACCTGACCCGCAGGCCTTGCCGGGTGAGCCCCGTCACTACCATCGGAAGCCTCCCCTCGACCAGAAGGACCCTCATGAGCGACCCCCAGTTCTCCGCGGAAACCGACCACAAGGGCGCTTTCGTGCGCCAGCAGAGCGCCTTCCGCGACGCGGTCACCGCCGATGGCTCATCGGCGTTCCCCGCCGAAGCCGGCCGCTACCACCTGTACGTGTCATATGCCTGCCCCTGGGCTTCGCGCGCGATCATCATCCGGAAGCTGAAAGGGCTCGAAGACGCGATCCCGATGACCGTCGTGGATCCCGAGCGCGACGACCGGGGCTGGCGCTTCACCGAAGACGAAGCCGATCCGGTCAACGGCTTCGAGTACCTGGCCGAGGCCTACGAGCTGACCGACCCGGATTTCGACGCAAGGGTCACCGTGCCGGTCCTCTGGGACACGAAGGAGAACCGCGCGGTCAACAACGAGAGTGCGGAGATCGTGCGCATGCTGAATTCGGAGTTCGACGAACATGCGGAGAATCCCGGCCTCGACCTCTACCCGGAAGAACTGCGGGACGAGATCGACACCCTCAACCACCGGATCTACAACAGCATCAACAACGGGGTCTACCGCACCGGGTTCGCGTCCACCCAGGAGGCGTACGAAGAGGCCTTCGTCGAACTGTTCGAAGCCCTCGATTGGGTCGACGGCATCCTCGCCGGGAAGCGTTACCTGACGGGTGACACCATCACCGAGGCCGACTGGCGCCTCTTCGTCACCCTCGTCCGCTTCGACGCGGTCTACGTAGGCCACTTCAAGTGCAACCAGAGGCGCATCGCCGACTACGACAATCTGTCTGGATACCTGCGGGACCTGTACCAGCAGCCCGGGATCAGGGAAACGGTCAACCTCGACCACATCAAGCGCCACTACTACCGGACCCATCCGAAGATCAACCCGACGAGAATCGTCCCGATGGGCCCGGTCCTCGATCTCGATTCCCCCGCCGGAAGGGAGCACCTGTCACTCTGAGCGGCCTGGTCCGCTACTTCTCCACCCTGAGGCGAAGAGAAAGGCGGCCAGACATCTGGGAACTAGATGTTTATATCCGAGGTTGCCGGGTATGTGGGCCTTGAAAGGTCGTCGTGTAGCGTTTCCCTCGGGAGTCTCGGGAGAAGCCACACAGGCTCAAAACTAGGGATTTACGGAGGAAGCAGCATGCGCAGGATTCATGTGTATCTGGTGGCCGTGGTTGCCACCATCGCAGGACTCGTACTGGCCGGTGGTCTCGCCACGACGGCCGCAGCCGAGCCGGCCGCGAAGGCACCGATGATCACCGGCCCCGCCGACTACGAGGCAGGGGGCAGTGTCGGTGACGCCTGGGTCAAGGACGCGCAGCCCGGGACCAAGGTGCTTCTGGTCGACTCGGGGGACGAAGTCGTCCGCAGCGGCGAGACCGACTCCTACGGTTCATTCATCTTCTACGACGTGACCCCGGGCGCCACGTACACCGTGCGTACCCCGACGGGCTCGGTCGAACGCAAGGTCAGCAAGAAGAAGTCCCAGAAGGCCAAGAAGCTGCGGAAGAAGCAGCTGAAAGAGTGCAAGACTCTCAAGAACACGGCGAAGCGCAAGGCCTGCAAGAAGCGCGCGAACAAGCGCTTCCGCGTCCGCACCAAACCGGTCGTCATCGGGCTCGGCACGGGTACCGCGAAATTCAAGATCCTGAAGCCGGGCGACAATCCGCCGGCGGCGTTCTACGGCAACAAGGTCTTGAAGCAGGGCCTGAACTACGTGACCATGCGCGACGGCACCGAGATCGCGATGACCGTCCGGCTCCCGCTCGGCAAGAAGATGAGTCAGGGACCGTTCCCGACCTTCATCGAATACTCCGGCTATCAGACGGCAGCCCCTCACGACCTGCTTGCGGGGATCCTCAAGGGCGTCGCCGGTGCGGCCGATCCTCTCGCCCCGGACAGCGCGACCGCGGTTGGTGGACTCGTCGGGCCACTGACCGACTTTGCGACGGTCAGCGTCCAGATGCGCGGTTCCGGCTGCTCCGGTGGCGCGTTCGACCTATTCGGCTGGCCCACCACGTACGACGGCTACGACGCGGTCGAGACGGTGGCCGCGCAGGACTGGGTCGAGGGCAAGGTCGGCATGGGTGGCATCTCCTTCTCCGGGATCACCCAGCTGTTCACCGCCGGGACCCAGCCGCCGAACCTGGCTGCCGTCGCCCCGCTGTCGGTGACCGATGACATCTACTACGCCACCGGCTTCCCCGGTGGCATCTTCAACAACGGCTTCGCCCACAGCTGGATCACCGACCGGGCCGAGGATGCCGAACCCGCCCCGGAGGCCGGGCAGCCCTGGGCCCGGGAGATGAGCACCAACGGCGACCCCAAGGTGATCGATCCCGCCCTTCGCGAGTCCCAGAAGCAGCACTGCCTGGCCAACCAGCGGATGCGGCTCCAGACCCGTGACTACAACCACCTCATTGAAACCAACCCCTACCGCACACCGGAACTGTTCGAGAAACGGTCACCGGGTGCCTGGGTCAAGAACATCGACGTGCCGGTGTTCCTGGTCGGCTCGTTCCAGGACGAGCAGACAGGTGGCCACTGGACCGAGGCGGTCAAGGAGCTGCCGAAGTCGAACCCCGACGTCTACGTCACCATGCAGAACGGCGTCCACGTCGATTCGCTCGGTCCCAGCACCTTCACCCACATGACCGACTTCCTCAATCTGTTCGTCGGCGACGGCCGGGTGCCGAGGCTCAACCTCCTCGTGACCACCCTGTCGCCGGTGCTCTACCAGGCGGTCGCATCTTCGTCGGCGCTGCCGATCTCGCCCACCAAGTACGGCCTGTGGCTCGACACGCCGGCCAATCTCCAGAAGGCCAGGGCCGACTTCCGCAAGACGAACCCGCGGATCCGGGTGATGATGGACAACGGGGCCGCGTTGCCGCTGCAGCCCGGGGCGATCGGAGCGAAGTGGGAGACCCACTTCTCCGACTGGCCGGTCCCCAGCATGAAGCCCACCGCCTACTACCTCGGCAAGGGCGGAACGCTCACCCAGGGCAAGCCGGCCGCACAGGATTCGGTCAGCTACAAGTCCGATCCGAAGGCCCGTCCGGCCCGGACCCTCGGTGAGAACGCCGAGGGTGATTCCTGGCTTGCCCAGCCGCCGTACCAGTGGGAGCCGGTGGCCCAGGGCAAGGGTCTCGGGTTCCTCACCCCGGCCCTGGCTAAGGACACGTTCATCGCCGGTCCGTCGAGTCTCGATCTGTATCTCAAGTCGAGCGAGACCAACACCGACGTCCAGGTGACCCTGACCGAGGTCCGGCCCGACGGCAAGGAGACCTACGTCCAGAACGGCTGGCTCCGTGCCTCGCACCGGAAGATCGATCCAGAGGCCTCGACGGTCTACAACCCGGTCCAGACCTGGCTCGAGGAAGACGGCGCCCCGCTCAAGATGGGCAAGTACAACCTGACCCGCATCCAGATCTTCCCGGTCGCACACGTGTTCCGGAAGGACTCGAAGATCCGGGTCAACATCCAGGCGCCGGGCGGCGACCGGACGATCTGGGACTTCGCGACGATCGAGGAGGGCAGCACCACCAACACGATCGGTCTTGGCGGAGCAGTTCCGTCGAGACTGGTTCTGCCAGTGATCCCGGACCAGACCGCCCAGGGCACCCCCCTGCCGCCCCCCACGGCCTTGCGCGGCCAGCCCAGCCGGACCTTCGAGCCGGCGAGCAATGGAGGGTAGGGGTGGTGGCCGGAGGCGTCGCGCGACCGGCTGACAAGTAGTAACGCCCGGAATGCGTCCGCGATAGTACTCGGGGGTATGTGAACTGGCCATTCCGGGCGTCGACGAAGTCAGGCGGCGCTCAGGACGCTTCCCTGGGCGCCGCCCGTGAGCTTAGAATCGGTCTGTGCCAAAGCGGCCAAGACTGATCGACGATCCAGTCAGGCGGTACGACTTCGTCCAGAAGCTCGAGTGGTTCCTGATCGCTTCGATCACGATGATCCTGGTGATCCGGACGCAGCTCTGGCTGACCAACTATCCGCAGCTCGGCGGAAGCGGCCTCCACATCGCCCACCTGCTCTACGGCGGCATCTTCATGCTGATCTCGATCTGGATCGGGCTGATCTACCTGAACCGGGGAGGGCGAACCGCCTCGGCGGTCATCGGCGGAATCGGCTTCGGGTTCTTCATCGACGAGCTCGGCAAGTTCATCACCTCCGACAACAACTACTTCTACAAGCCGGCCGCGGGCATCATCTACATCGTCTTCATCATCCTCTTCCTGGTCACCCGCGAGTTGTCCCGGCGCCAGGTTCTCGACCAGAAGACCGCGCTGGCGAACGCCATGGCCTTCCTGCCGGCGACGGTCAGCGGCGAGTTCCGCCGGGACGAGCTCGAGGTCGCCAATCAGCTCCTCGACCAGTCCGACCCCGACGATCCCCGGGTCGCACGGATCCGTGGCTACTTCCGGGATGCCGCGCTGGCCCCCGACAAGCGGCCGTCCCGCATCGCCCAGGCGATCGACCGGATTCACAAGCGGATCACGGCGATCACGGAGCAACCGAGCTTCGGCAAGTGGGTGATCCGGATCGTGATCGTCTGGGGCGTGATCTCCTTGCTGGGCATCATCGACCTGCAGTACGACCTCGGCATCGAAACCCAGACGTCGGACAACGTCCCGGACCAGAGCGTCGACTTCCTCGGCGTGGCCCGCACCCTGTCGATCCTCACGTCGGTCACCATGATCGCCATCGGCATCTTCAAGATGCTGGACGACGAGCACCAGGCCGCCTATTCCTGGTTCGGCCGGGCCTTGCTCGTCTCGATCTTCGTCACCCGCGTCTTCTCCTTCGTCGAAGCTCAGTTCGGTGCGGTCTTCGGACTGGTGATCGACGTGATCCTCTACTCCGCGATCTCCGAACTGGCGTCGCAGGACAACCAGCGGCGGTACCACTTCGGCGGCCTCGGCGACGCCGGGCTTTCGGATCGTCAGAATGAGATCGATGGCGAAGAAGAAAAACCGCCGGCGCCGGCGACCTGAAGACAAAGGAGCGACCTCGATCTACGCCGACCCGGAGGGCAACGTGCTCACCCTCCGGCAGGAACTCTCCTCGGGTTCGGTCAGGAAGATCAAGTCGGAGATGGTCTCGGACGCGGCCAGCGTGGACGACATCTGGCGCCGCCGGACGGAACTGCTGTTCGAGCGGCTGGTTGTCTCCTGGGAGATCAGCGGCCTGCCGCTCGACGACCAGGCGATGCTGATCGGCCGCTACCGGATGGCGGATTCAGCGGAGAAGCAGTGGGTAAGAGAGACGCTGAACCAGCACGTCAGGACCTACATCCCCGACCTGGACAGTTGACCATCTGACCATCAACTGGCAATGAAATTGCCCTCTCGGCAGGCAATTCCATTGCCAGTCATGAAACTTCAGGGTTTGAGGCGATGGCCCGTGCTGAACAGGTACTGCGACCAGCTCACCAGGATCACCGTGATCACGGCGACGATCGAGAGGGAGATCACCGGATCGACGTCGCTCGACCCGAGGAAGCCGTAACGGGTCGCGTCGACCACGTAGAAGAGCGGGTTGAAGTGGGAGATCTGCTCCCACGGCGTGCCGAGGCGGCTGACCGAGTAGAAGACGCCGCCGAGGAAGATCAGCGGCAGGATCACGATGTTGTTGATGAACGACTGGTTGTCCCACGACTCGGCGTAGACGCCGACTACGATGCCGAGCGCGCCGAACGCGGCGGTCAGGAGCAGCACCGCCAGCAGGGCCTCCGCGGGGTAGTCGAGGGGCGCACCGGTGATCGGGATCGCGAACACGGTCAGCAGGAGGCCGATCATCAGCGAACGCATCGCGCCGCCCGCGAGGTAGCCGAGGTGGACGTGCCAGGCCGGCATCGGCGCGGAGAGGATGTCGTCCAGGTACCGGTCGCTCCGTGCCTGGAAGATGGTGCTCGAATTGTTCGAGTAGGCGGCCTGGGCCATCGCCATCGCGATCAGGCCGGGCACGATGTAGACCCGGTACTCGAAGCCGTTGATCTCCGAGATGCTGTCGCCGAGCGAGAGCCCGAACACGACCATGAACAGGAGGGCCGCGATCACGGGGGCGAGGATCGTCTGCTTCCATAGCTTGAGTACGCGGTGGCACTCCCGGCGGGAGAGCCACGCGAGTCCCCGCCACGGATGTGGCTCGACCTGTGCCGGCGGCAGCGGGGTCAACCGTTGCCGCCGGCTTCTTCGCGCAGGACTTCGATGATCGCCGAGTGATCCCGTTCACCACGATCGGACTGGACGAGCCGGTCGAGCGACTGGTGGGCGAGACCGAATGCTTCGACCGGCGAACCCGACGCCTTCGCCAGCGCCTCCACAATACGGGCGTCCTTGGCGTGGAGCCCGGCCTTGAAGCCGGGGTCGAACTCGCCTTCCAGCATGCGCCTGCCTTGGTTCTGGAGGACCGAGCTGTCGGCCGAGCCGCCGGTCACCGCTTCCCGCATGACGGCGGGGTCGATCAGGCCGGAGCGCTCGGCCAGGAGCAGGGCCTCCGCGACCGCGCGCAGGTTGCTGCCGACCAGGAGCTGGTTGCAGGCCTTCGCCACCTGCCCGGCGCCGCAGGGTCCGACGTGGGTGACGCGCTCGCCGACGACCTCGAGCAGGGGACGGGCCTTCTCGAAATCCTCGTCAGTCCCGCCGGCCATCACCGAAAGGGTCCCCGCGATCGCACCGGCCTCGCCGCCGGAGACGGGAGCGTCGACGAAGCCGATGCCATGTGCCTTCAGCCGCTCGGCGATGTTGACGGTCGCGCCGGGGTCGATCGTGCTCATGTCGATCACGAGACCCCTGAAGCCCGCCGCCGAGACGATGCCGCCCTCGCCGAAGAGCACCAGTTCGACGTCCGGCGTGTCGGGCACATTCAGGAAGACGACATCGCATCGTGCGGCCACCTCCGCCGGGGTGCGGCCGTACACCGCGCCGCGGTCGAGCAGGGGGTCGGCCTTCCACGCGGTGCGGTTGTTGACGATCAGGTGGTGGCCGGCGTCGATCAGGTTGGCAGCCGCAGCCTGGCCCATGATGCCGAGCCCGATGTATCCGATGGTCTCCCCGCTCATGCCCTTGCAGCTTCCTCCGCGAGGTGGATCCTGCCGCCGGCCACCGTTCGCAGGTAGACCTCTTCCAGGGTCGCGACGCCATGGGCCTCCTTCAGCCCGGTGGCGGTGTCGCGGGCGACGATCTTGCCGCCGCTGATCAGGGCGATCTCGTCACAGAGCGCCTCGGCCTCTTCCAGGTAGTGGGTAGTCAGGAGGATCGTCGTGCCCTGCTCGTGGAGCACGCGGATGTAGCTCCAGAGTTCGTGGCGCAGCTCGAGGTCGACGCCGGCGGTCGGTTCGTCGAGGATCACCAGGTTGGGCCGGTGGAGCAGGGCCCGGGCGAGCAGCAGCCTCCGGCGCATGCCGCCCGAAAGCTTGGGCGCCACGATGTCCCGCTTCGCGCGCAGGTCGAAAGCGTCGATCATCTGCTCGGCCCGTTCGCCCGCTTCCTCCGCTCCCATGCCGTAGTAGCCGCCGTGGTAGAGCAGCGTTTCGTATACGGTCAGGAACTTGTCGAGGTTCGGTTCCTGCTCGGCGATGCCGATCATCCGGCGGGCCGTCATCGTGCCGCCGGGGTTGCCGAAAACGCTGATCTCGCCCGTGGTCGGGCGGACCAGGTTGCAGACCGCGCCGATCAGGGTGGTCTTGCCGGCGCCGTTCGGTCCCAGCAGCCCGAAGAAGCTGCCATCCGGGACTTCGAGGTCGAGGCCGTCGAGTGCGCGGGTGCCGTCGCCGTAGCGTTTGGTCAGGCCTTTGATGTCGAGGGCGGCTGGAGTCGGGTTCATCCGTCACCATGTTGACATGACTGCCCTGGATGGTCTCCTGGTCGCCGATTTCAGCCGGGTCCTGGCCGGCCCGCTGACGGCGATGACCCTCGGGGATCTGGGCGCCGACGTGATCAAGGTCGAATCGCCCGCCGGCGACGAGACCCGCTCCTGGAAGCCCCCGACCGACGACCAAGGGCGGGCCACCTATTTCCTCGCGGTGAACCGGAACAAGCGGTCCGTGTCCCTCGACCTGAAGGACCCGGGCGACCTGGCACTCGCGCGGGAACTGGCCCGCCGGGCCGACGTGCTGATCGAGAACTTCAAGCCGGGGACCATGGACCGGTTCAAGCTCGACTATGCGTCCGTGTCGATGGAGAACCCCGGCATCGTCTACTGCTCGATCTCCGGTTTCGGCGAGGCCGGCGGCCGCCTGTTACCGGGGTACGACCCCCTGGTCCAGGCCCTGAGCGGCCTGATGTCTGTGACCGGACCGGCCGAAGGTGGCGGCCACAAGGTGGGCGTGGCGCTGGTCGACGTGATCGCGGGACTCAACGCGGCGACCGGCATCCTCGCGGCTCTCCTGGCCCGTGACCGCGACCGGGTCGGACAGCGCGTCTCGATCGACCTGCTCTCGACTGCGCTGGCGGCGCTGGCGAACCAGGGCTCGTCGTACCTGAACACCGGGACTTCACCAGCCCGGCTCGGGAACGTCCACCCCAGCATCGAGCCCTTCGGCACCTACGAGTCGGCCGACGGCCCACTCATGATCTGCGCCGGCAACGACCACCAGTTCGCACAGCTCGCGACGACGATCGGCGCCCCTTCGCTGATCGATGACCCCCGTTTCCTGACCAACTCCGACCGCGTCGCCAACCGGGACGAGCTGAGGGCGGAGCTCGAAACCCGTCTACGGCTCGACTCGGCCGAATACTGGGCGGATGCCCTGGGAGGCGCCGGGGTCCCGGCGGGCCCGGTCAACGACGTCGAGGGCGGCTACCGCCTCGCCGAGTCTCTCGGGCTCGATCCGGTCGACGAGGTTGGCGGCATCAGGACGGCCCGCTCGCCGATCAGGCTGTCCGCGACCCCGGCGACGACCCGGTCGGCACCGCCGGACATCGATGCCCAGGGCGAAGAGATCCGCACCTGGCTAAAAGCCCCGCGTCGCTGAAGGACTGGCAATGAAATTGCCTCCCAGGGAGGCAATTTCATTGCCAGTCCCTTGGATCCACTTGGGTGGGTGCGTTAGTAGCACCATAGGTGGCCGAAATGCACCCAGTCTGGCCTCTGCCACACTTCACCGGTGGACCTCGCGCAGCTCGAAACGACCATGACCGAACTCGGCCAGCCCGCCTACCGGAGCAATCAGGTCTGGGAGTGGCTCGCGCGAGGAGCCGGTTCGTTCGACGAAATGAGCAACCTGCCGGCGGAACTACGGGCGAAGCTCGCGGAGAAACTGCCGGTCTCGACCCTCGAAGTCGACGCTTCGGCGCTCTCGGTCGACGGTACCGAGAAGGCGCTCTTCCTGACCGGTGACCAGCGCCCGGTCGAGGCGGTGTTGATGCGATACCGCGACGGGCGCCGCTCCCTTTGCCTCTCGAGCCAGTCGGGCTGCCCGCTCACCTGCACCTTCTGTGCGACCGGCACGATGAAGTTCGGCCGGAACCTGACTGAGTCGGAGATCCTCGACCAGGCCCTCCACTTCCGGAGGAAGGAAGAGGTCAACCACACCGTCTTCATGGGCATGGGCGAGCCGATGATGAACCTCGACAACGTACTCGCCGCCTGCGAGAAGCTGCCCGAGATCGGCATCGCCAACTCGCACACGACGATCTCGACGGTCGGCTGGCTCCCCGGGATCCAGCGGGTGACGACCGACGGACCACCCGTCCGCCTCGCGCTCTCGCTCCATGCGCCGAACGACGAACAGCGCTCGAAGATCATGCCGGTCAACGACCGGTACCCGATGAACGACGTGGTCAACGCGGCCCGGGAGTGGCGTCACGTCCGGAAGCGCAAGGTCTTCATTGAGTACCTGATGCTCGACGGGGTGAACGACAGCCCCGAACTCGCCCACGAGCTGGCCGGCCTGCTGCTGCCGAAGAACGACTTCAAGGTCAACCTGATCCCGTACAACCCGACCGGCGGCGTCTACCAGGGCTCACCGCGGGAGCGGATCGAGGCCTTCCGCCAGACCCTGATGAAGCGCGGCATCCACGCCACGGTCCGCCTCACCAGGGGCCGGGACATCGACGCAGCCTGCGGCCAGCTGGCCGCAAAGGCCGCCGCTTAGGACGGGCGGCGCCCGGAACCGACAGGACGCGCCTGGCTTCGTCGACAACCGGC
Source organism: uncultured Solirubrobacterales bacterium (assembly GCA_963695885.1). GTDB lineage: Bacteria > Actinomycetota > Thermoleophilia > Solirubrobacterales > 70-9 > 67-14. The sequence goes on along the minus strand of CAVOIH010000001.1, from coordinate 17,219 downwards.
ACGACCAGCTCAAGTACTGAGTACGATCGCGGGCCGTGCCGGTCTTACTCCTCGTCAGCCGGCCCCTGGAGGCCCCGTGGAACGCACGGTGAGGCTCTAGTCTTCGGCTGCTTCGATGTCGCGGAGGCGCTGGCGTGACTCTTCCAGGACTTCCAGGGCGGCTTCGAGGGGGTACCAGCCGTTGACTTCGACGTGCTTGCCTTCGGGCTGCTTGTAGACCGAGAAGAAATGCGCGATCTCCTCGCGCAGCTGGTCCGAAAGCATGTCGAGGTTCTTGATGTAGCTCCAGTTGGGATCTTGCGAAGGGACGCAGAGGACCTTGTCGTCCACCTGGCCCTCGTCCGTCATCCGGAAGAGGCCGATCGGGATCGAGGGGATGATGCATCCCGGGAAGGTCGGCTCGGAGACGCAGACCATCGCGTCGAGGGGGTCACCGTCGGCACCCATCGTGTGCGGCACGAACCCGTAATCGACCGGGTAGACCATCGACGAGAAGAGAAACCGGTCGAGGACGATCGCGCCGATGCCGGGGTCGTATTCGTACTTGTTGCGGGATCCCTTCGGGACCTCCACGAGGATGTTCAGCTGTTGAGTCTCAGTCATTCCTTACCTTCCGGCGGGCCTCCAAGGCTCTTCCCAATGGCAGACGCCTTTCACCAGGCGATCCGCCTCGGTCGGCCCCCAGGAACCCTTCTCGTACGGGAGGACTGGACTGGGCTTGTCGAGCAGAGGCTGCACGATACGCCATGTTTCGTCGATGGCGTCGATGTGTGTGAAGAGTCCGAGCCGGCCGTGGATCGCATCGTCGAGCAGGCGCTCGTACGGTTCGGGCTCGGTTCCGGGCTCCTTTTCGAACAGCACCTCGAGATCCGAGTCCTCGAACGAGTCGACCCCGGCCGATTTCGTGATGAATCGGAGCCGTGCGCCGGGGGAGGGATCGATGCGGATCACCAGCTCCTGGGTGTCGGGCTTCTCCTTGCCGAAGGCGATGTGCGGTGGCCGCTTGAAGACGACCCTGACCTCGGTCTGCTTCACGGGCAGGTTCTTGCCCGACCGGATGTAGAACGGCACGCCCGACCAGCGCCAGTTGTCGATCGAGAGCTCGATTGCGGCGAAGGTCTCGGTGTTCGAGTCGTCGGCGACCTCGCGGATGTCGAGGTAACCGTCGTACTGCCCGCGCACGCACTTCGCCGGATCGGCCGATTCGATCGACTGGAAGAGGGTGAGCTTCTCCGAACGGATCGAGTCCGGCTGGTTGCCGTTCGGCGGCTCCATGGCAACCAGGGCCAGCACCTGGAGCATGTGGTTCTGGATGACATCGCGGATGGTGCCGACCCGGTCGTAGAAGGCACCCCGGTCCTCGACGCCGAAGCTCTCTGCCATCGTCATCTGGACGTGGGAGACGTAGTTGCGGTTCCAGACCGGCTCGAGGATCGAGTTGGCGAATCTGAGGTAGGTGATGTCCATGACCGGCTCTTTGCCGAGGTAATGGTCGATGCGGAGGATCTGGTCCTCGCTGAGAACCTCGGTGAGCTCGGTCTGGAGGGCGTGGGCCGAGGCGAGATCGTGCCCGAAGGGCTTCTCGATCACAAAACGGCCGTTCCCGGCGAGTCCGGCGTGGTCGAGGGACTTGATGATCGGCGAGAACAGCGGGGGCGGCACCTCGAGGTAGAAGAGCGGATCCTTCGTGCCCTTCAGTTCGCCGCGCAGAACGTCGTAGGTGGTGCTGTCATCGAAATTTCCGGCGACGAAGCGCATGCGGCCGGCCAGGCGCTTGAAGACCTCCTCGTCGACCGGGCCCAGCGTGTCCTCGATCGATTCCTTCGCCCGCTGGCGCATCGTCTCGTGCCCCCAGTCGGTGCGGCGGCCGACGCCGATGATCGGGCAATCCAGCTTGTCCCGGCGCTCGAGGCGGTACAGGGCCCGGAAGGTCATCTTTCGGGCGAGGTCGCCCGTGATGCCGAAAATCACCAGCGCATCCGTGGTGGCCGCTTTGGTCGCGGCGGCCGAAGTTCGGGATCGGTCCATCCCGGCAGAGTACCGCCATCGATCGTTTCGTCCCGCGGCCCACATGGCACCGCTCCGCTCGGACTAAGATGGCGCCATGGAACTCGGAATCGTTGGTCTCGGCCGGATGGGCGCGAACATCGCCCGCAGATTGATGCGCGACGGGCACACCGTCGTCGCCTACGACGTCAATCCGGAGGTGACGAAGGCCCTCGGTGAGGAAGGCGCCACGCCGGCGTCGGACCTGGCCGATCTCGCGGCCAGGCTCTCGGCCCCCCGGGCGGTCTGGGTGATGGTTCCCGCGGGCCGCATCACCGACGAGACGGTCAAGGCCGTGGCCGCCGAACTTTCCGGGGGAGACGCGGTGATCGACGGTGGCAACACCTACTACCGCGACAACATCCACTTCGCTGAAGTGCTGGGCGAGAGCGGGGTGGACCACCTCGACGTCGGCACCAGCGGCGGCGTCTGGGGTCTCGACCGCGGATACTGCCTGATGATCGGCGGACCGGAAGACGCTTACTCGCGGCTCGAGCCGATCTTCGAGTCGATCGCTCCGGGCCTTGGCGACATCGATCGCACGCCCGGCAACACCGGGGACCCGGGTCCCGCCGAGAAGGGCTACCTCCTGTGCGGGCCGACCGGTGCCGGGCACTTCGTGAAGATGGTCCACAACGGCATCGAGTACGGGATCATGGCCGCCTTCGGCGAGGGCCTCAACATCATCAAGAACGCCAACGCCGGCAAGGTCGGGCGCGAGGACGACGCCGAGACCGCCCCGCTCCAGCATCCCGAGTTCTACCAGTACGACATCGACGTCGGCCAGGTTGCCGAGGTCTGGCGCCGCGGCAGCGTGATCGGCTCCTGGCTGCTCGACCTGACCGCTTCGGCGCTCGCCAGGTCACCCGGGCTCGAGGAGTTCGACGGCCGGGTGTCGGATTCCGGCGAGGGCCGTTGGACCACGATCGCCGCCGTCGAAGAAGGCGTCCCGGCGCCGGTGCTCACTTCGGCGCTCTTCGAGCGGTTCGAGTCGCGCGGGCTCGGCGACTTCGGGGACCGTGTCCAGTCGGCTATGCGCAAGGAGTTCGGCGGGCACGACGAGAAGCCCGCCGGGGAAAAATAGGCCTTTGATGGTCACCAAGTCCGTCGCTGACGCCGAAGCGGCAGCCAGTGAAGCGGCCCGCATCATCGAGATTGCCGCGGCCGCGGCCATCAACGACCGGGGAGTGTTCAACTTCGCCGTCAGCGGCGGGAAGACGCCCTGGCGCACGCTGGAGATCCTCGCGGAAAGCTCTCTGAACTGGTCGAAGACCTCCTTGTTCCAGGTTGACGAGCGGATCGCTCCGACCGGAAGCCCCGAGCGCAACCTGACCCATCTGGTGCTCAGCCTGCCCCTCATGTGCCAGGCGGCGATCCGGCCGATGCCGGTCGGGGCCGAGGACCTCGAAACGGCTGCCCAGAGCTACGAATACTCGCTGCCCGACCGTTTCGACCTGATCCACCTGGGCATGGGACCGGACGGCCACACGGCGTCGCTCGTCCCCGGTGACCCGGTGCTCGATGTCACCGACCGCGGCGTCGCGCTCACCGGTGGCGAGTATCAGGGAACCCGCCGGATGACCCTCACCTACCCGGTCCTTGCCGCCGCCCGGAGGATTCTCTTCCTGGTGACCGGTGACGGCAAGAAAGACGCGATGAGGAAACTGGTCGCAAAAGACCCGTCGATCCCCGCGGGACGTGTCGAAAACAACGACATGATCGCGGTGACCGACCTCAGCCCGGAATCGCTCGCTTGAGTTCGATCAGGGACGCGGGCAGGGAACAGCGGTACGGGCTCGCCCTCGTGCTGATCCTGGGCTCACTCATCCTGATCATGGCCGCGCCGTCCGGTCCCTGGACTGACGTGTTCACGATGGTCCTCCTCGGCGGTTCCCTGCTCGCGTCGCTCCGGGCCGCACAATCGAATGCGAACCTCAGGATCGCCTGCACCGGACTGGTCGTCCTGGCCACCGTCTTCGCCCTGACCCACGCCGTATTCACCGGCAACGACGGAGACCTCTATGTCCGGATCGCCAGCCTGCTGCTCGTGGTCGTGGCGACCCCGGTGATGGTCCACGGGATGGTCGTGCAGGTCAGGCGGGAGAAGGCGGTCACGATCTTCACGATGCTGGGGGTCCTGTGCATCTACCTGCTCATGGCCCTGGCCTTCGCCGAGGCGTTCGGGTTGATCCGGGCAGCCGACGACGCCCCGTTCTTCCGCAGCGGCCAGGGAGCGGAAGACCTCTCCAACTACCTCTATTTCAGCATCACCACGATCACGACGGCCGGTCTGGGCGACTTCTCGCCCGCCGGCGACCTCGGCCGGTCCCTGACTGCAGCCGAAGCCCTGATCGGGCAGATCTACCTGGTCACCGTCGTCGCCCTGATCGTCGCCAACCTGGGGCGAAGGCCTCAGGACCGCGACGATTCCCACCGTGATGAATGAGGATCGGGTCCTGACGCCTTGGTCCCTGGTTTCCGCGCGAAACGCCAGCCAGCGAGAAACATGAAGGATCGGGTCCTGACGCCTTGGTCCCTGGTTTCCGCGCGAAACGCCAGCCAGCGAGAAACATGAAGGATCGGGTCCTGACGCCTTGATCCACGCTATGCGCGGATCAAGCCGGCGAGACCCTTAGGATAATCGGGTGAGCCGCCGCCGACTGAAGCCCGACGAACGCAGGGCAGAGATCGTCCGTGCGGCGATCCGCAGCTTCACATCGCAGCCCTACACCGACGTCTCGATGGCCGAGATCGCCGAGGAGGCCGGCGCCAGCCGGGCCCTGCTCACCCACTACTACGGCGACAAGGAAGCCCTTTATGCCGCCGTCATCCACTATCTGGTCGACCAGGTGGAGTCGATGGTGCGCATCGACCTCGACCTGAGCGGGCGCGAGCTGATCGACGCCAACCTGACCGCGCTGCTCGACCTGCTCATCTCCCAGCGCGAGGCCGCGATCGCCTTCTTCAACGGGGGGCCGGCCGGACGCGACGTCGATGTGTCCGGAGCGATCGAGGACCTGAATGACCATCTGGTGTCCCGTGTCCTCCGGAACCATTTCGGCACCGAAGACGCACCTCCGGTGACCCGGCTCGCGGTGCTCGGATTCGTCGGGTTCGTCGGAGCGGTCATGTTCGACTGGCTCCAGAACGAGACGATTCCCCGCGAAGAGCTGCACGAACTGTTCGCCACCACCCTGGAGAACGCACTCGCGACGAAGGACCTGGGCTGATGGACGACATCCTCCTGGGGCTGAGCCTCGTCGTCGTCCTCTCGGTCCTCGCCCGCCTCGTCGCCACCGTCATCCGGGTGCCGGCGATCGTTCCGCTCCTGGTGATCGGGGTCCTCGCCGGCACTTCGGTGACCGGCCTGGTCGATCCTGAGAAGCTGCTGGGCGATGCGCTGTCGCCCGCCGTGCAGATAGCGGTCGGCTTGATCCTCTTCGAAGGCGCCCTCAGCCTCAAGCGCGAGGAGCTCGCGGCCGGCGTCAGGCCGGCCGTCGTCCGGCTGTGCACCCTCGGCGTGTTCATCACCTGGGTCATCGCGACGCTCGCCATCGTCTGGCTCTTCGACCTGCCGCACCCGGTGTCGGTGCTGATCGGTGCGGTCCTGATCGTCTCCGGGCCGACCGTCGTCCTGCCGATTCTCGACTTCATCAACCCTTCGGCACACGTCAGGTCGGTGCTCAAGTGGGAGGGCGTTCTGATCGACCCGATCGGGGCGATCATCGCCGTCGTGGTCTTCGGCTCGCTGGCCCAGGACGACGGCAAGGTTGCGATCGACCTCGTCGAGATAATCCTTTCGCTGGGCAGCGGCATCATCGCCGGCGGTCTCGCGGCCCTCGTTCTGATGCCGGTCCTCGGCACTCGCAAGCTGGCGGCGCGGGACAAGGTCGCCGCCACGCTGATGCTGGTGGTCGCGAGCTTCGCCGCGGCTGACACCATCTTCGCCGACTCCGGCCTGATCGCGACCGTGGTCATGGGCATGGTCCTCGCCAACCAGAGGAAGGTGAAGACCGACTACATCGTCGAGTTCAAGGAGACCCTGGTGCCGATCCTGGTCGGCATCCTCTTCATCCTGCTGGCGGCCAACGTCGATGTGGGGACCGTCTTCGACCTCGGCTGGAGGGGTCTCGCCCTGGTCGCGATCCTCGTGGTGGTGGTGCGTCCCCTCGGCGTGGCGACCACCCTGGGGCTGCCGTTCAGCTGGCAGGAGCGGGCCTTCTTCTCGAGCATGGCGCCGCGGGGCATCGTCGCGGCCTCCACCGCTTCCGCGTTCGGGCTCGACCTGACCCAGCAGGGGGTCGAGGGTGCCGACATGATCATTCCGATCACCTTCTTCGTGATCGTCGGGACCGTCTTCATCTCCGCCCTCGGATCGCCCTGGCTGGCCCGGATCCTCGGGCTGGCCGGGGAGCAGCCTCCGGCGCTGATCGTCGTCGGAGCACCAAACTGGGCGGTGAAACTGGGCGAAGCGGTCGCCGGGTCCGGGGCTGAAGTCCGGTTCTGGACCGATGACGAAGACCGTGCCAGGAATGTCGAAGAATCGGGGCTGGTCGTGTTCGGCGGCCCGCTCGACCCCCATTCCGACCGGGCGACAGAAGCCCTCGAGACCGGCCCGACCGTCGTGATGGCGAGCGAGGACGACACGCTCAACCAGTCGCTCGCCTTCCAACTCGCCGAGATCTACGAACCCGACCAGGTCTACCGCCTGCGCTCACCGGTCGACAAGGCCCCGCTGATGCATTCGACCGCCATGCTTCTCTTCCAGTCGGAGGATTCGGTGGCCGAGATCGAACGCCGCCTGGCCGCCGGCGAAGAGATGAAGGTCCTCGAACCGGGCGTGGCAGTGCCCGAAGGGGCGCTGCCACTGGCTTCGATCAAACTCCGGCGGCGCGCTTCGCCAGCGACGATCCGGATGGCGAGCACCGGTCACGACCACCTGATCGGGCCGACGGCCCGGCTGATCGTCCTGGGATGAGGATCGGGTCCCCGCGCCTTGATCCACGCTCCGCGGGGATCAAGGCGGCGAGACCGCTCAGCCTGCCTTCTTCAGGTCCGCTGCGTCCTTCGCGCCGCTCTTCGTTTCCTGCTTCGCCTGCTTCTTCAGGTCGGGCAGCCCGTCCTTGAAGGACTTGGAATGGCGGAAGTAGTTGACCCAGTTGTCGCAGATCCCGGACATCAGCACCCGTCGGTGCCCCTGGTTCCGCGTCGCCACGAGCCGGCCGAGCTTGGTCTCCCGCGAATAGCCGGTCAGCCGCTGCAGGAACGTCGGGTCCTTGGCCCCGGCAGTGAACGTGACCGGGCCGGGGCCGCTCACGTTGATGACACCGGCCGGCCAGAACTGACCGCTGGCGCCGATGTCGATGTTGGCGAGGCGCTGGCCGTCGAGCGAGGCCGGCATCGTATGACTGTTGTAGCCGGGGGCCGAAAGGGTGAACCCGGTGGGGGAGAAGTACTGGATCGAGAGCCGCCACTGGCCCTCGTCCAGGTTCAGCTCGAGTGAGGCGCTCTCACCGGTCTCGAGGTCGGGTCCGGGCACCCAGTCGGTTCGCAGGCCGACCTCGGCGTCCGGCATGAGGCTGGCGACTCCGTCGACCTGGGTCGAGTAGTACCTGCCGCCCTCGTTGCTGCAGTCGGTCAGCTTGGCCGGCATCGTCCGTTCGTTCAGGATCGGCCTCCCGTTGGCGAGGCCGGTGCGGCGCCAGAGCACGAACGACGGGGTGCGGGCCACCTCTTCATAGAACGGCGGTTGCTTGCTGGTCCAGGCTGCCGCCGTGGTGATCACGTACCGGTAGTTCTGCAGCGACTGCGGGTCGAAGGAGTCGAAGTCGATCGCGGCCTGTCCCGAGGTCTCGTCCTGGAACGGCTTGCGCTCGTTCTCGATCACGGTCGGGTCGGGGAACTCGGTCAGCGGCACGCCCACCTTTGCCCCGCTCAGGTAGTACGGCGCGAACCGGTCCTGGTCGAAGTAGAGGACGGTCTGGTCCTTTACGTACGGCTGGAAGTTGTCGAGCTCCTTGGCTCGGCCCGGTGGCGAAACCGAGGCGTCACGCAGGACGACCAGGCTCGAGCCGCAGGCGCCGACCACGAAGACGGCGGTCAGCGTGATCCACGCGAAGTACTCCATGCCCTGGCTCGGCTTCCACTTCCGGCCGAGGCCGCTGAGCAGCGCGGTGAGGATGACCACCATCGTGATCGGGGCGCTGATGACGAGAGCCTTGGCGAGGGAGTAGTCGCCGACCCAGAAGAGCGAGATCCCGTAGAGCACGGCGCAAGCGAGGAAGGCGAGTGGGTAGACCGACCTCGGCTGCTTCCGCCACCACCAGAGGGAGACTGCGAGGGCCAGCAGCCCGATCGCACCCATGAGGCCGGGTAGCGGGGTCGACCCCTCGCCGGCGAGGCGGTAGTCGGAGGTCAGCCAGACGCCGAACTCCTCGATCACGGAGACTGGTCCGAAGGCGTCGCTGGTGGCCACCTCGGAGAAGGCGTCGCCGAACCCGAACGGCCCCCAGAAGGCGAGTGCCGAGATCAGTGCGAGTACGACCAGGGTCGAGACCAGGATCACCGGCTTCGCCAGGTAGCCGAGGATTGCCCGTGGAGATACCTTGGCCCGCATCGCCGGGTCGGCCAGCACCCAGACGATCAGCACCGCGAACGGCCAGGCCAGGCCGGGGAAGCTGTAGGTGAAGACGATGCCGAGCAGGAGGACGACCGGGGGCAGGATCGCCTTGATCCTCTCGCGCCGGCCGGTGGGCAGCGGCGTGACCTGGGGCAGGCAGACGACGAACGCGAGCAGGAACATCGCCGCCGCCAGTTCCTTGAAAGCTCCCTGCGCGAAGTAGGAGGCCATCAGGTACGGCAGGCCGACGAGCAGCGCGGCCAGTAGCCGGCGCCAGTTGCCGAGCTTCTCGAGTGCGGCCCAGGCGGTCATCACCGTTAGCACGGTGATCGCCATGACCATCCCGATGAATACCGGGCCGAGGGAGATCTTGGGGATGAACGAGAGCGCCGTCGCCAGGCCGTGCGGGCCGAGGGGGTACCCGTCGGACGGCTCGGTGCCGAATCCCGACCGCAGGTATTCCGACCACGCCAGGTGCAGGCCGAGGTCGTTGTTGTAGCCCATGCCGAGCAGGCCCCAGTGGCCGGTGACGGCAAAGGGAATCGACGTGATCAGCACGGTGAGGACCGCGGCGGCCCAGAAGAACGGCGAGCGCGGCAGGTCGTCGAGGCTGACCCGGCGGATCAGGAGGATCGAGCCGGCGACCAGCAGGACGACGCCGAGGATCAGGACCGAGTGCGTACCGGGAATCCGCGCCAGCAAGCCTTCGACGGTCATCACCGCGGCGAAGCCGACCGCGGGTTCGAGTCCGTTCCACTTTTCGCGGCCGGAAGCGAGCATGACCGCGCGGCCCACCAGCAGGGAGAGCCCGACGATCACCACGACTGAAAGGACGGTGCTCGGCATGAGATCAGTACTTCTCGGCGGCTGCCAGCAGGACGTCGGTCAGGTCGTCACCCTGAAGCGTGTGTTCGTGGCCGGCATGCACCGAGGCCGGCTTCAGCGCGGCCAGCTTGCGGACCGATTCCTTCGCCATCTCGTGGTTCCAGGCGAAAGCGGGGTGGGGCACGCTGGCCTCCCCCGGCGGCAGAGGCTTCAGCTTGGCCGAGTCGACGAAGTAGACCACGTCGCTGACCACGGCCGTCCGGTCCGATTCCCGCCAGAGGCCGATCAGGCCGGGGGCGTGGCCGGGGAAGTGGATGACTTCGAAGCCGGCGACGGTATCGCCTTCTTCGACCGTGCCCGCGATCTCGACCGCGCCGCCGTCCCACCGCTTCAGCAGGGCCGGATAGATGAAGCGAACCGGGAAGGGCAAAAGGGAGAGGTCAAAATAGGCGGGCTTGTAGGCGCTGGACACCGCGTCTGCGACTTCGTCCGGATGGCAGTACACGGGCGGGCCCATCTTCGGCGCCGTGCCGCGGTGGTCGCAGTGCCCGTGGCCGAGCACGATGCGGTCGATCCCCCCGAACTCCTGGGCGACCCGGCGGTTGGCCGCGAGCATCGGCCGGCTGCCGGCGTCGAACTGGACGATCTCGCCGTCGGGCCCGCGCAGGAAGTAGATGTTCATGGCCTTCTTCACGTCGCCGCGAAGGACGTAGATGCCTTCGCCGACTTCTTCTGCTCCTTCTGGTGTCAAGTTCCCTTCCATTCTTCTACGCTGCTACGAATGCCTGCCCACTGGAGAATCCTGATGCTGGTGATCTGCGTGTTCCTGTTCGCGTCCGTCGCGATCGGGGCCTTCAAGCTGGCGAGCACCCCGACCGAAATCCTCGGCGACGGATTTCAAGGCCTGCCCAAGACCGAGTTTCCCAGATAGGGTTGGATTTACGACAAGGTCCGGGCATCGTATTGATCGCCGGGGCCACTAGTACCATTGGAACGGTTCGTCTGAGGAAATCGAGGATGGGAGTCGCATGGCCCTGTTTGAGCGAATTGTGGTTGGTACCGATGGATCGGATTCGGCGCGGGAGGCGATCCGGCAGGCAGCCAACCTTGCCCAGCTGACAGGCGCTTCCCTCGACGTGGTCAGTGCGTACGAGCCGGTGCCATCCAGCCGGTCCTCGTCGGAAGCGGCCGGTGCACCGGACGACGTGTCCCATGAGTTCGGTCCGCGCGAGGACGTCAACTTCGCCCTCGACGGCGCCGCCGGCATCGCCCGGGACTTCGACCTCGAGATCACCCCGCATCCGCGGGACGGCGATGCCGCCGACGCGATCATCCAGGTCGCAGAAGAAATCGGCGCCGATCTGATCGTGGTCGGCAACAAGGGAATGACGGGAGCCAAGCGGTTCCTCCTCGGCTCGGTACCGAACAAGGTGTCGCACCACTCGCCCTGCTCGGTGCTCATCGTCCATACCACCTGAGGGGGCGGGTGGCGCCCGGGAACGTCCTGAGCGCGCCTGGACTTCGTCGACGCTTGCTCGGCTTGCTCATTGACGGGAGTCAAATCGCTTCACCGGCTCGCTTACTCCTTGCCAGCCACGCTCAGGACGCCCCCGTGCACCACCCTCAACGGTGGGTCAAGGAACATCCGGATTCACTGCTTTGCCGAGGTCCATGATCCCGGCGCCGAATCCGGATTTCGGGTCGTCTTTGGCGTAGTCCGGGAGGCGGGCCGTTGAAAGCAGGCGCTGCTTGACCTTGTTCGGGCCCTTGCCGTTCTTCAAGACGTCGCTGGCGATGACCATTGCGGCACCGGCCGAGACGTGGGCCGCGGCCATCGAGGTTCCCTTCCAGCCCGGCTCGATACCGAACCAGGCCGGGTCGCGGCCGACCATGCCGACCTGGAGGATCGACCGGTTACCGGTGTGATCGGGGCAGCCGCTGGTGGTCGAGCCGCCGCCGGGAGCGGCGATGTTGACCGTGGCGCTGCGGAACGTGTAGTTGCCGACGCAGCCCGACTCGGTCGTGCCGCCGACGCCGATGACCTGGGGGGCGGTCGCCGGCAGGGACGGGCAGCCCTGGGCGCGCTTGTTGCCGTCGGAGCCGATCAGGACGACGCCTTTCCTGTGAGCGTAGGCCAGGACGTCTTCGAGGGCGGGGACCTCGGTCCCGCAGTCGAAGTTGATCGACATGTTGATCACCCGGGCGCCGTGGTTGGTGGCCCAGCGGATCCCCTTCGTGATGTGCTCGGTCGAACCGTATCCGTTGGCGTCCATCACGCGGACGGGGATCAGCTTCGCGCCGTAGGCGATTCCGGTCAGGCCGCGGTTGTTGTTGGTGGCCTGCGCGATCGTCGAGGAGACGTGGGTTCCGTGGCCGTTCCGGTCGAGCGGAATGCGGTCGTTGTCGACGAAGTCCCGCCCGCGCAGGAATGTCCTGCGGGCCAGGTCCGGATCACGCCGGTACTGCCGGCCGTAGTCCCGGTAGGCGATGCCGGTGTCGAGGACCGCCACCCGGACTCCGCGGGCGCCGGGGCGGCCCGCCTTCCTCAGTTCCCTCCAGGCGCGGATCGCGTTGATGCCGCCGAGCGACTGGTGTCCGGACGAGGCGCCGGGGTGGCAGAGGCTCCGGCACGGCAGGAAGTTCCACTGCTTGAGCTGCCAGCCGCCGCGCTGGCCGGGGTTCCGCGGGTTGACTCCGGGGTCGTTCGGCAGCCAGGAAGAGATCCGGGCGACGTAGTTCGGCGTGGCGTGGACGATTGCCGGCCTGTCTTCGAGCGCTTCCGCGAGGGCCTCCACGTTCACGTCGTCGCCGACTTCGAGAGTCTCAGGCCCGGCATCCCCCTCGTACTGGACGATCAGCTCGCCCGGGACGTACGGTTCGCCCGGCTCGATCGCCGGTTCGGCCACCGGATCCGCCGCCGCGGAGGCGCCGGGGAAGCCGGCCAGACAGGCCAGGGCGGCCGCCAAGGGCAGCAGGCAAAGCTTCGCGCGGGATGTGAACAGGGAAGGTCGGAGCACGGGGAAACGGGGAGGTAACGAATCCGGCAACTGCAAGAACACCAGAGCGGCCGCCGAGTTGCTCGCCAACGTACGCTTCGAGTGTGAGTGACGACGAGTCCATGATGGCGCTGGCCCTGGCCGAGGCCCGCGACGCGGAGGCAGCCGGAGACGTGCCGATCGGCGCGGTGATCGTCCGGGAAGGGAAAGTCCTTGCCGCGGCCGGCAACGAGCGCGAGCTTCGAAAGGACCCGACCGCACACGCCGAGGTCCTCGCCATCCGCGAGGCCTCCAGGGCCCTCGGCGGCTGGCGCCTCCCGGAAACCACCCTGTACGTGACGTTGGAGCCTTGCGCAATGTGCGCCGGGGCGATCATCCTCGCCCGCATCCCCAGGGTCGTCTTCGGCGCCCGGGACCCGAAAGCCGGCGCCGGAGGATCGATCCTCGACGTCCTCGCCCAGCCGGGCCTGAACCACCACCCGGAAGTAGAGGGCGGGGTACTTCGCGAGGAGTGCGCGGCTGTACTGAGCCGGTTCTTCGCAGCCCGCCGCTAAAAGAGCCCGCGAGACCACGAATCTCCGACATTATCGCGGACTTTCATGGTCTCGCGTGCTCTTGGGACCGCTGTTCGGCTGACTCGGATATCTTTGTCAGCCCCCCGGAGGGGTGTCCGAGTGGCTTAAGGAGCGCGATTGGAAATCGCGTGGGCGGGATCTCTCGCCTCGTGGGTTCGAATCCCACCCTCTCCGCCTGGATTGTTCCGGATTCAGTTCTCAAAAGTCTAGGAAATCGACAGCCACCGGCCCGCCCACCAGGCGGGCCGGTTTTTTAGGGGAAATCGTTCGTCCGGGAACGCTCGGTTCGCTCCCCTCTTCGTAGTTGGTTCGTTCTCGGGAACGACGAATGCCCTGGCGGGCTAGGACATTCGAATCAAGCGGTTCGGGAGCCCCTAGCTGCTAGCTAGAGGCTCGTGGTCGTCTTCGGCTTTGAGGTCGAAGCTCACCGAACCCTTCGGCCACCGCCACCGGACCGTACGGCCCGTTGAGCCCGAGAGCTTGACGGTTCTCCATGAAACGTTCGAGTGCCTTCTCCCCGATGTCTTCTTTCTCGGCGGCGCAATAGTTCCCGCGGGCAGACCCAGTCCAGCCGTGGCGGGAGAGGATTCGAAGCCATTCGACGAGAAGCGCTGAGTTCGCGCGGAGTTGCTGCCAATCGATCCCCCGACGCTTCGGGCGCATCTCATGGGTTGCGGCGCCGACCCGGTATCGGTCGCGCCAGATCCTGTGGACCCGTTCGAAGTTTCCGTGGGTCTCGCGGAGAGCGAAATAGGTCTCTTGGGTCCTCCAGACTGGAAGCAGCCGCTTCCAGTCGTTGGAGCAGGCGATCCGCTGGTCGCGTTCGCAACCGTCCGTCAATGGCATTTCGCAGTGGAACCAGATGCAGGGGTATGGCAGGTGGTTGAAACGCACACGGCGCGACGGTCCGCCGCAGTGTTTGCACCGAGGCACGCCATGACGATCAATCTCGTCCGTGTCTTCGCGGGTCATCCGGTTCGCTGATTTTCTCCACAGAATGACCGACGCAATTCCCTTCCGGGTATTCAGCTCAAAGATTCGCTCTAGTGAGAGCCCACGGTCAGCGACAACTGTGACAGGGATGGACCCGATGGCATCGATGCTCATTTCCAAGAGCTCGGGGTAGGCGTTGTATTCCTGAACTGACGCGGAGACGATTTGGACAGCAACGGGAGCTCCCGTGTAATGGTCGATGGCCTTGTTGCTGATGAAGCCGTGAAACAGCACCACTCTCCGTGCAAAGCGAACCGATGGAACCCAAGATCGTCTCGTGGGCTCTATCGGGTCTGGCGTGGGAGATTCAGGACACTCCCAGATCGGCTACAGGAAAACCCCAAACCGCCTGTGCGAATCATCGCAGGAATCCTCGCCGATGCGAGCGAGTACAAGGACCTCGAAAGTGAACCGCTCCGCGCGAATCTGAGTGAAGGATCAGACCACCATGCGCTCGACTTCGGAGTCGCGATGAACCACGGCGCTTTTTGGGACGACCGAAGCGAGGACGGCAGAGGATTCGTGATTTCTGCCCAGAAGAACGCGCTCATGTTCTTCCTCACCAACCTCTACACGCTGCTGCTGATGGAAGGGTCGGTCCCCGCTCTCGATATCGAGGCCTACGATGACCTTGAGTGAGTCGCGGAGGCCGAATCAGACTCCCGCGGTGTGGACCTCTTCAACGTCTCAAGGTGTCACCGGCCCGCAGAGAAACTCATCCTGGGAAAACTAGGCGTCCATCGCTTGGCTCTTCGAACGCGTTCGAGACATTCAGTTCTTGCTCAGCGCTCCTGCGGTCCTGAAGACGAAGCGTTGAGCTGAACTCTTGAGCTTTGTAAAGCGCTTTCGAGATTGTCCCGAATCGCCTTTCACGATTCGCGTCCTTCAAGGCTCGAATGTAGTCGTCCCGGTTTACGTTAGGCAAGATGATCCGTTGAAGGCCTCGTTTGGTCAGTTCGGTATTGAGGACCAAACGGGATGTGCGTCCGTTGCCATCAACGAAGGGATGTACCTCGCTCACAAGAAACGCTGCGTATATCGCTCGGGGCAAACCATTTGGGATCGAACTGTAGTTCTCGAATCCTGCTTCCAAGGTTCCACTGACCTTGTCTGGTGCCACAAACGGGTACGTGCCCGCGTAGTTCGGAAGGTCTTTGAACTCACCCGGTTTTGAGTATTCAACGCTGGCCATCAAAGAAGCGTGATCGGTTCGGATGAACTCATCAAAGTCGTCGTAGTCCCGGAACTCTCGGCCGCTGTCATCACGGGCCAGGCGAAAAGTGGCTTTCACACATTCCGCGTCCGCTGCCCTGTTCATCGGGTTGTAGTTGCTGAATACAACTTGTTCCGCTTCACCGACGTTGAATCGTGTGCCCTCGATGTAGTTAGAGAAATAGGACTCATAGAAAGCCCTCAGCTCTTGATCTTGATCTTCGTTGACCTCGATGGGAAGCGGCGGCGATTCCTCTAGGAGATATTGAGTCATCTGCTCGAACATCTCGACTCGGATTTCGTCATAGGCGCGATTGCGCGCCCTCGCCTTTGCGAGATTTGAAGTCAATCCCGTTGAGTCTCCACCAAGGAGCGCCTTGGCGATAGCGGCGATTTCGGCGCCATCGGATCGGTCAGACGCCTCATCTTTGATCTTCTCCAACTCGTCTTTGCCATAGGAATGATCAAGCAACCGCGCCATGTGTTGCTCAAGTTCGCCTCGAAGCAGAGTGGCCGACTCCCCGGTCTTTGGACCAGACCTGGTCCTTCGGGCATTTGAAATCAAAGCGGTCGTCAGATCAGGGACGTTCAAGCCATCCATAAACGGGGTCAGCTCGCCCGTTGCTTTTGCTTTCCTCGAAGTGATCACATGGCCGGGCAGTTCGACAACTCTCTTGACATCGCTGATCACCCATACGTTGCCGTTGGGACTCAATGTCTTTTCGAGCGCTGTGCGATCGGCTAGGGTCGCGCCGGGGAAGTAGAGCTTGACTATGGGCCAGATGTTCCGTCGAACCACTTCAGATAGTTCGGTATTCATATTCTTCGTATAGAGTCGCGGCCCCAGCTTGCGAACTTTGTCTGTGCTGACCGCGTATCTGACAGCGTCAGCGATCTCGGCGTTCGATAGGAACACCTCTCCCATATTTTGGAGATTTAGCCCTCTACTCGGGATGTTATTCCCATTTTTCGTGTCTATCTGAGTTGTTTTTCCCATCATTTACAACTTTAGCGCACAAATCCTTATTTCCCCGGATTTCAGCGCTCTGACGAGTCCACTCTTTCAGACCTCGACCAGAGTCCCAGTGGATGTCGCGGACTCCAGTCAACCGCGGAATCGGCTTCGTACTGCGGTCGGCCTCATCGACCAAAACTTCGGGATGTCAGAAAGTGATTTGCGCTATCGACCTTGTCTAGGTGGGATCAACGCTGTATCTGCCGGGACGGCCCCTTCGGGGCTCGTGTCGTTAAGGCAACGCATTCCGATTCCCGAGCCAGTCCGGTCGCGAATGCCAGATATCCGGCCAAAAGATGTGGGCGCCGAGCGGCCCAAGCCAGATGTGAATTATTTCTTCCTTCGGTTGCCTCTCCCAAACGCATTCGAAGGGACCGAGAACCATGCCCCGTTCCTCGAACGGGTACTCGGGCCGTTCCTCGTCGATTTAATACCAAGTACGGATCTTCACCGAAGCAGTGGGTCGTTCGACCAGACCTCGATCTGACGATCTGCCATCGGAGCGTTGATCGCTGACATCGTCGTCGTCGATCATCGACGGATCAAAGGGCTATCGCCGATGACTTGGCGATACTCCCTGAGTGCGACCAGATGACTTCTTCATAGAGGGCGAAGACGACGATGCGTTTGGGCTCGGCATTCCGAGGTCTCCCCGGCTTGACCTGGACCTGCTTCGAGACCTGCGAGCAGGCAGGAATACCGAAGCCGATGATGTCGAGGCCGCCTCCGCCTTGGCGAATCTCCTCCACGATGAACTGGAGGAGTACGGGACATCGGGGAACCCGAGCCTCAAGACCACGAGATGCGAGAAGGTCTCCAAACCCTGCGGACTCTCCTAAAACGATTCGGAATGGACGATTCTGAGGTTCCGTTCCGGGACTTCAAGTCGTTTCGCTCCTACTGGGGCCGGAACGATGCGTATGGCTCCTGGCAGGCCC